>NZ_JANIAA010000055.1 GCF_024505145.1 Streptomyces rugosispiralis | reverse complement strand
AATTCCCCTCCGAACTCCTAATCGGGGCTCCGGGCCTTGATTTCGCGCAGCGAAATAGGACCCTGTTCGGGATTCGTTGTAGTGGTTGGCCGCTCCGGGGCCGCGGTGACCCGATCCTGGGATCGTGACGACAGCGCTGCCCGTCTCAAGCGGCTCGGGCTACGTTAGGCGCCCCGTCCAGCGGAGTCAAGTTCCGACCTGACGGCGTGTCGAATTCCGGCGACGCGGGGTGTGGGCCCGGTAGGGGCTCACCGAGGGGTCGCCGTCGATCCAGAAGCGCCAGGGGTGGGTTGCGCCCTCGCCGCCCACTCCGGTGCGCGGGCCGCTGAGCACCTGCTCGGGCCGGGCGGGGTGGCCGGTGAGTAGGGCGAGCGGGGCATCGGCGCTCCCGCACACATCGCTGCCGTCCAGCCTGCGGTCCACGCCCAGGGCGGTGGCCAGCCGGGCCGGGCCCTTGGCCAGCTCATGGTCGTTGCGCGCCTTCGGCCGGCGCTGATGCGCCCACTCATGGCCGTGCAGCACCTCGCCCGCGCGCAGCAGTACCCCGCTGGCGTGGCCCTCCGGTCCGCAGACCAGGTTGAGGCAGTGCCACATGCCATAGGTGAAGTAGACATACGCATGACCCGGGGGGCCGAACATCACGGCGTTGCGCTCGGTGCGGCCACGGTAGGCGTGCGAGCCGGGGTCCGCCGGGCCCGCGTACGCCTCGACCTCGGTCAGGCGCAATTCGATCGGTCCGTCCGGGGTACGCCGGACCAGGACGCGGCCCAGGAGGTCGGGCGCGACCTCGAGGACGGGCCGGTCGAAGAAGGCACGGTCGAGGGGGGTGCGGTCAGGTCCTGCTGTCACGCGCCCCGAGCGTAGTGGAACAGATATGAACCGGTGGTTGGAGGCGGCACCGGTCCGCTGGAAGGGTATGAGCCGCGGAACCGCCCACGGCTGTTTCGCGTTTCTAGGTGTCAACAGTGATCGAATGCGATCGAGTCAAGACGCAGTCGCGTCCTTGAGAGGGAGAACATGGGCTTCAAGAAGCTGCTCGCGAGTTTGGGTGCCGGTGGCGCTTCGGTGGAGACGGTGTTGACCGAGGAGAACGTCGTCCCGGGCGGCGTTGTGCAGGGCGAGGTCCGGATCCAGGGCGGCTCGGTCGCGCAGCAGATCGAGGGGCTCTCGGTCGGCCTCCAGGCGCGGGTCGAGGTTGAGGGCAACGACCAGGAGTACAAGCAGGACGTGGAGTTCACCCGGCAGCAGCTGGGCGGCGCGTTCGAGGTGCAGCCGGGCGCGGTGCACGCGGTGCAGTTCGGCCTGGAGATTCCGTGGGAGACCCCGGTCACCATGTTCATGGGCCGCCATCTGTCCGGTATGAACGTGGGCGTGACCACCGAGCTGGCGATCGCCCGCGCGGTGGACTCGGGCGACCTGGACCCGGTCAATGTGCATCCGCTCCCCGCCCAGCAGGCGATCCTGGACGCCTTCGGCGCCCTCGGCTTCCGGTTCAAGAGCGCCGACCTGGAGCGCGGGCACATCCGTGGGACCCGCCAGCGGCTGCCCTTCTACCAGGAGATCGAGTTCTACTCGCCGGAGCAGTACCGGGGCCTGAATCAGGTGGAGTTGTCCTTCGTCGCGGACGACCGCGAGATGGACGTCGTGCTGGAGATGGACAAGAAGCCGGGGCTGTTCTCCGAGGGCAGTGACACCTACCGGTCGTTCACGATGAACCTGGCCACCTTCCAGGACACCGACTGGGCCGCCTACCTGAACCAGTGGCTCGCCCAGGTCGGCGGCAAGCGCAACTGGTTCTGAGGTTCCCCTCCCCGGACCGTACCTTCACGGACCGGACGTCCGCGACCGGACTTCCAGGCGGGGCGTGCGCCGAGGTCGGCTCGGCGCACGCCCCGCGTTCGTGTGACTCTCAGGGGCCGTCGTCGTACCGCACCACCAGGGGCCGTCCCCGCGCCGCCCAGTACGCCTCCGCGTCGGCCAGGATGTCGGCCGCGATCGCGGCGGCGTCGGGGTCCGCGTCGCGGAAGGCCGACCAGCCCTGGATGTCCAGCAGACAGCCGCTGGGCTCGCCGCCCTCGGTCCACCAGGACAGATCGGTGACGCAGTCGGCGAGGGCATCCCAATTCCGCCCATACCAGTCGGGGAAGCGCAGGTCCCGGGCGCAGCGGGCGAGGAAGCCGTCCTTGTCCGTCACGCCGTCGAGGCGCAGGTGGAGGGCGAGGGTGGGGCCGGTCATGGGCGCCATGGTGCCAGCCCGCCGGGTACCGGTCTCGTTAGGCTGGCCGCGGAGATGATCCACTGCGACTTCGAGGAGGTTCTCGACGTGTCCGAGCAGAACCGGGCCCCGCTCCCCCACGACTTCCATCCGCCGGTGCCGTCGTTCACGGTGGTGAGCGACGATGTGACACCGGGCGGCACGCTCAAGTCCGCCCAGGTGCACGCGGAGGGGAACACCTCTCCGCAGCTGCGCTGGGAGGGTTCCCCCGAGGGAACGAAGAGCTTCGCCGTCACCTGCTTCGACCCGGACGCGCCGACGGGCAGCGGGTTCTGGCACTGGGTGGTGTTCGACATCCCGGCCACGGTCACCGAGCTTCCGGCGGGTGCGGGCAGCGGCGGCTTCACGGGCCTGCCCGAGGGTGCCGTACATGCGCGCAACGACTACGGGACCCGTGACTTCGGTGGGGCCGCGCCGCCGCCCGGGGACGGTCCGCACCGCTATGTGTTCACCGTGTACGCGGTGGACGCCGAGAAGCTGGGCCCGGACGCGGACGCCTCACCCGCGGTGGTCGGCTTCAATCTGCGGTTCCACACGCTGGGGCGGGCCCAGTTGATCGGGGAGTACGAGGTGCCGGCCGCGGGCTGACGCGGCGAAATTGCGTTGTTCTCGGCCAGGCTCCCGGCCAGAGTTGATCCCGGTCCCGCCGATCTCCGGCGCGGGGCCGGGACACCGGGATGCGGGGGTGGTCGGGATGCGCGAGACGCTGGTTCTGAACGCGAGCTTCGAGCCGCTGGCGACGGTCACGCTGCGGCGCGCCGTGGTGCTGGTCCTCCAGGACAAGGCCGTCGTCGAACACGCCCACCCCGGGCTGCGGGTGCGGGCCGCGGATGTCGATCTGCCGCTGCCGCGGGTGATCAGGCTCTGCCGTTACGTACGGGTGCCGTTCCGAAGACGTGCCCCATGGTCGCGGCGCGGGGTGCTGGTCCGGGACCAGCACCGGTGCGCGTACTGCGGCCGCCGGGCGACGACCGTGGACCATGTGGTGCCGCGGTCGCGCGGGGGCGGGGACACCTGGCTGAATACGGTGGCCTCGTGCGCCGAGGACAACCACCGTAAGGCGGACCGGACTCCGGAGCAGGCGGGGATGCGGCTGCTCAAGGCGCCGTTCGAGCCGACGCCTTCGGATGCGCTGCTGCTGGCGCTGGGGGCGGCGGAGCGGGACGGTCTGCCGGAGTGGCTGGCGCTGTCGGCCTGAGTCTCATCCCCTGGCAGAGGGTGCCGAGGGCCCGTCCCGCCGCCGTGCGTTCAGTCGATCGTGGGCTGTTCGCGGCGCGGGGCGGGCTCCTTACCGGTGCCACTGGGGGTGCCGCCGCCGTTTCCGCCGCCGGTCAACGGGCCGAAGTTGCCCATGGCCCCGCCGAGGCCCTTGAGGGCGTCGCCGATCTCGCTGGGCACGATCCAGAGCTTGTTGGCGTCGCCCTCGGCGATCTTCGGCAGCATCTGGAGGTACTGGTACGAGAGCAGCTTCTGGTCCGGGTCTCCGGCGTGGATGGACTCGAAGACCGTACGGATGGCCTGGGCCTCGCCCTCGGCGCGCAGCGCGGCGGCCTTGGACTCACCCTCGGCCCGCAGGATCGCGGACTGCTTCTCACCCTCGGCGCGCAGGATCTCGGACTGCCGGACACCTTCGGCCTGGAGGATCGCGGCGCGCTTGTCACGGTCGGCGCGCATCTGCTTCTCCATCGAGTCCTGGATGGAGGTGGGCGGCTCGATGGCCTTGAGCTCCACGCGGTTGACGCGGATGCCCCACTTGCCGGTGGCCTCGTCGAGGACGCCGCGCAGCGCCGCGTTGATCTCCTCGCGGGAGGTCAGGGTGCGCTCGAGGTCCATGCCACCGATGATGTTCCGCAGGGTGGTGACGGTCAGCTGCTCGATCGCCTGGATGTAGCTGGCCACTTCGTAGGTGGCGGCGCGGGCGTCGGTCACCTGGTAGTAGATGACGGTGTCGATGTTCACCACCAGGTTGTCCTGGGTGATCACCGGCTGCGGGGGGAAGGGCACGACCTGTTCACGGAGGTCGACGCGGTTGCGGATCGAGTCGATGAACGGGACGACGATGTTCAGGCCCGCGTTGAGGGTGCGTGTGTAGCGTCCGAAGCGCTCCACGATGGCGGCACTGGCCTGCGGGATGACCTGGATCGTCTTGATCAGTGCGATGAAGACCAGCACCACGAGGATGATCAGGACGATGATGATCGGTTCCACTGCGGCTCCCCGTGCCCTTCATGCGGCGATTCGGATGGTTGGGATGATCAAGTCTGGCGGTTCCCGAGGGTGGAGTCTGTCAGATCCATGGTCGACTCCGCAGCTCAACCGGGGCGCCCTCAACTCTTGGTAGGACACTCCCGGTACGGCGTCTACATGACGACGGCAGTCGCACCGTCGATCTCCACTACGTCGACCTGCTGTCCTGGTTCGTAAGCCTGGTCGGGGTCGAGGGAGCGGGCGGACCACACCTCGCCCGCGAGCTTGATCCGGCCGCCTCCGCCGTCGTCGACGCGCTCGAGGACGACGGCCTGGCGGCCTTTCAGCGCCTCGATGCCGCTGCGCAGCTCGGGCTGCTGACGGCGGCTGCGGACCGCCATCGGGCGTACGACGGCGACCAATGCCACGGAGACGGCGCAGAAGACGACGACTTGGAGCACGACGCCGCCGCCGAGCGCGTCGGTGATGGCACCGGCCACCGCGCCGACCGCGACCATCCCGAATTCGGGCATCGCGGTCAGCACGAGCGGGATGCCCAGTCCTACGGCGGCGATCAGCCACCACACCCATGGATCCACATGGTCATGGTAGTTGTCCCAAGTCGCCGGGGACAGTGCGCGGATCACCTGCCGGTGGCACGGTGGGCGCAGAGGGCGGACATCAGCTCAGCGGCAGGCCCTGGGCGGTCCAGCGGTCGCCGTTGCGCTCGACGACCAGCGGGAGTCCGAAGCAGCGGGAGAGGTTGCGGGAGGTCAGTTCGGTCTCGACCGGGCCCGCGGTCAGCACCCTCCCCTGGCGGATCATCAGAACATGGGTGAAGCCGGGGGGGATTTCCTCGACATGATGTGTCACCATGATCATCGACGGGGCGAGCGGGTCGCGGGCGAGCCGTCCGAGGCGGCGGACGAGGTCCTCGCGGCCACCGAGGTCGAGTCCGGCCGCGGGCTCGTCGAGGAGCAGCAGCTCGGGGTCGGTCATCATGGCGCGGGCGATGAGGGTGCGCTTGCGCTCGCCCTCGGAGAGGGTGCCGAACTTCCGGTCGAGGTACTCGGTCATGCCGAGGCGGTCGAGGAAAGCGCGGGCGCGGGTCTCGTCGACCGTGTCGTAGTCCTCCTGCCAGTGGGCCGTCATGCCGTACGCGGCGGTGAGGACGGTCTGCAGGACGGTCTGGCTGCGGGGCAGCTTCTCGGCCATGGCGATGCCCGCCATGCCGACGCGCGGGCGCAGCTCGAAGACGTCGACGCCGCCGAGCCGCTCGCCGAGGATCCGGGCGGTTCCGGCGCTCGGGAAGAGATAGCTGGAGGCGAGGTTGAGGAGGGTGGTCTTGCCGGCGCCGTTGGGCCCGAGGATGACCCAGCGCTCCCCTTCCTTGATCGACCAGGAGACCTCGTCCACCAGAGCCCGCCCATCGCGGACCACCGATACGTCCAGCAGCTCCAGAACCTCGCTCATGAGCGCGTTGTCTCCCATTGCAGTCTCGAGTCGTGCGTGCGCCTGTGGGCGCAGCCCCCTGAAGGAAAACCTACGCCACACGGTGTCGGTGGCAGTCCCTAGGCTGGTGCCATGCTCGATGAACCACGTTCAGGGCGCCTCGCGGCTTGGGGAAATGCCCTTCTTGCCGGACTTGTCTCCCCCGATGAGGCGGCGCACCGCATCGCGGATGAGGACGCGTCGCACCGGGTGGCCGGGCTGCCGGGAGAGTCCGGGCAGGTGGGGCTCACCTTGGCGCTGGGGCGGCTGCGGGCGCTCGGGGCCAAGGGGCTGCGGGTGGCGCTGCCCATAGCGGGGCATCCCCTGGGGCTGAGCGGCCCGCCGGAGTTCAACGCCCACGCGCTCGACGCGGGCGAGGCGGTGATCGCCACCGGGGCGGCGCTCGGCCTGGTGCCCGAGGTGTCGGCGGCCGGGCCCGAGGGCGATCAGCACATCGAGGTGGTGTGGCGGTGCCAGGCCGTGCGGGAGGCTCCGCCGGCCGATGTGCCGTCGCTGAGCGAGGCCGAGCGGGAGCTGGCGGAGGCGCTGCGGGAGGCCACGGAGGTGCTCTCGCGGCTGAACGTGGCCGGGGCGGGCCCGGTGGCCGAGGCGGCCCTGGAGGCGTATCGGGCGCGGGCCGAGCGGGGTCGCGAGGTGCTGGCCCCGGGCTATCCGCCGCGGGCCATACGGGTGCTGGAGCTGGCGCAGCGGGTGGGTGCGCTGGTGGACATCGCGTATACGGCGGGCGGGGACGGCCGGGAGCACGGCGGGGCGGTGAGCGCGTCGGAGATCACGGCGCGGGCCGAGGCGCTGCGGCCGGTGGAGCGCACCTCGCGGCGGGCCCAGGTGGCGGCGTACAACGCGTATGTGGAGGAGCGGGAGCGGGGCGGTCTCTGACCACCGCGGGCCCTGCCCTCTCGGGCCGGCAAGGGGCTCCGAGGCCGACATGGGGCCCGGAGACCGACAGGGGACTCGGAGGCCGACAGGGGACTCGGAGGCCGACATGGGGCCGGCCCCGGAGGCGGGTGCCTCCGGGGCCGGCCGGTGGTGCGTCGGGATATCCGCCGGAGAGCGGGTCAGCGGCCGCAGGGGACGCCGAACGCCGGGTTCATGGCCCCGATGACCGAGATGGTGTTGCTGCAAGCGTTCACGGGCACGTGGATGGGCGCCTGAATGTTGTTGCCGGAAACGGCACCCGGGGACGTCATCGCCCCACCGTCGGCCTGGGGGCCCTGGGCGGAGGCGACACCGGCACCGGCGACGGCGAGTCCGCCGGCCACGATCGTGAGGGCAGCGAACCTCTTGATGTTCTTCACTTCTCAAGACCCTTCAATCAGCGCATCACCGCGGCGGTCCGCCGCGGTACGCCGTGAAGAACGGCCCGACCGATGGCGAGTTGCGCTGTTCGAGTGATCGCCACACGTTGGTGTGATTTCACGGAGAAACGCTGTTCATCCTCCGATCCCGTGCCGTACCGCCCATAGGGCGGCCTGGGTGCGATCGGCGAGATCCAATTTCATAAGAATGTTGGACACATGGGTCTTTACCGTCTTTTCGGATAGCACCAGCGCGCGGGCGATCTCCCGGTTGGACCGGCCCTCCGCTATCAGCGCCAGCACCTCGCGTTCGCGCTCGGTGAGCGACCCGCCGCGACCCTGGCCGCCGCCGTCCTCCTGGGAGAGCAGCGCGAGGGCCACCTCGGACTGGAGCAGCACATGCCCGGAGTGGACGGACCGGATGGCGCGGGCCAGCGCCTCGGGGTCCACGTCCTTGTAGACATAGCCCGCGGCGCCCGCGCGCAGGGCGGGGACCACGGTGCGCTTCTCGGTGAAGCTCGTCACCACCAGCACCCGGGCGGGGTTGTCGAGGTCGCGCAGGACGCGCAGCGCCTCGATCCCGTCCAGGCCGGGCATCTTCACGTCCATGAGGACGACGTCGGGGCGCAGTTCCTCGGCGCGGGCGACGCCCTCCTCGCCGTCCGACGCCTCCCCGACCACCTCGATGTCGTCCTGGACCTGGAGGAAGGTCCGCAGGCCGCGCCGCACCACCTGGTGGTCGTCGACGAGCAGCACCCGAATCCGTCCCGGGTCAGCCACCGGGCACCTCCATCTCGATCACGGTGCCCTTGCCGGGCGCCGACTCCACCGTCAGACCGCCGCCGACGCCGCCGGCCCGGTACCGCATCGACACCAGCCCGAGGTGGCGTCCGGCGCGCCGGACGGCCGAGGGGTCGAATCCCCTGCCGTCGTCGGCGACGCGGAGCCGGGCGCCCTGGCCGTGCCGGGCGAGGGTGACGTCCACCTGCAGCGCGTCGGCGTGGCGCAGCGCGTTGTGGAGGGCCTCCTGGGCCACCCGCAGCACGGCCTCCTCCTGGGCGGCGGGCAGCGCCCGTACGCCGTGGCAGGCGAAGGTGACACGGGCGGAGTGGGCCCGGTCGAGCACCTGCACCTGGGTCCTGAGAGTCGCCACGAGGCCGTCCTCGTCGAGGGCGGCGGGACGCAGCTCCACGACGGCGGAGCGCAGCTCGTCGGCGGCCTCGGCGGCGAGCAGCGTGATCTGCTGGAGCTCGTCCTTGGCGCGGCCGGGGTCGCGGTCCACCAGGGCCGTGGCCGCCTGGGCGGTCAGCCGCAGCGAGAAGAGCTTCTGGGAGACCGCGTCGTGCAGCTCGTGGGCGAGCCTGGCCCGCTCCCCGGCGATGGTGAGCTCGCGGCTGCGCTCGTGGAGCCGGGCGTTGGTCAGGGCGATGGCGGCGTGCTGGGCCAGGATGGACAGCAGCTCCTCGTCCTCGGCGGTGAAACCGCAGCCGCCCTCGGGCTTGGGACATCGCTTGTTGGCGAGGAATACCGCGCCGAGAACTTCATCGCCGTCGGCAATGGGAAGTCCCAAGAAATCCGACATAACGGGATGAGCTGATGGCCATCCCTCAAAACGGGCATCTAGTCGCACATCGGCGAGTCGCTGCGGAGTGGCGTCCCTGAGCATCGCGGCGAGAATGCCGTGCTGCCGGGGCAGCGGCCCGATGGCCTTCCACTGCTCCTCGCTCACCCCATCTACTACGAACTGGGCGAAACCCCCGTGATCATCCGGAACCCCCAGAGCGGCATACTCCGCATCGAGCAGCTCACGGGCGGACACAACGATGGTCTTTAGGACATCACGGACTTCCAGATGCCGGCTCATGGCGAGCAGCGCCGCGCTCACCCGGCTCAGCCCGGCCTCGGCTCCGCCGCCCCGTCCTTTCGTCATGGGCATTACCGTACCCACCGCCATCCGGTGGGCATATCGGCCGGTCGGCGGCCACCTGATAAGACCTGAGCCCTAGGTCGAACGGCGCACACGAGACCCCCAAAGGGGCTGTTGCAGGGGTGGAAAAAACAAACACCCTGAGCATTTGCGTGGGCACAGCGCGCAATATGAGAAGCTCCGCGATGTGAGCCCGGACACACGACCTAAATCACGTACGAACGTGCTTAGTGGACGTTTCATAGGCGATTGAGCGGGGATGACGGCCGTCCACATGGGCATGGGCTGCCTACTTATCCACTAAGCAGCATCGTATGTCACGCCTTTGCGACAACTTTTTGCGGCAGCTAAGAATTTCCCCCAGTCGCACGGCGCCGTAGATCCAGGAACGGCGCTCTGCGCGCCGATTTGGCCTGCGACTCAAGCGATTGGAAGAGGTCTACTCCGCCATGCCCCTGCCCAACATCCCCGGTTACAACCGTCTCACCAAGACGCACAAGTACTCCGCTGCCGGAATCGCCGCCGCCGGTGCGGCCGCCATAGCCTTCGCGGTCGTCCCCGGTGGGGACGCCGGTGCCAAGACCACGGCCCAGGACCTGCCGAACAAGCCGGTCGCCCTCACCTCTCAGCAGGCCGACGCCCAGGCCCACCACGAGGTCCTGACGAAGCAGTCCGCCCTCGCCGCCAAGCAGGCCAAGGAAGAGGCCGCGAAGAAGGCCGCCGCCAAGAAGGCCGCGGCGGAGGCCGCCGCCAAGAAGGCGGCTGACGAGGCCGCCGCGAAGAAGGCCGCCGAGGCCAAGGCCGCCAAGGAACGCGACACCAAGCAGGCCGCGAGCCGCTCCGCCACGCGTATCGAGACGGTCGCCGCCCAGAAGAAGACCTACCCGGACAACCTCGACGGCTGGATCCGGGAGTCCCTGGACATCATGAAGCAGAAGGGCATCCCCGGTTCCTACCAGGGCATCCACCGCAACATCATCCGGGAGTCCGGCGGCGACCCGCGCGCCATCAACAACTGGGACATCAACGCCCGGAACGGCGTGCCCTCCAAGGGCCTGCTCCAGGTGATAGCCCCGACCTTCCAGACCTACCACGTGGACGGCACCTCCTGGGACCCGTACGACCCGGTCGCGAACATCACCGCCGCCTGCAACTACGCCGCCGCGCGGTACGGCTCGATGGACAACGTGAACGGCCCCTACTGAGCCCGAAGGGCCCGTCATGAACCCGGCGTTGCGACGCGACGCCAAAGGGCGACGGCACCCCCTGTGTGCGAGGGGTGCCGTCGCCCTTTTCCGTGACCGTGCTTTCTCAGGTTTCCGTGACCATGCTCTTCGTGGCGCTACTTGCGCATGACCTCCGGCTCATGGCGGCGCAGCAGCCGTGCGACCACGATGCCGCACACGACGCCCAGGACGATCAGCGCGACCATGTCGATGCCCCACTGGGTGGTGGTGTGCTCCCACAGCGGGTCGGTGTCCAGGGGCTTCTTGCTGTCCCACGGCGCCATCATGTGACCGACGCCCGGGCCGAGGTCCAGCGTGGCACCGGCCGCACCGACCGCCCAGCGGGACGGCATCAGCCAGGCGAACTGCTCCACGCCCGGCGATCCGAAGATCTTGAACAGCACACCGGTGAAGACCACCTGGACGATCGCGAACATGACCAGCAGCGGCATGGTCTTCTCGGCGGTCTTCACCAGGGACGAGATGACCAGGCCCACCATCATCGAGGTGAAGCCGATCGCGATGACGGCCAGGCAGAGCTCGGCGGCCGGCGGCATCAGCAGACCCTCTTCCGGCAGCTTGCGCGTCGAGAGACCGATGGCGGAGATGATGACGCCCTGACAGGCGGTGATCACGCCGAGCACGATCACCTTGGACATCAGATACGCGGAGCGGGACAGGCCGACCGCCCGTTCCCGTTCGTAGATGACCCGTTCCTTGATCAGTTCTCGAACGGAGTTGGCCGCGCCGGTGAAGCACATGCCGACCACGAGGATCAGCAACACCGTCCCGGCGGCCTGGTTGAAGCTGCCCTTCGGGGCCATCTGGAGGCCGAACTTCGCCGGGATGACGACGCTCACCGCCCCCAGCACGGCGGGCAGGATCACCATCAGCCCCATGAAGCCCTTGTCGGAGCCGATCACCGACAGATAGCGGCGGATCAGCGTCCAGAGCTGCGAACCCCAGCTCTGCGACTTCTGCATCCGGGCCGGCGGCGCCTGGACGTTCACCGACTGCGGGGCCACGGAGTCGAGGTCCGCCGCGTACATCTGGTAGTGCTGCGAACCGCGCCAGCGGCCCGCCCAGTCGTAGTCGCGGTAGTTCTCGAACGCCGAGAAGACATCCGCCCAGGTGTCGTAGCCGAAGAAGTTGAGCGCCTCGTCCGGCGGGCCGAAGTAGGCCACCGAACCGCCCGGCGCCATCACCAGGAGCTTGTCGCACAGCGCCAGCTCGGCCACCGAGTGGGTGACCACCAGCACCGTGCGGCCGTCGTCGGCGAGACCGCGCAGCAACTGCATGACATCGCGGTCCATGCCCGGGTCGAGACCGGAGGTCGGCTCGTCCAGGAAGATCAGCGACGGCTTGGTGAGCAGCTCCAGCGCGACCGAGACCCGCTTGCGCTGACCGCCGGAGAGGGCGGTGACCTTCTTCTCCCGGTGGATGTCCAGCTTGAGCTCGCGCAGCACCTCGTCGATCCGGGCCTCGCGCTCGGCCTCGGCGGTGTCACCGGGGAAGCGGAGCTTGGCGGCGTAGCGCAGGGCCTTCTGGACGGTCAGCTCCTTGTGGAGGATGTCGTCCTGGGGCACCAGACCGATGCGCTGACGCAGCTCGGCGAACTGCTTGTAGAGGTTCCGGTTGTCGTAGAGGACATCGCCCTGGTTGGCCGGGCGGTAGCCGGTGAGCGCCTTCAGCAGCGTGGACTTGCCGGAGCCGGACGGGCCGATGACCGCGACGAGGGACTTCTCCGGGACGCCGAAGGAGACGTCCTTGAGGATCTGCTTGCCGCCGTCGACCGTCACCGTCAGATGGCGGGCCGAGAAGGAGACCTCACCGGTGTCGACGAACTCCTCGAGGCGGTCGCCGACCAGCCGGAAGGTGGAGTGACCGACACCGACGGTGTCGGTGGGGCCGATGATCTGCTGCCGGACCGGCTGACCGTTGACATAGGTGCCGTTGTGGCTGCCGAGGTCACGTATCTCGAAGCGGCCGTCGGGCAGCGCCCGGAACTCGGCGTGGTGGCGCGAGACCTGCAGATCGGAGACGACCAGGTCGTTCTCCAGCGCACGACCGATGCGCATCACCCGGCCCGCGGCCAGCTGGTGGAAGGTGGTCGGGCTGCGGTCGCCCTGGGCGGTCGCGGTGCCGGCCGGGCCGGAGGGGCCGGCGCCGGGGCCACTCTGCGCGAGGTTGCCCTGCGGGGCCTGGGGCTGCGGGGCCTGGGGCTGCGGCTGCTGGTGCGGCTGGGGGGCCTGCTGGTGGGGCGCCTGCTGCTGCGGGATGAACGGCTGCTGCTGGTGCGGGGCCTGGGGCTGCGGCCAGCCTTGGGGCTGCGCCTGGGGCTGTCCTTGGGGCGGCTGCCCGCCCTGCTGCGGCCAGCCGCCGGGGCCGGGCTGCTGCGGTGGCTGCTGAGCGGGGGGCTGCTGGCCGTGGTGAGCCTGCTGACCCTGCTGGGGCATGCCCATCGCCGCCTGCTGGCCGTACGCGC
Organism: Streptomyces rugosispiralis; assembly: GCF_024505145.1. Taxonomy (GTDB): domain Bacteria; phylum Actinomycetota; class Actinomycetes; order Streptomycetales; family Streptomycetaceae; genus Streptomyces; species Streptomyces rugosispiralis. The sequence goes on along the minus strand of NZ_JANIAA010000055.1, from coordinate 39,654 downwards.
CCGCGGCACCCATCGAGGGGGCACCGCCGCCGGAGACGCTGAGCCGGGGGCCATCAGTGGCATTGCCGAGATGGACGGCCGAACCAGGGCCGATTTCCACCTGTTGGATTCTCTGGCCCTGCACATAGGTGCCGTTGGTGGAACCCTGATCCTCAATGATCCAACTGCGCCCACCCCAGCGCACCGTGGCATGTCGCCAGGAGACCCTGGCGTCGTCCAGCACCATGTCGCCCTGCGGGTCACGCCCCAGGCTGTACGACCTGGATGGATCAAGTGTCCAGGTCTGTCCGTTCAATTCCAGTACGAGTTCCGGCACTCCGCGCCCCACTAGTTGTCCCCCGAGTTACCCCCTGACACAGGGAGTCTAGGGATGGCGAACATCGTGAGGAACTATTTCAGGCTCAGTCCCTTCACCGGAAGTCGGGTTTTGACAAGACCACATCTCGGGCGTCATTGACTCATCCGAAAGGCCCTCGGAAAGTGGTAAGCGCTGACGGATAGTGCGGATCATGGTTTATCCGGGCAACTCGCGACGGTCGGGGGGTCGGCGGTATGAGCGCGAGCGGCGGCGTACGAGTGCCTGGCGGCGTACGAGTGCCCTGGGGACCCGCGCTGCTCGCCGCCATCGCCTCGGTGAGCTGGGCGTTCCTGGCCATGGTCGGGATCGCCGCGCTCGGCCTGCATCTGATCGGCGCGGACGGGGCGGGCGCGCTCGGGCCGATGGCCGCCGCGGCGACGGTGCTCGCGGTCGGCGGTTCCGTCACTCCGTCCGGCGATGTGGGCGTCTTCGGGCTGGAGGGCGCCCAGGCCCACGCCGCCATCGATATCGCGCCACTCGGGGTGAGCCTGGTCGGCGCGCTGCTGCTGGGGTGGCTGTTCGTACGGTCGTTGCGGGGCGCGGGGGCGGTGATCGGCCGGGCCGAACTCGCCGCGCGGGCGGGCCTGGTGGTCCTGCTCTTCCTGCTGCTGCTCGCCGGGCTGACCTGGGTGGGCAACGATACGGTCACGATCGACGGTGCCACGCTCGTCCGCCGCGGCCTCGGCACCGAACAGGCCGAGCACGATCTGCTGAGCCGACTCCCCGAGCAGTTGGGCGATATCGCGGAGATCGGCGGCGGGCTGCTGCCGCGACGACTGTCCGACCTCGTCGGCGCGAAGGCGTCCGTCGGCTTCACCGTGCCACCCGGCCGCTCACTGCTGGGCGGCCTGGTGTGGGTCGTCGCCGTCCTGCTGCTCGCGCTGCTGGCCTCGCGCCGTACCCCGCTGCCGCCCGGCGGGCGGGCGCTGCACCGCACCGTCCGGCCGGCGGTGTCCGCGCTGTGCGGGGTGCTGGTGCTCGCGGTCGGCGCGGGCCTGGCGGCCGGGGTCTACGCGGCGATCGGGGACGACCATCCGGGGCTGGTACTCGGGTCGGCGCTGCTCGGCGCGCCGAACGGGGTGTGGATCGGGGTACCGCTGGGGCTGTTCGTCCCCTGGTACGGCAAGGCGAGCGGTGCGCTGCGGCATGTCCTGCCCGACCCCGTGGACCAGCTGCTCGCCGGGCCGGGCGGGGAGCGGATCACGGTGGGGCGGCTGGCCGAGCTCGACGGCCGGGTCTGGCTGCTGGTGGTCGCGAGTGTGCTGCTGATGCTCGCCGCCGGGGTGCTCACCGCGGCCCGTACGCCCGTGGGGACCCCCCGGCCGGCACCCGTGGGCGGCGCCCGGCCGGCACCCGTGGGTGCCTCTCGGCCGCTCGCCTTCGCGGGGTGGTGCGCGCTGCGGCTGGGCGTGGTGACGGCGCTCGCGCTGCCGCTGCTGGTGGGGCTGACCCGGGTCTCGGCGGGGGCGAGCCTGTCCGTGCTCGGCTTCGACGCCTTCGGGGCGGGGATCGAGCTGTACGGGAACGCGGCGCTCGCGCTCGCGCTGGGCGCGGGCTGGGGCACGGCGGCAGGGGCCGCCGGGGCGCTGGCGGCATGGGCGACGGGCACGGCGGGGCGCCGGGCGGTGGCGCTCCCGCGGCAGCGGGAGCGGGAGCGGCAGCGGCAGGAGGGGGACGGCGGGCCGGGCGGGGGCGAGCGAGGCGAGGGACCCGGCGGATCCCGGGGGCCGGAAGGCGGGCGTGGCGCATGACGTCGCCGACCACGCGAGGGTGTCGCCGATCACGCGAGGGGGGGTCGCCGATCATGCGAGGGGGGTCGCCGATCATGCGAGGGGTGACATCACGGCGACCGGGACATGAACGTTCGCCTCGGGTGGCCGTCCACGGTGCGGGCTGCCGCGCGCACCCCGGACAGGGCCGGATACGGTGGGAAGACCATGAGCGCATCGCGGATCCCCCCCGTCACCACCGTCCCAGACGATGATGTCCCCACCCTCCTTGTCAAGATCTTCGGCAAGGACCGCCCCGGTATCACCGCCGGGCTCTGCGACACCCTGGCCGCCTATGGCGTGCACATAGTCGACATAGAGCAGGTCGTCACCCGGGGCCGCATCGTATTGTGCGTCCTGGTCACGGCGCCCAAGGCCGACGGGGCGGAGGGCGATCTGCGGGCCACCGTGCACAGCTGGGCGGAGTCGATGCGGCTCCAGGCCGAGATCATCTCCGGCCGGGGCGACAACCGGCCGCGTGGCACGGGCCGGTCGCATGTCACCGTGCTGGGGAATCCGCTGACCGCCGAGTCGACGGCCGCCATCGCCTCCCGGATCACCGGCACCGGCGGCAACATCGACCGGATCTTCCGGCTGGCGAAGTATCCGGTGACGGCCGTGGAGTTCGAGGTGTCCGGCGCCGAGACGGAACCGCTGCGCACCGCGCTCGCCACCGAGGCCGCCGATATCGGCGTCGATGTGGCCGTGGTGGCGTCGGGGCTGCAGCGCCGGGCCCAGCGGCTGGTGGTCATGGATGTGGACTCCACCCTGATCCAGGACGAGGTGATCGAACTCTTCGCCGCGCATGCCGGGTGTCAGGCCGAGGTCGCCGAGGTCACGTCCCGCGCGATGCGCGGTGAGCTGGACTTCGAGCAGTCGCTGCACGCGCGGGTCGCGCTGCTGGCCGGGATCGACGAGTCCGTGGTGGAGAAGGTACGCGCCGAGGTCCGGCTCACCCCCGGCGCCCGTACGCTGATCCGCACGCTGAAGCGGCTCGGCTATCAGGTGGGTGTGGTCTCCGGTGGCTTTACGCAGGTCACCGACGACCTCAAGGAGCGTCTCGGCCTGGACTTCGCCTCCGCCAACACCCTGGAGGTCGTGGACGGCAAGCTGACCGGCCGGGTGATCGGCGAGGTGGTGGACCGGGCGGGCAAGGCCCGGCTGCTGCGGCGGTTCGCGGCCGAGGCGGGGGTGCCGCTGGTGCAGACGGTCGCGATCGGCGACGGGGCGAACGACCTGGACATGCTGAACGCGGCGGGGCTGGGGGTCGCCTTCAACGCCAAGCCGGTGGTCCGGGAGGCCGCGCACACCGCCGTGAACGTACCGTTCCTCGACACCGTGCTGTATCTGCTGGGCGTGACCCGCGACGAGGTCGAGGCGGCGGACGCGCACGTGGACTGACGAGCCCGGTCCGGAACGCGCACCGGCCCCCGCTCCCCCGTACGGCTACGACGACGGTGGAGCGGGGGCCGGTGCGTTGGGCTCCGGGATCATGCCCGGGAAGGCACGTCCGGGGCGGCACCTCCGGTGGATCAGCGCGTACGGTGGATCAGCACGTCCGGTGGATCAGCGCGCACGGCGGATCAGCCGGGAGCAGGACCCGGGCGGCTCACTCGTGGGGCGCCCAGAAGCTGGTCAGCCGCCCGCAGCCGATCTCGACCGACTTCCACGAGCCGCTGAACGTCACGACCGCGAACGCGGAGGTGGGGAAGGCACCGCGGTCCATGCGCTCCTTGGCGTCCTCGTCGGCCTCGCCCGCCAGCGCGTCGGCGAGGCCGTGCATCCCGGGGTTGTGGCCGACGACCAGCAGGTCGGTGATGTCGTCCGAAGTCTCGTTGATCACCTCGATGAGCTGACCGACCGGGGCGTCGTACAGCCGCTCCTCGTAGACGGTCTTGGGGCGCTGCGGCAGTTCGTGGACCACCAGCTTCCAGGTCTCACGGGTGCGCAGTGCGGTGGAGCAGAGGGTGAGTTCGGGGGTGAGACCGGCCTCCGCGATCCGGCGCCCGGCGATCGGGGCGTCATTGCGGCCGCGCTCCGCGAGCGGGCGCTCATGGTCGGCCACCTGGGGCCAGTCGGCCTTGGCGTGTCGAAGGAGGACAATCCTGCGGGGCACATCGACGCTCATGCGTCCCAGCTTCGCATGAATCGGTGCACGAGGCGCAGGGTGTTGGAACGACCTCGTCAAACGTGAGCACACCCGCGATATGGCGGACACAACTGATCTCCACCGCCTACGGTGGTCACGGTGCCGCCTCCCCGAGGCTCCGCCGCACCAACTCCACGACCTGCGAGACCGGCCCTGAGCCACCGCTGTCGGCGTGGGCGTCGGTGGGTCCGGTCAGCAGAAGCAGCAGCGCCGCGAAGGCCACGGCCGGGAGGGCGACGGCCCACCACGGCAGCCGGGTGTCCATGCCGCTGTCCACCGGGTGCGTGTGCCGGGTATGGGTGCGGGCGGACATGGGATCGCCTCCGGGGTCGCCGAACGTGTCGATGGTTCGACGGTACGGAGCGGGCGGGACGCCTCCCATCCGGTGAGCCACCCAGTTACCCCTGAGCCCTGCCCCCTAGGGGATGGTGGGGCCAGCCCCACCATCCGGCTGCCGCCCCAGGTCAGGGCGAGGCGATGGTGGCGATCACGGCGATGACCGCGGTGATGCCCAGCATCACGCCGAAGATGACGAGGAGCTTCTTCTGGCCGTTCGGGGGGTTCTCATCGAGCACTGGCATGACACCAGTGTCCCATCCCCGGTTCGCGAGACCGCCCGGCCCCTCGCCCTCGTCGTGCCGTGCGCTCGTCGGCCTTCGTCCTCGTCGGACTCCGTGCTCGTCAGACTCCGTGCTCGTCAGACTCCGTGCTCGTCAGACTCCGAGCCCGTCAGCCTTCGTCCTCGAGGTGGCGGTCGCGTCCGGCCAGTACGCCCGCGACGATCTGCGGCACCATGAACCCGGCCATCAGCGCGAGCGGCTGCCCCCAGCCGCCGCTGTGCTGGTAGAGCACGCCGACCAGCAGCGGGCCCGGGATGGACAGCAGATAGCCGACGCTCTGCGCGAAGGCCGACAGCCGGACGACGCCCGCGTGGGTCCTCGTCCGCATCCCGATCATGGTGAGGGCGAGCGGGAAGGCGCAGTTGGCGATGCCGAGCAGCACGGCCCACGCCCAGGCGCCCTCGGCCGGGGCCAGCCACAGCCCGGCGTAACCGGTGAGCCCGAAGACGCCGAGGATGACGACCAGGACGCCCTGGTGCCGCAGCCGGGCGGCGATCCGCGGCAGGACGAAGGCGAGCGGCACGCCCATCGCCATCATCACGGCCAGCAGCAGACCGGAGGTGGAGGCGGAGACTCCCGCGTCCCGGAAGATCTGCGGCATCCAGCCCATGGAGATGTACGCGGCGGTGGCCTGGAAGCCGAAGAAGACGGCCATGGCCCAGGCGAGGGGGGAGCGGGTGACGCGCATCGCGGGGGCGCCGGCGGGGGCCGCGGCGGTCTCGGCCGCGGCAGGTGCCTCCGTATCCGTACCGCCCGCCTCCGGGCCGCTCGCACCGGCGCGGGCGAGGAACAGCCAGGGCACCAGCGCCACCACGGCGAGCAGCGCCCACACCCCGAGCCCGCTCCGCCAGGAGCCGCCCAGCGCGTCGGTCATCGGCACGGTGGCCGCCGCGGCGGCGGCCGTGCCCAGCGACAGGCCCATCGAGTACAGCCCGGTCATCGCGCCGACCCGGTCCGGGAACCAGCGCTTGACGATCACCGGCATCAGGATGTTGCTCACCGCGATCCCGGCCAGGGCGAGCGCGCTGGCGGCCAGGAAGACCACGGTCCCGCCGGCGAAGGGGCGCAGCAGCAGACCGGTGGCGATGGCGGCGAGCCCGGCGCAGACGACGGCCCCCGGCCCCCAGCGCCGGGCCAGCCGAGGCGCGGTGAGCCCGAAGAGCGCGAAGCAGGCCGCGGGCACGGAGGTGAGCACTCCGGCGACCGTGCCGCTCATCCCGAGGCCGTCGCGGACCTCCTCCAGCAGCGGACCGAGGCTGGTGACGGCGGGACGGAGATTGAGCGCGGCGAGCATGAGCCCTGCCGCCATGACGCGGCCGCGCCAGGGCGAGGCCACGCGGCGCGGTCCTTCCGGTTCCGCCGGTTGGGGCGCGGAGGCGGCGGTCTCGGGCGTCGCGAGGTCGTCAGAGGGGGGCGTATGCATGCCGACCATCATAGAATGATGGGATGAATGCTCGTCCAGTGGATAGCGACCACCCGGTAACGGCCGGACGGCATCATGGAAGGGGCGTCCGTTTGCCCACCTCGGGGCCCCGTCCGCATCGCATCCGCCGCACGCACGCACGCACAGGAGAGTTATGCCGCTGACCTCGCCCCGGCGCTCCGCCCTCGCCGACCAGGTGATCGCCCAGCTGCGCGCCCAGATCACCTCGGGTGAGTGGCCGGTGGGCTCGCGGATCCCCACCGAGCCCGAGCTGGTCGAGCAGCTCGGGGTCGCGCGCAACACCGTGCGGGAGGCCGTGCGCGCCCTCGCGCACAACGGGCTGCTGGACATCCGCCAGGGCTCGGGTACGTACGTACTGGCCACCAGCGAACTGGCCGGGGTGATGCACCGCCGCTTCGCCGCCGCCGATCCCCGTCATGTGGCCGAGCTGCGCAGCGCCCTGGAGACCAAGGCGGCCCAGCTGGCCGCGGAGCGCCGTACCGAGCCGGAGCTCAAGCAGCTGGACGCCCAGCTGGACCGGCGCGAGCGGGCCTGGGAGGCGGGCGACCCGGACGCCTTCGTCGAGGCGGACGCCACCTTGCACATGGCGGTCGTGGCCGCCGCGCACAACGATGTGCTGGCCGAGCTGTACGCGGATCTGGGCGCGGTCGTACGGGACTTCCTGCGCGCTGACGTGGACAGCGGGATGGGCCCGGACACGTATGTGGACCACGGACGGCTGGTGGAGGCGATCCGGGAGGGGGACGGGGAACGGGCGGCGGCCGAGGCAAGCACCCACCCGTTCGGCTGCCGTTTCCGGAGCCGCTGAGCGACCCGTTTCCCAGTAGCGGCCGTGCTAGTGGCCGTAGCAATGGCCCCAGCAGTGGCCGTAGTAGTGACCGTAGTAGTGAGTAGTGACCGTAGTAGCGGCCGTAGTAGGGCCCCGCGCTCAGCGGTGGCTCACCCATGCCTTCCGTATCTCCTTCCAGCAGCGCTCGGCGAGCCGCACATACTGCGCCGGGCCGACCTCCACCGGGCGGGCGTCCATGTCCGGGTCCCACCAGTGGGCGCATTCGACATGCAACTGCACCCGGTCGACGCGTGGATTGGGGTTGAAGCAGTCGACGGTGGCGTGCGAGCCGCGCACCGTGGTGTTGCAGGCGGCCTGGCGCGGCCGGGGCCGGTCCTGCGCGGCGGAGCTGGATGCGGCGATGACCAGACCCACCGTGGCTACGAGCAGCACCGCGGCCGCGACACGGCGGGTCGTACGCATGCGGGACCTCCTCGGCCGTGTCGCCGGCGCCGGCGCTCCGGTGAGTCGGTTCGTCGTGCGAGGCGTGTCAGGAGCACCTCGGGTATGGGGCGTATCAGGCGTTACGGGGCGTATGACTCCAGAGTGCGTGTACTCACCACCCGTACGCGCGTCCTACTCCCCCGAACGGGTGAACGCGAACGCGGAACGGCCGCCGCCCGGACCCGCGGTGCGCGGGAGCGGGACGGCGGCCGTCGCGCGGAAACGCCATGGGCGCGGCCGTGGGCTCAGGCACCCATCATGTGCACACCGCCGTCGACATGCACGATCTCGCCCGTGGTGCGCGGGAACCAGTCGGACAGCAGGGCCACGACGCCGCGGCCGGCCGGCTCCGGGTCGGTCAGGTCCCAGCCGATCGGGGCCCGGTGGTTCCACACGTCCGCGAGCTCCTCGAAGCCGGGGATGGACTTCGCGGCCATGGACTTGATGGGCCCGGCGGAGACCAGGTTGCAGCGGACGTTCCGCTCGCCGAGGTCGCGGGCGAGGTAGCGGTTGGTGGACTCCAGCGCCGCCTTGGCCACGCCCATCCAGTCGTACTTCGGCCAGGCGAACTGGGCGTCGAAGGTCAGGCCGACGATCGAGCCGCCGCGCTCCATGACCGGCAGGCAGGCCATGGTGAGCGCCTTGAGGGAGTAGGCCGAGACGTGCACGGCCGTGCCGACGTCCTCCCAGGTGCCCTCGAGGAAGTTGAACGCGCCCTGCGGGCCGAAGGCGACGGAGTGCACCACGCCGTCGAGGTCGACGCCCTCGCCCAGGTGCTCGCGCACCTTGTCGGCCAGGCCGTCCAGCTGCTCCTGGTTCTGCACGTCCAGCTCGATGACCGGGGCGGGCTTGGGCAGCCGCTTGGCGATCCGCTCGACGAGGGAGACCCGGCCGAAGCCGGTGAGGATGACCTCGGCGCCCTCCTCCTGGGCCAGCTTGGCGGCGTGGAAGGCGATGGACGCCTCGGTGATGACGCCCGTGACCAGGATGCGCTTACCAGCGAGAATTCCACTCATGACGTTCAGTGACCCATGCCCAATCCGCCGTCGACAGGGATGACGGCTCCAGTGATGTACGCGGCCTCGTCGGAGGCCAGGAAGCGGACCGAGGCGGCGATCTCCTCGGGCTGCGCGTATCGCGCGAGCGGTACCTGCTTCACGATGTTCTCGCGCTGGTCGTCGTTGAGCGCACGCGTCATGTCCGTGTCGACGAATCCGGGCGCGACCACATTGACGGTGATGTTGCGCGAGCCCAGCTCGCGGGCGAGGGAGCGGGCGAAGCCCACCAGGCCCGCCTTGGACGCGGCGTAGTTCGCCTGACCGGCCGAACCCATCAGCCCGACGACCGACGAGATCAGCACCACGCGCCCCTTACGGGCCCGCAGCATCCCCCGGTTGGCCCGCTTGACCACGCGGAACGTGCCGGTGAGGTTGGTCTCGAGGACGGCGGCGAAGTCCTCCTCGGACATCCGCATCAGCAGCTGGTCGCGGGTGACCCCGGCGTTGGCCACCAGGACCTCGACCGTGCCGTGCTTCTCCTCGATCTCCTTGTACGCCTGCTCGACCTGCTCCGGCTCGGTGATGTCGCACTTGACCGCGAGGAAGCCGGCCGGCGGCTCACCCGACCGGTAGGTGATGGCGACCTTGTCGCCAGCGTCGGCGAAGGCACGGGCGATGGCGAGGCCGATGCCGCGGTTGCCTCCGGTGACGAGAACCGAGCGGCTCAAGGGACCACCTTCTCTTGTCGATCTCTCATGTCGGTGTCGAGCCGGACGTCACAGTGCGTGCCGACCCCTACCCTCGCAAACTATCGGTCCAAGGCCCCCGAGGAGGAATCGGGCAGCCACAGGGGCGTGTGTCCCTCCCTGTCGACTTCCTACAGAAGCCCAGTGGTCACCGAGCACCCGCCGGACCCGATCACGACCTCTCTGATACCCGGCCTCTCTGTCACCCGGCCGCTCCGTCACCAGCGGACGGCCGTGAAGTCGATCGGCCGGGGCCGCAGCAGCCCCGTGCGCTCCGCCAGCGCCCGCAGACGTCGGGACATCTCGTCGGCGTCCAGACGGCACCGGTCCCCGTGCCCCGGCAGCATCCACTCGCAACGCAGCCGTCCGGCCACCCTCGCCAGTGAGGCGGCCAGCTCCTCGATGGAGTACCAGGTCACGCTCTCCGCGACGGCCAGGTCTCCGATCGCGCGCGACCAGTAGATGCTGTCGCCGCTGAAGCAGTACCGGTCGTCCGCGAGGTAGAGCACACTGCCCCGGGTGTGGCCCGGCAGCGGATGGGCCGTAACCCCCTCGCCGATCTCCACGGGCTCCAACCCCCGGATCACCCGGTCCGCGTCGGGCGCCGCGTCCAGATCACCCTCGTGGATCCACAGCCGGGCACCGAAGTGGTCCGCGTAGCGACGGCCGTGTGCGGCGTGGTCGCGGTGGGTCAGCAGCACATCGGTGACGGGGCCCGACGCCGCGTAACGCCCGGCCAGCTCCCGGCTCCAGCGCGGCGTGTCGATCATCATCGCCGTGCCGGACGGCCGCGGCAGCAGATAGGAGTTGGCCCCGGCGGTGTGCTGGGAATTGTGGCCGCAGATCAGCACCCCGTCGTCCAGCGCCATGGGGAACGGGTCGAGCGCCCGGTCCGGCGGCCCGGACGTCCGGCGGATCGAGCGGGTGGGACAGGCGAAGACGGCCGCGTGCAGGCGCCGCGTCTCCGCCTCGTCGCGCGGCTGACGCACGACCTCCGACTGCCCGCCGACCTCGCTGATCAACTCTGGCGCCAGCTGCCGGGCGACGTCGCAGTTGGTACAGCGGTCGTCCACGTACCAGTCGTCCATGACCGGGCTCCTTCCAGGAATGCGGCCCTGGCCCGGACCGCACTTCCAGGGATAGCCAGTCGCGGACAAAACCGGTAGACCCTGCCGATCTTGCACTTCCTGGCCCCGGCCTCTCTCACGGGTCCGTGAATCTCGGATATTGGTCCAGACCTTTAGGTCCACCCATTCATCACGGCGCGTCGCGCGGCGGTCACCACTGGTGTCAGTCACCTGTGCGAAGATGGCCCGCATGTTTGGGGGAGGGGACAGCAGACCGCCTGGTCAGGCGGGCAGAACGACACTGGCGGACCTCATCCGCCAGGAGACCGCGGCGCGGATGTCGGAGCCGGAGAAGTGGGCGGCGCTGCGGAGGGCGCGGCTGTATTTCCAGCGTCCGGAGGAGCCGGGCTTCCTGGTCTCGGAGACCGCCGAAGACGGCCCGCTGGTGCCGGTCTTCACCTCACTGGAGGGGCTCGCGCGCTTCGCGGGGGCGTGCGGATGGGCGTCCACGACCGTCGAGGACCTGGTGGGCCTGCTGCCCGAGGGCGTACGGGCGCTGGTGGACCCACTCGGCGAGCGCCCCTTCCTGCTGGACGCCGCGACACTGCGCGACACGGAGGGGGCCGACGGTGGCTGATCCCGACGCGAGGAATGTGAACCGCGCCCCCAGCGAGGGCGGCGAACACGGCAAGTACGGCGGCAACGAGGGTGCCGACGGCTACAAGATCGAGATCGCCTCGGTGAAGGGCCTGATCGCCCCGCTGGAGGAGTCGGTCGTCGGAGCCCGAGCCGCGAGGAACCACCAGGAGAAGCTGACGGCCTATCTCCAGCACTGCGGCGCCCCCGAACTCCTGGAATCGGGCAAGGGGTTCCTCAAGGAGTGGGGCTTCGGCATGGGCGAGCTGGCCGATCACGCGGACGCGGTGGTGGAGCGGCTGTACGAGGCGATAGCCGGGTACATGCTGGCGGATCTGATGCGGATCAAGGACTTCTGGCCCTCGGACGAGAACATGGCCAAGCTCCCCTCGGGCGCGGCGGGCAAGTGGTCCTGGGACCATGTGGGCGCGCCGGAAATGGAGAAGCGCCCGGAGGACACGGCGTTGTCGAAGTTCGCGCGCACGTTACAGAGTGAGTACGGGGACGAGTCCTGATGGGCGATCCGGACGCGGGGCGGCCCCCGCAGATACGGATACCGGAGGACGCCAAGCCCAAGGATCTGATCCCCGGCAATCCGGACGACATCGACGACCTGGTGCTGGAGCTGCGCGCGTACGCGGGTGCCTTCCAGGACGGCAAGGACAAGCTGCGGCCGCTGGAGCTGGCGGACTGGTCCGGCAAGGGCGCGAGCGAGTTCCGGACGGCGGTCGACCGGCTGCCGAAGGAGCTGACCTCGGGCCATGACCAGTTCACCCATGCGGCGAGCGCACTGGCGGCGTACGCCACCAAGCTGCGGTCGGTGCAGAAGCGGTGTGAGCCGATCATCGAGGACGCGGACGCGGCGCGGGCGGCGTCCAGGGCGCACGGCAAGAAGGTCGAGTCGTACAACGACGCGGTGACGCGCGGCGACGAGCGGTTGCCGGAGAAGCCTTCGGAGACCGATCCGGGCATCGCCGCGATGGAGGCGTGTATCGGTCGGCTGGACAAGCTGATCGAGGAGTTGCGGCTGGTCGTCGACGCGTCGAAGAAGAAGATCGACAAGGCGGCGGAGAAGGCCCCGAACAAGCCGAGCAACTGGCAGAAGGTCGGGGGCGGCCTCAAGGACGGGCTGTGGAAGGTCCACTACGGCATCCTGGGCGCGGCCGAGCTGCCCGCCTCGCTCCTCAAGGGCGACGCCCAGGGCTTCGCGATGCAACTGGCCGGGATGGTGGACGGCGCGGCGTACGCGGCCCAGCACCCCAAGGAGTTCGCCAAGGCGGTCACGAACTGGGACATGTGGTCCAAGGACCCGCTGCGCGCGGCGGGCGAGATCACCCCGTCGCTGCTGCTCGCCCTGGCCACGGGCGGTGCGAGCGCCCTGCGCAAGGAGCTCGGGACGAGCCGGACCGCCGCCCAGCGGCTGGCGGCCCGCAAGAAGGTCCTGGGCCGGGACGGCGAGGCGTCCCGGCGGGCGGACAGTGAGGGCACACACGACCAGCACGCGCGTGACAGGAACTGCGAGGGCGACCCGGTCGACGTCGCGACCGGCGAGATGGTCATGCCGGCCACGGACGTGTCCCTGCCCGGCGCGCTCCCCCTGGTCCTGGAGCGCACGTTCGTCTCCGGGCACACCTGCGGCGGCTGGTTCGGCCGCACCTGGGCGGCCACGCTGGACCAGCGGCTGGAGCTGGACGCGGACGGGATCGTGTTCGTCACGGCCGACGGGATGGTGCTGCGCTACGGGGTGCCGACGCCCGGGGAGGACACCTATCCGGCGCGGGGCCCGCGCTGGCCGCTGCGCTGGGACGGCGCGGCGGGCGGCGCGATGCGGATCGAGATCCCGGAGCAGGGGCGCACACTGCGCTTCGACCCGTTGGCGGGCAACGAACTCCCCCTGACGGTGATCGAGGACCGCAACGGCCGGACCATCACCTTCACGTACGACGAGGACGGCACCCCGCGCGAGGTGGCGCACTCCGGCGGGTACCGCATCGCGATCGACACCGACCCGGAGCTGATGCGCGTCACCGGGCTGCGGCTGCTGGGCGTGGGTGACGCCGAGGGAGGGACCGTGCTGGTCTCCTTCGGCTACAACGCGGTGGGCGACCTGACCGAGGTCTTCAACTCCGCCGCCGAGCCGATGCGGTTCACCTACGACGACCAGCACCGCGTCACGTCCTGGACCGACCGCAACGGCACCAGCTTCGGGTACGTCTATGACCACCGGGGCCGGGTGCTGCGCACCATCGGCTCGGACGACATGATGACCGGCCGCTTCCACTACGACGAGGCGTCCCGCACCACCGTCTACACGGACTCGCTCGGCCACCGCGTCACGTATGTCTTCGACGAGGCGTACCGGGCGGTGGCCCGCACCGATGCCCTGGGCCACACCACCCGCACCGAGTGGGCCCTGGGACCGGGCCGCCGTCCGCTGTCGGTGACCGACCCACTGGGCGCGGAGACGCACTACACGCACGACGACTCCGGCAACCTGATACGCGTCGCCCGCCCGGACGGCACGGTGGCCACGGCCACGTATGACACGTACGGCAGGCCGCTGGAGGTCCGCGAGCCGGACGGGGCCGTGTGGCGCCACGCGTACGACGAACGGGGCAACCGCGTCCGGACGACGGACCCGATGGGCGCGGAGACGCACTACACGTATGACGAGTCGGGGAACCTGACCTCGGTCACGGACGCGCTGGGCCACACGACCCGGGTCGTATGCGACGCGGCGGGCCTGCCGGTGGAGGTCACCGACGCGTTGGGCAACACGACCACGGTCCGCCGGGGCACCCATGGCCGCATCACGCGCGTCACCGACCCCTTGGGCCATGTCACCCGCCAAGGCTGGACCATCGAGGGCAAGCCCGCCTGGCGCACCCGGCCGGACGGCAGCCGCGAGACCTGGGCCTGGGACGCCGAGGGCAACCTCGCGGAACACACCGACCCGGCGGGCAACACCACCCGCCACACCCACACCCACTTCGACCTCCCGGCGACCCGGACCGACCCGGACGGGGCGACGTACGCCTTCACGTACGACACCGAGCTGCGCCTGACCGGGGTCACGAACCCGCAGGGCCTGACGTGGACGTACGCGTATGACGGGGCGGGGCGGCTCAGCGCCGAAACCGACTTCAACGGGCGCACGCTGTCGTACCAGCACGACGCGGCGGGCCGCCTGATATCCCGGGCGAACGGCGCGGGCGAATCGCTGGCCTACACGCGTGACGCGCTGGGCCGCACGGTCGCCACGCGCACGGCGGACGGCACGGAGACGACGTTCGCGTACGACGCGGCGAGCCGCCTGACGCGGGCGGCGAACCCGGACACGGAGCTGAGCCGCACGTATGACGCGCGGGGCCGGGTTCTGACGGAGACGGTGGGCGACCGTACGACGTCGTACGCATACGACGCGGCGGGCAACCGCACCGAGCGGATCACCCCGAGCGGCCTGCGCTCGACCTGGACCTACGACGCGACAGGCCGCCCGCTGTCCCTCACCACGGCGGACAACTCCCTGCACTTCGCGTACGACGCGGCGGGCCGCGAGACGACACGTACGTTCGGCGACGACGTGACCCTGGCCCAGGCGTGGGACGCCCTGGACCGCCTGACGGGCCAGACCGTCACCGGCCCGGCCAACGCCCTCGTCCAGCACCGGGCGTACGGCTACCGCCCCGACGACCACCTCACCGAGATCCGCGAGCTGACGTCCGGCACCCGCCGCTTCGACCTCGACCCGGTCGGGCGCGTGACGGCGGTCCACGCCCACGGGTGGACCGAGACGTACGCCTACGACACGGCGGGCAACCTGACGCACGCCACGGCCCCGGGCCATGAGGCGCCCGGCGACCGCGAGGTCACCGGCACGGTGATCCACCGAGCAGGCCGCACCACATACGAACACGACGCCCAGGGCCGCCTCACCCGCCGCACCCGCAAGCTGCTGAACGGCCAGACCCGAACGTGGACCTACACCTGGAGCCCCGAAGACCGCCTGACGGACGCGACAACCCCGGACGGCGACCACTGGCACTACACCTATGACCCGTTGGGCCGCCGCACCGCGAAACAACGCCTCGCGAAAGACGGCACGGCCGCCGACCGAATCGACTTCACCTGGGACGGCACCCGCCTGGCGGAACAGACAGCGGCCGATGGCACAACACTGACCTGGGACTATGCCCCGGACACCCACCGCCCCCTGACCCAAACCGAGCACCACATACCGGGTGCCCCAGCGGAAACCCCATGCCCGCCCCTGAGCAAGACCACCCCCCAAGCGGAATACGACGCCCGCCTCCACGCCATCATCACCGACCTGGTCGGCACCCCCACCGAACTGGTCACCCCTGACGGCACCCTGGCCTGGCAACACCGCACCACCCTCTGGGGCACCCCCCTCCCCGCCCCACCCGGCTCAGCCGACTGCCCCCTCCGCTTCCCCGGCCAATACGCCGACCCGGAAACCGGCCTCCACTACAACTATTTCCGCCACTACGACCCGGAATCTGCTCGGTACACCACCCCTGACCCGCTCGGATTGGTTCCAGCCCCCAATGCGACAAGCTATGTCGACAATCCCCACACTTGGAGTGATCACCTAGGGCTCGCCGGGGATGACGGCGTAGAATGGGCCAACCCTAACGATATAAACTTTTCACAACGCACCGTATCTCCGAACGACTACGCAGAGAAGATGCGCTCTGGAGAATGGGATTGGCGCCAACCTGGAGCGGCTTTGAGAGTCATGGAGGTAGACGGTCAAC
Source organism: Streptomyces rugosispiralis (assembly GCF_024505145.1). Lineage (GTDB taxonomy): Bacteria > Actinomycetota > Actinomycetes > Streptomycetales > Streptomycetaceae > Streptomyces > Streptomyces rugosispiralis. Next base: position 23,816 of record NZ_JANIAA010000055.1, on the reverse strand, counting down.
TGGTGTCATACGACAACCGAAGGCTTGATGCGGCGCGCGAAGTTGGGGCGCCCGTGGCAATCGAACACGTCGACCCGAATGCTGTCCACCCTGATTCTACAACTGGGCGAACCTGGGCAGAGCAATTCAGAAGACGCATGAACTCAGCACGGAACAGGAATGAGCTTGGTGAGCCTGTGCCGCCAACGGGACTAGAACAGAGACCAGATCACGTTCGGAACAATAAATGCAAGAAGGGGAAATGACCACCATCACAGAGCTGTGGAAAGAATTTCAGCTCCCCATCCGAGATGCCCTGCACTTCGCCGATGGGCAATCCTTCGACGTGAGCCTCACTCCCGAAGCATCGAGCGGACTAACGATCCAGGCGCCTTTCGATTTGAGTGGCATGCTTGCGGATGATCCATCATGGACATCCTCAGTTGATGGACTTGTCGAGACAGACTTGGGCGGGCGGGGGCTACTGTGGGGCGGCGAGGGCTCTTATGGCTCCGAGGGTTTTATCGCCCGCTTGACCACCGATCGCTCACTAGTTTGGGCGATCTTCTTCATGGATTCGAATCCATTTGATCAGATCCACTTGATCAACAACGTCGCCACCTTCGTCTCAACTTCCACGGTGGAAATCACAGTCGACATCGACGATCCACGAGCACCAATCCCCATGATGTAAGGACGGTGCACGTCCACAAGACATCAACCCTTTCGACGCGGCCGACTCCGACAAGACCGGGCTGCTCGCCGAGTGGAGCCGGCGGCTGCTGGCCGCCGACGGCGGTCGGCGGGTCAGCGGTCCTCGGGATAGGTCCGCAGGTCCGTGGTGGCAAGGGTCCAGTCACCGATGGTCACCTCGTCGCCGAAGGCGTAATCACTGCGGGTGCGGTAACGGGGGCCCTCACCGCCGAGCCCGGGACCCGGATCGGACAGGGCCGCGATCGTGCCCTTCCGTGGGTCGACAAGAAGATAGAGAGGGATGCCCATCGCCGGGTAGTCGTGCATCTTCTCGACATAGTCGGTGGAGTGATTCGACGGCGAGACGATCTCGGCGACCAAAGCGACATCTCGTGGATGGAACGGCGCCATCGTGTTCTCGGCAAACACCGCGTCCGGAACGACGATCAGATCAGGGCGCCGAAGTTTCCCAAGAGAGGCATCTTCCACCTCACCGCCCGTGTGAGCGACCAGAAAAGACGGGATTTGCCGGTCAAGCTGCTGGCGGATACGTAGAGCGATGAACTCGTGCGGACGCGAGGGCGACATCATCATGACGATCTCGTCACCACTGATCTCATAGCCCCGGAACGGGTCCGGGGCGTGCTCGGCGAGCCGCTCCGCGATTTCCCGTAGACGTCCGTACTCCACGGCCGACGCTCCTTCACCACAGCGAACCTGCTCGTCTGTGCCTCCATCATCGCGCATCGCCGGCTCCACTGTCTCCCGTGACCTGCTGCGACCGGCACTCCTCGGACGCGAGAGCGTATTCGCACCACACCGTCTTACCGACGCCTCGTTCGGCCACCCCCCACTTCGACGCGAGCGCGTCCACGAGCAGCAGCCCGCGCCCACCCTCCGCCTCGTCGTCCCGGTCATGGAGCACCGGGCGCCGCTCGTCGCGGGCGTCGGACACCTCGATACGGGCCGAGGCGGGGGCCCGACGGCCATCGGTACCGGGCGGGGGCTGAACGCTGAGCCGCAGATGAAAGTGCCGACCGGGCACGTGCCCATGGCTCACGGCGTTCGCGGCGAGTTCTCCCGCGATCAGCGCGAGGCTCTGCGAGGCGTCACTGCCGCGGGGAATGCCCCACTCCTCCAGTCTGCGAACGACGAGGCGCCGGGCAAGCCGGGCACCGCGCCGGGAAGAGGTGAAGAACATCTCGAACGTACCGCTAGGGGGATTTTCGCCATTCACGTCACCGAGCGTGGCGAAGCACGCTTAGCCTGACCAGCGGGCGACGGGTACGCAGGGTCGTGGTACGGGCACGGTCGGTGCCCGTACGGGAGGACCGCCGTGACGCCGAGGGGAAGGGGCGCGTTCTCGCGCAAGGAGGTGGGTGGGTCATGGCGGGTGACATCGTCAAGTGCATCGGCAGGCAGGTGAAGCTCTTCCGCGAACGGGCGGGGCTCACACAGGCGCAGTTGGGTGAGGCGATCGGGTACAGCGAGGAGCAGGTCTCCTCGGTCGAGCAGGGACGCCGGGTGCCCCAGCCCGACTTCCTGGACGCGGCGGACGAGGCTCTGGAGGCGTTCGGGGTGCTGCGGGCGGCCAGGGAGGAAGTCGCCAACGTACAGCTCCCGGCGTTCTTCCGGGGCGCGGCACGGCTGGAGGCGCAGGCGGTCGAGTTCCACGCGTACGAAAACCAGGTGATCAACGGGTTGCTCCAGACCGGCGATTACGCCCGCGCTGTCTTCACGATGCAACGCCCAATGCTGGGCGAGGAGACCATCGAGCAGCGGGTCACCGCCCGCTTGGCCCGGCAGGAACTCATCACTCGGCAACCCCCGCCCATCATGAGCTTCGTGACCGAGGAGGCGGTGTTGCGCCGACCGTGCGGCGGAACACCGGTGATGCGCGCACAGTTGGAACACCTGCTGCACATCGGCCGGATGCGAAATGTAGATCTTCAAGTCATGCCGACGGGGCTGGAAGAGCACGCCGGAGCTGGCGGCCCGTTTGCCTTGCTGGAGCCCAAGGGGCGCCAGATGATGGCCTACGTAGAGGCCCAGGACATCAGCAGATTGCTGACGGATCGCAAAGCGGTCCGCACGCTCGAACAGCGCTACGGGATCATCAGGGCCCAGGCTCTCACTCCACGGGAGTCGCTGGACTTCATCGAAAAACTGCGGGGAGAAACGTGAACAACAACGACGTCGAGCTGTCGTGGTTCAAGAGCAGCTACAGCAGCGGTGAGGGCGGCATGTGCGTCGAGGTGGCCGCCACCGCCGACACCGTCCACGTACGGGACTCCAAGAACCGCCACGGATCACAACTCGCCTTCTCCATACGCCAGTGGGACGCGTTCATCGACCGTCTCACGGCTGAAGAGTTCAGCGCGTAACCAGCCCGTTCGGCCGCCCTGGGCAACCGGGGCGGCCGTTGTCCTTTCGCCGCGCAGAGCGCAACGGCAATTACCGCGCCCCACCCCCCAGCCGCATGGTTCACTGCCGACGGACACCACACCACGTACGCGACGAAGAGGAGCCGCCCGTGACGCATGAGATTGATCCGTCCTTCCTCGCGCTGCCGCTCAGAGCACTCGCGGACGCGGCGCTGGCGCGGGCCCGCGCGCTTGGGGCCGGGCATGCCGACTTCCGGTTGGAGCGGGTGCGGAGTGCCGCTTGGCGGTTGCGGGATGCCCGGCCGTCCGGGTCCTCCGACACCACCGATCTGGGGTACGCGGTGCGGGTGGTGCACGGCGGGGCCTGGGGGTTCGCGTCGGGGGTGGATCTGAGCATGGACGCCGCCGCGCGGGTGGCCTCGCAGGCCGTGGCGATGGCGAAGCTGTCGGCCAAGGTGATCGAGGCGGCGGGGTCCGATGAGCGGGTGGAGTTGGCGGACGAGCCGGTGCATGCCGACAAGACCTGGGTTTCGTCGTATGAGGTCAACCCGTTCGATGTGGCCGACTCCGACAAGACCGGGCTGCTCGCCGAGTGGAGCCGGCGGCTGCTCGCGGCCGATGGGGTCGCGCACGCGGACGCGTCGTTGCTGACCGTGCAGGAGAACAAGTTCTACGCGGACACGGCGGGCACCACGACCACCCAGCAGCGGGTGCGGCTGCATCCGCAGCTCACGGCCGTGGCCGTGGATCCGGCGAGCGGGGAGTTCGACTCGATGCGCACTCTCGCCCCGCCGGTCGGGCGCGGCTGGGAGTATCTGACCGGTGGGCCCGGCGCGGGCGGCTGGGACTGGGACGCGGAGCTGGCGGAGATCCCGGAACTGCTGGCCGAGAAGATGCGTGCGCCATCCGTCGAGGCCGGGTCGTACGACCTCGTGGTGGACCCGTCCAATCTGTGGCTGACCATCCATGAGTCGATCGGCCACGCCACCGAGCTGGACCGCGCGCTCGGCTACGAGGCGGCGTACGCGGGCACCTCCTTCGCCACCTTCGACCAGCTCGGAAAGCTGAAGTACGGCTCCGAGGTGATGAATGTGACCGGGGACCGGACCGCCGAGCACGGGCTGGCCACCATCGGCTACGACGACGAGGGCGTGGCCGGCCAGTCCTGGGACCTGGTGAAGGGCGGCACCCTCGTCGGCTATCAGCTGGACCGCCGGATCGCCCGGCTGACCGGCTTCGAGCGTTCGAACGGCTGTGCCTTCGCCGATTCGCCGGGCCATGTACCGGTGCAGCGGATGGCGAACGTATCGCTGCGGCCCGCTTCCGGCGGCCCCTCGACGGAGGCGCTGATCGGGGACGTCGAGAACGGTCTGTATCTGGTCGGCGACCGCTCATGGTCGATCGATATGCAGCGGTACAACTTCCAGTTCACGGCACAGAGGGCGTATCGCATCAGGAACGGCGCGCTCGCCGGACAGGTGCGCGACTTCGCCTACCAGGCCACCACCACCGACTTCTGGGGTTCGATGACGGCCGTGGGCGGCCCGCAGACGTATGTCCTGGGCGGCGCCTTCAACTGTGGAAAGGCCCAGCCGGGGCAGATCGCGGCGGTCTCGCACGGCTGCCCGTCGGCGCTGTTCCGCGGCGTCAGCATCCTCAACACCACCCAGGAGGCCGGACGATGAGCGTGCAGCCCCATGAGATCGTCGAGCGCGCCCTGGAGCTGTCCCGCGCGGACGGCTGTGTGGTGATCGCGAACGAGACCTCGACGGCCAATCTGCGCTGGGCGGGCAACGCCCTGACGACCAACGGCGTCACCCGCGGCCGCACCCTGACCGTCGTGGCCACCGTGAACGGCGGGCAGGGCACCGCCTCGGGCGTGGTGTCCCGGTCCGCGGTCACCGCCGAGGAGCTGGAGCCGCTGGTCCGGGCCGCCGAGGCGGCGGCGCGGGAGGCGGAGCCGGCCGAGGACGCCCAGCCGCTGGTGGAGCGGGAGGCGGGCGCGGCGGTCTCCCCCGGTTTCACCGACTCCCCCGCCGTGACCTCCTCCGAGGTGTTCGCCGACTTCGCCCCCGCCCTCGGCGAGTCCTTCGCCCGGTCCCGCGCGGGCGGCCGGGAGCTGTACGGATTCGCCCACCATGAGCTGGTCTCCAGCTATCTCGGCAGCTCCACCGGGCTGCGGCTGCGCCATGACCAGCCGACCGGCACGCTCGAGGTCAACGCCAAGTCCCCGGACCGGACGCGTTCGGCCTGGGCCGGGCGGGCCACCCGCGACTTCACCGATGTGGACCCGGCCGCGATCGACGCCGAGCTGGCCCGGCGGCTCGCCTGGGCCGAGCGCAGGGTCGAGCTGCCGGCCGGCCGCTACGAGACGCTGCTGCCGCCGAGCGCGGTGGCCGATCTGCTGATCGACCAGCTCTGGTCGTCCTCGGCGCGGGACGCGGCGGAGGGCCGTACGGTCTTCAGCAAGCCGGGCGGTGGCACCCGGGTCGGTGAGAAGCTGTCCGAGCTGCCCTTCACGCTGCGCAGCGACCCGGCCGAGCCGGGGCTCGAGGCGGCGCCGTTCGTGATCGCGCACTCGTCCGGGGACGACGCGTCGGTCTTCGACAACGGTCTGCCGCTGTCCGCCACCGACTGGGTCCGTGACGGGGTGCTCCAGCAGCTGGTCACCACCCGGCACACCGCCGCCCTCACGGGGCTGCCGCTGGCCCCCGCGGTCGACAACCTCATCGTGGACGCGGGCGGCACCCGCTCGCTGGAGGAGATGGTCGCCTCGACCGGGCGCGGGCTGCTGCTGACCTGTCTGTGGTACATCCGCGAGGTCGACCCGGCCACGCTGCTGCTCACCGGGCTGACCAGGGACGGCGTCTATCTCGTGGAGAACGGCGAGGTGGTCGGTGAGGTGAACAACTTCCGGTTCAACGAGTCGCCGGTGGATCTGCTCGCCCGCGCCACCGAGGCGGGCCGCACCGAGCGGACGCTGGCGCGGGAGTGGAGCGACTACTTCAACCGCGCCGCGGTGCCGCCGCTGCGCATTCCGGACTTCAATATGAGCTCGGTCAGCAAGGGGGTGTGAACGAGCCGAATAGACTGGTCCCCGCCCGATCGATCTGATCCGTATCCGTTTCGTCTATCACCAGGAACGCCATGACACGCCTCGGCGAATCCGTCGCCCGCGCCAGCGAGCTCCTCAGCCAGGACCTCTCCTCCGACAAGACCGTCGAGCGGCTGCTCGAGGAGACGGGCTCGCGGCGCTATATCGACCTGACGGACCTCTCGCCGACGGAGCAGGCCGAGCTGATCGCGTCCCGTACGGTCGAGATCCTGCCCGGCGTGGCGGAGCTGGCCAAGCGGATCGAGGAGCGCCGCGGCGCGGGCCAGGGTCTGGCCATCAAGCTGGGCATCGACCCGACGGCCGCCGATGTGCACCTCGGCCATGTGGTGCCGATGATCATCCTCAACCGCTTCCAGCGCATGGGGCATGACGTCACACTGCTGATCGGCGACTTCACGGCCAAGATCGGCGACCCGTCGGGCCGTACGGCGGAGCGCCCGCCGCTGACCGACGACGACATCGCCCGGAACCTCGCGGGCTACCAGGACCAGGTCCGGCCCTTCTTCGACTTCGAGAAGGTCAACTTCCGGCAGAACAGCGAGTGGCTGGCGCCGTACACCTTCCCGGAGCTGCTGGGGCTGCTCTCCCAGGTGCCGGTCTCCCAGCTGCTGCAGCGCGAGGACTTCCGCAACCGGCTGGCCGCCGGCTCCGGGCTGACCATGTCCGAGCTGCTGTACCCGATCGCGCAGGCCCTCGACTCGGTGGCCCTGGAGTGCGATGTGGAGCTGGGCGGCGCGGATCAGCTGCTCAATCTGCAGATGGGCCGCAAGCTGATGGAGCTGCGCGGGCAGCGGCCGCAGCTGGTGGTCACGATGCCGCTGATCGAGGGCACGGACGGCACCGGCGCCAAGATGTCCAAGTCCAAGGGCAACTATGTGGCGCTCTCCGCGACCGCCGAGGATGTCTTCGGCAAGATCATGTCGATTCCGGACCGGCTGATGAAGCCGTACCTGGAGGCATGGACCGAGTGGACGGACGCGGAGATCGGCGCCGCGATCGCCCGGGTCGAGGAGCGCTCGCTGCACCCGATGGATCTGAAGAAGGTCCTGGCGGGCGAGGTGGTGGCGGCGCTGTACGGCCTCGAGAAGGCGATGGCGGCCCGTGCGGGCTTCGTCGCCCAGTTCTCCAAGAAGAGCTTCAGCGACGTCGAGACGCCGGTGGTCGACGCCGGGGAGCACGGCACGGAGTCCATCGCGACCGTACTGAGCAAGGTGCTGGAGTTCCAGCCCAGCGCCTCGGCCGCCCGCCGGGTCGCCAAGCAGAACGGTCTGCGGCTGGTGATCGAGACCGAGGGCGGCCAGGAGTCGGTGGTGCTGCCCGAGGCCCAGGCGGTGCGCCCGCTGGCCGAGGTGGTCGCGGAGACGCTGGCGTCCGCCGGGCTCACGGGGACCTCCGGCGCGGTCTACCTCAAGGCCGGGCGGAAGATCGCCCAGGTGCGCGGGGTGTAACCCGCCCACCTCACCGCTGGACGAGAGCGGCGGCCGGTGCGCGTCCACCACGCGCGCCGGCCGCCGCCGTATCCGTAACCCCGGCGCACACCACCACCGTCGTATCGGCGCCCCCGGACCCCCGGCACCCTCGCGCGGCGCGCCGCGTTCCCGGGGCCGCCGCTCAGGTCCGTTCAGGTCTGTTCAGGCCCGCTCGCGTCCGCCGCCGCGGATGGAGTGCCACAGCGGGGTGCCCAGGGCCACGATCCCCACCGCGAAGGCCAACTGGAGCAGATGCCGGATCCAGTCGAAGCCCCCGGTGGTCCTGACCCCGATCCAGCCGGCCACCGCGTTGCCCAGCATGCCGCCGAGGATGCCGTAGATGCAGGTCAACCAGAGTGGAATGGCCTGTTTGCCGGGGAGAATCGCCCGGGCGATCACACCCAGGATCAAACCCACGACGATCGCCCATAGCCAGTTCATGTCGCCTCCCTGACACGCGGCGAAGGGATGCACGGGAGATGCACATCCCCTCCAGTGTTCGACCACTTCAGGTACGGCGCACGCCGGAGGGCCGGTACGCCCTCCGGCCCAGCCGGAGACGGCACCCATCAGGGTGCCCCGGTCTCGAACCGACAGCGGGCGCGGCGTAACGTTGAGTACGTCCCAGGGCGGGGGAAGCCCGCTCGGCGATCAGGCGGTGGAACGTGATGCGGAAGCACGGCGATGCGGAGGTCTTCCGAATCACCGGAGCGCGACAGGGGCTGGCCGACGACGTACGCGGCCGCCAGCGTCGCTATGTGATCTCGATGTCGGTCCGGACCATCGCGGTCGTGCTGGCGGCGGTGTTGTGGAACGTGGAGCGCCATGTGGCCATCGTGGCTCTGGTGCTCGGCGCGGTGCTGCCCTACATCGCGGTCGTGATAGCCAACGCGGGCCGGGAGAACGCCACTTCGCTGCCCACCACCTTCATCCCGACCCCGCCCCAACCGATGCTGATCGCCGGGCGCGGGGAGGAGCCGAGCGATCCCCACGGGGCGGAATCCGTCCCGGAGGACGTCGGACATATCAGCGAGCCTGGACCCGGTGAGCGCGGCTGACCTGCCGCGTTTCCGTAAGCTCAAGAAAACCTCAGATCAATAGTGCAGTACCGGTGCACCGGGCCCCATCCCTCGTGACATACTGCGTACGCGCTCCGCATCCCCCGTCGGAGCGACAGACCGACGCCGGGCGGCTCCCCCCGTGGCTGCCCGGCGTCGTCATGTCCGGCGCGCTTTTCGTAGAGTCTGCGGTGTGAACACCCGCGAGACCGCCGCCGAGACCGACACCGTGATCTGCTCCGCCAAGGGCTGCCACGCCCCCGCCGTATGGGTGCTGGCCTGGAACAACCCCAAGATCCACACCCCTGAGCGGCGCAAGACCTGGCTCGCCTGCGAGGAACACCGCGAATATCTCTCGGAGTTCCTCGGAGTGCGGGGCTTCCTCAAGGACGTGGTGACGCTGGAGGAATGGTCGGCCACCGAACACTGATCCCAGGGCCGGAAAGCTCAGGAAAACCTCAGATCAATCGCGCAGTTCCGGTGCGCCGCACTCGGTGCCCCGTGACAGACTTCCAGGCGTCGCGAAACCGCGGCAGTGGCAAAGCGGCGGCGGCCGCGGCGGGCGTCGCCCTCCGCGGCCCGTGTGGCAGGCCCGCCGAATTATCAGCGGGGCTGCTGGAGGAGCGAGGAGGAAGTGAGTGAGTGGTCAAAGCGACGCGAAGCCTCGCGGACGGAGGTGGACCGATGCTGAGAGGTGGCAGGTCTGTCTTGCGGCGGCAGGGCTGTTCGTAGCAGTCATCGCCACGGTGGGCCAGTTCGTGCGGTAGCGGTCCCGCACATGAGACGGTCGCGACCGGATCCGCACACGCGGAAGCCCGGTCGACAGCTAGGCGACCGGGCTTGTGAACCGCGTTGGAGGGTCTGGCTCGGGGTGCCACCCGGGCCGGGCCCTTCCGTGTCGACACGAGGAATATACCGAACCCAGGTCACCGTGAAGCCGGCTCCGGCGGTCCCAGCGGCTCCTATGGCTCCGCCGGAAGGGCCCTGGGCGGGGTGCACCCTGGAGGATGTCAGCCCCCGATCGCCGACATCGGCCGGTCCGGCTGGAGGAACGACGGGTCATCGAGCCCGGATCCGGCCTTCTTGCCCCACATCGCCAGCCGCCACAGCCGGGCGATCTCCTCGTCCGGGGCGCCGGAGCGCAGCGCTCCGCGCAGATCGGACTCCTCGCGCGCGAAGAGGCAGGTACGCACCTGCCCGTCGGCGGTCAGCCGGGTGCGGTCGCAGGCGCGGCAGAACGGGCGGGTGACCGAGGCGATGACGCCGACCCGGGCCGGGCCGCCGTCGACCAGCCAGCGCTCGGCGGGCGCGGAGCCGCGCTCGTCCTCGCCCTCGGAGGTGAGGGTGAAGCGGGTGCGCAGACTGGCCAGGATGTCCCCGGCGGTGATCATGCCGTCGCGCTTCCAGCCATGTTGCGGATCGAGCGGCATTTGCTCGATGAAGCGCAGCTCAAAGCCCTTTTCCAGGGCCCAGGCGAGCAGCTCGGGCGCCTCGTCGTCGTTGAGTCCGGGCATCAGCACGGCGTTGACCTTCACCGGGGTCAGCCCGGCGGTGTGCGCCGCGTCGAGGCCGCGCAGCACATCGTCATGGCGCTTGCGCCGGGTGATGGCCTGGAAGACCTCCGGACGCAGGGTGTCGAGCGAGACATTGACCCGGTCCAGGCCCGCGTCGCGCAGGGCCTGGGCGGTGCGCTGCAAACCAATGCCGTTGGTGGTGAGCGACATCCGGGGGCGCGGGTCGAGGTCCGCACAGCGCTCCACGATGCCGACCAGACCGGGGCGCAGCAGTGGCTCACCGCCGGTGAAGCGGACCTCGGTGACCCCGAGCTCGGTGACGGCGATCCGGATCAGCCGGACGATCTCGTCGTCGGTGAGCAGATCCGGTTTGGCGAGCCACTGCAGGCCCTCTTCCGGCATGCAGTAGGTGCAGCGCAGATTGCAGCGATCGGTCAGGGAGACACGCAGGTCGGTGGCTACGCGACCATAGGTGTCGATCAGCATGGTGGCGGCCCCTCCACGGTTGGTGTGCGTGCACTGCTCAATTGTCTCGCAGCGTACGTGACGGGTGTGACATGGAGGGGCCGCGCGGGTAGGAGTGGCTGGTCAGTGGGCTCCGTGCCCGGTGAGCGAGCGCACCTCCAGCTCGGCGTACTTCTCCTTGTCGGGCTGTTCCTTGGAGACGATCGTGCCCAGCCAGCCGAGCATGAAGCCCAGCGGGATGGAGATCAGCCCGGGGTTCTCCAGCGGGAACCAGTGGAAGTCCACGTCCGGGAACATCGAGGTCTCCTTGCCCGAGACGACGGGCGAGAAGAGCACCAGGAAGACCGAGGAGATCAGGCCGCCGTAGATGGACCACAGCGCGCCCTGGGTGGTGAACCGTTTCCAGAACAGGCTGTAGAGGATGGTCGGGAGGTTGGCGGAGGCGGCGACCGCGAAGGCCAGTGCCACCAGTCCGGCGACGTTGAGATCTCGGGCGAAGACGCCAAGGACGACGGCGACGGTGCCGATGCCGACGGTGGCCCAGCGCGCCGCCGAGATCTCCTCCTGCTGGGTGGCCTTGCCCTTGCGGATGACGTTGGCGTACAGGTCGTGGGCGAAGGACGACGAGGAGGCCAGGGTGAGCCCGGCGACCACGGCGAGGATCGTCGCGAACGCCACCGCGGAGATCACCGCCAGCAGGATGGCGCCGCCCGTGGAGTCCGGTCCGCCGCCGATCTCCTCGGCGAGCAGTGGGGCGGCGGTGTTGCCCGACTTGTTGGAGGCGATAATGTCGTCGTGCTTGAGCAGCGCGGCGGCGCCGAAGCCCAGCGCGATGGTCATCAGGTAGAAGAGGCCGATGATGCCGATGGCCCAGTTGACCGAGTTACGGGCGGCCCGCGCGGTGGGCACGGTGTAGAACCGGATGAGGATGTGGGGCAGGCCCGCGGTGCCCAGGACCAGGGCGATGCCGAGCGAGATGAAGTCCAGCTTGGTGGTGGCGTTGACCCCGTACTTCAGCCCCGGCTCCAGGAAGGACTCTCCGATGCCGCTGTTCTTGGCGGCCTCGCCCAGCAGATCGGAGATGTTGAAGTTGAACTTCAGCAGCACCAGGAAGGTGATCAGCAGGGTGCCCGCGATCAGCAGCACGGCCTTGACCATCTGTACCCAGGTGGTGCCCTTCATGCCGCCGATGGTGACGTAGAGCATCATCACGACGCCGACGAGGACGACGATGAGGATCTTCCCGGCCTCGCTGGTGATGCCCAGCAGCAGGGAGACCAGCACGCCCGCGCCCGCCATCTGGGCCAGCAGGTAGAAGATCGAGACGACGATGGTGGAGACGCCAGCGGCGGTGCGCACCGGGCGCTGGCGCATCCGGTAGGCGAGTACGTCGCCCATCGTGTACCGGCCGGAGTTCCGCAGCGGCTCGGCGACCAGCAGCAGGGCCACCAGCCAGGCGACGAGGAAGCCGATCGAGTACAGGAAGCCGTCGTAGCCGGCGAGCGCGATGGCTCCGGCGATGCCGAGGAAGGACGCGGCGGACATGTAGTCGCCGGAGATGGCCAGGCCGTTCTGGAAGCCGGTGAACTGGCGGCCGCCGGCGTAGAAGTCGGTGGCGTCCTTGGTCTGCCGGCCCGCCCAGACGGTGATGACCAGGGTCGCCACGACGAAGACGGCGAAGAGCGTGACGATCAGCGGCCGGTTGTCCGAGGCGCTCTCGGCCGCGAGCAGATGGGCACTCATGAGCGCTCCTCCAGACGGGACTTGATGGCCTGGGCGCGGGGGTCCAGCTTGGCGGCGGCGTGCCGGGAGTACCACCAGGCGATGAGGAAGGTGGTCAGGAACTGGGCCAGCCCGAACACCAGGGCCACGTTGATGTGGCCCACGACCTTGGTGCCCATGAAGCCGTCCGCGTAGTTGGACAGCAGGACATAGAGCAGGTACCAGCTCACGAACGCGACGGTGAGCGGGAAGGCGAACGAGCGGTGGGCACCGCGCAGTTCGCCGAACTCCGCGCTCGCTTGCACCTCGGCGTAGTCAGAACGGTCAAGTTGCCGCTGATCGTCGGGGCGATCGTTGGCCGGTGCGGTATCCACGGTCTCTCCTGGTGAGTGGGTACGACGGGAATGCATACGGCGGCGAGTGATCCAGATCACGCATGGTAGGGCGGTGCGGACCCGTACGACAGAGGCCGGTTGATTGAAAGACGGATAAGAATTCGGGGGAGCGATCGGCACCGGGTACTGTGGCGGGTTTTCTTCCGGAATGCATTGATGTCAGACCTTGATCAGCGATAGCTTCCTTCGTCATGTACCCGCCCAACCGCGGACGGCGTTCGGGCGGCCCGTACGGATGAAGTGGAGATTCCATGGCTCATCTGAGATCGGCTCCTCCAAGACCCGGGCGGCGGGCTTTTGACGGCCCGTCGGCTTCGCACCTCCCCCTCACCACTCCCCGCCGCCTCTGCCCCGGTTCCGCGGCGTCCCGGGGCATCGAGGCGGCGCGCGGGATCCGCGCCACGAGGACGCGCACATTCGCTTGTGCGGATGACCCCGGCCGGACCGCCGCCGTTGACGCGGCCCGCCGGACCGCCGCCCGCGCCCGGGGGCTCCACGTCCCCCGAGTGGCGCGCTGAGCGCGCGTCCACGCCCCCGGTCCGGAACGCTGACGATCCAGCCCGGTCCGCCCGCCCAGAGCCTTCTCATCCACCTCGAGAGAACCGTCGAGAGAACCGGAGTACCCATGACGCCGCGCCGCACCTCCCTGCCGCTGCGCACCGCCGCGATACCCGCCGCCATGGCGCTCACCACCGCGCTGGCCTTCCTGCCCACCACCGCCACCGCGCTCGGCCGGGACGGCCACGCCGCCGCGGCCGCGACGGCCGACGGCCCGTCCCTGAGCTATGTCGTCAACACCCGCCCGGGGCAGGACCCGTCCCGGATCCGCAAGGCCATCGCCCAGGCCGGCGGCACGGTCGTGGTGTCCTACGACCGGATCGGCGTCATCGTCGTCCACTCCGCCAACCCGGACTTCGCCAAGACCGTCCGTAAGGTGCGCGGCGTCACCTCCGCCGGGAACACCCGCACCGCCCCGCTGCCCGCCCAGTCCACCGACGACATCGACACCCCGAAGCTGCTGAGCGAGAAGCAGCGGCAGGCGGTGGCGGCCAAGGCCAAGGCGGGGCAGGACCCGCTGGAGCCGCTGCAGTGGGATCTGCCGGCGATCAAGGCGGACAAGGCGCATGAGAAGAGCCTGGGCAGCCCTGACGTCACCGTCGGGGTCATCGACACCGGTGTGGACGACACCCACCCCGATCTGGCGCCGAACTTCGACCGTAAGGCGTCCGTCAACTGTGTGACGGGCAAGCCGAACACCACCGACGGCGCCTGGCGGCCGAGCGCCGAGGAGTCCCCGCACGGCACCCATGTGGCGGGCGAGATCGCCGCCGCGAAGAACGGCATCGGGGTCACCGGTGTGGCCCCGGGCGTCAAGGTCTCCGGGATCAAGGTGTCCACGACGGGCGGGTTCTTCTACACCGAGGCGGTCGTCTGCGGCTTCGTCTGGGCCGCCGAGCACGGTGTGGACGTCACCAACAACAGCTATTACACCGACCCGTGGTACTTCAACTGCACCACGGACCCGGACCAGAAGGCCCTGGTCGAGGCGGTGCGCCGGGCCTCGTCGTACGCCGAGCGCCGAGGCGTGGTGAATGTGGCCGCGGCGGGCAACGAGAACTACGACCTGACCTCGGACACCATCACCGACCCCTCCAGCCCCAACGACACCACCCCCGGTGACCGGGAGGTGGACCCGAGCGTCTGCCTGGACATCCCGACCCAGCTGCCGGGCGTCGTCACGGTCGCCTCGACCGGCGCCAAGGGGCTCAAGTCCTCGTTCTCCAACTACGGTCTGGGGGTCATCGACATCGCGGCCCCCGGCGGCGACAGCACCGCCTACCAGAAGCCGGAGCCCCCGGCCACCAGCGGACTGATCTACAACACGCTGCCGGGCGGGAAGTACGGCTACATGGCGGGCACGTCGATGGCCTCGCCGCATGTGGCCGGTGTCGCGGCGCTCATCAAGAGCACCCATCCGCACGCCTCCGCCTGGCAGGTGAAGGCGCTGCTCAAGGCCGAGGCCGATGACCTGGCCTGCCCGACGCCGTACGACATCGACGGCGACGGCACGGTCGACGCGGTGTGCGAGGGCGGCAAGCGGTACAACGGCTTCTACGGCGCCGGGCTCGCGGACGCCCTGGACGCCGTCGAGAAGTGACCGGCTGACACAATGCACGGGCCGCCGGGGCGGAGCAGCCGCCCGGCGGCCCGTACGTGTTCCCCATGAAGCCGCGAGAGGACCCCGTTCCCGTGCATCACGACGACTCCTGGGGACCACCGCCGCCGCGGCCGGCCTTCTCGCTGCTGATCCGGTTCGTGCTGACGGTGCTGCTGCTGCCGCTGTGGTGGGCGCTGATCGTGGTGATCTTCCTCTGCTTCCTCGTCTTCGGGCTCGTGGCCGAGATCTTTACGGTGATCCCCGGGTTCGAGACGGGCTTCCTCGGCCTGATCGACAAGTTCGGGGACAGCGTGAAGGTGTGGCCCGCCTGGTGCGTGACGCTCCCGGAGCTGCGGCACGAGGGCGACGCGGCCTTCTACCGGGCCCGGGTCGACAAGCGCATCGCCACCTGGACCGCCAAGGAACTGGCCGCGCAGAAGGCGAAGAAGGCCCCGCCGCCCGGCCCGCACGACATCCCCGTGCGCGAATACCGCGGGGTGGGCGCGGGCTATGTGGTCGAGGCGGCACGCGCCCGGGGCTGGGAGCTCAGCCATGACCGCCACTCGGACCCGCTGCGGGTGGTCCGGCTCAGGCGGCTGCCGGTCACGGGCTGACGAGGGGCACGGCCTTACCGACGTCACGGCGTTACGGACGTCACGGCGTTACGGACGTCACGGCCTTACGGACGTCACGGCCTTACGGACGTCACGGCCTTACGGACGTCACGGCCTTACGCGTCACGCCTTACGGGCGTCACGGGCTGACGAGTTCCCGTTCCGGCGTGGGGCGCGGGGCTCCCTCCCGCGTCGCCCCCGCCGCCAGCAGCCACTGGGCGGCCGTGTAGGTGGCCATGATCCAGAACTGGGGCACCGGCGGCCGCGGCCAGTCCGCGAGACCGGCCGCGATCAGGGTGTCGGAGAGCATGAACAGCGCCCCGCCGAGCCCGGTCCACACACCCGCCCCGAGCGCGGCCAGCGCCATGACCGTCAGCAGCAGGCTGTAGCCCGCGACGGGAAGCCGCAGATGCGCCGCGAGGCCGGGCCACAGCAGCGCCACCGTGCCCAGCCACGCGGCCCCGTACCCGGCGGCCGCCCAGGACGCCGTACGGGGCGCCGTACGGCCCCGCCCGGCGCGGGCGAACAGCGTCAGATAGCAGAGGTGCCCGGCCGCGAAGCACCCCATTCCGGCCAGGAACGCGGTCTCGCCGCCGATCTGCAGCAGCACATCGCCTCCGCAGCCGCACAGCAGCGCGGCCGGGAGCGGCCACGGCCCGCCGCGCGCCAGGGCCCATACGGCGAGCACGGGCATCAGGGCGGGCTTGGTGAGGTGGACGACGGTGGTGGCGTCCACGAGCAGCGCGCCCAGGTGAACGGCGGTCAGCAGCGCGAAGAGGGCCTGAAGGACCGTCGTCGCGCGCCCTGCGGCGGCCGTCACCGCACGCTCTCGCCGACCGGCTCCGGCCGCCCGGCCTCCTGGGAACCGGCCTCGGAGGGACCGGCCTCGGAGCGCCCGGCCTCCGAGGGACCGGCCTCCGGGGAACCCGCCTCCGGGACCGCCGCGGGCTGCCAGCCCGGGCCCCGGAAGACCCGGCCCGCCCGCTCGCGCCAGTCCCGCGCCGCCGCGATGTCGCGGGCGATGGCCGCGTACTCGTGCGTGGCCACGCGCAGCGGGTTGTAGGTGTCGATGTTCTTCGTGAGGCCGTAGACGGGCCGCTCGGTCTCGGGGACGAAGGACCCGAAGAGCCGGTCCCAGACGATGAGGATGCCCCCGAAGTTGCGGTCCAGGTAGCCGCCTTGGGAGGCGTGGTGGACGCGGTGGTGGGAGGGGGTGTTGAAGACGAACTCGATGGGGCGCGGCAGGGTGCCGATCCGCTCGGTGTGGATCCAGAACTGGTAGACGAGGTTCACCGACGAGCAGAACGCCACCGCCGCCGGATGCACCCCGAGCGCGATCATCGGCACGTAGAACGGCCAGACGGTCCAGGTGGTCCACGGCTGCCGCAGGGCGGTGGTGAAGTTGAACTTACGGCTGGAGTGGTGCACCACATGGCAGGCCCACAGGACGCGGATGACGTGGTGCCCGCGGTGCGACCAGTAGTAGAAGAAGTCCTGGGCGAGCAGCATCAGCGGCAGCGTCCACCACGCCACCGGGACGCGCAGCGGGGTGAGTTCGTAGATGGCGGCGTAGATCGCCACAATCGGGATCTTCCACAGCAGATCGAAGACCAGGCTGCCGAGCCCCATGGTGACGCTGGTCGCGGCGTCCTTCGCCGCGTAGCCCTCGGCGTCGTCGTCGGGGTGGAAGCGGTAGCTCACCATCTCCACGACGGCGAGCAGCACAAAAGCCGGTATCGACCACGTCACGGCGTTGGGCAGGTGCGGCATGTCCGCAACATAGAACCGCCGGTAAGGCCGCCGCTAGAGGTAGTTACCAACAAGTATGGTAGATGCGGTGTCAACAACGGGTCTCGCCTCGGACGGCATGGCCGATTAGGCTCCCCGCCTGTGCGCAGAGCCAGAGAACGGTTCCGGATCGGCGGCATAGCCCTCGCCTGCCTGCTGCCGGCGCTCACCACGGGGTGCTCCTCCGGGTCGGGCGGCGATGACTCCCTCTCAGCCCTGATGGACGCGGTGGGGCACATCTCGGCCAAGGGCGCGACGGGGACCCAGGTCTCCTATCTCGACGCCGCCCGGGTGCGGTCCCTGGAGAAGGGCGACTCCCAGCGGTTCCGCGCCGTCGGCCGGGCGGGCAGTCCGCTGATGACGGGCTACCGCTTCAACGCCCATGCCTATGACCTCGATCCGGCCATGATCGACACCGATGTGACCAATGGATACGCCGGGCACTGGCAGGGCTCCTTCGACGCGGACCGCGTCACCGCGAAGCTCAAGGCGGGCGGATTCGCCCGGCGCACCTGGCACGGCGAGACGGTCTGGGCGAAGGACGGGATCACCTTCCAGGTCGCCAAGGGGGAGATCTCCTTCGGCTACGCCGGTAAGGATCTGTCGGCGGTGCGCCCGGCCAAGGGCAAGTCCGTGGCGGACGACCCGGATTACCGGGCGCTGGGCGACTGCCTGGGCGATGTCTACCGCGCCGACTTCGGCGGGAAGAATCCCGAGGAGCCGGTGCGCCTCTCGGCCACCGGACAACTGGCGAAGTCCGCGAAGCAGACATCCGGGGTCATCTGCGCCCTCACCGACGGCAAACGGACCGCCGAACGGGCCGCCGACCGCCTGAAGTCCGTCATCCGCCGGCGGGCCCCGCGCTTCGACGGCGCCAAGGTGACCGTTCTCACCGGGGATTCGCCCGGGGTGAAGGTGACGGTGCCCGACCGTCCGGGCGACAAGCGCGCCGGCCGCCTCCTCATCAGCGACATCGATCTGCAGCTTGCCCTGTCCAGGCTGTGACCCGCCGCGTCCGGGCCCCGACCCGACGCCCGGACCCGACGCCCCGTCAACCCCGGGGCGGCGGACGTCCCGACCGGCCCGCCGGTCAGGGTTGTCGGTGACGGCCCGTATCCTCAATGACCATGCTCGAAGACCCCACGGCAGCCGCCCCGCACCCCGCCCCGCCGTCCTCCTGGCCGGCCACCTATCCGCAGGGGTACGCGGTCGTCGACGTGGAGACCACCGGCCTCGCCCGCGACGACCGGATCGTCTCCGCGGCGGTCTATCAGCTCGACGCCCGGGGCGCGGTGCAGGACCACTGGTACACCCTGGTCAATCCGCAGCGCGATCCCGGCCCGGTGTGGATCCACGGCCTCACCGAGGAGATGCTCGCGGGCGCCCCGCGCTTCCCGGAGATCGCCGCGGAGCTCTCCGCGCGCCTGGCAGACCGCGTCCTGGTGGCGCACAACGCCGCCTTCGACTGGTCGATGCTCGCCCGCGAGTACGCCCGCACCCGCGGCGCCGCGCCCGTGCGGCAGCGGCTGTGCACCATCGCCCTCTCCAAGGAGCTGGGCCTGCCACTGCCCAACCACAAGCTGGAGACCCTCGCCGCCCACTACGGAGTGGTCCAGCGGCGCGCCCACCACGCCCTGGACGACGCGCGGGTGCTCGCCGAGACCTTCCGGCCCAGCCTGCACCGAGCCGCCGAGACCGGGCTGCGGCTGCCGCTGCTGGCCTGCCAGCCGCTCACCGAGTGGTCCGACGGGCCGACGATCGGCCGCCAGCGGTCCTACCAGCAGACCTGGCGCCCCAGCCGCAAGCGCCCCGCCTGCCCCTACCCCAACCCCGGGCGCTACGAGCCGGGCGGGCAGCTGGTCCAGGGCATGCGGGTGGCGTTCTCCGGGGACACCTCCGTGGACCGCGAGCTGCTCGAGGACCGGGCGGTCGAGGCCGGGCTGCACGTGGCCACCAGCGTCTCCCGGCTCACCAGCGTGCTGGTCACCAACGACCCCGAGTCGCCCACGTCCAAGACCACCAAGGCCCGCTCCTTCGGCACGCCCGTCATCGACGAGGCGGCCTTCATGCAACTCCTGCAAGACGTCACCCCGGCGCCGCCGACAAACAGGTGAAGTCGGCGCGACGCGCCCGCCCGCCGCTCGCCCGCCACCGCGCGGGCCCGCACGCTGAGGCGCATGGCACGTTGTGAGGTCTGTGGAAACGACTACCGGATGACATTCGAAGTGCACGCACAGGGCAATGTGCACGTCTTCGACTGCTTCCAGTGCGCCATCCACCGTATGGCGCCCATTTGCGAGCACTGCCGGGCCCAGATCATCGGGCAGGGCGTGGAGGCCGACGGCCAGTTCTACTGCTGTGCGCACTGCGCGCGGGCGGAAGGGAAGGTGGGCATCGTCGACCATGTGTGAACCCGGCCACCTGCGTGGATTGTCCTGGGGCGCCCCCAGCGGCCGAGGGACAATCCACGCCGAGTAGGGTCAACGATGTGTACCGCTTCCTGTTGACCCGGCAGTGGGTGATCCTCACACTCGTGGCCCTGGCGCTGATCCCGACGATGATCAGGCTGGGTTTCTGGCAACTGCACCGCCATGAGCACCGGGTCGCGCAGAACCAGCTGATCGGGGACAACCTCGACGCCCCGGCCGTGGCCGTCGAGAAGTTCACCGCCCCCGGCCGTACGGTCCCCCGCGGCGACACCTGGCGCACGGTGACCGCCACCGGCACCTACGACACCGCCCATGAGGTCGTCGTCCGCCAGCGCACCGGCTCCGACGAGCAGTCCATCGGGTACTTCGTGCTCACCCCGCTGCTGCTCCCGGACAACCGCGCGGTGCTGGTCAACCGGGGCTGGATCCCGGCGGGCACGGACCTCACCAAGTTCCCCAAGGTCCCCGCCGCCCCCTCCGGCAAGGTCACCGTCACCGGCCGGCTGAAGGCCGACGAGACCACCGGCAACAGCGGCATCAAGGACAAGCAGGGGCTGCCGCCCCGCCAGGTCTCGCTGATCAACAGCGAGCAGCAGGCGAAGGCGCTGTCCCGGCCCGTGCTCGGCGGCTACATCGAACTCACTTCGTCCTCCCCCAAGGGCGACAAGCAGCCCCAGCCGGTCGCCGCGCCCAACCACAGCGACATCGGCCCGCATATGGCGTACGCCGTCCAGTGGTGGCTGTTCTCCGCCGGGGTGCCGATCGGCTGGTTCGTGCTGGCCCGCCGCGAGCGCCGGGACCGCGCCGCCGAGGCCTCGAAGGCGGCGGCCACGCCGGAGAAGGTCCCCGCCACGGCCACCGCGGACTAGGCCCTCGTCCGCCGGAGCGTGCCGCCCGCGGCGGGCTTTCTTCCCCTCCCCGCCCCTTCCCGCGGCATCGATACGCGGCTCCGTCGCATGGTGGGGCTCCGCCCGGGGCCTCGGCCGGGAGCCCGGCCGGACGACCCGGATGTGCGCGGGCGTCCCGCCCGGCCACCTGCCGCACCACGTGCCGACCGGGCAGGGCCCGCTCCGCGGACGCCTTGGCCTCCGGCTCGCCGGTCGGCCGCTCGACCGCCGCGTCGGGGATGGCGCGGTCGGCGCCCTGGCCGGTGTGCTGATCGCGGAGACGCGCCCCGGGGGGCGGCGGCGAAGCCCTGCCGTGCGGCGGAGCCTCGTATCGCCACTGCGGGAAGGGGCGGGAGGGGAAAGATCACCGGCCCGCCGGACCCCCGTAGGCCCTCGTCCGGCGGATCCCCGCCGGGCTCCACCCGGCGGATCTTGGCCGAGCAGGGCCTAGGATCCCGTTTCCCTGGGAAAACGCCCGGCATGGCCCAGCACATCGACGACTACGCCCTCATCGGTGACCACCAGACGGCGGCCCTGATCAGCCGCCATGGCTCGATCGACTGGCTGTGCCTGCCCCGCTTCGACTCACCGGCCTGCTTCGCCGCGCTCCTGGGCGACCGCGACAACGGCCACTGGCGGCTCGCCCCGAAGGGCGCGGGCGCCTGCACCCGCCGCGGCTACCTCGACGACTCCCTCGTCCTGGAGTCGGTCTGGGAGACGGAGACGGGCACGGTCAAGGTCATCGACTTCATGCCGCAGCGCGACCGCGCCCCCGACGTCGTCCGCATCGTCGAGGGCGTCTCCGGGAGCGTCGAGATGCTCGGCGTCCTGCGGCTCCGGTTCGACTACGGGCGGGTCGTCCCCTGGATGCGCCGCACCGACGGCCACCGGATCGCGATCGCCGGGCCGGACTCCGTATGGCTGCGCTCGGAGCCCGAGGTCCGCACCTACGGCGAGGACTTCAGCACCCGCTCCGAGTTCACCGTCTCGGCCGGGGACCGGGTGGCGTTCGTGCTCACCTGGCACCCCTCCCACGAGCCCCGCCCCCGGCCCATCGACCCGCACCAGTCCCTCCGCGCCAGCCTGGAGGACTGGCGCGGCTGGGCCGCCCGGTGCCGCTACGAGGGCCCGTACCGGGACGCCGTCATGCGCTCCCTGATCACCCTCAAGGCGCTCACCTACGCCCCGAGCGGCGGGGTCGTCGCGGCCCCCACCACCTCGCTGCCCGAGCGGCTGGGCGGGGTCCGCAACTGGGACTACCGCTACTGCTGGCTGCGCGACTCCACGCACACGCTGAACGCCCTGCTCCGCGCCGGCTACCACGAGGAGGCCGTCGCCTGGCGCGACTGGCTGCTGCGGGCGATCGCCGGCGACCCGGCCGAGCTGCAGATCATGTACGGCCTCGCGGGCGAGCGCCGGATCCATGAACAGGAGCTGACCTGGCTGGAGGGGTACGAGCGGTCGACCCCGGTCCGGGTCGGCAACGACGCGGTCGACCAGCGCCAGCTCGACATCTACGGCGAGGTGCTCGACACCCTCCACCTCGCCCGCGCCTCCGGGATGTCCGCCGAACCGCACGCCTGGAAGATCCAGACCGCGCTGATGGACTTCCTGGAGTCGGCCTGGCGCGACCCCGACGAGGGGCTGTGGGAGGTCCGCGGGCCCCGCCGCCACTTCGTCCACTCCAAGGTCATGGCCTGGGTGGCCGCCGACCGCGCCGTCCGCGCGATGGAGGCCGACCCGGGGCTGAGCGGGGACGCGAACCGCTGGCGCGCGATGCGCGACGCCGTCCACCGCGAGGTCTGCGAGAAGGGCTACGACCCCGAGCGGTCCACCTTCACCCAGTCCTACGGCTCCACCGAGCTGGACGCCGCGACCCTGCTCATCCCGCGCGTGGGCTTCCTCCCCGCCACCGACGCCCGCGTCCTCGGCACCATCGACGCGGTCCGCCGCGAGCTCAGCGAGGACGGCCTGATCCGCCGCTACACCACCGACGGCGACGTGGACGGCCTCCCCGGCTCCGAGGGCGCCTTCCTCGCCTGCTCCTTCTGGCTCGCCGACGCCCTGCGGCTGGCCGGCCGCCACAAGGACGCCCGGACCCTCTTCGAACGCCTCCTCGCGCTCCGCAACGACGTCGGGCTGCTCGCCGAGGAGTACGACCCGGCGACCGGCCGGCAGCTCGGCAACTTCCCGCAGGCGTTCAGCCACATCGGGCTCGTGGGGACCGCCCTCACGCTCGCGGAGCGGCCCAGGGCAGACTGACCCCATGGATCTTGGACTCAAAGACCGGGTGTACATCGTCACCGGGGCCACCCGCGGGCTGGGGCTCGCGGCCGCCCGTGAGCTGATCGCCGACGGTGCGAAGACCGTCATCACCGGCCGCGACGCCGATACGGCGGCGGCCGTCGCCGCCGACCTCGGACCGAACGCGGTCGGGGTCGCCGCCGACAACGCCGACCCCGAGGTGGCGGCCCGCCTCATCGCCACCGCCCGGGAGCGGTTCGGCGGCTTCGACGGCGTCCTCATCAGCGTCGGCGGCCCGCCGGCCGGGCTGACGGCCGACATCACCGATGCCCAGTGGCGGGCCGCCTTCGACTCCGTCTTCCTCGGCGCCGTCCGCCTCGCCCGTGCCGCCGCGGAGCAGCTCCCCTCCGGGGGCGTGATCGGCTTCGTCCTCTCCGCCTCCGTCCGTGAGCCGATCCCCGGCCTCACCGTCTCCAACGGTCTGCGCCCCGGCCTCGCCGGCTTCGCCAAGTCCCTCTCCCTCGAGGTCGGCCCCCGCGGCATCCGCGTCGTGGGCTTCCTCCCCTCCCGCATCGACACGGACCGCGTGCGCGAACTCGATTCCCTGTCCGGCGACGCGGAGGCCGCGCGGGAGCGGAACGCGGCGGCGATTCCGCTGCGGCGGTACGGGACGCCCGAGGAATTCGGCAAGGCCGCGGCGTTCTTGCTGTCGCCCGCGGCGTCGTATCTGACCGGGCTGATGCTTCCGGTGGACGGTGGGGCCCTCCACAACATCTGAGGGGCGGGGCGGGGATGCCCGCCGGAGGCGGGTACGGGGCGGCGGGGGCGGGGCGCGCCTCCCCGCCCGCAGCGCTACCCCGCCCGCCCCCCCCCCCGTCCGGCCCCCCCCCGCCGCACCCCCC
>NZ_JANIAA010000054.1 GCF_024505145.1 Streptomyces rugosispiralis | reverse complement strand
TACGGTCAACCTGACCGGCCACTTCTTCTGCGAACCCACGACAACAGTCCTGTCTGGCCGAAGGGAAGGAATCTGCCAGATACCAGCCTCCCACCCAGGCATGCCATAACTAAGCAGCGACAGCCTACTAGGACTCCGAGGCCTGGACAAGGGATCGGTGCCGTCCGTGGCGCTGCCGCCCAGGCTCATGCTCACCACCGGCGCAGCCCATTCCATGCCCGCGATGATGGCCGAGTGAGCGCCCGAGCCGCCGTTGTCGAGGGCCTTGCCGACGTACAGTTGCACGCCGGGCGCCGTGCCCTTGCGGTTCGACGGCGCCGTCCGCCCCGGCCGCCCGCAGACGATCCAGAAGCCGGACCGCGTCGGTTAGGCGGCCCCGTGGCCGTGCAGCAGATGGAGCACGGGGAAAGGGCCGTTCCCCGGTAGGATCCGGGCCCAGCAGGCAACCTCCTCTCCCAGGACCGCCGATCGCACCGACAGCCAGCGCAGGCCGGGCCGGTCGAGCCCATCGCCGATGCCGCGGGGGCACGAGCGGACGGTGACGGAGCAGTGGCCGCCCGGCCGAGTGGGGGCGCTTGTCATGGGGCCGCCCACCTCACTGTTCCAGCCGAGCGTCCTGAGCCGACGGGCCCTGTGTGAACGCGCGGAAACGGGCAACCCTGACGTCCCGTGGCGGAAGTACGTCCAGGCGCGCGGCGTGGTGCGGCACCGGCCGGGCGAAGACCGCTCATCCCAACCGCTCCGCGAGGGCCAGGACCCGCCGGGCGTCCGCGACGACTGCCGCGTCCACGAAACGGCCGTCGAGCGAGGGCGCCGGCGTCGCCATGCGCGGCCTCCACCACTTCCTGCGGAGGGTGGCCAGGTCGAGGACGCGGATTCCCTGAAGCGGGCCCTCGGAGCGGGGCCGGTCACCGGGCTTGTGCTGATCGGTCATTGTGCTTCCTTGTGAAAGGCGTCGATCCGTGTGCGGGTGGGCATGGAGGACGAGGCTCCCGCGCACTGCACGCTGAGGGCGGAGGCCGCCGAGGCCCAGGCCATCGCGTCGGCCATGGAGCGGCCCTGGCCGCACGCCACGGCCAGAGCGCCCACGAAGGTGTCGCCGGCCGCCGTGGTGTCCACGGCCCGGACGGGGAACGCGGGCATTGTGACGGGCTCGGCACCGCGGGCGGCATACAGACTGCCCTTCGCCCCGAGCGTCACCACGACCTCGGGTACCTGGTCGAGCAGCAGCCGGGCTGCCTCATAGGGGTCCTCGGTTCCGGTGAGCGCCCGGGCCTCGTGCTCGTTGGGGACCAGCAGGTCGGTGAGCTGGAGCAGTTCGGTGGGCATCGGCTGCGTCGGAGCAGGGGTCAGTACGGTGCGAACCCCGTGCGAACGGGCGGCTCGAGCGCCCGCCAGCACGCCCTCCATCGGGAGTTCGAGCTGGAGAAGCAGCGCGCCCGCGGCGGCGATACGAGCCTCGTCGCCCTCGGCGAGGAAGGTGACGGTGTCGTTGGCGCCGGGGACGACGACGATGGTGTTGCCCCCGTTGTCGTCCACCACGATGTGCGCCGTGCCGGTCGCGCCCGGAACCGTGCGCAGGGCGGTCGTGCCGACACCCGCCTCCGTGAGGGTGGCGCGGATCTCGGAACCGAAGAGGTCGTCACCCACCGCACCGATCATGGTGACGTCGCCCCCGGCACGGGCGGCTGCGATGGCCTGGTTGGCGCCCTTGCCGCCGGGAATCGTGCGGAAGGTGCGTCCGGTGACGGTTTCCCCCATCCGCGGGGCCCGAGGGACGTAGGCGACCAGGTCCATGTTGGCCGAGCCGAGTATGGCGAGGGGCGGAGCGGTCGAGGTCATGCGGACACCTCCGACGTGAGCTTTGCCAGTTGGTCGAAGCCGATGCCGTCGAAGCCCGCGACCGTGGTGGCAGGCGGTTCCTCAGCGGAGCCGTTCAGCGGGCGTCCATGGCGTCGGGGGAGCCGGTGAGAAGCCCGGCGAACGAGCGGGCTGTCGCTCCGTTGGAGTCCGTGTCCCAGCCCCCGGGGACAGCCCGGCAGATCGAGCCGGAGAAGTCGCCGTCGGCGTGCGTGAGGGCCGCGGCGAGCAGCGCGGCGTTCGGCAGGACGTGTACCCAGTGGTAGTCGTCCGCGTACCGGGCGTGGAGAGCGTCCACGGCGGTCTCGAAGCCCGCGGGCGTACCGGAGGGCTCGGCGCGGCGCGCTGCTTCGATGCCGAAGCGGACCGCCTCCGCGTAGCGCGACCGGGGCGGGATGTAGCGCAGTCCGGTTTCCAGCGCATCGTGGATCGTTGTAGGCCGGGGCCCGGGCGGTGTGTGCCAGTGCGGCTGCCACGGACATGGCGCCGTACGTCCCGTTCGCCGTATGCGTCAGCACCGCGTCGCGATGGGCGAGCAGGGCGGCGCGAGCCGGTCGGCCTGGATTGGTCCAGCCGAAGACGTCGGCGTGGATCTGGGCGCCGATCCACTCCCGGAACCGGTTGCGGTGCCGTGCGGTGGCGGGCGGTTCCAGTCCGTCGAGCAGGTTGCGGTAGGCGATGCGCTCGGCGGTGAACGTGCGCCCGGCCGGCAGTTCGTCGAGTCACAGTGTGGCCACGTCCTCGGTGGTGAAGCCGTGGCCGTGCCGTTGGAGGAGGAGGGCGCTTGCCCCCGCGATACGGCCCTCGTCGCCGGCGGCGAGGCCGGTGACGGTGCCGTTGGCGCCGGGGACGACGGCGATGGCGTTGCCGCCGTCGTCGACGATGTGCGCGGTGCCGCTAGGGCCGGGGACGGTGCGCGGGCCGACGGTGTCGACACCGGTGTCGCTCAGCGCGGCGCGGAGCTGGGTCGCGAAGTCGTCGTCGCCGAGCGCCCCGATCATGGATACGTGGCCCCCGGCACGGGCGGCTGCGATGGCCTGGTTGGCGCCCTTGCCGCCGGGGATCGTACGGAACTCGCGGCCGGTCACCGTCTCGCCGCGTTGGGGTGGCGTGGACACGTACGCGGCGAGGTCCATGTTGGTGGAGCCGAGTACGGCGAGGCTCGTGGTCATGTGCAGGCCTTCAGGGTGCGGGCGGCGAGCTCGTCGAAGCCGATGCCGTTCATGCCGCCGACGGTGGTCGAGAGGCGATTCTTCAGCGGGGCGGTCCAGCGGTGCGGGAGCGCCTTTGGCGTGCCTGCGATCAGGCCTGCGATGGAGCCGGCCGTGGCGCCGTTGGAGTCGGTGTCCCAGCCGCCGGAGACGGCGTTGGTGATGGACGCGTTGAAGTCGCCGTCGGCGTGGGTGAGGGCGGCGGCGAGGAGGGCGGCGTTGGGGAGGACGTGGACCCAGTGGTGGTCGGCGTACTTGGCGTGCAGCGCGTCCACGGCGTGCTCGAAGTCCGTGTGCGTACGGGCCTGTTCGATGCCGAAGCGGATGGCTTCGGCGAAGCGGGAGCGGGGCGGGACGACAGAGAGGCCGGTCGCGATGACGGCGTGCACGTCAGTGGTGCCGGCTGCTGCTTCGGCGATGGCGGCGGCCGCGAACATCTCGCCGTAGACGCCGTTCGCGGTGTGGGTGAGGGTGGCGTCGCGGTGGGCCTGTTCGGCGGCTCGGGCGGGGTTGCCCGGGTTGGTCCAGCCGAAGATGTCGGCGCGGATCTGGGCGCCGATCCATTCGCGGAAGGGGTTGCGGTGGGAGGCGGTGTGCGGTGGTTCGATGCCGTCGAGGAGGTTGCGGTAAGCGATGCGCTCGGCGGTGAAGGTGCGGCCGGCGGGGAGCTCGTCGAGCCATAGCTTCGCTACGTCGTCGGTGGTGAAGTCGTGGCCGTGGCGGTCGAGGAGGAGCAGGCCGAGGAGGGGGTAGTTGAGGTCGTCGTCCTCGGGCATGCCGTCGATGTTCTCGGCGAGGGAGGTGGGGCGGGAGCGCCTGTTCCACGGGTACGCGGCGCGGAGCTCGTCGCTCAGGCCGACCTCGGAGAACCAGGTGTGGAGCGGCCAGTTGCCGGTGTCCCGGGCGATAGCCCGGATTCCCTCGATCGTCATCTTCTCCACGGGCTTGCCGAGGAGACAGCCGACGGCGCGCCCGAGCCAGGCGGCGTGGAGTCGTTCCTCCGTGGTGACACCGGTGGCCGCATCCGGCCAGTCCAGGCACAGCTCTTTGATCGACGCCAGCTGCGTCGGGTCATCCGCCGCCAGCGGCGAAGGCAGCGCGGCCAGTTCGTCCAGCAGCGACTCCGCCAGCCGCCGCAGCGCCGGATCCACCGGCTCCGCCGAAGCCCCCGCACGCTCGGGCGCGAGGTGGCCGCCGGCCGCGAGCCAGCACCGCTGCACCGCACTCGCATCGCGGCCGTCCTGCGCCGCCTGGCGCAGCTCGTGGCCGATCAGGTCCTCCGGCTGGACCCAGCTTTGACGCAGCATCAGAACCCCGCGATCGTGCGGAAGGTGGCCTCGTGGGCGCGGCGGCGCTCGACGTCCTTGCGGAAGACCTCACTGGCGACTTCCGCCAGGGACGTCGCCGGCGCGACCAGGTCCAGCTTGCTGGCCCGTGCGACCTCCGACGACCACTCCGCCGGAACGGCGTCCGCGCCGCGCATCGCGCCCACGATCGCCCCGCTCATCGTCGCGATCGAGTCGCAGTCGCGGCCATAGTTCACCGATCCCAGCACCGTGTGCCGGAAGTCGCCGCGGCCCACGACCAGCATGCCGAGCGCCACGGGCAGCTCCTCGATCGCGTGCAGCCGCGACGGACGGCGTGCGCCCAGCGAGGGCTTGCGGTACTCCGGGCCCACCGTGTCGTACGGTTCCACTGCCGCCCGCAGCGGCTGCAGCGCGTCCTCGAAGTCGTCGTAGCGCACAGCGACTTCGCACACCGCCTCGATCGCCGTCTTCGTGCCGTCCTTTGCCAGCGCCAGCGCATCGGCGATCACGGAGTCCACCGTCGCGCCCGGCTTGAACGCCGACGCCACCGCCGCCGCGAAGACACCCGCCGCCTCCCGTCCGTACGAGGACTGGTGGGTGCCCGCCATATCCAGCGCCTCCGCGTAAGCGGCGGCCGGATTGCCTGCGTTGACCACGCCCACCGGCGCCATGTACATCGCCGCACCGCAGTTGACGATGTTTCCGACGCCCGCCTCGCGGGGGTCCACATGGCCGTAATGAATCCGCGCCACGATCCACTTCTCCGCGAGGAAGATCCGCTGCAGCGGCAGCGCTTCCGCCTCCAGCTCCGGGATCCAGCGCGGGGTACCGATCAGGTCGGGGACCAGGTAGTCCGCCACCGAGTACGCATCCAGGTGGTCCCTGACCTGCTCGTACACCCGGACCAGGGCGTGCGTCATCAAGGTGTCGTCCGTCACGTGGCCGTCGCCCTTGTGGTACGGGGAGATCGGGCGGGCTGTCTTCCACTCGTCCTTGTGGAACGGCTCGACGATGCCCTGCACCCGGCCGCCGTGGCGTTCGACGATGGCCTCGGGGCTCCAGCCTTCGACCGGGCCGCCGAGGGCGTCGCCGACCGCGGCTCCGACGAGGCAGCCGGTGGCGCGGTCGGCGAGGGGCGGGGTGGCGGTGGCTGAAGTCGTGGTGGTGGGCGCGGTCATGATGCGAGGGGTCCTTCCTCTGTAGAGGGGGTGGGGTTTCCTGTGGTGGCAGGAGGGTGCTGGTCAGGCGAGGTCTCGGCCAGCTGGTTGGCTGTCAGCTGTGCGGCCAGGTCGACGAGGTCCGTGGCCGCGAGGTTCGGCAGGGCGCAGCCCGAGAGGATGCGGCAGGCGTCCCGCCAGGTCGCCGGGAGGACCGCGGCGCCGCCGATCGCGCCGGTCAGCGCGCCCGCCAGGGCGGGGGCCGAGTCGGCGACCCGGGACAGGCAGGCGGCCGCCGGGACGGCCTCCGTGATCGCGCCCGCCGACGCCGTGGCCACTGCCAGCGCGACCGGGACCGTCTCGGCCGCGGCGATGCCGTAGCTGTAGACGTGGTCGACAATCTCGTGCTCGAGGACGGGGACGAGGGCGAAGGCGTTGCCGGGGAGGTAGGGGCGGGCGGCGACCGCGGAGCGGCCGAGCTGGACCGCGCGGACGGCGTTTCTGTGTATTTCGGTGCCTTCGGGGAGCTGGGCGAGCGCGGCGTCCACGCAGGTGTCCACGGCGGCGCCGCCGAGCGCTGCCGCCACCGCCGCGGCGATGGCGCGGGCGCCGTGCACGCCGTCGCCGTCCTGGGTGAAGCGGGCGTCGAACTCGGCCAGTTCAGCGGCGGCGGCCGGGTCGCCGGGGTGGACGACGGCCAGCACCGCCGCCCGTACGCAGGCCGCGTCGTCGAAGTAGTGCGGGTTGTCGTGGCCGGTCGCGGGCGGGCGCAGGCCGGTGGCGAGATTGCCCAGGCCGGCCCGTACCGAGATGCGGGCGCGGATCGGGATCTTCGCCGATTCGATCTCGTCGGCGCGTTCCGCCGCTGCCGCGACCTCGTCCGCCAGGGCGTTCCAGGCGAGGGTGAGGGCGGAGCGGACGCGCTGGTCGACCGTGAGGTCGCTGTGCAGGGAGGTGCCTGCGGACAGCACCGCCTGGGCCGTGAACGCCGCCCACTCCGCGTCGTCGGACGGGCCGAGACGCAGCGGCTCCGGGGGCTGGTTCAGAGCTATGGGGACCGGGAGGGTTGTGGTCTGGTTCTGTTCGGCGAAGGTGTCCAGCTCGCGGGTGAGCTGGCGGGTCCACTCCGGCAGCCGGGCGGCGCGGTGCTTGCCCGAGGGCCAGCCGGCGGCGTCGCCGGAGGCGATGCCCAGGAGCAAGCCCTCGATGCGGTTCGGTTCGGGGCCGCGCGGGGGCTCCGTATGGGCGGATTCGGTGACGATGGGGGCTGGGGTCACGAGGCGGCCCTGTCTCCCTCATCCGCCGGTGAGAGCCGGTCGGCGATCTCGACTACGTGATGGCCCCTCATCGACGGCAGGCAGGTGCCGCGGACCGGGCGGATGGCGTCCGCCCACGCCTCGGGGATGTTGCACGCGCCGCGCAGCGCGCCCGCGAGGGAGCCGGCCGCCGCAGCGGTGGTGTCGGCGTCGCGGCCCATGTTCACGGCGGTCAGGACGGCCGTCGTGAAGTCGCCGCGGGCGGCCGTGAAGGCGCCGAAGGCCAGGCCCACGGCCTCCGGTGCCAGGTCCGTCCACGGGTAGCCGCCGATGATCACCGAGGTGCGCACCGCGCGCTCGATGGACAGCGGCGTCGCGTCGGGGTTGAGGCGCGCCTGGCGGGCCGCCGACACCGCGCGCTGGAGGGAGCGGGAGGTCCAGGAGTCCTCCGGTATGACGGAGAGGGCGGCCTGGACGACCGCGTCGGGGCTGTCGCTCACCATCGCCGCCGCGACGCCCGCGGCCACCGCCTTGCCGCCGTAGATGCCCTCGCCGTCGTGGCTGACCGTGCCGTCGATGGCGACCAGGCGGGCCGCCTCGGCCGGGCGGCCGGCCGCGTACACCCCGAAGGGCGCCGCGCGCATCGCCAGGCCGTCGCTCCAGGAGTGGCGGTGCTGGGCGGAGATGGGCGCCGCCAGACCGCGGCGGAGGTTCTCCAGGGTGCCGCGCTCGGAGAAGCCGGCGCCCTTGAACGGGCCCTCGTCAAGGTCCACGATCCACTGGTGCCAGGCGTGCTCCACGTGCTCGACCGTCAGACCGCTGCCGTGCTCGGCGAGCAGCAGTCCGGAGAAGATCGCGTATTCGGTGTCGTCCGTGCCCGCCGGGTCATCCGTAACGAAGTCCTCGATCCGGCCCCAGCGCTCCCGGATCTGGGACGGCTTGAGGTTCTCCGCGGGCGCGCCGAGCGCGTCGCCGACGGCGAGGCCCAGCATGGCACCGCGGGCCCGGTCGCGGGCGGTGCGGCCTTCGCTTGCGCCGGCCGGTGGGGGTGATACGGGGCGGAGACGCGGGCGGCGCGCGGCCGTCCGCCCCTCTCCTACTGGTTCTGCGGTGCTGCTCATGTGCCGATCGTCCTCTTTCGTTACGTGGCGCTCGCTGGGTTGGGCGGGCCGGTCGTGCCCGGTCAGCGCTGGTACCTGTTGAGCACCCGCTGGCCGTCCTCCACGAGCGACTTGCGCAGGCCCTCCAGGTCGGTGTCGCCGTTGTAGAAGCGCTGGTAGGCGGGGGTAGCGAGCTTGTCCGACCACTCGGTGTAGCCGCGTACGTCCAGCATGGGGGAAGGCTTGAGTGAGTTCGCTACGGCGGCGCCCGCGCTCCAGCCGTACTTCTTCCGGTTGATCGCCGGGTCTTTCATCGCCTCCTTGCTGGTGGGCAGCATCCAGTCGCCCTTGGCGAGCTCGGCCATGTGGCCGGGCTGCGACATGTAGGCGATGAACTCCATCGCCGCCTTCTTGTGCTTGCTGTCCTTGGAGATCGACAGAGTCTGCGGGCTCACGCCCTGGGCGATGCCGGCCTTGCCCGCGGGCATCGGCAGCACCTCCCAATCGAAGTCGTCGGGGGCCTGCTGGGAGACCTGCTGCCGGAAGGAGAAGTTCAGCGGCACCATCGCGTACCGCCCGGCGAAGAAGCCGGGGAGGGTGTCGGAGCTCTTCATGCTCAGGCTGGATTTCGGGGAGGTGTGGTCCTTGTTGACCTGGCGGTTGATCAGCTGGGCGACGGCGGACTCGTCGGGGCCGTAGCGGACCTTGTTCTTGGTCCCGTCGTCCGTCGTGTCCTTGGTGAAGATCTCGCCGCCGGTGGAGAGCGAGAGGTTCACCGACTGGTTGACCGGTTCGTTCATGCCCCAGGCGACGCCGTACTGATCGGTGCGGCCGTCTCCGTTCTTGTCTTTGGTGAGCTTTTTGCTGATGTGCTCGAACTCGTCCCAGGTCCAGGGCCTGTCCGGGGTCGGGGTGCGGACGCGTTCCGCCTTGAGCAGCTTCTTGTTCGCGATGATCATCCGCGGCTCCTGCAGGAACGGGACGCCGTAGATGCCGCCGTTCATCGAGACCATGTCCCAGGAGGACTTGGGGATGTCCTGCTTCAGGTCAGCGGGCAGCAGCTTCGTGATATCGGCGAGGTAGCCGCCGTACGCGAAGTCGGTGAGGTCGGCCGCCTCGTCGTGGATGATGTCCGGCGCCTCGCCGCCCTCGAAGGAGGTGAGCAACTGGTCGTGGATGCTGTCCCAGGCGCCCTGGACGTACTTGACCTGCACGTCCTTGTGGGTCTTGTTGAACTGCGCGACCAGCTTCTTGTTCGCCTCGATCGACTCCTTCTGCCAGGCGAGGGAGAGGTAGTCGAGGGTGACCTTGCCGCCGGCGGTGTCGTCGCCGCTGCCGCAGCCGGCGAGGAGGGTGAGGGCGGCGGCAGCGGCGAGTGCGGTGAGCTTGCTCTTCTGGTACGAGCGCGGCATCAGCCCTTCACCGCCCCGGCGAGCATCCCGCTGACCAGCCGACGCTGGAGCAGGGCGAAGAACAGCAGGCTCGGGATCATGGCGATCACCGACGCGGCGGCCAGGGGCCCGAGGTCCGCGACGCCCTCGGCGCCGAGGAAGCGGGTGAGGATGACGGACATCGTCTGGTTCTCTGGGGACTTGAGCAGGACAAGGGCGAAGAAGAACTCGTTCCAGGCGGTGACGAAGGAGAACATCAGTGTGGCCACCAGGCCCGGCGTCAGCAGCGGGAAGACCACGCTGACCAGGGTGCGGAAGCGGCTGGCGCCGTCCATGGCAGCGGCCTCCTCCAGGGAGATCGGCACGGCCTTCACGTACCCCTGGAGCATCCAGAGGGAGAAGGGCAGGTTCCAGACGACGTATACGATGATCAACCCGCCGATGGAGTTGATCAGGTGCAGGTTCTTCAGCACCAGGAACAGCGGGATGATGATCAGCACGAACGGGAACATCTGGCTGAGCAGGATCCAGCCGGTGCCGGCCGTGGAGACCTTGGACTTGTAGCGGACCATCGCGTACGCCGCCGGGATGGCGATGGTGACCGTGATAACGGCCGCGGATACGGCGACGATCAGGCTGTTCAGCGCCGCGTGCAGCAGCGGCTGGGAGTCGAAGGCGACCCGGAAGTTCTCCAGCGTCCAGGTCTTCGGCAGCCACGTCGGGTCGATGGAGCCGAGTTCCTTCGGTGGCTTGAAGGCCGTCGAGACCAGCCACAGCAGCGGAAAGGCGAGAAAGACGAGGTAGGCGAGGAGGGCGACGTACTGGCCGGTGCGACCGGCGGCGCGCTTGGCGCGCAGGGAACCTGCGGTGGACATCAGGCGGCCTCCTCCTTCAGACGCTTGCGCAGGAACATGGTCAGGAAGACCGCGATGACGGCGATCATCGCCAGGCCCATCGCGGCCGCGTAGCCGAACTGGCCGTACTTGAAGGCCTCTTCGTACGCGAAGAGCATCGGCAGCCGGGTCTCGCCGCCGGGCCCGCCCTGGGTGAGGACGTATACCAGGCCGAAGGAATTGAAGTTCCAGATGAAGTTCAGCGCCGTGATCGCGACGATGACCGGCTTGATCGCGGGCCAGGTGACTGCGGTGAAGCGGCGCCAGATCCCGGCGCCGTCCAGCGCCGCGGACTCGCGCAGCTCGCCGGGTACGTTCTGCAGCCCGGCCAGCAGCACCACGGTGGTCTGCGGCATGCCCGCCCAGATGCCGACGACGATGACGGCGGGCAGAGCCAGGGAGAAGGAGCCGAGCCAGTCGACGTTCTCGCTGATGAAGCCCAGGTCCTTCAGGGTGGCGTTGAGGATGCCCGCGTCCTGGTGGTAGACGAGCCGCCACATGATGCCGACCACGACCTCTGGCATCGCCCAGGGGACAAGCGCGAGGGTGCGGGCCAGCCAGCGGAAGCGCAGGTTCTGGTTGAGCAGCAGCGCCAGCCCGAGCGCGAGCAGCAACTGCAGCGCGGTTACGCAGACCGCCCAGATGATGCCGATGCGGAAGGAGTCCCAGAAGAGCGAGTCGTTCCCGAGGTCGGCGAAGTTGTCGAGGCCGATGAACTGGGTGGGGTTCGTGCGGCCCGACTGCGAGTCGGTGAAGGCGAGCGAGACGCCGTACAGCAGCGGGCCGACGCTGAGGATCAGGATCGGGATCAGCGCGGGCAGCAGCAGAAACCAGCCGCCGCGGTCCAGGCCGAGGGTGGCCTTGCGCTGAGCGGGGGTGCGCGGTGGTGGGGTGCCACGGTTTCCCGAAGCCTGCGGCTTCAGCTTGAGGCTCGTCAGACTCATGCGGACCTCGCCGGGACGGTGGACTCGCGCACGACGAGCCGCGGCTCGGTAGTCGTACGGCGGGGGGCAGCGGGGGTGTCCTCGGGG
This sequence comes from Streptomyces rugosispiralis, assembly GCF_024505145.1. Taxonomy (GTDB): domain Bacteria; phylum Actinomycetota; class Actinomycetes; order Streptomycetales; family Streptomycetaceae; genus Streptomyces; species Streptomyces rugosispiralis. The sequence goes on along the minus strand of NZ_JANIAA010000054.1, from coordinate 43,692 downwards.
TGCTCGGCCGGCTCGGCTTGTTCGCCTTGCTCGGCCGCAGTCTCGCCCAGCCGCTCCAGCAGCAGCTCGGTAGCGAGCCGGCCGCGCTTGGAGGAGCAGAGGTCGACGCTGGTCAGCGGCGGCCAGGCGGCGCGGGCGAGCACGCTGTCGTCCATGCCGGCGACGGCGACGTCCTCGGGGATGTGGATGCCGCGGGCGTGCAGGGTCTGGACGGCGCCGAGGGCCAGCTGGTCATTGGCGCAGAAGATCGCGTCCAGGTCGGGGCGGCGGTTCAGGAGTTCGTGCGCGGCGGCGGTGCCGGCGGCGACGGCGAAGTCGGTGACGGCGGTGAGACCGGGGTCGTAGCTGAGGCCGCGGTCAGTGAGGGCCTTGCGGTAGCCCTCGTCGCGGTTGCGGCCCGGGACGGTGTCGACCGGGCCGTTGATGAGGGCGATCCGGCGGCGGCCGGTGTCAGCCAGGTGCCACACCGCCTTCTGCGCCCCGATGGCGGAGTCGGTCTGCACGCAGTCCAGGGCCGCGTCCGGCGGCGGTGAGCCGATCACGACGACGGGAGCGCTGGCCTGCTCGATTGCCTCGACGTGCTGGGGAGTTATCCGGATCGGGCAGATGATGAGCCCGTCGCTGGTGCGCTCGGCGAGGCTGTGCACGACCGCGAGTTCGTCTTCGGTGACGGCGTCGGTGGAGTGCAGGAGGAGGCGGTAGCCCGCCGCCTTCGCGACGACCTGGATCTCCCGCACCATCGCTACGTAGGCGGGGTTGCCGATGTCGGGCATCGCGAAGGTGAGCTGCCGGGTCCGACCGCCCTTCAGCGACCGGGCGACGGAGTTGGGCACGTAGCCGAGCTCGGCGGCTGCCTTGCGCACCCTCTCCTCGGTGGCGCGGCGGGTGCTGAGCCCGTTCAGCACGCGCGAGACAGAGGCGATGGAGACGCCTGCGCGCTCGGCGATGGACACGATGGTCGGTGACCCTGAGCCCGCGCCTGATGTCACCATACTCGCCCCTTTGTGTCGGTGATGCACTCTTGCCGTAAACGTATACAGCTACTGGAAACGTTTACAGATATTGCTGGGGAGTTACAGCGGTGTCAAGACCCTTGCGAATGGGATCGCGATCTCTTCGGGGGTGTGGAGGTCCTCCGCGGTGGGAGGCTGGCAACAAGTACCCGGAGAAGCCCGCCCCGCACGCGCGAGCGTCCTCCCGCCCGTATCGGGTGAGCAATAGTCCCCGAGTTCCGTGTTCGTCCCCGTCCGCTCCTCCGGCGGATCACCTCCGCTCGCGCGGAGAGCACGTACAGGCGCCGCCGGAACGCCGCCTCCAGCGCGGTTCACCTCCGCTCGCGCGGAGAGCACCGCTGGCCGTCCAAGCGCGCGTCCGGGGCGGGGCTTCTCTGTATGGGGACTCCGGCCCTCGCGATCCCCATCTCGGGGGCCGGAGTCCCTGCCCTGCGGTCGGCGGCTGTCCCGGCTGCACCGACGCAGGGTGCCGGGAAGGATGGGCCGCCGGCGGCGAAGTCCTGGGGCGGGGGATCCCCGGGCGCCGGCGGCCCACCCGGTCTATGGGGCCGGGGTACCCGCGAAGCAGAGGTAGACCGCGAGCACCAGCAGCGCGGGGAGCACACAGAGCAGCAGGACCCGCCGGGCGGCGCGGAAGACCAGTAGCCCGGCCCACACAGCGACGGGTTGTCGGCGGTGCCTCATCCGGCGCCTCCCCGACTCCGCCTTCCCCGGCGGGGTGGGGGCGGTTGCTCGCGCCGCACGTTCCACACAGCGCGCAGTCGGGGAGACGAAGCCTTCGTCCAGGCGCTCACCCACGACCACCACCCTGCTGAGCCGCACCAGCGCAGAGCGGTCGGCATACGTACAGTTCGATGTCCTCTTTGGTGACGCCTCCGCAGGTCCACTCGACCGTGCCGAGCAGTTGGTCGGCGTACAGCCGCTGTCCGCATAGGGCGCAGTTCCAGCCGCGCAGTTGGTGCCCGGTCAGGGTTTCGGGGTCCGGCAGCGATATGCCCGGGAGCAGGGAGGGCTGTGGGCAGGTCGTCATCGGGGCCGTCCCTCGTGCTCGGCCGCGGTCGCGCTCGTGAGGGTCCGCGGCCGACGCTTCGAGTAGAGCGGCGCGTGCGGCGGGCATGCGTACGTGAGCTTGCCGACGTCGCTGCGGCCGGCCTCTACCTCGACGGGGATGGGCTCGTCGGTCGGGAGGCGGCAGCGGTAGCAGAGTTGGCGGCCCTCGGGTGCTCGGCCGTACTCGGCGCGGTCGGCCTCGGCCAGGGCTTCCCACAGCTTCCAGGGGTGGGTCAGGTAGCGGCCGGGGCCGAGGGGCACGCGCCAGTGGGTCTCGGGGCCCTTCGTCCAGGAGGCGGGCGGTACGCCGAGGTACGTACTCTCGTCGGTGAGTTCGGCCAGGATGCGAACCTGCCGCAGGCGCCAGCGCTCAGCGGAGCCCACGGCGACGAGCCAGTATAGGGTGCCGCGCTCGTCCTGGATCACGGCGCCGGTTTCGTCGTCGAGCGTTTTGAGGGCGCGTTCGCCGACGAGGGGCGCGGCCCGCACGGCGTCCCACCATTTGCCCGCGGGTAACGCCTCGACGTCCACGGCGGGTGGCGGTGTCCATGATGGGGGCTTGAGAAAGTCAGCTGACATTCGGCTCGCCTCGGTCGCGGTGGTCTTCACAGACGACGACAGGCCACACCCGATCCCGGCCGGGGAGGCTGATGTGCCCGGCGGCGTACAGCGTCCGGGCGACGGCTCCGCAGCGAAAGCACGCCTCGCCGTGGAGCCGTGCGATGCTGATGTGCTCGCTGATGGGCACACGCAAGGGTTCGGCCATGGCTGGTGCTGTCCCATCTGCCTGGTCGGTGTGGACAGGTAGATGGTTCTCCGCTGGAAGGGCCACAAGTGACCCAGCGAGGGTCAGCCAGGGTCACTCGCCCGCATGGCACCACTCAGCGAAGTTGCTGAGGCTCTCCGCGTCAGCGCGCCGCAGGCGACGGAGCGTGGCAGCGTCCTCCCGCACCCATGGGTGATCGCGTGTGTGCTGAGGCGCGGTATGACGGGCGACTTTCAAGGACTCGAACGCATCTCGCGGGAGTCCCGACCACAGTTGAGCGCGGGCTACCTCGATGTAGTACCCGCTCCGCCGCTCTGCAGGCAGATCATGCGGCGGCGCCCACTTGTTGGCGACATCGAGCGCTCGGTGAACGTGATCGCGGCCGAGGCTGACCGCGACGGACACCTCATGGATGCGGACGTTGTCTGGACCGAACGCCGTGCCCTGGTAGACGTCCTCTGGTACAGCGTCTCCTAGCCGCAGAGCTTCCGCGAGGTGTTGGTCTGCAGCCTCCACGAGACCGGCGCGGCCAGCGATCACCGCTGCCCGCATGTGCAAGGCACCCCGAGCGGCGATCTCCGCGTCATCTCGACCGGTAGGTGCCCTGTCGATCGCGGTCTGCAGCATCCGCAGTCCAGCGGTGTGTGCACGAGCATCGAAGAAGGTCTCGGTGCGCACGTAGGCGACGGTGGCGTCCAACAGTGGATTGTCCGCGTACGGAGCTGCCCAGCGCATCAGATCTACCAGGCGAGCAGACAGATCTCGGGCGCCGTACTTGTACGCCACGGCGTCAGCCGTTCGCAGCCCGGCAACCAGCAGGCTGGCCAACTCCGATTGCTCTTCGGGCGGAGCAAGGTGGAAGGCGCGGATTAGTTCACTGATAAGTGGGGGTAGCTGGCGTGCGATCCGGACGTATTGCGAGGCCAGACGCCAGGTCACCGCCTCATCCACTGCAGTGCGGAGTTCTCCGAGCTGCCGCGCTGGCCCTTCATCTGGCGCCTCGTACGCGGCGATGACGGCGGACAGGGACGGCATAGCATCGTGGACGCGAGCGTCCGTCCGGTCCCGACTGCCCAGCAAGACGGATGGGTCGACACCTAGAGCAGCCGCGAGGGACTCCACCACGCTGTCGCCAGCACCCCGCGCTCCGCGTTCGATCTTCCGCAAGGTGCCGACGTGTACCCCGGCGGCGTCTGCGAGTTCCTGCTGCGTCATGCGAGCGATACGGCGCTGATAGGCCACACGCTTGCCAAGATCCTTGGGCAACTGATGCTCCGTTCGGTGCGTCCTCTCCGAACGGTAGCGAGCGGCCCCATCGCGGTGGGGCCGCTCGGCTCATGGCGTGGCGAGTAGTACGAGATCGTGCAGCGAATCGAGGTGCCAGTCAGCGGCGGCTGTCTCGGCCGTGCCAGCCCACAGGTGGCCCCACGGTCCACGGCGTAGATGCGCAGCGCGCATCCCCGCTGCTTTGGCTGGCTGGGTGTCGTTCGCAGGATGGTCGCCTACGTACACGATCTCATCGGGCGCGGTTCCTGCCAGGTCCAGAACACGGGCGAAGAAGCGGGGGTCCGGCTTCGCGATGCCCCACTCTCCCGAGGTCGCGATCTCATCGACCGGGAGGTCCAGGGCTCGCAGCAGCTTCCCGGCATGCGCCGTCTGGTTGCCTGCGATCACGACTCGCATGCCTGACTTGCGGAGAGCGGCGAGGGCTGGGCGTACGTCTGGGTAGAGATCGTCTTCGCTTATCTGCTCACTTAGCCCGGCGGCCTCCATGGCGGCCCTCTCCGCGGCAATGTCGATGTCCGGTCGAATAAGCCGGAGGGCCTCCGCGTTGTCGCGCCCTTGAGCGACGACCGCGCCGATGAGGGCTGAGAGCGTGTGCCGGGGAATGTCCAGCCAGTCGGCCCAGACAGCCCACACGCGGTCATCCCGGATAAGGGTCTCGCCAACATCGAGGGCCACAGCGCGGATCATGCAGGCAGCCTAGGACAAGGTCAGGGAGCAGCGGACCCCCGGCGGCTCACCTCCGCTCGCGCGGAGAGCACGGGCCTCGTGCCGGCGGGGGCTCACCTCCGCTCGCGCGGAGAGCACTGGAGCGGATGGGGCGGCGCCTGGTCGACCGGCGGCTCACCTCCGCTCGCGCGGAGAGCACCCTTCGCGACCTGCGATGGTAGAGGGGCTTTGCGTTTTCTTGGTTCAAGGAGCGGCAGTCGTACACGCATCTCAACCTATCGCTCGTCTGTATTCGTGGGCGGAATGGTGACGGCGCGAGGCGCGTGAAGTGTACGGTTCTATACATGAGTGACACGTTGCCGATCACGGAGGCTCGGGCCCGGTTCGGGTCGCTGGTGCGTCGCGCGTCGCATGCCCGTGAGCGCATCACCATCACCGACCATGGCCAGCCGGCGGCGGTCCTGATCAACCCGCAGGAACTGGCCGACCTCGAGGACGCCCTGGCCCTGGCGCAGTACCGGGCGCGGCAGGCGTCCGGCGAGACCACCGGTGTGCCGCACGAGCAGGTGCGTGCCCAGCTCGGGCTGAGGCCCGCTTCTTGACTTACGCGATCATCTGGGACGAGGTCGCGGTGAACGCGGCTGCCCGGTTCCTCAAGGACGACCCTGACGGCCTGCGGCAGCTGATGGCCGCTGTCGACCGCGCTGCTCACGAACGCGGTGTCCTCTTCTACGATGCCCTGGACATCGCGGGGATCGTCCGGCAGCGCCTGGAGGAGGGATGGGAGATCGACCCGGAGGATCTGGCCCATATCTCGCCGTACCTGACTGAGCACATCAACCGGTTCGGCGAGTACTCAACGCACGAGCTCAGCATTCAGCCCGAGGCGTACGACCCGAAGCTCGACATCGAGTTCACCCTGCTGCGCGAGTAGGACCTGGCCGTGCCCGGTTTTGCCACGGCCGCCTGAAGCGGGCAGTTTCGGCATCATGAGGACCACGAACGAGGTGCGTGACGGCGATGCCGTTAGCCTGGGTCTCGTTTGCGGTGACGTCCGAGCTGCCCGCGCAGGGCCCTGACCAGGAAGCCGTGAGGTGATGGTGCGCGGCTGAGTTCCTCGTCTCAAGTCACGGGCAGCCGCTCGCCCGCCGCCCAAACCTTTGGGCGGCGGGCGGCCTCGGCGAGAGGCTCGTACACCCGGCTCGGCAGGTCGTCGGCGCTGAGGTCGTGGGCCTCCTAGTCCCTGGCGTGCTCGACGGTCATTGATGGGCGAGGGTGAAGCTGGTCACCGGTGGTCGGAGGTGACGAAGAATCCCCGGCCGTCGAGTAGTGGCACGGTGTCGTCATGATCGAGACGGGCGGCTTCGTCGATATCGGGCGCGAAGTTCTTCTGGATCATCTCGCGGCCAGTGGTCGAACCGCGCAGCCATTGGTCCAGGCCGTCGCGCTCGGCGACGGCGTAGGTCAACGCGGCGGCCTCGGCCTCAGTCGACAGGCTTACACCGAGTGCCTGCGCTGCGGCCGCGATCGCTCCGGCACCGAGCCAGTCCTCGACGGACGGGCGCATCCCCTCGGGGACAGTGAGCATCGACGACCAATGTGAGGCGGCGGCGATGACCGTCACCCGGGGGATCACGCCGTCGATCAAGGCCTTGGCACACCAGCGGGCGACCGCCGTTCGGTTTCGCAGGCATCCGGCGAGCAGCACTGCGGCGTGCCGGGCGCTGCGGACGATGTCGGCGCCGTTGATCGAGGTCAGCGCGACCCGGTCGCCGCAGGCGACGTTGCCGACACTGCTGGGAGACAGCGTGAGCTTCGCGTCTGTTCCGCCCTGGGTGAGCGCTGGCGGCGCCACCTGGTAGGTCTGCGCGACCCCGTCCGGGCCGCTCAGCCGCGCCACTTCGGCGCGGGACAGGGCCAGCACGGCCGCGCCCCGGCTGACCGCCATGGTCACCGTGGTGGAGAAGGTGAGCGTGTCGACCACCACGACGGCGTCGCCGCGGTCGGCGGCGAGCTGGGCGGCTTGGCCGCCCCACTCGACGTGCAGATGTGCGGTCGGCCAGGGCTCGAACGGAGCGCTCGGCAGGTCCGAGGCGCTGAACTCATGCATGGCGCGCGGCCACCAGGACGCTCGACTCCCCGGACACGGCTACTTCGACGCCCCGCAGCCGTGGATGCCCGAAGACGAACCGCCGCTTGTCCTCTTCGTTGTCCAGCAGAGTCGGACCGCCGGGCGGGGTGAGGTCGTCGAAGACAATCAGCCCACCGATGTCGAGCAGGTCGACGATCGCGTCCCAAGCCGGTGGGTGGATCTCGCGGCGCAGCCCGGCGTCGGCGAACAGCAGGCACGCACCGCCACTCGGGGGTTCGACCGTGTGCCAGTCGCTGTGGACCACGCTCACCCGGGGCTCCCCGGCGAACAGGGCGCCGACCGCGGCGGCCCGCTCGGCTTCGGCCTCGACCGTGATCAGCCGCGCGCCCGGAGCCAGGCCGTGTGTCAGCCAGGCCGTGCCGACGCCCGCTCCTGTACCGAGTTCCAGGACAACAGCCTCCGGTCGCACGCTCGTGCTCGCGGCGAGCGTCGCCAGCAGTCGGCCGACCCCGGGCAGGCAGGACGTCGGGATCCTGTTCTCGGGCCGCACGGGAGGCAGATCGAACCGCGCGGCGAGCTCGAGCGCACCGGCGAGGCGTATGGGTTCACCTGCCGCCGTCACGCCGCACACCCCTTGCCGAACAGCCTCATTCGCTTCAGCCGCGTCGAGCGCGGGTGGAACGCTGCGATCTGCCGCAGAACGGGTGGATTCCATGTCAGCTCCTTGTTTCCGGTGCGTCCGCACGATGAGTGCGGCGCTTGTTCTGGTACTTCATGCGCATGTCGAACACGTCTGGCCTGTTCCAACCGCGGCCGTAGTCGACGGGACGGTGGGCGTGCCTATCTAGGCTCGTCAGGCCCAGGACCGGAGGGCGCGGCCACGAGGACCCTCGACTCCCCGGACACGGCACTTCGATGCCCCGCAGCCGTGGATGTCCGAAGACGAACCGCCGCTTGTCCTCTTCGTTGTCCAGCAGAGTCGGACCGCCGGGCGGGGTGAGGTCGCCGAAGACAATCAGCCCACCTACGTCGAGCAGGTCGACGATCTTGTGGGTTCACCTGCCGCCGGCGTCATGTGGCGCGGCCCTCGCCGAACAGCTTTATCCGCTTCAGCCGTCGCTCCGCGGTGCCGGTGATCTCGGTGCGTCCGTGCATCACACGGGTGTTGTCGAGAAGGACCATGTCACCGGGGGCCAACTGGAAGGTCGCGGTCAATGCCGGGTCGGTAGCCATGGTGGTGAACGCGTCCACAGCCTCGCGATGTGCGGCGCCGGCGACGTCGGGATGGCGCTGGAAGCCCGCGACGAGCGCGTCGTGCCGGAACCGTACCCGCCATTGCCCCTCGGAGGTCCGCCGCAGGACGGGCGCGATCACCGGCGGTTTGTTCAGGCCCAGCGGTGTGTCCAGGAAGGGAAATTTCTCCTCTCGCAGCAGTGCCGTCGTCGCGCCCCCGTCGCGTGCATCGAGCGCGGCTGCCACGTCGTCGGCTCGGGCCACGGTGGACAGTCCGCCGCCGGTGGGGTCGCCGGTCACGCACGCCAGTGCCAGGAACTCGTGGGGCCGGTGCTGGACGGGCGAGTCAGTGTGCGGCTTCTGGGCGGCGCGCCCTTTGGACAGGTTCGTCGGCCCCGTGGCGACATCGTCGGGGGCGACCTCATAGACGAGGCGCTCAGCGGGAGCGCCATTCCCCCGGCTCGTCGGCTGCCCGAACGCCGCGAGCAGGCCAATCAGCGCGACATCGGAGGCCACGGGCAGGCCGGTAAAGCGGACCGCGCCGTGGACGTCAAGCTGCTGGCCGGCCTGTCGGGTGAGGTCCGCCAGTGCGGGCACCGCCTGCGTCAACTCTTCGAGCACCGTCTGCTGCACCGTGGGTGCCTCCAGCTCGGCCGCGGTCAGGCCGATGCGTTCGGCGGCCTCCCGCAGCCCGTCGTGGATCGCGTGCGTGTCGAGCGTGGGCGGGGCGCTGCGGCCTGCCGTCGGACGGGTGGTTTTCATGTCAGCTCCTTGTTTCTGGTGCGCCCGCACGATGAGTGCGGCGCTTGCTCTGGTACTCCATGCGCATGTCGAATACGTCCGGCCTGTGCCAGCCGCGACCGAACTCGAGGGGTCGGCCGTCTTGCCCGTCTACGACCAGGCTGGTCAGGCCCCAGACTCGGGGCCGGCCCTCCAGTTCGAGGTCGGTCGCCATTTCCTCGTCCGGGACCTGCATGTCGACGCGCGTCCACTCACGCTGGGGGTGGTAGCCGAGGCTGGTCAGGATGGTGTGGAGCGAGCCACCGGTGGCGAGGAGGTCACGGAAGCCCGGTGCGAGATCGGCCGGCAGGCAGGTCAGCGTGGTGTTGGCGACCAGGCCGTTGACCAGGCCGATGCGGTGCAGCCGGACGACCTTGTCGCTGGGGCCCAGTTCGAGCCGCTCGCGGGTCTCGGGATCGGGTTGTGTGAGGACGGCGTCCACCGACTTCACCGACGGTTCGCCGCCCGCGCGGCGAACCGTCTGGCTCCAGCTCGGTGGCAGGTCGGGCCTGATGGTGAACACCAGTCGCAGGGCCACGTACGTGCCGGAGCCCTTGCTGCGCCGCACCAGGTGCCTGCGCTCCAGTTCCTGGAGAGCCGCGCGGGTGGTCACCCGGCTCACTCCGTGCAGCGTTGCGAGCTCGTTCTCGCTCGGCAGCCGGTCACCGCCCTTCATGGTGGCGATCGAGGTCTCGAGCAAGTCGGCCAGCGCGAGATAGTTCGGCACGGCCCCGTTCAACATCGATATTTCTCCTATCGTGATCCGCTCGACAGCGGGAGTGTCCCCGACAGCCGTCGGCCCGCGGTGTCGAAGAGGTGGAGGTCCGCGCTGTTCGCGACGACCGTGATCTGTGCGGGCACGGTCTGGTCGGCGTGGATCCGTACCCGGGCGCGCTGGTCACCCTGGGTGCGGAAGTGCATGAGCCGTTCGCGGCCCAGCAGTTCGTTTCCCTCGACAGTGCCGTGCAGCACGAGTTCCGCGCCGGTGGCCTCCTCGGGGCGGGCCACCACCCGGAGGTCTTCTGGCCGGACTCCGAGCCAGCCGAGCCGGTCCTCGGCAAGCGTGGCGCGCAGTTGTGCGGGCAGGACGGCTTGTGACCCTGTCAGGTCGAGCATGTTCATGCCGCCGAGGAAGGAGGCGACGAACCGGGTGGCCGGTTCCTGGTAGACCTGCTCGGGCGGGCCGTCTTGCTCGATCCGCCCGTCGCGCATCACCACCAGTCGGTCCGCGAGGGCGAGAGCTTCGGCCTGGTCATGCGTGACGTAGAAGGTGGTTGTACTGCTGCGGCGCTGCAGGCGCCGGATTTCCGCTCGGAGCTCACCGCGCAATTCGGCGTCGATATTGGACAGTGGCTCGTCCATCAGGAGCACGTCTGGTTCGCGTACCAGGGCCCGTCCGATACCGACGCGCTGTCGCTGTCCGCCGGAGAGCTGGGCGGGCCTCGATCCCATCACTGGCCCAAGACGTAGCAGCTCGGTCATCTCACGCGCCCGCTGGCGGCGGGCTTGGCGTGGGACCTTGGCCATGCGCAAGGGATATTCGATGTTCTCCAGCACGGTCTTCGTCGGGTAGAGGGCGTAGTTCTGGAAGACCATCGCGACACCCCGGTCACCCGGCTCCCGGTGGGTCACCTCGTCGCCGCCGATCAACACTCGGCCCGCGGAAATCCGCTCCAGGCCGGCGATGCAACGCAGCAGGGTCGTCTTGCCGCACCCCGAGGGGCCGAGCAAGACGACGAACGTCCCCGGCTTGACCGCCAGCTCCACCCCATCGAGCGCGCGTCTGCCACCGGGGTAGACCTTCGTCATCGCCTCGACGCCGACCGACCAGCTGGAGGACACTTGCTCGGCCTGCTCGCCGCTCACTGTCGTCATGGTCATGGGCACCCGCTTCACCGCGTGAGGAGACCGGAGATGGACTGGGCCGCGTCATCCAGTGCCTTCTGAACTGGCTTCGTCCCGCTCATCGCCGCGACGACCGCGTTCTGAAGCTGCTTCTGCGCTTCGACCGCGTGTGCGCCAGGAAACTGATACCAGGGCACTAGCGTCTTGATCTCGGCAACACCCGCGGAGCGCAGCGGCTCCTTGCGCAACAGGTCTCCCAGATAGCGCGGATCGGCGAGAGCCTGCTGGTTGACCGACGTGTAGCCGGACGTCTTCACCAGTTGCGTCTGCCCGGCAGGCCCGATCAGCTCCTGGACCACCTTCCACGCCGAGTCCTGTACCTTCTCGTCTCTGGCGAAGATCATCGCGGCTCCACCGCCGGGCGGCGTGCGGCGGCGGCCGCCGTCGGGTACCGGCAGGACGTCTATACGGATCGGGAACGACGCGCCGGCGGCGACAGCGGTGCTCTGTGATGAGCTCTGCAGCATCATGCCGACGTCACCCCGGAGGAAGGCCGCCGTCAGATCGGCCGACGTGATGACGGTGCTGGTGCCGTCCTTGACGAGATCCCGCCAGTACCGCAGCAGTCGCACCATGGGCTGCTGGTTGACCGTCACGTGCTTCTCGGCCGGGTCCATCATCGACCCGCCCGCGGAATCGAGCATGGCCTGCAGCGCCCAGTTCGAATCGGTGCTGTAGGCCCAGGCGACTCCGTACCGGGCGGCCTTGCTGCTGACGATCTTGGCCGCGTATGCCTTCAGCTCACTCAACGTGGCCGGTGCCCGGTCCGGGTCGAGGCCGGCTTTGCGCAGCACGTCCACGTTGAGGTACAGCACGAGCGTGCTGACGGAGTAGGGCACTCCCATCGTCCGGCCACCGAACCTGCCGACGTTCAGCAAGGAGGGCGAGTACTGCGAGGTGTCGAACTTCGCCCGCGCCATGAGATCGTCCAGTGGCTGTGCGAGCTTGCTATCAGCATAAGTACGCACCGAGTTGATGCCCACGAGCACGACGTCCGGCCGGTGGCCCGCGGTGAGATCCGCCTGCAGACGGGTGTCGACCTCGGTCCACGCCGGCCCGGCCTGCTCGATCTTCACTGTGATGCCGGTCCGGCGGGTGAACTCCGGCCCAAGAGTGCGCTTGACGTTGTTCACGATCTTGGGATCCGAAGAGGTGAGCAGGTTGATCGTCTTGGCGTCGGTGTTGCCGGCACTGCTACCGCTGCCGCAGGCGGTGGCCGTGCCCGCGGCAGCGACGGCGAGCGCCCCCATCAGGGCGTGCCGCCGGGTGAGCGTGACGTTCATCGGGATTCCGTTTCGAGTGGGGTGGGCGCGGGATTCATTCGCCGCCGTTGGTGAGGGCGATGCCGCGCACCAACTGGCGCTGGACGAGGAGGAAGAAGATCAGGAGCGGTAGCGTGGCCAGCGTCGCCGCGGCCATCTGGGTGCCGTATGTGCTGAGACTCTCCGGTGCGGCGTAGCGCGCGATGCCGTAGGGCACCGTGGCCACCTGATCCGAGCGCAACAGCATCGAGGGCCAGTACAGATCGTTCCAGTGCCCCACCACGGTGAACACAGCGAAGGCCGCCAGCGCCGGCCTGACGTTGGGCAGCACGATGCGCCACACCATCGCGACCGGGCCGACCCTGTCCAGCCGCGCGGCGTCGAAGACGCTCTGCGGCAAGGAGAGCACGAACTGGCGGAACAGGAAGATACCGAACGCGCTGCCCACGCTCGGCAGCACCAGCGCGGTGTAGCTGTCCAGCAGGTTCACCTTGGACAGCGCGTAGAACACCGGAATGCCGGTCACTTGCGGCGGTATCGCCAGGCAGAGCATCACCGTCCAAAACGACAGACGGCGGTTGCGGAACCGCAGCCGGGCCAGCGCGTACCCGGCCGGCAGTGAGGTCAGCACCTGCGCGGCGAACACCACGATGACGACCACGACCGTATGCAGATACAGCGCGGGCCAGTCGACGTCATGCCAGGCCTGGCGGAAGTTGTCCAGCGTGAAGCCCGACAGGCTCACCGACCCGGGCTTGAGCCGACGGTCCGGGGTGACCGCGGCCAGTGCCATGAGGAGGAAGGGGGTCAGCATGAACACCGCACCTGCGGCGAGTCCGGCACGCAAACTCCAGCGAACCCATATGCCGCGCTTATCGCCTGCCCAGCGGCGGGCGGGCCGTGGGCGGACTTCGGTCACCGCTGTCGTACTCATCTGCGTCCGTCCTCCTCCCAGCGGCGCCCACCCAGGCGCAGCTGCACAGCAACCGTGATCAGGACCAGCACCAGCAACACCGTGTTGACCACCGAGCCGCCGCCGATGTCGAGATAGCTCACCCCGCGCTGCCAGGCGGTGAACGACAGCGTGCTGGTGCTCTGCTGCGGCCCGCCGTCGGTCATCACCCGGACCTGGTCGTACACGCGCAGCGAGTCACGCGTCGTGATCACCAGCGCAAACGTCGTCGCCGGCCCGATCGCGGGCCAGGTCACCGACCAGAACCGGTGCCAGGCACCGGCCCGGTCCATCCGGGCAGCGTCCTCGAGGTGGGCGGGCACGTTCGACAGTCCGGCCAGAAACATCACCACGCACGACCCGATCCCCGCCCAGCTGCCGACGATCGCGACCGCGGGCAGCGCCAGCGTCGTCGAACTCAGCCAGCCGTCCTGCCCGACGAGCCGACCGAGCGTTTCGTCGAAAACACCCACATGCGGGTAGAACAGCCACCGCCAGACCACCGACATCGCGGCCAGCGTGGCCGCCGTCGGTGCGAAGTAGGCGGTCCGCCACAGCCCCGCGCCACGGCCGGCGGCCCGGATGGCGAGCGCGATCAGCAAGCCGCCCCCGACCTCGACGGGCACGGTCAGAGCGGTGTAGAGGAGCGTGTTCCCGGTCGCCTGCCACAACTCCGGGCTGGCCAGGACGCGGTGCCAGTTCTCCAGGCCGGCGAAGCTCGTCTCCTGGCTGAGCGGATCGAAGTTCAGCAGCGCCAGGGCACCAACGGCCAGGACGGGCAGCACGACGAACGCGACCAGGAAAACAAAAGCCGGCCCCAGCAACGCCGCAGTCACCCCGGCCTCGCGCAACCGCAGACGCCTTGGTCTCTCATCCGGGGGCATAACAGTCGTGGTACTCACAGCCCTGACGTTACAAACCATCGTGTGGCCGCGTCAGGTAACAGACTTGAACCATCAGGTGAACAACCTGTTATTACAGCTTTGGTCTGGTCGTTTCACCGGCGGAGGCCAGCGACCATCGTCATGGAGTCGGATGGCCGCAGCCCTACGCGGACTCGTCGCATGCAGCCCGGCCCACACAACACGTCTCCCGGACGCTGTCCGGGATGGGGCTGCCCATTGAGCGCGGAAACCCCTGACGGTCGGGCCAGTGAGCCTCCAAGGGGAAGTCCAGGTAGAGCGTCCCCCGAAGGACGACGAGTTCAAGCATGATGCGGAAACGCTGGTCCGCTCGCGGGTCGGACGTCGAGTCGGTCGCCGCGGAACTCGGGATGAACCGGGAGACACCGCGAACGCGAATGCGGCGCGACACCCGGGCGGACGCGGCCTCCGACAGGTTGACCGCGGACGAGTGAGCCGAGCCGGCCCGCCTGCCAAGGACGACCGGGAGCTGTAGCAGGAGACCCTCTCCCGGGCGGCCCAGTATTTCGCCGAGGAGGCGAAGTGAACCACCGCAGGGCCTCCATCTTCAGCGTCTGACAAATCCGTTGCCGATCACTACATGAGCGAGGCGCTGAGCTGGGGATCTGGTGATCGTTTCCGGATTTTTGGCCGTGGTGTGGCGCGGCTCTGAGCTGGGGGGTTTGTGGAGCTGCAGAAGCTGGAGAGGTCCTGAAGTGCGATTTCAGTGATCGTCTCGGAATGTTGTGATCGGCGCGGGATTTCCTTATGTCTGCGCGGCTGGACTGAGGCGGCGACGGCTTCTGACGGCCTGCCACTCGGTCGGGTGAAGACACCACTGCGGCGGAATCTTCCCGGGGACACCCGGCGTAGTGCCGTACATGGACCCGATTAACGCAGTGCACGTAAGCCGGCTGGCCTGGTTGTCGTCGACGTCGCGGCCGCCGACGACGCCACCACGCTCGCCTTCCAGCAGCTGCTCGCCGACCGGTGGGCGACGGCGAGCAGCGAGTACACGACCCGGGACGCGGGCGAGCCCGGCGTTCGGCTGCGCTGCTACCTGGACCTGCGCCAGCAGCTCACCTACCACGGTTGCGGGGAGATGTCCCGGGGTGAGCGCTGCGAGCACCCGTTCACCTCCGTGGGGTAGCCGGAAACCCGCCTCCGGCGAGGCCGAGGCTCCAGCTGTTCATTCCCATGGCTGTGCGGGCGTGCCATCCGGGTCCAACCCATGTGGCCATCGATCCTGCAGGAACTGTCAGGGCGCGCCGAAGTCGGCAACGCATCGATAGAGGATTTCTGCGGCGTCTTGGTTTCCTGAAGCTTCGCGCATCTGCGCCACGGCGATCAGAGTGCTGGTGTTCCCAGCCTCGGCGGCCTGCACAGCGAGGGCCTCGGCGGCCTTTTTGTCTCCAGCCCGTTCGCGTATGCGTGCCAGGGCGACCAGGACGCTGGTGTCGCCAGCGTCTGCGGCTTGTCGGGCCAGGGCTTCGGCCGAGTCCCGGTCTGCGGCTTGCTCCCGCATCCGTGCCAGGTTTATTCGGCCGTCCGGAATGCCAGCGTCGCTGGCCCTCTGATAGAGGGCCAGCGATGACAAGGTCGTTGGAACTTTCGCGGATCCACCCCAGCGCCACCAGTGCGACTCTGTAGCCGGCATCCGCAGCGCGCCGGTAGAGGGCCTCGGCGGCGCCTTTGTCCCCGGTACGCTCGCGTCGTCGCGCCAAGGCAAACAGAGCCTCGGGGCTGCCGCCGTCGGCGGCCTGCAGAAGTAGAGCCTCGGCCGATTCGTGGTCTCCGGCCCTCTGGTGCATCTGCGCGAGCAAGGAGACGGGCACCTCGCTGGCGTCCGCAACCTGCCCACCGAAGCCTTCGGTTGTGCTCTCTTCGTCTGGCCTCCCGCGTTCAGGTGCCACCACGATGTTGGCGAGATTCTCGGCTCGTTCAGCGAGAGCAGGTTGGCGCGTGCGGGCCTGATGCCGGAGGTGCAATGCCCAATGGTTGCGGTAACGGAATCGCGCTGCTTCAGCGAGATTTAGCAAGTCGTCCATGTCGGTGAGATGGGTGTGGGCAGCCTGCCAGAAAGAGGCGGGCGGGCACAGGCGTCGGCGGGTGGCGCGGCCGTGTTGTTCGAGGTAGTCAGCAAGCCGGAATACCGGCCCCGCTGTCGGGTGGGGGAGCGTGGCGATTGGTGGGGTTCCGGGCGTGCGGCGCTGGGGGCGGGGGTTGGCGCGGCGTAGGGGGGCTTGCTTCCCATGAACCAGGTGTGCGAGTTCAGCGAAGGCAGCTTCCGCCCAGTCGTCGGTGAGCTGGTCGTGGTCGATGTCGGAGAGGTAGTCGAGGGCTGCGTCGGTGAGGAAGGCATGGGGGAGGTGGAGGCCGACGCCGAGGCGGCGTGCGTCCATCGCCGCTTCCAGTACGGCTTTGGCGGCCGGGGTGCCACTCTGGTAGCGGTGCAGGAGTTCGGGGGCTCCGGCCAGGTCCTGTGTCAGGCGTCCGTCGGCACTGGCGCGGTTGAGGGCGTCGGCCAGCAGCCGGTCGCCGCCCTCGGCGAGGACGTTCGCAGCGGCCAGGGCCGGAGCGTCGAACGTGTCGGGGACCGTGAGGGTGCGGCCAGTGAGCAGTTCCCGGACCCGGCTGTGCGGGTCCGGCCCGTCTGGGGTGGGCAGGGCGGTGTACTGGGTGGCGTACTCGGGCCACAGCGTGCCCAGCACCAGCACCGGCCCACGCTCAGGCTGGACGAGCAGACTGTGCACGGCGGCCGCGATCCGTTCACCGGTCCTCGGGTCGCCGAGGTAGTGCTGGGCCTCGTTCAGCCAGACCACGGTCCGCGGCCGGACGCGGTTCAGGTCGTCGAGCGCGGCCTCGGCGCGGGTCGGGTCGAAGGGATGCCACAGCTGCCACCCCTTCTCGGCCAGCGCCTGGACGGCTTCCCAGCAGGCCCGCGTCTTCCCGGTGGAGGAGGTGCCGACCAGGACCAGCATCCGGCTGTGGCCCTCCCCGGCCTCGCGTACGGCGTCCGTCAGGACCCGGTCGTGCTCGCGGGGCACATAGCCGGGCAGGGCCCGCTGCTCCGGCGAGCCGGAACCGGGACCGGCCGGGTGGACTTCCAGAGCGTGCGGCTCCCACTCACCGATCGGCCTGCCCGGCCCCGACCCGGACCCCGCATCCGAGGCCGCCGCGGTCCGCTGCAGCTCCAGCAGCTCCTGCACGGGGAGTTTCAGCGCGCGGGCCAGTGCCGCCACCGTCTTTTCGGACGGCACTCGCCCGTCGGCCCCGAACGCCTCCGACACGGTCGTACGCCCCAGCTGTGCCCGGGTGGCGAGTTGCGTCTTGTCAAGCCGGGCCCGGGCCAGTCCACCGTTCAGTCTCCTGCGCAGCTCGGTCAGTGCCGGATGGTGGTCGCTCTGCTCGTCGTGCACGTGCTCGCCCCCAGGCCGAGATGTGTTCGCCGCTGTTCATCTTCCTCCCGGCGAACCCCGGCGCACACCGATTCCGCGACCTTCAACCATGTCAACATCTCACCGTGCGCAGGGAGCCTGCCGTGAACGTCGCCGTCGTACTGCTCACCACCGCCCTGGTCGTCGTGATCGCGCTGCTGGCCGCCGTCGGCGCCGCCGTACTCGCCCGCCTGGACGGCGCCACCTACCCCACCGCCCTCAAGCAGGCCGCCACCACATTCGCCGCGGTCATCACCCTGGCCGCAGCTATGACTGCAGCCCTCGCCGCTGTCCGTACATGAGCGGGCCCACCAGTGCAGCGACCCGCGTCATAGGCCACGGTGTTCACCGTCGTCGGCCTGCGCTCAGACGTCGACAAGGGCGACCTAAGCCTCGATCCACCGGTCGGTTCTGGAGTCGGTTTTTGAGGCTCGCTGGGCCGGGCGTCGGGTCGTCGGCCGGTTGTTGACGTGGGGTATTCGCTGGTCTATCCAGCTTTTCCACGATGTCAGCTCCGGTTGGGCCCGGTCGGGCGGGTGGGTAGGGGGTCAGGCTGGTTCGGGCGGTGCGTGGACGGTGTCGAACAGGTGCGTCCAGGCGTGCTGCCAGGGCCATCGCCGGGGCAGGTGCAGCATGAGACGCCGGGCGGAACGCGCGATCCGGGCGGGGATGTTGACCAAGTGGGCGCGGATGGTGGCGGTGGTGGCTCTGGCGTGGAAGGCGGAGGCCAGGGCACCGGCGGCCCGCAGCAGGTTGTAGGTGATCGCCCACTGGGTGAGCCAGGCGGCGTTGGCGTTGAAGTGGCCGGAGGGCAGGTGGGTGAGGGCTGCGGTCTTGCTGTCGGCGATGACCTGCTCGATGACGGCGTGGTGGCGGTGTTCCCGTTCGGTCTGGAGTGTCGGAGCGGGGTTGTCGGTGAAGAAGGGGTGGTGGCGCCAGACCGGGAACAGTTCGCCCTGCTCGCCTATGACGGCAGGTTTCGCGAGGTCGCGGACCCGGCGCACGATGAGCCGGGCTGTGACCCGTTCGCTCTTCTTGCGGCTGGCGAACGCGGTGTAGGCGGGTATCTCGGTGACCTCGGCGTTCGAGATGAGCTCGCCGGTGTCCGGATCGGGGATCGCGGTGGGGTAGGTGATCTGCTGCCACGCCTCCTCCGGGATGCCCAGGATGGCGCGTTTGACGGAGGGGTTCATGCCGGTGGTGATCGAGAAGTGGGCGCCGGCCCTGCGGCAGGCGGCGATGACGGCGGCGTTGTAGAACTGGGAGTCCGCGCGCAGGATGCGCATGCCGGTGCAGTCGGCCTCGACGGCGGTGGCCAAGGCCTCACTGACGAATTTCGGGGCGCCACGGGAGTCGGCCGCCTTGCCGCGGCGCATCCGCACGGCGGCGATCACTGGCCGGGAGGTGGGGGTGCAGATCGTGGCGAGCAAGGGGTGCAGGGTGCGGATGCCCTTGAACCGGCCGTACTCCGCGCTCTGTTTGGCCCGGCCGTACACACGTTTATGGGTGGAGTCGACATCGATGAACGCCTTCTCGCCCGAGCCGGGCAGTAGCGGGGCATGCGCGGCCAGCGCGCCCAGGAACCGGCGGTGCACAGCGTGGAGCTGGAGAGCGTGACCGTGGGTGAACGCACGCAGGAATGTACCCAGCGTGGACGGGGCACGGACACCGCCGAACACGGCCGGCATCGCACCATGACGCAGCACGTCCAGGTCGTCGATGCTGTCCGCGCCCGCGACCATGCCGCCCACGATGCTGGTGACCTTGGCGCCCGCCGCCGCACCCGCACCGTTTCCCGCCCCGGTCAGCTTCACCTTCTCGGCGACCAGCCGCGAGAGCCCGCACCGCTCGGCCAGCCGCATGACCGGGACCAGCCCGGCCTGCGCGACCAGATTCCAGTCGTCGAACGTAGCGGAGAGCCTCGCGGGGGTGTGGGAAGATTGCATCTCGGAAGTGCCTTGCTGATCGTGCGTGCTGGAAGCCTGAAGAACTCCCATCATCGCAGGTCACAAGGCACTTCTTCGTTCTCCTGAAAGTCATCCACAAGCGTCACTTCGGTGGATTCAGGCTAAGGGCCGGGCAGTCGCCGTTGGGCGCTCTGCGTGTTGGGGCCGTACCTGGTTCTCCTCGCTGGTCCGGGTCGGGTCGGGATGTGGCTGGCACCGGCCCCGGAGGAGTCAGGTGGTGTTGAATTCCGCTACCGCCGCTGTGGCTCGTTGGTCTGCTTCTGCTTGCAGGGTTTCCCAGTCGGCGGCCGCCTGGCGTGTTCCTGCTGCGAGGACTGCGGCGCGTACTGCGGTGCGGACGTCGCCGGGGCCCACCTGCAGTCCGGCTTCCCTGATGCTCTGGATCTCCGACAGCGCCTGCGCGGCGGCCTGGTCGAGGTCGGGGGCTGCCTCGACCGACATGCCCGCGGCGTCGCGGCACAGCACGATGACGTCGATGCGGTTGGGCTCCGCTGCTGCGGTCTTGGAGAGACTGGTGGCTACTTCGGCGATCATGGCGCGGGTGGTGGTGACGGTGAAGCCCGCGTCGGACAGCGACCGCATCAGAGCGCACCAGCCTACCGTCTGCGACTGGTGAAAGCTGAACAAGAGGCAGCCGCCGGGTTTGAGGACGCGTCGGCACTCGCGCCAGACGCGGGCTGCGGTGGCTTGGAATCCATCAGGGGCGGCGTTCTGTACTTCTTGGACGGCCCGGGTGCTGGGCATGTCCGGATAGCCCTGGTAGGGGCGCATGGCGCTGAGCCACGCGTGGAAGAAGTCGGCAAGTTCCGAGTAGTGGACGTTGTCGACGTAGGGGGGGTCGGTGACGATGAGGTCCACGCTGTTGTCGGGAAGATCCGTTTGCGAGGCATCGCCGGTGGTGGTGTAGGCCGTTGCGGGATCCCGTACGAACTGCTGCCACGTCGTGCTCAGGGGGCGGGCGACGGGCAGCGAGGACTGGTCGACGGCGAGGATCCGGTCGGCCTCGGCCCTGAAGTCCAGCGGGGTGTTCTTGTACTGGGCCGCTTTGTGTAGCCGGGTGAGCACCCCGGAGAACCCGGCCGATCCCCCCTGGGCACCCCAGGGGTCTCCTTCGACGCTGCACCGCTCCGGTCGCAGTACGTGGTTGTGGAAGATCGAGCGGACCGGGCCGGTGCCCTCCCCCTTGTAGGAGCAGAAGAGGTTGTGGTGTTCGACGGTTCTGCCGAACGATGCGATGAGCGCCTCGCGTTCCGGAGACACCCCGGGGAGATCGCGCAGCGCCGCGCCGATGAGCCCGAGGCTGTAACGCTGGCGCTCGTTGAAGAACCGCTCCCAGGAGTCGTACCCCCAGCGGAGCGCCTGGACCGTGCTGACGCCTTCCTCCAGCGCGCCGAGCGGGCGTACGAGCTCATCGGGCGATGTGTCGGCGAGGGACTTCGCCGCCTTGTCGTACAGGCAGAGGTCGAAGTCGTCGATCGCCCGGTACTCACGCCTGCCGTCGGCGCGTAGCACCAGCTTCGCGTACATGCGCCGTTCCGGGACGGCGCCGTTCAGCGCGGCAATGACAGGGGTGCGATGCCTGTGACGGCACGTCATGAATCTTCCACGGGCGGCGCCTTGGAACGGGAAGGTCATGCCGCAGGCGGGGCAGTGCCCCCTCTCGTCCTTGCTCAGGTCGGTGACGCAGATGCCCCGGCAGCCCGGGCATATGGCCTGGGCGCGGGGGAATCGGCGCGGGTACGCGTGGCGGGCGAACACCCGGGTGGTGAAGAGCTCCACGTCCTCGCCGCACTCCGGGCAGCGCGCGAGGGCCACCCAGAAGTAGTGCAGGACGGGTTCGTTGGAGACGGTGCGGTGCAGTTCCTGGACGGGGCGGGCGCACTTCCTGACGACCTGCCCGAAGAGGTCCGCGAGCACCTCAAGGTCCCATGGCTGCAGCGCCTGCCGCTGGGTGAGCGTCGCGACGGGGTTAATGTCGCGGCCGACGGTGGCGGCCCCGAGTTTGGCCGCCTCGACAAGGGTGGTGCCCGATCCGGCGAAGGGATCGTAGACGACGAGCCCCCGCAGCCTAGCCGCGGCGTCTGCAATGGAGTCGTCCGGCCCGGACGCCGCAGCCAACAGTAAGTGGCGTGCGACGCTGCCCAGGCGCCTCGCCCACCACTTGTGCACGTAGGTCGCGGGCCGGTGCACCTCCTTGCGCCACGACTCGTGCTCGGCGATCCGGCTCCACTCCACTGGCGCCGACCCGGCCTCGAGAAGTGAGACCGGGGGGAGGCCCGCCCCTGGCTTCTCGTTCATGTGCACGCCCCCGGTGGTCCGAACCCGGATCCACCGCCCTCGGATTGGGCAGGAGCAGGTGACGGCCTGTCAACGTGCGTTATTGTAACGGCAGGTAGTGGGGGGATACCAGGTGGGTGATGGCGCGCGTGACATATCTGGACGGTCTCGTCCCTCCCGACGCAGGCCCGGCCGACTTCTTCGAGCGCGTGCAGGCCCTGCGCATGACGGACCGCGGTCGCACTGTCGATCTTGGCCCGCTGGACCGCGCCACTCTGACCCTGTTGTCCCGCGCGTTATCGAGCGACCAACGCAGCGTGTACCTGGGCCTCCCGCGCGGGCGGCACGACCTGGCCGTGCTGATCGGGATCTACCTCCAGCTCATACGGCGCGGGGCAGAGCTGACCGGCGGATCGCCCTGCCCGGTCCCTGACGGACCGGTGGTCGTCGTCGGACTGCGCACCAACGTCACCGTACGGCTAGCACAGCTCGCGATCGGCCGACAGAACCTTTCGCGAGCCCTGCGCATGCAGAGAATCCGCGGTGACGGCCGGGTCGTCGACCTCCAAGGAAAGATCACGAGGGCTGTCGACTCGCCCTCGGGACTGTTCTACCTCAACACCGCACTCGGCAGCCCCTCGCTGGGGACCGACGTCGGCACCGTCGTCATCGACCGCACCAGCATGGCCAACGACCAGTCCTGGGAGCGCGCGTTGGCCTGGGCAAGCGAGCACGACGCCGCCCGCGTCGTGGCCGTGGCCGACCTGGGCACCCAGCCAGGCGACAGCCGGGCCTGGACGCAGTGGCCGTGGAGTCCCGCGCTGCGTGCCGACGTGCGGCACACCCTCGGGCACCGCCCCGCATACGGCCCCCTGACCAGTAACGCCCTCCTCGCCCACCGCCCGGCAGCCGCGCCGAGCGCGGCGGTGTACCGCCACGAGCAGCTCGCCGGGCTGTACCGGACGGTCGTGGCGGGTGTGGTCGCAGCACGGCGTGTCCACACATCGGAGTCCTGGCCGCAGCCGATCGCCGACGCGGTGCGTCTGCTCAACCTGCTGTGGTGCAGCTGGGGGTCGATCGGGAGGCAAGACGCCTGGCAGGTACTGATGGGGCGCGGCAGCGGCGCGCGGGCGCTGGCCCGGTCGGTGACCCGCGGGACATTGGAGGGGCGGGCCGGGCCGTGGGGGCTGTTCCGCGAGACCCAATGGCCCGACCTCCGGCGCGGCGTGCTGGACCTGTATGAACTGCTGTACGACGGCAACCCGCGCTGGGACCTGCTGCTTGCGCTGATCGATTGGGCACGGGCGGACCGGGCAGGCGTCCCCGTCCTGGTCCGCACCCGCTCCCGCTCCGCCGCCGCCGCTGTCGCCGAGGAGCTGGCCGACGCACTCGGCGGTGATGCCGACTCCCTGCTGCTCGCCCCCCGGCCCGGGCCCGCCGCTGGTCGAGGAGCCGGTGCGCTGCATGTGATGCCCTATACGGAGCGCCTGGCCTGGGACGCCTCGCCGAGGCTCGAGCTTCACCTCGGTGTCCCCTCGACCTCACGCACCGGCGTGCTGTTCTCCGGTGCTGTCGATGAACACGTCGCCGTGGTGGAGCAGAGCGAGTACACCTGGCTGGAGCGTTCGGCCGGCCGTGCGCTGAACGGCTGGCACGAGCAGATACGCCAGACCGCCGCGGTGCTGAGGCTGGGCGAGGTACCGGAGCCGACGACGCCCCCGCTGCCCGTCGCGTACGGCCCCGTCGACTTCTCCGGACCGTCCTCCGCACCAGATGATTCACCCGAGCGCGACAGCCGCCTCGCCCTTGACCTCTCGGCGCTCTTCGAGGACTACGACGCCTCGGCCAGGGCCATCCGCACCCCGGCGGGCCCCGGCCGCAGTGCCACGGCGGCAGCGGACGACCTGGGGCCGGCCACGGCCGTCCTCACCGAACCCGAAGGGGCGGTGCTCTGGCTGCGCAGTGACGAGCAGGTCGACGTCCTCATAGGCCAGCGCTACGCCAGGGTGCCGGTGGCCGCGCTCACCCCCGGCAGCCGGCTACTGCGCGCACGCGGCGACGGGCAGTCCAGACTCCACGACCGGCTCGTCATGGTGATGCACGACAGCGCCGAGGTGACCGCCATGGACACGATGATCGGCTTCTTCCGCCAGGCCATCACCGCCGTGCACGAGCAGCGAGGGTCGTGGCCGGCCGTGCTCACCGCCCTGAAGAACCTCGGGAGCGAGGTCTCGTCATGGCAGGCGGTCAGCAAATGGGCCGACGGCAGCGTCATCGCCCCGGAGGACCCACAAGACATCCATCGGGTTGCCCTGCTGGCCCGGGACACCCGCCTGACCGCAGGAGGCACATGGCAGCGCCTGGCCCGCATGGCGGAGGAACTACGCCGCCTACACCGGACGCTGGGCCACACCGCGGTGGCGGCGATGACCGAGGCCGCACGGGGCACGGAAGGCCCCGCGCTGCGCCAGCTGAAGACACTGTGCTCCGGGATCGATGTCTCGGAGGTCCTCGAGGAGTTCGACCTGGTCGTCGTCCGCCGCGTCGGCGGCCAGAAGAGCGTGTCCGCGGCCGCCCTGGGCCGCGTGCCAGGCCCCCGCAGCACAAGCAGCTCACCACAGGAGGCGCCGTGAACGATGCCCGCAACAACCTGCTGGCGCCGCACCCCGACAGCGCTGCGGACAACCAGCGGGAGACGGTGCTGATCGAACACCTGACGCAGGCCCTCGCCGACAGGCTTGCCGACCGCAGTGGCGCCCCGCACAAACCCCCGTGGACACCACGCGACCACGTCGTCGTCGGAGTGCTGCCCGCCGTCGCGGTCCCGCCGCGACACCTGCCAGCACCAGACGAGGCGACGGCCGACCCGAGCCGCCGGCCCGTCGAGTCCCTGCGCGGCACGCAGGCGTCCCCGGTCTTGGCACTCGACTTCCGGGTGCGCACCACCCCCGGTCGCAGGACCGCGCAACTCGCCGTCCACTGCCGATTCGCCCTGTACCTGGAGGACATCGCCAGCTACGCCGAGCACATGGACTACCTGCGCGGCGACGAAGGCCCCTCCGGCGCACAGGCACGGCCGGGAGAGCTGCTGGGCGTCTGGCGCCGCCACGACGTTCACGTGCCCGACCTGGTGATCGAAGTGCCGCTCGGGGAAGGCGACCTCGATCCGCACGCGCTCAGCGAGGCCCAGCAGGTGCTGGACCGGGCGGTCCGCCGCGCGGTGGACGCGCACTTCGCCCGCCCCGAGGCCCGTCGCCCGCTCACCGCGGGGCCGCAGAGCCGCCAGGGGCGGCGCAGGCGCAACGTGCTCCCGCGGAGGCCATGGCCGACGAGGATGCCTTCCACCGCCACGTCGCAGCACTGCTGGACCGCGACACAGCCCCTTGCGCACCCCAGCTGGTGCTGTCCGCCCACGCCCAAGCCCTGGACGGCGGCGACCACCTCATACGCGTCTCCCTGCACAACCAAAGCGACACGGCGCAGAGCGACTGGCAGGATCTCTCTGTGTACGACTGCCGCTTCGCGGTCCTTCCCGGAGACGGCATCAGCATCGTGCCCCAGCGCTTCCACCTCGCCCCCCGCGACTACCGGTTGGAGGCGCTGGCGGAGGTGATCGGTCGCGGTACCGGCTGCGCAGCAGTTCCCCACGGCAGCGGTCTGCGGACCGAGACCCTGCCCGTCCATGTCCAACGCACCGTCGTGCCCCGCCAAGCCGGGGTGCGGCACCCGCGGTGGCGTGAGCTCGCCGACGACCCGGCCCCGATCCTGGACTCCGTCGAGGTCGCGATGGCCCGCTACTCCCGAGAGTTCGCCGCCGCCTGCCGTGCCGCCCAGCAGCTGCCGCACCACAAGGCCATCGAAGCCGACCGCGCCCAGTTCGACGACGAGGCCAGACGGTTCGGCCTCGGCCGCGAGTGCCTGGACCTGGATCCGGACCTCAAACTCGCCTTCCGGCTCGCCAACGAGGTCTTCGCCCGCGTCAACGACGGCCGCACGTACGACAGTTGGCGGCTCTACCAGCTGGTCTACATCGTTTCTCACCTGCCGGCCCTCGCCGTGCGCGAGCACCCGCAGCGGGTGGACCTGCGCGCTGAACTCGACCACACCGACGTGCTGTGGTTCCCCGCGGGCGGGGGAAAGACCGAGGCGTACCTGGGGCTGATCCTCACGGCCCTGTTCTACGACCGGCTGCGAGGCAAGCACGCAGGGGTCACCGCCTGGCTGCGCTTCCCGCTGCGCATGCTCAGCGTGCAGCAACTCGACCGCACCCTGCGCATGCTGATCGCCGCCGAGGAGCTCCGCGCCGAACGCCGGATCGGATCCCCCCACGACGACCCGTTCGCGCTCGGCTACCTGGCCGGCGGGACGGGCAGCCCCAACGACCTCCACTGGGATGGAGGCTGGTGGCGCGGATGGGAGCCCGAGGCCGCCGCCACCCGGGCGGGGACCTTCGCCGAAGACCACCTGCGCGACCGGCTCGTGATCACCTGCCCCTACTGCGAGCGCGACAGCGTACGGCTGCGCCTGGACACCGACGCGGTCCGTCTGCATCACGAGTGCGCCGCCTGCCAGCGGATCCTGCCCCTGCACGTGAGCGACGTCGAGGTCTACCGCACCCTGCCGGCGATCGTCATCTCCACCGTCGACAAGCTCACCGGGCACAGCTGGTTCCCCGAGTTCACCGCGTTCCAGCACGGGCCGAGGTACCGCTGCGCCGAGCATGGCTACTTCTCCTTCCCGCGTTTCGGGGTCTGCTCGGCCGGGCCGGACCACTGCACCGCGCCGAAGGGCGGCTACCCGGCGGCCCGCCCGATCAAGGACCCGGTACCGGCACTGACGGTGCAGGACGAGATGCACCTCCTTAAGGAGGAGCTCGGCGCGTTCAACGCGCACTACGAAGGCATGATCGCCGAACTCCAGTCAGGAGCAGGCAGCGGCCTGCCCAGCAAGGTACTGGGCGCCTCCGCCACCATCGAGCAGTACCAGGACCAGCTCCGTCAGCTCTACGGCCGCCGTCCCCGTGCCTTCCCCGCACCGGGATGGACACTCGGCGAGAGCTTCTACACCACGACCCGGCCCGACTTCCGGCGCGTTCACATCGGAGTGCTCCCGCACAAGCGCCGCAAAGCCGACGTCGCCGCGATCGTGCAGGGCGAGCTCCTCACCGAAATCGCCCGGCTCCAGGAGGAGCCGAAGGCCCTGCGCGAGCGCCTCGCCCTGCACGGGCTGCCCGACTCGGACCTCCCACGGCTCCTCTTCCCCTACGAGGTCTCCTTGGCCTATGTGAACAGCAAGCAGCACGGCACCCAGCTCGACGAGGAGCTCGGCCAGCTCTCCGACGACCTGCAGCACGCTGGACTCGACCGCGTCGAGCACGCGGTGCTCACCGGCGAAGTCCCGGTCCCCGACCTCGCCGCGGCCATCGCCCGGGTCCAACGCGAGCACCTGGACACCCCGCGAGGAGAGCGGCTGCGCGCCCTAGTCGGCACCAGCGTGCTCAGCCACGGGGTGGACCTCGAGCGACTCAACCTCCTGGTCCTGGCCGGCATGCCGCCGACCGCCGCCGACTACATCCAGGTCACCGCCCGGGCCGGGCGGACCCACGCAGGCATCGTCGTCACCGTCTACGACCCCGTCTCGCGCCGCGAACGCTCCATGTTCTCCAACTTCCTGAGCTACCACCGCCTGCTCGACCGCATGGTCACCCCCGTGCCCATCAACAAGTACGCCTACTTCGCAGCCCGACGCACCCTACCCGGCATCGTGCTGGCGCTGCTCCACGACGCCGCCCGCGACCCCGCGCTGAAGCCACCACCGGAAGGAGCCGACTACTCCAAAGACTTCAAGCGCTGGTGGAGCGCCCAACGACCACTCCTCGACCCCTGGTTGGAACGACGGATCCCAGCCTGCTACCGCGAGCGCGTGGAGGGCGTCAATGGGCGCGGACTGGAGAACGACCTCGTTGAGCGGATCATGGAAACCTGGCGGCAGGAGGAACGACCCAACCTCAACAAGGGCGCAGAGGAAAAGCGCACCGCCTACCTGTTCCTCCAACAGCCGCTCACCAGCTTCCGCGACATCGACAAAAGCACATCGTTCCAGTCACTGACCAGCAGCCAGGACGCCTTCACAGCGCTCGCAACCAACACCGCCGACAGCAAGGGGGGCGAGGATGAACCGCAGCCGTAGCCAGGCCATGACCGCCTTCCTGCCCGGTGCTGTTTTCCGCCACGAACAGCGGCTGCGAGGCAGGGTCCAGGCAGTCGACGGGGACGTGGTCAAAAAACTCAACGAAGACGTCATCTTTGACGAGATCTCCCGCTACCTGGAGCGCTGGAGCGAAGACGCCAGAGCCGCCCTGCCCCTGCCGCAGGGCCGACTGCGGCAGAACTTCGTCCTGGTCAGCCCCGACCTCGTCCGCTTCGAGGTGTTCCCGCTCGTCCTCGAATGCGTCCGCCGCTCCTGCCGCCGCGTACGCACATACGTGAAGGCCCAGCAACTCGCGGCCGACCCCCGGTGCCGCACCTGCGGCGCACCGCTGCGGCAACTCCCGTACTTCAACGCGCACAACTGCGGACGCGTCCGCCCCATGTACGTGCCCAAGTGCCGTGTCCCCGAGCACGGCTACGACCACATCGTGTTCGAGAACACCGGAAGCTTCGTCACCGCCCTCTGGCGCTGCGTCGGCCCAGGCTGCGGCGGCGCGAAACTCCAGGGCACCTCGCAGTCCCCCTGCGGCTGTGAGTGGAAGGACGCAGCCGGCCGCGCCATGATGCGGGCAAGGACGTTCAACGACACCCGCGCCTACCAGGTCCACGCCCTCCAGCTCGTCAACATCGACAATTCCGAGTTCCGGCAGTACCAGCGCCACCCCCAGCGCGGCCGGATCGCGGCCGCCCACTACCTGAGCCTGATCGACTCCCTGGCCCAGGGCCTCGGCGACGCCTCCCAGAGCGTCACGGTGCCGCGCCTGTCCCCGCAGGAATGGCAGCAGAGAGAACAGCAACTGCGCCAGATCCACATGGGGGAGGAGGCGATCGAGCAGCTCCGCAGAATGATGGGCCCCGAGGAGAGCGGCCTGGCTGCTCTGCCCAGTACAGACGCCGACTACGCGCGGTGGGAACTGCTCGGTGCAGACCGCCCCTTCGTGGAACGCGCAGCCGTCTTCGACCCCGCCCAGATCCAGCGCATTACCCTCGACGACCAGTGTGCACGCTTCGCTGAGCTCCAGGACCGGCTGGCCCAGCAGACCACGGAACGCGCCCGCGAGCAGGCCCACACCCTAGGGATCGCAGAGATCGCGGTCACCTGGGAGTTCCCCGTAGCCCGAATCGCCTTCGGCTACACCAGAGAAGAGCACGAGCCCGAGCGGGGCGTCCTGACAGGCTTCCACAACAAGTACCACCACGACGGAAAGTATCCGGTCTACGTCGCAGCATCGGACACCGAAGCCCTCCTGGTCACCTTCTCCGCACGTTCCGTCCTGTCGTTCCTGAACGCCAAAGGACTCACCGTCGGGGCGGCCGAAGATGAATCGGCGGCCCGCCAGCGGCTACTGGAACTGTTCACGGACCAGGATGACCCCGAAGCCGCCCGCGCGGCAGCAACCGTACACACGGTCATCCACACCCTCGGCCACCTTCTGCTTCGGTCCCTGGACGACGGCCAAGTAGGACTGGCCGAGAACACGCTCGCCGAATGGGTCGTCACGAAGGCGCTCACCGTGGCCATCTACGCCGACAACGTTCGCGAATTCACCCTCGGATCACTGTGGACCCTTCTCAGCAACCGCGTGCTCAGCTGGCTGGAGAGCACCGCCGACTCGGTGCTCAGCTGCGAGAACGACCCGCTGTGCCATCAGTCCTCACCACGCTGCTGTGAACGCTGCGTCTACCTCACTTTCGGCTGCCAGTTGTTCAACGACGACCTCGACCGGGGCCTTGCCGCAGAGTTCCTCCGCCATGCCGCCGCCTCGAGCCACACATGACCGACGAACTGCGACCGCTGGTCCCGCTCGCCCAGCTACTGGAGCGCCTCGCGGGCAGCTACGTGGCAGCTGCCGAATGGACACGGGAGATCGCCAGAGCCGATACCCTTGACGCCCTCCGCGTGCACGGGGTCGCAGACGATCACGCTATCGCCGTACGCCAGCTCGCCGTCGAGTGCGGGCTACTGGGCTCAGGCCGGCAGGCAGGGCTCGTCCCTGCCCGCCTCTCTCAACTCCAGGTGCTCCTGGACGTCCTGGACGGCCTTGACCCACCGCCCGCAGCACCACCATCCGAGCGCCCCCTGGTGTTCACCACCCCGCGAGCCGCCGCCCACCTGGTAGCGCCCCCCGTCCGACGCCTGGACCTGCTGGTCCAGGACGTCATCGCCGGAGCCAACAGCGAACTCCACATCGGCGGCCCCTTCTGGAACCGCCATGGCTGCGACCTACTGCGCGAGGTTCTGCTGCCCGCCGTCGCCGAGCGCCAGGTCGCCGTCCACTTCTACGCCCACGACCCGAGCAGCCGGGCCCAACCCCTGAACGACCTCGTCAAAGACTGCGCCGACTACGGAAGAACGTCCTTGTACTGGTGGACCGGGGCCAACCCCGGCATCATGCACGCCAAGTTCGTAGTCGCCGACCGCGCCACCGGCTACTTCGGCAGCGCGAACCTGTCCTCCCTCGGTCTTCAAGAGCACTTCGAGATCGGCATGGAACTGGGAAGCGCCCAGGCATCCTCACTGGTGGACTTGTGCACCCGGCTGCGCCAGGAAGGCTTCTTCGCTCAGGTCACCGAGGGGCCGGGACGCGCACCGGACCCGCTCGTCCTCGTGGAGACCGCCGACGGGAAACGTCGCTTCGGCCAGTTGCGATCCTGGCACACCACTAGGGACGGCCGCCGTGAAGCGGACGTGCTGTGCCGCCTTTCGGACGACGCTCTGCGGTCAGCCAGAGTCCGCGTCGATGAGAGCCGCATCCGGCTCTTTCCCGGCGTCGACTACGCCAACGTGCCGACAGACGGCGCCCGTGCAGGCGACGGCGAAACCGGATCCACCGGGTAGTTCGCGACACGAGGCGAACGGCCTGTTGCCCGCTCCGGCTCGATTCAGCGGCCGAGTTGGGCCGTTGCGGCGTCGATCTCCTTCATGGTGATGTTCTCGCTGACGCTGCGGATCGCGATGACGGCGGCGGTGGAGATGACGTAGGTGAGGGCTTTGAAGTAGCCGCCGGTGCGCCGGTGTAGTTCGGCGGCGTGCTGGCTCAGGGCGTTTTCCTCGAGTCGGTACAGGCTCAGGTCGGCCTCGAAGCTTGCCAGGACGCGCCGGAACATCTCCTGTTCCTCGGTCTTGGTGCCCAAGGGGAGAGGGTGCAGCCAGGTCACCGGTAGCAGCGCGGTGGGGGAGGGCGAGACGGGTTTGGCCGGCCGTCCCGCCTGTTCGAGGCGTACCCGGTTCTCCTCGCTGACCCGGGTCAGGTCTCCGGCCAGGATGCGGGCCTGGTGCAGGCGGTGGCTGGCGCCGGTGCCGCAGAAGACGATAGAGATGCCCAGCTTGTCGCGCAGATACTCGAAGTAGGGCAGCACGTTCGCCAGGTGCTGCGGCGAGGCGCGGTTAATGTCGTCGATGAGCAGCAGACGGGTCTGTGCTGTCTCCAGGACGTAGTTGACCGGCAGGGTCACGTCCTGGTGCTTGCGCATCTCCAGGACTTCCTGGAGGTTTTTCGGCTCGGGGTTGAGACCCAGGTAGGAGCCGATCTCCCAGATCCAGTTCACCTTCGGCTCCGGGTCCGCGGGGGTGGTGATGTGCACCACCGGGATCGTGTTCTGCTGCCTGCCGTTCGTGACGGCTTCGATCTCCTTTTGTGCGGTGCGTCCCATCGCCCGCAGCAGGCAGGTCTTGCCGGTGCCCGGGGGTCCGTCGATGACTTGGTCCATCAGCCCGTCACGGCACCCGCTGTTGCGGTGGACCGCCTCGACGACCGTCTCCTGCATGTGGGTCGTCGCGTCGGTGGACACCATCCGCAGATGTCGGTGGTAGGCGATGGCCTGTTCGTCTTTCTTCCTGTCCTCAGTGGGACTGCTGCCCGCCGACAGGACGGGCGGCTCCACTTTCTCGTCGACGAAGTGGGTCCAGCCGGTGAGCTGGAACAGCGGCAGGGGCCGCATCGGGGTTTCTTTCAGCTGCTGGCGCAGGCGGGCTTCACGTTTGGCACGCAGTTCGATGGTTGCCTTCATCATGCTTCTTTCTCGTCACGGTCCTGGCCCACACCGGCAGACCGGCTCCGGGCAGGGAAACCTGTCGGCCCCGGGGCGGCCTGCGGCTGCATGGTTCACGGCCCCTGTCACCGGTCGCCTACATCTCCCATACGTCGCCCTCGTCCTCGGCACCGTCATCACCGTCCGGATCGAGGTCGTCGAGGAGTTCCGCCTCGACGACCTCGCAGGCAGCTGCCGGTGTTCCGGCCGTGGAGGCGTCCAACGTGCTGCCATCGCCGTCGTCGGGGAAGAGCGCTGCCAGCGGATGCGGAGCCTGCCCGCTGTCCGACGGCTCCGTGCCGCCCGTGCCTGCGGGCAGCGCCGACGGGGCGGGTACGGGCGGAGGAGCCAGAGGAGAGATGGGCTGCGCCGGGTAGGGCCGCAGCGTCGACAGGTCGAACTCCTCCAGACCCGCGTAGCGGTCCTGGGACGGCTGTTCGGTCTCCAACTCCAGCCCCTGGAAGGGTGGTTCGGTGCCGGTGCGCTTCGGCGGCGGCCTGCGACTGCGCCGTCTGCGGTCACGCTGTGCTAGGGACAGGGCGATAGCCTCCTCGTCCTCCTCGCTGCCGCCGGCCGCACGGTGCCGCTCGGCGTGCTCCTGCCACATGTCCGCCGTCCACGGGTCGGTGAGCAGGTGCCGCAGCCGGAAGTCGCAGGTCACCCAAGTGCCGGCCGTGTGGTCATACAGCCACACCCGCTCGGGGTGGTAGGGATCAAAGCGGCATTCCCACTGATCCTTGCTGCCGGGCAGCTTCGAACCGCCGCGCAGGAGGATCTCGCGGTAGTGTCCGGCATCCTGCGCGACAGGCTGATAGGTCCGGTAGTCGATCATGAAGCCGCCCTTGCCGGGGGTGACCCACCGCGGCAGTAGGAAGAAGCGATTCTGGGCGGGTGAGAGCGGCACGGGCCGGTAGCCACTGCGGGCGACCTGCACGGTGTACATGTCGTTGGGGGACAGCACGATGCCTGGACGGAAGGGGTCACGCAGCCCCGCATCAGGGGTCCGCTGGTACTCCAGAGCCACCCACTCCTGGGCCATCTGCTGGAGCTCGGCAATCGTGTACAGCGGCATCCGCTCGATGCCACGGCCCCGTTTTTTGTGGCTCCGGCCCTGCCAGCCATGCCGTACGTACTGGCTGAAGCGATGCGCGAGGGTGATGAAGAAGCTCTCGGCGAGCGGCTTGTCACGAGTCGTCGACTGCACCCGATCAGCACGGTCGGCCCGGAGTTGTGCGGGTCACTCACCCGTTCCACCCGTGGGCCGGGCGGGAGTTCACCTTCGTCGACCGGCGTGTGGCCTGGGACGAGGACCGGGTCGCCCTCGCGGACGGGAACGGGGAGGTGGTCTCGCTGCCTGCGGCCTGGACGGACGTCGACCCCGTCGATCCGTTCGTCATGATGGCTGCGGGCCGCTGCCCGTTCCGGGTGACGGACCTCCTGGCCGCCGTCGATCTGATCGACGCTCTTCGCGTACGGGCGTCGGGAGGATGATGCCGTGACCGTCGTCTGATCCACGCCCGGCCAGACGGCGGGGTTGATCGACGGCGCGTGGAGGCGGTCAGCGGGAGCACTTCTGATCTGCTGGTTTGCCTCCGCGCGCCTGCTTTGCGGTCTTGGCCGCGCCGAGTGATGGCGCGAACCTGGTGACACGACCGAGTCACTGGGGAGGCGGACGCGATGACGGTGACTGCGAAGGACCCGAAGGTTGCCGCGCTCGCGGCGTCGAGATCGCTGAATCCGTATCCGGAGAAGGTGACCGACGAGGTGTTCCTGGCCTCGCCGTTCTGCGACCCGCGCGACCTGGTGCAGGTCAAGTACGAGATGGTGCGGCGCGTCCGCGTCGACAAGGTGCCCGTCGCCCGGGCGGCCCGCGCCTTCGGCTACTGCCGCCAGGCGTTCTATGAGATCGCCGCCGCCCTGGACGCCGGCGGCCCGTCGGCTCTGGTTCCCGGCAAACCGGGCCCGAAGGGGCCCGTCAAGCTGACCCCACCGGTCATGAACCGCATCGACGCCTGGCTGGCCGCCGATGGTGCGCTGACCTCGAAGGACATCAGCCAGAAGGTCGCCGAGGAGTTCGGCTTCACCGTCCACCCGCGGTCCGTCGAGCGCGCACTCGCCCGGCGGCGCGAGCCGGAGAGCGTCCCTGAAGACGAGCCCATATCCCGCTGCCGCCCAAGGCGGTAACGCCACGGCCGTCGCCGAGTACGAGCAACTGCGCGAGAGTGCGGGCCGCGGCTGCCGTCGCAACGGGATGGGTGTGCTCGTGGCCCGTGGCATGGTCGCCTTCCTCCGGGTGGCTGCCTGTCTGGCCGTCGCGGCAGCGCCGAGGTGCCTGGCCCCGCTGGCCGTCGAAACGGCGGCCGCCACATTGGATGCGGAGGTCATCCGGGTGTGGTCCCGAATGGTCCTGGCTCACGCCAACTCGCCCTGATCCGCGCTGATATGAAGGTGCACGGGAGCCGCATGAACGACCAGCTGTTCGGCCCGGCCGCCAAGGTGACGGCCGCCCACCTCGCCCGGGACGCGTACTTGTATGTCCGGCAGAGCTCGCTCAAGCAGGTCCTGAACAACACCGAGTCGACGGTGCGGCAGTACGGCCTGAAGGAACGGGCTATCGCGCTGGGCTGGCCGGCCGACCGGATCCACGTCATCGACACCGACCAGGGCCAGTCCGGCGCCACGGCCGCCGACCGGGAGGGCTTCCAGAAGCTGGTCACCGAGGTCGGCATGGGACACGCCGGAATCGTGCTGGGTCTGGAGGTGAGCCGCCTGGCGCGGAACAGCGCCGACTGGCACCGGCTGCTGGAGATCTGTGCGATGTCCGGGACGCTGATCCTGGACGAGGACGGCCTTTACGACCCCTGCGACTTCAGAAGCTGTTTCTCATCCCCTCCCCTGAGTGCGGGGCTCGGTGGGTGGCTGGTGTCGACCGGCGGTCGACGGCCGTCTACCTTTACGGGTCGGCTGCACACCGACTTCCCCCGCGCGTTGTACGAGATCGGCGAGGACCGGGACAACCGGGTGCTGGTGCTGGTGCTGACCGGTACCGGGGGTCTGCTTCCTGCTCTCCGAGGACGCCAGATTCATCACCGGCCCGACCCTGCGCGTCGACTGCGGTGCGAGTGTGGGATGACCGATCCCGACAGCGAAGCGCCCCGTGTCCTGGTCGAACAGGACACGGGGCGCTTCGTTTCGGGTCAGTTGACGCTCTGTCCGCCGTCCACCATGACCGACTGTCCGGTGACGAAGGAGGCCCGGTCGGACAGGAGGAAGAGAACCACCTGGGCGACCTCGTGCGCCTCGCCGACGCGGCCGAGGGGGATGTTCTCTCCGTGCGGGTGGTGCTCGGAGCCGTCCTCCTTCTTCGTGATGCCGCCCTCGGTCAGCGGTGTGCGGATGATGGTCGGGTTCACGGTGTTGACCCGGATTGCGTCGGGCCCGAGCTCCACCGCCGCCGCGCGGGCGAGTGCGGCGACGCCGCCCTTGCTGGCGCTGTAGATGGAGATGCCCGGTGTGCCGAGTTCGGCGAATACCGATCCATTGACGACGATCGCTCCACCCTCGCCCTGTCGCTTCATCTCGTCGGCCTCGGCCTGTAGGTAGAAGAACGTACCCTTCAGATTGCCGTCCATCAGGTGGTCCCAAGCCTTCTCGTCCAGCTCGGTCAGCGGGCCGACCGCGGCGGTGCCGGCGTTGTTGAAGGCCAGGTCGAGGCGGCCGAAGTGGTCGACGACCTGCCGCACCACGTCCCTCGCGCCGCCGAAGTCCGTGGCGTCGGCCTTAACGAACAGTGCCTCGCCGCCGCTCCGCGTGATCTCCTCGACCACGTCCTGGCCCGCGTCCTCCCGGCGGCCGGTGATCGCCACCTTCGCACCTTCCTGTGCGAACAGGAGCGCGCTGACCCGGCCGATCCCGGACGTTCCCCCGGTGATCAGAGCAACCTTGCCGTCCAACATTCCCATGGTTCTTTTCCACTCCGTCTTGGAATTCGCTGCATGCGAGATAGGGACCCGGCTTCGAAATCGGTGCCGACTTTTCCGGCCGGGTGCCAGGCCACCCCGTGGCCTGCCGAGCGGTTATAGCGTTCGCTTGTCCGGTGGGATTCCGTGTAGGCCATAGGCCGTCGTGATGGCTGGTATAAGCCCGCCGTGTGCCGTCTGGAGAATCTGTCGGCAGTTACTCCGTTCGGCTGACTGCGCTGAGTTCCGCGTTCTCGACTGAGCGCCCTGCCCCGGAGCAGTTGCGGGGCCTTGTCGGCGGTGATGCTGTGGAAGTGCGACGGCCGTACCTGCTGTGCCTTGATGTCCCCTCCTCAGGGGTGGGGCGTGGTCCCCGATACAGCGGCCGTTCTGTGCCCGTACACCGATCGCGTATCTCGACATCGGCGGAAGGAATCAGCCATGACGTCTGCGTCCCTGCAGGGGAAGGTCGCGCTCGTGACCGGGGCAACCAGCGGCATCGGAGCTGCGACAGCGGAGGCGCTGGCCGAGCGCGGCGCGCACGTGCTGGTGGCCGGCCGTGATCCCACCCGTGGCGAGAGCGTCATCGGGGCGATCCGGGGGCGTGGCGGGAAGGCAGACTTCGTGAGCGCCGATCTGCGCGACGCCCAGGCGGTACGACGGCTTGCACACGACGCCCTGGGGCTGGGCGGCGGCCGGGTCGACGTCCTGGTCAACAACGCGGGGATCTACCCTTTCGGGCCGACGAAGGACACGGAGGAACGCCTCTTCGACGCGGTGTACGCGCTCAACGTCAAGGCCCCGTTCTACCTGGTGGCCGAACTCGCCCCGGGGATGGCCGACCGGGGCGGCGGAGCGATCGTCAACGTGAGCACCATGGCGGCCGCGCTCGGCTTCTCGGGCATGGCGTTGTACGGGTCGAGTAAGGCCGCCGTGAACCTCCTGACCAAGGCATGGGCAGCTGAGTACGGCCCACAGGGAGTGCGGGTCAACGTCGTACAGGTCGGTCCCACCCGCACCGAGACCACCGCTGAGGCGGAGGAGGACCTGCAAAGCCTGGCTGCTCAGGCGCCTGCCGGACGGCCGGCGTCGGCCGCGGAGATCGCGGCGGCGATCGTGTACCTCGCCGACGACGGGGCAAGCAGCTTCGTACAGGGCGCGGTCCTGCCCGTCGACGGCGGGCGCACCGCCGTCTGACCCCACACATCGCCCAGCCGCCTCGCCGCCGCGACGGTCAGCCGGTGGACGGCTGCTCGAACGCGGCGATCAGGCGTCCCAGATCCTGCCGCCGCGAATCCGCCGGCCACACCGCCCATGTACGGCGAATGAGAGGGTGCCCGACCAGCGGCGACCACGCCACACCCTCGGGAATGGGCTGCGACCAGTCCGGCGGGGCCAGCGCGAAGGCCCGCCCAGCACTGACGGCCGCCAGTTTCACCTCGGCGATCAGCCGCTGCCCCTCCGGCGCCTGAGCTCCAAGGCCGAGGCCGTGGGTGCGCAGGATCGCCGTCAGCTCGTCGTACCAGGCGCGGCTGTCCGAGCGCGGAAACGCCACCCATTCCAGCCCGGCCAGCGCATCCAGCGTGATCCCCTCCGGCCCGGACAGCTCCGCCGCCTGCTCGGCGGCCACGAGCACGCCCAGCCGTTCGGTGTTGACCAGCATCGCGTCGAACTCCTGCCCGGCCGGACGCTCCCGCAGCAGCCCCAGGTCCAGTTCGCCGGCGTGCAGCGCGGCCAGCTGCTCGGACGTGGACAGATGGCGGGCCTGCACCCGGGTATCAGGGCAGGCTTCGGCCAGCTCCGTGAGCGCGGGACTCAGCAGCCGCGAGGGGAACTCCAGCGGAATGCCGATCCGCAGCACGCCGCCACCCCCGCCGACGTACCGGGCCATCGCCCGCAATGCCTGATCACGCCGGGCAAGCAGCGCACGCGCCTCCCCGAGCAGGGTGACGCCCGCATCCGTGGGCCGCACGCCGGTGCTGCTGCGCACCAGCAGCTTCACCCTCAGCTCCCGCTCCAGACCACCGACCGTCTGGGACAGCGCCGGCTGGCTGACGTGCAACCGCCGGGCCGCGGCCGAGAAGCCGCCCTCCTCGACCACTGCCACAAAGGCGTGCAACTCCCGCAACTCCATGCCCCCATCGCATCACGCCAAATACGCCGGATCCACGACCGGCCACAGCCTTGCCTTATGGCGCCCATAACGTCCGGTGCGGAGGCTACAGCCGCTGCCATACCGCCATACCGACGACAGCGAGAACGGCAGACCGCCCCGCGTCGTGCGCGGGGCGGGGGCCGGAGCTGCGCAATGCCGCCAAGGCGTGGCCAAGGCCGCATGGGCTGCGGGGCGCAGCGCCGCCCCACGGCCTCGTGGCCTTGCGTCACTTACTGTTCGGTGGGGCCCAGGGCCATGAAGCCGCCGTCCACGGGGAGGGTGACGCCGGTGATGTAGGCGGCACGGGGCGAGGCAAGGAAGACGATGGCTTCGGCGATCTCGCGAGCCGCGCCAAGGCGTCCCAGCGGCACCTTCGCCCCCAACGCCTCGAAGTCCTCCTGGCCGACCATGTTCGCCACGTTCTCGGTGTCCGTGTGGCCGGGGGCGACCGCGTTGAAGCGCACTCCACGCTTGCCGAACTCGACGGCCCAGGCGCGGGTGAACGAGTCCACGGCCGCCTTCGAGGCGCCGTACACGGACGTGCCGGCCATGCCGGTCAGACCGGCGACCGTGGTGACACTGACGACGCTGCCGGATCCCTTGGCCGCCATCTTGGCTACCAGTGTCTGGGTGAGGAAGTAGGTGCCGCGCACGTTGGTGTCGAGCATGGTCTCGAAGGTGTCCAGGCTCTGCTCGAGCGTGGGGGCGAATGGGTAGGCGCCGGCATTGTTGACCAGGATGTCCACCTCACCGGCCTCGTCGGCCAAGTGCCGGACCGAATCCAGATCGCTGAGGTCTGCTGCGATGAACCTGGCCTTGCCACCAGCGGCCTCGATAGCCGCGACGGTCTCCGTGCCCTTGGCGGCATTGCGGCCGGAGACAATGGTGAACGCGCCCTCCCGGGCCAGCAGGAGAGCCGTCTCGCGACCGATGCCCGACGTGCTGCCGGTGACGAGAGCGGTCTGATTTTCGAACTGCATGAGAAGCACCTTCCCACAGGACCGGTACGGCCCCGCAGCCATTGGGTACGAAATATGTCGTGCCTACTCTCAGGCGCCTTCCGAATTCCGGCAAGCCGACCCTAGAGCGGTTCAGCCTTTCCAATTCCTGGCCTCATCAGAGAATTCCGATCCGCGATCGTCCCCGCTTCTGGCTGCCATAAACCGAACCTTTATTCGCCCCGGAACGCGTCGAAGTCTCTGCCCACTCAGCATCCGGAAAGTGAGGGGTTGAACGGGAGCGCGGGCGGTCCCGTGTCCTGTGGCCCCGTCGCCTCCTCCGTGAGGTGACCCGAGTCCCCAAGCCCGCGCCTTCCAAAGAGCGCGACTTGGCCACAGACGGATCCGAGGCCCCATTTTCTCCGGAGCCCGCTGCGTCGTTCAGAGCGCCGCACACGCTCCGGGCGGTCCGGGCGGCCCGGGCGCCGGTCAGAAGCGGAGCTTATGACCGCTCCTCGCGAGGCGTATGGCCACGGGAGAGGAACTGCGCTCATCTCGCGGTTACATGATCCATGCAGCACACGGATGCACTTCCGGCTTGCGTCGCGCGGCGAGATGGGCCGCCCAATGGCGAGCCGTTCATGCTCGGGAAGCCACCTGGGCGACCCACCCCATGGAGTCCTCCATGTCACGGCTTCCTCAGACCCAGCCCGCCGAGGCGACCGGCGCCGCGCCTCGAAGCCCTCGCCCAGGTCCGCAAGACCCTCGGCTCCGTCCCAAACACGACCAAGGTCATGGCCAACAGCCCCGCACTGGTCAACGGCTGGCTGGCGCTGTCCGACACACTGAGCGAGGGCGTGATCCCCGCCCCCGTCCGTGAACGGCTGGCGATCGCCACCGCCCAGTACAACAATTGCGAGTACTGCCTGTCCGCCCACATCTACATAGGGGCGCACGTCGCCAAGGTCGACGCCGAGGCACTGGAGCGGGCCCGCGACGCCGAGTCCTCCGACCCGCACACCGCCGCACTGATTGCCCTCTCCGGCGCCATCTCCCACAGCCGCGGCAGCATCGACGAGACGCAGCTGAAAGCAGCCCGGGCCCGCGTCACCGACACCGAGATGGCCGAGGTCGTGGGCAATCCGGCGCTGAACATCCTCACCAACTACTTCAACCTCCTCGCCGACACCGACAACGAGTGGGCGGCCGTCACCCCGCGCACTCACAACTGATCACTACGGTCCCTGGATAGCCGCCGGGCCCGGGCCGCGACGGGACGCGTGAGGACCCGCTCGACGGACGCGGCATCAACCGTTGTCAGGCAATCCCGGGGACAGCTCGGGATCCGTTCCGATCGTGATGTGAGGTAACAAATGAGCGAATCACCCGAAAACCAGGAAGTCACCGCCTACGACGTGGTCGTGGTGGGCGCCGGTCCGGTCGGCCAGAACGTCGCCGACCGCGCCCGTGCGGCCGGGCTGTCCGTGGCCGTCGTGGAGCGGGAACTCGTCGGCGGCGAATGCTCCTACTGGGCGTGCGTGCCCAGCAAGGCTCTGCTGCGGCCGGTCATCGCGGTCGCTGACGCGCGACGGGTGGACGGCGCCCGGCAGGCCGTCACCGGCCGTCCCGACACCGACGGCGTCTTTGCCCGCCGCAACCGCTACGTCACCGACTGGGACGACTCCGGACAAGCACGGTTGGTCAAATCCATCGGCGCCGACCTCTTCCGCGGCCACGGCCGCCTCGACTGCCCACGCCAGGTCACCGTCACCCGTGACGACGGCACACGCCAGACCCTTACGGCCCGGCACGCGGTGGCCATCGCCACCGGCAGCCGACCGAATCTCCCCGATATACCGGGCATCAAGGAGGCCCGCCCCTGGACCAACCGGCACGGCACCGACTCCAGCACCGTGCCCGCCCGGCTCGCCGTCGTCGGTGGCGGCGGAGTAGGCGTCGAGATGGCCACCCTCTGGCAGGGCCTCGGCGCCCAGGTCACCCTGCTCGCCCGGCGCCGCCTAATCCCCCGCTTGGAGCCCTTCGCCGGCGACCTGGTCGCCCAGAGCCTGAGCGAGGCGAGCGCGGACGTACGGACCGGCGTGCAGGTGACTGCTCTGAGCCGACCGGAACGCGAGGGCCCGGTCACCCTCACCCTCGACGACGGCAGTGAGCTGGAGGCCGACGAGGTGCTGTTCGCCACCGGCCGCACCCCTGCCACCAGCGACATCGGGCTGGGCACTGTCGGCCTCACCCCCGGCTCCTGGCTGGACGTGGACACCACCTGTCTGGTCAAGGATGTCGACGGTGACTGGCTCTATGCGCTCGGCGACGTCAACCGCCGCGCCCTGCTCACCCACCAGGGCAAGTACCAGGCCAGGACCGCCGGCGATGCCATCGCCGCCCGCGCCGCCGGCCGGCTGTTGGACGACGCCCCGTGGGGCGACCACGCCACCACCGCCGACCAGCACGCCGTACCCCAGGTCTTCTTCACCGACCCCGAAGCGGCCGCGGTGGGCCTGACCGCAGAGCAGGCCGAGCACGCAGGCCACCGCATCACGACCGTCGACCTCGACTTCAACGCCGCCCAGGGCGCCAACCTCTACGCCGACGGCTACCGTGGCCACGCCCGGCTGGTCGTCGACGTCGACCGGGAGATTCTGCTCGGAGCGACCTTCGTCGGCCCGGGCGTCAGCGAGCTCCTGCACTCGGCCACCATCGCGGTCGCCGGCGAGGTCCCGCTCAAGCGGCTCAGGCACGCGATCGCCTGCTTCCCGACCGTCAGCGAGATCTGGCTCTTCCTCCTCGCCGCCTACCAACGAAACCAGGAGGCGTCAAAGATCGGCTCGGCATGATGCCGTCGCCACAGGCCGAGAGTCCTCGACGTGGACCGGTCTGCCGGGCGAGGAGCAGAACGGCCCGCGACGGGCACTTGGCCATCCAGGGGAGATACTCGCAGGGCAAGGGGGAATGTGACGACAAGGGCCGGGTGAGACGAGCCTGAGCATGTCCGCCCGGCTCCCGCCAGCTCCGTAGACGCGGTCCCCTGGGGGTACATGGCCCGCACGTTGAGGGCTGGTCCTGTGACCAGGTGGCTGACGACCGAGGAACAGCGGGCATGGCACCTGGCACGTCAAAAGTGCGACGCTGAAGATGCCGCACGGTACGAAGGCGACGCTCTGGTTATC
Source organism: Streptomyces rugosispiralis (assembly GCF_024505145.1). GTDB lineage: Bacteria > Actinomycetota > Actinomycetes > Streptomycetales > Streptomycetaceae > Streptomyces > Streptomyces rugosispiralis. The sequence goes on along the minus strand of NZ_JANIAA010000054.1, from coordinate 1,625 downwards.
GGCGCGGCGAGTTGCAACGGCCCCTGGTAGCCTTCAGGCCGCCGGGGCCGTTGCGAACATGGTGTCGCTTTCGTCGTCACTCTCTCGTGTGCGTCTCGGTGATGGCGACGCGCGTGAGGAACTGCCAGGTGATGTTGTTGACCGAGCGGGGCAGGCTGCAGCTAGGGCGTGCGTCGTAAATCCTGTCGTTCGTGCAGAGCACGGGCGCGCGGCGTCTGGTGCGGCGCGATAAGGATGCGCCGCGAGCATCCGAAATATTTGTTTGATCCTTTAGTCAGCTGTTTGAGATATTTGTTGCCATGCCCCAAGCGATCTTGCATACCGAACGGGTCCATCTGGTTCCGCTGTCCGCTGAGCATCTTGAGTATCAGGTCGAGCTCGATTCCGATCCCGAAGTGATGCGCTACCTGGGCGGGGCTCTCACCCGTCAACAGGTGGAGAAGGAGCTCCACGAGGCTCTTGCGGACGCAGACCGGGCTGCGGGCCTGGGGTACTGGGCCGGGTTCGTCGAGGGGCACTTTGCCGGCTACTGGATTCTGCGGCCACCGGGCCCCATCGACCAGGAACCGGCGGAAGGGCAGGGCGAACTCGGGTATCGGCTGCTGCGATGCCACTGGCGGCAAGGACTCGGCAGCGAGGGATCCCGTGAGCTGATTCGGCACGGGTTCGAAGACCTCGGGCTGACCCGGATCTGCGCCATGACAGCGGCGGACAACACCGCCTCGCGGGCGACGATGGCCGCTGCCGGGTTGCAGCACGTGCACGACTTCCGTGCGGACCCCAGCGATTTCCCGCCGGGGACCGACCTTCGCGCAGTCGAGTACGCGATCGTCCGAGAGCAGTGGAAGGGTCCGAACGGCCGACGGTGGTGAGCTGGTGCTTGGTGTAGCTGGCGGTCTCCTCCTTCGTCATCATGGGCATCTGGTAGCAGATCGAGATCCGCTGGTCTAAGCGGCCAGGACGCCGTGCGCTTGCACAGCGGGGATGTCCTGCCGTACTCAGGGAAGGTGCTGCGGCTGCCGGGGAAGGCCCCGGATCTTGGCTGCCCCCGCGTCTCGTCCGGAGCGAGCGGCATGCTTCAGGGACAGGAGGTTGGGGGCGGTGGCATAGATCTGGAGCCGTTCAAGGAACCGGCAGTGGGCCTGGACCTCTGCATGCTGCCTCTTCAGCACTCGTAGGCGTCCGCGGACCGGATGTGTGAGGCTCGCCTCGCCTCTTCCTCTCCGCCCTCGTGCAGGCCCTCGGTGACACCGCATCGGGCACATGCCCGGCCGCTCAGTCGTCGATCCTGCTCGGGCGTCATGTGGAGGAGATCCAGGACCTTGGCGCGGACGTCGAGGAATGCCGGAGAGCTTGAGGACGGCAGGATCGCGTGGGCTAGAGGTTGCCTGGAGCGGGGCATGAGCACCGTCGGTCGTAGTGAGGCCGCCCGGTGGCGCCGCGGGGAGAGTGCTGTCGGGCGACCGTCCGACGTGCCTGCCCACGGTCAGTCGCGCCCATTCCAGACATCACTCGTATGGGGGTTATCAAGGTCATGCGGCCCGTGCGGCCAAGGACCGAGTGAGGGGGACCCGGTCCTTCTTCCCACGAGTGAGACGGCGGCTCATCAGCGTGATCGCCGCCCA
>NZ_JANIAA010000053.1 GCF_024505145.1 Streptomyces rugosispiralis | reverse complement strand
CCACGCTCGCCGAGGTGCCGGTCATCAGGTGGCCTTCCAGACCGGCGGGGGAATCCGCCCCTTCGGTGGAGCCGACGCCGTAGTTCTGATGCATCATCCCGGCGAAGACGCCCACGTCCTGGCCCCGTAACGAGACCGGATCGATCCCGGCCCGCTCCAACGCCTCCCATGACGTCTCCAGCAGCAACCGCTGCTGCGGGTCCATCGCCAGCGCCTCACGCGGCGAGATCCCGAAGAACTCCGCGTCGAACTCCCCCGCGTCATACAGAAACCCGCCCCGCCGCGCATAGCTCGTCCCGGCGTGATCCGGATCCGGATCGAAGAGGTGCTCCAGATCCCATCCCCGATCCGCCGGGAACTCCCCGATGCCCTCACCACCTGCGAGAACCAGCTCCCACAACTCCTCCGGCGACCCGACCCCGCCCGGCAGCCGACACGCCATCCCCACGATCGCGATCGGGTCATCGGCCACGCCCACGCCGGCGCCCGCGACCATGGCCGAACCCGGGGCCGGAACCGAGGCGGTCGGCACCTCCGGCCCCACTTCCGCACCGCCGAGCAGTTCCCGCCGCAGCAGGCTCCCCAACGCCACCGGGGTGGGGTGGTCGAAGGCGGAGGTGGCGGGCAGGCGCAGCCCGGTGGCCTCGCTCAGCCGGTTGCGCAGCTCCACCACCGTGACCGAGGTCAGGCCCAGGTCGGTGAAGGCCCGCTCGGGCTCGACGGCGTGCTTGTCGGCCAGGCCCAGCAGGTCGGCCAGGTGTTCGCGGACGAGATCGGTGAGCAGCCGGTCCCGATCGGCCTCGTGCGCGTCCGATATCCGTTCCCGCAGAGCCACCGTGGCGGCCTCGTCCACGGTGGCGGTGCGCGCCGGGACGTCGATCAGGTCCTGGAGCAACGGGGAGGTCGTCCCGGTCGGCACGGCGGTCGGGTCGAGTTTCACCGCGACGAGTTGGGCCTCGTCCACGGCCAGGGCGGCGTCCAGCGCCGCGAGGGCCTCCCGAGGGCTCAGAGCGCCGGCCGTCTCGTCGGTCTCTCCCTCCCACGGACCCCAGGCGATGGACTGGGCCGGTACCCCTCGCACCCGCAGATGCTGGGCGTAGGCGTCGAGGAAGGCGGCGGAGGCGGCTTCAGTGGTCTCCCCTGCCGCGCCCAGTGACCCCTTGGTCGAGGAGGACAGCACGAACGCGGTGAGATCGGCGTTCCGGATCAGCTCGTACAGCGTTCTGGCCTCGGCTGCCACGCGCCCGTCCGACGGCTCGTCCACGGCCTCCCAGGCGTGGACGACCACGTTCAAGGGGCTGCCGGCCTTGGCCAGCGCCCGCCTCAGTTTGGTGCGGTTGTCCAGGGCGCATTCGACCAGCCGGACATCGGCTCCGGCGTCGGCGAGCTGGGTACACAGCTCGTTGGCCAGGCCGCCCTGCCCCGGCGGAGCGATCAGCAACAGGTGTCGGACGCCGTAACCGGTCACCAGATGCCGGGCGATCGCGGCGCCGCGCCGGGTGTCCACTCCGGTGACGACGGCGGTGCCATGGGGGTCGAAGGCCACGGGCACATTCCGCTCGGCATCCGGACCCAGGCCCAGGCCCGCGTCCAAGGCCACGCGCTCAAGGCGCGGCAGCAGCACGACGCCCGAGCGCACCGCGCTCTGGGGCTCGCCCGACGCCACCGCCGCCACCAGTGCACCGGCACACGCCGCGTCATCCGGCTCGTCGAGGTCGACGATGGCGATACGGCCGGGATGAGCGGCTTGCAGGGAGCGCACCAGCCCCCACAGCGCGGCCTGTTCCGGATTCGGCACGTCCTCGCCCGCGGTCGTCGCCACGGCACCTCGCGTGGCCACCACCAGCAGCCCATCGGACAGCTCGGCGGAGGCCAGCCATGTCTCGACGTCCATCAGGACACCCTCGGTGGTGTCCGCGGCGGCCGACAGCAGTGCCACGGCGGGCGGGGGGCTTCCGGCGGCCACCGCCGCTCTCAGGCCGGCCATGTCGATGTGCTCGCCCAGCTCGGTACCGCCGGAGGCCCCCAGCAGGCCGACGAGCCCGGGGGCATGCTGGCCGAGCAGCGCCCAACGGCGGGGCCAGGGCTGAAGAGCGGACGGTTGAGGTACCCACCTCGTGCGGAAGAGCGCGTCATGGTAGGCGTTGCCCACCGCACGCAGCCGTGCCGGGCCGTCCAGCAGCCGGTGCCGGGTGACCTTGCCGGTCGCGGTGCGCGGGATCCGTTCGATCTCGTACAGCTCCTCGGGCACCTTGAAGTACGAGAGCCGCTCCCGGCACAGGGCGAGCGCCTGGGCCGGGTCGAAGCCGCCGGGTGCGGGCACGATGAAGGCCACCGGGACTTCGCCGAAGACGTCGTGCGGCTTGCCGACCACGGCGGCGTCGGCCACACCGGGCGCTGTCCGCAGGACGTCCTCCACCTCGACGGGGTGGATGTTCTCCCCGGCGCGGATGATGAGTTCCTTGAGCCGTCCGGTGACCGTCAGATAGCCGTCCCGGTCGCGGCGGGCGAGGTCGCCGGTGTGGAACCAGCCGTCCCGGAGCGCCTCGGCGGTGGCTTCGGGCTGGTTGTGGTAGCCCGCCATGACGTTCGGGCCGCGGACCCACACCTCGCCCTCGGTCCCGTCGGGCACGTCCAGGCCGGTGCGGTGGTCGACCACCCGCAGCGCGAGGCCGGGGACGGGGAGTCCGCAGGAGCCCTCGACCCTGGCCCCGGTGGGCCAGTTGACGGCGATCGAACCGGAGGTCTCGGTGCTGCCGTACGCGTCGATGAGCGGGGCCCCGAAGGCGTCCTCGACCGAGCGCCGCAGCGCCGCCGTGGTCACGGCGCCACCGACCAGGCCCACCCGCAGGCCGGGGGCGGTGTATCCGGGCGCCTTGGAGGCGCGGACGAGGTAGTGGTACAGCGTGGGGACTCCGGCGATGACCGTGGAGCGGTCCTCGCCCCACAGCTCCAGCACGTCCTCGGCGGAGTGTCCGTCGGTGATCCGGGCGGTCGCTCCGACCGCCGTCACGGCCAGCACGCACACGATGTGGGAGAGGCTGTGGAACAGGGGCAGCGGCCAGAGCACACGGTCCTCGGCGGTGAGGCCGAGCGCGGGTACGTAGGACGCGGCGACGGACCAGAGGCAGTTGCGCTGGGTGGCGAGCACACCCTTGGGTTTGCTGGTGGTGCCGGAGGTGAAGAGCATCCAGGCGATGTCGTCGAGCCCGTGGTCGTCGCGGGCCGGTGTGTCCGGCTCGGTGGTGGCGAACCGCTCGTAGGACAGGCAGCCCGCCGGGACCGGTTCCTCGCCCACCACCAGTACGGTCAGCGGACTCGCCCCGGGGGCGAGTCGGCGCAGCAGCGGCAAGTGGGCGGAGTCGGTGATGACGACCTGGCTGCCGCAGGCGGTGAGCAGATGCTCCAGTTCGGCCTGGGAGACATGCGGATTGACCGGGACACCGATTCCCCCGGCGCGGACGACGGCGAAGTAGCTCTCCACCATCTCGACACGGTTGCCGAGGTACATGGCAACGCGGTCGCCCGGCAGCAGGCTCAGCCCGGCCAGATGGCCGGCGAGTCGGCGGGTGCGCGTCTCCAGCTCGGCGTAGCTGATGGCGCGCCGGGCGTCGGCGTAAGCGGTCTTGGCGCCGAAGCGGCGGCTCTGTTCGGTGAGGAGGTCCTGGATCGGTCGGATCAGTTCGGCGCGCAGCATGCCACCTCTCCCCTCCCTGCGGTCAGGGTTCCAGGTGACGCGTCAGCGGCTTCACCCATTCCAGCTTCACACCGGAAAACTAGGAGAATCCCCTGATTCACCCCCCTCATCCCCCCTTACTTCGTGATCACCAAACCCCCTTTGTCCCGGTCCGTTCGGCCTCCGCTGGTAGGTTCGCCGCACCGGAGGAGGGAGGGGCGGATGCGCTCTGCGGGCTCTGGGCGGGGGTCGGACACGCCGGCTGCGGATGTGCTCATCGTCGGTTACGGACCCATCGGTCAGGTGCTGTCCATCCTGTTGGCCACCCGGGGGTGGCGGGTGCTGGCCGTGGAGCGGTGGGAAGACCCGTACACACTGCCGCGGGCGACCAGCTTCGACGGTGAGACGGCCAGGACGCTGGCGTCGCTGGGGGTGGCCGGTTCGTATCCGGAGATCGGTCTGCCGGCCGACGCCTACGACTGGCGCAACGCCGAGGGCAGGTCCCTGCTGCGGGTCGAGCTGGCCGAGCGGGGTGCGCACGGCTGGCCGGAGACGACCACGATGCACCAGCCGGCGCTGGAGGCGGTGCTGTGCGCCCGCGCCGAGCGGCTGCCCAACCTGCGGGTACTGCGCGGTTACGCCGCGACGGACCTGGTGGACAGCGGCACCGGGGTGGAGCTCACGGCGACGGACACGGCGGGCAGCGGCCTGCGGTGCGGCGCCTCCTGGGTGGTCGGGTGCGACGGGGCGAACAGCTTCGTCCGCGACCACATCGGGGTGCGCCGGACGAATCTCGGCTTCTCCTTCGACTGGCTGCTGTGCGATGTGGTGCTCCACGAACCACGCGTGTTCTCCCCGCTCAATGTGCAGTACTGCGATCCGGCCCGGCCGACGACGGCGGTCGGCAGCGGACCGGGGCGCAGGCGCTGGGAGTTCATGCGGCTGCCCGGGGAGAGCGTGGCCGAGCTGAACCGGGCGGAGACGGCCTGGCGGCTGCTGGAGCGCTTCGATGTCACCCCGGAGAACGCCACCCTGCACCGGCACACCGTCTACAGCTTCCAGGCCGCCTGGGCGGATGAGTGGCGGCGGGGGCGGGTGCTGCTGGCCGGGGACGCCGCCCATCTGATGCCGCCGTTCACCGGTCAGGGCATGTGCGCGGGCATCCGGGACGTGCTCAATCTGTCCTGGAAGCTGGATCTGGTGCTGCGGGGCGCCGCCGGTGAGGGGCTGCTGGACACGTATCCGCATGAGCGCATCGGCCATGTGCGGGAGGCCATCGACACGGCGGTGCGGCTGGGCAGAGTGCTGTGTGTGACCGACGCCGCCACCGCCGCGAGCCGGGACGCATCGCTGCTCGCGGGCGGCGCCGGCACCGGCCGCGGCGGGCAGCACGGCGCCGCCGGTCCGCCGCTGCGGACCGGCCTGCTGTACACCGGGATCGGCACGGCGCCGGTGCCACCGGCCGGGGAGGTGATGCCCCAGGGCCGGGTGCGGCACGAGGGCGTGACCGGGCTGTTCGACGAGGTGGTGGGCACCGGTCCGGTGCTGCTGGGGTCGGCGGATCCGGCCGTGGCGTTGGAGGGGTCCGAGCTGAGCTTCCTCACCGGACTCGGTACGCGGGTGGTGCACCTGGTGGCGGAGGGCGCCGGGGCGGCGCCGGGCGCCGTCATCGACGTCGACGAGGTGTATCTGCCGCTTCTGAAGGCGGCACGGGCACGGTTCCTGCTGGTGCGCCCGGACCACCACATCTACGGCGCGGCCCGCACCTCACGCGAACTCACCGCGCTGGTCGGCCAGTTCAGGTCCGGGCTGTCGAAGTGAGTTGAAGTGACCGCGGTGAGATGAAGGCTAGAGGAAGTGCGGCAGATCCTGCCGCCGCTTGACGTTGACTTTACGGAACACCCGCGTGAGGTGCTGCTCGACCGTGCTCGCGGTGATGTAGAGCTTGGCGGCGATCTCGCGGTTGGTGTAGCCCTTGGCCGCCAGGAGCGCGATCCTCCGCTCCTGTGTGGTGAGCGCGGACAGCCCGTCCTGGCGCTGATCCGCGGACATCGCGGCCTCGGGGTCGATGGGGTCGAGCGCGGCCTCCCGGCACAGGTGCTCGGCCCCGGTCTGCTTCGCCAGGTACCAGGCGCGATGGGCCACCCGGCGGGCGTTGCGCTGGTCCCCGGTGGCCTTGAAGGCGATACTGAGGTCGATCAGCGCACGCGCCAGCTCGTAGTCGTCGCCGCTGTCCTTGAGCATGTCGACGGCCTCGGTGAGCAGTTGCGGGCGGCGGGTGATCCGGCTGACCGCCGCCAGGGTGCGCAGGGACAGCCCGCGGGCCCGCGAGGGGCCCGGCAGCAGCCGGGCCATCTGCTCCCGTACCAGACGTTTGGCCTGGTCCTGGTCGTCCTGCGCCAGCCATGCCTCGGCCGCGCTGGTGCGCCACGGAACCACGTCGGCGCCGGGCGTCTGAAAGGCCTCGGCGAATCTGCCGCAGGCCAGGAAGTCCGCGAGCGCGGCCTGGGAGTGGTGGGTGGCCAGCCGGTAGTGGCCCCGGGCGTGCAGATAGTGCGCGCCGTGGCGGCTGTGCAGGGCCTGCTCGGGGATCGGCTGCGCCACGTACTTCTCCGCCTGCTCCAGCCTGCCGGAGCGGGTGGCGGCCAGGATGGCGCAGCCCAGCACCCCGGCCAGGCCGATGCCCCAGCCCTGGGGCGGTACGAGGGCCATGGCGCGGGCCGCCAGGTCGTGGGCGGGGATCAGGTGTCCCTGCCGTAGCTGGGCCTCGGCGCGGATGGCGAGGAACTTCCCCTGCCAGGCGACGGCATGGTGGGCGGCGGCCTCGGTCTCGAGCTTCTCGCACCAGGCCACGACCTCGTCCAAGCGGCCCGCGTGGAGCAGCGTGCGCAGGGCGAGCGCTCCGGATTCGGCGTTCCACAGTGAGCCGTGGTCGAGGTGGAAGGTGCGCAGCAGCAGTTCGGCGCGGTGCGTCAGCTGGTCGTTGCCGCCGCGGGTCAGATCGTCGGCCAGGGCGACCGCCGAGGGCAGCCACGGGTCGTGGCAGGGGGCGGCCTCCGGGGTGGCGGCGGCCACCGAGTGGGCCAGTTTCCGCAGCCCGGTGTGGAGCGGGTACGCCATCGCCGCCCAGTTCGTCAGGGGGCGGATGTCCTCGGTTCCGGAGCCGGCGCCCCGGTGGGCGCGGGTGCGCAGGGCGTCCAGCAGGGCGGTCAGCTCATCGAGGGCACCGGCCTTGGCCAGGCCCAGCACCAGTTCGGAGACCTCCCGGCGGTCCAGGTGGCCCGCGGCGAAGTCGCGCAGCTGGGGGCGGAGATGGCGGACGGCGACCTGGGGTTTCAGCTGCCACTCCAGCCTGCTGAGCCGGGCGCGGATGCGTGCCGCTGTGGGGTCGTCGGCCCGGGTGTGCTGGGCGAGGTCCAGACAGCTGAGCGCGGTGCTCACATCGCCGGTCGCCAGCGCCTCGTCGGAGGCCGTGACCAGGACCTCGGTGGCGCAGTCGGCATCGGCGTCCCCGGCGCTCAGCAACTGCCCGGCCACCGTCAGCGCGGGCGCCCCGGCCTCGTGCAGCAGCTCGGCGGCCGCGCGGTGCAGTGCGGTCCGGCTGTCGGCGGGCATGTCGTCCAGTACGGCGGTGGCGGCCACCGGATGGCGGAACGCCTGGCCCTTGGTGAGCAGTCCGGCGTCGGCCAGGGCGTGCAGGGCCCAGCCGGTCACCGTGGCATCCACCCCGGCCAGCCGGGCCACGTCCGCCACCGGCGCCGCGCCGCCGAGCACGGCGAGGGCGCGCACCACGGACAGCATCGACGGCCGGGAGTGCGCCACGAGCTCGAGCAGCGCCCGTCCGTAGCCATCGGGATAGCAGGCGCCGCCCGCCTGCTGATCGATGATCAAGGCGTGGACGGCCAGGGGGTTGCCGCCGCTGATGCGGTGGAACTCCGCGGTGAGCCGGGGGGAGGCGATATGCGGTCCGAGCAGCCGGACGGCCAGGGCGTCGACTCCGCTGCGACTCAGGGGCCGCACGGCGATCCGGTGGGCGTTGGGACTCTGCGAGAGGAGCCCGGCCAGCAGGGGCGAACGCGGCCATCGCAGGGTGTGGTCATCGGTGAGGAGCACCAGGATACGGGCGGAATGCAGCCACGGAACGATGCCGGCGAGGAAGTGCAGCGAGGGCGGGTCCAGGTAGTGGGCGTTGTCGACGCAGATCACCAGGGGGGTGGTCTCGGCGAGATGGGCCAGCTCCATGGTGAGCTTCTGGAAGACGTCGACGACTCGCGTCTCCCAGCCGCCCCCGGCTAACCGCCCGTCGGTGACGGTGTGTTCGACCGCCGAGGCGAGCAGGGCGCGCACCCGGTCCCGGCTGGGCGGCGGAATCGTCATGCCGTGGAAGAGCTGGGTCACCACGCCGTACGGCAGCAGGTGCTCCCGGAGCGAGGCGGTGGCTCTCAGGACGCGGGCGCCGCCCGGTTCGAGGGATTCGAGGAACTCGTGCACCAGCCTGCTCTTGCCACTTCCCAGCGGCCCGTCCACGACGGTCAGCTGCCCCTTGCCTCCCGTGGCATCGGCGAGCAGCCGATCCAGGACGGCCCGGATGTCATCGCGCTCGACCAGGTCGGGAAGCGCCCCGCCGGGAGCGCGGTCCCCCTCGTCCGCCCGGTCCTCCTGGTCCCTCCGGAAACCGATCGCCGGCCGACCGGCGCCGACCGTGGAATCGTGGCATTCCAACAAGCTCACAGGGCACCCCGCTTTCTGACATTCCTCCATCCGCGCGGCCGCTTCATGGGGCGTGCCCGCGCGAAAGCGCATGACGAGCAGGCAGAACTCCTCAGCGGCACAGGTGCGTTGTCCACCCTTGATGCCCGTGGCCCACCGCCAGCGGGAGAGAAATGGATGAGGGAAAGACGCGAGCCGGCCGGAGTCTTGTGTTTCAACAGCATGCGAACAGCGTGTGGCGGCTGTGACATGCACCGAGTAGGGGGCGACATGCACCGGGTAGGGGGCACTCTCGGGTCCTATGCGTAGGTCCCGGCGCACCGCGCTGTCAAGCGAATGAGTTGTATATCACGAAACGATCACGCCGCGCTTTTCGGCCGATGCTACGTGGCCCTCGTCGCCGTGGGAAGGCACCGTACGGGCGGCGTGGGGGCCGGCGCGAAGGGGGATCAGGTCACCGCGGCCGAGGTGGCCTGATCCCATGGAGGTGGGCGCCTCACATCACTCCGCCGCCGTCAGACCAGCTGTACCGCCTGCTCGTACGAGGGGCGCGGAAGCCGGTCCCGGAAGGCTTCGGGGCTCGGGTAGCCGATGTTGACCAGCAGCAGCGACCGCCACCGGCCATCGGGGAAGAACTCCTTGTCCACCGCCTCGGCGTTGAATCCCTTCATCGGCCCGGCGGCCAGCCCCGCCGCGCGGACGGCGAGCACGAAGTAGCCCGCCTGGAGTACGGCGTTGAAGTCCATGTGGGACTCGCGCAGTTCCTGGTTGGCCTCCAGCATCTGCTGTAACTGCGGGTTGGACGGCGCGAGGAACGGGACATACTCCGGGTAACGGGTGTCCGCGGCCAGCACCGCGGTGACCGGAGCCGATGCGGTCTGCTCCTGATTGGGCTGCGCCACTCCGGGCAGCAGCCGCTGCTTTCCTTCCTCGGTGCGTACGAACAGAATGCGCAGCGGATTGATATTCGCCGACGTCGGGGCCCATTTGAACAGTTCGTAGATGGCCCGCAGACGGTCGTCGCCCACCGGCTTGTCGCTGAAGTCATAGGCCGTCTTGGCCTCGGTGAAGAGAAGTTTCCGCCCCTCGGGGGATAGTGCGTACAGGGCCTGATCGATATCGGGGGCCAGGGTGCTGTCCGACATGGCCGTTCCAACTCCTCACTCGGGTAAGTCGATTGCGACCACAGCGTACGCTTACGAGGTGCGCGGTGGCCGGGGACTCGGTCAGCTGGGCAGGTGGTGTGGGGCGAGGTGGTGTGGTCTACCGCCGCGCGGATCATGTGTGGCACGCTCTTGGCATGATGCCGACGGCGCGTCCCATCGGAAAGCAGGCGATCCCTTGAGGGCCGCCGTGCTGACGGAGCCCGGCGCGCTGTCCGTGGTGTCCGTGCCGGAGCCGTCCTGCGGCCCGGGGGACGTGCTGATCCGTATGCGCGGCACGGGGCTGTGCGGCTCCGACCTCGCGGTGCACGCGGGACGCCGGCCGCCGCCGAGCCTGCCCTGGATCCTGGGCCACGAGGGGGCGGGGCGGATCGTCGAGCTCGGCCGTGAGGTCAGCGGTCTGCGCATCGGCCAGGACGTGGCCATCGAACCGGACTACTGCTGTCTGACCTGCGAACCCTGCCGCGCCGGGCGGACGTCGGCCTGTGCGGGCCGGGCCGCCGTGGGACTGACCGTCCCGGGTCTGCTGAGTGACTACGTGGTGGCCCCGGCCGCGTTCGTATGGCCGGTCGCCCCGGATCTGCCCCTCGAGGACCTGGTCTGTGTGGAGCCCGCGACGGTGGCACGGGCGGCGATGCGGCGCTCGGGGATCGCGCCGGGGCAGAGCTGTCTGGTGGTCGGGGCCGGTTCCCAGGGCCTGCTGCTGTGCCAGGCACTGGTCGCCCACGGGGTGACGGTGTTCGTCCAGGAGCCCAACGAGGCCCGGCTCGACCGCGCGTCTTCCCTGGGCGCGACGCCCCTGCCGGCGGACGCGTACGGGCTCCCCTGTCTCTTCGAGACCTCCGGAGCCCCCGGCGTCGTCGAGCAGGGGCTGCGACGGCTCGCCAAACACGGCACCGCCGTGCTGATCGGGATGAACACCGCCCCGCTCGGGGTCTCGCCGCGCGATCTGGTGGCGGGCCAGATCACCCTCATCGGCAGCATGATCTACGACCATCCGGTGGACTTCGCGCGGACCGTCGGCGCCCTGGAATCGCGGACCCCACCCCGGTTCGGCGCGGTGGTCAGCGACGGCTACCCCCTCGACGACGTCCAGGAGGCGTTCACCGCGGCGTACACCGCGTCGGGAAAGGTGTGGGTCGACCTGTCCTGAGCCGTCGGAACGGTGACCGCCCTGGCGGCGGGCGCGGCCGACGGACTCAGGCGCCGACCGACGTGGCGCGGCACCGTGGTGCCAGCCGCAGCACACTCCCCTCCCCGTTGGCCGATACGAGAAGGTCCCCGTCCGGGGCGACGGCGAGCCCGGCGAACTGGCGTGGGCGGCCGGGCACTCCGGGGATCGGCTCGGGTTCGGTGCGGGTGATGCCGGGCGGCAGGCCGACCGCCAGGTCCTCGGCGTCGATCCTGCTCCCGCCCGTGGCGAGCGAGATCGCCCGCAGCCGCCGGTGCGCGACCTCCACCGTGAACAGCTCGTCGCCGCGCACGGCCAGCCCCTGCGGTTCGCCGAGCCCCTCCGCGACGGCCACCGCCTCGCCGTCCTCCAGCCGGAGCACCGCACCGCGCCGGTCGTCGCTGACGTAGCAGCGCCCTTGGCCGTCGAAGGCGACGTCCAGGGGGTGGTCGAGTCCCTCGGCGAGCACACTGAGCGTGTCGGTGTCATCGATGCGCAGGATGCGGCCGGCACCGGTCTCGGCGACCACGAGGGCGCCGTCCGGTGCGACGGCGATTCCGGTGGGCTGGTCCAGCCCGGTCGCGCGCACCCGCGTGGTCCGGTTCACGGGGTCGTGGGTGCGTACATCGCCGAGTTGTGAGGTGAGGTGGAGCAGGCCGTCGTCGGCGGTGACATTGTGCACGGCGTAGATCAGCTCATGGGTGACGACACCGGGCTCCTGTCCGTCGGGGCCGGTGGCGTCCGGGCTCGCCAGGCGGAAGTGGTCGGCCGCGTACACCGTGCCACCGAGGTCGACCGTGATGCCGAAGGGCCCGTCGAACCCCTGCGGAACCACCACCCGGGTCCGGCCGTCGGTGTGCACCTCCGCGATCCCGCCACTGGCGAAGCTGGACACGAACATGCGGTTCTCATGGTCGAACGCGGCGTTGTCCAGCCCCACGACGCCGGTGGCGACGACCGAGCGGGCCCCGGTGTCCAGATCGATACGGGTCACCAGCCCGGCCCTGCCACGGGACAGGACGACGAGGACGCCACCCCGGTCGAACCGCACCGCGACCGGGTCGTCCACCTCCTCGGCCACCAGCTCGGGCACCCCGCCGTCGGGCGGGATCCGCCAGACCTGGTCGCGCATCATCTGCGGGTAGTACAGACAGCCGTCCGGGCCGAGTTGCATCGCGTTGCCCAGGGCCAGGCCGTCGGTCAGCACCGCCGGGTCGCCGCCGTCCGGGAACAGCTCCATCAGGCGGCCGTTCATTTTCATCTCGTTGACGAAGAGGCGGTCGCCGACGCAGGTGATGCCGTTGGGCACCGACACCTGGTCGGAGACGAGCGTGTACTCGCCCTCGGAGCCGCGCCGCCACACCCGGCCGGGGGTCAGATCGGCGATGTACATCGAGCCGTCCGCCCCGAAGGCCAGGTCGTCCGGCGCCTCCACCGGGCCGTCGAGCGGCACCACCACCTCGACGTCACCCGAGGCCGGGTCCACGGCGCTGATCTGCCCGGCGAGGAACTGCGCCACGTACAGCCGCCCGTCGGGGCCGAAGGTGACGCCGTTGGAACCCCACAGCCGGTTCGCCCGGGTGAGTCGGCGCACCTCCAGCCGGTCGCTCGTGGCCCGCGTACGGCCGGTGTCGTCGAACCGGCTTGGATACATCGTCGCTCCTTGTGCGGTGGCGAACATCGGTGTCTCATACGTGAATGGCGCACTTCGGCGTCAGGGGACCAGGACGTCGTCCATGCCGCCGTCCGCGCGCCAGCGCCTGAGCAGTTCATGGAAGGCGATCGGCCCGTCGCCGAAGGACTCGCTGCGCTCCCTCGGCATGCCCTCGTTGTTGTAGTAGCCGGGGGTGCACTCCGCGTGGAAGGCGTACAGGTCCGCCGCCTTCTCACGGATCGTGGCGCGCCACGCCGACTCGGCCTCGGCGGTCGGCTCGACATACCGGGCCCCGCGCTTGCGCGCTTCCGCGAGCACCTCTGCGACATGAATGGCCTGCTCATCGAGGATGTGCACATAGTTGACCGCGCTGGCGTTCTGCACCGGGCCGAGCTGGAAGAGGTTGGGGAAGCCGTGGCTGTAGAAGCCATGCAGTGTCTTCGGGCCGCCGCTCCAGGCTTCGGTCAGGGTGACACCGCCCCGGCCGTGCACCGGGAGGAGTCCGGAGGTGACACCGGAGACGCCGACCTCGAAGCCGGTGGCGAAGATGACGCAGTCCACCTCGTACTCGGTCCCGCCGACCACGACGGCCTTCTCGGTGATGCGCTCGACTCCCCCGTGGTCGGCCGTGTCCACCAGCGTGACATTGGGCCGGTTGAAGGTGTCCAGATAGGTGTCGCTGAACGTGGGGCGCTTGCACATATAGCGGTACCAGGGCTTGAGGGCCTCGGCCGTCGCCGTGTTCTCGACGATGGAGTCCACTCGGTCGCGGATTCCGTTCATCTTCTGGAAGTCGGCCAGCTCGTAGAGGCGTTCGCGCTCCTGGGGCGGAAGCTCCGCGTAGCTGTCGGTCGGGATCAGCTTCTGCTGCAGCCGCGCGGTGCTCGTCCAGCCGTCGCCCACCAGGTCCTCGTCCGCCTGGTCACCGGTGACGACGGCGAGGAAGTTGTCCCTGCGGCGGCGCTGCCAGCCGGGCGTGAGCGACGCGGCCCAGCCCTCGTCGGTGGGGCGGTTGCCGCGCACGTCGACGGAGGACGGCGTGCGCTGGAACACATACAGGTGCTCGGCGTCCCGCCCCAGATGTGGCACGGCCTGGATGGCGGTCGCGCCGGTGCCGATGAGGGCCACGCGCTTGTCGGCCAGTTCGCGCAGACCGCCGCTCGCGTCGCCGCCGGTGTAGTCGTAGTCCCAGCGGCTCGTGTGGAACGTATGCCCCTGGAAGGTCTCGATCCCGGGGATGCCGGGGAGCTTCGCCCGGCTGAGTGTTCCGCTGGAGATGATCACATGGCGCGCCCGGATGCGGTCGTCCCGGTCGGTGTGCACGGTCCACTCCGACTCGGTGTCGTCCCAGTGGAGTTCGGTCACCCGCGTCTGGAAGCAGACATCGCGGTAGAGGTCGAAGTGGCGCCCGATCGCCCGCGCGTGCTGTCTGATCTCCTCGCCGGGCGCGTAGCGCCACCGTGGTACGTAGCCGACCTCCTCGAGCAGGGGCATATAGACGTAGGACTCGATATCGCACTGGACACCCGGATAGCGGTTCCAGTACCAGGTCCCACCGAAGTCCCCGCCCTGCTCGATCACGCGGATCTCCCGCTCACCGGCCTGCCGCAGCCGCGCACCGGCGAGCAGACCGCCGAATCCGCCACCGATGATCAGCACCTCGACCCGGTCGCGCAGCGGCTCCCGGGTGAACCCCGGCTCCACATACGGGTCTTGGGCGTACGAGCCGAACTCGCCGGCCATGCGCCGGTATTGCTTGTTGCCGTCGGGGCGGATCCGGCGGTCGCGCTCGGCCCGGTACTTCGCCCGCAGGACGTCCGGGTCGAATCCCAGCTCCTCGGTGTCCGTGGAGGTGGCGGCGGTGGGCGGGCGATGGGGGGTGGGCATAGGGGGTCCTCGGGCCTCTGGCGTCGGAAGGTGTGCGGGGCTCGGCCGCCGTCCGGAACTCGGAAGCCATCCGGGGTGGCGTTGTCCGGCGGCTGATCGGTCGGCTCGGTCCGCGAACCGACCGGCCTCGGCCGGCCGGCCGACGGCTGATCGGCCTCGGCCGGCCGGCGGCGTGGGCTCAGCCTCACAGAAACATTCCCAGTGCGCAAGATTTCTCAATGGGAAAGAATCAGCCGTCTCCCGTTATGCTCATCCGCGATGACTACCGGCCTGCGTGAACTCAAGAAGACGGCGACCCGCCAGTCACTGCACGACGCCGCCGTGCGCCTCGCCGCGGAGCACGGCGTCGAGAGCCTCACGGTGGAGGCCATCGCCGATGCCGCCGCCGTCTCCCGGCGCACCTTCTCCAACTACTTCGCCAGCAAGGAGCAGGCGCTGCTGCACCACGACCGGGCGCACACGGTCCGGCTGGTCGAGCTCATCCGCGCCCGCCCGGCGCGGGAATCCCTGACGGCGGCGGTCATCGGGGCCGCCGAGCAGCACTCCACCGAGTTCACGGACGACCCGGAGCAGGCGGAGCGCTACCGGACCCTGCGCCTGCACCCGGCGCTGCTGCCCGAGCTGGTCGCCACCTACGCCGCCGCCGAACGCGAGCTCGCCGTGGCCGTCGAGGAGCGCCTCCCGGCGGGGCCGGACACGTCCCTGCGGGCCCAGGTCCTCGCCGCGACCCTCCTCGCCGCCTTCCGCGTCGTCGGGCAGACGGCCCTCGAACGCCGCGAGCGCGACACCGTGGACCTCCTCCGGCAGGCGCTCGCCATCACCCGCGAGGGCTTCCGCTGACCGGTTTTCCCTGGCCGTACGGGCGACAACGGCAAGCGTGGCCGGATCCGAGCGGCCTTCGATAGCCATCACCTATCGAGATGATCAGAATCATATCTTGGCCCTTTTGACCCACGCGGTTCTACCGTCGTGTTCATGGCATTGACAACGCGGCCGGAGCAGCGTCCGACGCGGGCGGAGCGGCGGCCGTCCATGGCGTTCGGTTTCTGGCAATCGACCCTCGGCAAGAAGATCGTCATGGGCGTGACCGGTCTGATCATGATCGGCTATCTCTGCGCCCACCTGCTCGGGAACATGAAGATCTTCTTCGGCCCCGGGGAGTTCAACGCCTACGGGCACTGGCTGCGTGTCATGGGAGCCCCGGTTCTGCACCATGAGTGGGGCCTGTGGATCGCCCGTATCGTCCTCCTGGCCGCGGTGATCCTGCACGCCGTGTCCGCCTACCAGCTGAGCCGTCGCGACATCAAGGCCCGCCCGCAGAAGTACGTCCACACCAAGCCACGGATGAGCTATGCCACCCGGACCATGCGCTGGGGCGGGGTGATCCTGGGCCTGTTCATCGTCTGGCACATCCTGGACCTCACCACCGGCACCACGCACTCCGGCGGATTCCAGGAGGGCCATCCGTACCAGAACGTGGTGGACACCTTCTCCACCTGGTACGGGAACGTCATCTACATCGTGGCGATGCTGGCCATGGGCATGCACGTCCGGCACGGCTTCTGGAGCGCCGCGCAGACCCTCGGCGCGGGCAACCACACCCGTGACCGCGCCCTCAAGGCCATCGCCAACGCCCTGGCCATCGTTCTCACCGCCGGGTTCATCTCCATACCCGTCGGTGTCATGACCGGAGTGGTGAGCTGACCATGACCTCGTACAGCGAATACACCGAGTACACCGTCGGCGAGCCGATCCAGGACGAGCAGGCCCCCTCCGGGCCGGTGAACGAGCGCTGGGACACCCGCCGCTTCGAGGCCAAGCTGGTCAATCCCGCCAACCGCCGCAAGCACACCATCATCGTGGTGGGCACCGGTCTTGCCGGTGGCGCCGCCGGCGCCACCCTGGCCGAGCAGGGCTACCACGTGGTCCAGTTCTGCTACCAGGACTCGCCGCGCCGGGCCCACTCCATCGCCGCCCAGGGCGGGATCAACGCGGCGAAGAACTACCGCAACGACGGCGACTCGATCCACCGGCTGTTCTACGACACCGTCAAGGGCGGCGACTTCCGCGCCCGCGAGTCCAATGTCCACCGCCTGGCGCAGATCTCGGTGGAGATCATCGACCAGTGCGTGGCCCAGGGCGTGCCCTTCGCCCGGGAGTACGGCGGGCTGCTGGACACCCGCTCCTTCGGCGGTGTGCAGGTCTCCCGCACCTTCTACGCCCGCGGCCAGACGGGCCAGCAGCTGCTGCTCGGCGCCTACCAGGCGCTGTCCCGCCAGATCGCGGCGGGCAATGTGGAGATGCACGCCCGCACCGAGATGCTGGACCTGATCGTGGTCGACGGGCGGGCGCGTGGCATCGTCGCCCGCGACCTGGTGACCGGCCGGATCTCCACGTACTTCGCCGACGCGGTGGTGCTGGCCAGCGGCGGCTACGGCAACGTCTTCTATCTGTCGACGAACGCCATGAACTCCAACGCGACCGCCATCTGGCGGGCGCACCGGCGCGGCGCGTACTTCGCCAACCCCTGCTTCACCCAGATCCACCCGACCTGCATCCCGCGCTCCGGGGACCACCAGTCCAAGCTGACCCTGATGAGCGAGTCGCTGCGCAACGACGGCCGGATCTGGGTGCCCAAGGCGAAGGGCGACACCCGTCCGCCCGCCGAGATCCCCGAGGACGAGCGCGACTACTACCTGGAGCGGATCTACCCGTCGTTCGGCAATCTGGTGCCGCGCGACATCGCCTCCCGCGCCGCGAAGAACGTCTGCGACGAGGGCCGTGGCGTCGGACCCGGTGGCCAGGGCGTCTATCTGGACTTCGCCGACGCCATCGCCCGGATGGGACGCAAGGCGGTCGAGGAGAAGTACGGCAACCTCTTCGACATGTACGAGCGGATCACGGCGGAGAACCCGTACGAGGTCCCGATGCGCATCTACCCCGCGATCCACTACACGATGGGCGGGCTGTGGGTCGACTACGACCTGCAGACCACCGTGCCGGGGCTGTTCGCGATCGGCGAGGCCAACTTCTCCGACCACGGCGCCAACCGGCTCGGCGCCTCCGCGCTGATGCAGGGCCTGGCCGACGGCTACTTCGTCCTGCCGTCGACGATCAACGACTATCTGGCCCGCAACCCGCACAAGGACGAGGTCGACGCCTCGCACCCGGCGGCCGTGGAGGCGGTACGGGAGACCGAGGACCGGCTGACCAGGCTGCTGGCCGTGGACGGCGACCGCACCCCGGACTCCTTCCACCGCGAGATCGGCGAGCTGGTCTGGGAGTTCTGCGGCATGGCCCGCACCGACGAGGGGCTGCGCAAGGCGCTGGACCGCCTCCCGCAGATCCGCGAGGAGTTCTGGCGGCGGATCAAGGTGCCGGGCACCGGCGAGGAGTTCAACCAGTCGCTGGAGAAGGCCAACCGGATCGTGGACTATCTGGAGCTGGCCGAGCTGATGTGCCTGGACGCCCTGCACCGGGCCGAGTCCTGCGGCGGCCACTTCCGCGAGGAGTCCCAGACCCCCGACGGTGAGGCGGCCCGCCGGGACGAGGAGTTCTCCTACGCCGCCGCCTGGGAGTTCACCGACACCGGCGCCGCCCCCGTGCTCCACAAGGAGCAGCTGACCTTCGACTACGTTCACCCCACTCAGCGGAGCTACGCATGAAGCTCACCCTGCGCGTCTGGCGCCAGAAGAACCCCGACACCCCCGGTGCCATGGCCACCTACGAGCTCGACGGCGTCTCCCAGGACATGTCCTTCCTGGAGATGCTCGACGTCCTCAACGAGGAGCTCATCGTCAAGGGCGAGGAGCCGGTGGCCTTCGACCACGACTGCCGTGAGGGCATCTGCGGTGCCTGCAGCCTGGTGATCAACGGTGACGCCCACGGTCCGGAGCGCACCACCACCTGCCAGCTCCATATGCGGTCCTTCCGGGACGGCGACACCATCGACATCGAGCCGTGGCGCGCCTCCGCCTTCCCGGTCATCAAGGACCTGGTGGTGGACCGCTCCGCGTTCGACCGGGTGATCCAGGCCGGTGGCTTCATCACCGCCCCGACCGGGTCCGCGCCGGAGGCACACGCCACTCCGGTGCCCAAGGCGGACGCGGACTACGCGTTCGAGCACGCCGAGTGCATCGGCTGCGGCGCCTGCGTGGCGGCCTGCCCCAACGGCGCCGCGATGCTGTTCACCTCGGCCAAGGTCAACCATCTCAATGTGCTGCCGCAGGGCTCTCCGGAGCGGGAGACCCGGGTGCTGGACATGGTGGCCCAGATGGACGCCGAGGGCTTCGGCGGCTGCACCCTCGCCGGTGAGTGCGCCACGGCCTGTCCCAAGGGCATCCCGCTGTTCTCGATCACCGCGATGAACAAGGAGTGGCTGCGGGCGTCCCGCAAGGTCAAGCGCTGACCCCACTCCCCCAGAACGGCACCCCTCGACAACGCTCCGTGGACGGGGTGTCCAGGCGGCGGAGGTCTTTCCGGACGCTGGACCTCCGCCGCCGCCCGCACCTCCGGGGCGGCGGCTCCGCCGCCATCGGCTCATCCATCCGCCGCCCAGCCACTAGGTTGAGCGCATGTACACCATGCGACTCTCCCGGCGGGTGAACGCTCCGCGTCCCGCCGTCTACCGGGCGCTCCTCGACGCGAGCGCCGTCGCGGCCTGGCGGGTGCCCGAGGGCATGACCAGCCGGGTGCACGAGTTCGACCCCCGCGAAGGGGGCACCTTCCGTATCTCCCTCGTCTACGACGACCCGGCGAGCACCGGCAAGTCGGGCGGCCATACGGACACCTACCACGGCCGCTTCACCCGGCTGGTGCCGGACGAGGAGGTGGTCGAGGTGCTCGAGTTCGAGTCCGCGGACCCCGCCCTGCGCTCCACGATGACGATGACGACCACGCTCACCGACGCGGAGGGCGGCGGTACGGAGGTCCATCTCCTGCACGAGGGGATCCCCGACGCCGTACCGGCCGCCGACAACGAGCTGGGGCAGCGCATGGCCCTGGACAAGCTGGCCGCGCTCGTCGAGGCGGGCCGGGCGTCTCGGTAAGAGGCCCCGCGGCTACCGCCGGTCGCGCTCGAAGAACGCCTGGGCCAGGCCGTCGAGCACATGGCCCAGGCGGCGATCGAAGGCGTCCCGCGGATCGGTGGGCCGGGGAGCCTCCCGCAGGGCGCGCGTGGAGAGCGGGTACTCGCCGCTCTCGGCGGCCTTGTCCAGGAACGACGGCGCGGGCGCGCCGGTCTCGCGCTCGTCGGCACGGCGCTGTCGGGCCTCGTGCCGGCGGGCCTCGGCGAAGGCATGTCCCTGGACGAACGCGAGCAGGGTCCACCAGGCGTCGAGCATGTCGCCGGTGTCCAGTCCGCGGCCGTCCAGAAGGCCCAGGGTGGACTCCGTCATCGCCAGCGCGCCCGGCCCGAAGTCCTCGGCGTTGAGAGCGTGTCGGGCCAGCCAGGGGTGGCGCAGGGTCATCTGGCGGATCCGGTGGGCCGCTTCGGTGAGATCGGCACGCCAGTCGCCGCTCGGGGGCGGGTCCGACACCTGGCGCGCCACCATGGACACCACCGCCCCCGCCGCCGACTGTGATGTGCTGGTCGTGGGCGCCGGTCCGACCGGCCTCACCGCCGCCTGCGAACTCGCCCGACGCGGCGTCAGCGTCCGCGTCGTCGACAGGGCGGCGCCCCCTTCAGCGGCTCGCGCGGGAAGGGTCCGCAACCACGCACGCTGGAAGTCCTGGACAACCTCGGAGTGGCGCGGCGCCTGATCACCCTCGGCCGTTTCCACCTGCCGGTCCGGTTCCACGACGCCGACGGCACCTTCCGGGACATGGACCTCAGCGGCGGCGCCGAGCCGACGCCCGACAGCCCGTACGCGCGCACTCTGCCACGGCCCGCTATGTGATCGGCGCCGACGGCGGCTCGGGGACGGTCCGGCGCCTGCTGGATGTCGCGTTCCTCGGCGAGACCGACGAGGACGAGCGGATGCTGCTCGGCGATGTCCGGCTGGACGGCTCGGACCGCGACCACTGGCACATCGGGCAGGATGCCCAGGGCGGTTCGGTCGCGCTGTGCCCGCTGCCGGCCACCGACACCTTCCAGATCCAGGCGCCCGTCACCCCCGGCGACACCGGCGCACCGACCCTCGAGTCCTTATCGCACATCGTGGACACGCTGATCGGACCGGACGCGGTGCGGCTGCGCGAGGCCACATGGCTCTCGCGCCGGCGGCTGAACGTCCGTATGGTCGACCGCTACCGCGTGGGCCGGGTCTTCCTCGCCGGGGACGCCGCACACGTCCACTCCCCCGCCGGTGGCCAGTGCATGAACACCGGTATCCAGGACGCCGTCAATATCGGCTGGAAGCTGGCCGCCGTGCTCCACGGCGCCGACGCTTCACTCCTGGACACCTACCAGGCCGAGCGGCTTCCGGTGGCGGCGGCCGTACTGGGCCTGTCCTCCCGTCTCATGGGACAGGGCATCGGTGAACACGGCGCGGACACCGAGCGGATGCTGCAGATGGGCCACACCTACCGCGGCGGGCCGCTCGCCCCCGCCGGGCCCGCCGATGCGGAGGGGCCGAGCGCCGGGGACCGCGCACCGGACGCTCGCTGCCACCGGGCCGACGGGCGGCGAGTGCGGCTGTTCGACCTCCAGCGCGGCGGGCACTGGACGCTCTACGGATTCGGGGTACGGCCCCGGCCACCGCACCCCGCGGTGCGCACCGTGGCCATCGACGGCGAGGGCGACGGCGACCCCGTAGGCCGCGCGGACGGCGCGGACCGCCCTGGTCAGCTCATACGTGCCGATCGTCACCGTCGCCGAAGGAGTCCAGGTGGGCGGTGAGGTCGTCGACGAAGCGTGCGAGCAGGCGGCCGAAGACCTCACGGTCATGGGGGCTCCAGCCGGTCAGGGCATCGCTGAACCAGCCGAGGACGGTCCGCATATAGCGCTCGGTCGCGGCCGCTCCCTCGGCGGTCGGCTCGATGAGCCGGGCGCGCTGATCGTCCGGATCGGTGACCCGGCGGACCAGCCCCCGCCGCACCAACTCATTGACCTGTCGGGTGACATGGGGTCCGACGACCTGCATCCGCGCGGCGATCTCCCCCACGCGCAGTGGGGTGCCCGCAACGTGCAGGGCGACCAGCACCGTCATCGCGGGGCGGTCCACGGACAGCCCGGCGGCCTCCATGGCGCGCTCGGCCACCTGGCCCCGGTTCACGGCGCCGCTGAGCTGCGTCAGCCGGGGCAGCATGGCCAGCAGGACGTGTTCACCGTCGCCGCCCCGCCCGGCCTCCGGTTCCTCGGCGGTCATGCCCTGCCTCCACATCTACCTAAGTTAGGTATATAGTCTTCTCATCGACCCCGCATCCCCGGGGCTTTTCACGCCATCAAAAAGGATACCTGAGTTAGGTATGCGACCGGAGCCCTCCCGGCGGGAGGGCCGGAGAGGAGCGCCCATGGGCGCCATGAACACCGCACCGCGGCGCACGATCCTGGTCTCCGGCGCCAGCATCGCCGGTCCCGCGCTGGCCTACTGGCTCCACCGGTACGGCTTCGCGGTCACCCTCGTCGAGAAGGCGGCCGCACCGCGCGGTGGCGGCTACCCCATCGACATCCGCGGCACCGCGGTCGAGGTGGTCCGGCGGATGGGGGTGCTCCCCCGGCTCCGGGACGCCCACGTCGGCATCCGCCGGATCTCCTTTCTCGACGAGCAGGGCGATCCGATCGCCGCCATCCGGCCCGAGGCCATCTCCGGCGGCGAGGAGGGCCATGACCTCGAAATCCCGCGCGGAGAGCTCACCGAGATCCTCTACCGCGCCATCCGTGACGACGTCGAGATCCTCTTCAACGACTCCATCGCCACCCTCCACGACCACGACGGCGGGGTGGACGTGACCTTCCGCGGCGGTGCCCGGCGCACCTTCGACCTGGTCATCGGCGCCGATGGCATCCATTCGCACACCAGGAGCCTGGCCTTCGGCCCCGAGGAGGGCTACCACCGCTACCTCGACCACTGCTTCGCCGGATTCACCATGCCCAACCACCTGGGGCTCGCGCACGAGGGGCTCACCTGGAACGTCCCGGGCCGGACCGCCGTCCTCTACGCACCCCGCGACGACGACCGGGTCCACGCCTTCCTCAGCTTCCTGCGCCCCGAACCGCCCTTCGACGCCTTCCGTGACCCCGCCGCCCAGCGCGGCCTCGTGGCCGAGGTGTTCTCCGGATACGGCTGGGAGGTTCCGCGCATGGTCGCCGCCATGCGCGACAGCGACGACCTCTTCTTCGACGTGGTCAGCCAGATCCATATGCCACGGTGGTCCACGGGCCGGGTCGCCCTGGTCGGCGACGCCGCCTACGCGCCGTCGTTCTTCTCCGGCCAGGGCTCGAGTCTGGCGCTGGTCGGCGCGTACGTCCTCGCCGGTGAACTGGCCGCACACGCCCACCACGACGACGCCTTCGAGGGGTACGAGCGCACCGTGCGGTCGTTCGTGGAGATGAACCAGGCCCTCGCCGGCACAGGCGGCGCCGGCGTCTCCCCTCGCACCGCCGAGGACCTGGCCCGGCGCAACAGGGCGCTCCGCGAGCCGTCGGCCGCACTCAGCGGAGCGGGCCGGGACGCGCATTCGGCGCTGACCCTCCCCGGCTACGACGGCTCCGACGCCCCATGAGGACGGCGCCGCGTCAGCCGGTGGCGCCGATGGCCGAGGTGGGGCCCGAGCCGGAGCCCACGATGGACGGCACCCGGTCGGCGGGGTCGAGGGAGTAGGAGTAGTACGCCTTCGGGTCGAACGCGGTGCCACCGCTCTCGTTGCGGCCGGAGGTGTTGACGAAGACGTTGCCGCGCTGGACCAGGGTGGCGGTGGCGTCCTTGATGACGGGGCTCTCGAAGCCCTGGAAGTAGCTGTTCTCCAGCACCATCCTGGTGTTCCCCCGGGCGTAGTTGCCGTAGGAGGAGTTGATGTCCGTGCCGGGGTCGTCCTGCAGGTAGTTGTTGTACAGATGGGCGTGGGCGATGTTGTCGGCGGACGGGTTGCGCTGCTCGCTCTCGCGGAACCAGTTGTGGTGGATCGTGATGTCGGCCGTGGTGTTCTCCGTCCAGCCGATCCCGAAGCTCTTGTTGTTCTGCTGGAGCCGGTTCCAGGACACCGTGAGGTAGGTGGTGTCCTTACGGCTGTCGATCAGTCCGTCGGCCATGTGCCGCAGCTCGTTGTGATCGATCCAGACATGGTGGGCGCCGTCCATCTGGATGGCGTCCCAGTCGTGCTCCTTGTCGTTCCAGGTGCCCTCGTAGGAGTCACGGATCGTCAGATTCCTGATGATGACGTTGTGCACGCCCTGCCCGAGGAAGAAGCCACCGCCCACGATCTGGCCCGATGTGCCCGAGCCCACGATCGTCTTGTCCGAGGCGACCTTGATCTCCTTGCCCTTGGGGTCCATGGTGATCGCCGCGGCCACGACGATGACGAAGGGCTCGGACGCGGTCGCGTACTTCTCGAGGTCGGCGAGGGTGCGCACGGTGACCGTACGGCCGTCCCGGCCCCCGTACGTACCGTTCTGCCCCAGCGCGTTGACGGAGGCGAAACCGTCGGCGGCATCGGCTTTCCAGGACGCGGCGGCCGGTCCCCGCCCGCCCTCGGCGAACGCTCCCTGCCCCGGCAGCGCGACCGCGCCGGCCAAGGTCAGAACTCCGACGACCGCCCCCAGCACACGACGCCTGCCGCGCCCCGCCCCTCGACGTTCGGCTTCCATGGCCCCTCACTCCCACTGCTCGACGACTCCTGCCGTGCGACTGTCGCCACCGCGCACCAGGAGGTTGCCGGGACGGGCCCATCGTCCTGTGGCGGATTCCGGCCCCGTCTTGCCCACGCCGCGACGCGCTGACAGACTCCGGCAGCAAGCGCTTGCCGACGGACGCACCACACCCATGAGCCGCCCCGGAGGGAACATTGAGCGAACACGGTCGCAGGCAGGTGTTACGGACCGGCCTCGGCGCGGTCGCCGGATCGACGGTGCTCGGCGCCATCGGCGGCACCACCCCGGCTTCGGCAACACCAGGGCCCCACGGACCACTTGGGGCGGGTGGCGCGGTGACGCCAGACGGGCCGGAGCCGTCCCGGGCGGACCTGCCCTGGGTGGCGGACCTCGGCGACGGGCGCTATCAGAACCCCGTGCTCAACGCCGACTGGTCCGACCCCGACGCGATCCGGGTGGGCCCGTACTTCTATCTGGTCGCCTCCACCTTCAACCGCGTTCCCGGGCTGCCCGTGCTGCGGTCGGTCGACCTGGTCAACTGGACCGTCATCGGACACGCCCTGACCGAGTTGCTGCCCAAGGACCACTTCAGCGAGCCCAGACACGGCGAAGGCGTGTGGGCCCCGGCCCTGCGCCATCACGACGGCAGGTTCTGGATCTTCTACCCCGATCCCGACTTCGGGATCTTCATGGTGACCGCCACCGACCCGCGAGGGCCCTGGAGCACACCGCGCCCGGTCAAACCGGGCAAGGGGCTGATCGACCCGTGTCCGCTGTGGGACGACGACGGGCAGGCGTATCTGGTCCACGCGTGGGCGAAGAGCCGCAGCGGCATCAACAACCGGCTGACCCTGCACCGGATGAGCCCGGACGGGACCGCTCTGCTCGACGAGGGCCGGATCGTGATCAACGGCGATGACCTGCCCGGCTACACCACGCTGGAGGGCCCGAAGCTCTACAAGCGGGACGGCTGGTACTGGATCTTCGCCCCGGCCGGAGGCGTCACCAACGGCTGGCAGTCGGCGTTCCGCTCCCGCTCCGTCTGGGGCCCGTACGAGGACCGCATCGTGCTCGCCCAGGGCGACACCCCCGTCAACGGGCCGCACCAGGGAGCGTGGGTGACCACCGAGGGCGGCGAGGACTGGTTCCTGCACTTCCAGGACCGCGGGGCGTACGGACGGGTGGTACACCTCCAGCCGATGCGATGGCGTACGGACGGCTGGCCGGTGATGGGCACCGACGACGGCAGCGGCCGGGGCGCGCCGGTGCTGGTGAACACCAAGCCGCGGGTGAACGGGCGGACGGAGGTGACCGCACCGGCCACCAGCGACGAGTTCACCGGCGCGGAGCTGGGGAAGCAGTGGATGTGGCAGGCGAACGCCGATCCGGCGTGGTGGTCGCTGCGCCGCTTCCCGAGCCGGCTCGCGCTGGTCTGCCGACCGAGCCCGGTCGGCGATGACCTCCGGCTGCTGCCCAATGTGCTGGGCCAGCGGCTGCCCGCCGAGTCGTTCACCGCGACGACGTCGATGAGCCTGGCCACCGCGACGGCGGGGTCCCGGGCCGGGCTGGTGGTCCTGGGCGGGACCTACGCCTGGGTGGGCCTGCGCCACGACGGTGACCGGACCGTCCTCGTATGCCGCACCGCGGCCCAGGACGCCGACGAGGTGGACGCCGTCACGCCGGTGCCGCTGCGGAGGGGGCGTTCGGGCGTACGGCTCCGGGTGAGTGTGCGGCCGGGTGCGGTGTGCCAGTTCGCGGCCGATGTGGACGGGCGGGGGTTCACACCGCTCGGGGCGCCGTTCCCGGCGACGGCGGGCAAGTGGATCGGGGCGACGCTGGGGCTTTTCGCCACCGGTCCGGGGACCGGTGGCACGGGTGGCGTGGCGACCGGACGCACGGGTGGCGTGGCGACCAGCGGCACGGGCGATGTGGCGGCGTTCGACTGGTTCCGGGTGGGTCCGACTTCCTCGTAACGGACGTACGACAGATGTCTCCACTTCAACCCCGGCCCCGGGCGACTACACGTTGATCACCGGTGACCACGCCACCATCACCAGCCTCACCTGGCGTCGCGAATGCGACTTCTGAGCGGGCCGAGTTCCCCTGCCCGCCAAGGGCAGGGGAAGCGCTCAGAGGCCGTAGCGGTTCTTCAGGTGGCGCCAGAAGTCACGGAGCATCCACGTGTCGAACTCCGTGATCTGCGTGGCGCTGCCCGCCTTCATGAGGAAGCAGCACTGGCCGGTCGGGCTCCAGTCGTAGAAGTCGTCGAGGCCGAAGGTGTGGCCGACTTCATGCAGGTAGATGTGGATGTTCTCCTGGTTCAGCGCACCGGTGAAGTACTCCTGTCCCACGCGCTGGCCCCAGTCCCCGCCGGCCCCGCCCTGGAACCCCTTCGTCAGCCACAGCGACTGGTCGTAGTGGCGGGCCGCACCGCCCGGGCAGCGTGAGTAGTTGCCGTCCTGGTGGAAGAAGCGGCCGCAGTCGGGGGAACACTGCGGGGCACCACCGCTGTCGAGGTTTCCGGCGTAGATGTCGACCGAGTTGTCGGTCCACTGGAGCGTCGAGCGGTTCTTCACCGCCCAGCCGACGATGTTGACCGGGACGCTGGTGTACGGCCAGGCGTTGTGGCCCTTGCCGTTCTCCACCATGGCCGCCATCCACTTCGCGAACTGCTTCTTCAGCGCGGCGTGGATCTGGTCGCGCAGCGCGGCGCTGACCGGGGCGTCCGACTCCCAGCGGACGCAGTAGTTGACGCTTCCCCTGTTGGCCATGACCTGATCCCAGCCGTAATTGCGGAAGCCGTAGAGATCCGGATAGGTCGACTCGACGTGGTTCCACACCTCACCCAGCGGCTGTACGAGGTTCGCGGGCGGGTTCCAGTCGTCGGCGACCCGCGACGGGGCGGCCGTCGCGACACCGGGCGCGGCGACCAGCGCGGCCAAGGCGGCCAGCACGGTGGCCAGGCGCGCGAGGAATGAGCGCACTGTGAACTCCCTTGAGTGGCTGACAAGTTGTCAGCCTTCAAGTCGCCGCCACAGCCGCTTCGGTTGCCGTCGTGTGCGGCCTTCGGGGAGTTTCGGAACCGCCCCGGGCGGTGAGCGCGGCCGCCACGAACGACGCGACCAGCGGCCGGCGGTCCTGTTCATTCCAGGCGAGCACGAGGCGGCTGGGCGGCGCGTCGGCCACCGGGACACAGACCAGGCCGGCCGGGACCGGTTCGACCAGCGAGCGGGGCAGCACCCCGATCATCCGGCTCACCGTGATCATGTGGAGCATCTGGACCACGTCGGCGACCTCGGGCCCGGTGCCGTCGCCTCCGGGGACCCCCTTCCAGCGCGGCAGCGTCTCGCCCTCCAGGTCGGACAGGTGTACCGCGGCGCGCCCGGCCAGTCGGTGCCCCGACGGGACGATGACCACGCGGTCCTCGGTGTGCAGCGTCTCGTGAGCCAGGCCGTCGAGATCGTCGAACGGCGCGTAGAGCAGGCCGACATCGGCCCGGCCGTCGCGCAGGAAGTCGGAGCGGTCGGCGGGGCCGCTGAACAGGATGTCCACCCGGCGTGCGTCGGGCCGGCCGGCGTACCCGGCCAGGATCCCGGACAGCAGACCGGCGTCGCCCCCTGGCTTGATCACAAGCCGCAGATGGGCCTGGGGCTCCCCGGCGCGCCGGGCGTTCCGGACGGCGGCGCCGACCGCGTTGAGCGCATGCCGCCCGTGCTCCCGCAACGCCTCCCCGGCCGGAGTGAGTTCGACGCGCCGGCTGGACCGGAGGAAGAGCGGGACACCGAGCCGGGTCTCGATCCGCCGGATCGCCTTCGAGAGCGCCGGCTGGGCGATCGAGAGCCGGACGGCGGCCCGGCCGAAGTGCAACTCGTCGGCGACCGCCAGGAAGTACTCGAGCTCGCGGGTCTCCAGTTCGATCATGCCTCCAGGTTATCGCCGGTTTCCGAACCGGTCTTGGACACCGGCGGCACGCACCCCCAAAAATCGAGGCATGATCTACCACACGATGATCGTTTCCTTCGATCAGCCGCTACCAGAAACCGAACTCGACCAATACCTCGCGGACATCGAACGGGTCATGCTCGACTCCGGCCTCGTACATTCGGTCGTGACCCGGCGCCACCTTCCCGTCCCCGGCGAGGAGGCCATTCCGGCGCTGATCGCGACCGCGATCGTGCAGGTGGCCGTGGCCGACACCGCAGCGCTGGCGAAGGCGTTCACCGCGCCCGGTATGCACGAGGTGATCGAGCGCTGGCAGTCGCGGCACCCGTACAGGGTCGCCTGGGCGAACCACGAGCCGCTGATATGAGCGACACGACCCGGAAGGTGGGTCTGGTCACCGGCGCCGGAAGTGGCATCGGCCGCGCCACGGCGCTGGAGTTCGCCCGGACCGGCGCCGCGGTCGCCGTGCTCGACATCGACGAGAGCACGGCGGCCGAGACCACCGAGATGATCAGGAAGGACGGCGGGGAGGCACTGTCCGTCCGCGTCGACATCGCCGACGAGCAGTCCGTACGGGAGGCCGTCGAGCGCACGGTCGCGGCCTACGGTGGACTCGATTTCGCCGTGAACAACGCCGGTCTGTCCTCGCACCACCGGCAGCTCGACCGGATGCCCCTGGACGAGTTCGAGCGCGTGGTCCACGTCAACCTGGCCGGCACCTTCCTGTGCATGAAGTACGAGCTGCCCCTGCTCGAAGGCGGCGGCGCGATCGTCAACGTCGCCTCCAACGGCGGCCTGTACGCGATCCCGAGCGCTCCCGCCTACGTGGCCGCCAAACACGGCATCGTCGGGCTCACCAAGGTCGCCGCGGTCGACTACGCGCCGCGCGACATCCGGGTCAACGCCGTCTGCCCCGGCCCGACCCGCACTCCCGGGTTGGAGAGGGTGGCGGCCGGCACCGACATGCTCGCCATGCAGGAGGCGATCACACCACTCGGCCGACTGGCCACGCCTCATGAGGCCGCGGCCGCGGCGGTCTGGCTCTGCTCGGACGCCGCGTCCTACGTCACCGGGATCGCGCTGTCGGTCGACGGCGGGCGGCGGGCGTAGGGGCCGTCGGGGTCGGGGAGCACATGGCCACCGAGGCGTTCCCGCGGATCGCGCACGGTCTGGAGGCCGTGCCGGGAGACGGCTCCCGCACCGTCTGGAGGCCGTGCCGGGAGACGGCTCCCGCACGGCCCGGACAGCGTGCCGGGCGACGGCTCGGTGGCGTGGCGCCCGCTCACACCGGCCGGGTGGCCACCACCAGCCGTCCGCCCGGCGGCCGAGGTCCTCCAGCGGACGCAGTTCGACCTCGAACCCGGCCCCGATCAGCTCCTTCCACACATCCCCGAGCCGGAAGGTCCGGTAGTACATCACAAACCTCGGCCGCCACACCGCGTTTCGCACCCGCATCGCGGTGTCGAACGCCAGCAGCGACCAGTAGGGCCGGGACCCCGGGCGGGCCGGTGCCACGATCGGGAAGGCGAACCGGCCGCCCGGACGGAGCACCGAGTGGACCTGGGCGAAGAGCTCGGGCCGCTCGCGCGGCAGGAAGTGGCCGAACGCCCCGAAGCTCACCGCCAGGTCGAAGACCGGCCCGAACGGAAGGGCGCACGCGTCGGCGCGCACCCAGTCCGTGCGCGGGGCGTCCGGCACCGCCCGGGTACGGTCCCGGCCCACGGCCAGCATGCCCGCGCTGAAGTCGACGCCGGTGATCCGTTCCCGGCACACCCGGCGCAGTACGCCCATGCCCGCGCCGGTTCCGCAGCACACGTCG
This sequence comes from Streptomyces rugosispiralis, assembly GCF_024505145.1. Lineage (GTDB taxonomy): Bacteria > Actinomycetota > Actinomycetes > Streptomycetales > Streptomycetaceae > Streptomyces > Streptomyces rugosispiralis. The sequence goes on along the minus strand of NZ_JANIAA010000053.1, from coordinate 25,247 downwards.
AGGCCACTGCCGAAGGGCCCGAGCGGGCGGAGGGCGCCGGTCACGGAGTCCAGCACCGAGGCCGACGTCCGGTACGCGGTGTGGTCGAACTTCGGGGCCAGCAGGTCGTAGCCACGCTCGACGGAGGACAGCGCCTGGACGACGAGTTCGCGGAAGGTGGGGCCCTGGCCCCGAGGTGCGGACATCACGCTCAGCATAGAGCCCACCGGCATCGCGCTCAGCACAGAGCCCACCGGGGCAGCGCGCTCAGCACAGAGCCCACCGGGGCAGCGCGCCCTGTCGAACTTATGGACAGCGCGCCGGTGGCGTGCTGTGATGCGCGACAACGATGTCAGGCACCACCCGTCTTCCTCGTCACTCCACCGACAGGAGCCGCACGATGCCCCTCGATCGACGTCGCTTCCTCCGCACCAGCGCGCTCACCCTCGGCGCCCCCGCACTCACCGGACACCTGGCCACGGACGCCGTGGCAGCCCCGGCCAAGCGGCCAAGGGCCCCGTTGCCCGACGCCTTCGACCGGCTCCCGTCCGGGAGCGTCACCCCGCGCGGCTGGCTGGCCGAGCAGCTGCGCCTCCAGCTCCACGGCCTCTGCGGCCGCTACGAGGAGCGCTCGCACTTCCTCGACATCAACGCCACCGGGTGGACCCACCCGGACCGGGACGGCTGGGAGGAGGTGCCCTACTGGCTGCGTGGCTACGTCCCGCTGGCGGTGGCGACGCGTGACCAGGCGGCGCTCGCGAACTCCCATCAGTGGATCGACGCCATCCTCGCCACCCAGCAGAGCGACGGCTTCTTCGGACCGCGCTCCCTGCGGACAAAGCTGAACGGCGGGCCCGACTTCTGGCCGTTCCTCCCCCTCCTCATGGCCCTGCGCACCCATGAGGAATTCACCGGCGACCAGCGCATCGTCCCCTTCCTCACCCGCTTCCTGCGCTTCATGAACGCGCAGGGTCCGGGCGCCTTCGACTCGAGCTGGGTCTCCTACCGCTGGGGCGATGGGATCGACACCGCGATGTGGCTCCACCGCCGCACCGGCGAGGCGTTCCTCCTCGACCTCGTCCAGAAGATGCACACGTACGGCGCCAATTGGGTCGACACCATCCCGACCCCGCACAACGTCAATATCGCCCAGGGCTTCCGCGAGCCCGCGCAGTACGCCCAGCTCACCGGCTCCGCCGAGCTCAGACAGGCGACCTACCGCGCCTATGCGTCGGTGCTCGGCGCATACGGCCAGTTCCCGGGCGGTGGCATCGCCGGGGACGAGAACTACCGCCCGGGTTTCGGAGACCCCCGGCAGGGCTTCGAGACCTGCGGCATCGTCGAGTTCATGGCCAGCCATGAGCTGCTGACCCGGATCACCGGCGATCCGGTGTGGGCCGACCGGTGCGAGGACCTGGCGTTCAACATGCTGCCCGCCGCGCTCGACCCCCAGGGCACCGGCACCCACTACATCACCAGTGCCAACAGCATCGATCTGAACGACGCGGTGAAGTCCCAGGGGCAGTTCCAGAACGGCTTCGCGATGCAGTCGTACCAGCCGGGCGTCGACCAGTACCGCTGCTGTCCGCACAACTACGGCATGGGCTGGCCGTACTTCACCGAGGAGCTGTGGCTGGCCACGCCCGACAAGGGGCTCGCCGCCTCCCTGTACGCCGCGTGCCGGGTGACCGCGAAGGTGGCCGGTGGCACGACGGTCACCGTCACCGAGGACACCGACTATCCGTTCGACGAGACCATCACCCTCACCCTGGCCACCCCCGGGAAGGTGGCCTTCCCGCTCCATCTCCGGGTCCCCGGCTGGTGCCAGAACCCCCGGATCGAGGTCAACGGCCGGGCGGTGGCCGCGCGCGGCGGCCCGGCCTTCGTCAAGGTCGACCGGAGCTGGGCGGACGGCGATGTGGTGACGGTCCGCCTGCCGCAGCGCACCACCCTGCGGACCTGGTCGGCGCAGCACGGCGCGGTCAGCGTCGACCACGGCCCGCTGACGTACTCGCTGCGCATCGGCGAGGACTTCGTGCGCTACGCCGGTACCGACGCCTTCCCCGAGTACGAAGTGCACGCCACCACGCCGTGGAACTACGGCCTCGCCCCCGGCGCCCTCCCCACCTTCACCCGCGACGACGGTCCGCTCGCCGCCAACCCCTTCACCCACGGGTCCACCCCGGTCCGCATGACCGCCCGAGCGCGCCGCATCCCGGAGTGGGTCTCGGACGACGAGCATGTGGTCACCCCGCTGCAGCAGAGCCCGGCCCGTACCGACGCACCGGCCGAGACGGTCACCCTCATCCCCATGGGCGCCGCCCGGCTGCGCGTCACCTGCTTTCCGACGGTCTCGCCGGACGGCCGGGCCTGGACTCCGGAGCCGCCCTTCCGCCGATTGCTCAACAAGCACAGCGGCAAGGTGCTCGCGGTCGACGGGATGTCCACGGCCAACAGCGCCCGCGTGGTGCAGTTCGACAACACACCGACGGGCGACCACGCCTGGCAGTGGATCGACCGGGGCGACGGCTGGTTCCTGATCCGCAACGGCCACAGCGGCAAGGTCCTGGGCGTGGACCGGATGTCCACCGCCAACAGCGCCATCGTCGTCCAGTACGAGGACAACGGCACGGCCGATCACCTCTGGCGGAAGGTGGACAACGGCGACGGCTGGTTCCGCGTCCTCAACAAGAACAGCCAGAAGGTGCTGGGCGTCGACGGCATGTCCACCGCCAACAGCGCCCAGGTGGTGCAGTACGACGACAACGGAACCGATGACCATCTGTGGCGGCTGGTGTGATCGGGCCCTGAGCGGGGCCGGGCGGAGGCCGTGGCCCCGGCGATGGTCCGGGCTTGGCGATGGTCCGGGCCTGGCGATGCTCCGGACCGGCGATTATCCGGACCCGGCGATTATCCGTTGGAACGTGTCGGAAATGGCCCTGTGGGGCGACCGGGGGCGGATCTAGCGTGGTGAACCGTCGCCACGCCGGTTCCCGGTCGCGCCACCGACCCGTACGTGGAGGTGGCACCGACGGTGCGGTTCACCGTGCCCGGCGGCCAACGTTCCGTCACCCGCAGGAAGTTCATCCGCATGATCCAATACATCGCTCCGGTCTTCATCGGTGTCCTCTACGCCCTCCTGATGTCCCTGATCCGCGAACCCCACCGCCGGCGCTTCAACGCGATCATGGTCGGCGGAGCGGGTGCCGCCTACCTCAGCGGCGGCGGCCTGGACGGCTGGGAGTTCGCCTTCACCGTGGTCGCCACCTACGTGGCCTACCGCGGCCTGGAGTCATGGACCTTCATCGGCATCGGCTGGCTGCTGCACACCGCGTGGGACATCGTGCACCACATCAAGGGCAACCCCATCGTCCCCTTCGCCCATGGCTCGTCCCTGGGCTGTGCGATCTGCGATCCGGTCATCGCGCTGTGGTGTTTCCGGGGCGGCCCGTCGCTGCTCCGGTTCTTCCGCAAGGGACGGCCCGAGGAACAACCGGCCGCCGCCGCCCTGCCCGACTCCCTGTCCGCCGGGCGGGCGGCGGGAAACGGATGAGGGCCTCGGCGCCACCGGCCCGCCGCAGTTCGGCCAATCAGCCCTCGGCGAGGGGCACTTCGGTGGCTCGGGTGCCCACGAGTGCGTGCCGGCGCCGCACATTGACGGAGTGAGTACTCACTCCGTACGGTATCCGGTATGACAGAGAAGCCGGATACCCCCTCCACCCCGCCCCGTCGCCGTGCCCCGGCCATGGATCCCGATCAGCGCCGCGCGATGATCGTCGCCGCGGCGCTCCCCCTCGTCGTCGAATACGGCGCCTCCGTGACGACCGCGAAGATCGCCCGGGCCGCGGGCATCGGCGAAGGCACCATCTTCCGGGTTTTCGAGGACAAGGACGCCCTGCTCGCGGCCTGTATGGCGGAGGCCGTACGGCCCGATGACACCGTGGCCCATCTGGAGTCGATCGCCCTGGACCAGCCGCTGGCCGACCGGCTCGCCGAGGCGGCCGATGTGGTGCGCGGGCACATGGCGCGCATCGGCGCGGTGGCCGGAGCGCTCGCGGCGGCCGGGCGGCTGGAGCGCACGGCGCCCAAACCCGGCAAGGACGGGCGCCTCCCGGACCGCGAGGCGAGCCTGGCCCGGCCGCGTGCCGCGCTGGCCGCGCTGTTCGAGCCCGACCGGGACCGCCTGCGGCTCGCCCCGGAACGGCTCGCGGACGCCTTCCAGCTGACGCTGATGTCGGCCGGGCGGCTGGGCGCCCCCGACCCGCTGACCACCGAGGAAGTCGTGGACCTCTTCCTGCACGGTGCGCTCGCGGCGCCCGGGGAGACCCGGTGACCGGACCCGACGCGTACGAAGCGCTCCCGCCCCGCCGCCGGACCCTGGTCACCCTCGCCCTGCTGGGCTGCGCCTTCCTGGCCATGCTGGACGGCACCGTGGTGGGCACCGCGCTGCCCCGCATCGTCGAGCAGATCGGCGGCGGGGACTCCTGGTACGTCTGGCTCGTCACCGCCTATCTGCTGACCTCCTCGGTCAGCGTGCCGGTCTACGGCCGCTTCTCCGACCTCCACGGCCGCCGCCGGCTGCTGATCGGCGGGCTCGCCGTCTTCCTGATCGGCTCGGTCGCCTGCGGCCTGTCCACCTCGATGCCCGCTCTGATCCTCTCCCGCGCGCTCCAGGGCCTGGGTGCCGGATCCCTGCTGACCCTCGGCATGGCACTGGTCCGCGACCTCCACCCGCCGTCCCGCCCGCGGGGCCTGATCCGGATGCAGACGGCGATGGCCGCCATGATGATCCTGGGCATGGTGGGCGGCCCGCTCCTCGGCGGGTTACTCGCCGATCACATCGGCTGGCGCTGGGCGTTCTGGCTCAACCTCCCGCTCGGGCTGGCCGCGGGTGCCATCATCGCCCTGGCCCTGCCCGACCGCCGTCCCGCCACCCCGCCGTCCGGCCGACTCGACGTGGCGGGGATCCTCCTGCTCGCCGCCGGGCTCTCGCTCGCGCTGACGGGCCTCAGCCTCAAGGGCAACGCGACCGCCGGACACACGCCCTCCTGGACGGACCCGGCCGTGCTGGGCTGTCTGCTCGGCGGTCTGGCGCTGCTCGCCGCGCTCGTACCGGTGGAGCGGCGGGCCGCCGTCCCCGTGCTGCCCCTGCGGCTGTTCCGGCACCGCACCTACCCGGCCCTGCTGACCGCCGGTTTCTTCTTCCAGGTCGCCGCGCTGCCGGTGGGGATCTTCCTGCCGCTGTACTTCCAGCACATCCGCGGCCACTCGGCCACCGCCTCCGGTCTGCTGCTGCTCCCCCTGCTCATCGGCATGACCCTGGGCAACCGGCTCACCGCCGCCACCGTGCTGCGCAGCGGGCACGTCAAGCCGGTCCTGCTGATCGGCGCGGGGCTGCTCACCGCCGGTACCGCCGCGTTCGTCGCCCTGCGGGCCACGACCCCGCTCGCGCTGACGTCCGTTCTGCTGCTGCTCGTCGGGCTCGGCGCCGGACCGGCCATGGGCGGGCTCACCATCGCCACCCAGAACGCCGTCCCGCGCGCCGACATGGGCACCGCCACCGCGGGCTCCGCGCTCACCAAGCAGATCGGGGGCGCGGTCGGCCTGGCCGGCGCCCAGTCCCTCATCGGCCACTCCGGCGCGGCCGCGCCCACCGCCACGGCCATCGGCTCCACCGTCGCCTGGAGCGGCGGCGCCGCCGGGCTGCTCGCCCTCGGGGCGCTGCTCCTCATGCGCGACATCCCCATCGCCACGGCCGGGAAGGGCCCCGGCGCGCCCACTCCCCCGCCCGCCGTCTCCGCGGCGGCGCGGAAGGCCGATCAGGACGCTTGATCGCAAGCGTCCACCCGGTCTCGAGCGCGCAGCCGGTCTCGAGCGCGCAGCCAGTCTCGAGCGCTCAGCCGGCCTCAATGACTTCAAGCGCCCACTTGACCTCAAGCGCTTCAAGTGTCGGATGCTCGTCGTATGACGGAGACAGAGACCGAGGTCCGAGGCTCCCCGATGACCATCCAGCAGGTGTCGAGGCTGAGTGGCCTCTCGGAGCCGACACTGCGCTACTACGAGAAGATCGGCCTGATCCCCGCCGTGGACCGCGACCGGGACAGTGGCCACCGGCGCTATCACCCGCGCGTGGTGGAGACGATCAAGGCGCTGGGGTGCCTGAGATCCACCGGTATGAGCGTGCGGGACATGCGTGCCTACCTCAGCCACCTCGACGAGGGCGCGCGGGGCGCGGCTCCCCTGCGTGACCTCTTCCAACGCAACGCGGACCGCCTGGAGCGGGAGATGGCGCTCATGGAGGTCCGCCTGCGCTATCTGCGGCTCAAGTCGGACCTGTGGGACGCGCGGGAGCGGGCCGACGCCGGTGCCGAGTACCGGGCGATCGACGAACTCACGGACGTCATCGACGCGCTGCAGCCGTGAGAAACACAGCTGCCGGAAACACACTCGGGAAGGAATCCGAAGCACCCCATGGAAAGCAAGACAACCCCCGTGTCCGCTGATACCGGCGCCGACGCCCATGACGACGCCGATAGTGGCGAACTCGTCCTGGTGACAGGAGGCAGCGGCTATGTCGGCACCCATGTGATCAGCGGCCTGCTGCGGAGCGGCCATCGGGTCCGCACCACGGTCCGTCCACACGGCCCGGCCACGAGCGCCGCCGCCGGCGCCGCCACGAGCGTCCGGTCGGCCGTCGCGGCCTCCGGTGTCGATCCCGGCGGGCGGCTCGACATCGTCAGCGCCGACCTGACCACGGATGACGGCTGGGACGACGCGATGGCGGGGTGTACGCACGTCCACCACGTCGCGTCACCGTTTCCCTCCGTCCAGCCGGACAACGCCGACGACCTGATCGTCCCCGCGCGCGACGGGACCCTTCGGGTGCTGAGGACCGCACGGGACCACGGTGTGAAGCGGGTCGTGATGACGTCCTCGTTCGCCGCGGTGGGCTACAGCCGCAAGGACGGTGACGAGTACGACGAGAGCGACTGGACCGACCCCGAGGACGACAACCCGCCCTACATCCGCTCGAAGACCATCGCGGAGCTGGCCGCCTGGGACTTCGTGGCGAAGGAGGGGGACGGCCTCGAACTGACGGTGATCAACCCGACCGGGATCTTCGGTCCGGCACTCGGCCCCAGGCTGTCCGCCTCGACGGAACACATCCGGGCGATGCTGGAGGGGGCGATGTCGGCCGTCCCCCGCGCACACTTCGGCCTGGTGGACGTACGCGATGTCGCCGAGCTCCACCTCCGGGCCATGGCCCGTCCCGCCGCGGCCGGACAGCGCTTCCTGGCCAGCGGCGACCGGGCCGTCAGCTTCCTGTGGATCGCCCAGGTGCTGGCCGAGCACCTCGGCGAGCGCGCCGCCCGGGTGCCCACGCGGGAGTTCGACGACGAACGAGCGCGGGAAGCGGTCGGCGTGACGGAGCGAGTGCCGATCCTGCGCACCGAGAAGGCGCGTTCCGTGTTCGGCTGGACCCCGCGCGACCCGGTGACGACCATCCTCGACACCGCGGAGAGCCTGTTCCGCCTGGGCCTGGTGAAGGGCTGATCCGCCCCTGGCCGCTGCCGCCCTCTGACGGGGGCGGTAAGGTCGGCGTCATGGAGTGATGACCCGGCACACCGATCCGTATGAACGCCGCCGTCAGAGCCTGTGCTCCGGCGGGTGTTCGGTGTGCCCGCGGCACCCGTCATCCACTTCACACGATCGGATCCGTATGACCGACGACATGTTCCGCATGACCGACGACATGTTCCTCGACGATGTCGCCGAGCGACTCGCCGCCCTGCCCGCCGTGCGCGCCGTCACCCTCGGGGGCTCGCGTGCGCAGGGCACCCACACCCCGGAGAGCGACTGGGACCTGGCCCTCTACTACCGGGGCGGCTTCGACCCGGCCACGCTGCGGGCCGTCGGCTGGGACGGCGAGGTCTCCGCGCTCGGCGAGTGGGGCGGTGGTGTCTTCAACGGGGGCGCCTGGCTGACCATCAACGGACGGCGGGTGGACATCCACTACCGCGATCTCGAGGTGGTGGAGCACGAACTCGCCGAGTCGCGGCAGGGCCGTTTCCACTGGGAGCCCCTGATGTTCCACCTCGCGGGCATCCCCAGCTATCTGGTGGTGGCCGAACTCGCCCTCAACCAGGTGCTGCGGGGCACTCTGCCCCGGCCCGAGTACCCGGAGGCGCTGCGCGAGGCGGCGCCCCCGGTGTGGCGGGGGCGCGCGGCCTTGACGCTGCGGTACGCCTCGGCCGCGTACGTGGCACGTGGCCAGGCCACCGAGGTCGCGGGGGCGGTGGCGACCGCCGCCCTGCAGACGGCACACGCGGTGCTGGCGGCGCGCGGTGAGTGGGTCACCAACGAGAAGCGGCTCCTCCAGCGGGCGGACCTGCGCGCGATCGACGCGATCGTGGCGGGGCTGCGGCCGGAGCCCACCGCCGTGGCCGAGGCGGTCGCCGCCGCGGAGGCGCTGTTCGCAGCCGCGGGCTGAGCGGTGACCCGGGGGCGGAGCACGCCTCCGCCCCCGGGTCCAGCGCCCACAGGTCCAGCCCCCAGGTCCAATCCTCCAGGTCCAGTCCCCCGGGTCCAGCTTTCAGGTCCAGCGAGCCCCCGGCCCCAGGCCATCCGGCGCGCCGGGCCACCCCCGCCGGTCTTTCAGCCGCGCCGGGTGAGAATGCTCAGCGCGTTGGCCGCGACGATGGCCGCCACGCTGATCCACTCCGTCCACCCCAGGCTCTGCCCCAGGCCGACCCAGCCGACCAGCGCGGCCAGGACGGGGTTGACGCTCATGAAGAGCCCGAACGCCTGGGCGGGCACGCGGCGCAGCGTGAACAGGTCGGCGAGGTACGGCACGGCCGAGGAGAGGACGCCCGCGATGATGGCGTACGCCGCGGCGCTCACTGTCGGCGGCTGGTGGACGGCGACGGCGATCCCGACCGGCAGGAACATCAGCGCGGAGATCCCCGCGGCCGCCGCCGACCCCTGGGCGCCGGGGATCCGCCGCCCCACGGTGCGGTTGAGCAGGATGTACGACGCCCAGCACACGGCGGCCAGCAGCCCCAGCCCCATGCCCAGGTAGTCGGCCGAGGGGCGCGGCCGCATGAGGGTCACCACGGCGGCCGCCGCGACCAGCGCGCAGCAGGCGTCCACGCGGCGCCGTGAGCCGGCCAGCGCGATGCAGAGCGGACCGAGGAACTCCAGGGTCACCGCCAGGCCGAGGCCGATGCGGTCGATGGCGCTGTACAGGGACAGATTCATGGTGCCGAACACCACGGCGAGCCCCACCACCGGCCGCCACTGCCACCAGGTGAAGCTCCGCAGCCGGGGCCTGCCGACGGCCAGCAGGACGATCGCGGCCACGTACTGGCGGACGGCGACGACCCCGACCGGGCCGATGACGGGGAAGGCCTGGGACCCGATCGCGGCGCCGGTCTGGTTGGACAGCCCGCTGCCGATCATCGTGGCCACCCCGGCGAACCGCCGTCCCGTCGGCTGTTGATCAAGGCCCGGGTCGGAGTCGGCAGGGGCCGGCGCGGTCCGGTGTGCGGTTTCCGTCGCTCGTATGGACGGGGTGCGTGACGCGGGGGCGAGTCGCATGCGTCGATCGTGCGCCCGGCCCATGCATGCGCAAAATGCGTTCGCCGCTCCATCTATACGCTGAACGTATGGATGTGGAGCTACGGCAACTGCGCTGTCTCGTGGCGATCGTCAACGAGGGCACCTTCACCGACGCGGCCATCGCGCTCGGCGTCTCCCAGGCGGCCGTGTCCCGGGCTCTGGCCGCGCTCGAACGGGCCCTGGGCACACGGCTGCTGCGGCGGACCTCCCGTGAGGTGACCCCGACGGGCACCGGGCTGCGGGTGGTGGCACACGCCCGGCGGGTGCTGGCCGAGGTGGACGGGCTGATCCGGGAGGCCGTATCGGGCCACGCCCATCTGCGGATCGGTTACGCCTGGTCCGCGCTGGGCCGTCACACCCCCGCCTTCCAGCGCCGCTGGGCGCAGGCGTACCCCGAGACGGAGCTGCACCTAGTCCGCGTCAACTCCGCCACCGCGGGGCTGACGGAGGGCGCCTGCGATCTGGCGGTGGTGCGCAGGCCGCTCGACGAGCGCCGCTTCGACTCCGCCATCGTCGGGCTGGAGCGGCGGCTGTGCGCCGTGGCCGCCGACGACCCGCTCGCCAGGCGCCGCTCGGTCCGGCTGGCCGACCTCAGCGGACGCACCCTGCTGGTCGACCGCAGGACCGGCACCACCACCGCGGAGCTGTGGCCGCCCGACTCCCGGCCGGCCACGGAGGAGACCCACGACGTGGAGGACTGGCTCACCGTGATCTCCGCGGGCCGCTGCGTCGGCATGACGGCGGAGTCCACCGCCAACCAGTACCCGAGGCCCGGAATCGCCTACCGGCCGGTCCGCGACGCCGAGCCGATCGCGGTACGCCTCGCCTGGTGGCGGGACGACCCGCACCCCGCCACCCAGACCGCGGTCGAGTTGCTCACCACCCTCTACCGCAACGGCTGACCCACCCGGCCCTCCGGACCCCCGGCCCTTTGGACCCCCGGCGCTTCGGACCCCCAGATGGACTGTTCCGGATAATCCAGTACGGATCGAATTGTTACCCTGGGCCACATGACCGCCATGGCGCCCACCAAGACCGAACCCGACCTGTCATTCCTCCTCGACCACACCAGCCACGTCCTCCGCACCCAGATGTCGGCCGCGCTCGCCGAGATCGGGCTGACCGCGCGGATGCACTGCGTACTGGTCCACGCCCTGGAGGAGGAGCGCACCCAGGCGCAGCTCGCCGAGATCGGCGACATGGACAAGACCACGATGGTGGTGACGGTGGACGCCCTGGAGAAGGCGGGCCTCGCGGAGCGGCGCGCCTCGACCCAGGATCGCCGGGCCCGGATCATCGCGGTCACCGAGGAGGGCGCGCGGATCGCCGAGCGGAGCCAGGAGATCGTGGACAGCGTCCACCGCGAGGCGCTCGCGACGCTCCCCGAGACCCAACGCGCCGCGCTGCTAAGGGCGTTGACCAGACTGTCCGAGGGGCATCTGGCCACGCCCGCCGAGAGCCCGCGCCCGGCCCGGAGGGCGCGGCAGCGCGAGAAGTAGAGCGGAGACACCACCGCGCGGACCGTCATGCGGCCCGCCGTGCGGCCATAAGTAGAGCCGAAACAAATAGTCTGCAACAAAACCATCTGCTACGGTCACTCCTGTCGCGCCTACTGACAGGAGTGTCCGCATGTCCGCCACCTCGTCCGACCCGACGTCTCCCCGCGTCCCCCCGGCACGCCAACTGGCCCTCGGGGTCATCGCCACCGGCATGCTGATGGTGATCCTCGACGGCAGCATCGTGACCGTGGCCATGCCCGCCATCCAGAGCGATCTGCGGTTCTCCCCCGCCGGGCTCAGCTGGGTCGTCAACGCCTACCTGATCGCGTTCGGCGGTCTGCTGCTGCTCGCGGGCCGCATCGGCGATCTCATCGGCCGCAAGCGGGTGTTCCTGACCGGCACCGCGGTGTTCACCGCGGCCTCGTTGCTCGCGGCCGTGGCCACCTCCCCCGCGACGCTGATCGCCGCACGGTTCTTCCAGGGGGTCGGCAGCGCTATGGCCTCGGCGGTCAGCCTGGGCATCCTCGTCACTCTCTTCACCGAACCCGCCGAACGGTCAAAGGCGATCGCCGTGTTCAGCTTCACCGGCGCCGCCGGGGCATCCATCGGCCAGGTGCTCGGCGGCCTTCTCACCGACGCGCTCAGCTGGCACTGGATCTTCCTGATCAATCTGCCGATCGGACTGCTGACGCTCGCGGTCGCCGTACCCGCCCTCCCGGCCGACCGCGGACCCGGCCTCGCGGCCGGTGCCGATGTCCTCGGCGCCCTGCTCGTCACGGCCGGGCTGATGCTGGGCATCTACACGGTGGTCAAGGTGGCGGACTACGGCTGGGCGGCGGCGCACACGCTCGGCCTCGGCGCCGTCTCGATCCTCCTGATCGCCCTGTTCCTGGTCCGCCAGGCCACTGCCCGCACCCCGCTGATGCCCCTGCGGATCCTGCGGTCGCGCGGGGTGGCGGGGGCCAATCTGGTCCAGCTCCTGATGGTGGCCGCGCTCTTCTCGTTCCAGATCCTCGTCGCCCTCTATCTGCGCAATGTGCTGGGGTACGACGCCACCAGGACCGGTCTGGCCATGCTCCCGGCCGCCCTCGCCATCGGCGCGGTGTCCCTCGGCGTCTCGGCGCGGCTCAGCGCCCGCTTCGGCGACCGCGCGGTGCTGCTGACCGGGCTGGTCCTCCTGACCGGCGTCCTCGGCCTGCTCATCCGCGTCCCCGTGCACGCCCGTTACATCCCCGACCTCCTCCCGGTGATGCTGCTCGCCGCCGGTTTCGGGCTGGCGCTCCCGGCGCTGACCAGCCTCGGAATGTCCGGTGCGAAGGAGGACGAGGCCGGGCTTGTCTCCGGGCTGTTCAACACCACCCAGCAGATCGGCATGGCGCTGGGCGTCGCGGTGCTGTCCACCCTGGCCGCCTCCCGCACGGATGCCCTGCTCGCCCGGGGCAAGGGGCGGGCCGAGGCGCTGACCGGCGGCTATCACCTGGCCTTCGCCGTCGGAGCGGGGCTCATCGTGGCGGCCTTCGCGGTGGCGTTCGCCGTACTGCGAGGGCGTGCGCCGAAACCCCCCGCCGTGCCGCGTGACACCAAACCGCCCGCCACACCGGTCACCGCCGCCTGATCCCTTCCCCCGCCACCACCCCCACCAGCGAAAGGTTCACCCTCATGACGACGACCGACGACAAGAGCCCGGCCAACGGCGCCGGGACGAAGCCCGGTGCCGGACCCGCGCCCCGGGTGCTCACCGAGGAGGAGCTGTCCCGGACACTGCGGGACCAGCGGTTCAGTGTGCTCGCCACCGTCAAGCGCAGCGGCCACCCCCATCTGTCGACCGTGATCCACCAGTGGAGCCCCGAGGAGCGCGTGCTGCGCATCTCCTCGACCGCCGACCGGCTCAAGGTGCGCCAGTTGCGCCGCGACCCTCATGTCGCCGTGCATGTGGGTGCCCCGGACGGCTGGTCGTTCGCTGTCGCCGAGGGCGAAGCGGAGGTGTCGGAGGTGACGGCCGTCCCCGGGGACCCGGTCGGACGGGAGCTGCTGTCCATGACGCCCGGTTTCGCCGAACCGCACGACGAGACGGCCTTTCTGGAGCAGTTGGTGGCGGACCGGCGGGTCGTGATCAGGATCCGGGTGTCCCGTCTGTACGGAACGGCCCTCGACATGCCCACCACCTGACCACCACCTGACCACCGGCTGGGCGACGATGAACATCGCGCCCGGACCGTACGTACCGGGGAGTGTGAACGCACCTGGTGAGCGCGCCGGGTGACCGGTGAGGAGGGCTCGGGTGGCCGCCCCTTGGACGAGGAGAGATACCGTGAAAGCACATCGTCTGCCGTCCCGTCCGCGGCCGCGGCGGATCTGCGCACTCGCCGTCGCCGCCTCGGCGTTCGTCCTCGCCACGGCGGCCCCCGCCCTGGCCCACACCGAGGTGAGCGCCTCCGACTCCCGCGCCCTGGCGAAGAACGTCACGCTGACGTTCGAGTCGGAGGCGGAGGACGAGGCGGCCGGTTTCACCGAGATCCGGACCGTGTTGCCCAAGGGCATCGAACCCGGCGATGTGAAGCTGAAGCGGGCCCCGAAGGGCTGGAAGCTGAAGCCCACCGATGACGGCTACTCCGTCGGCGGCCCGGCACTCGCGCCCGGCGAGAACGCCGAACACAGCGTCGTCGTACGGCAGTTGCCCGAGACCACGTCGCTGGCCCTCAAAACCGTGGACACCTACGAGGGCGGCAAGGTGTCCCGGTGGATCGAGGTGGCCCGCGCCGGGGAGCCGGAGCCGGAGAATCCCGCGCCACTGCTGAAGCTCGAGGCCGCGGCATCCGACGGCGGTTCCGCGTGGCCCGCCGTGGGCATCATCATCGGCGTCTGCCTGTTCGCCCTGGCCGGAGGTTTTGTGCTGTTCCAGCAGCGGCGCGGCGCGGGCGACTCGGGTGGCTCGGACACCGAATGAGCCGAGTGCGCCGATGCCCCCCAGGGCGCGGGTTTGCTGTCGGGTCGAGTGGTAACGCGGTGAACATGACCCAGAAGAAGAACGCACACACTGCCCGGAGCACCGCCGTGAACGCGAAGGCCACCGCCACCAAGGCCAAGGAGACCGCGGAAAAGGCCAAGGACACCGCGGGCAAGGCGGAGACCACGGCGAAGACCGCCGCGGCCGGCGCGGCGACGACCGCGGCGCACACCGCGCATGTCGCCGCCGACAAGGCTCAAGTGGCCGCCGGGAAGGCCGTGACCACCGGTCGTACCGTGGCCGCCGAGGCGCCCAAGAAGGCCGCAGCCGCGGCCGGTTCGGCCTGGATGATGATCAAGGCCCGGAAGGTCCTGGCAGCCGTCGCCGGTGCCGGTGCCGCCGCGGCGGGCGCCACCACCGCGATCGTCCTGCGCAGGCGCGCGGCTCGTCGTCGCCGCCCGCTGGCACGGCTGACCGGTGGCCGGCTCGGCTCTTGAGATCCGCGGCCGCACAGCACGGCCGTCCCCCGGACCGGATGAGCCGGTGGCCGGGTATCCGGCGACCATTCGCGCCGGACCCCGCGGCCACCGACCGCACCGTGCCCTACGGCCCCGGCTGCGGCTACTCAGCCGCCCAGGTCACCGGTAGCTCGTGGACACCGTAGAACGAGGTGTTCTCCCGGTACCTGATCTCCTCCGGGGCCACCGCCAGCCGCAGAGCGGGGAACCTGACGAGCAGCCGCTGCAGGAGCACCTTCAGTTCCACCCTCGCCAGCTGCTGGCCCAGACACTGGTGCACACCGTGCCCGAACGCGAGGTGCGAGGTGTGCGACCGGTCGAGGACAAGGCGGTCGGGGTCGGCGAACCGCTCGGGGTCCCGGTTGGCGGTGGACACCAGACCGGCCACGATCTCGCCCTTCGCGATGGGATGACCATTGATCACGGCATCCTCGGTAGCGGTGCGCACGGTGCCGAAGTTGTTGACCGGGAAGTAGCGAAGGAACTCCTCCACAGCGCTGTCGATGAGGTCGGGGTTCTCCCGCAGCCGGGTCAGCTGCTCACGGTCCTGGAAGAGCGCCAGCATGCCGAGGCCGATCAGGTTCTCCACGGGTTCATGACCGGCGAAAATGATGGTCATGGCGATGCCGACCACCTCCTCGTCGGTCAGCGCACCGCCCTCGACTTCATCGTGCAGCAGCCTGCTGATCATGTCGTCCCCGGGCTCGGCCCGCTTGGCACGCACGAATCCGCGCATCTCGTCCCACCACGCGGTCGCCATCGCGCCGACGGCCTGATCGTCGCCGCCGGTCTCCCGGAGCGTGCGTACCTCGTGGTCGAACTTCTGGTGGTAGGTGTACGGCACGCCGAGGATCTCGGAGATCACCATCGCGGGCACCGGACTGGCATAGGCCGCCACGAGGTCCGCGCTCGTGCCCGCCGCCTCCATCGCATCGAGGTGCCGGTCGGCCAGCCGCTCGATCCGGCCGGTCAGTTCGCGCGCACCGCGCACCGAGAACTCGGCGGTGAGGGTGCGGCGGTAGCGGGTGTGGTCCGGCGGGTCCATGGAGAAGAAGAAGCCCGCCGGTATCTCCGGGTTCATCGCCGGGAACGGCACCCTCGCACCGCTGAACCGGGAGTCGGCCAGCATGGCCCTGATGTCGTCGTGCTTGGTCAGGAACCACATCACCAGACCGCCGGGCAGCTCCAGTTTGCCCAGTTCGCCCGCGTCCCGCAGTCGGCGGTGTGCCTCCGGCGGGTCGTACGGACAACGCCGCTCGGCCTTCACGGTCCCCGGAAGGGACAAGGTCTCGCTCACTGCTGACTCCCTCGTATGCGCGTCAAGTGATTGTGCGTGGTCAAGTGGTTGTGTGTGGTCATGGACGATCCGTCGGCTCGACCCATTTCGCGGCCAGGTCCTGGAGCAGGGTGGAGATCCGCACCCGTGCCGCGCTTGCCGGGTCGAGCACGAGGATCGAATCGTCGAGTTTGTTCAGCTCTTCGAGCACGAGAATGGCGGCCGCCGCGTCGTCGGGCAGCATTTCGGCGCGCAGATGGCGGGCGAGGTCGACAGCCGTGGGGTGGTCGAAGGTGAGGCTGGCGGGCAGCTCGAGCCGGGTGGCTCCGGCCAGCTGGTTGCGGAGCTTCACGGCCGCCACCGAGTCGAAGCCCAGGTCCACGAAGCCTCGGTCCGGGTCGACCATGGTGGCGTCGGGATGGCCGAGCACCATGGCGACCTGGCCACGGACCAGCTCCAGCAGGATCTCGTCCTGCTCGTCCTCCGTCCGCCCGGCCAGCCGTTCCAGCAGCGTGGCCGCGGAGGCCTCGGCCGCCGGGGGTTGTTCCACCGGCCGCGGGCCCGCTGCGGTGCGTGCGGGGACCGGCGTTTCGGTGGTGACCCGGACCGCCTCCCCGGGTGCGGCGCATGCCCCGTCGAACAGGGCGAGGCCCAGATCGGTGGAGACGGACACCGCGGGCAGTCCGCCGGCCCGCCGGTGTGCGGCCAGCGCGTCGGCGTACGCGGGGGACAACGCCGCGTCGGCGGAAGTGAGCAGCACAAAGCGGTCCAATTCCAGGCCCCGCGTGGCCAGGTGCAGGTTCCAGGCCGCCGCCACCCCCGACCGCAGCTGTGGCCGCAGGGATTCCGGGGAGAGCGCACCGGCTCGGGTCGGCTCCGGGGCGTCGGCCGCGGTGTGCACCACGCTCCGCAGTCCGGGAATCTCCGCCAGCAGCGATGCCAGCGCCTGACCGTCCGCCGGATCACACGGGGCGAGCCGGACCGTGGCTCCGAGCGCTGTCAGTTCGGCCGCGTCGCCGTCCCCGGCCAGGACCAGGTCGCGCACACCGTGTTCGGCGACCAGATGCCGCGAGACAGCCATGGCCGACCCACCGGTGACCAGCACCGTCCCCGGGCCCCAAGCGGGCGGATCCTGCTCGGTGGCCACCGGCGTGACCAGGGCCGGTACCAGCTCCGGTACCAGCACCGCTCCCGCCCGGACCGCGACCCGGTCCTCCCCCACGGCCACCGCGGCGGGCAGCAACCGCAGATCGCACACATCGGTGTCGACGAGCGTCAGCCGTCCCGCCCCGGCCGCCTGGAGGGGCTCGACCAGCGACCACACCGCGGCCGCGGCCACGTCCTCGACATCGTCACCGGCCGCCGTGGCGAGCGCGCCCCGGGTCACCAGCACCAGACGCGAGGTGGCGAACCGCTCCCCGGCCAGCCACGTCCGCACGGCCTCGGCTACGCGGACGGCCGCCTCGGACGCCGTCCCGCCCTCGGATACACACGGGAGGAGGATGACGTCCGGCACGTCCTCGATGGCCGACAGTTCCGGATACAGCGCGACCGGCGTGCCGAGCGTATCCGGTTTCCAGGTGTCCGGGTCGCCGACGAGCCCCCACCGGACGGGGCCGGCGTCCGATTCGGCCCGCGTACGGCAAGCAGCCCACACCGGCCGGAACAGTGCCGCGTTGGCCTGGCGCAGCCGATGCCCGGACACCGGGCGGAGCACCAGCGAGTTCACCGACAGCACGGGGGTTCCGGCGGCGTCGGCCACGTGGAGCGAGACCGTGTCCGGGCCGACGGGCGCGAGGGTGGCTCGCAGTCTCGTGGCACCGGTCGTGTGCAGGGTGACCCCCGCCCAGGAGAACGGCAGATGGGTCCCCTCGGCCGCGGTGACCAGGCCCGTCAGCGCCTCCCCGCGCAACGCCTGTTCGAGCAGGGCGGGATGCAGTGCCCAGCGTTCGGCCCCGGCCCCGGCGGCCTCATCAGGCAGCTCGATGTCCAGGAAGACCTCGTCGTCACGGCGCCACGCCGGTGTCCCGCCGGAGTCCAGCGGCCGGGCACCGGTGGGCGGCCAGGGCTCGGGGCGCCGCTCCGGCGCGGGCGGCCGGTCCGCGCCGAGGACGGCCGTGGCATGCCGGACCCACCGCTGGTCGCGGCGGCAGTACACGGTGACCGCACGGCGGCCGGACTCGTCGGCGCCCCGGACGGACACCTGCACCTCGGCCCCGCCCCGCTCGGGGAGGACGAGCGGTTCATGGATGGTGAGTTCGTCCACCGTCCGGCAGTCGCACTGGAGCCCCGCCTGGAGCACCAGTTCCAGGAAGCCGGTCGCCGGGAACAGCGGCACCCCCAGCGTCCGCCGACCGGTCAGCCACGAGTGGTCGTCGGCGGAGACGCGGCCGGTGAGCAGAACACCGTCCGCGTCGGGCAGCGGCACCCTCGCACCGACCAGCGGATGGTCCAGCGCGCCGAGCCCGAAGTCGGCCGCGTCGCCGGGGGCACGGGAGGGCTCGAGCCAGAAGCGGGAGCGCTGGAAGGCGTAGGTCGGCAGCTCGGCCCGGCGGGCACCGGGGAAGACCGCGGACCAGTCCGGCTCCACACCGTGGGTGTGCAACTGGGCGAGGGCGGTGGTGACCGTGACCGGTTCGGGCCGGTCGGCCCGCAGAGTGGGGATGAACTCGGCGTCCGCCCCGGTGACCTGGGCCTGGGCCAAGGCGGTGAGGGTGCCGTCCGGCCCGAGTTCGAGGAAGGTGCCCGTGCCGAGCTGCCGCAGACGCTCCAGCCCGGCGGCGAACCGCACCGTCTCCCGCACCTGCCGCACCCAGTAAGCGGGGGAGCACAGCTCCTCCCCCGCCACCACACCGGAGAGGTTCGACACCACCGGTATCCGCGGGGTGCGGAAGTCCACCGTGTCGAGTACCTCGGCGAACGCGAGGAGCATCCCGTCCATCAGCGGCGAGTGGAAGGCGTGGCCGACGCGCAGCCGCCGCGTCTTCACCCCACGGGCGGCGAACGCCTCGGCCACACCGCGCACCGCGTCCTCGTCCCCGGACACCACGACCGACGACGGCCCGTTCACGGCCGCGAGGGCGACCCGGTCGGTCAGGAACAGCCGTACCCGGTCCTCCGGCGCGGCCAGGGCCACCATCGCCCCGCCCGGCGGCAGCGCGCCCATGAGCCGGCCCCGGGCCGCCACCACCTTGGCGGCGTCCTCCAGCGACCACAGACCGGCCACATGCGCGGCCGCCAGCTCGCCGATGGAGTGGCCCAGCAGATAGTCCGGCCGCACGCCCCAGGAGGACACCAGCCGGAACAGCGACACTTCGAGGGCGAACAGGCCCGCCTGCGTGTACGTGGTGGCGTCCAGCGCGCCGGTGGCGTCGGTCACCACTTCGTCGAGCGGACGGTCCAGATGCGGGTCGAGCGCGGCGCACACCTCGTCCCACGCCGCCGCGAACACCGGGAACGCCTGGTACAACTCCCTTCCCATACCAACCCGTTGGGTCCCCTGGCCCGCGAACAGCACGCCCACCCGGCCCGGATCCGCGGTGCCCAGGACCACGCCCGGCGCGGGCTCGCCGGCCGCCAGCGCGGCCAGTCCGTCCAGCAGCTCCGCCCGGTCCGCCCCGACCACCGCGGCCCGGTGCGAAAGCGCCGAACGGGTGGCGGCCAGCGACCAGCCCACGTCGGCCGGGTCGGACTCGGGGCGCGCGGCCAGGAAGGTCCGCAACCGGGCGGCCTGCGCCCGCAGTCCGCGCTCGCCTTGGCCGGAGAGCACCCATGGCACCACCGCCGGGGCCCGCTCGGGTACCGGCCGCGGGTCGGGCCCGGACTCCACGGGTGGCTGTTCGAGGATCACATGGGCGTTGGTCCCGCTCACCCCGAACGAGGACACCCCGGCCCGGCGGGGGTGGGAGGTCCCCGGCCACTCCGCGGGCTCGGTCAGCAGCTCCACCGCACCGGCCGACCAGTCCACATGGGTTGACGGCTCGTCCACGTGCAGGGTCCGGGGCAGCGCCCCGTGCCGCATCGCCAGCACCATCTTGATCACACCGGCCACTCCCGCGGCCGACTGGGTGTGCCCGATGTTCGACTTGATCGAGCCCAGCAGCAGCGGCCGTTCGCGCTCCTGCCCGTAGGTGGCCAGCAGCGCCTGTGCCTCGATCGGGTCGCCCAGGCTGGTGCCGGTGCCGTGTGCCTCCACCGCGTCCACGTCCGACGCGGCCAGCCCGGCGTTGGCCAGCGCGGCCCGGATCACCCGCTGCTGCGAGGGCCCGTTCGGCGCCGTCAGGCCGTTCGAGGCGCCGTCCTGGTTGACGGCGGAGCCGCGTACGACCGCCAGGACCCGGTGGCCGTTGCGGCGGGCGTCGGACAGCCGCTCCAGCAGCAGCATGCCGACGCCCTCGCCCCAGCCGGTGCCGTCCGCCGCGTCGGCGAACGCCTTGCAGCGGCCGTCGGCGGCCAGTCCGCGCTGCCGGGAGAACTCCACGAAGATGCCCGGGGTGGCCATCACCGTCACCCCGCCGGCCAGTGCCAGCGAGCACTCGCCGGACCGCAGGGCCTGCGCCGCCAGATGCAGCGCGACCAGCGACGACGAGCAGGCGGTGTCCACGGTGACCGCCGACCCCTCCAGGCCGAGGGTGTACGAGAGCCGGCCGGAGACCACGCTGCCCGCGCCACCGGTCAGGAAGTAGCCCTCGGATCCCTCCGCCGCCTGCCCGGCCCCCGTTCCGTAGCCCTGTGCGGCGGCACCGACGAACACCCCGGTCTGGCTCCCCTTCAACGACGCCGCCGGGATACCGGCCCGCTCCACCGCCTCCCAGGCCACTTCCAGCAGCAACCGCTGCTGCGGATCCATCGCGAGCGCCTCGCGCGGCGAGATGCCGAAGAAGCCGGCGTCGAACTCGCCCGCGTCGTACACGAAGCCACCGGCGCGGACGTACGAGGTGCCCGAGCTGTCCGGATCGGCGCTGTACAGGCCGTCCAGGTCCCAGCCCCGGTCGTCCGGCAGATCCGCGACCGCGTCACGACCGGTGGCGAGCAGCTCCCACAACTCCTCGGGCGACGTCACTCCGCCCGGATAGCGGCAGGCCATTCCGACGATCACGATCGGGTCCCGGTCGGTGGCGGCGGCCGGGGCGGCGGGCCGTGCCACGGCCTCGCCGACGGTGCCGTCCAGCTCCCGGAGGAGATGGCCGGCCAGGACCGCCGGTGTCGGATAGTCGAAGATCGCGGTGGCCGACAGCCCGACCCCGGTGGCGGTG
Source organism: Streptomyces rugosispiralis (assembly GCF_024505145.1). Lineage (GTDB taxonomy): Bacteria > Actinomycetota > Actinomycetes > Streptomycetales > Streptomycetaceae > Streptomyces > Streptomyces rugosispiralis. The sequence goes on along the minus strand of NZ_JANIAA010000053.1, from coordinate 4,155 downwards.
CGCAGCCGGTTGCGCAGCTCGACGGCCGTGAGCGAGTCGAAGCCGGTCTCCGCGAAGGTACGCGCCGTGTCGACCGCGGCGGGGGTGCCGTGCCCCAGCACGGTCGCCACCTGCGTACGGACCAGGTCCAGCACCAGTTGTTCGCGCTCGGCGACCGGCATCGCGGCCATCCGGCCCCGCAGCGACGACTCGTCCTCCACCGGGCCCGCGCCGGTCGCGCGGCGGATCGGCGCACGGACCAGACCGCGGAAGAGCGCGGGCAGCGCCCCGGCGTCGGCCTGTGCCCGCAGCGCCGCGGCGTCCAGCGGCGTGGCCAGCACGAGCGCCTCGGTGGCCGCCCTGGCACTGTCCAGGAGCCGGAGCCCCTGATCGGTGGTGAGAGGCGTGGCACCGGCCCTGGCCATCCGGGCGAGGTCCCGGTCCGACAGATGGCCGGTCATCCCGCTGCGCTCGGCCCACAGCCCCCAGGCCACGGAGAGGCCCGGCAGCCCGGCGGCCCGGCGGTGCGCCATCAGCGCGTCCAGCCAGGCGTTCGCCGCCGCGTAGGCGCCCTGCCCGGGGCTTCCCAGAACACCCGCGGCCGACGAGAACACCACGAATTCCGCCAGCTCACGACCGGCCGTCAGCTCGTGCAGATACCAGGCGGCGTCCACCTTCGGCCTCAACACCTCGCGCACCCGCTCCGGGGTGAGCGACTCGATCACCCCGTCGTCGAGCACACCTGCGGTGTGCACCACCATCCGCAGGCCGGGGACGGTGTCCAGCAGCCGTGCCAGCTGGTCCCGGTCGGCCACGTCACAGGCCACCACCCGCACCTGGGCGCCGTATTCGCGCAGGGCGGCGGCGAGTTCGGCCGTGTCCGGGGCGTCCGGCCCCCGCCGGCCGGCCAGGACGAGGTCCCGTACTCCGTGCCGTTCGACCAGGTGACGGGCGACCAGCCCGCCCAGTGTGCCGGTGCCGCCGGTGATCAGCACGGTGTCCCCCTCCCGCAGCGGCTGCGGAATGGACAGCACCAGCTTGCCGATGTGGCGCGCCTGCGAGAGGAAGCGCAGCGCGTCACCCGCCTGCCGGACGTCCCAGGCGCGGGTCGGCAGTGCGGTGAAGATCCCTCGCTCGAAGAGCGACACCAGCAGCCGGAGCAGTTCCCCGACCCGGTCGGGCCCCGCGTCCATGAGGTCGAACGCCCGGTACCGCACCCCGTGCTCCGCGGCCACCAGCTCACCGTCGCGGATGTCGGTCTTGCCCATCTCCAGGAAACGGCCACCGTCGGCGAGCAGGCCGAGCGAGGCGTCCACATACTCGCCCGCAAGCGAGTTCAGCACCACGTCCACCCGGCCGAAGCGGTCGGCGAACTCCAGGGAGCGGGACGAGGCGATCCGGTCGTCCGCCACTCCTCCGGCGCGCAGCGCGTCCCACTTCCCGGGGCTCGCGGTGGCGTACACCTCGGCGCCGAGCCAGCGGGCCACCTGTGTCGCGGCCATGCCCACCCCGCCCGCCGCCGAGTGCACCAGCACCGCTTCACCGGGGCGCAGACCGGCCAGGTCCATCAGCCCGTACATGGCGGTCAGGAACACCACCGGCGTGGCCGCGGCGTCGGCGAACGACCAGCCTTCCGGCAGCCGCGCCAACAGCCGGTGATCGGTCATCGCCACGGGGCCGAACGCCCCGGAGAACAGACCCATCACCCGGTCGCCGGGCGCCAGGCCGGACACACCGGGGCCGATGTCGAGCACCACGCCGGCACCCTCGCTGCCGATGACGTCCTGGCCGGGGATCATGCCGAGGGCGACGACGACGTCCCGGAAGTTCACCCCGGCCGCGTGCATCGCCACCCGCACCTGTCCGGCGCCGAGGACACCGGCGGCCTCCGGGCAGGGGACGGCGGCCAGATTCTCCAGCGTGCCCTGACTGGTGACGTCCATCCGCCACGGTGTCCCGTCCTCCGGGGTCGGGGCGGCGGCGGGCGGTGTGGTGGCCGACAGGGCGATCGCGGTCGGGGGGAGCGGAGCGAGCTGAGGCGTCAGGACACGGCCGCGGCGCAGCGCCAGATGCGCATGGCCACCGTCCGCCGCGGCGGACAGCGCGGCGGCGAGCACCGTACGGGAATCCTGGTGGCCGTCGTGGTCGACGAGGACGAAGCGGTCCGGATGCTCGGCCTGTGCGCTGCGGAGCAGGCCCCAGACCGCTGCCGCGCCGAGGTCTTCGACGCTCTCGCCGGAAGCGGTCGCCATCGCACCGCGCGTCAGCACGGCCAGCCGGGACCGGGCACAGCGCTCGTCGGCGAGCCATCGCCGTACCGCCGCGAGCGCCCGGCACACGACGGTGGACACCGCGTCACCGGCCGACTCACACGGCAGCACCGCCATGTCGGGCACGGGGGTGTCGGGGCCGAGAACGTCGTATTCGACCAGGGCGTCGAACGTCGGTGGCGTGCCAGTCTCGGCCGGGGCCGAGCCTGCCGGGGCAGTCGGCAGCGGCATCTCGACCCAGTCCACGCGGTACAGCGAGTCCTGGTCCACCCCTCGGGTGTCCGCGATCCGCCCGCTGGACAGCGGACGCAACGAGAGCGACGCCACCGACAGCACCGGCGCTCCCGCCGGGTCCGTCACCTCCAGCGACACCGCGTCCGGACCGGCCGGGGAGAGCACCACGCGGATGGCGGAGGCGCCGACCGCGTGCAGCGCCACCCCGCTCCAGGAGAACGGCAGATACGCCTGGCCGGGGTCGGTGAGGAAGCGGCCGAGCCCCACGCCGTGCAACGCGGCGTCGAGCAGGGCCGGATGCGCACCGCACCGCGCCGCCACGTCCTGTGCCTCCGGCTCCAGAGCCACTTCGGCGTAGATCTCGTCGTCCCGTGACCACGCGGCGCGCAGCCCTTGGAAAGCGGGACCGTACCCGTAGCCGCGCTCCGCCATCGCCGCGTACATCCCCGAGACATCGAGGCTCCGCGCGCCCTCGGGCGGCCAGATCTCCATGAGCCGGGCCACCTCGGCGGGGCGCGGCCCGGTGATGTCGGGGGCTCCGGTGGCGCCGAGGGTGCCCGAGGCGTGCAGCACCCACTCCCCAGCGCGGCACGAGTGCACCGTGACCGGCCTCCGGCCCCGTTCGTCCGCCGCCGAGACGGCCACCTGTACCTGGACCCCGCCCTGGTCCGGCACCACCAGCGGGGTGTGCAGGGTCAACTCCTCCAGCACCGAGTGGCCGAAGTGCTGACCGGCCTGAAGGGCGAGTTCGACGAATCCGGTGCCGGGGAAGACCACCGTGTCCCGCACCATGTGGTCGGCCAGCCAAGGCTGTCCGTCCAGGGAGAGCAGTCCGGTCAGCACACCGCCCTCGTCCCCGGGCAGGGGCAGTACCGCGCCCAGCAGGGGGTGCTCGATATCGCCGAGGCCCAGCCCCGACGCCTGGGTCACCGGCCGCGCGGGCTTCAGCCAGAAGCGTTCCCGTTGGAAGGCGTAGGTGGGAAGGTCCACCGTCCGGGCTCCGGCGAAGAGCGGGCGCCAGTCCACGTCCACGCCCCGGGTGTGGAGGTCGCCGAGGGCGGTGAGGAAGCGGGCGGGGCCACCGTCGTCGCGGCGCAGCGATCCGGTGACGACGATGTCGGTGGGGGTGTCGGTGGTGTCCGTGGTATCGGCGGTCTCGGCGGTCTCCTGGATGCCGATGGTCAGCACGGGGTGCGGGCTCACCTCGACGAACACGGTGTGGCCCTGGTTCATCAGGACTTCGACGGTGCTCTGGAATTCCACCGTGTGCCGGAGGTTGCGGTACCAGTAGTCGGCGTCGAGTTCGGAGGTGTCGGTGAGCCGTCCGGTCACCGTCGAGTGGAACGCCACCTGTCCACCGCGCGGCCGGACCGGCGCCAGCGCGTCCGCCAGTTCCCGCTGGATCTCGGCCACCTGCGGGGAGTGCGAGGCGTAATCCACCGGAATCCGCTTGGCCCCCGGGAACTCCGCCAGCACCGCGTCCAGCACCTCAACAGACCCGGACACCACCGTCGACACCGGACCGTTCACCGCCGCCACCGACAACCCCGGACGGTCACGCAGCACGTCGGCGGAAACCGGAACCGACACCATCCCACCCCGACCCGACAGAGCCAGCAACGCCCTGCTCCGCAAGGCCACCACCCGCGCACCGTCCTCCAGCGACAAACCC
>NZ_JANIAA010000052.1 GCF_024505145.1 Streptomyces rugosispiralis | reverse complement strand
ATTTTGTAGAGAGCCCTGTCGGGACTTCGGTCACCGGCAGGGCTCTTCTCTTGTTGTGTTGCGAGCCACTCGGTGTTCATGTTGTCTGGGCACGATGCCGCTCATGGGGACACCTACGGATGAGCTGCTGCATGAGTTGACCCGGGCGCGTGTGCGACCGGGCGACGAGGTCATCGTGCCGTCCTACGGCACTCCCGAAGCCGCGGAAGCGGTGCTGCTGGCCGGTGCCAGGCCGGTGTTCGTGGACATCGACGCCCATACCTACTGCATAGACCCGGCCGCGGTGGCCGAGGCGCTGACGCCCAGGACCGCGGCCATCGTGGCCATTCACACCTTCGGACATCCCGCCGATATGGCGGCCCTCACCGAGCTCGGCCAGCGGCACGGCGTGCTGGTGATCGGATACGGGGCTGTCAGCGAGCCCGCCGGGGAGATACTGCGGCGGCAGGCCAACGCGGCTTATCTGGACGGAAAGCTGCGTGGCGTCCTCACGCCGCCGGTCGCCCCCGGCGTCGAACACACCTACCAGCAATACGTCGTCCGGGTCCCCGGCAACGGCCGGCCGGACCGGGACGCGTTCGCCCGTACGCTGCGTTCTCGCGGCGTCGTATGCCATGTGCCCGTACAGACGCCCGCGCACCGCACCGCGCGCTTCCGGCGCGATCTGTGGCTCGCGGAGACCGAGCGCGCGGCCGATGAGTGCCTGGCGCTGCCCGTGGACCCGACCATGTCGCGGCGGGAGTTGCAGCGCGTGGTCTCGGCCTGCAACGCGCTGGGCGGGCTGCTGCAGTCAGCCGCCTGAGCCACGGGGCGGGTGGTCGGGAGCGCACTCGAGTTCGGGTATGATCGATCTCGTCGACGCGCCCCAATAGCTCAGTCGGCAGAGCGTCTCCATGGTAAGGAGAAGGTCTACGGTTCGATTCCGTATTGGGGCTCTCCTGCGAAGGCCCCCGCCAAGTGGCGGGGGCCTTCGTCATGTTCAGACTCCGCCGGGGGCGCCCCCGGCCCGCCCGGCCGACTCAGGCGTCCGCGGGCTCGGGCTCCGGGACGCGCATCGCCAGGATCGCCATGTCGTCGGACGGCGGCTCCGCGGCGAAGCGCTCGACCGCCCGCAGCACCCGGGCGGCCACCGCGCCCGCCGTAAGGCCGGTGCAGGTCGTGAGGACGTCGAGCAGGCCGTCGTCGCCGAGCATCCTGGTGCCCTCGCGTCGCTCCGTCACGCCGTCCGTGACGCACAGCAGCACATCGCCCGGGTCGAGCGTCACCGTCTGCTCGTACAGCTCGAGGTCCTCCATGACGCCGAGCAGCGGCTGGGGCTCGGCCGCCGCCTCCACACTGCCGTCCTGGCGCAGCCGGAGCGGCAGCGGGTGTCCGGCGCAGACGACCTTGAGCACCGCGCTGCCGTCGTGCTGCGGCCACAACTCGCCGTAGAGGAGGGTCAGGAAGCGGCTGCGGGCGCCCTCGTCGAGGATCGCCGCGTTGAGCCGCTCCAGGACCGCCGGGCCGCCGAATCCCTCGCGGGCGAGCAGCCGCAGGGCGTGCCGGGCGAGTCCGGTGACCGCGGCGGCCTCCGGTCCGGTGCCGCAGACGTCACCGATGGCGAAGCCGTACGCCCCGTCGCGGATCGGGAAGAGGTCGTAGAAGTCGCCGCCGACCTCGTTGCCCTCGCCCGCCGCGCGGTAGATGACCTCGACCTCGACTCCGGGGACCTCGGGCTGCTCGGGCGGCAGCAGACTGCGCTGCAGGGACTGGCTGATGGCGGTGCGCTCCGAGTAGAGCCGCGCGTTGTCCAGCGCGAGCGCGGCCCGGCGGGAGAGGTCCTCGGCCAGCTCCAGGTTCTCCTGGCGGAAGTGCTCGTCGGTGGGCTTGCCGAGGATGAGCATGCCGATGACGCGGTTGCGGGCCACCAGGGGCAGCACGACCGTCTCCCCGCCGACCGCGGAGGCGGTCGCGAGCGAGGCGCCGGGGCCGGAGGAGGGGCGGGCGGAGTCGCCGAGGCTGAGGCTGCGCAGCGAGGTGCGCAGGGCGGCGGCGTGGGCCGCGTCGTAGGGGCCGGACCAGCTGCGGGCGCCGCCGGTGGGGACCTGCTCCGGTGGGTCGATCTTCATCAGCAGGGCCTTGAGCCCGTCGATGCGGTCCTCGTCCTCATGCAGAACGTACGACAGCTCGGGATCGGACACCTGGTCGGCGACCGTATAGACGGCGCACCAACTGGCCAGCGTGGGCACCGTCATCTGGGCCATGAGCGCCAGCGTCTGATCGCGGTCCAGCGTGCCCGCGAGGAGGTCGGACGCCTCGACGAGGAAGGACAGGGAGCCGCGGCGCAGCCGCTCGAGCTCGGTGAGGCGGGCCCGCTCGACGGCGAGGGCGATGCGGTCGGCGGCGAACTGCAGCCGCAGGGCCTCTTCGTTGCTGTAGCGGGCGGGGGACTCGGCGGCGACGCCGAGCGAGCCGGTGAGCCGGCCCTCGACCTTCAGCGGGACCGTGACCACGGAGCGCATCCCCGTGTTCACCAGCAGCGGAACCGCGCCGGGCACCGCGGACAGGTCCTCGTGGACGGCGGGCATCCGGGCCGAGCCGTAGCGCCCGGTGCCCGCTTCGACGGGGACGCGGGCGAAGCGCTGGCGGGCGGAGGGCAGCCCGGTGGAGGCGCGGACCTCCAGTTCGGTCTCGTCGTCGGTGGCGAGCAGCAGATAGGCGGCGTCGCCGTCGAGCATGTCGCGGGCCCGTTCGACGGTGCGCTGGAGCAGTCCGTCGAGGTCGTCGGGGGCAGGGGAGCCGATGAAGACCTCGAAGGCGTCGGTGGCCGGGCCCCGCTCGGCGGTTTCGGCGGTGTCCACGTTCGCACCGCGCATCGGGCTCTGGAGCACCGCGCGCTCGCGGTCGCGCACCAGCAGACAGACGGTGGACGGCTCGCCCTCGGCATCGCGGATGCGCAGGTGGGAGGCGTAGACGGGGGAGACCCGGCCGTCGGCGCCGCGGATGCCGTACGAGCCCTCCCAGCGGGAGAGCAGGAGCGCCTCGGCGACGCCGGTGCCGGTGCCGGGGGTGTGCGGCCAGGCGGCGAGGTCGGTCAGCGGCTTGCCGATGATCTGTTCCGGGTGGTAACCGAACAGTTCCTGGGCGTCGTCGTTCCAGGCGCTGATCAGTCCGCCGCTGTCGACCTGGACCACGCCGACCCGGACCCGGGAGTCGGCGATGGGCAGGGCGCTGGAGGGCAGGGCGGGCCCGGCGGCCCGGGTGCCGGCCGGGCGGTCGGGGAAGTCGAGCTGGAACCAGACCTGCTTGTGGGTCGCGGTGTACTCGACGCCCCAGCGGGCGGCGAGCGCGGCGCACAGCAGCAGACCGCGGCCGCCCTCGCGGTCGGGGTGGCCGAAGTGGTGGCCGCCATTGCTCTGCAGCGGGACCTCGCGCTCGGGGTAGCGGTCGGCGACCTCGACGCGCACGCCGGTGTCGGCGCGGATGCAGACCACATCGGCGGTGGTACCGGCGTGCACCACCGCGTTGGTGACGAGTTCGCTGGTCAGGACGACGGCGTCGTCGACGATGTCGGTGAGTCCCCACCCCTGGAGGGTGTCCCGGACAAAGGCGCGGGCGGCGGCGACCGAGCGTCCGACCGGCTCGAAGGTGGCGGCTGCCCGCGCGGTGATCACAGGTCTCCTCATAAGTGTCTCGGCGAACTGCTCACCCATGTCGCAGCGCCCCTCCGATGCCCTGGCCGGTTGCCAGGTTACTTACCACCGATGCCGTCGCGAATGCCGGTCGGTCCTGAATCCACCCGGAGGTGCCCTCGGCGGTGTGGGATGCTGCCGAACTGTTATGGCCTGGTTGGGGCATGGTGAAACACTGGGGAAGCTGGAAGAAGAACCCGACGAGGACGGTCAACCCTGCGGGAGGGACACGGTGGAGTCTGGCGCAGCGGCGCGGGGCACGAATACGCGCGCGAAAGGCGGACGGTCCCGGAGCAATGGGACGACTGAAGTGGAGACGGCGGCCCTGAACCGGCTGCTGACCGCGATGACGGCCATGCGGGACGGGAACTTCCGCAAGCGGCTCACGGTCTCGGGCGAGGGCGTGATGTCCGAGATCGCCGCGGTGTTCAACGAGGTCGCGGACCGCAATCTGCAGCTCACGGGCGAGCTGACCCGGGTGCGGCGGGTGGTCGGCCGCGAGGGCAAGCTCACCGAGCGGCTGGAGACCGGCGCCTGTGAGGGGCAGTGGGCCGCGGCCATTGACGCGTCCAACGCCCTGGTGGACGATCTCGTACGGCCGGTGTCCGAGGTGGGCCGGGTGCTGTCGGCGGTCGCCGAGGGCGACCTGGAGCAGCGCATGGACCTGCGGGCGCAGGGCTCCGACGGGTCGGCGCATCCCCTGCGGGGCGAGTTCCTGAAAGTGGGCCGCACGGTCAACGGCCTGGTGGATCAGCTCTCGGCGTTCACCGACGAGGTGACGCGGGTCGCGAGCGAGGTCGGCACCGAGGGCAAGCTGGGCGGTCAGGCCCGGGTGCGCGGAATGTCGGGTTCGTGGAAGGACCTCACGGAGTCCGTCAACACGATGGCCTCCCGGCTCACCGCTCAGGTGCGTGACATCGCTCTCGTGACCACGGCGGTGGCCAAGGGTGATCTGTCCCGGAAGGTCACGGTTCATGTGTCCGGGGAGATGCTCGAGCTGAAGGAAACCGTCAACACGATGGTGGACCAGCTCTCCTCCTTCGCCTCCGAGGTGACCAGGGTCGCCCGTGAGGTGGGCACCGAGGGCGAGCTCGGCGGCCAGGCGAAGGTGCCGGGCGTGGCGGGCGTCTGGAAGGACCTCACCGACTCCGTCAACCTCATGGCCGGGAACCTGACCGCGCAGGTGCGCGGGATCGCCCAGGTCACCACGGCGGTCGCCAACGGTGATCTGTCGCAGAAGGTGACGGTGAGCGCACGCGGCGAGGTCGCGCAGCTGGCCGACACGATCAACACCATGACGGAGACGCTGCGCACCTTCGCGGACGAGGTCACGCGGGTGGCCAGCGAGGTCGGCGCCGAGGGGCTGCTGGGCGGTCAGGCGCAGGTGCCGGGTGCGGCGGGTACGTGGAAGGACCTCACCGACTCGGTGAACACCGCGTTCCGGAACCTCACCGCGCAGGTGCGGGACATCGCCCAGGTGACGACGGCGGTGGCGAACGGCGATCTGTCGCAGAAGGTCACCGTCGATGTGGCCGGTGAGATGCTGGAGCTGAAGAACACCGTCAACACGATGGTGGACCAGCTGCAGTCGTTCGGCGCCGAGGTGACGCGGGTCGCCCGGGAGATCGGTGTCGAGGGTGAGCTGGGCGGTCAGGCGCAGGTGCCGGGCGCCGCCGGTACCTGGAAGGACCTCACCGACTCGGTGAACACCGCCTTCCGGAACCTCACCGGACAGGTGCGCAACATCGCCCAGGTGACGACGGCGGTGGCGAACGGCGACCTGTCACAGAAGGTCACCGTCGACGTCTCCGGTGAGATGCTCAAGCTGAAGAACACCGTGAACACCATGGTGGACCAGCTGTCCTCGTTCGCCGACCAGGTCACCAGGATGGCGCGGGACGTGGGCACCGAGGGCCGGCTGGGCGGTCAGGCCCGGGTGGACGGGGTCAGCGGCGTCTGGGCCGACCTGACCGACTCCGTGAACTCCATGGCCGGGAACCTTACGGCGCAGGTGCGCGGTATCGCCCAGGTGACGACGGCGGTCGCGCGCGGCGATCTGTCGCAGAAGATCGAGGTGGACGCGCGCGGCGAGATCCTGGAGCTGAAGAACACCATCAACACGATGGTCGACCAGCTCTCCGACTTCGCCGAGCAGGTGACCCGGGTCGCCCGCGAGGTGGGTACGGACGGCCGGCTGGGCGGTCAGGCGCAGGTGCCCGGTGTGGCGGGCGTCTGGCGGGATCTGACCGACTCGGTGAACGGCATGGCGGGCAACCTGACCGCCCAGGTGCGGAATATCGCGCAGGTGGCCACGGCGGTGGCGCGCGGTGATCTGTCGCAGAAGATCGACGTCGATGCGCGCGGCGAGATCCTTGAGCTGAAGAACACTCTGAACACGATGGTCGACCAGCTGTCGTCCTTCGCGGAGGAGGTCACCAGGGTCGCCCGTGAGGTGGGCACCGAGGGCCAGTTGGGCGGCCAGGCCGAGGTGCAGGGCGTCTCCGGGACGTGGAAGGACCTCACCCAGTCCGTCAACAGCATGGCCAACAACCTGACGTCCCAGGTGCGTTCGATCGCGGAGGTGACGACGGCGGTCGCCAAGGGCGATCTGTCGAAGAAGATCACCGTCGATGCCAAGGGCGAGATCCTCGAGCTGGTCACCACGGTGAACACGATGGTGGATCAGCTGTCGTCGTTCGCCGAGCAGGTCACCCGGGTGGCCCGTGAGGTGGGTACCGAGGGGCAGTTGGGCGGTCAGGCGCGGGTGCCGGGCGTGACCGGTATCTGGAAGGACCTGAGCAACAACGTCAACCTGATGGCCAACAACCTGACCATCCAGGTGCGGAACATCTCGCAGGTTTCGGCCGCGGTCGCCAACGGCGATCTGACGAAGAAGGTGACGGTCGAGGCGCGCGGCGAGGTCGCGGCGCTGGCCGACACCGTCAACACGATGGTGACGACGCTGTCCTCGTTCGCGGACGAGGTCACCCGCGTGGCCCGAGAGGTGGGTACGGACGGCATCCTGGGCGGACAGGCCCGGGTGCCCGGCGTCTCGGGGACGTGGAAGGACCTCACCGAGTCCGTGAACTCGATGGCGTCCAACCTGACCGGCCAGGTCCGCAACATCGCGATGGTCACCACGGCCATCGCCCAGGGTGATCTGACCAAGAAGATCGACATCGAGGCACGGGGCGAGATCCTCGAGCTGAAGACGACCATCAACACGATGGTGGACCAGCTCTCCTCGTTCGCCGACCAGGTGACCCGGGTGGCCCGTGAGGTGGGCACCGAGGGCCAGCTGGGCGGCCAGGCGCGGGTGCGGGACGTGGCCGGCACCTGGAAGGACCTGACCGAGTCGGTGAACGAGATGGCCGGGAACCTGACCCGACAGGTGCGCGCCATCGCCGAGGTGGCCACCGCGGTGACCCGTGGCGATCTCAACCTCAAGATCGACGTGGACGCCTCCGGCGAGATCCAGGTCCTCCAGGACCACATCAACACCATGATCGCCAACCTTCGTGAGACCACGCTCGCCAACAAGGAGCAGGACTGGCTCAAGGGCAACCTGGCCCGGATCTCCGGTCTGATGCAGGGCCGTCGCGACCTGGAGGACGTCGCCCGGCTGATCATGAGCGAGCTGACCCCGGTGGTCTCCGCCCAGCACGGCGCGTTCTTCCTGGCCGTACCGCCAGGCGAGGGCACCGACGTGGTCGCGGACAGCACCTCCGACGACGGCTACGAACTGCTGCTGGTCGGTTCCTACGGCTACACCCAGGGCTCGATGCCCACGCGCTTCAAGCCCGGTGAGACGCTGATCGGCACGGTCGCCGAGGAGAAGCGGCCGATCCTGGTGGAGAACGTGCCACCGGGCTACCTCAAGATCGCCTCCGGGCTCGGTGAGGCGGCTCCGGCCCATGTGATCGTGTTGCCGGTGCTCTTCGAGGGGCAGCTGCTGGGCGTGATCGAGCTGGCCTCGTTCCAGCCCTTCGCCCAGATCCAGAAGGACTTCCTCAACCAGATCGCCGAGATGATCGGCACCAGCGTCAACACCATCAGCGTCAACACCAAGACCGAGGTGCTGCTGAAGCAGTCGCAGGAGCTGACCGAGCAGCTGCGGGAGCGGTCGGCCGAGCTGGAGAACCGGCAGAAGGCCCTCCAGGCGTCCAACGCGGAGCTGGAGGAGAAGTCCGATCGGCTGGCCCGCCAGAACCGCGACATCGAGGTCAAGAACACCGAGATCGAGGAAGCCCGGCAGGTGCTGGAGGAGCGCGCCGAGCAGCTCGCCGTCTCGATGCGCTACAAGAGCGAGTTCCTGGCGAACATGTCGCACGAGCTGCGCACGCCGCTCAACTCGCTGCTGATCCTGGCCAAGTTGCTCGCCGACAACGCCGACGGCAACCTCTCGCCGAAGCAGGTGGAGTTCGCCGAGACCATCCACGGCGCGGGTTCGGACCTGCTGCAGCTGATCAACGACATCCTGGACCTGTCGAAGGTCGAGGCGGGCAAGATGGACGTCAGCCCGACCCGTATCGCCCTGGTCCAGCTCGTCGACTATGTGGAGGCCACCTTCCGGCCACTGACCGCCGAGAAGGGCCTGGACTTCTCCGTAAGGGTGTCGCCGGAGCTCCCGGCGACGCTGCACACCGACGAGCAGCGGCTGCTGCAGGTGCTGCGCAATCTGCTGTCCAACGCGGTGAAGTTCACCGACAGCGGCGCCGTGGAGCTGGTCATCCGGCCGGCGGGCGCGGATGTGCCGAACGCCATCCGGGAGCAGTTGCTGGAGCACGGCGCGCTGCGCGACGCGGACGCCGAGATGATCGCGTTCTCGGTGACCGACACCGGTATCGGCATCGCGGCGAGCAAGATGCGGGTGATCTTCGAGGCGTTCAAGCAGGCCGACGGCACCACCAGCCGTAAGTACGGCGGCACCGGACTCGGCCTGTCCATCAGCCGGGAGATCGCCCGGCTGCTGGGCGGCGAGATCCACGCGGCGAGCGAGCCGGGCCGCGGCTCGACGTTCACGCTCTATCTGCCGCTGCACCCCAGCGAGCTGCCGCCCCAGGGCTACCCGCAGCTCGCCCCGAGCAGCTCCGCACCGGGCCTGCTGGCGCTCCCCGGCGCCGTGGAGGAGACCGCGGAGAACGGCGCCGGGGCGGAGCGGGAGGAGGCCGCACAGGACGCCTCCGACGGCTCTTCGGTGGCGCGCGGCCAGGGCGGCTCCGGGCTGTTCCGGCGGCGCCAGCGGGCCGAGCAGGAGGCGTCGCGGACGGACGTGGAGCAGGCCCCGACGGAGCCGGAGACGGGCGCCCGGTCGGCGGGCCGCCGCCCGGGACGGCAGTCGCAGGCCCCCGAGCCATGGCTGCTGGGTGGCCAGGACCTGGTGGCCCCGGAGCCGGTGGGCGGCTTCCAGGGCGAAAAGGTGTTGATCGTCGACGACGACATCCGTAATGTCTTCGCGCTGACCAGTGTGCTGGAGCAGCACGGGCTGCAGGTGCTGTACGCGGAGAACGGCCGGGAGGGCATCGAGGTCCTGGAGCAGCACGACGACGTCGTACTGGTCCTGATGGACATTATGATGCCGGAGATGGACGGCTACGCCACGACGGCCGCGATCCGCAGGATGCCGCAGTTCGCCGGGTTGCCGATCATCGCCCTCACCGCGAAGGCGATGAAGGGCGACCGGGAGAAGAGCATCGAAGCGGGCGCGTCGGACTACGTCACCAAGCCGGTCGACACCGATCATCTCCTTACGGTGATGGAGCACTGGATGTCGGTTGAGTGACCCGAGGTACGCGCGGGACAGCCGTGGTGTTGACTGAGTGTCGCCGAACACGTGTGGGAACGCGGTATTCGGGGAACCTTCTGGTCTTCCACCGCGTTTCTGCTACGTGCACAGTGACATCGCGGTGACAGGGTGTGGCGAACAGCGGGGTGCGGCTACCATGACCGGCACAAGGACGGGCGGCGCAAGGGAGCCGTCCCCTGGGGCGGCGCCCGGTGCTTCCCCCAGCTCTGCGAGCTGGGGAGACCCCAAGCCGGGACGAGGAGGACGGGGCATGGTGCAGAAGGCCAAGATCCTCCTGGTCGATGACCGGCCGGAGAATCTGCTGGCGCTGGAGGCCATTCTCTCCGCGCTCGATCAGACCCTGGTGCGGGCATCGTCAGGGGAGGAAGCGCTCAAGGCGCTGCTGACGGACGACTTCGCGGTGATTCTGCTGGACGTCCAGATGCCGGGCATGGACGGATTCGAGACCGCGGCGCACATCAAGCGCCGGGAGCGGACCCGCGACATCCCGATCATTTTCCTCACGGCCATCAACCACGGCCCGCACCACACCTTCCGGGGCTATGCGGCCGGCGCGGTGGACTACATCTCCAAACCCTTCGACCCGTGGGTGCTCAGAGCCAAGGTCTCGGTCTTCGTGGATCTGTACATGAAGAACTGTCAGCTGCGGGAGCAGGCGTCGCTGCTGCGGCTGCAGTTGGAGGGCGGCCAGCCCGCCGCCGGCGAGGCCAAGGAGTCGGCGGGGCTGCTCGCCGAGCTGTCCGCGCGGCTCGCCGCCGTCGAGGAGCAGGCCGAGGCGCTGTCCAAGCAGCTGGACGAGTCGGCCGACGCCGCCGCCGTGGCCACCGCGGCCCATCTGGAGCGCAAGCTGACCGGTCTGCGGCGGGCGCTGGACGCGCTGGAGCCGGGCGCGGGCAGCGGGGCCGGCCAGGTCCCCTCGCAGAACTGACCCGCCGCCCCACCGTCACCGCCGGTCGGTCATCGATGACCGGTCACCCGCACTTTGACGTGCCGTCATGGCCGTCTCACCGCCTCGTCGGCGCAGCGGCACCGGCGTGACGTCAGTGGTGCCCGATACCCCCGCCATGCGTGCTCCGTACGGCGGACGCGGGTAACCTCGCCTCCATGGCCTCTCGTACGTCCGGCAAGGGTTCCCAGAGCACGGCGGGCACCTCGAAGAAGCGCGCCGGGCAGTCCGGAGGCGCGGCGAAGAAGGCGGCCGCCAAGAAGGCGCCCGCGAAGAAGGCTCCCGCCAAGAAGTCCGCCGCGCCCGCGAAGAAGGCGCCCGCGAAGAAGGCGGCGGCCAAGGCGGCTCCCGCACCCGCCCCGAATCCCACCAGTGGTGTGTTCCGCGTCGTGCGCGCGGTGTGGATGGGTATGGCGCGCGGCCTCGCGGCGATGTTCCGCGGCATAGGACGCGGCGCCAAGGGGCTCGACCCGGCCCACCGTAAGGACGGCAGCGCGCTGCTGCTGTTCGCCCTCGCCCTGATCGTCGCGGCGGGCACCTGGTCCAATCTGGACGGGCCGGTCGGCGGGCTGGTCGAGATGCTGATCACCGGTGCCTTCGGCCGGCTCGACCTGGTGGTGCCGATACTGCTGGGCACCATCGCCGTCCGGCTGATCTTCCACCCGGAGCGGCCGGAGGCCAACGGGCGGATCGTCATCGGGCTCTCGGCGCTCGTCGTCGGCGTCCTGGGGCAGGTGCACATCGCCTGTGGCGCCCCGGGGCGCGGCCAGGGCGCCGAGGCGATGCAGGACGCGGGCGGTCTGATCGGCTGGGCCGTCTCCCAGCCGCTGATCTACCTGATGGGCGATGTGCTGGCCGTACCGCTGCTGATGCTGCTCACCGTCTTCGGGCTGCTGGTGGTCACCGCGACGCCGGTCGCCGCCATTCCGCATCGGCTGCGGCAGCTCGGCGTCCGGCTCGGCCTGGTGCGGGACCACGAGGACGCGTACGCGTCGGAGGCCGGGTACGACGCGGCGGAGTACGCCGACGAATGGCGCGAGACGCCCGCCAGACGGCCTCGCAGAACCTCGCTCGCCAAGGAGGACCCGGACGGCGCCGGAGGCCCGGAGCGGGCCGAGGAGGAGGAGGCGCTGCGCAAGCGCCGGCGTTCGCGCCGCTCGTCGGCCACCCAACCGCCGCTCGACCGGCCTCTGGACGCGGTGGACGTGGCGGCCGCCGCGGCCGCCTCGCTGGACGGGGCCGTGCTGCACGGTGTGCAGCCCTCGCCGCTGGTCGCCGGGCTCAGCAACGGACTTTCGGGTGAGCGCGAGGACGGAGCCGCGAGCGGCGGGGTGCCGGGCGCACGCGATGCCGACAAGGAGTCCGGGAAGGGCGGCGCCAAGGGCGGGGCGGCGGCCGGGAAGGGCCGTACGGACGGAGCCGACGAGGCGGACTCGGCCCAGGTTCCCGATCTCACCCGGACCACGGTCGAGTCCGGCGAGCCGCTGCCGCCGCGCGCCGAGCAGCTCCAGCTCTCCGGCGACATCACCTACTCGCTGCCCTCGCTCGAGCTGCTGGAGCGCGGCGGCCCCGGTAAGACGCGCAGCGCGGCCAACGACGCGGTCGTGGACTCGCTGACGAAGGTGTTCACGGAGTTCAAGGTGGACGCCGCCGTCACGGGCTTCACCCGGGGCCCGACGGTCACCCGCTACGAGGTGGAACTCGGCCCGGCCGTCAAGGTCGAGCGGATCACCGCGCTGACGAAGAACATCGCCTACGCGGTCGCCAGCCCCGATGTTCGTATCATCAGCCCGATCCCCGGCAAGTCGGCCGTCGGCATCGAAATCCCCAACAGTGACCGCGAGATGGTCAACCTGGGAGATGTGCTGCGCTCGGCGGACTCCGTCGGCGACGACCACCCGATGATCGTCGGGCTGGGCAAGGACGTCGAGGGCGGCTATGTGGCGGCCAACCTGGCCACCATGCCGCATGTGCTGGTGGCGGGCGCGACCGGTTCCGGCAAGTCGTCCTGCATCAACTGCCTGATCACATCGATCATGGCCCGTGCCACGCCGGACGATGTGCGGATGGTGCTGGTCGACCCCAAGCGGGTGGAGCTGACCGCGTACGAGGGCATTCCGCATCTGATCACACCGATCATCACCAACCCCAAGCGCGCCGCCGAGGCGCTCCAATGGGTCGTGCGGGAGATGGATCTTCGCTATGACGACCTCGCGGCCTTCGGCTTCCGCCATATCGACGACTTCAACGCGGCGGTCCGCAAGGGGAAGGTGAAGGAGCCCGAGGGGAGTGAGCGGGAGCTCAAGCCCTATCCGTATCTGCTGGTGATCGTCGACGAGCTGGCCGATTTGATGATGGTCGCACCGCGGGACGTCGAGGACTCGATCGTGCGGATCACCCAGCTGGCGCGTGCGGCCGGAATCCACCTGGTGCTGGCCACCCAGCGGCCCTCCGTGGACGTCGTCACCGGTCTGATCAAGGCCAATGTGCCCTCACGACTCGCCTTCGCCACCTCCTCGCTGGCCGACAGCCGCGTCATCCTGGACCAGCCCGGCGCCGAGAAGCTGATCGGCAAGGGTGACGGCCTCTTCCTGCCGATGGGCGCGAACAAGCCCACCCGGATGCAGGGCGCCTATGTCACCGAGTCCGAGGTCCAGGCGGTCGTCGCCCACTGCAAGGCGCAGATGACACCGGTCTTCCGCGACGACGTGACGGTCGGGACGTCGAAGAAGAAGGAGATCGACGAGGAGATCGGCGATGATCTCGATCTGCTCTGCCAGGCCGCTGAGCTGGTGGTTTCCACTCAGTTCGGCTCGACGTCGATGCTGCAGCGCAAGCTGCGGGTGGGTTTCGCCAAGGCGGGTCGGCTGATGGATCTCATGGAGTCCAGGAACATCGTCGGCCCGAGCGAGGGATCCAAGGCGCGCGATGTGCTCGTCAAGCCGGATGAATTGGATGGCGTGCTCGACGTGATCCGCGGTAAGGCTCACTCATAAGGGTTTGGCGGGCAACCGTTTCCCCTGCCGAAACGTCAAGTTGAGGGAGGTGGCGGAGTGAGACCCCAGAATCGTGATCGAACGGCAATCCCGATGGCGGACAAACTCCGTCCTCCCGCTTGCCCGACCCTTTCGCCCCACCCCTAGACTGAACCCCCAGCAGGTGGCTCACGCTCGAAAGGCGCCCCCGTGTCCATCGGCAACCTTCCCGAAGACGGCAACTCCCCCGAAGACGACCGGCCTTCCATCGGTCGCGCCCTCCAGCAGGCCCGTATCGCCGCGGGGCTGACCGTCGACGAGGTCAGTTCCTCGACCAGGGTGCGCACCCCCATCGTGCGGGGCATCGAGCAGGACGATTTCTCGCGCTGCGGCGGCGATGTCTACGCCCGGGGGCACATCCGGGTGCTCGCGCGTGCCGTGGGCCTCGATCCGGAGTCCCTGATCGCGCAGTTCGACGCCGAGCACGGCGGCCGGCCCGCGCCGACCGCACCGGCGCCGCTGTTCGAGGCCGAGCGGATCCGTCCCGAGCCCCGGCGCCCCAACTGGACGGCCGCGATGGTCGCGGCGATCGTCGCCGTCGTCGGATTCGTGGGCTTCACCCTGTTCCGGGGCGGTGACGGCGACGGTTCGAGCGTCGCCGAGGACACCGCCTCGCCCAAGCCCAGCGCCTCCGCGCCCACCAACAGCGCCGCCCCCTCCAAGCCCGCCACCCCGCACAAGCCCGACCCGTCCGACAGCGCCATCGCGGGCGTCCCGGCGGACAAGGTCACTGTCAAGCTGACCGCCGAGGGCGGCCAGAGCTGGATCTCCGCCCAGGACCACAACGGCCGGCTGATCGAGGAGGGCGTGCTGCGCGAGGGCGACTCCAAGACCTTCAGCGACAGCAGGCGCATCGACCTGGTGCTGGGCAACGCCGGGGCGATCAAGCTGTTCGTGAACGGCAAGGAAGTGAAGAACGTGGGCACCAGCGGGGCCGTCCAGCGGCTGAGCTACACCAAGGGAGACCCCGAGGCGGGCTGAGCCGCGCGAAGATCGGCAGCCCTGGCAGCGGGGGCTGTCGTGGGGACAAAGTAGTCTGAGCCCATGCCCGAACGCCGCACCGTCGCCCTCGTCACTCTTGGCTGCGCCCGTAACGAGGTGGACTCGGAGGAACTCGCAGGCCGCTTGGCGGCGGACGGCTGGGAGCTCGTCGAGGAAGCCGCCGACGCGGACGTCGCCGTCGTCAACACCTGTGGCTTCGTCGAGGCCGCCAAGAAGGACTCGGTCGACGCCCTGCTGGAGGCGAACGATCTGAAGGACCACGGCCGCACCCAGGCCGTGGTCGCCGTCGGCTGCATGGCCGAGCGGTACGGCAAGGAGCTCGCCGAGGCGCTGCCCGAGGCCGACGGAGTGCTCGGCTTCGACGACTACGGCGATATCTCCGACCGCCTCCAGACCATCCTCTCCGGCGGTATCCACGCCTCCCACACCCCGCGCGACCGCCGCAAGCTGCTGCCGATCAGCCCCGCCGAGCGCCAGGACGCCACCTCGGTGGCGCTCCCCGGCCACGCCCAGGACACCGCGCCCGAAGATCTGCCCGAGGGGGTGGCCCCGGCCTCCGGGCCGCGGGCCCCGCTGCGGCGCAGACTGGACACCAGTCCGGTCGCCTCGGTGAAGCTGGCCTCCGGCTGCGACCGGCGCTGCTCGTTCTGCGCCATCCCGTCCTTCCGCGGCTCCTTCATCTCCCGCCGCCCCTCCGATGTGCTGGGCGAGACCCGCTGGCTGGCCGAGCAGGGGGTGAAGGAGATCATGCTGGTCTCGGAGAACAACACCTCGTACGGCAAGGACCTCGGGGACATCCGGCTGCTGGAGACGCTGCTGCCGGAGCTGGCCGCGGTGGACGGCATCGAGCGGATCCGGGTCAGCTATCTGCAGCCCGCCGAGATGCGCCCCGGGCTGATCGACGTGCTCACCTCGACCGAGAAGGTCGCGCCGTACTTCGATCTGTCCTTCCAGCACTCGGCGCCCGGGGTGCTGCGCGCCATGCGCCGCTTCGGTGACACCGACCGGTTCCTGGAACTGCTGGAGACGATCAGAGGCAAGGCGCCGCAGGCCGGCGCCCGGTCCAACTTCATCGTCGGCTTCCCCGGCGAGACCGAGGAGGACCTGGCCGAGCTGGAGCGCTTCCTCAATGCGGCGCGGCTGGACGCGGTCGGCGTCTTCGGGTACTCGGACGAGGACGGCACCGAGGCCGCCGGTTACGAGAACAAGGTCGACCCGGAGGTGGTCGCGGAGCGCCTGGAGCGCGTCTCGCGGCTCGCGGAGGAGCTGACCGCCCAGCGGGCGGAGGAGCGGCTCGGCGAGGTCGTGGAGGTCCTGGTGGAGGAGATCGACGACACCGGGGCGGTCCTGGGCCGTGGCGCCCACCAGGCGCCGGAGACCGATGGCCAGACGCTGCTGCGCACCGACGGGGAGCCGGAGGTGGGCCGTATGGTCGAAGCGAAGGTGATCGCGACGGAGGGAGTGGACCTCGTCGCGGAGCCGCTTGAGCCGCTGGAGCGGCGGGGCGGCGGCGCGTCCACCGGAGAGGCGGACAGATGACGGGTGTCCCGGCCTCCGCCGCGGGGGGGCACCACCGACCGGCCGCCGCCACGGTCGGGCCCGCCAGTTTGTGGAACATCGCCAACATCCTCACCATGGTGCGGCTGCTGCTCGTGCCCGGGTTTGTGTTGTTGATGCTGCACAATGGCGGGTACGACCCGGCGTGGCGCTCCTTCGCATGGGCGGCGTTCGCCATCGCCATGATCACCGATCTCTTCGACGGTCATCTGGCCCGCCGGTACAACCTGGTCACCGACTTCGGGAAGATCGCCGATCCGATCGCGGACAAGGCGATCATGGGCGCGGCGCTGATCTGCCTGTCGGCCCTGTCCGATCTCCCCTGGTGGGTGACGGGAGTGATCCTCTTCCGTGAGATCGGAATCACACTGATGCGGTTCTGGGTGATCCGGATCGGGGTCATCCCGGCCAGCCGGGGCGGAAAGATGAAGACGCTCGCGCAGGGCACCGCCGTCGGGATGTACATCCTGGCGCTGACCGGACCGCTGGCTTCGCTGCGGTTCTGGGTGATGGCCGTGGCCGTCGTCCTGACCGTGGTCACCGGCCTCGACTACGTCCGGCAGGCGATCGTGCTGCGCCGGGCGGGACGGACGACGGAGGAGGCCACACCGTGAGCGACGGCGGGACGGCGGCCGATGTGCTGGCGCTGCTGGAGCGGCGCGGGCAGACCCTGGCCGCCGCCGAATCGCTCACCGGCGGCCTGGTGGCCGCCGAGCTGACCTCGGTGGACGGAGCCTCCCGCGCCTTCCGGGGCTCGGTGACGGCGTACGCCACCGACCTCAAGCGCGAGGTGCTGGGCGTGGACGGGGCCCTGCTGGCCGAGCGCGGCGCGGTCGATGCCGAGGTGGCCCGGCAGATGGCCCGGGGCGTGCGGCGTGCGCTGGGCGCGGACTGGGGCGTGGCCACCACCGGTGTGGCCGGTCCCACACCCCAGGACGGCCAGCCCGTGGGCACCGTTCATGTGGCCGTCGCGGGACCCTCGGGCGCGGTGGCGGCGGCCGCGCTGAGGCTCGAAGGAGACCGCGCCGGAATCCGCGGCCAGACCGTCCATGCCGCCGTCAAGCTGCTGTTCAGCGAATTGATCGCGACGGCGGGGGCAAAGGATACGGAACAACACGACGAGATTTGATGTTTGCAGCCCTGAGTGAACACGACATCGCTCCCCGCACGGGCGCAGCCGGAGGCGGTACGGTGGGGCGTGAAGGATCCGGATCCGAGGTCCGAGGAGGGAGCCAGCGATGATTCTGCTCCGTCGCCTGCTGGGTGACGTGCTGCGCCGGCAGCGCCAGCGCCAGGGCCGTACTCTGCGCGAGGTTTCCTCCTCCGCCCGGGTGTCGCTCGGCTATCTGTCAGAGGTCGAGCGCGGTCAGAAGGAAGCCTCGTCCGAGCTGCTGTCGGCCATCTGCGACGCCCTGGAGGTACGGATGTCGCAGGTCATGCGCGAGGTCAGCGACGAGCTGTCGCTCGCCGAACTGGCCGAGTCGGCCGCGTCCACCACCGAGAAGGTGCCGGCGCCCATGCGTCCCGTGCTCAACCCCGTGTCTGTGACGTCCGTGACGGGCGTCCCGGAGGAGCGCGTGACCATCAAGACGCCCAAGGAAGCCGTGGACGTGGTGGCGGCCTGAGAACGCCCTGAGAAGCCAGCTCTCCGAGGCCCCGGCCGGTAGCGATACCGGCCGGGGCCTCGATGTTTGTCCGGCCGGATTCGGGTCACCCCAGAGGAAGAGAGGCAATCAAGAGGGGCCAAACGGTCGAGAACAGGAGGAAGTGGATGTCTGTGGTGAAGAGCCCGCTGCCGGAGGAGCACCTCAAGATCGTCGCCGATGCGCTGCAGGGCGCCCTCGTCGATCTCGTCGACCTCCACCTGGTGGGCAAGCAGATCCACTGGACCGTCGTGGGCCCGCGATTCCGCACGGTTCATCTGCAGCTCGACGAGGTCGTGGCGTCGACCAGGGAGTATGCCGACACGGTGGCGGAGCGGGCCTCTGCGCTCGGGGTGCCGCCGGACGGACGGGCCCAGACGGTCGCCGCGACCAGCGGTGTCGACACGGTCAAGGACGGCTGGACCGATGACGCGCAGGCCGTCCGGACGCTCGTGGACGCCCTCGGAGCGGTGATCGGGCGGATGCGGGAGCGCATCAGGGCGACCGACGAGCCGGACCCGGTGACCCAGGACATTCTCATCGAGCTCACTCGTGACCTGGAGAAGCACCACTGGATGTTCCAGGCCGAGAACGGCGGCCATCGCGGTTAGACGGCGGCCGGTGCGGTTTGACGGCGCACAGCGCGGCTGGATGGCGGCTGGTGCGGCCAGACGGCGGCTGCCGCGGCTGAGGCGGATGTGGGGCCCGGCCGGGCGGGGCTGAGGCCACCGCGTTCCGGCCCGGTGGCCCGCTCTGGGTGCGCCGTATCGCCCGGCTGGGCAAACTGGGGGGAGCGCGAGTGTCCGACACGCGCCGACGTGCCTCCTGTGCGCCCTCCCGCCGTATGCGAACAGGCGTCTAGCGTCGCCGAAGGAGGCAGTCATGGCAGCCGTCGGAGGGGCCGACACCCAGGGGCTCAGGCCGGTCCGGTGGGTGCTCGCGCTCGTTCTGGGCGGCGTCTGGTGGTGGTCGGTGCTGCGGCTGGCGGTGCAGCCGGGGGAGACCGGACCGGTGGAGGGGGCGTTAGCGGTCGGCGGCTGGGGGCTGAGCCTGTTGCCGGTGCACTGCGGTCCCTCGCCCAGAAGGCGTGGCGCCCGCCGCCGGGGAGGCCCTCCGCGTCAGGACGGGACGGGCCCCTGTGGTCCCGCCTGGCAGCTCGGGCACCAGAAGGTCGAGCGCTCCTGACCCGCGCGCCCTTGGTCGGCGGCTCGCACCGGTGTGCCGCAGCGCAGACAGGGCCGCCCCGGGCGCCCGTACACCCATAGCCTGCGGTCACGGCGTGACTCGGCCGTGGTGACCCGGGCACGCCGGTTCCTGTTGGCCTCCAGGAGCTTCTTGGCGTGGGCCACCAGGCGCTCGGGGGAGGCCACCTCGCCGATCGGCAGCCACGGCGACACACGCAGCAGGAAGCACAGCTCGGACTTGTAGACATTGCCGATCCCGGCGAGGTTCCGCTGGTCGAGCAGCGCTTCGCCCAGGGGCCGGGAGGGATCGGCGAGCAGTCGGCGCAGCGCCTCGTCCGGATCCCAGTCGGGGCCGAGGAGATCGGGGCCGAGATGGCCGACGACCCGGTCCTCGTCGCCGGTGCGGAGCAGCTCCAGGACGGGCAGCCGGTAGCCGACGGCGGTGTGGGCGGCGTTGGCGAGGATGGCCCTGATCTGGTGGTGCGGGCCGCCGCGCCAGCGCTCGTCCGGCCCGTAGACCTGCCAGGAGCCGTCCATCCGCAGATGGGAGTGGAGGGTCAGCCCGCCCTCGACACGGGTCAGCAGATGTTTGCCGCGCGGGACCACCTCGAGAACCCGGCGGCCGGTGAGGTCGGCGGTCGCCAGATGGGGGACGCGCAGGTCGCTGCGGATGAGCGGGGGTCCCGCGAGGGCCTGGTGCAGGCGCTGCGCGGTCTGCCAGACGGTGTCTCCTTCGGGCATGCCATCCATGATGCCGGTGGGCGCGGGCAGGCGGGAGCGGCCGGTGATCGGGGGCGCGCGGAGCCGTTGTTCCGGGGCGCGGACGACGGGGGTTGATCAAGGGCGCAGGCGGAGGCCACGGGGAGTCGGGTGGAAGCCCGCCGATTCCAGGAGCTTGCCGATCGGGGACGAGAGCGCCTGGGCGCCGTTGACGCGCTCGACGGTGACGGAGCCGAGCGCACCCGCGCGGGCGGACTCGGCCAGCGCCTCCACCGCCGTCCACAGCCTGACGTCGTCCTCCGGGGAGGCGGCCTCGGCCTCGCCAGATGGCCAGGCGAGCAGGGTCTTGCCGCCCCGCTCCATGTAGAGGGTCAGCTCTCCGTCGACGAGCACCACCATCGCTCCAGCCTTACGGCCCGGCCGGTGGCCCGCGTCGGCGGGCGGATCGGGCCAGGGGAGAGCGGCGCCATAGGCGTTGGCGGGGTCGGCCGAGGCGAGCACGAAGGCGCGCCGGGGCTGCCCCCGCTGTCCGTCGAAGGCGGGGGCCGCGGCGCGGTCGCGGGCCGTGCTGACCGCGCGCAGCCGGTCCACCGCGCCGTCCATCGCGAACTGGGCGGCGCCGAGGCCCTCGATCACATAGCCGCGGCGCGCCTGGCCGGACTCCTCGAAGGCGGACAGCACCCGGTAGGCGGCGGAGAAGCCGCCCTCGACCCCCTCGGCGGCGACCGCCCCGCGGGTGACCACGCCGTGCCGGTCGAGCAGGGTGCGCGCCAGGGCGTGGGCGCGGTGGGTCGGTTCGGGCTCGCGCTCCGGCAGCAGGGACCAGCGACCGGCGACCGTGGGCGGGCCGTTGCGCGACGCCGTCGGGCGGCCGGTGCGGCCCGTAAGGCCGCCATAACGCCCCCTGGGGACCGTGCGCTTGGCGCGGTGGGCCGTGGAGCCCGCCGTACGGCCCGAGCCCAGCAGGGAGCGCAGCGGGGCGAGGGTGTCACCGGTGACCCGGCCCGACCAGACCAGGTCCCACAGGGCCTCGGCGAGCTCGGGATCCAGGAACTCGTGCCCGGCGGCGCGGGCCTGCTCGGCGATCTGGCGGAAGAACAGCCCGTACCCACCGGCCAGGGCGTCGAGGACGGCCTGGTGGAGCGGGCCCGCCTCGAGAGGGTGCGGGGTGTGCAGCAGCAGTGGGGCGGTGTCGGCCAGGTGCAGGGTGACCCAGCCGTCCTTGCCCGGCAGCGCGCCCGCGCCGGCCCAGACGACCTCCCCGGAGGCGCTGAGCTCGTCGAGCATCGTGGGGGTGTAGTCGCTCACCCGGGACGGCAGGACCAGCTTCTCCAGGGCGGAGGCGGGGACCGGTGCGCCCTGGAGCTGCTCGACCGCGCGCACCAGCCCGTCGATACCCCGCAGGCTGTGGGTGCCCAGATGCTGCCACTGCGGGAGGAAGGAGGCGAGCGCCGAGGGCGGTACGGGCTCCAGCTCATGGCGCAGCGCGGCCAGGGAACGGCGCCGCAGGCGGCGCAGCACCGCCGCGTCGCACCACTCCTGGCCCGTGCCCAAGAAAGAGGTCGCGCGAAGCGCATCGTCAGAAGGGTGGTGGTGGGTGACGGGTGGGCGGAATTCGCCCTGGACGACGCGGGCGCTCGCGGCGAGCCGGTGCAGGGCGCCCTCGGTGACGGCCGTGCCGAGGCCGAAGCGGGCGGCGGCCTGCGCCGAGGTGAACGGGCCGTGGGTGCGGGCGTAGCGGGCCAGCAGATCGCCGAGGGGGTCCTTGACCGGCTCGGTGAACGCCTCGGGGACGCCGACCGGCAGGGCCGTGCCGAGCGCGTCCCGCAGCCGCCCGGCGTCCTCCACCGCGGCCCAGTGGTCCTCGCCCGCGATCCGGACCCGGATGGCGCGCCGGGCCCCGGCCAGGTCCTCGACCCACCCGGGCTCGGCACCGCGCTCGGCCAGATCGGCGGTGGTGAGCGGGCCGAGCACCCGCAGGGCGTCGGCCACGCCCTCGGCGTCCTTGATCCGGCGGTCCTCGGTGAGCCACTGGAGCTCCTGCTCCAGCTCGGCCAGGACGTCGGCGTCGAGCAGCTCGCGCAGCTCGGCCTGGCCCAGCAGCTCGGCCAGCAGCCGCGAGTCCAGGGAGAGCGCGGCGGCACGGCGCTCGGCGAGCGGGGAGTCGCCCTCGTAGAGGAACTGCGCCACATAGCCGAAGAGCAGCGAGCGGGCGAAGGGGGACGGCTCGGGGGTGGTCACCTCCACCAGCCGGACCCGACGGGTCTCGATGTCGCCCATCAGCTCGGTGAGGCCGGGGACGTCGAAGACGTCCTGGAGACATTCGCGGACCGCTTCGAGGACGATCGGGAAGGAACCGAACTCGCTCGCCACCTGGAGGAGTTGCGCGGCGCGCTGGCGCTGCTGCCACAACGGGGTGCGCTTGCCGGGATCGCGGCGGGGCAGCAGCAGGGCGCGGGCGGCGCATTCACGGAACCGGGAGGCGAACAGCGCCGAGCCGCCGACCTGGTCGGTGACGATCTGGTTGATCTCGCCCTTGTCGAACGCGACATCGGCCGCGCCCACCGGGGACTGCTCGGTGTCGTACTCCACGCCCTGGCGCATCGGGTCCGCGTCGAGGAGGTCGAGCCCCATCAGATCGGCGTCGGGCAGCCGCAGCACGATGCCGTCGTCGGCGTGCATGACCTGGGCGTCGATGCCGTACCGCTCGGACAGGCGGGCGCCCAGGGCGAGCGCCCAGGGGGCGTGGACCTGTGCGCCGAAGGGGGAGTGGACCACCACACGCCAGTCGCCCAGCTCGTCGCGGAACCGCTCCACCACGATCGTGCGGTCGTCCGGCACATGCCCGCAGGCGCGGCGCTGCTCGTCCAGATACCCGATGACGTTCTCGGCGGCCCAGGCGTCCAGACCGGCGGCCAGCAGCCGCAGGCGGGCGTCCTCCGGCCGCAGCGCGCCCACCTCGCGCAGGAACGCGCCCAGGGCGCGGCCCAGCTCCAGGGGGCGGCCGAGCTGGTCGCCCTTCCAGAAGGGCAGCCGGCCGGGGACGCCGGGGGCGGGGGAGACCAGGACCCGGTCGCGGGTGATGTCCTCGATCCGCCATGAGGTGGTGCCCAGGGTGAACACATCGCCCACCCGCGACTCGTACACCATCTCCTCGTCGAGCTCGCCCACCCGCCGCCCGCCACCGCCCCGGGCCGAAGCGCTTCGCGCTGCCGATTGGCCGCCGCCCTTCTCGGGGCCGGCGCCCGCCAGGAAGACGCCGAAGAGCCCGCGGTCGGGGATGGTGCCGCCGGAGGTCACCGCGAGCCGCTGCGCCCCGGGGCGGCCGGTGACCGTATGGGCGACGCGGTCCCACACCAGCCGCGGCCGCAGCTCCGCGAAGGCGTCGGAGGGGTAGCGGCCCGCGAGCATGTCGAGGACCGAGGTGTACGCCGACTCCGGGAGCGAGGCGAACGGCGCGGCGCGGCGGATCAGGGTCAGCAGCTCGTCCACGTCCCAGGTGTCCATGGCGGTCATGGCGATCAGCTGCTGGGCGAGCACGTCCAGCGGGTTGGCGGGCACCCGCAGCGACTCGATGGCGCCCTCGCGCATCCGCTCCGTGACCACCGCGGCCTGCACCAGATCGCCGCGGTACTTGGGGAAGACGACGCCGGTGGAGACCGCGCCCACCTGGTGGCCGGCCCGGCCGACCCGCTGCAGCCCGGAGGCCACCGAGGGCGGCGACTCGACCTGGACGACCAGGTCGACCGCGCCCATGTCGATGCCGAGCTCGAGGCTGGAGGTGGCGACGACGGCGGGCAGCCGGCCCGCCTTGAGGTCTTCCTCGACCAGCGCCCGCTGCTCCTTGGACACCGAGCCGTGGTGCGCGCGGGCCAGCAGCGCGGGCGCGCCACGGGCCGCACCGGCCTCGGCCATCAGCTCGGCGGGGGAGTGGTCCTCGGGCAGGGCCTCACCGGTGGCCCGCTCGTAGGCGATCTCGTTCAGCCGGTTGCACAGCCGCTCGGCCAGCCGGCGGGAGTTGGCGAAGACGATGGTGGAGCGGTGGGCCTGGACCAGATCGGCGATCCGCTCCTCCACATGGGGCCAGATCGACGGCCGCTCGCCCGCCTCTCCCTCCTGGGCGGGGGCGCCGCCCAACTCGCCCAGGTCCTCCACGGGTACGACCACCGACAGGTCGAACTCCTTGCCCGAGGGCGGCTGGACGATCTCCACCTTGCGCCGCGGTGACAGGAACCGCGCCACCTCGTCCACCGGCCGCACGGTCGCGGACAGGCCGATGCGCCGGGCGGGGCGCTCGAGCAACTCGTCGAGGCGCTCCAGGGACAGCGCGAGATGGGCGCCCCGCTTGGTGCCCGCGACGGCGTGGACCTCGTCCAGGATCACGGTCTCCACCCCGCGCAGCGCCTCCCGGGTGGCGGAGGTGAGCATCAGGAACAGCGACTCGGGGGTGGTGATGAGGATGTCCGGCGGGCGGGTGGCCAGCGCGCGGCGCTCGGCGGCCGGGGTGTCGCCCGAGCGCGTACCCACCCGGATCTCCGGCTCGGGCATGCCCAGCCGCACCGCCTCCTGGCGGATACCGGTCAGCGGGCTGCGCAGATTGCGCTCGACGTCCACCGCCAGGGCCTTGAGCGGGGAGACATAGAGCACCCGGCAGCGCTTCTTCGCCTCGGCGGGCGGCGGCTCACCGGCCAGCCTGTCCAGGGCCGCGAGGAAGGCGGCCAGGGTCTTGCCCGAGCCGGTGGGGGCGACGACCAGGACGTCCGAGCCCGCGCCGATCGCCCGCCACGCGCCCTCCTGCGCGGGGGTGGGCGCGGTGAAGGCACCCGTGAACCATCCGCGGGTGGCCGGGGAGAAACCGTCGAGCGCCGAGCCTGCCATGCCCTCCATCGTGCACCGCACCACTGACAACGGACGGAGTCGCAGGTCAGAGGGGGCCCGGGTGGGGCGCACAATGGTGCCATGGCCAACCGGGAAAGCGCGCGGCACTGGCGGTACCCCCAGCTTCCGGGCGTCGATCTGCTGCGGGCCCGCTACATCGACAAGACCTTCGTCTGGCACACCCACGAGACCTTCGTGATCGCCGCGATCACCGAGGGCGTCGAGGAGTTCCACCACCGCGGTGCCATCGAGCGCACCGGGCCCGGCGGGCTCGCGCTCATCAACCCCGAGGTGCCGCACACCGGACGGGCGGGGGCGCCCGAGGGGTGGGCGTACAGCGTGCTGTACCCGGCCGCGGACCTGGTCGCCGGCATCGCGGCCGAGACGACCACGCTCCGGGGTACGGCCGGATTCCGGATCCCCACCGTGGCCGATCCCCAGGGCTCGCGGCTGGTCACCGCGGTGCACCGGGCCGCCGAGGAGGGCAACGCGCTCGCCGCCGACAGCCTGCTGCGCGTCGCGCTCGCCCGGCTGCTGCGCGACCACGGTGGCCCGCTCCCCGAGCGCACGGCGCGCACCGCGGGTGCGCGGACGGCGACGCGCGCCCGCGCGATCCTCGAGGAGCGGATGGCGGACCCGCCGTCCCTGGAGCGGCTGGCGGCCGAGGTGGGCACCGGTCCCTTCGCCCTCCTGCGCGCCTACCGCGCGGTCTACGGGATGCCGCCGCACACCTGGCTCACCGACGCCCGGGTCCGCCGGGCCCGACGGCTGCTGGACGCCGGGACCGCGCCCGCCGAGGTGGCCGTCGCCGTCGGCTTCACCGACCAGTCCCACCTGAACCGTCACTTCACCCGCATCGTGGGGGTGCCACCGGGCGCCTACCGACGCGAGCGCGCAAGAACGTACAAGACCGGAGCCGAAGTGCTCGCCTAGCGTGCGCGCTGTGTCAGAACAGATAGAGATACGAACCGATCCCGCCGCGCCCCCGGCGGACTCGGCCGTCGTCCGGGACGCCCTGGGCGTCGGTGTCGCGGTGGGGCTCTCCGGCTTCGCCTTCGGGGTGACGTCGGCGGGCGCCGGGCTCGGCCTGCTGCAGACCTGCGCGCTCAGCCTGCTGGTCTTCACCGGGGCGTCGCAGTTCGCCCTGGTGGGCGCGCTGGCGGCGGGCGGCAATCCGTTCACCGCCGCCGCCGGGGCATTCTTCCTCGGGGTGCGCAACGCCTTCTACGGGCTGCGGCTGTCCGGACTCCTCGGGCTGCCGCGCGCGGTGCGCCCCCTGGCGGCCCAATGGGTCATCGACGAGACCTCGGCCGTCGCCCTCGCCCAGCCAGACCGGCGCACCGCGCGCCTCGGCTTCACCGTCACCGGGCTGACGCTGTACGTCCTGTGGAACCTCACCACGCTGATCGGCGCCCTGGGGGCGTCCGCCCTCGGCGACACCGACGCGTGGGGCCTGGACGCCGCGGGGCCCGCCGTCTTCCTCGCCCTGCTGGCACCCATGCTCAACGGCACCGTCGAACGGGCCGTGGCCGGTCTCGGGGTCCTGCTGGTGCTCCTGTGCCAGCCGGTGCTGCCCGCAGGGGTCCCGGTCCTGGTGGCGGCGCTCGCCGCTCCCGTCGTCCTTACGGTGCACGGGCGCATGGCGCGCGGCGCGGAGGGTGAGCGCCGATGACCACCTGGATCGCCATCGGCGCCACCGCCGTGGGCTGCTACCTGGTCAAGCTGCTGGGCCTCTCGGTGCCCGCCGGAGTCCTGGAGCGCCCGCTCGTCAGGCGTCTGGCCGCGCTGCTGCCCGTGGCCCTGCTGGCCGCCCTCACCGCCCAGCAGACCTTCAGCGACGGCCGGCACCTCCTCCTGGACGCGAGGGCGGCCGGGCTGGGGGCGGCGGCGCTCGCGCTGGTGCTCCGCGCCCCCTTCCTGGTCGTGGTCGCCGTGGCCGTCGCCGTCACGGCCGGTGTCCGGGCCCTGTGACCGCCCCGGACGCCCGCGCTCAGATCGGCCGCCCGTAGGCCCGCAGCGTCAGCAGCGCCTCGATGGTCGCCACCGACCGCCACTCGAGCGTGGCCCCAGGCGTCCACGCCCGCCGGTGCGGCGGCCAGCCGCCGTCCTCCTGCTGTGCGGCCACCAGAGCGTCCAGGGACCGCTCCACCTCGGCGTCGGTGAACCACCGGCGCGCCGGTGAGCCGGGCGTACGGGCGATGTCGTGCACCTGCAGGGGCTCACAGGGCCCCGGCGCCAGGGGGCGGTCCTCGGCGGGCCCGGGGGCCGGGGGCGGCACGATCAGCCGTTCCTCCCGCACCCGGCGGCCGAGCCGCTGGGCCGCGGCCTCGGCGCGGGCCCGGTCCGGTGCCCCGTCGAGGAAGGCGACGGCCGCGGCGACCTCGTACGGACGTACCGTCGCGCCGCCCTCCGCCAGGGCGGCGACCGCCTCCCAGCAGAAGTCCGTGGCCCGGAACAGCCACGCATGCCACACCTCGTTGCGGTGCAGCAGCCCCACCACCGGCCCGGTGGTCAGCAGATCACCGCGCGGATCGTCCGCCGACGGGATCCAGGGGGCCGCCGGATAGCCGTGCGGCGAGGGGCGGCAGGCGGGCAGCGCGCCGTCCGGGGTGGACACCGACGTCAGATAGCGGCACAGGCGCTCCACTCGCTGCCCGCCGCACCGCCCGATCCCGTCGAGCACCCGTAAGGCGTGCACGGCATGCGGCGGCTGGCTCACCGGGCCGCGCAGATCCGGATCCAGCGCATGGCCGTAGCCCCCGTCGGTCCCCAGATACGCGGTCAGCGCGGTCTCGACCGCCTCGGCGCCGCCGTCCAGGAAGTGATACGCGAATCTGCGCTGCTCCAGCACGCGGGCGGACAGCCAGATGAACCGCTCGGCGCGGGAGAGCGTGGAGGAACCGGCCGGCCGGGCCGGCTCGGCGGGCCCGGGCGTGGGCAAGGGGGGCGACGACGGCGAGGAGGGGAGGCTTGCGGATCGATCCATGGACAGACCGTAGGCCGGAAGACACGGTCAGTAGGGGGCTCACGCACCGGTGCACCCCGGGAGCGCGATACTGGTCGCATGCGGTTGACGGACTTCTGGCAGCGAATGGCGAACCACTTCGGCGAGGCGTACGCCGACTCCTTCGCGCGCGATCATGTGATGTCGCAACTCGGCGGCCGGACGGTGCACGAGGCGCTGAGGGACGGCTGGGAGGCCAAGGACGTCTGGCGCGGGGTCTGCGCCGCGATGGAGATCCCCGAGAGCAGGCGCTGAGGTCTCTCCGGGCGCTCCGGACGTATCAGCTTCCCGGGGTGGCCGGATTTCTTCGACCGGTGTACGCCACACTTGCTCCGTGGCCCCGACCGAAGAGACCCTCTCCTCCGACGCCGACGACAACCCGAGCGCCGCTCGGGCCTCCTCGGATTCCCCGCAACCCGCCGCGCACATGCCGCGCTGGCTGCCGCGCGCCATGGTCCTCGCACTCGCGCTGGTGGCCTGTTACCGCCTTGCGACCTGGGCCTTCGACCAGCTGACCGGGCTGTTGCTGAACATCCTGATCGCGTTCTTCCTGGCGCTCGCGATCGAACCGGCCGTGGACCGGATGGCCGCCCGCGGCATGCGCCGGGGGCTGGCCACCGGGCTGGTATTTCTCGCCATCCTCGTCGGCACCGCGGGCTTCTTCACCCTGCTCGGCTCGATGCTCGCCGACCAGATCATGACCATGGTCCAGGACTTCCCGAAGTACCTCGATGACGTGGTCAGCTGGATCAACGACACGTTCCATACGCATCTGTCGCGTCTGGAGATCCAGGACAGCCTGCTGCACTCCGACTGGCTGCAGAGCTACGTCAAGAACAGCGCCGACAATGTGCTGGACGTCTCCGCGCAGGTGCTCGGCGGGTTGTTCAAGACGCTGACGGTGACCCTGTTCGCCTTCTACTTCGCCGCCGACGGCCCCCGGTTGCGCCGCGCCCTGTGCTCGGTGCTGCCGCCGACCCGGCAGGTCGAGGTGTTGCGCGCCTGGGAGATCGCGGTCGCCAAGACCGGCGGCTACATCTACTCCCGCGGGTTGATGGCCCTGATCTCCGGTGTCGCCCACTACATCCTGCTGGAGGCGCTGGGCGTGCCCTACGCCCCGGCGCTCGCCGTCTGGGTGGGGCTGATCTCGCAGTTCATCCCGACCATCGGCACCTATCTGGCCGGGGCCCTGCCGATGCTCATCGCGTTCACCATCGAGCCCTGGTACGCGCTGTGGGTCCTGATCTTCGTCGTGATCTACCAGCAGTTCGAGAACTATCTGCTGCAGCCGAGGATCACCGCCAGGACGGTGGACATCCACCCGGCCGTGTCCTTCGGATCGGTGATAGCGGGCACCGCGCTGCTGGGCGCGGTGGGCGCGCTGATCGCGATTCCGGCGACCGCGACGCTGCAGGCGTTCCTCGGCGCGTACATCAAGCGCTATGACGTGACCGACGATCCGCGGGTGCACGGGCGCACGCGGCGGCGCGGACTCTCGGCCCTCGCGCGGATGCGTGCCGCGCTGGCGCGGCGTAGTTGACACAAAAATCGAACATCCATTCTCATGGAGATCCCGGCAGTTATCCACAGGCCGAGGACGACAGGGCCGCTTGTCAGTGGCAGGCGCTAGCGTCTTGGACGTGAAGCGATCGACTCAAGCAAACCGGGTGGGACCCATGGCAGGAACCGACCGCGAGAAGGCCCTCGACGCCGCGCTCGCACAGATTGAACGGCAATTCGGCAAGGGCGCCGTGATGCGCATGGGCGACCGGCCGAACGACCCCATTGAGGTCATCCCCACCGGGTCGACCGCTCTGGACGTCGCCCTCGGCGTGGGCGGCTTGCCGCGTGGCCGCGTGGTGGAGGTCTACGGCCCGGAGTCCTCGGGTAAGACGACCCTGACCTTGCACGCGGTGGCCAACGCCCAGCGGGCGGGTGGCACGGTCGCCTTCGTGGACGCGGAGCACGCCCTCGACCCGGACTACGCGCAGAAGCTCGGCGTGGACACCGACTCGCTGATCCTGTCCCAGCCGGACAACGGCGAGCAGGCGCTCGAGATCGTGGACATGCTGGTCCGCTCCGGCGCTCTCGACCTCATCGTCATCGACTCCGTGGCCGCCCTGGTGCCGCGCGCGGAGATCGAGGGTGAGATGGGCGACTCCCACGTCGGTCTCCAGGCCCGGCTGATGAGCCAGGCGCTCCGCAAGATCACCAGCGCGCTGAACCAGTCCAAGACCACCGCGATCTTCATCAATCAGCTGCGCGAGAAGATCGGCGTCATGTTCGGCTCCCCGGAGACGACGACCGGTGGCCGGGCGCTGAAGTTCTACGCCTCGGTCCGCATCGACATCCGCCGCATCGAGACCCTCAAGGACGGCACCGACGCGGTCGGCAACCGCACTCGCTGCAAGGTCGTCAAGAACAAGGTCGCGCCGCCCTTCAAGCAGGCCGAGTTCGACATCCTCTACGGCCAGGGCATCAGCCGCGAGGGCGGTCTGATCGACATGGGCGTCGAGCACGGCTTCGTCCGCAAGTCCGGTGCCTGGTACACCTACGAGGGCGACCAGCTCGGCCAGGGCAAGGAGAACGCCCGCAACTTCCTGAAGGACAACCCCGATCTCGCCAATGAGATCGAGAAGAAGATCAAGGAAAAGCTCGGTATCGGGGTGAAGCCCCAGGATCCGGCCGCCGCACCCACCGCGGACGCGGCAGGTGCCGCGGGCGTGGCCGCCGCCGCACCGGCGAAGGCCGTGGCCGCACCGGCGGCCAAGTCCGGGGCGAAGGCGGCCAAGACCGCCGCGGCCAAGAGCTGATCCATGACACGGCGGACCGAATGGCCGGACGGCCCAGGCCGCCCGGAGCGCCCGGACCGTCCGGACAGCGGCGCCCCCTCCTTGTCGAGGGCCGAGCAGGGGCCGCCGCCGGGCCCGGAGGAGCAGGCGCGGGCAATCTGCCTGCGCCTGCTCACCGGGACCCCGCGCACCCGTAAGCAGCTCGCGGACGCGCTGCGCACCCGGGGCATCCCCGACGACGCCGCGCAGGAGGTGCTGTCCCGGTTCGAGGACGTCGGTCTGATCGACGACGCGGCGTTCGCGGAGGCATGGGTGGAGTCCCGGCACCACAGCCGGGGGCTCGCCCGGCGGGCGCTCGCCCGTGAGCTGCGCACCAAGGGCGTGGACTCCGCCCTGATCGACGACGCCGTGGGACAGCTCGACGCCGATCAGGAGGAGCGGACCGCGCAAGAGCTGGTCGAGCGCAAGCTGAGGGCCACCCGTGGCCTGGACCGGGAGAAGCGGATACGCCGTCTCGCCGGGATGCTGGCCCGCAAGGGTTACTCCGAGGGGCTGGCACTGCGGGTGGTGCGGCGGGCGCTGGAGGAGGAGGGCGAGGACGCGGAGC
The DNA here is from genome assembly GCF_024505145.1 of Streptomyces rugosispiralis. Lineage (GTDB taxonomy): Bacteria > Actinomycetota > Actinomycetes > Streptomycetales > Streptomycetaceae > Streptomyces > Streptomyces rugosispiralis. The sequence continues at coordinate 26,588 of NZ_JANIAA010000052.1, read as the reverse complement.
TGCTGGAGCATCACCTTCCCGACCTCTGAGAGGCCTGGTGGGCTCCTGCGGAGACGTAGTGGCTCCGTCTCGGGGCTATGGGGCTACGGGGCTATGAGGGCGGGGGACGGCCTCTCAGCTCACCGGGAGGCCCGCCGCGCGCCACGCCTGGAAGCCGCCGATCAGATCGGTCGCCCGCGCCAGCCCCAGCCGGCGCAGCGAGACCGCCGCGAAGCTGGACGCGTAGCCCTCGTTGCACACCACCACGACCCGCAGATCGTGGTGGGTGGTCTCGGGCAGCCGGTGGTCGCACTGCGGGTCAAGCCGCCACTCCAGCTCATTCCGCTCGACGATCAGCGCCCCGGGGATGGTGCCGTCGCGCTCCCGCAGCGCCGCGTACCGGATGTCCACCAGCAGCGCGCCCTCGGTCTGCGCCGCGGCGGCGTCGAGGGGCTCCAGCCGGACGAGTTCCTCGCGGGCCTCGGCCAGCAGTTCGTCCACGCTTCGCTTGGTGGTGTTGGTCGTGCCCATCGCGTCTATCCCCACTCCTCGGGCCGCTCGACCTGCTCCAGCCGCAGCGTCTGACCGGTGCGGCTGTAGCGCCGCATGAGCGGCAGCGGCGGATAGTAGGCGTGCACCGACACCGCGTGCTCGGTGTCGGAGGGGTTGATCACCTCATGCACATGGTGCGGCCCGAAGGCCCGGCCCTGCCCGGCGGGCAGCCGCCGTTCGCGGTCCACGCCGTCGGCCAGCTCCAGGGTCTTCCAGCCCTCGGTGGGCAGACTCGCGGCGAGCGACTGCTCGTTGAGCTCACCCGCCGCCGAGACGAAGGCGCCATGGGAGCCGCCGTGGTCGTGCCAGCCGGTGCCGGTGCCCGGCGGCCAGCCGATCAGCCAGGCCTCACTGCCGCCGGGCCCGTCGAGACGCAGCCAGGTGCGGCCCTCCGGGTCGAGCGGAAGCGAGGCGACGAGATCGGCGTCGACGGCGGTCCGGCGGGCGAAGTCGAGCAGTTCCGCGGCGCTGGGCGGGGTGACGGGACCGGATACGGGGTCCGTGACGAGGTCCACGGCGGGGCGCACGGGACTGGAGGTGGAAGTGCGTACGTCGGGCACAGAGAACCGTCCTGAATGATCGCGAAAGGGGCGCGGCCGCGCCGCGCGGAAAAGAAGCGGATCAACAGGACGGACGACACACACAGCCCGCGTAGCGGACCAGGTCCAGATGGACCCTCCGCCAGAAGCGAGGCAAGCAGGTGTCAGTCACGCTGCGAAGTGAATCATGTGCCGGAAAGGAAGGTCAACCTCACCGCCCCGGACGTGGGTGCGCGGCCGGATCACGCACGCCCCCGAGACGTCCACGCACGCCCGCGGACGACCGTCCGCGCCCGCAGACGATCTCCTGCGCCCGGACACGGACACGCCCCGGACACGGACACGCCCCGGACACGGTCGCGCGCCCTGGACGCGCACCGCGACCGGGGCGCGCGACCAGGCGCCCGAGCGCACCGGGCGCGCCCCGCTGAGCCCGCGCTTCCGGCGCTACCGCCGTGCTTCCCGCTTTACCGCCGCGCGCTCGCCTGCGCCGGGGCGCCCCTGGCCGCGATTCCGCCCCGGGCCGCGTCCGCGCACGCGTACAGCGCGCTCGGCCGCACCCCGGACAGCGCCGCGGCGAGATGGCCGTCCGGCCGCACCAGCAGCACGGTGTGCGCCGGGGCGCCCGGATACACCTCGGTGACCAGCAGCTCGGTGCGCAGGGGCAGCGCCGCGACGGCCGCCGCCAGCCGCGGCATCAGCCCGGCGCGCATCCAGTGGCGGCGGTCCCACACCCCGGTGCCGGGGGCGACCAGCACCACCAACAGCTCCCGGCCGAGCCGCTCCCGCAGCCGTACCACCGAGCCGTCCGGCGCGGTCACCGGCACATCGGCGACCGGCGCCCCGAGCGCCGTGCCCACCGTGATCGAGCCGTCCGGCGGTGCCGCCGGGGCCAGCGGCGAACGGTCGTAGACCGGTGGCGCGCCCAGCGGGCCCCGCCCGAGATGACCGTCGGTGAGCAGCACGTCGTGCCCACGCGCCCCGCCGGGTCGCACGGTGCGCCGTACCGCGTGCCAGCCGCCGGCCGCCCGTACCAGCGGCAGCGCCTGGTCCGCCGCCCGCAGCCGGGCCCCGACGGCTCCGCGCCGCTCCGCCTGATAGCTGTCCAGCAGCGCGTCCGAGGCCCCGTGGTGCCAGGCGAGGGAGAGTTTCCAGGCGAGGTTGTCGACGTCCCGCAGCCCTTCCTCGAGCCCCTGGGTGCCGAGCGCGCCCAGCAGATGGGCGGCGTCCCCGGCCAGGAAGGCGCGGCCGACGCGCCAGCGCAGCGCGAGCCGGTGGTGCACGGTGTGCACGCCGGTGTCCAGGAGCTCATAGGGGGGCTCGGATTCGCCGCACCACCCCGCGAGGGTGTCGCGCACCCGCACCATCAGGGCGTCCGGGGTGACGAGATCGCGGCCGGGCGGCAGCAGCCAGTCGATCCGCCACAGGCCGTGCGGCAGCGGCCGGGCGGTCACCTCGGCATCGATGCTGCGCCAGGGCGGGGAGCGGTGCAGCAGGGCCTCCCCGGGCCAGGGGAGTTCGGCGCGCAGCGCCGCGACGGCGTGCCGCTCCACCGCCGTACGGCCCGGGAAGCGCACGCCCAGGAGCTTGCGGACGGTGGACCGCGGCCCGTCGCAGCCCACCAGATAGCTGCCCCGCCACCAGGTGGCCTGGGCGCCCCGGGTGCGCACCCCGACCCCGTTGTCGTCCTGCTCCAGGTCGTCGATCCGGGTTCCGGAGACGATCCGGACGAGGTCCTCGTCACCCATGGCGGCCAGCGAGCCCCGCAGCGCCCGGGCGAGCTCATGCTGGGGCAGATGCAGCGGTGAGGGCGCCGACACCGGTGCCGACTCGTCCTCCGAGGCGGGCGCGTCCCCCTCGGGAGCCTCCATGGCCTCCGTAAGGCCGCCGTCCCAGCCGCCGGTGCCGCGCGCGGGCGACGGCGAACCACCGAAGAGACCGCCGGGCGTGAGGGGCACCTGCCGCACCAGCTGCCGCCGCCGCATCGTGCGCCAGCCGGTCCACGGCCGGGCGCGGGCGGTGACCCGGCAGCCCAGCCGCTCCAGCAGGGCGGCGGCATCCGGGCGCAGCACGACGGTGCGGGCCAGACGGCTCTCCTCGGCTTCCGTGGACTCGTCCAGCAGGATGACGGGCACCTCGAGGCGCGCGAGGGCGAGGGCCAGGGTGAGGCCGACCGGGCCCGCCCCGGCGACGATCACCGGGTCCACGGTGCGGTTCCTGTGTCCCTGCGGGTCGTACGTGACGTACGGAAATTGGCAGTTGAAACCCGGTGAGCGATCACAGAAAGCATGCAACCCACTGCCGCTGCCCGCGTCAAGCGACGAAGGGCGGTGGCGCGTGCGCCACCGCCCTGGTAAGGGTCTCGCTCATCCGCCCGGCCCCCGGATGGCGTCCCGTCCGGCCCTCCGGGCGGCGTCCGTCCGGAGGACCGGACGGCCCCTCAGTTCGTCTTGCCCGCGGACGCGTCCGGTGCCGAGGCCGCGGACTGGTCGACGACGTCGAGCGCGTCGGCGGCCGCGAGCGGCTGTCCGGCGTCCGCGACCCGGATACCGGTCTTGGCGCGCCGGCCGCGCCGCTCGATCCAGGTGGCGAGGGCGGAGAGGGCCAGACACATCGCGATGTAGATGACACCGCCGACGATGATCACCGGGACGTAGGGGTTCTCGTCGTTGACCACGATGTTGCCGGCCAGTTGCTGAAGCTGGAACAGCAGCTCCTGGTAGGTGATGACATAGCCGAGGGAGGTGTCCTTCAGCGTCACCACCAGCTGGCTGATGATGGTCGGCAGCATCGCCCGTACGGCCTGCGGCACCAGGACCGTCATCATGACCTGGGTCTTGCGCATGCCCAGGGCGTACGCGGCCTCGCGCTGGCCCCTGGGCACCGAGTTGATGCCCGCCCGCAGGACCTCGGCCTGGACCGAGCCGTTGTAGACGGTAAGGCCGATGACCAGGGCCCAGAAGCCGGTGTTGTCACCGCTGAGCCCCAGGTCCGAGCGGTAGGTCAGGAAGAGCACCCACAGCACGTAGATGGTGATCAGCAGTGGGACGGCCCGGAACAGCTCGATGAAGCCGGTCGCGAACCAGCGGACCGGCTTGTGGTCCGAGAGCCGGCCGACGGCCAGCAGCACACCGAGGGCCAGGGAGAGCACCGCCGCGACCGCGAACACCTTCAGGGTGGTGAGCACACCGTCGCGGATGCTGTTCCGCACCCCCGCGTAGTTGAAGATGTCCCACATCTCGGGCGCGAACTGGCCCTTGGCGTTCAGCCGCACCACCGCGAAGACGATCAGCCCGAGGACGGCCAGGCCGCCGACCACGGAGAAGATGCGGTTCCGGACGCGGGCCTTGGGGCCGGGGGCGTCGTACAGGACGCTCGAGCTCATCGGGCCACCTCCAGGCGGTTCTCCAGCAGCCGGAAGAGACCGCTGATGGCGAACGTGATGACCAGGTAGCACAGCGCGATCCACAGGAAGATCCAGCCGATCGCGAAGCCCTTGTCACTCAGCAGCTTCGAGACATTGAACAGTTCGGTGTTGCTGAACGCTCCGGCGATGGCCGAGTTCTTGGTGAGCGCGATGAAGATGCTGCTCATGGGCGGAATGACGGACCGGGTGGCCTGGGGGAGGACGATCAGCCGGAGGGTCTGGAAGAAGGTCATCCCCAGGCTGCGGGCGGCCTCCGCCTGGCCGAGCGGCACGGTGTTGATACCGGACCGCACGGCCTCGCAGACGAAGGACGACGTGTAGCAGCCCAGCGCCATCATGGCGAGCACGAAGGGGCTCGTCCCCGGGAAGAAGATCTGCGGGATCACGAAGAACGCGATCAGGAACAGCAGGGTCAGCGGGGTGTTGCGCAGCAGGGTGACCCAGGCTGTCCCGAACGCCCGCAGCGGCGGTATGGGCGACACCCGGAAGCCGGCTATGACGATGCCCAGCACGAGAGCCAGCGCCGCACTGGCCGCCGTGATGGAGAGGGTTCCCAGGAACCCCTCCCGGAACTGGGGCAAATGATCGAGAAGTACGTTCATCGATTCTCCGCGGTAGCGGTCAGGTCAGCGGCGTGCGGAGCGCACCGGCTTCGAGGTGAACAGGTGAAACGGGCGGACGAGCGGACGGGCCCGTCGAGGAACCCTGCTCAGTAGCGCGGCAGGGGCGTCTTCGGCGCGACGTAGGAGGAGCCGGACTTGCCGAGCGTGCCCTCGTACGCCTTCTTGTAGTCGCCGTTCTTGATGTGCTTCTCGAGCGAGTCGGTGATCGCGTCGCGGAGCGCCTTGTCGTTCTTGTTCATGCCGACGCCGTACGGCTCCTCGGTGAACGGCTTGCCGACCACGTACAGCTTGCTCGGGCGCTGGGCGGCGTAGCCCTTGAGGATGGCGTCGTCGGTGGTGACCGCGTCGACCTGGCCGTCGAGCAGCTGCTTGACGCAGAGCGAGTACTTGCTCAGCTCGGTGGTCTTGGCGCCGTACTTCGGCTTCTTGATCTCCTGGAGCGGGGTGGAGCCGACGATCGAGCAGACCTTCTTGCCCTTGATGCTGTCCGGGCCGGTGATCTTGTCCTTGTCCTCCTTGCGGACCAGCAGGTCGGCACCGGCCTGGTAGTACGGGCCGGCGAAGCCGACCTGCTTCTTGCGCTCGTCGTTGATGGTGTAGGTGCCGACGTAGTAGTCGACCTGGCCCTTGGAGATCGAGGTCTCGCGGACGTTGGAGTCCACCGTCTTGAAGCTGATCTTGTCCGCGGAGAAGCCGAGGTCGGCGGCGACCATCTTGGCGATCTCGATGTCGAAGCCGGAGCGCTTGCCCTCGGTGTCCTGGAACCCGAGGAAGGGCTGGTCGGCCTTGGCGCCGATGACGATCTTGCCGCGCTTCTGCGCCGCCTTCAGGGTCGGCGAGTCGATCTTCACATCCTTCGCGACCGTGTAGTCGCCGCTGAAGACCTCGCCGCCCTTCGGCTTGTCCCCGGCGGTGCCCTTCTCGCCGCCACAGGCGGTCGCCGTCGCGGCCAGCGCGAGAACCACCGTGGCCGCCGCGGCCGTCTTACGAATCCTCATGGTGCCCATCCCTCTGTGTTCAGTACGTGGTTCACATACGCAGTGGCGAACGTGGAGCGGTCTGCCGGGCCACGTGCTGGCCCGGCGGGCTCAGCGGGCTCAGTGGTGCAGGATCTTCGACAGGAAGTCCTTGGCCCGGTCGCTGCGGGGGTTGTTGAAGAACTGCTCCGGCTCGGCCTCTTCGACGATCCGGCCATCGGCCATGAAGACCACCCGGTTCGCCGCGGAACGGGCGAAGCCCATCTCGTGGGTGACGACGACCATCGTCATGCCGTCCCGGGCGAGCTGCTGCATGACCTCCAGCACCTCGTTGATCATCTCGGGGTCCAGCGCCGAGGTCGGCTCGTCGAAGAGCATCACCTTCGGGTCCATGGCCAGGGCACGCGCGATCGCCACGCGCTGCTGCTGACCACCGGACAGCTGGGCGGGGTACTTGTCCGCCTGCGCGCCGACGCCGACCCGGTCGAGCAGCGTGCGGGCCTTCTCCTCGGCGGCCTTCTTGTCCGTCTTACGGACCTTGATCTGGCCCAGCATCACGTTCTCGAGCACCGTCTTGTGCGCGAAGAGGTTGAAGGACTGGAAGACCATGCCGACGTCGGCACGCAGCCGGGCGAGCTCCCTGCCCTCCTGGGGCAGCGGCTTGCCGTCGATCGTGATGGAGCCGGAGTCGATCGTCTCCAGCCGGTTGACCGTGCGGCACAGCGTCGACTTCCCGGACCCGGACGGCCCGATGACGACGACCACTTCGCCGCGGCTGATGGTCAGGTCGATGTCCTGGAGCACATGCAGCGCGCCGAAGTGCTTGTTGACTCCTGACAACGCAACCAACGCGGTCGCCACCGGTGCGGCGTCCTTGGTCACCGATACTTCGCTCATCGGCGTCTCGCTCCGTCCTCCTCGGTTGGGAGGACACTAATAAGCGCCCGCGACCAGCGTCATTACATCTGAGCTGAAATTGAGGATAACGATCTGGCTGCGATGCGACACTCTGCGTGAACGGGACGACGCGCGCCGTACCGGGTGCGTAACGGAAACCAGTGTGTGACCGAATGCGTCTTGACGGCTGCCCGTCGATCGGGGTGGATGCCCTGTGGCCATGTTCGTGGCCGCATCCGAAGACATGGTGACGGGGACGCGTACGGGACGCGTCTCCCCTGATACGGAAAGGTGGCGGAGGGGTCGGTGAGACTGCTGCTCGTCGAGGACGACAACCATGTCGCCGCGGCCCTGTCCGCCATGCTCTCCAAGCACGGTTTCGAGGTCACCCACGCCCGCAGCGGCGAGGAGGCGTTGCAGGCGCTGCTGCCCGATTCCGGCGCCCCCTTCGGCGTCGTCCTGCTCGACCTCGGCCTGCCCGACCAGGACGGTTTCGAGGTGTGCGGCAAGATCCGCAAGCGCGCCGCCACTCCCGTGATCATGGTGACGGCACGTGCCGATGTGCGCTCGCGCATACACGGGCTCAACCTCGGCGCCGACGACTACGTGGTCAAGCCGTACGACACCATGGAGCTGCTCGCGCGGATCCACGCCGTCAGCCGCCGCACCGCCGCCCACGACCCGGGCCACGGCACCGAGGAGAGCCCGGACGGCTCCCATCCGCCGCTGCGGCTCGGCCCGGTGACCATCGAGCTGCCCACCCGCCAGGTCTCCGTCAACGGCACGACCGTCTCGCTCACCCGTAAGGAGTTCGATCTGCTCGCCCTGCTCGCCCAGCGCCCCGGCGTGGTCTTCCGCCGGGAGCAGATCATCAGTGAGGTCTGGCGCACCAGTTGGGAGGGGACGGGGCGGACCCTGGAGGTCCACATCGCCTCCCTGCGCTCCAAGCTGCGGATGCCCGCCCTGATCGAGACGGTGCGCGGGGTGGGCTATCGCCTCGTCGCCCCGGCCGGCTGAGCGACCGGGGCTCCCTCGGTGCGCACTCGGCTCCTCCCGCTCCTCATCGTCCTCATGGCGGGCGTGCTGCTCGCGCTCGGCTTCCCGCTCGCGGGGAGCCTGGCCGCCCGGGAGCAGCAGCGCGTGGTCGTCGACCGGATCGACGACACCGCGCGCTTCGCCGCGCTCGCCCAGTTCGTCACCGCCGGGCCCACGGGGGCGGTCGGCGCCGAGGGGAACGAGCGGCTGGGCACCCTGCGCGCCGAGCTCAAGCGCTACCACGACCTCTACGGCATCCGGGCCGGGGTCTTCTACCGGGATCGGGACGCACCGCCCATGGCCGAGGCGCCCGGCGGCTGGCGGCTGCCGGACACGGGGGAGAGCGCCCAGGCGTTCGACGAGGCCCTCGCCGGGCGCCGCAGCCACGATCCGCCCCAGGTGTGGCCCTGGCAGCGGGGCAGGCTGACCGTGGCGTCGCCCGTCGTCCGCGACGGGGACGTGGTGGCCGTCGTCGTCACCGACTCGCCCACCGGCCAGATGCGGTCGCGGATCCTGCACGGCTGGCTGGTGATCGGCGCGGGCGAATGCGCCGCGATGCTGCTGGCCGTGGGCGCCGCCTTCCGGCTCACCGGATGGGTGCTGCGGCCCGTGCGCGTCCTGGACACCGCGACCCATGACATCGCGACCGGGCGGATGCAGTCACGCGTCGCGGCCGCCTCCGGGCCGCCGGAGCTGCGCCGGCTGGCCCGCTCGTTCAACGAGATGGCCGACAACGTCGAGGAAGTCCTGGAGCAGCAGCGGGCGTTCGTCGCCGACGCCTCTCACCAGCTGCGCAATCCGCTCTCCGCGCTGTTGCTGCGCATCGAGCTGCTGGCGCTGGAACTGCCGGACGGCCATGAGGAGATCGCTTCGGTGCGGACGGAGGGCAAGCGCCTGGCCAGCGTCCTGGACGATCTGCTCGACCTCGCCCTGGCCGAGCACTCCGCCGCGGATCTGCGGCTCACCGATATCGCGGAGCTGGCGACCGATCGGGTGGACGCCTGGCTTCCGGTGGCCGAACGGGAGGAGGTCGGGCTCGCCTACACCGGCCCCGCGGCCATCACCGGCTGGGCCGATCCGGTGGCCCTGTCCAGCGCGCTGGACGCCGTCGTCGACAACGCCCTGAAGTTCACGCCCGAGGGGGCGCATGTCGAGGTCTCGGCGCGTACGGAGGGCGACACCGTGGCGATCGTCGTCGCCGACGGCGGCCCGGGCCTCACCGAGGACGAACTCGCCCGCATCGGCGACCGCTTCTGGCGCAGCAGCCGCCACCAGAACGTCTCGGGCTCGGGCCTGGGCCTGTCCATCACCCGCGCGCTGCTGACGGCGGGCGGGGGCACGATCGACTACGCGCCCAACGAGCCCTGCGGTCTGCGCGTGACCATTACGGTGCCGCGGACGGGGCCCGGTGAGACGGTGACGACCGTAAGGACGTGAGGCGGGCTGTGAGGACGTGGGGCGGGCGTAAGAACGGCTACGGCTTGACCGAGCGGTAGTAGCGCGCGGCGCCCTTGTGGAGGGCGAGGGGATCGGTGAAGACGGCGGTCCGCAGGTCCACCTTCTGGGCGGCGTGCACCTTCGCCCCGATGCGGTCCCGGTTCTCTATCACCGTGCGGGTGACGCCCTCCGCCAGATCGGGTGCCACCCGGTCCGTGGTGACCAGAAGGTTTGGTACGGCGATCGTCTTGACCGGCTCCGGCCTGCGTATCTCCTCGTACGCGTCGGCGGGCACGGTGGCCGCCCGGTAGTAGCGCGTCACCCCGCCCTGCCGGTGCAGCGGGCCGGTGAGGTCGCCGAGCTGGACGAGCCGGATCGGGTAGGCGTGGGCCAGGGTGCGCACCGCGGTGGTCGGCAGCCCGCCCGACCAGAAGAACGCGTCGAGCTTGCCCTGCCGCAGCAGCTTCGGCATGGCGTCGATGCCGACCCGCTCGGCCCGGATGTCCCGGTCGAAGTCGAGCCCGGCGGCCTTGATCAGCGCCCGGGTGATCAGCTGCACGCCCGAGCCGTCGTCGCCCACGCCCACCCGCAGATGCTTCAGACCGCGGGCCGATCGCACGGCCGAGCCCCTCGGCACGACCAGCTGCATGTAGTCGTCGTACAGCCGTGCGCAGGCCCGCAGCCGTCCCGCTCCCTCGCCCTGGTAGGCGGCGACGGCGTCGGTGGCGGCGATGGCGAAGGTGGCCCTGCCGCGGGCCAGCCGTTCGACGTTGTCCGGGGATCCCCTGGTCTGCTCCAGCCGCACGTCGACATCGGGGAGGTCCCGGGCGAGGTCCTGCTCGAGCATCCGGCCGTAGGTGTCGTAGACCCCGGTGGAGACCCCCGTCGCGAACGTCACCCTGCCACTGGGCGAGGGGCCACCGCCCGACGCCAGCAGCCACCACAGCAGCAGCCCGAGGGCGACGAGGCCCGCGGCCGCGGACTGCAGGGCACGGCGCCGGTCCAGGCGCGGAAGGGTCAGGGCCATGGCGAGGATCCTGCCAGGCCGGCCGGCGGGAGGGGAGGGGCGAGCCGCTGGGGGCGCCGTTACGGGGGCAGGGCGAGCCGCTGCGGGCGCCGCTACCGGGGCCGGGGCGAGCCGCTGCGGGCGCCCTTACCGGGGCCGGGGCGAGCCGCTGCGGGCGCCCTTACCGGGGCAAGGGCCGGCCACGCATTCCGTCGAGCGGGCGCGCCCCTGCTCACCTGCCGGAGCGCAGGGCCCTCGACAGCCCCAGGGCCGCCGTCCGGACCGCCGGTGCCAGCTGCGCCGGCCGGAAGCGGCCGCGGGGTACGGCCACCGACAGCGCAGCCACCGAGGTCGGCCCGTCGAAGACGGGAGCCGCGATGCAGCTGACCCCCGGAGCCGCCTCTTCCTCCTCATAGGCCAGACCCGCGACCTGGGCCTGCTCGACGGCCGTGCGCAGCCGCTCCGGGTCGGTGATCGAATGGGGGGTGAGGGCGGGCAGAGGCGCGGCCAGGATCTCCTCGACCAGCTCGGAGCCCGAGAACGCCAGAAGCGCCTTACCGACGCCGGTGCAGGTCAGGGGCAGCCGGCCGCCGATGCGGGACGGCAGCCGAAGGGCGTCGTGGCCGTGGATGCGCTCGACGTAGACCACCTCGTGGCCCGCGCGCACCCCGAGGTGCACGGTCTCGTGCGTGGCCTCGAAGAGGTCTTGCAGGAACGGCAGCGCGGCCTCCCGCAGATCGCGCCGGCGCGGGACGAGTGAGCCCAGTTCGAAGAGGGCGCCCCCGAGCCGATAGGTCTCGGCGTCACGTTCGAGCAGACCGAGACGGACCAGATCGGCGCAGAGCCGGAACACGGTGGTCTTGGCCAGCCCGGTACGCGCGGACAGTTCTGTGAGACGGAACGCGCCCCCGTCCGGCCGAAAGCAGTCGAGGACGGTCATGGCCTTGTCGAGCATGTTGCCCCGCGCGCTGTTCCGTGTCATGGAACACAGTGTGCCGGTGCTCGCCCGTCGGCCCACCCCCGGGGGGACGGCTCGGCGGCCCGGTCCACCGCCCGGCGGAGGGGCTTCTGTGAGCGCCTACCCTTGTTGGGTGACCATCAGCAGCGACCGGAGCCCGGCAGTGGACGTTCAAGCATCCAAGAGCTACGAGATCCGCACCTACGGGTGCCAGATGAATGTCCACGACTCCGAACGGCTCTCGGGCCTCCTGGAAGAGGCGGGCTATGTCCGCGCGCCCGAGGGCACCGGCGAGGGCGAGGCCGACATCGTCGTGTTCAACACCTGCGCGGTGCGGGAGAACGCCGACAACCGGCTGTACGGCAACCTCGGCCGGCTCGCCCCGATCAAGGCGCGGCGGCCGGGCATGCAGATCGCCGTCGGCGGCTGTCTGGCCCAGAAGGACCGCGACACCATCGTCAACAAGGCCCCCTGGGTCGACGTGGTCTTCGGCACCCACAACATCGGCAGCCTGCCGGTGCTGCTGGAGCGCGCCCGCGTCCAGGAGGAGGCCCAGGTCGAGATCGCCGAGTCCCTGGAGGCCTTCCCCTCAACGCTGCCGACGCGGCGCGAGTCCGCGTACGCCGCGTGGGTCTCCATCTCCGTGGGCTGCAACAACACCTGCACCTTCTGCATCGTCCCGGCGCTGCGCGGCAAGGAGAAGGACCGCCGCCCCGGCGACATCCTCGCCGAGGTGGAGACCCTGGTCGCCGAGGGCGTCACCGAGATCACCCTGCTCGGCCAGAACGTGAACGCGTACGGCTCCGACATCGGCGACCGCGAGGCGTTCAGCAAGCTGCTGCGCGCCTGCGGGAAGGTCGAGGGCCTGGAGCGGGTCCGGTTCACCTCGCCGCATCCGCGCGACTTCACCGACGACGTCATCGCCGCCATGGCGGAGACGGAGAACGTGATGCCGCAACTGCACATGCCGCTGCAGTCGGGCTCGGACACCGTGCTCAAGGCGATGCGCCGCTCGTACCGTCAGGAGCGCTACCTGGGCATCATCGAGAAGGTGCGCGCCGCGATGCCGGACGCCGCCATCTCGACCGACATCATCGTCGGCTTCCCCGGTGAGACCGAGGAGGACTTCGAACAGACGCTGCACGTGGTGCGCGAGGCGCGGTTCGCCCAGGCGTTCACCTTCCAGTACTCCAAGCGGCCCGGGACGCCCGCCGCCGAGATGGAGGGCCAGGTACCCAAGGCGGTCGTCCAGGAGCGTTACGAGCGGCTGGTCGCCCTCCAGGAGGAGATCTCCTGGGAGGAGAACAAGAAGCAGGTCGGGCGCACGCTGGAGGTGCTGGTCGCCGAGGGTGAGGGCCGTAAGGACGACGCCACGCGGCGGCTGTCCGGCCGGGCCCCCGACAACCGCCTGGTGCACTTCGCACGGCCCGAGGAGCCGGTGCGGCCCGGCGATGTCGTCACCGTCGACATCACCTACGCCGCCCCTCACCATCTGCTGGCCGAGGGTCCGGCCCGGGGCGTGCGGCGCACGCGCGCCGGAGACGCCTGGGAGCGGCGGAACGCGGCCGAGGAGAAGAAGCCCGCGGGCGTGATGCTGGGTCTGCCGACGGTGGGCGCCCCGCCGCCGCAGCCGGTCGCGCCCACCGCGGGCTGCGGCTGCGACTGAGCGCACGGCTAGGCTCACGATCATGCTGATCGCCGCCGCCGTCTGCCCGTGTCCGCCGCTGCTGGTGCCCGAGGTCGCCGCCGGAGCCGCACCCGAGCTGGACGGGCTGCGGGCGGAGTGCTTCGAGGCCGTCCACGCCCTCGCGGCGGCGCGTCCAGAGCGCCTGATCGTGGTGGGGCCCGCCGATCGCGCCGGGCGCGGGACGCATGCGCAGGGTGCGGCCGGGACGTTCCGCGGCTTCGGCGTGGAGGCGGATGTGCGGCTCGCCGCGCCGGTGGCGGGGGAGTCCGGACGCGTGGACGCCGCGGACGGCGGGTCCTCGCGCCCGCTGCCGGCGTCGCTGGCCGTCGGCGCCTGGCTGCTGGAGCACGCGGGGTGGGACCCGGCGATGCCCGTCGAGGGGCTGGGTGTGGGGGAACCTCTCGCGGCCGAGCGGTGTATTGAAGTCGGAAGGGAGCTCGCCGGGCGGGCGGAGCGGGTCGCGCTGCTGGTGATGGGCGACGGCACCGCATGCCGCACGCTGAAGGCGCCGGGCTATCTCGACGAGCGGGCGGCCCCGTTCGACGCCGAGGTGGCGCGGGCGCTGGCGGCCGCCGACACCGGGGCGCTGGCCGCGCTCGACGAGGAGTTGGCGTACGAGCTCAAGGCGGCGGGCCGCGCGCCGCTGCAGGTGCTCGCGGGGGCGGGCGAGGGGGCGCGCCTGAAGGGGGAGTTGCGGTATGACGAAGCGCCGTACGGCGTGGGGTATTTCGTGGCGAGCTGGTCGTCCTAGGCCGCTCGCGGCCGTGGAGCCCGTGCTCCACGGCCGCGTACCGGCGGGGCCGGCCGGTACGGGCCCGGCATCGCCCGCCCCCGTCTTCCGTGCCTTGTCCGCTTGGCCGGTCTTATGCGTCGCCCTTGTCCTTGGGCTTGCGCTCGTCCATCTGCGAGAGGCGGTTGAGAGCGTTCTTCGCCTTGCCCGTGCCAGTCTCGATCTTGGCGCTGTACTTGCCCTTGGTCCTGGTGTCGACCGTCTTGGCCGCCTTCTCCAGGCCCCGCCCGATCTTGGCCTCGTGCTGCTGCGCGAGGCTCCCGGCCTTGCCCTTCATCTGACCGGCCTTGGCCTTGAGATTGTCCATCAGGCCCATGTGACACCTACCCTCGTCGGTTGCCTATGCGCGGGCGCTCTCACCGGTCTCGCTGTCGGCCGCCTCGGCCGCGGACTGCTGTTTGGGGATCCCGGCACCTTCACCCGTCGGGTTCTCCTTCCCGCTCCGCGCGGCCTCAGCCCCATCGGCGGTCCCGGACTCGGTCTCCGACGCCAGGGCGTCGGCCGTGGCCTCGGCGTCCCGCACGGACGGTGCCTCTTCGGACGAACGGCTCGCCTCCTTCGAAGCACGACGAAACCTGGAAAACACGCCCATATCTACTCCATACCTTACTCGTGTGGGCGAAACTCGCGTGGGCGAAATCCCCTGCCGCCCGGAGTGCCCCCTTGTGCGGTGCGCGGCGACTGTGCGGCGCGCGGCGGCCGATTCACCGAACCGGCCCTCGGAACCTCGCAACAGGCAACGAACCCGGCGGCGCCCCGTCACGTCGCTCATTCGAGGAGCCCCCGGGGCATTTGCGAGACTGGCCCGGTGAATACTGCAGGCCATCCGCCGCGAGTCATCGCCGTCGTCGGCCCCACGGCGGCCGGAAAGTCCGATCTGGGCGTCGCACTCGCCAGACACCTCGACGGCGAGGTCGTCAACGCCGACTCCATGCAGCTGTACCGGGGCATGGACATCGGCACCGCCAAGCTGACGGAGGACGAGCGACAGGGGGTGCCGCACCGGCTGCTGGACATCTGGGACGTCACCCAGACCGCCAGCGTCGCCGAGTACCAGCGGCTGGCCCGCGCCGAGATGGACCGCCTGCTCGCCGAGGGCCGCACCCCCGTCCTGGTCGGCGGCTCCGGCCTCTACATCCGCGGGGCCATCGACGCCCTCGAGTTCCCGGGCACCGACCCCGCCGTCCGGGCCCGGCTCGAGGCCGAACTGGAGGAGCGGGGCTCCGGGGCGCTGCACGCCCGGCTCGCCGACGCCGATCCCGAGGCGGCGCGTGCGATCCTGCCCAGCAACGGCCGCAGGGTGGTCCGGGCGCTGGAGGTCATCGAGATCACCGGCCGCCCGTTCACCGCCAATCTGCCGGGGCACGAGGCGGTCTACGACACGCTCCAGATCGGCGTCGACGTCGAGCGGCCAGAACTGGATGAGCGGATCACCCTGCGGGTGGACCGGATGTGGGACGCCGGGCTGGTTGCGGAGGTCCGCCGGCTGGAGGACGCCGGGCTGCGCTCCGGCCGTACCGCCTCCCGCGCGCTGGGCTATCAGCAAGTGCTCTCCGCGCTCGCGGGGCAGTGCGCCGAGGAGGAGGCGAGGGCCGAAACCGTGCGCGCCACCAAGCGGTTCGCACGCCGTCAGGACTCCTGGTTCCGCCGCGATCCCAGGGTCCACTGGCTCAGCGGAGCCGCCGACCGCAGAGGGGAACTCCTGGCGAGCGCGCTCGCGTTGGTTGAACGGTCGGTCACAGCCTGATCACGTCATGGCATCGGGAAGCTCAGCTCGTCATTCGGGCCCCGGCGGGCATGCCATCATCAAGCTCCGATCGTGCCGTGGTGTCTGGAGTTGGGAGGGCGTGTGGCGATGGAGGCCGGCCCTCGCGACGCATCGCAGCAATCGCCGCACGGAGACGCGCGGCCGCTGACCCCGGACGGCCCCGATGAGGCCGGAGGGCTCCACGAACCCGGCGCGCCGGTCCTCGAGGACGGCTCCGAGGGCGAGGTCGGCGCGGGCTCGGTCTCCGGGGAGTCCTTCCGGGAGCTGCGCCCGCCACGCCGGCTGCGGATCTGGCAGATCGCACCGATCGTCGCCCTCGCCATCCTCGGCTCGCTGATGTTCGCCTTCCCGCTCGCCTTCGAGTTCGGCGACGGAGGGGCGGTCGTGGCCATGCTCGGCCTGCTGCTGAGCTGCTGTGCGGCGGGCTGGGGCCTGATGGCCGCCCGCCGGGTGGGCTACACCTGGCCGGGCCTGCCCCCCAGAGGCTCCGGACGCCGTCCGGACTGGCGCTTCGTCGTGCTCTATGTGGTGATCGTGGCGCTGCTGGCCGCCCTCACCTTCTGGCGGGTGGCCCGCCTCCGCTAGGCCCTCCGTCCAGTGGGCCCCGGGCGCCCCGGGCACCGGGGGACGGCCCGCGCGGCGCCCCGTAGGATCGAGGAATGAGCACCGCACCACGGCTGGCCTTCCTGAAGGGGCACGGCACCGAGAACGACTTCGTCATCGTCCCCGACCTGGACGGCCGTCTGGAGCTGTCCGCGGCCACCGTCGCCCGGATCTGCGACCGCCGCGCCGGTATCGGCGGTGACGGCCTGATCCGCGTCGTGCGGTCCTCGGCGCACCCCGAGGCGCGGGCCATGGCCGACCAGGCCGAATGGTTCATGGACTACCGCAACAGCGACGGCAGCATCGCCGAGATGTGCGGCAACGGAGTCCGTGTCTTCGCCCGGTACCTTCAGCGCGCCGGGCTGGTCGAGGCGGGAGATCTCGCCATCGCCACCAGGGCCGGGGTGCGCCGGGCCCACATCGCCAAGGACGCAGGTGACGCCGCCCGGCCGGGCGAGGCCACCGCCGGGCCCGACGGCCCGATCACCGTGGTGATGGGCGAGGCCACACTGCCCGAGCCCGGCCCCGAAGGGGAGATCACGGTCACGGTCGGTGACCAGAGCTGGTCCGCGCGCAACGTGAACATGGGCAATCCGCACGCGGTCGCCTTCGTCGACGACCTCGCCCAGGCCGGTGATCTGTTCGCGGCCCCCGCCGTGCGCCCCGCCGCCGCGTACCCGAATGGCACCAATGTCGAATTCGTCGTCGACCGCGGCCCGCGCCATGTCGCGATGCGCGTGCATGAGCGCGGCTCCGGTGAGACCCGCTCCTGCGGCACCGGCGCCTGCGCCGTGATGGTCGCCGCCGCCCGCCGTGACGGGGCCGATCCGGCCGTCACCGGCCACCCCGTCACGTACACCGTGGACGTTCCCGGAGGGCGGCTTGTCATCAGCGAACGGCCGGACGGTACGGTGGAGATGACCGGCCCTGCCGTGATCGTGGCCGAGGGGGAGATCGATCCCTCTTGGCTGGGCACGGACCTCGGCTGACACTTCCCTCGAATGGGTGATCCGTTTCACTCTGGGCGAGAGCCGGTCGGCCGTGCGTGATGGGCTCGATAGCATCAAGCACCGGCCCCCGGGGGAGTACCCACGCCGGTTGACGCTCGACGCCGCCGGAGGTGCCCATGAGCGCAGAGGCCACCGACCAGGCCCCGTTCGGCCGCAGGCGCGGCCTCCCCCGCATCGATCTGCGCAATCTCCGCAGGTTCAGCCGGGCCGCCCTGCTGGGGTCCGCCTCCCGCGGCCGGCTGCCGGACGCGATCGAGCATGTGGCCAAGGTCCATCGCGCCCACCACCCCGGAGCCGATCTGGATGTGCTCCGCAAGGCGTATGTGCTGGCCGAGTCCTCCCACCGCGGTCAGATGCGCAAGAGCGGGGAGCCGTACATCACCCATCCGCTGGCCGTCACGCTGATCCTCGCCGAACTGGGCGCCGAGACCACGACGTTGACCGCCTCGCTGCTCCACGACACCGTCGAGGACACCGATGTGACCCTCGATCAGGTGGGCGAGCAGTTCGGCGAGGAGGTCCGCTATCTGGTCGACGGCGTGACCAAGTTGGAGAAGGTCGACTACGGCGCGGCGGCCGAGCCCGAGACCTTCCGCAAGATGCTCGTCGCCACCGGCAACGACGTCCGGGTGATGTCGATCAAACTCGCCGACCGGCTGCACAATATGCGCACCCTCGGCGTGATGCGCCCCGAGAAACAGGCGCGCATCGCCAAGGTCACCCGCGATGTGCTGATCCCGCTCGCCGAGCGGCTCGGGGTGCAGGCGCTCAAGACCGAGCTCGAGGACCTGGTCTTCGCCATCCTCCACCCCGACGAGTACGCGCGGACCCGCGAGCTTCTCCAGGCCCACGCCGGCCGCCCCGACCCGCTGGCCCAGGCCGCCGAGGACGTACGGGGCGTGCTGCACGAGGCGGGCATCACCGCCGAAGCCCTGGTCCGGCCGCGGCACTTCGTCTCCGTCTACCGGGCCGGGCTCAAGCGCGGCGAGCTGACCGGCACCGACCTCGGCCGCCTTCTCGTCCTCGTCTCCGACGACGCGGACTGCTACGCGGTCCTCGGCGAACTGCACACCTGCTTCACCCCGGTGATCTCGGAGTTCAAGGACTTCATCGCGGTCCCCAAGTTCAACCTCTACCAGTCGCTGCACACGGCCGTGGCCGGGCGCGACGGCGAGGTCACCGAAGTCCTCATCCGCACCCACCAGATGCACCGGGTCGCGGAGGCCGGAGTGATCGCCCTCGGCAATCCGTACGCCCCGCCGGAGGGCGCCGACGCCCCCGAGGGCGAGCGGGCCGACCCCACCCGCCCCGGCTGGCTGTCCCGGCTGCTCGACTGGCAGAGCGCCACCCCCGACCCCGACATCTTCTGGACCTCGCTCCGCGACGACCTCGCCCAGGATCGGGAGATCACCGTCTTCCGCTCCGACGGCGGGACGATCGGCCTGCCCGCGGGCGCGAGCTGTGTGGACGCCGCGTACGCCCTCTACGGCGACGACGCGCACTCCTGTATCGGCGCCCGGGTCAACGGCCGGATCGCGACCCTGAGCACGGTGCTGCGCGACGGCGACACCCTGCAGCTGCTGATGGCGAGCGACACCCGGGACACCGCCTCCCACGGCCCCTCGCCGGAGTGGCTCGACCACGCCCGTACCCCGGCCGCCCGGATCGCCATCAACCGCTGGCTGGCCGCCCATCCGGCGTCGCCGCAGGAGCACCGGGGGGCCGCCGAGGAGCCGGAGTCCGCCGCCGAGCCCACCGGCCAGGACGGCCAGGACGGGCGGGACGGCCAGGAGACGCAGAAGGCCCCGGACACCCAGGACGCGCAGGCCACGCGGGGCTCGCAGGCTTCGGAGGGCGGCCAGACCGTCGCCCCCGCGTCGCCCGGTGCCGGCCGCCCCGCGGCGGGCATCGTCGTCGACCTGCCCGGCGTGACCGTACGGCTCGCCCGCTGTTGCACCCCCGTGCCGCCCGACGCGATCACCGGCTTCGCGGTCCGCGGCGGGGCCGTCACCGTGCACCGGGAGCGGTGCCCCGGAGTGGCGCGGATGACCTCGGCCGGGCGCACGGCCGTCGGAGTGCGCTGGGCGGACGAGGACGACGGGGACGGGGGCGGCGACTATCGCGTGACCCTCTTCGCGGAGGCGTTCAGCAGGCCGCATCTGCTCGCGGACCTCACCGAGGCCATCGCCGCCGAGGGCGCGGAGGTGGTGGCGGCCGCCGTCGAACCGCCGCGTGAGCAGCGGGTCCGGCACACCTACACGCTCCAGCTGCCCGACGCGGGCAGGCTGCCGACGCTGATGCGGGCCATGCGGAACGTCCCGGGGGTCTACGACGTGACGCGCGAGGGCCGCAGCGTGGCCGCGGCACACTGACGGGCGGTCATGCTCCTGAGCGGCCCGCTCCTGACCTCCGTTGGGGTCGCCTGAACTCCTTCGGGTGGATCAAGGCCGGGAGCGACTGCGCGGGAGCCGGGGCGCTGGTAGCCGTAGGGCATGACGCTTTCTTCGGGGCGCCGCCCCTGGCCGCCGCGCACCGGGCGCCGCAGGACCGCTCCGGTGGCCGCCGCCATGGCCGCCGTCTTCCTCGCGGTCGGCCCCTCCTCCGCCGCGGGACCGGTGTCCCCCGGGCATCCGAGTCCCCTGGGCATCGGCGACCCCCTCTTCCCGCAGCTCGGGAACCCCGGGTACGACGTCACGGCGTACGACATCGCGTTCGCCTATCACCGTCAGGACCGGCCACTCGACGCCGTCACCACCATCGACGCCCGCGCGACCGCCCCGCTGCGCACCGTCAACCTCGACTTCGCCCAGGGCGTCGTGGAGTCGGTGCGGGTCGACGGAGCGCGGGCCCGGTTCGCGACGGCAGGTGAGGACCTGGTGATCACCCCGTCCGCTCCCCTCCGTAAGGGCGCCGCCTTCCGGATCACCGTCCGCCACACCAGCGATCCGCAGAGCGGCACGAACGGCGGCTGGGTCCGCACCAGCGACGGGCTGGCCATGGCCAACCAGGCCAACGCCGCCCACCGGGTCTTCCCATGCAACGACCACCCCGCCGACAAGGCCCGCTTCACCTTCAGGATCACCGCTCCGAAGAGCCTTACGGTCGTCGCGGGCGGTCTGCCCGGACAGCGCGTCCGCAAGGGACCGCGCACCACCTGGACGTACCGCCTCGCCCATCCCATGGCCACCGAGTTGGCGCAGGTCTCCATCGGCCGCTCCGCCGTGCCGCGCCGCACCGGGCCGCATGGGCTGCCGGTGCGCGACGTCGTCCCCGCGGCGGACCGCGCACGGCTGGAGAAGTGGCTCGCGCGCACCCCCGGGCAGCTGGCCTGGATGGAGAAGAAGGCCGGGCGCTACCCCTTCGAGACCTATGGCGTGCTGATCGCCCATGCCACCACCGGCTTCGAGCTGGAGACCCAGACGCTCTCCCTCTTCGAGCGCGATCTGTTCACCAGCGGTCGGCTGCCCCGGTGGTACATCGAGTCGATCATGGTGCATGAGCTGGCGCACCAGTGGTTCGGCGACAGCGTCAGCCCGCGCCGCTGGTCCGATCTGTGGCTCAACGAGGGCCACGCCACCTGGTACGAGGCCCTGTACGCCGATGAGCGCGGTAAGGCGAGCCTGGAGCGGCGGATGCGCAAGGCGTACGGGCAGTCCGACGCCTGGCGGGCCGAGGGAGGGCCGCCCGCGGCCCCCGAGGCGGCCGACCCCGGCCAGCCGATCGGCATCTTCCGCCCGGTGGTCTACGACGGCAGCGCGCTGGTGCTGTACGCGCTGCGGCAGCGGATCGGCCGGGCCGCCTTCGAGCGGCTGGAGCGGCAATGGGTGCTCCGCCACCGCGACGGTGTGGCCTCGACCGCCGACTTCGTCCGGCTGGCCTCCACGGTGGCGGGGCGCGATCTGAGCGGATTCCTCCATCCATGGCTGTACGGCAGAAAGACGCCGCCGATGCCAGGACACGCCGACTGGAAGCAGACGGATAAGGAGACCACGAAGGGCGCCGCGCTGCCCGGCGCACGGGCGGGGCGGCACGCGGTACGTTACGCGGTGCCATGGGCCGTGAAACCCGGGTGACGACCCGCCCGCCGCGTGCGACCATCAAGGGGTCGGCGTCCGCGGCCGGTCCCGGTGGGGGAATCCCACGGGCCCGCCACGCGTTGTCGACAGTGACGGTATTCCACGACGTAAGGATTCCTTTGACCCACTCCTCTTCCCTTCCGCAGGACCGGCAGCGCCTCGCCGAGAGCCTTCGGGCCGACGCCCTGATGGAAGAGGACGTCGCCTGGAGTCACGAGATCGACGAGGAGCGTGACGGCGACCAGTACGACCGCTCCGACCGTGCCGCGCTGCGGCGTGTGGTGGGGCTGTCCACCGAGCTCGAGGACGTCACCGAGGTCGAGTACCGGCAGCTGCGCCTGGAGCGCGTGGTGCTGGTCGGCGTATGGACCTCCGGCACGGTGCGGGACGCGGAGAACTCCCTGGCGGAGCTCGCCGCCCTCGCCGAGACCGCCGGCGCCCTGGTGCTCGACGGTGTGATCCAGCGGCGCAACAAGCCGGATCCCGCCACCTACATCGGCTCCGGCAAGGCCGAGGAACTGCGTGACATCGTGGTCGAGTCCGGTGCCGACACCGTGGTCTGCGACGGTGAGCTGAGCCCCGGACAGCTGATCCACCTCGAGGACGTCGTCAAGGTCAAGGTGGTCGACCGGACCGCCCTGATCCTCGACATCTTCGCCCAGCACGCCAAGTCCCGAGAGGGCAAGGCGCAGGTCTCGCTCGCCCAGATGCAGTACATGCTGCCGCGGCTGCGAGGCTGGGGTCAGTCGCTGTCCCGCCAGATGGGTGGCGGTGGCTCCGGATCCTCGGGCGGCGGTATGGCCACCCGTGGTCCCGGTGAGACCAAGATCGAGACCGACCGGCGCCGCATCCGCGAGAAGATGGCGAAGATGCGCCGCGAGATCGCCGAGATGAAGACCGGCCGCGACATCAAGCGGCAGGAGCGGCGGCGCCACAAGGTCCCCTCGGTCGCCATCGCCGGATACACCAACGCGGGCAAGTCCTCGCTGCTCAACCGGCTCACCGGTGCCGGTGTCCTGGTGGAGAACGCGCTGTTCGCCACCCTCGACCCGACCGTGCGCCGGGCCGAGACCCCCAGCGGGCGGCTCTACACGCTGGCGGACACCGTCGGGTTCGTCCGGCATCTGCCGCACCACCTGGTGGAGGCGTTCCGCTCCACGATGGAGGAGGTCGGCGACGCCGATCTGATCCTCCATGTGGTGGACGGTTCGCATCCGACGCCGGAGGAGCAGCTGGCCGCCGTGCGCGAGGTGATCCGCGATGTGGGCGCGGTCGACGTGCCCGAGATCGTCGTGATCAACAAGGCGGACATGGCCGATCCGCTCGTCGTGCAGCGGCTGCTGCGCATGGAGCGGCGCGCCATGGCGGTGTCGGCCCGCAGCGGGCTGGGCATCGACGAGCTGCTCGCGGTGATCGACGAGGAGCTGCCCCGGCCCCAGGTCGAGATCGAGGTGCTGCTGCCGTACACCCACGGCAAGCTCGTCGCGCGCACCCACGCCGAGGGCGAGGTGCTTTCCGAGGAGCACACCCCCGAGGGCACGCTGCTCAAGGCGCGCGTGCACGAGGAGCTCGCGGCGGAGCTGCGGCGCTTCATCCCGGCCGCGGCCGCCGGACAGCGCTAGCCACGACAGCCGCATCGCGTCGGCTACGACAGCCATACGACGAGGGCCCGCCCCCGGAAATCCGGGGGCGGGCCCTCGTCGTGGGACGGTCGGCCGTCTGACGGCTACCGGCTCAGCCGGTCACTGGCTCGCGAACTTCTTGCTGACCGCGCTGTAGACGCCCTTCGCCTCGGGGCCCAGGTGCGGGCCCGCCAGCCAGGTCGCGTCGGACGGGCCGATCGAGGTGTTGGACACCAGCGCCGGCTTGCCGTCCGCGCCGTCGGCGACCCAGCCACCGCCGGAGGAGCCGGCGGTCATGGTGCAGCCGATGCGGTACATCGTCGGCTGCTTGGCGTCCAGGGAGAGCCGGCCCGGCTTGTCCGCGCACTGGTTCATCTTCTGGCCGTCGAACGGCGGGGCGGCGGGGTAGCCGGTGGCCGTGATCTCGTCGATGGACTTCACCGCCGGGGCGTTGAAGTCGACCGGCAGCGCGCCGCCCACCGTCTCCTCGAGCGACTTTCCGCCGCTGACCTCCGGCTTCACATGCATCACCGCGAAGTCGTACGGAGCGCCCTTACCGCCCACGGCCGCGCCGTTGTCGATCCACTGCGAGGAGGTCTGCGCCCAGTCGGCCCACCAGACGCCCTTGGGAGCCAGCTCCTCCTTGGTGGCGTTCTCCAGCTCCGCCTGCGACTTGCCCGCGTCGTTGTAGGCGGGCACGAACATCAGGTTCTTGTACCAGCCGCCGCCCTTGCCCGCGTGGACGCAGTGGCCCGCCGTCCACACCAGGTTGGACTTGCCGGGGTGCGCCGGGTCCTCGACCACCGTCGCGGAGCAGACCATCGAGCCCTCGGGGCCGTCGAAGAAGACCTTGCCCGCGTAGGGGACGTTGGAGCTGTACGGGCTGGCGACCTCCTTGGCCGGGACGGGCTGCGGGTCGGGGTCGGTCACACCCTGGTCGTCCGCGATGTCGCTGTCGTCCACCGGCTTGTCGGGCTCCTGCGCGTCGCGCATCCGGTCCGGCTTCCACAGGCCCTTGATGATCGGGTTGATGAAGTCACCGGCCTCGCGCAGCCAGTCGTCCTTGTCCCACTTGTTCCAGGCACCGTTCTTCCACTGGTCCAGATCGATGCCGAGGTTCTTCAACTTGTCGTTGAGGTTGTCAGGCAGCTTGATGTCGCCCACACCCTGCTGCTCCGACGACGTGGTCGGCTTGGCGTCGGTGTTGTCGTCCGAGGAGCCGCACGCGGTGGCGGTGAGCGCCAGAACCGAGGCTATGGCGGCCACGGCCAGTGCGGGTCGGCGTTTGGATGGCATGGGCGGGACTCCCCCTGAGTTCTGAGCTGCTCTACGGCCTGTGTGGAATTGTCATGCACCGCCCCGGCAATGGGGTGGCATCCCACTATGCCGGTGCCGCCTACGACGGCTGCGAGCGGGTCCTTGGTTCCCGGCCGTAAGGATCTTCGCCCAGCCCGTGATCCAGAGCGCCACGCGTCGTTGGTACGTACGGGGGACAGCCGGAGGGTGTTCAGCAGCAGGAGGACCGAGACGCGTGGCCGTGACCCAGCTCCCGCCGATGGCCCTGGCCGCCGTCTCCGACGATGGCGGCGCCGCCCAGGGGATCTTGCGGCGTCAGGCGCTGCGTGAGTCCGCCGCCCGCATCTACGCCCGGGCGCTGCCCATCGTTCCGGTGCGCGCCCGGGGGATGACGGTCGAAGGGGCCGACGGCCGCCGCTATCTCGACTGCCTGTCCGGGGCCGGGGCGCTGGCCCTGGGGCACAACCACCCGGTGGCGTTGGACGCGATCCGGGCCGTCCTGGACGCGGAGGCACCGCTGCAGGTCCTGGACCTGGCCACACCGGTCAAGGACGCCTTCACGGACGAGCTGTTCGCCACCCTGCCGCCCGGACTCGCCGCCCGCGCGCGGGTGCAATTCTGCGGACCGGCGGGCACGGACGCGGTCGAGGCCGCGCTCAAACTGGTGCGGACTGCCACCGGGCGCGACGGCCTGCTCGCCTTTTCCGGGGCCTACCACGGCATGACGGCCGGGGCCCTGGCCGCCTCCGGCGGCGCCCCGTCGTCCGGTGTGACCCGGCTGCCCTTCCCGTACGACTACCGCTGCCCCTTCGGCGTGGGCGGGGAGCACGGCGCCGAACTCTCCGCGCGCTGGACCGAGAAGCTGCTCGACGACCCGAAGGGCGGGGCGCCCGACCCGGCCGGGATGATCCTCGAACCCGTACAGGGCGAGGGCGGGGTGATCCCAGCCCCGGACGGCTGGCTGCGCCGGATGCGCGACATCACCGCGGCTCGCTCCATCCCGCTCATCGCGGACGAGGTCCAGACCGGCGTCGGGCGCACCGGGGCCTTCTGGGCGGTCGACCACAGCGGGGTGGTGCCCGATGTGATGGTGCTGTCGAAGGCCATCGGCGGTGGCCTGCCGCTGGCCGTCGTGGTCTACCGCGAGGAGCTCGACGTCTGGCCCCCCGGCGCCCATGCGGGCACCTTCCGCGGCAATCAACTGGCCATGGCCGCCGGCGCCGCGACCCTCGCCTACGTCCGCGAGAACAACCTCGCCGAACGCGCGGCAACAGTCGGCGCCCGGATGCTGGACCGGCTACGCCAATTCGCCACCGGACGCCGGTGGATCGGAGACGTACGCGGCCGCGGCCTCATGATCGGCTTGGAACTGGTGGACCCGGAGGCTGGGCCCGCGGGGGAGGCCGGGAACGCAGCGCCGGTCGAGCACGCTGAAGTCGGGCACCCCGAGGTCGGGCACGCCGACGGAGCGGAGTATGCCGCGGGGGCCGGGCACCCCGAGGGAGCCGGGCACGCCGCGGGGGCCGGGTACGCGACGAACACCGACCGCGAGGGAACCCCGGGCCGCGCATCCCCGTACCAGGCACCCTCGACCGAGGCGGCCCCCTGCGAGATGACTTCGCGCGAGGAAGCCCGGTGGGTGGGCGCCCAAGGCGGGGGCGCGGGCGGGGCGTTGGATGGGGGAGCGTCGTACGCCGGTGCCACGCGTACGGGGGCTCCGCCCGCCGATCCCGCGCTCGCGGCGGCCGTTCAGCAGGAGTGCCTGCGGCGCGGGCTCATCGTCGAACTCGGCGGGCGCCACAGCGCGGTGATCCGCCTTCTTCCTCCCCTCACCATCACCGATGAGCAGGCAGAGGCCGTCCTGGACCGGCTCACCGACGCCCTGGACGCGGCGATCCACACCGCCGGAACTCGCTCCCGCGAACTTCCCGCCGGAACTCGCTCCCGCGAACTCCCTCCCACCGCTGCCCCATTCGCCCCGCCATTCACCGGAGACCACCGGTGACGCGTCCCGCACCGTACGACCGCACCGCCATCGCACCACCGAAGGAGGCAGGCGCCGGGCCCAGGACATGAACGCCGTGACGCCCGCGCCGCACACCCACCATGCCGCATACCCCCGGGGGAGCCCCCTTGTCTCCCCAACCGCAGCCCGTGCCCGGCGCCCTGACCGACCCCGACGACTCCGCCCGCCCCCGCCCCCCCCCCCCCCCCCCCCCCCCCCCCCCCCCCCCCCCCCCCCCCCCCCCCGCCCCACCCCCCCCCCCCCCCCCCCCCCCCCCCCCCCCCCCCCGCGGCCCCCCCCC
>NZ_JANIAA010000051.1 GCF_024505145.1 Streptomyces rugosispiralis | reverse complement strand
CCGCCGTCGCCATCGTGTGGCAGGCCGGGCTGGTCGTAGCCTTGGGCATCGTGGCGTACGGCGTCCGGCAGACCTACCGCCGCGCGGACGACTCATGGGGCAAGGGCGCCGCGGGCGAGAAGGCAACCGCCCGATTACTGGCCCCGCTGGAGCGTCGCGGGTACGCCGTGCTGCACGACCGGGCCATCCCCCGGTCCAGGGCGAACCTGGATCACCTGGTGATCGGCGCGGCCGGGGTCGCGTACGTGGACAGCAAGGCGTGGGTGTCGAAGAAGTCGAAGCTCACCTTGACGGGCGGCACCCTCCGGTACGGCCGATACGACCAGACCGATGCCCTGCGCAAGGTCGTGTGGGAAGCGCAGCAGGCCAGCCGCGCACTGGGCTGCGAGGTACGGCCGTTCGTCGCCGTCCACGGCGCCAAGGTCCCCGGGTTCTGGCGACGGATAGAGGTCCAGGGCGTCACCGTCATCGCCGCGCGGAAACTGCCGCGCCTGCTCCAGAACCTCCCGCCACAGCAGGGCTGGACGCCAGATCGCATCACCGCCGTCGAGCAGCTGGCCCTACAGCGCCTGCCCCTGCACGGAGGCTGACCGCCCCGGCGAGCAGCAAAGAGGAAGGGCCCGGCACCTGCCGGGCCCTTCCTGTATCCCGGGGTCAATCCGCGCGGTCCAGGTCGAGCAGCACCCGCAGGCTCTCCCCCGCCGCCCACCGCTGCAGCTGGCCCCGGTCGACCAGGTGCACGTTGTTGCGCGCCGCCCACACGACCCGCCCCCGGCCGAAGGCCCCGGACGACACGATCAGCAGCAAGGGCGCGGGTCCCTCCCTCTCCTCCGGACCGTCGTCGTCCGGGGCCGCGCTCACCGGGCGCAGCGTCGCCGCCGGGGGCGGGCCATCCTGCCCGGCCGCCTCGATCCCGCGCTCGAAGGCACAGCCCATGCGCCGCCCACCGGGGTCGTTGCCGACCAGGTGCACCGTGCCCCGGTCGTTGACGAGCACCCCCTTGGCCGTCCACCCGTCGCGCAGCAGCAGCCGACCGACGATCCGGCGGAACTCCCGGTCGTCGGCCGCGTCGATCTGGCCGAGGGTGAAGCGCACCGCGCGGCGCCGGTTGCGGGCCGCGACCTCCCGCCGGCGCAGCACCACTGCCCGCACCCCGCACGCACAGGCGCCCGCGGCGAGCAGCGCCGCCCACCAGCCCAGCCGCGCCCACAGCCAGCCGATGACGAACAGCGGTAACCCGAGGGCGACCAGCACCGCGAGGAACGCAGGCATGACCTCCCACCAACGCGGCCCGTACTCGCCGCGCAGGATCACCTGCAGTACCTCACGCTGACGCCACGCGCGTCGGGTCCCCTCCGGAGACCGGCGCAGCCGCCACACGTCGCTCACCCCCACCACCCCCAGTCGTGCACGGACGCCCATGTCATATCTGCCCGCCCGGGTCGGAGTACAGCTACGCCGCCGCAGATCAGCCGCATACGCCCGGCCCGCTCCCACCACGCGAGCTAATAACAAGCCCTGCGGGCCGCCGAGCAGTTCCTCACACCCAGACGACAAATCAGTTACCACGGAAACTCTGTTCCCCTGGTAACTCAGTTACCGGGCCGGTATCGTGGTGAGTATGACGACCGATGAGATGGGCGCCCGTATCGACGCCTTCCTGCTGCAGCGGTTCGACCCACCGTGGACGGACCCCACCGCCGAGCAGGCCGACCAGTGCCGCGCGCGTATCGAGGACGTGGCCCGGGAACTGGTCCGCAGCATCTCCGCCCGCGAGGCCCACCTGCGCGACCTGTCCCGTGACGTCGCCGGGACGCTCACCCTGTCGAACGGGGAGACGGCCGACTGGAACCTCTCGATGCTCCGCGCCCTGCGGCAGATCAAGACCGAGACCGAACGTCTCGCCGACGACTTCGCGGCCGAGGCGGGCATGCACGGCGCCAACTACCCCGACCTCGGGGCTGCCTGGGGCATCACCCGTCAGGGTGCCCGCAAGCGCTGGTCGCACACGGTCAGCGCCCTCAACCCCGACACCTACCGAGGCCGCGAGCCCATCCACTTCGAGGCGTTCGGCGGCGAAGCCCGCGTCAGCTTCCACCCTGACGACGGCGGATGGTGGTGGATCGCCACGGCCGCCAACCGCCGGACCGCCGAGGCCCCCGAGGGCGTCACGTACGACACGAGCGAGGAAGCGAGTGCCGCTGCCGGCGCCTTCCTCGCGGCCAACACCACGACGGACGGAGTCACCACGTGAGCACCGAGACCACCACCCCGGCCGCCGGCGCGTTCGCCCAGGCGCTCGCCGAGCTGGCCGACGGATACCCGACCGACCCGGAGGGCACCGCGCCCGTGACCGTCACGGTCGCCGACCCGGTGACCGGCGAGCAGCACCAGGTCCCGATCGAGCCCGGCCAGCTCGACTGGGTGACCGCCCTGGTGCGCGGTGAGCTGGACACCTTCCGCGCCGCCCACCCCGACGGCACCGGCTACTGCGGGCACTGCCACGGCACCGGCCTCGCGGGCGGACCGGGCGCCGCCGCCCTGCTCGACGAGCCGCCCGCCGACGACGGAAGCCGCCCATGATGTCCATCACACCGCCGCCGTGCCCGGAGTGCTCGACCGTGACCGAGCGGATCCAGGTCGAGGGCGAAGAGGTCTGGCGCTGCACCGCGCCCGACTGCACCCGCCGGACCTACGGCACCGGCGACGAGAACGACGACCAAGACCTCCCGTCGTACAGCGAGACGGACGCCGACGGCGCGGTCGTGTGCTTCCACGGCACCGGCGAGGTCGACTTCGAGGCAACCGCCGAGCTGGCCGTCCAAGACGACCCCGCCGACGAGAACCCGGACGACGACGCCGACCCCCTGCCCGCGCCGGCCGCCGCGGCGTGGGAGCCCCAGGCGCGCGAGATCCGTGTGCAGGACCTCGCCCATGTCCTCGCCGGCGGATGGGTGCGGATCTACGGCGACCCGCCGGAGGGGTGGCGGCACTTCACCGAGGCCGCCTACGACCCCGACCACGACACCACCGTGGCCATCACGTACAGCGACGGGGAAGTGGTGCGCGAGTGGCCGTGGCCCCAGGCGCTGCTCATACACGCGGACCCCGACACCATCCCCACCACGACCCGGCCTGGCCCCGCCCGGCTGGTGCAGCGGTGAACTTCCCCAGCGGGCAGCGGCCCGCAGTTCCCCACGCCGAACTTCCCCACCCGGCCCGTGGGGAAGAAGCCGCCCACCTTCCCCGGGGTGGGGAAGACCTCCGAGCCGGGGAAGGTGGGGAAGTCGACTTGTCTTCCCCACCGGGGAACAGCGTGGAGTGGGGAAGGCTCCTTGCCGATGGGGAAACCGTCGCGCGGTACTGGAGCCACGTTCTCCGGCGCGGCCCCGCCGACTGTTGGTGGTGGACCGGCGGACTGAGCGACACGGCCCACGGGACGTTCCGCGCGACGTCGCTCCCCGGCGACAAACGGCGCGGCACCATGCCAGCCCACCTGTTCGGCTACCGGCTCGCCCACGGCGCCGAGTCGATCCCCCGCGGCCACGTCGTGCGGCACACCTGCGACGAGCCGCCGTGCCAGAACCCCGCCCACTGGCTGCTCGGCACCCGGGGCGACAACAACCGCGACGCCGCGAGTCGCCGCAGGTTGGCGGGCCACGCGCTCGCCGACGTACGCGGCGCGATCGGCCGGGCGCGGGCGGTCCAGGCCGCCATCGCTGCCGCCGACCCCGACCACCTCGACGAGGCGATTGCCGCCGCGCTCGTGGCCGGCAACCCGACGGGGGCGCACCAGGACTCTCTCTTCTGACCGACCGGCAGTACCCCCGGGGCGGGATCAATTGGTCCCGCCCCGTCGCGTGCGCGGAGGGGCGGGGCGGGGCGGGGTGCGGGGAAGGCGGGGTGGGGAACCCGGGCGGGGATGTTCGTCTGCGACTCGCGGCAGCATTCCCCGCCGTCGCTTCCCCACCGCGCGGGGAAACCGCGCGCCGTCCGGCGGGGTGGGGAAGCAGCCGCCCGTGGGGAACTTCCCCAGCGCCGGAGTGGGGAAGACCGGGCCGGGTGGGGAAGTTCCCCGGCTCGCCGGACTTCCCCGGCGCGGCCGAGTTCCCCACCTTCCCCACGCTCGACGTGACTTCCCCGGGTCCGGGGAACGGGTGCGGCCGGAAGTTCCCCAGCCGCCGTCGAGGGGACGCCGCCGTTCCCCACGCGCGGCGCGGCGGGCGGGGAAGTTCCCCGGCGCCAGTCACGCACTGTGGCCGCCGACCCGGGTCGGCGGGGAAGCCGGCCGCCGCGCTGACGCGCGCGGCCGGGGTGGGTGGGGAAGGCCGCCGCCCTTCGACCGGTGGCTGGTAACAGTCGACCCCCGCCGGGAAGCCCGGCGGGGGTCGATGTCGTCGGTGCCGACCGTAGCGCACGGGTGCGGCGGGTGGCCACCACCGCTTCCAGATATGGGCGTCGGCACCCCGGTGGGCGCCCCGCCCGCCGCGAGGACCGGTGGCCGGTGCTGGCCGTGCCCGCCGACCGGCGCATTTCGGGGCAAGAGGCGCGCAGCACCGCATCGGGCCGAGGCCCCCCGATGCGGGCCGTAGCCCGCCGCCAAGGCCGCAGGACCGACCCATTCCCGCCGTGGAACCTCCGATTCTGACCCTCTGCAGCCCTAGGCCATCGGACCCCATCTCTCATCTTGATCATCCGGACCACCTACAGACCGTAAGGCTCATGCTCACTACAACAAGCCAGCACACCTATGCATCACGATCCGATGGCTACTAATGATCTTGAAATTCGCTTACTCTGTGTCTCGATGTTGTCGATCTCCGCTGGTAGCGATCCTCGGTACCTGACCAAGGAAGTTGGTCAGGGCGCCGAGCACTACTACCTGCGCAGCATCGGCGAGGCGGGCGAGCCGCCCGGCTACTGGCTCGGTGAGGGCCTGGACGAGCTGGGCCTGTCCGGCGAGGTGCAGAACGAGGTCTTCGAGGATCTCTACACGCACTGGATCGACCCTCGGAAGCGCGACGAGATGTACGTGAAGCTCGAAGCGATCCCGCACGAGGAGGGCACCGAGGAGTACGCCAAGGCGGAGAAGAAGATCCGCAAGGCGGCGACGCTCGGCAACGCGCCGAAGACCTACGAGAAGGCGTACGAGAAGCGCCTCGAGGCGGCGATGGAGAAGGCCCGTGCGGCGGCCCCACGCGGGGAACTGAGCCCGGAGCAGGTCAAGAGCATCGAGTTCTCCGTCCGTAAGGAAGCCCCGTCCGCGACGCTTTACTACGACCTGACCTTCAGCGCCCCGAAGTCGTGGTCGGTCTACCACGCGAGCTTGCAGGTCAAGGCGATGGAGGCCCGGGAGGCGGGCGACGCGGAGACGGCTGCGGAGTACACCCGCAAGGCCGAGCAGGTCTGGGACTGTTGGAAGGAAGGCGTCCAGGCTGGCCTGCAGCACATGCAGGAGGAGGCGGGCTACTCCCGGGCCGGGCACCATGGCCAGGCCGTTGAGGGTCGGGCGAGCGGCCGGTACGTGGACGCCCATGAGTTCGTCGTCGCTGGATTCGCCCAGCACACGAGCCGTAACGACGACCCCCAGCTGCACGTCCATACGGCCGTGCTGGCCAAGGTCAAGACCGTAGATGTCGATGCGGTCACCGGTCAGGAGAAGACCGTGTGGCGCTCCCTCGACGGCCGCGGGCTGTTCAAGCACAAGCAGGCCGCCGGGCACATCGCCGAGTTAGTCGGCAACGAGGCCCTGGAGCGCGTGATGGGCGTCCGCGTCGAGATGCGCCCGGACGGCAAGGCCCGCGAGATCGTGGGCATCAGCCAGGAGAAGCGTGACCTGCACAGCAGCCGTCGCATGGGCATCCTGGAGGGCGTCGCCGAGCTGGAGAAGGCGTACGAGGAGAAGAACGGCGTCAAGCCGAACGCGTACGTGCTGGCCCGCATGTCGGAGTACGTCACGCTCGACCAGCGCAACGCCAAGAAGCACGACGCCACCACCCGTGACCAGCTGCTTCAGCGCTGGGAGACGGCGACCCAGGACCGCTTCCGTGAGAGCCTCGCGGACATCCCGGACCAGGTCGCCGACCGGTCCGCCGTGCACCAGCTGCACCGGCCGGCCAAGGAGTTCGACCCCGAGGTCATCCAACGCCGGGCGATCGAGGCCGTGCAGGAGGCCAAGCCCACCTGGACCAGGCCCGACCTGATCGTGGAGCTGACCAAGCAGCTGCCCGACACGCTCGGTGGGCTGGAGGCCCACCAGGTCACCGACCTGCTCAACAAGCTGGCCGACGACGCGCTCTCCCCCACCGCCGACAACGGCGTGGTGTGTACGAAGGCCCCGGCCCTGGTCGAGATCCCGGCCGAGCTGCAGCGCCGAGACGGCACGTTCGTCTACGAGCCCAACCCGGCAACCTTCGACCGGTACGCCACCGAGGAGCACATCCGCGTCGAGGAACGGCTGCGGCAGTTCGCGGGCGAGCGCGGCGCCCCGACCGTGCCCGCTGAGCTGGTCGAGGAGGTCATCGAGCGCCGCGGCCTCAAGGGCGCCCAGGCCGACTTCGTCCGTTCCGCGGCCACCTCCGGGCGCAAGGTCGACCTGCTGGTCGGCCCGGCCGGCGCCGGTAAGAGCTACACGCTTGCCGCCCTCACCGAGGTCTGGGAGTCCCACAACGACGGCAAGGTCATCGGTCTGGCCAGCGGCCAGCGCGCCGCCGAGGTCCTCAAGGAAGAGGGCATCGAGAACGTCGCCAACATCGAGATGTTGCTGCTCAAGAACAAGGCCATCGCCGAGGGCAAGAACGTCCCCGACGCCGACAAGTACCGGATCCCCCGGGGTGCCCTGGTGGTCCTCGACGAGAACGGCATGACCGACACCACCGACATCAACGAGATCCGCAAGCTGGTCGAGGCCAGTGGCGCCAAGACCATTCCCGCCGGTGACCCCGCGCAGCTGCCCGCCGTCGGCGCGGGCGGCATGTTCGCGCAGTGGGTTGAAGAGGCGCCGGGCGTGCACTTCCTCGATGAGGTCCGCCGTTTCCGGGACGTCGACCCGGTCACCGGCGAGAAGGTCACGCGGCAGTGGGAGGCCGACGCCTCGCTCAAGCTGCGCACCGGCGACCCCGAGGCCCTGGAGCAGTACGAGCTGCGCCGCCGCTTCCGCGGTGGCTCCGCCGAGGAGATGACCGAGCGCGCCTACCAGGCATGGCTGACCGACCACCTTGACGGCAAGAACCCACTGCTCATCGCTTCCGACAACGCTCAGGTTGCGGAGTTGTCGGCCCGGGTGCGTGCCGACCTGGTCCGTGCCAAGCGGGTCTCCGAGGACGGTGTGGTGCTGCGCACCGGCCGCGAGGACCACGGCATCGAGACCAAGGCAGGTGTGGGCGACCTGATCCAGCTGCGCCGCAACGACCGGAAGATCACTGCCGAGAACGGCGACTTCGCGGTCAACCGCACGGTCGCCAAGGTCACCGGGATCAGCGACAACGGGGCGCTGATGGTGCAGCTGGAGGACGGCGCCCGGATGCATCTCCCGGCCGCGTACGTGAAGGAGCACGTCGAGCTGGCCTACGCCGCCACCGTGCACGGTGCCCAGGGCCGCACGGTCGGGGTGTGCCACTCGCTGGTCGACGAGACGACCAGCCGCGAGGCGCTGTACGTCATGCTCACCCGCGGCGAGGCCGGGAACTTCGGCTACGTCATCACCCATCGGGACGACATCAAGCAGGAGGACATTCCCGACTACCTCGCCACGCTCAACTCGGCGCTGCAGCGCAGCAGCCTGGAGAAGACCGCGACGCGCACGATCGAGGGCGAGCTGGAGCGCCGCGAGCACCTCGCGGTCCTCGAACCCGTCTGGTCGGGGGTCAAGGACCAGCAGGCCGAGGAGAAGTACGGCCGGGCCCTGTACCAGGCGCTGGGCTCCGAGGAGTACGAGCGGCTGTGCTCCGAGGAGTCCTACGGCAGCCTCATGCGGCTGGCCCGGCACGTCGAGGAGCAGGGATACGACGCCGAGGACCTGCTGGTCCGCACGGCCCGTTCCCGTGAGCTGGACAGCGCCGACGACCACGCCGCGACCCTGCACTGGCGCCTTGAGCGGGCCTACGAGCACGCCGAGCGCACCAAGGTCCTCGCCGAGGAAGCCGAACAGCGCGCCGCCCTCACCGAGCAGCGCCAGAAGGTCGACGCGGCGATCGAGGCCGCGCACGAGCCGGTGGACCCGGACGAGCTGCAGCAGCTGGTCGACGAGACCCCGCACGCGGAACTGCTCAAGCAGACGCTCGCCAACCAGGAGTACCTGGAGACGCTGCAGCGCGACACCGACGAGGACGGCCAGGCCAAGCAGCAGGACCAGATGGCCAACGCCCGCGAGGCCGCCGAGGAACTGACCGACGCCGACGTCCAGGGCCTGGTGCTCGACGTGCCCGCGGGCCCCGAGGAGGTGAACCCCCACTTCGAGGAGCTGATGAAGCAGAACGACGCCTTCGCGCTGAACGTGGATGTCCTCCACGCTGGCCAGGACAACGAGGTTGCCCAGCGGCAGGCCGCCGAGCGCGAGGCGCAGTGGGAGGCCACGGATTCCTACGCCTCCCGCACCCCGACGCTCCCGGGCGACCTGGGCCGCTTCATGGACGAGTGGGCCACCGAGATGGACCAGCGCGTCGAGCGGCTCGGTCAGCGCGTCGCCGAGCAGGAGCCTCAGTGGGCGATCGAGCGGCTGGGACCGGTACCCGAGGACCCGATCGACCGTGCGGACTGGGAGCTGCGAGCCGGCCGGGTCGAGCGCTACCGCGAGGCCCACGGCCACGACGACGAGCGCAGCGCCATCGGCCAGGCGCCGCCGCGCGGCTCGGTCGAGGCCCGCGCCGACTGGGAGCGGGCACGCCGCGCCCTGGGCGTCGACGAGCGCGAGGCCGACATCGCCCGCGCCTCGGACGAGACGCTGAACAAGATGGTCGAGCGCGGCGAGCGCGAAGAGGACTGGGCACCGCCGTACGTCGCCGACCAGATGCAGCAGGCTTTCGCCGCGCAGCGCGACTTCGCCGACCAGGCCACGCAGATGGAACTGCGCGCCCAGGAGATGGCGGAGAAGGAGACCGCGGCCCACGAGGAGCGCGTCAACCAGGCCATGTACGAGGTCTCGAAGGCAACCGGCTACAACGAGCACCAGCAGGCCCTCGCCCAGTCGATGGCGCTGCAGCAGGTGCCCACGCTCCAGGCGGAGATCGACCCGAGCGACCTGGTGAAGGACACCCTCGACCGGGCGGAGACCAGCCGCAACATCGCCGAGACGATGGGCGACCGCGCGCTCAAGTACCAGGAGGTCCAGCAGGCCCGGGAGCAGTGGGTCGAGGAGACCCAGACCATCCGGGACGAAGCAGACCTCGCACGCACCGAGCTGGAGCGCCGCGCCCCCGAGCCGACCGTCGCAGAAACAGCTGCAACGGCTCCCGAGCCCGAGGACGACTCGTTGACGGCGATCTACGACCGGGAGTACCTGGAGCGAGCCATTGAGCAGGCTCGGCAGGCCGAGGGAATCCTCGCCGAACGTGTCCAGGAGCGGGAGCAGGCCGCCGAGCGGCAGAGGGAGGCAGAGCGGCAGTCGCAGGCCGAGGAGATCGACCGCGAGCGCCGGGACACCGGGATCGACTTCGAGGCCGAGTACGAGCGGCTGGGCCAGGAACTGGCCGGGCACGACCAGGACATGAACTCGTCGGCCCCCAGCTCCCCCGCCGCTCCTGCGCCGGAGATCGCTGCGCCCGAGCCGGAGCCCATCGCTGTCCCGGCCCCGGAGCCGCCGCCGTCCATGCCGGACCTGGACACCGACATCGACATGTAGCTGAAGGGCCAGCGGAGGCGACCGCTGGCCCTTCGTCCTTCTGCCCCGTGTCTGCGTGGCCCGCTACCGTGCCTGTATGGCTGAGAACCCGATGTGGAACAGGCCCGGCGCCATGCCGCCGGCCGAGGCGCCCGTGACGCAGCAGGGGGTCCCTCCCCTGCCAGATACGGCACCTGCAGAAGCCACCACAGTCGGACGGCGAACCATCGCGGAGATCACGGCCCTGGTTGAGAACATCCAGTACGCCCTAAGCCAGGGCTACGAGATGCCGGAGTTCCACGAGGGCGTGCGGGACGCCTACCGGTGGGTGCTTGGCCAGAGCGCTGCTTCGTACACCGGCCGCATGGGCATTCCTGACGGAGCGCAGCTGAGGGCCGAGGACGACGCTGCCGATGAGGCGCTGCGCACGGGCCCTCGCCGCAAGCACGCCAACGGCGTACAGCACGCCGTGATGTGGGTACGCGGCCTGACCGACGACCAGCCGTGGTTCTGGCACGGCTGAAGTTCTGCCTCATTCGCAGTGAAGCCCGCCCCGGTGAACAGGGCGGGTTTCACTCGTTCCGGTGCCGGGGCGATCTCAGGTCGCGGAGCCTTCCAGATGCTCGGCATTGTCGTGTTCTGCCTGGGTGGGCACGGTCAGGTCCATCGGTCCCGGCGCGCGGTCGGTCACGCCGTTCAGCTCGCGCGTGATCGTGCGCAGGTCCGTGATCAGCGCGCTGTACCGCTCGGGGTCGTGTTCGGCGACCGCCTCCCTGAAGGTGGGCGCCTTGATGGTCTTGCGGACCGTCTTGAGGGTGCGGAGTGCTTTGTCCAGCGCATCGAGATGAGGAGTGACGATCTCGGCCTCGACGACGTCGTCCTGCGCTTCCTCGGGCTCCCCTGCGGCCCCGTCCTGGGCTTCGGGACCAATTGGTCCAGCGAGCGCGTCGAGCGCCAGCTCCTGCAGGGTGGCCTTCCGCTGCTCGACTTCCTGGGGCAGCCCGGTCTCCTCGACCTTCTTGCGGAAGTTGGCCAGCACCTTCGCGGTCACCTTGGCGCCGGTCGTGTCCGCCACCTCGTTCGCGACGACGTACATGTCCTCGGCGATGTCCTGGGGCAGGGTCTTCTTCTCCTTGCCTTTGGCCCTGACCAGTTCGCGGATCTGCCCCTCGACGGGGGCCGTGCCGGTGCGGGAGGTGATGGCCAGGGCGAGTGTGGAGCCCGTCACCCAGCGGCGGGCCTGACGTGGTACCACCTCCGGCACCAGGTCGGCCATGTACGCCTCGATGGTGGGGTGGGTTTCGCGGAACCACTGGCCCTTCTTGGCCGCGGCAAAGCCTTGGCCCATCACCCAGATCGCGGCCTTGCCGACCTTGCTTGCCGCGACGATGACGGTCTCGGTCTCCTCCTTCTGCTGCTTCTCCGCGTCCGTCAGCGGGGAGACGTCGCCCTCTTCGACTTCCGCGACGTCGTCGAGGCTGGGCAAGGAGCCGGCCAGGGCCACCACGGAGTCGTAGACGGCGGCAGGGTCCTGCTTCGGGACTTCGAGGAGTTTTCCGGTCTGGGTGCCGACGTCGTCGGTCCCGCTGGATCCGTCGAGGCCGGCGAACTCGTCGTCGGCGACGTCCTGGTTACGTGCCGCCACGTCGTCAGCTCACCTTCTGCTTGGGGGCGACGAGGAGGTCAGCCGCCCGGTCGTAGTCGAGGGTCGGTTTCTCGTTGGGCGTGTGCATTCGCAGCGGGCGCTTCCCCAGCGACGCCCACCCGGCCTGGGTCGACTCGCGGCACGGGACGATCAGGGCGTCGGGGAACGCCTTGTTCATCTCGCGCCCGATCCGGCGGTGCAGGGAGTCCTTCTTGAAGTCCGTGAAGAACACCGCGCGTACCTGCAGCGAGGGGTTCATTCGCTTGCGGACGGTCTTGATGGTGGTGACCACGGAGCCTGTGCCGACGACCTCCAGGCCGCCGTCCTGGACGGCGATGGCGACGTCGTCGGAGGCGACCAGGGCGGCCACGGTGAGCTTGCCGAGGTTGGGGCCGGAGTCGATGATCGTGATGTCCCAGTCTTCGGTGTCGGCCCGCAGCGCGTCGCGCAGCAGCGACTCGGGGCTGAACACCTGCTGGGGCGTGGCGTTCTCCACGTCGCCGAGGCTCGGGTCGGAGGGCACTAGGTACAGGCCCTGGTAGACCGTGGGGTAGGTGGTCTCGCGCAGCGTCGCCTCGCCGAAGAAGACGTCGCGCAGCGTGCGCCGGTCCTTCGCGTCGGCGGGGTAGCAGGTCTCCTTGAGCCAGGCCGAGAGCGCGGCCTTCTGCGGGTCGGCGTCGATCAGCCGCACCCGCAGGCCGCGGGCCGCGTAGGCCATCGCCAGCTCCAGGGCGGTGATGGTCTTGCCCACCCCGCCCTTCTGGTTGGCCAGGGCGATGACGCGCGGCGAGATGGCCGGCCGGAAGGTGGGCGGCACGACAATGCCGGGCCGCCAGTGGTGGAACGTGGTGTCCACGTCCCACTCGGTGACGATATCGAGGAATTCGAGATCCACATCGAGCACCGGCACCGGTACTGTCTGGGGTTGCAGTGCAGTCATAGCCCGGACCGTACCGGGTGCACACGCAGCAACGGCCCGCTCCGTCGTTTGACGGGCGGGCCGTTTGTTGTCTGCTGCAGGCTAGGGCGTCAGTCGCCCGGGGTCTCCTCCTCGCCGTCCTTCTTCTCGGGCTTACGGCGCTTGGCGATGTTGCGCTCCACGTACGGGAAGAAGCCGGGGTCCACGAAGTCGGTGATAGTGAAGGCCGGAGGCGCGGGCGTCTCGTCTCCCACCGTGGGCTGCTTGGGCATCGGCACCGGGTGCTTGGGCTTTTTGAGGTCGTCCCGTGGAAGGCCGCAGTTCTTCAGTTCCTCCTTGAGCAGGGTCTCGGTCTGCGGCCACCAGCGGAACTCCCACTCCAGCGCGCGCGTCGGTGGGACCTTCGTGGTCTCGTACGACCACTGGTGGGCCCCGCGCAGGGCGGTCAGCGCGATGCGCACGCGGGTGTGCCGGTACCAGCAGGGCTTCCACACGTCCTGGGCGTAGATGGGCCACAGGACGTTCTGGCACCACCCGGTCAGCCAGTCCCACAGCTCCCGGGCCTGATCCTGGTCGATGTCGTCGGTCCAGTTCGGGGAGACACCCGGCCAGTCCGGCTCGGGCTCGGGTTCCGGCTCGGCCTGCAGCGCCACGAACGCCTCGGTGACCGCAGTGAGCTGCTCCTTGAGGCCGCCCACTTTGGTGGCCAGCCCCTCCAGCTCCTGCTTGAGTTTCTGGTTCTCCAGGTCCGCCAGGCGCTTGCGGGCATCGGACACGTTGCCCGTCAGCGTCAGCAGCATCTCGCCGACGCTGACCTTCATGTCGTCCGCCATTTAGAACCCTGTCTCGTCGTCGTCGCCCCAGCCGTCGTCCGTTCCGGGGTCGGCGTTGCCGTCGGTGCCGGTCTTGCGCAGCGGGATGGGGGCAGTGCGGTCGGCGGGCTTGTCCGCAGCGGATTCGGGCTGCGGCGGGACCTGCTCGAGGTGACCGGTCGGCTCGAAGTCCGGCTTTTGCGGAACAACGGGGGGCTGCTCGGGCCTGGGCGGTACGACCTCACCGCGGACGACCTGGGCGTCGCGCTGGCCGGGCAGTGGCGCGGGGGACCAGGTGCTGGCCGCCGGGTCGGCCGTCCACGGGCTGATGTCCGGTCCGGTCGGCGCCCACGGGTCCGCGGGCTGCGGCGGACCCCACAGGTCGGCCGGCGCTTCCCGCACGGGAGGTGCGGGGACCGTGGCGGCGACGGACGCCTTGCGCTTGCGGGCCTTGCGTTCCGCTTTCGCTGCCTTCTTGTCCGCCTTCTCGGCGGTCTTGATGTCCTTGCGGTCCCACACCGGGGTGAAGTGCGCGAGGACCGGACCGCCCAGGTGCTTGCGCAGGATCAGAAGCTCTCCGGGCTCCAGATTCATGATCTCCGAGGCCGTCATGGTGTCGACCTCGACCTTGGTCCAGGACACCGACTCCTTCATCGTGCCGTCCGGGCCCGGGGTCCTGGAGCGGCTTTCCTTCTTCTCCTTGTGCTTGCCGCACAGTTCGGACAGGTCTTGCAGGTGCTCCTTGTTGGACAGGCCGCCGAGCACCAACTTCACGCAGTTGTCCCAGATGGTCTGGTAGCCGAACTTCCCCCACCGCTCGTAGATCTGCGCCGGGCTCTGGAAGCACGCGTGGATGTTGATGCCCAGGCCGCGGCTGTCGGCCGTCCACAGCGGCAGCGGCACGCTGCAGATCAGCGCCGCCTCGTCCAGGACCATCGTCCAGGGCGGGTCCAGGCGTCCGCCCCTGTTCATCGGGGCCATCACGCGCGCGGCCTCGTAGATCTCACCGGTGAGGCAGGTGAACAGTGGGCCGATGCTGCCCATGCCGTCCTCGCGGCCGAGCAGGTAGAGAGTGTCGTGCGAGGTGAGGTAGGCGTCGATGTCGAACTGCGGGGTGCCCGGGTCGTGGGCCGCCGCGACGATCTGCTGGACGCGGGGGGCGTCGAGGAACATGAACGTCTTGGACAGCGTGCCGAACACGTTCTCCGACGTCGTGGGCTTGCCCTCGACCTTCTGCACCTGCTCCAGGTCCTCCTTCCAGCCGCGCGGCGCGACCGGACGGGAGGGGTTGAACGGGTCGGGGTGCTCGTACTTCTCGAAGATGGAGATGGCCTCGGTGTTGCGGACGCTCTTGGTCCAGCGGGCCACGTCCAGCAGGCTCAGCCCTTCCGCGTCGGCCGCCCACAGGAACGCCTTGAGCACGCTGTAGGACGCGGTCTGCCAAAAGGTGCGGTTCTCCACGCCCTTGGTCGCGTCGCTGCCTTCGAGCAGGTACTGGGCGCGGCGCATGGACCGTTCGACGCCGAGGTCGCGGTCGGAGCAGCCGATCGTCGGGTCCCACGCGATGTTCGAGGAGCGCCCGGCGATGCCCTGCGGGTTCCAGATCAGGATACGGCCGACGCGGGCCCGCAGCCGCTCCGTCCACTCGACGATGTCGAACTTCGTCGAGGTCGCCAGGACGGCGCCTTCGGCGTCGATGATCCAGTTTGCGATCTTCGCCGTCTTGCCCGCACCCATCGGCGCCAGCATCAGGGAGCTTTCCTCGATCGACATGTACAGGTGCAGCTTGGTCTTGCGGTCCTGCCCGAGGTAGACACCGACGGCACTGGTGGGCACCTTGCGCGCGGGCACATCCGCGAGCGAGGGGCGCAGCGTCTTGCGCTTCTTGACCAGCTGGGCATGACCCAGGTGCTTGCGCAGCTGACGCTTGGCCGCAAACCCGTCCTCGTCCGCGGCGAAGTCGAAGTCCCCCCGGACTTTCATGTAGCCGGCGCCGACCAGGCCCAGGCCCATCGCCACGGTCAGCAGCGGCTGGCTCTCGAACAGCGCCGCCCCGCCGTCGGCGAGGACGCCGAAGATGGTGCTCAGGACGTCGCCAGGGCTGGTGTCGTTGGTCGTGGTCTCCGCCGCGAGGAACGTGGCGGGCACGGTCAGCGCGGTGAGCCGGATGCCGGGCCGGGCCAGGAGGTGAGGGGTGGAGAACAGCACGCTCTTGAGCGCATCGCCCTGGACGGGCTCCCACGTCCCGGGCTGCTCGGCGGATTCCCCGGCCGCCGAACTGGCCGAACTGTTGGTGTCGGCGGGAAGGGTGGTCGAGTGGGTCAGGGTGCTGGCCTTACTGTTGTCGTTCACGAAGGTTCCTTCCTTCGGGCCCCGGTGCTGCAGCCGCCAAGCTTCAGACAGCACTGGGGCCACATCCGTATTCGGTATACGTCGTGGCACTGACAAAAACGGCATGGGTATCGCCGATCGTTACGGACCTGCTGCGCTCTGTCGCGCCGCTTCCCGGCAGGCGGGAGAGCCTGCGAAACGCGTCCGTCGGGCGGGACGCATTCCGTGCCGCGTGCCCATCGTGCGGGCGCGCAGCGAGACCCTCGACGCCGTAGGTGGTCGCCGCTTCCAGCAGCTTGCGCCGACCTGCCTGTGGATAGATTTCGGCGAATCCGGCGATCACGACGGGCCTCCCCGCAGGTACTCCGCCAGCAGCTCCTCGGTGATGTGCGTGCGCCGGACCGTGTCGACCTTCAGCTTGTCGCCGCTGGCCTCGACGATCGCCGCCGCCAGCGGACGCCCCCGCAGCGCCTGGATCTCCCCCGGCAGGCCGCGGTAGATCTCCGCGACCTGGTCCCGAGTACCGCCCCTGCGCCCGGACTTACCGGCCGGAGCCCCGTCCTCGACCTGGTCGTCCTCGACCCGGGCCTGCACGCGCTTGGGCGCCTCGCCACGCGCCGCAGACGCCAGGCCCACCGGCTCGGGCTCGCCCTGGGGGACCTGCTCGGGCACCGGCTCGGGCTGAGTGAGCAGTGCCGACGGCGCGTCAGCCACCTCGACCTGCGGCTGAGCAGCGGGGGCAGAGGCCGTTTCCTCCGGGCGGCCGGGCAGACGCTGGAGGTACCACTGGGCGAAGGCATCCAGGTCCGCCGGCGCCGTATCTCCGGGGACGACCACGCCATACCAGGTGGCGGACGCCTCGACCAGCTGCTCCCAGTCGGGGAAGAACCAGGACTGGTCCGTGCTGTAAGTGGTGGCGTACTGACAGAACACGTCGTACAGGTACTGCTCGGTCAGCTCGAACGGCTCTTCCTGGACCGACGACTGCTCTTCCGCGACCGGCGCTTCGACCGGCTGCTCCGCCTCCGAGACCGCCGTCTCGGCCTCGGTGTCGTCCTCGACGACACGCTCCAGCTCGACCTGCTCCCGGTCGTCCGGGACGCCGGCGGGCGGAAGCTCAGGGGCCCGCTCGCCCGGGAACAGCTCTGCGGGCGCTTCGATCCCCGCCGCAGCGAGCCCGGCCGGGGCCGTCTTCGCCAGCGGCACGCCGTACCGCGCCAAGCGCAGCGGCATCAGCGACTCCACCGGGGCCTTCCGGCGCCAGGTCCGGCCGAAGCGGGAACGCAGCCGGGCTTGGTACACAAGCCGGTCCTGCTCCAGCTGGATGACCTCGTCGTAACTGCGCAGCTCCCACAGCTTCATGCGCCGCCACAGCCGGAATGTCGGTACCGGCGCGAGCAGCCACCGCGTGAAGCGGACGCCCTCCATGTGCTTATCCGCCGTGATGTCCGCGATCCGGCCGACAGCGTGCCGGGCCGCCTCAACCGCGACGACGAAGAGGATCGGGATCACAGCGTGCATGCCCACACCCAGCGGGTCAGGCCAGGCTGCCGCGCCGTTGAAGGCGATGGTCGCGGCTGTCAGCAGCCACGCCGTCTGGCGCAGCAGCGGAAAGGGGATGCGGATCCAGGTCAGGAGCAGGTCCAGGGCCAGCAGGACGCAGATGCCCGCGTCGATGCCGATCGGGAAGGCATAGGCGAAGTCGCCGAACCCCTTCTTCGCGGCCAGCTCTCGCACGGCTGAGTACGACCCGGCGAAGCCGATGGCCGCGATGACGGTGGCACCTACGGCCACCATGCCGATCAGTATTTTGTGTGTCCTGGTCAGCGCCGGTGTCTCGGCAGTCATTCGTCCCTCCCTTCGTCTTCCTTCGGCGGCCCCTGGAGCCGGGCCATGTACGCGAGCGCATGGGCGCGCAGGTCCTCCTCGGTATCCCCCGCGAGGAGTTCGGGGTGCGCGAGCAGCAAGTCGATGCCCACGCGGATCAGGGTGTTCTCTGTGATGCGCTCGATCTTTCGGGTCCGTGCGTCCATCAAGTCCCGGGCGAGAGCGGTCAAGCCGCTGTACTGGTCATCTCGCATCGGCACCCACTTCGGCCGCAGGTCGCTGGCCTGAGCCGAAGAACGCTTGGCCGGCGGGATGTTGTCCGCCATCTGTCCCCCTCGGGATCTTGGGATTGGTGACCCCAAGAGGTTATGGGTCCTGGCGTGTGGATAACTCCCGGTCGGAGCCCGTTCGCGGACCACGGGGCCGATCCCCATCGCCACCTCCTTGTTGTTGGCACAGAAAGAATCTATCCCCTAGACCCTTGAAGTTCAAGGGTCTAGGGGATAGATTGGTTCCGCAAGCGAGAGAGGGCCAGGGCTTGCAGGCCCCAGCCCTCTCTCCGGCCGCGAGTTGCAGCTCCCGGCCACCCCCGGACAGGCGAGCGAACGCCTCCCGGGTTTGGGACACCCCTGACTTGGAGGGATCTCCATGAGCAATTCTCTCAGCCTCATCGCGGGAGTCGACATCAAGGTCGACGACCTCCCGGCCCTTTCCCTGTCGCCCGAGGGCGTCCGGGCTCTGCCGGTCATCTCCGGTCCCCGCCTCGCGGTGACCGGCCGCATCGGGCCGAAGTGGAAGTGCGGCGACTGCCGCGACTTCGAGCGCGTCATCACCCGGACCGGCGTCGCCATCTGCACCAGCCCGGTGCACGCCGCGGACAAGCCGAAGCTGCCGATGCGGCCCACCCCGCACGAGCGGGACGGCCGGCAGGACTCCCCGCAGCCCGCCCGTCCGCATTCGCTGCTGGGGGTCTGACTCACATGGCCTGCATCCAGGACCCCGCCGCGAGCACGCACCTGAACAGCGCCGAGGAAGCCCGCA
This sequence comes from Streptomyces rugosispiralis, assembly GCF_024505145.1. Classification (GTDB taxonomy): domain Bacteria; phylum Actinomycetota; class Actinomycetes; order Streptomycetales; family Streptomycetaceae; genus Streptomyces; species Streptomyces rugosispiralis. The sequence goes on along the minus strand of NZ_JANIAA010000051.1, from coordinate 43,926 downwards.
AAGCCGCCGAGCGAGCCAAGGCTGAGGCCGACGCAATCAGGGCAGCCAGGGCCGCTACGTCCTCGACGACCTCGACGTCGTCCACGACCGGCCGCTGATTCACCCGGTTCAGCCCGGTCCCGGGCGGTAGGCACACGCCGCCGTCCGGGCCGGGCCGCACCCCCCTTCTCTTTCTGCCGCGGAGGCTGCTGTGCGTTCCACCTCTTCCGTCACCACCAGGCTCGCCACGATCCTGTTCGTCTCCCAGGCCCCGGTCGGTGAGTTCACCGCGAGCCCGACCCGGACCCGTGAGCTGATCCACGAGACCATCCGCCAGCTCGGCCGCAACAGCGCCGCGCTCGCGGACGCCGAATTCGCCTACGAGTACGGCAGGCACCCCGAGACCGCCGCCGCCCACATGCGCGTCTGCCTGCAGGCGGTCACCGCGACCCTCGCCCCCGCCGACAAGGCGGTGGCTCGATGAAGACGACCACTCACTTCACCGCCGAGCGCATCACCGCGCTGCTCGCCACCACCGTCGCCGTGCTGGCCGGACTTCTTGCTGCCCGCGTCGGCGCCGGGATCGGCAACATCGCCGCGCTCGCCTTCCTCGGCTACGTGCTCACCATCGTGGTGATCGCCGCCAAGAGGCCGCTACACCTGAGCAAGGTCATCACCGCGACCGGCAAAGGCGCGCTGATCTGCGCCGTACTCACGGTCATCGTGCTCCTCGGGATCGCCCGCTCCTTCAAGGGGCTGGTGTGATGACCATCCGCCTCACCGCCGACCGCGACCTGGCCAAGAAGGTCACCGCGCACGCGCTCGGCGTCGACGACGCCCGGGAGCTGCTGCTCGCCCTGGGCATGGCCGCCGAAGCCCCCGCCGAGCTCGACCAGACCACGCCGGTCGGCAGCGACTACGTGCCGCCCGCCAAGCGCCGCACTGCATGGACTCGGATGGCCGGCGAGATGAACGCCGACGGCAAGACGGTGGCCCAGATCGCCGCCGCGCTCGCCGTGGACGTGGACACCGCCGCTGAGCTGATCGGGGACTACTGGGCGGGGGTCCGCTGATGAACCTGCTCACCTTCGTCACCGCGACCCTGGCCCCCTCTTCTCTCCGGGTAGCCGACTGCCGCACTTGCGGCGAGGTCGCCCGCGTGATCCCACCACTGTGGACGCCGCCGTGCCGGTGCCGCCGTCCCCGGCCGATGTGGCTGACCCGCCGCGCGACCGAGGACGACCTGCTCCACTACCCGCTCTACGTCGTCACCCAGTTCGCGCCGCCCGCCGCCCTCGAACTCCCCGGCGGGGGTGAGGACCAGTGATCTACGCCCTGACCATCCGCCAGCCGTGGGCCGCCCTGATCGCTTACGGGGACAAACGGGTCGAGAACCGGGTGTGGGCCAGCCAGTACCGCGGACCGCTCCTCATCCACGCCGGAAAGACGCTCGACACCAAGGCGATGCGCCTGCCACTGGTGGCCTCCGCCCTGCGCGCACTGCGGGCCCGGGGGGTGGAGCTGACGCTGGGGGCGGTCATCGCGGTGGCCGACCTGGACGGCTACCACGCGCCCGACCACGAGGACGAGCCCTGCAGCCCCTGGGCCTTCCCCGACCACGTCCACTTCGACCTCGGCCAGGTGCTCGCCCTCCCGAAGCCGGTGAGCTGCTCCGGGCGCCAGAAGCTGTGGAAGCCGTCGGAGAAGCTGCTGCAGCGCATCCGCGTCCAACTGAGCGACGAGCAAGCGGGCCGCTTCCTCCGAGAGGAGGCAGCGGCATGCTGAGCGCTCACTCCCTCACCAATCCACTGGGCGCATTTCGCGAGGCGCTGCCCGCCAAGGGAGCCGACGACCTGGCACGCTACGGCGTGGTCCTGGGCCGCCGGGTCCGTCAGGCCCGGCAGTTCCGGCACGTGGGCCTGCCCGCCGGATGGACTGGCCGCGGCGACCGCTTCGGGGTGTGGACGCATGTCGTCGACCAGTACGGACGGACCCGCGCGAGGGTGGGGTGGGAGCCGTTCGACTACCCGCCCGCGGCCCGTACGACCGTCGTCGAGGTCTGGCAGTACGTACTGGCCGCCGCCGAGTTCGCCGAGCCGTTCGCGATGGATGAGGTCTGGGCCACCCCGCAAGCAGTGGCGGACGCCCTCATCGAGCGCATCCGTGGTCTGCGCCAGCTGATCTCCACCGATAACCGGAGCATCGAGCGGTGGGGCGATTACTGGCTGGGTGACCACTTCGGATGGGCCAGTGACCAGCGGCGCAAGCGCGTCGCCAAGCTCGCCGCCAATCAGGCGCTGCTGACCGACGCAGTGGCCGCCGGTGCCCGCCTGCTTGGGGAGGGAGCCGTCTGATGGCCCGAGCATCCAGCAGGAAGCCCCGCACCGCCACCCACCGGCCGGCCGTCAGGCGCCGACGCTTCCGCCACGACGAACACGTCGCCGTCGACCTCTTCAGCGGGTTCGGGGGGCTCACCGAGGGCATCAAGCGCGCCGGGTTCACCACGATCATGGCCGCGAACCACAACGAGTACAAAGTCCAGGTCCACGAGCGGAACCACCCGGAAGCCGAACACTGGATCGCCGACCTGGTCGACCCCGAGGCAGCCGACTACCACTCTGCCCGCGACCTTCCCGCAGCAGACCTGCTCGTGGCGGGCGTGAGCTGCGTCAACCACTCGCAGGCGAACACGATCAAGGCTTACGAGCAGGGCTTGACGTTGTTCGAGTTGGAGGACCCGGAGTTCGAGGCGCGGGTGACGCGGTCCGAGCGGGACCGGGCGACCGCGAACTGTGTCCTGCACTACGCCGACAAGCACCGCCCGCGACTGATCCTGGTCGAGTGCACCACCGAGCTCACCTCATGGGGCAAGGCGGTGCCAGGCAAAAAGTACGGCGACGGATCCACCTACCGGTGGTGGCTCAAGCAGTTCGACCTGATCAACTACCGCCACCGGGTCCTGTACCTGAACTCGATGTTCTTCGGCGTCCCGCAGTCTCGCGACCGCCTGTACATCGCGTTCTGGGACAAGGCGCTCCCCGCGCCGGACCTCGACCACCGGCCGGTATCACGGTGCCACCACTGCGACAAGGACGTCGAGGCGGTGTGGACCTGGAAGACCGGGATCCCCCCGACCGGGTCGGTCCGGTACGGCAAGCAGTACGAGTACCGGTGCCCCAGCTGCCGCCGCGCGGTCGTCCCGCCCATGACCCCGTCGCTGGCCGCCCTTGACCTGACCGACCTCGGGACCCGCATTGGCGACCGGAAGAAGCCGCTCGCGCCCGCGACGATGGCCCGTGCGGAGCGGTGCCGTCAGCGGTTCGCCAACTTCCCGGCTGTGCTCATGCCAGCGAAAGCTGTGCACGGCTCGGAGCGGCATCCGTGGCAGCCGATGGCAACGCAGACCAGCCAGCAGGAGACCTCGATCCTCTCCACCGGCGCGATCCTTGCTGCCGCGGGCAACACGTTCGAGCGTCCGGGATCGGACTGCCGCTCACGCGGCTTCGACCAGCCGCTGTGGGCTCAGCCCGCCACCAACACGACGGGCCTGATCACGCCTCCGGTTGCGGTCGCCACCGGCGCAGTGATCGCGGCGCACCGGCACAACGGCGACGGGCAACACATCGCGCGGCCGATGGACACCGTGACCTCGACCCACGAGAAGGCGCTACTGCTCGCGGTGGACAACTACCAGGGCGGACCGCGCGGGATCAACGAACCACTGCCCACCCAGGTCGGCTCGGAGACCCTCGCCGTGGTGTCCTCCGGAGTCATCCCCTATCGGAAGAACACTCTCCCCGCGGTGCATGCCGAGGCGATGCCGACGTTCACCGCCGAGCAGATCCCCGGCGTCCTCTCCGCCGGCGGCTGGTTCAAGCAGAACGGCGCAACAGGCAACGAGACCGCGCCGCACCCGCTCACCGAGCCGCTCGGCACCCTCACCGCCCGCGACACCACCGGGCTGCTCATGGCCCAGTGGCGGGCTGCGCTGGCGGAACTCCCGCTGGAGGACTGCTACTTCCGCATGATGGCCGCCCACGAGATCGGCAGAGGCTGCGGATTCGACGTCGACTTCGCCGACTACAGCGGCACGTTCATCGTCTGGGGACCCGCCCGCGACCAGGTCGACGGATTCGGTAACGCCGTATCACCGCCAGTCGGCACCTGGATCGGGTCCCGGCTGCGGGCCGTCCTGCACCGGGCGGAGGCGGCATGGTGACCCGGAAGCCATTCGACCCGGAGATGAACGGCGGGCTTCAGCTCGACCTCTTCGGCCAGGGGGTGGCCGTCAGCGCCGAGCATCTGGCCACGACCCCGGGCGTGGCCGGGCCCACCACCGTGGTGTGCCTTAAGGGCCGTCGCGACGACCCCGAGATCCAGGGCGTCGTCTACGTCGGCCGCCCGATGTACCGGGGCGGGTGGCACCTTGCCGGTCACCTGCTTGCCAACCCGTACGTGGTCGGTAAGCACGGCACCGCCGAGGACGTCGTCGCCAAGTACCGCGTGTGGCTCGACAAGCACCGCGACCTGGTCGCGCGCGAGCTTCCCCGGCTCAAGGGCCAGCGGCTGGGCTGCTGGTGCCCCGAGGGCGAGCCGTGCCACGCGCGCGTGCTCGCTGAGCTGGTGGACGCGGCGGAGGTGACGCCGTGACGCTGCCTGAGCAGATCCATGCGTGGGCCGCTGACCAGGGCCTGACTCATCAGCAGGGGGCCGCCGGTACCGCTGTGTTCAGCCCCGACCTGGTCCACCGCTACGCCCTGACCCGCACCTGGGCACCCGGACCGCACCGCGTCTATGTCCTGCTCAACCCGTCGATGGCCACCGCCGACCAGGACGACCCCACGGTCCGGCGACTGGTCGGCTTCGCCCAGCGCGACGGACACGGCGGGCTGGTGCTGGCCAACCTGTTCGCCGTCCGGTCCACCGACCCCAGCATCCTCACCACCGGGCTGCTCGACACCGTCGGCGCCCACAACGACGCGCTGCTGCAGCTGCTGGCCGAGGCCGCCCACGACCTCACCGTCGGCTGGGGTGCGTGGGGCAGGCTCCAGCGCGCCGCCACCGTCGAGAAGGCCCTCACCGCCCACGGCGCTCGGCTGTGGTCCCTGGGCACCACCAAGGCCGGGCACCCGCGCCACCCGCTGTACCTCCCGGCGGTCGTGCCCCTGCACCCGTACGAGCCGGGCGGGGTGGTCCGGTGAAGAAGCTGACGCTCAAGGCCGAGGAAGCGCTGCTCGGGGCGATGCTGCACCGCCCCGAGGCGCTGCCCTCGATGCGCTGGATACCGCCGGGCACCTTCTCCCGCCCGGACTACGCCGCCCTGTGGCAGACGCTGCACCAGGTCGACTTCTCCAAGGTCGCCCCGAATGACGTCCCGGCCGCCGTCACCGCGGCTGTGGCGAAGATCGAGGAGCCGGGCATCCGGCAGACCCTCACCCCGTCCCGCCTGTCCAACCTGGCCAACGCCGGCGTCTGCCCGAACCCCCGAACCGCCCCGCTGTACGGCGGAATGGTGCTGGAGGCCGCGATCCACCGGGCCGTCGAGCACGCCGGCGAGACGCTGCGGGACACCGCCCGGCAGGCCGAGGTCGACCAGGCCCTCAAGGCGCTGGAGCAGGCCGACAGGACCGGGCAGCGCCTCGCCCAGCTGGACGCCGCCTGGAAGACCGCGCCGGAGACCGTGCGCAACCTGCTCGACACCACGCCCGAGCAGGAGGTCACCCCGGTGCCCCGAACCGAGCGGGCCCGGGTCGACATTCAGGCCGAGGGCGAGACCGTTGCTTCCCTGCTCTACGAGCCCCGCCAGCTGCGCGAGGTCACCGGCTGGCTTGAGGACCGGGACTTCTCCCACCCGCAGCTGGCCGCCGTCTACCAGGCGATGCGCACGCTCGACGAGCGGCACGCCCCCATCGACCCGCTGACCGTCGCGTGGGAGGCCCAGCGTCACCCCGGGCCGCAGCCCAGCGACCAGGTCCTCGCCGAGCTGCAGGAGGCCGGGATGGGCGGCAGCGCCGCCTACACCGCCGAGCAGGTCCTGCACACCGCCGCCCTCGACCGGCTCGACGCAGCCGGTCACGACCTGCGCAACTACGCCCGCCACCCGGCCCTGCCGGTCACCGCCCTGGTCGACCACGCCGGGCAGGCCCTGGAACCGGTCCAGGCCGACCACCAGCGCATCCAGCACGCCGAACGCGAGCCGGAGCTGGCCAGCGACAAGGAGCCCGCTCCAGCCGCTCCCTCCCCCACCCGCGAAATTCCCGCCCCCGCACACGAGATGGAGATTGACCTGTGACCCAGCGCGAGCAGACTCCTCCGCCCCCGTTCGCCCCCGCTCTCTACCTGGCCGAGACCGAGCAGCACATCACCGCCCCCATCCACCCGGGCACCGCACCCCTGCCGCCCAGCGGCGGGCTGCGCTGGCTCGGCCACCACTTCCGCCGGATCGCCCCGGGACTGGTGACCTCCGCGGCATGGGGACTGGCCGCCGCATGGCACGAGCAGCTCGAGGCGGGCAGCACCGAGCCGCTGTGGCTCATGGGCGTGCTCACCGCCCTGTCCGGCGCGACCGGGCTCGTCGCCGCCTCCCGCCAGCACGGCAGTTCCGGCGTCATGACGGCCGCCTTCGGTGCCGGCGCCGCGTTCGGCCTGCTGGGCATCGCCGCCTGGACACCGCACTGGCCGGTCAGGGTGCTGATGTGGCTGCTGGGCATCGCCGCCGTCTACGGCCTGTGCGTGCCCCACTGGCGCAAGGACCGACAGCTCCAGTCCGAGCACGAGCGCACGATCCAGCTGGAACAGCTGCGCGGCCTCAACTCCCTGCGTGACACCGCCCTGAAGACCTCCGCCGCTGTGGAGATCGCCCACTCCGCCGAGCGCACGGCCGCCCACCAGATCGACGCGATCGTCGCAGCCTCCGAGGCCCGCACCCAAGAAGCGCTGCTCGCCCGGGACACCCGCAGCCTCGCCCCCGGGCAAGAGCTGGACGTCAAGGCCCTGCTGCGCGCTGCCGGACACACCACCCACCACGATCCGCAGCAACTGGCCGTATCGGCGCAGGACGACGACTTCGATCTCGAAGCCCTGTGGCACGCCACCGCCGACGCCCCGCGCGAGCCGTCCGCCGCCGAACGCGAAAGCCGGGGGCGCCGATGACCAGGGGCATGCACCCGCGCTACTACGAGGACGGCGAACACAGTTGGCGCGAGCACACCCGGGGCGACTGGCAGCAGCATCGGATGGTCGTGCAGCGCCGCGGTCACGAGGTCGCTGTCGACCACCGGGGCTTGACGATCGACGGCCGCAGGATTGTGTCCGACAGCGGGCTCGGCCCCCAGGACGCGGTCCCGCCCACCGCAGATCCCCGCCACAGCACCGCCTTTCAGGTCCTCGACAACGGCGCGGTCGTCTACAAGAACCGCATCGTCGCCGAGCTGACCGGAGGCCAGCTCACCGTGCACGGCGCCGACGGTCCTGTATGGATATCTCCCGGCCAGCTCCCGGCCGACTTACCCGGAGCCCCATCCGACATCTCCTACGAGGAGCAGGAGATCGACCTGTGATGGGGCCCATGGATCTCCTCCAACCGGGATGGCACATGGTCATCGACCCCCGGGACTGGGCACAGGCCACTCGGATGCACGAGAGCACCCACGTCACCGCGAGCGAGGCCCTGGGGATCCCGGTCATCGACGTCTGGGCCAACGTCGACCCGCACGTCGCGCACGGCGGCCAATACCGCAACGGGCTCGGCGACTCCCAGCACCAAGCCACCGTCTATGCGATCGGCTCGGAGGGCGGAGCCCACGAACTGCGCGAACGCGGTTACCCCGACGCCCTCGCCCATGCGTTCACGCTGGCCTGTGGGGCCGCCGACCGGCAGATGGCAGCCGACCTCATTCCCGACGCAGCCGCCCAGGGCTACCGAGTCGATGCCGACCTCGCCTATGACGTCGGTCTGCAGATCCTGCACAGCCCGGGATTCGTCGACACCGCCCGCGCCGTCGCCGACGCGATGGCCGACCGCGGCGACCTCCTCACCGGCACCGATGTCCGCGCCGCCATGGGCGACTTCGAACTCGACCAGGGGCTGTGGCTGCCCACCTCCCCCGATATCACCACCCCCGAAGCGCACCAGCACAGCCTTCAGCCCGCCCTTGAGTACGAGTTCGACGACGACATCGACCTCTGACCCGGCAGGAAGGACTTCGCATGACCGATACCGCCCGCACCCCGGCCGACACGGAGCCCACCGAGCGCGAGCAGGCCGCCGCCGCGGTGCTGCCCGTTCTCACCTCCCTCGACCAGCAGGCCACCGTGTTAGAGCAGGCCAGCGACAAGGGCGAGCAGATCGCCCAGAGCAACGTCGCCGCCTACGAACTGACCGCACACCACGCCAAGCACCTGATCGGCGCAGGCGGACTCAGCACCGACGACATCAAAGCCGCCGCCACGGAACACGGCGGCACCCAGGCCCGGAAAGCAGCCGAACGCGCTCTCGACCACGCCGACCACCCCCGCAACTACGAGACGACCTCGACGGAGGACACACGGGACGTCGAGGAAGAACACGACCTCGACCTGTAGCCGATCCGACCACCAGCCACAGCCCCGGCGGGGCTCTGGCCCAGAAGGAGACCAACGTGACGAACCAGGAACCCCCACCCCCGGCCGAGCTGCTCTACGACCGCGAGAACAGCACCGACGATGTGGGCCCGGTGGACCTGACGACGTGGGACGACATCGAGATCAGCGACACCCGACGGGTGGGCGACACCCAGTACACCCGCGGTGTCGTCAGGGGAACGAGCCAGGAACGGATCTGGGCCGAGTTCGACTTCGGCGAGGGCCTGCGCAACACCGAGGAGGTCACCAACTCCCGCGAGCTGAGCCCGAGTGCCGTCGGACGTGTATGGGAGACCCTCACCGGGCCCGCCGCGCCCACCGACGTGGAACACCAGGCCCTCTACGTGGACACGGTTGTCCTCGGCGAGCGGGCCGAAGAACTCAAGACCCTGCACCTGCACGAGCAGGAACTTCCGCCCGCCCCGGCCGCGCCCGCCGCGGTTGACGTCCCGGACATCGACCTCGACGACGACATCGACATCGATCTGTAGCCCATCCGATGCGCGACAGGCCCCGGCGGTGCTCCGCCGGGGCCAACGCATGTCCGTTACGGTGCGTCCATGTGGGGCAACGGAGCAGAACGCGGCCATGTACTCCTGATCGCGGGAGACCGCGCGGTGCGCCGCCGCACCGTTCAGGTCCTCCCCAGTGGAAACCTCGCCGCCCTCGCCACCGTGCCCACCCCCGTACTGCTCGGCGTCGCCCAGATACCCGCCGACCTGGTTCACCTGGACGGAGTCACCGACCAGAACAGCCTCCGGCTGCGGCTGAGCATCGCTGCCGCCGCCCCCGGCCCGCTGCTGCTGTACCTGTCCGGGCGCCTGACGACCGACCGCAGGACCAACGAGATCTACCTCGCCCTGACCAGCACCAGCGGCTCGAATACCCGCTACGCCGCACTGCCGTGGTCATGGATCCACGCCGAGTTGTCCAGACGACCGCCCGGCACCTCCACGCTGCTCCTCGACCTCGTCGCGGACAAACACGCCTGGCCCCTGCTCCAGGAATACGGCGCGCTGTCCGCCGCCAGTTCCGTCGAGGTCTTCGGTGCGATCGCCCCGCCTGATGCCCATGGGCCCAGCAGCGGCCCGGTCAGCCCCTACACCCGGACCTGGATCGATCAACTGCGCCGCAACCCGCAGCGGCCCACCAACGCCCGGCTGCACGCGCTGACCGTGGGCGCCGCCGCGCTGCCGCCCGGCACGCTCCTCGTGCCCTCCGCCCAGGGGAGCACCGTGCCGGCGGTTGCCGCCCGGCACGCTGCCCAGCAGACCACCCGCCCGCCCATGACGAACCTGCAGCGCATCCTCGCCGGGGACGCGGACTTCATCCGGGGCCTGCACAGACGCCGCCGGGACGCCGCGCCAGGACACAGGCCCCCGGCTCCCCGGCCGGACCTTCCCATGGCTCCGTCCGTGCCGGCATCCACTCGGCCCGGCCCGCAGGCTCCCCCGCCGCCACACCGGCAGCAGCTCACAGAACTCCCCGAGTCCCCGCCGGTCCCGGCTCAGACCCCGGTGCCGGTCCAGCAGCCGCAGCCGTCCCCGCAAACGCAGCCGGATCCCCGGCCGCACATCTACGCCCTGGCCCAGCAGGGGCAGTTCAACGAGGCCGCCCGGCTTGCTCAGGCGTGGGAGACGAACGCGTTGCAGACCTACGGCATCAGCTCGCCGCAGGCCACCCAGTGGGTTGAGATCCGGGCCGACCTCGCCAAACAACAGGAAAACTTCCTGCTGGCAACGCAGCTGTGGATCAGCGCGGGCCGCACTCGCCTCGCTCACCAGCCCGCCGACGCCCCGGAAGTCGTCGCCACCGGCAAGAGCGCCCACTACTGCTGGAGCCAGATCAGCGACCCGGAGAAAGCCCGTGAGTGCGGCCCCGAACTGATCAGCCTGCTGCGGGCTCTTCCCTCGCTCGACCGCAGACACCTGTCGACTGCCCAGCAGCGGCTGGAGTTCCTGGGCAACGCGCCCAGCAGGCGCTGACCTGCGCCGTAACGGCCCTCTTATAAAAACGGGCCCTCGCATGAGGGCCACGCTGCTCAACTCGACCGCACCCCAGGGGCGCAGTCCGTACGATCATCGGCATGACCACCGCACGCCGGCCGCTGGGCCACGGCCCACAGTCCGAGGGCATCGCCGGGCCCTCGCACGGCACGGACCCGCTTCACCGTGTCCGCGCGAGCCAGGCCGACGTCGATGCCGCGCCCCTGTACCGGGGCGGGCTGCCGGAGCTGGAGCAGCTGCGCGAGCGGGGCGTGCTCGGCGCCCCACCCCCGGCGGCGTGACCTGCTTGGGTTCCTGAAATTCGCCCCGGAATGAGGTGCCGTCACCGGGGCAGCCGACGGCCGCGCCCGGAGGGCAGGGCTCCGCGCGATTGCCGCCGCGGCGGCTGGTCATTCCGCTCGACCGTCACCTCGACCCCGTCCGTGACGACGTCGGCCAAGACCTCGATGTAGATGCGGCACCCGGACCCGCGCCGGTTGGGCACCGGGCTGGAGACGTCCCCCACCCGGCACTCGGGCCAGGCCCGCAGCGCCCGCACGACCGCGTCGGCCGTGCGCTGCACGTCGTCTGAGTCCGAGCCCATGAGACGGATCTGCGGCATCAGGCACTCACCTTCTCCGCTTCCTTCGGCTGCGCCCAAGAGGGAGCGACAGCGAGCTGACGGAGGACGTCGAGCGCGGCCAGCACGTCCCCGAGGGCCCGATGCCTGCCGTTGAGCGGCAGCCACTCGCGCAGGCCCTCCCAGGTCGACCGGGCCTCCATGACACAGTCCCAGTTCGCGCTCCGCCCCAGGTGGCCCGCCGACAGTTCCAGCCGTCGGCAGTCGCCCTTGATGGTCTCGCGGTCGTACTCCTCGTTGTAGGCGAGGATCCTCCGGCCGGCCGTGACCCTCAGCAGATCCGGCAGCACCTGGTCGAAGGTGGGCGCGTCGGCGACCATCTCGTCACTGATGCGGTGCACCTCGAACGCACCGTCGGTCACCGGGATTTCCGGGTTCACCAGCGTGTTCAGCAGCGTCTCGCCAGTCGCGCAGTCCACCACGGCGACGTCCATGACGCTGCCCCACAGGGCGTGCGTCTCCGTGTCGATCAGCACGGCGGCGCCGGGCTGCAGCATCTTCCGCGCCCAGTGCACGACGTGGCCCACCTCGCCGAGCAGCTGCACGGTGTCGGCGTGCGGCGCCAGTCCGGCATCGGCAGCGACCAGCGCCTGGACGTCCTCGACCGTCGGCGTGCCGTCCTCGCGCGGCTCCCAGTCGACGATCCAGCGGTTGGCCAGGTTGGCGTACCGGCACCAGGCGACCAGGCCGTGGTCGGCGCGCAGCTGCTCGACGAACGCGCGCACCGCCTCCGCCCTCTTCGGCGCCTGGGAGGCGAACTTCCGCAGAGGGGAGACCTGCCGGGGCTTGAGCGTGCGGACCGTGTCCCACTCGACGTCCTCAATCCGCAGCACCGCGTCCAGGTCCGCCGCCCGGTACAGCGGCACCGTCACCGTCTTGTTGTAGCCGCGGTACTGCCCCGACCACACGGTGCGCCTGATTTGCGAGACGGGCGCCAGCCACCCAGCCTCGATGCAGTAGTCGAACTCCCGGCGCCTCACGCTCATGTACTCCGCCGCCTCATCCGGGCCGAGCATCCGCGCCCCGGCGACATCGGGTTCCTCGACCCCGGCCAGGCGCTCGATGCCCTCCAGCGACCACCGGCCGAACTGCCCCGGCTTCATGCCCGCCTCCCGGGCCCGGTTCTCGAACTCCAGCTCCGTCCAGCCGCAGCGCCCGGCCGCCGCCTCCCGGGTGGCACTCGACGCGTACCAGGCCACCCGCTGCTCGACGATCTCGCGCAGCGCTTCGGCGACCTCCGCTGACGGGGCAGCAGCCACCCGGGGGTCGTACAGGGTGTGGTCCTTCCACTCCCCCGTCTCCTCGATCAGCCCGCGCGCTGCGAGCTGCTCAACGTCGCACGACCACAGCTCCACCCCGGTGGCCTCCTGCAGGAGTTCGGCCGTGCGCTTTGCCCCGAACCCCTGCCGGTCGCCGAGAACCTCGCGGATCTCCCCGCACCGCGCGGCGACGTCGTCCGCCTGCTCATCCGACCACCGCCCCGAAGGCAGCGCCGGCCGAGGCACTAGCCCCTTCACCAGGCCCCGGTCCACCTGCCAGCGGGCCAGCCCCGCGTGGTCGGCCAGCTGCACCGGCCCGAACCCCTTCTGCTTCCCCACGACCGCCTCTCCTTCCGAACCGAAATCCTGTGCTTTCTGAAATACCGTTACTCCGCGAAATGTAAACCCCTCATCGGGGTTTCGCAATCGAAAACAGAAACCCCGGACGAGCCGAAATAAATAGCCGGGCAGAGCCGGAAACGAGTAAACGACGTCGTTAAATTTTTCCGGCTGATGGAGAGTCCGCGGGCTCCTCGTCCTGGAGGACGGGCCAGTGATTCTCGATCGCCTCCCGGGCAATCCGGCTGGACGGGTACAGCTTCGCGGCGAGCCTCTCGCGCTCGGCGCGGGCTTCTTCGCTCATGTCCCGCTGCGGGCCGACCAGGTTCTTGGCTTCCAGCTCTGCGAGAACTGGCTCCGAGATGCGCCAGGCCGCCGTGCGCAGCGCCAGCACCAGGTCTTCATCCAGGGTGAAAGCTCTTTCTGCCGTGCCCCGTTCGCACCCCGACAGACAGGCCGGCCACCGCCCCGACAGCGACAACCTGGTCCGCTCCGACGCGCTCAGGGGCAGCCACGGCCCGGCTGTGTCCGGCAGCTGCAGCCGCTCCTCCAGAGCGCGCTCCAGGAGCACGTCCAGGGACGGCCACCGAGTGGGCCGCATCTCCGCCGCCTCCATACGGGCCTGTCGGCGCAGCCGCGCGACAGCCCGCCTCCACTCCACCGACTCGACGGGCTCCGTCAGCGCCGCCGCCCTCTGCTCCACCAGGCTCCTGGTGAACATTGTTTCGGCTTCCCTGTGGTGCTTTATCAACAGCCGCAGGCGTCCCGCCTGCTGCACGGAGAGCTGCAAGGTGATTCTCTTCTTGGACATGAAATCAGTAAACGACGTCGTTTAATCTCCCGCAAGTACTCTTCCGGCTAATAACAAGCCCTGTGGCGGCGCCACGGCTCCGAACCCGCAGCTCAGAGCAGCAGCCGCAGGAGATGAAGGATCACGAGGATTCCGCCGTCTCGGTGGCGACCGGTGGGGTCTCGGCGATGACGGCCCGGCGCAGCTGCTCCAGCTTGGGCGGGAGCAGGCCGGCGAGCCCGTACCGGGCCCGGCCGCGCCGGTAGCTGGTGATCAGCCCGTTCTCCTCCAGCGGCATCCCGGGCGGGCGGTTGAGGGTCGCGCCCTCCCGGCCGGGGTCGCCGTCGTGGTTGTGCCACAGGGACACCCACAATCGCGAGGTGCCATGGGCGTGTTGGGCCAGCTCCGCGCGTACCGGCAGCCAGCGGCCGAGTGCGGCCCGGGTCAGGGGCGACAGCTCGTACCAGGAGCCCTCGCCGTCCTGGTCGCCACCGCCGCGCTGCGGGCGCCGCTCGATGTACACCGCGGCGATGCCCGCAGCGAGGTCGTCCAGACGCAGCTCGACCAGCTCCCCGGACCGGGGGGCCGCGTCGAGCACCAGGCCGAGCACCGCAGTGAGCCGGGCCTGCCCCGGGGACATGTGCCCGGCGAGGTCCTGGTCAAGCTGACGGCGCAGGGCCGCGAGGTCACCGAACTGCGGGGTGGGCTGGAGCGGCAGCGCCCCGCCGCCGAGCTGCAGCGCGGGCAGCCCGAGCGCCTCGCGGAGCACGTCCAGGACCTGCCGGCGGATCTCGTTGGTGGCCGCCGAGGTGGGCGGGCGCTTCCCGTCGACCAGCCGGGTACGCAGAGCACCGGACTCCGCGAGCCGCAGGTACGGGCCGAGGGAGTCTTCCTCGAGGAGTCGGCGCAGGCTGCGACGGGCGGGGACGGGCAGAGCGCCGCGGGCCAGGGCCCGCAGCAGTTCGCCGCGGACCATGCTCAGCTGGCGGCGCCGCGCCTCGCCGACGACCAGGTCGTCGAGGAGCTGGTCCAGCGCGGTGATTGAGCGGTACTCCGACACGCGCTGATTGTCGCGTACTACCTTTGGCCGCGCTCAGAACAGGGCGGCAATCCGGTCAGCGGCAAGCGTGACGAGGCCCGCTCCCGTGGCGGATGCCGCGCCGAGCGCCGCCCGCCACAGCAGCACCTTTATCCGGCGTCGGCGACGCTCGGGGCGGTCGGCGGTCGAGGGCTTGGTCAGTGAGGTCGTCGGAGCGGGCACAGGTGGTCTCCTTCATCAGGGCGTGGGTGATCGGCACACGGTGAGGTGGCGCGAGGAAGGCAGTCCGCGCGGCGCGAGGTCAGGCCGGACGAACAACGCCGCCCCGGGCATGGCCGGGGCGGCGTGTATCTCGGTGGTGGGGCCCGCAGAGGGAAGCGGGCAAACAGAACGGCCCGGTTGCCGGGCGGGGCGAACGGGCCGTGCGAAGCCGGGGGATTTGGATGGTGCTATCGACCCCGGGAAGGGTGGTGCTGGTCATGCCACGCCCAGTGCGGGACCTCGTGGTTCGTCACCGCGGGCGGTCGTGTCATTCGGTTGTGGGCACCGAGAGTGCCGGGTGAGTCCGTTCAGTGTCAAATCGTGGGCAGACGCGACGAGTTGAGCGTTCCGGTTTCGCTTTTCCGTGGGCAGGGCCCTGTCGGGCCGGGCCATACCCCAGGCCGCCGGCCACGTCACTGACGGCCGGCCGTAGCAGGAGCTGTCATCGCGGAGCCTGAAAGCCAGGCTCCGGCACATGGCGCCCTCGTCCGCTCCTCACCGTTTAGAATCGAACGGGTGAGCGAGGAGCTACCGCCGGACCTGCATCGGCTGCGCGCAGTGGAGACCTATCTACGCCTCCAGCTTCGTACCGTGCAGGCGCGTATCGCGGAGCTGAGGGATGAGCACTCCACCCAAGACGCCGAACCGGCGGCCAGGTGGACACTCCAGCTCCTGCCCAGCCCTGTGGGAGCCTCCCCGCGCGGGTATCTCCACCGTGCCGAGCGGTGCTTCATCCGCGGCGGCCGGGCACTCAGCCGGAAGGAGGCACGGAACGTGCTGACCATGCCCGATGTCGAGGCGTGCGGCGCATGCCATGCCGAGGACGGTTTGCGGTGATCAGGCCGCGCATGATGGAGGCGAGTTCCAGTACAGAGGCGAGGAGCACAGCATGGTGACCAAGCACCTCGCCAGGGTGCAGTTCGCTGTGGGCGGCCCATCCGTCGAGGGCGAATGGGCCGTTCCCGGCACCGCCCAGGACCGGTACACGGAGTGGGTTGGGCTCTACGGGACTAACCCGGATGTAGTGATCCGGCTCATCGAGGAGACAGACGGCCGCCGACGCGTGCGCAAGACCTGGACGGCCCAGGGCGAGGTCGAGGGAACCCGGATAACCTCCCCATATGCGGGATAAAGACAGCACAGCACACCGTCGCGCGGTCGACCTCGCACGTGGCCTGCGAGACAGCCGCGACCACTCGGTGCGATTCGACCTCGCAGAAGAGCTTGAGTTCCTCACGCCGCGGGTTGACACCACAGAACTCATCGAGGCGCTCCTCGACTCCCTTCTCCTCGTCATCGACGAAGCCGCTGCCGAGTCAGGACGGGACGCGGAGGAGTACCTCCTGGCTGTGGAGCTAGAACGGACCGATGCCCATGGGTGATTGACCTGCCCACTCCAGCGGACACAGCCGTCAGGCCGAGCCGTGCTCCAGGACGCTGGCAACGCCGCGGGCCAGGTCGTAGCCAGGACTGTCGTCGAGCAGTTCCTTGCGCCGGTAACGGCTGCCCCCCTTGCACTGCTGTACGGACTTCCGTACAGTCCGGGATGTACGGAAGTCCGTACAGCGACCCGTGAGGGAGATTCACCCATGGATTCCATGGAACTGTCCTCGATCCAGTTTCGCGAAGGCGACGACGCCCGCTTCGGCGGCATCGATATCACGATCAGCCTGACTCGCGACCAGGCCGTAGCCATCCCGGACGTAGGTCTCATGGCCGACGCCGTCCGCGCGGCACTCGACGCACTGGCGACGCTGCGGCTGGGCTACGTGGACCAGAGCCCGTACAACCCGGACCAGCCGCACGCCGACGCCGACGCCGACTACTGGCGCTCCGCCATCTGGGCCCTGGACCGGCGCCTCCTGTCCCAGCTGACGGGCATCCGGGACGCCGCCGTACGCGCCCACATCGACAGCGGCGGGACCGTCGCCGAGACCGCCCGCGCCATGGACGTCGCCCGCAGCACCGCGCAGTACCGGCGCGAGGCCCTCCAGGCCACCGCACCCAGCACCTGGGAGACCTGGGCTACAACCCCGCAACACTGACCCGCCGAACCAGCGCTGAACCTCCGGCACCGAGGAGGCACGTCGAGTCCACGCCGAGCCTGACCGCCTCATCTAACCCAAGGAGTTCGAATCATGAATGACCAGAACCCCGGTGGCTTCGTCAGCACCGAGAAGACCGACGACGGTCAGGGCGCGACCACCGTCATCGTCACCGACCAGGGTGCGACCGCCCACCCCTGTCCCGGCGGCCTCACCGAGGACGAGCTGCTGGACTGACGCGCGGACAGGACTTGTGCCGGAGCCCGTCACCGACCGGTGGCGGGCTCCGTCGCGCCCACTGGGGCGCGCGTGCTGGACTCCGGATAAGCCACGTCCTTTCCGGGGTCTGGCACGGCGCGGTGTTCGACGTCAATAAACCATCGATTCATGACGGGTGACAGACGGAGGTCTGAATCGCCGCGACGCGCCGTCAAAAACCCCGTCAAAAACTCGGAGCGTCAACAACCCACCGGAGGCCCATTTCTGAGAAGATCAGCGAGTGACGACGCTCTCCTTCGATCGCGACGAACTGCTCGCGGCCTCTCCGTCCATCCTGACGGACATCCGGATCGGGTACGCCCGAGTCTCGACCAAGGGCCAGCTGCTCGATCGCCAGATCGATGCCCTGACGAACGCGGGGTGCCGCCGCATCTTCGCCGACAAGAAGTCGGGGAAGAACGCCGAGCGACCCGAGCTCAAAGCCTGCCACGCTTTCCTGACAGAGGGGGACACCCTCGTGGTGCCGAGTCTCGACCGCTACGGCCGGTCCTTGCAGGACCTGGTGAACATGGTCGCCGAGCTCCGGGCGCGCGGCATCGGCTTCCAGAGCTTGCACGAGGCGCTCGACACCACCACCCCCGGCGGCCGCCTGATCTTCCACGTGTTCGCTGCCCTGGCGGAGTTCATCCGTGAGCTCATCGTGGTCGGCACTCACGAGGGCCTGGCCGCCGCACGGGCCCGCGGCAAGGTCGGCGGCCGCCCGACTGTGGTCAATGCCGAGCTGATCCGCGCCGCCCGGGACATGCTGCCCAACCCGGAGAACAGCGTGGCCAGCATCGCCCGCATCCTGGGCGTCTCGGTCGGCACGCTCTACAACCACATCCCGGACCTGCGGGAGTTGAGGGCGAGCCGCCTCCCGCGTCAGATCCAGGCCCCCGCGCAGTAGTCCAGACCGCCGCCCTGACGAGCCGGAGCTGACGCCGGTCGGCGACAGTCGCGAGCAGACCCGTACCCCCCGCCTCGCTCGTGCCTCACGAGGACGGATCAGCATGGGGGTACGGCCGTATCACGGACGTCGAAACAGCGGTACACCCCAAAGGTGCGATGACCAGGGGAAACAGCCGGACCCGTACCCCCGCTGCGCGGAAGAAGGGGAGGGTACGGGTCCAGAGGGTACGGACTGTTTCCCCTGATCAGGCTTCCGCTAACGCTCCGTTCAGCCGTGGAACAGCGAAGACAACGACGAGGAAGCAAAGGGCATAAGGGAACCTGATACCTGCGGACCCTGGGGCGTCGCGTCCTCGTGCTGTCGAGTCGCTCGCGTGTGGCGGGCAGCGGGTCGCGCAGTGGTTGCTCGTTGCGTGACGTCAGCGCGTCGTACCCGTCGGTACAGCTCGCTTTTCCGACGCCTCGACGTGACGGTACTGCCGGCGCCGACGCCGGTAAGCACGGTCTCGACAACGGGCGGAGCAGTACTTTGCGTCCCGTCGCCGGGACCCGGCCGCGTAGGTCATGCGTCCGCACACCGGGCACAGCAACCGACGCAGCAGGCGGTCGTTGTCGGTGGCCACGGCCTTCAGCAGCAGTCGACCGAGCGCGCCGATCCGCTCGGTGATCTGCCGGTCCCTGTACGCCTGGGCCCGGCAGGCCGGACCGCAGTACAGGCGCCGCCGTGTCGCGTTCTTCGGGAGCACGGCGCCGCAGACGTAACAGTGCCAGCGGCGGGCCATACCTCCAGGATCGCTCGTGCGGACGGCTTGCGGTAGCGCCGAGGAAAGCCCCGCCACCTGCACCCTGAAGACCACCGGTTCACGCCACCCGGACGGGTGAATCCAGCCGAACCGTCAAGGTTCCCCTGACGCACAACCCTGTCAGGGCTACCTTTACAGTATGGACGAAGTGAACGAACCCGCCGAGCGCGAGCGGCCCCAGGCCCTTGCCCCGGCCGACGAGGCGATGCTCGCCCGCGCGCAGACCCTGCGCGAGATCACCGACGCCGCCCTGCGCGACGTCGCCCAGCTCTACCCGGCCGACGACCACGGCAGCGTGCTGCGCGACGCCCTGTTCCTCCAGGGCCTCGCCGAGCGGCTGGTCGACCAGGCCGTCGTCGCCGAACGCGAACGCGGCGCCAGCTGGACCGACATCGGCCACGCCGCCAGCAGCTCCCGGCAGTCCGCCCACGAGCGGTGGAACACCACGGTGGGCGCCTGGGTCCTGATGCAGCGCCGGCGCACGGGCATCGGCCGCGGACCGGCCGACCCCGCCACTCACGCCTGCGACCTGGACGAGTGGTACGAGGACCTGGTCGGCGAACAGCGGGCGGTCAGCACGCTGCTGTCTTCCCTGGGCGACGAGGCCGCCCGCGCCGAGGGAGAGACCCGCCGCGCCGAGGCCCGCCATCTGCACGACCGGGCGGAGGAACTGCGCAAGGAGATCGACGCCGCGTACAGCGCGGCGATGGCCGCCACCGGCACCCCGGCCGCGAGGGAGAAGCGGGAGATGTGGGCCGCCAAGCACCTCGCCCGCGCCGCCATCTACGAGCGGCTTGCCACCGTCGAGGAACCGCTCGCCCCCGAACACCGCCGCCGCGCGGCCACCCAGCGCAGCCTCGCGCAGGACATCGCCCGGGACCGCGCCCCCCAGAGCCTGCCCGCGGACGACGGGACCCGCCAGCAGGTGCACGCCGCCTACCTCGAGCTCTCCGACGCCGAGCGCCGGGGCTCCAAGCGCGCCGTGGCCGCGCTGCTCACCGAGCGCCTCAACGGGGTCGGCGCCGACAGTGTCCGCAAGCACCTCGACGCCGTGATCGAAGCAGAACGCACGTCCTACGTCCTCGACATCACCGCCTGCTCGGACCCGGACACGGCCCAGGCGACGGCGACCTCCCTGCTGCAGGACTACGCGCCGAACACCAACTTCTGGCGGAGCCAGAGCCACAGGCTGCTCTCCCGCTACCTGATGGCCGCCGCCCTGGACGACGCCGACGCGGCCACGCTGCACACCTGGATCACCCACCCCGACAACCGCCGCCCGGTGGAACTGCTGCGCTCCGGGCCCATGCCGGAGTGGGCCGACGAGGTCGAGGAGATCCTCTCCTCCCACCGCAAGACCCGCGACAACGTGCTGCTCGTGCTGCAGTCCGTCTTGCAGGCGCGTGTCCCCCCGTTCAAGAGGAGCAGCCGGTGACCGAGACCACCCAGGAACAGCTGACCGCGCAGGTCAGCGAATAACCCACCACGAAGGAGAACCGGATGACATACGAGACCGACCTCGCCGCAGCCAAACGCGCCCGCCGCGCCTGGACGTGCAGGTGTGGCGCCGACAACCCCCCGCACTACGACGCGTGCCACGACTGCCAGCGGCCGTCCTGGACGTGCGCCAGCTGCGGCGCGGTGAACGCCGCAGTGTGGAGCTGCTGCCAGGAGTGCGACGGATCGATCCCCGACGAGGCCATCGGCGACCGCGAGGAGGGATTCGAGATGACCTGGGAGGAGTTCGTCTCCCTCCAGGTGGGCCCCCGCCGGGTCGGAGGCCGCTACGACCACGGGTACGCCGACAGCGAGTACGAGGTCCTCGCCATCGACCGCGGCCCGCGCGAGAGCTGGCCGTCGTGGCAGATCACCGTGCGCGGCCGGGACGGACAGGTGCGCGAACACTGCTCCGGATGGGACTCCCGCAAGGACCGGATCGTCGCCCAGGCGCCGGCCGACGTCACCGTGGTGTCCATCGGCCGCCTGCACGACGACGTCGAGGGCCCGTACGCCGACGTCCTGCAGCATGCGGACATCGCGCTCCGGCTGACCCGGCACTTCCGGGACCCGCACGTGCGCGCCGACCTGCGCGAGCTGACCGCCCACGACCAGGTCGTGCGCGACACCGTGATGAACACCCCGGGCGTCCGGCAGGTCCTCGCCGCGACCGCGCTGCAGGTCCAGGGCTACCTCGCCGGGCCCACGGCCGCGCCGATCACCGTGGTGACGCAGTGCGCCGGCGGACGCCATCGCGCAGCTACTACGGCCATGGCCCTGCGCGCCGTGGTCGCCGGGGACGTCGAGCAGGCCGCCATGTACGGACTGGCCGACAGCGCCAAGGAGTTCGCCGACCAGGACGTGACCGTCGACCTGGTCCACCGCGACCTCGACAAGGACGTCGTCGACCGCTGACCTCCGCGTACAGGAAGGGCGCCCGCAGCCATTGGAGCTGGCTGCGGGCGCCCTTTCGACTGTACCGGCCCCGATCCGTACGGCGGGTGGGTGTCGCACGGTCAGAATCGCGAGGGCTTCAGCCCAGCACCCGCCAGGGCTCCCGGCCGTCCTCGCCGGGACCGGGCTGTGCCCACATCTCACGGTTGAACTGCTCGTACGCCGCCTTCAGGTATTCGGACGACACCCGGGAGCCGCCTGCCAGGGTCTCGAAGGTCTCCCCTTCCGCGAGCGCCCTTTCGACCGCCTCGTGCAGGCTGATCTGAGTCCGGCGGCTGGCTTCGGCCAGGTCCGCGACCAGATCCGTCCAGCGGCCCTCACGCAGGCTCTTCGCAGCGTTGTCGGCGATCAGGTCAGCGACCATGGTCAAGCCCGCATCCATCAGCTGCAGGTCCTCGGACAGTTCCTTACTCTTCTTGCCGGGAATCCTCATGGCGGCACAGTAGAACCCTCTGGCCCTCCCCCGCCGGGGTCTCCTCCATCCCGTCAGCTCGGATGGTCACGCCGCAGGCAGGACATCGGAAGCCCTGGGGGCTTGTGGTGCCCCGGCCGGTGGGCGCCTGACAAAACGACCGAGACCGAGACCGGCACCGCCGCTGAGTGAACCGGTCTGTCCCCGTCCCGGGCACGGCCTACAGACCTACGGCTGGGCAGCGTGGTACCAGGGGCCTTCGCCGGCCCCTGGACCCCGCTGACCCCGTCACTCCCCGGCGCGAAACCGCATCGTCGTGGTACAGATCCGTGCGCGCCGTGAAGCAACGGGGCTGTGGTCAGAAGCTGATCTCCGGTGGCCGCTCCCGCACAAGCAGGGTGCGGCCACCGGCCGTCTGCAGGAACGCGTTGGTCAGCGCCGCTGCCAGGCCCCGCACTTACACGGCTTGTCCTTGTCCTTCGGCTGGATCGGGGCGCCGCAGTTCTGGCACCCGCCTTTCACCGGCATCCTGTGTACCTCCCGTTTCTCGTAGGGCAGTTGGCAGGCTCGCAGCCGACAGAGTGGATCTCAAGGAGAACGGTGATCCGGCGTTCGGTGGCGGGCGTGGCCGACGCGCGGGAAGAATGAGCGGCTTCACCACGAGAGCAGGGGCGGGTACGTGAGCGCGAGCAGGGCCTGGTCGGACGAGTCCTTCCAGGAACACGACGACACCGGGTTCTACATCATCGCCGCGGCCCTCATCCCGGACGACGCCCTCGACCAGGTCCGCGAGCAGATGCTGCACCTACAGGCCAAGCACGCCTCGACGAAGGTGCACTGGACCAAGGCCGACAGCGCCCAGCGCGACCAGCTGGCACGCGCCGTGGCCGCCTTCGACGGGCTGCACGTCGTCGCGGTCGGAGCCCCGGTCAGGCCACGCCGACAGGAACGGGCCCGCGCGCACTGCCTGAATCTGCTGGTCTCCGAGCTGCACGGGTTCGGGGTGGAGCACCTGTTCATGGAGGCCCGCGACCAGGTGCTCAACGCCCGTGACGTTGCCACCGTCCAGCAGGCCCGCTACGCGCTGCCGAAGGACGCCCGCTTCCGCCTGGACCATCTGCTCGGTACCGCGGAGCCACTGCTGTGGGTCGCCGACGTCGTGGCTGGCGCGGTGCGCGCGGAGAAGCTGGGCGACGTGCGGTACCGGGAGATCCTCGGGGAACGGGTCATCGACTTCCCCGTCGACGTGCGCTGAATCCGGGCCCAGACATGCGCCGGGCCAGGCTCCCGGTAATGCCCCAGGTCACCTGGCCCTACGTCTTCCAGGGGCCCACGACCCCTGACGTCCTTATCAGGCTACCGCGCCGGGGCCGCCGACCGGAAGCGCAGCACACCCGGCCGGGCCGCTACGCGCCGCCTACCGGCGCCAGGGCAGCGCGCTGACCTGCGGAAGGAACACTTCATGGAACCGTCCTACGCGTGCGCGCGCGACGAGATGGGTCGGCGAGCCGCTACGGTGACGCCCGTGGAGACCGTGCACCAGCTGAGAGTGTCGATGCCGGACATCGAGCCCGTGGTGTGGCGGCGCATCCACATCTACTCGCACACCACGATGTACGGGCTGCACGCGGTCATCCAGGTCGCCATGGGCTGGGACGACGCCCATCTGTGGGAGTTCGGAGCACGCTGGGAGAGCTACGGCCACAACGGACGGGAAGCCTCCGCGTACACCGTGGCGCAGGTGCTGCCCGAGGTGGGCTCGGGCGCCGGGTACGTGTACGACTTCGGCGACCACTGGGTTCACCACCTCGAAGTCGAGAAGATCCACCGCCCCGCTCCGAACACCCGCTACCCGCGCTGCAGCGCCGGCCGCCGCGCCTGCCCGCCGGAGGACTGCGGCGGGCCGCTCGGCTACGAGCGCACCCTGCGGGCGATCCGGGCCCGCAAGGGAGCGAGGTACCGCGAGCTGCGCGAGTGGGGCCTGCACAAGTACAACCCGGCGCACTTCGACCGCGACGAGGTCAACCGGGCACTGGCCGACCCGCAGTCTGTCGGCTACTCCGAGCCCGCTCCCTGGCAGCGGAAGGTTCTCGACCTCTCCGCCTACCGGTACCCGGGCGAACCCACCACGGGTGGCAAAGGCGTTGACCACCACCCGGCCGAGCCGGAAGAGGAACCCGCCACGCCCGAGCCGGCCGCCGAAGTGGTCAACACGTTGACCACCGAGCCGCCGCCCAGCGTCACCGACGCAGTCGATGCCGTCCTGGACGCCCTCGACAAGGTCGATGAGGCCCGTGCCCGGCTCGGCGCAGCCCTGCGGGCGGAGCAGGCGAAGACCGGCGCCAGCGCCAACGCCCTCGCCGAGCGCGTCAGCGGCGCGATGTCCCGCCCCCTGGTTCTCAGGGCGCTCCGGCAGAAGGACGGGGTCCTGGCTAACGAGCAGCAGCCCCCCGGCACTCCGCAGCCCCGGGCGGAGTGACCACGACGGCGAAGAGTGTCTTCGTCGATAACTTGCTGCTCCCGCCCGGCCCTACGCCCCATCCCTCGGAACCTGAGCCGATGAACGCGGCACCTACCGCCAGGCGCTGGGCGCGGTGGCCAGGGATGTCACGGTGCTGTGCGCAGGTGGTCCCGGCGGGCGGTGACCAGGCCGTGCCATCGGGCGCGAGTCGGCTGTTCTCCATCCAGCCACCGTGCCTGTGAACCGTGCCCGGTGGGGAGGTCGAGGCCGCCCATGAAGTGGGCAATGGGGATGTAGTAGGCGTAGTCGCCGCTGCGGGTGATCTCGCGCAGCCGGGAGATCGTGGCGAGCAGTTGATCGTGGGTGCCGCGGACCGCGTAGTGGAAGGCCATGGCCAGCTCCAGGGTTGCCTCCACGGAAGCCAAGCCGGCGATGCTGATTTCGGTGCGCAGGATGGTGGCGCGGTCCTCCAAGTCGGCGGTGGTGCCGGCGTCACGGAGGAGCGCCGCGATCTGGGTGGTGAGGCCGGTGGCGCGCAGGTCGAGCCCGGACAGCAGCTGCTGGGCCAGCTCCAGTTCGTCGTCGGCAACGTCGGGATCGGTGAAGGCCAGGACGAAGGCGCGCTGCGCCTGGCAGGTAGCCCGCTCCCCGGCGACGCCGTGTTCTTCGGCCTCACCGCGGGCGGCCTCGTACGCGGTGGCCGCGCGGTGCATTTCAGCCTGGACCCACCACACATCGCCTTCGACACGGTGGTGACGGCCGCTCCAGCCGAGGGTGTGGGCGGTGGCCAGGGCGGTGGGGAAGTCGCCGGCGAGGCGGGCGAGGTGGGCCAGGCCGCGCCGGGCCGCGGGGGCGAGGCGGCCGTCGCCGTCGGCGACCAGCTGCATGCCGCGGCGGGAATCATCGGAGTGGCCGAGGTCGCGCTGGGCCTTGGCCTGGTAGTAGACGGCCATCTCGTGCAGGTCGGTGGGCAGCAGGCCGGAGTCGATGACCGCGGTGAGCCGGTCGAGGGTGCGCTCGCGGTGCTCGTGCTGCCGCCGACCGAGGGTGCTGAGGGTTTCGACCAGGGCGTCGGCCGCCGTCTCCAGCCCGGTGGCGGCCGGGCCGTTCGGGGCGGGAGGGGCGAGCGGTTCCCAGATCGAGTCGCTGACGTACGCCCAGGCCGCGCCCGCGAGCCAGTCGAGGCCGAGCCGGAAATCGCGGGCAAGGCGCAGACCCTGGCGCAGGCAGCCGATGAGCAGCAGCCGGTCCTGGGGGCTGGTGCTCCACTGCTCGCCCAGCGCGGCGAAGGCCCGCTCAGCGGCGCCTGCCCAGTCGTTCGGCGACCAGCGGTCGTCGGTTTGGTCGTCGGCGTTGCGGATGGTGGAGCGGATCAGCGCGTGGAGGTGGAAGGGCCACAGGCCGAACCGGTTCTCGCGGACGAAGGGGCGCTCGATCAGCCGCATGGCCGGTGCCTCGTGGGTCATGCCCGCGGCCCGGGTGGCCAGCGCCAGGTCGAAGGCGTCCAGGAGGCTGACGGATCGCAGGACGTGCCGCTCGTCGGGGGTGAGGTCGGACAGGGTGCGGGCGATCAAAGCCGGGAAGTCGTGGTCGAAGTCGGCCGGGGTCGGTGTGCGGCCGGAGCGGCGCAGTTCCAGGAACCGCATCACCGCCAGATCGAGGTACAGCGGCAGGCCGTGCGAGCGGCCGGTGATGACGCGGCGGATGTCGTCGCTGATGAGGGGCTGGCCGTCGCGGGCCAGACGGCGGGCGAGGTAGTCCTCGCAGTCCTCGGGGGAGAAGTCCCCGATCAGGACCTGCCGCGCGCGGCCGTCGGCGGACGAGGTGGTGTGCGTCGGCTCGAGGTCGTGGGTGGCCAGGCCGGGCCAGGCTGCGGGCCCGGTGAAATCGAGCTGGCCCTGGAGGGCTTCGTCGGCCCATTGCAGCCGGGAGCGGCCGGTGATGACGAAGACCGCGTTCGGCATGAGCCACACCACGCGCTGCAGCAGGCGCTCGAAATCGCGGTGGGTGCGGTCGCCGATGTCCTCGAAGGTATCCAGCAGGATCACCGGGGTGACCTGCTTGTCCGCCGGGAGACGGGCGAGCTCCCAGGACAGCAGATGCGGGTAGAAGGACAGCGCCTCCAGGTCCGGCTCCGCCTCCAGCAGGTCGGCGAGCCGTGCGCATCCGGCGAGGGCGCGGACGGTCTGCCGGCGCTCGCGCAGCGCGCGTACCAGGGAGCTGGTCACCTGGCCGACCGCGGAGCCGACGGTGCCCGGCAACAGCAGGGCCTGGGCGACGTCGGACAGCGCGGACTGCATCTGCTGCTGCCCGGCCTGGCCGAACCGGCCCGCGAGCCCGCCGCGGCGCAGGTACTCCTCCAGCGGCTCGCCGGGGTGGTTGTGCTCCCAGTACCGGCGCAGCGCGATGTCGACGGCGGGCAGCGGCCGGCCGAGTCCGGCCAGTGCGAGCCGGATGGTCAGTACCAGGCGCTCGAAGTCGGTTCCGGCCGAGCGGGCGAGGTCGATCCGTATGGGCAGGAAGCGTTCGTTTGACCAGGCGGGCTCGCCCCATTGGACGGGCCGGTGCTCGGCGCCGGTGAGAGCTGCTTCCAGCTTGCGGGAGAGGGTGGTCTTCCCGATGCCGCCGACCCCGTGAAAGACGATCACGTTGTCGCGGGCTGCTTCGAGGTCCTCCACGCTGAAGCCCGGATCGGCGATGCGCCGCAGGTGCTCCGCGAGCGCGGCCCCTACCAGGTCCCACTGTAGCTCGCGGTTGGTGAACGCCTCCGCCGCCGTCAGGCCGCGGTCGTTCGTGCTGAACAGCGCCCTGAGATCCCGACCCGACACGCCCACCCCCGAAACGATGATCACCTGGGCCCAACCTATGCCCGAACCAAGCCCCTTGGAGAAAGCATCCCCTGGATGCTGCGCAGGGCGCACGAGGCGCCAGCCTGCTCCCGGCCGCCTTGCGGCCCTGTCCCAGCGGAATCGGCCAAGGAGACAATGGCCGCCTCAAACCATGATCAGCACGAAGGTGGTAGCGCCATGTCCGACACCCCCAGCCCCGACTCCCCCCACCTGGAAGGAGGGGAGGAACAGCAGGCGCTGGACACCGTCCAGGAGGTGGTGAACTGGTACAACACACAGATCGTCACCGAACGCAGGAACCCGGTACCCGACGAAGAGCGGATCGAAAAGCTGAAGACCGACCGGCAGACCGTGCTGGAGGACCGGAAACGGCTGGAGACCGCCGACCCGAAGGAGACAGCCCAGATCGCTGCGCGCTACGCGGCCCGGCTGAAGGAGCTGACCGACTCGTAGCCCGCGGCCTTCCTCCTCGGCACGGGGAGAGGCCAGACGCGCGGGTGCGGACGGCTGATCCTCACCGGCTGCACCCGCGCGGGCATCAGCGGCCGGGCCAGCGCGGCGATGTCGTCCAGCTCACGGCGGTGCCGGGGCAGCGCCTTCCGCAGCGCCTGGTGCAGCGCGAGGAACCGGGTCGCCTCCGCTTCCGTGTACGGCCGCAGCTGCTCCGCTGCCAGCGCCCACGAAGCCCGCCGGGCACCGGAGGCCCGCTCCTGGCGCAGCAGCGCCTGACCGTCCCGGCGGATGATGGTCACGGCGGCTATGGCTGGGTGAGTCTGCGCAAGCTCGACGACGTCGGACAGAGCACGGAAGCAGGTGGTGTGCCCGGCCCGGGAGGTGAACCGGCCGTTGATCCCGATTTGCAGGGCACGGGCATACCGCAGCGCCGTCGCGAGTCGGCTGTCGGCCTCCCGCACCGCCAGGACCACCAGCTCGACGGGGTAGGCAGCGGTCGCGAACGGCAGTGCGCTGGCCAGGAACTCCTCCGTGCTGCCCGGGGCTCCCTCGATGAGCACGTCGCCGCGCCGCAGGCGTACGTACGCCTCGGCCTCGGCGAACCACGCGCGGTAGTCCGCCCGGATCGCCGCACCCGCGTTGCGGGGATCCTCGGTCAGCAGCCGCGAGTAGTCCGGATGCGATGCCTTGAAGTCGTCGCCCACCAGATGCGTCGTCCCTGGGCGCATGGCCCGCTTGACCATTCTGGCGGCCTTCAGCTTCCCCGCCCCGGGCTGCCCCAGCACGTACACCGCCCGCGGGTCATCTCGGCCGATGATGCCGCTCAGGTAGGACGGCGCGATGAGCTCGTCGAAGATCCACCGGTGCTCCTCGGCCGACAGCCGGTGATAGTCCACGCCCGGAGCCTGACGGCGGGGCTGTCCGATCCGGCGGACCGGCTCGGCGAGGGCGGCAGCACGTTCGGCATCCCGCTGGACAGCAAGGCGCCGGTCCTCTTCCAGTAGCTCGCGGTGCAGACGCTGGTCGGTCCGCGCGAGCTCGCGGCGGAAGACGGCCGTCTCCCGCGCGCTCCACCACCGCGTCCACTCGGCCGCCACCGCCTTGTCCGCGGCCAGCTTCTCTCCGGCCAACTGCCGGCGCCACATCCCGTCGACCAGCTCGTTGCTGTACAGCACCGTGCCATCCCGGCGTACGACGGTGATCCGGTCCGCCAGTTGCTCGGCCTCGATGACGGCCAGCGTCCGCGGCAGCTCCTTCGCGCAGGAGTCATGGTTCTCCCACGACACGTACCGGGGCTCGGTGAGGAAGCGGTCCAGGGTCCCGAGCTGGCTCAGGGCCTCCGGCGTCGCCACAGCCACCACCTCGAGGCGGGAGCCTGCCTGCCGGTAGGCGGCAGCAGACGTGCGGAAGCCGTCGGGGTCGGCCAGGGCCGACTCGACCACCGCGTCGATGCGCTGGGCGCGGACGTGGTCCTCCACAGCGGCCTGCCAGGCGCGTGTGTCGGGCCGGACCTGCACCCCGGCCGTGCGGACGTCGGCGGCCAGCAGCTCGGCGTAGCGGCGGTGCGCGGCCTTGTACAGGTCGCTGCCGATCCGCACCGCGCCGCCACGGCGGTTCAGCGCCGCCTGCACCAGGTCCGCGATGGCGGTCTTCCCGGCGCCCGGTTGACCGCCGACGATCACCACGGTCGGCCGGTCCTGGCGTACGGCTCCCTTCGTCCATGCCGGGAGGATCACCTGGTGCAGGACGTCGTGCCTCTCTTGTTCGGACAGCACGACCGAGTCGGTATCCGTTTCTGCAAGCACCGAGCCTCCCCGTCTTGTGGTCACTCCCCGGTGATCCTAAATCCAGGGATAACGGTAGCGCAAATTCAGGGCTAAATCCATGGTAGTGTTCAGGATGGAGGTGAAGTATGCCGACCGAAGATGAGCTGTTCGCGGCCGTGGATTCGCTCTTGGCAGGTGAACCGGAAATGCCGCCGCCCGCCGAGCGGGCCCGGCTGAGGGAGGCTGCCGGTGTCACACAGGCCCGGCTTGCCCAGGTGCTGCAGACGACAACGCAGACCGTGAAGAACTGGGAGAGCGGCCGGTCCGAACCGCGGCCGCCGCGGCGTCAGCCGTATCTGCGGCTGCTGGACGGATGGGCGGCCCAGTACCCCGCCCGGGACCAGACGCAGGCCCCGGTCCCCGACGACGGCCAGGAGTAGCGCCATCCGGCAAGGCCCTCATGTGGGACTCGCGCACGCGCGCGTATACGCAAAGGAGCCCCGGCAGCTGCGGATGGAGCGCAGCCGCCGGGGCTCCGACGTCGTCCCGGCCCACGGGGGATGGCACTGGACGACGTCCCCAGGGGAGGTCAGTCGACCCAGTATCGGCGGAGGGTCTGCCTGCTCACTGGACCCCCGCGAGCTTGGCCAGGAAGTCGGCATTGGCCTGGATGTCATGGCCGAGTACGACCTGATGGTGCGGGAGTGCTGCGAGCCGTTCGGCGACAGAGGCGCAGGCCAGGTCGTTGCCGCCGCCGTTGATGCCGCGGGCGAGGTGGAAGTGGTCCGGGTAGCGGTCTTCGGTGGAGCCGGTCATGAAGTCGTCCTCGGCGAGTGTCCGGTCGCCGTCGACCAGAGCCGGGGCAGCGGCGGGGTCGATGCGGGGGAAGAGCAGCGTTGCCGCGGTGCCGCTGGTCGCCAGCTCCATGCCGAACCAGGTGGAGAACTGGTCGGGGAACACCTGGACCTTGCGCTCCTTCTTCCCGCCGGGCTCCCACAGCGGCTCGCGGCGTCCGGCCAGCAGTGCGTCGGTGACGTCCTGGTGCTGTGTCGGGTGGAGCTGTTCTCCGGCCTGGAGCCGGTCGCGGACGACGTCGTACAGCCCGAGGGCGTCCAGGAGGCCGAGGCCGATGGCGGCCGCTGACGGCCACGGCAGGACACGCAGTTCGTCACCTACCGGTTTGATGAACACCCGGTCGTTGGCCAGCAGATCAAAGCCGTTCCGGGCGAGCAGCAGCGCTGTGGTGGTCTTGCCGGACCCCTTGGAGCCGAAGGTAAGCAGGGCCTTGCCGTCGCGGACGACGGCGGAGGCGTGCAGAAGCGTCCAGCCGTCCCACAGCAGGGTCGCGCGGACCATCTCCCGCGCGATCCGTGCGGCGGCCAGCGCCACCGGCTCGGGAGCGCAGCCGGAGATCGTCAGGCGCTCGGCCAGCGACTCGGAGCGGTAGGCCAGCCCTTCGTCGGGCGAGACGGCGCTGATGATGGTGCCCGTGCTGTCGCGGGTGAGGAGCAGCTTGGCCTTGGCGTAGGTGACCTCTTCGTGGGAGCAGGCGGCCAACCGTGTGGCCAGGTCGGCGTACTCCAGCTCGTCGACATCGGCGATGACCAGAGGCCCGCTGCAAAGGCTGTGGGCGGGGACCTCGAACGCGTTCCACCAGGGGCCGAAGTAGCGGCGGGACCAGTCGGTGATGAAGGGGGTGTTGCTCAGGACGGTCACGCTCGCGTCCGAGGCGTGGATCCGGGTTGCGGTGGGGGTCTTCACATCGTCTCCAGGTTGAGTGAGGTGGGCCGCCGCGCGGCCAGCGAGCTGTAGGCAGTCCGGAGTTTGACGGCAGCCGCAGCCAGTTGCCGGTCTTCGTCCGGGTCGAGAGCAGGCAGGCACGCTATGGGTTCTCCGGCGGTGAAGCGCAGGGGAATTCCCAGCCAGTCGCCGCGGTATTCAGCAGTCAGTTCCTCGGTGCCGTCGACCAGGCCGAGGGCTTTGCGCAGGGTGGACAGCACGGCTCCGGCCGGGCCGCAGCGGGTGCGGCCGATGCCGTGCCTGATCCGTCCGGGGCGGTCATGAAGGGCTGCGCCTACCTCCGGAAGAGGGACGGCGGCGGGCTGGCCGTTGACGGTGGTCGTCGAGGCGCACACCACGGCTCCGTCGCCGTGCTCGCCGATCACGTGGCCATGCACGGCGTCAGCGGGCACGGCCAGCAGCCGGGCCAGGGTGATGCGGTAGCGGGCGGAGTCGAGGTTGGAGCCGATCCCGAACACGCGCCGGCAGCCGGAGGTCTCGGCGAAGAGCCGGGTCATCAGGTCGACGGGGTTGGTGACCACCAGTACGGTCCCCTGGTAGCCGCGCAGCGCAGTCGCCAGGGCACGGATGACGGGGGCATTGGCGTCCGCACCGCCCATCCGGACTTCGGAGGTGCGGGTGTTGGCGAAGACCGCCCGCGCGGCGATGACGGTGGCCTGGCAGCTCACCAGCTCCGCCACCTGCCGGGCCTCGGAGCGCACCGGTGAAGCGGCGGCCTGACGCATGTCCTCCAGATCAGCGGCCAGCGCTGCGGCTTGGTCCAGGGTGCGGGAGGCGATCAGCAGGCGTTGGGAGAGCCCGGAGGCCACCAGCCCGGCGGCCACGGTCTGACCTACGGCCCCGGCCCCGATGACGCCGACCGTGACCACCGGTTCCGGCGTCATGCGGCGACCGCCTGAACCTGCCCGAGCGCGCTCTCCCACACTGCGCGCCCCTCGGCGCTGGCCATCAGTTCGGCGCTGATCCGCTCGGCCATCCGGCACACATCGACCGCCCGGCCGACGAGGGCGGCGCCCTGGCCGGGCAGAGGCAGCGCGGCGGGGGCCGACAGATACGTGGCGAGGATGTTGACGCTGTCCATCAGCCACAGCACCAGCAGCTCCCGCAGCCAGCCACGGCGGGCCTTGGTAGGCAGCAGTGCCATCCGCGCGGCGACGAAGGCACCGACGCCGTCCACGGCGTGCTGGGCGGTCACGGCGCCGGGCCGGGCGGTGGCCAGCAGCAGCACGGTGCGGCTGAGCAGCTTCGCCACGTCCACCGCCGTCCCGGCGAGCAGCAGCCCCGGATCAATGAACACCGGCCGCCCGCTGGTGCCCTCGGGGAAGACCACATGCTCGGGCTTGAGATCGCCGTAGGCCAGCACACGCCGACGGGCATGGGGCAGCACCGTGGCCCGCAGCCGGTACAGCCGGGCCACCACGTGCCGCAGCAGCTCGACCACCTCTTCCCGTTCGCCGGCCGGGCACCGGTCGACTCCGAGCCGGTCCACGTAGGTACGGCCGCTGATCCCGTTGAACTTGCGGCCAAAGGTGCCCGCGATGCTGCGCTCACCGATAACCCCGCCGGGGGCGAGCAGCTGGACGGCGGACGGACGGTGAAGCTGGACCAGCTCGCCGAATGCGCCACCCAACAGGTCTGCCGCTTCCACCGGCCGGCGCAGAAGCAGGTCCGCCAGAGTCGGGCCGGGCACGGACTCGGTGAACAGCACACCGCGCCGCAGCCCGGCCACCCCGCAGACCCGGGGACGGCCCACCTGGCCCAGCAGCCGCAGCTGCGCGGCCTCCCGCTCCAGCAGCGAGCCGGAACCCCGCACATACTCCTGCTGGGCCTTCAGAACCTCCGGCCAGGGGCCGCAGACTCCCCGCAGGAGCGAGACCAGCGACACCCCCAAGAACCCGTACTTGGCATACAGGACGCGCCCGTCCACGCGGATGCGGCGCACGTAGCCGGTGACACTCGGCACGTGGATCCCTGGATCGATAGCAGCCCGCGGCCACAGAGCGGCGGCCGCTGCGCCGATCTCGTGGTCGGCAAAGGCGAACACCTCGGCAACGGGAACGGGGCCGGGCCTGGGCGATGTGCTCACAACAGTGGTGCTCACGTACGCCTCCAACAGCAATTGAGTGAGACCGCCCCCGACGCGGACCGATAGACATCCCGGGCCGGGGGCGGCGGTCTACGGCGCTCCGGACGGCGGTACGTCCGCAATCTGCGCCACCGGTATCGCGGGAAGCTGCGGCAGGGAGCTGTCCTCCACCGCCATCCACAGCAGCGCGACGGCCGGTACGTGCGCGGCTATCCAGATGGTCTGCCAAGCCGTGTCGAGACGGCCTGGGGCGCGGTGACGACCGGGGCCAGACCGGAGCACGGGGACGGACAACTGGGTCACGGCCGCTTCATCTCCCGGAGCGAGGGGCGGCACGACCGTCCGGCGTTACGGGGAACGACGCCATAGGACGGCCATGCCGCGTCACGGTCGCGCGAGGAAACCGGGACGCTGCCCGGCCCTGCCGCGCGAGGACCTGCTCAGTGAAGCCGGGCGCAGGCCACGGCAATAACCCCTCGCTGGGGCCCCCACGATGGGTAACGTCGTGGGTGACACTTCGTCACAAATCGAGACCCGGGGGCTGTCGTGGACTTACCGCCGTCACCAGCGCAGATTCCGCGCGGTCTGCTGTCCGACCCGGTGTTCGTCCGAGCTCTCGCCGACCGCGACTTCGCCACGGTCCTCGCCACGACACACGGGTCCGGCATCAGCTTCAACCGGATCAGCGAAGCTTGCGGCATCAAGGCCGATCGCATCTCCAAGGTCGCTCGCGGCGAGGCGACGGTGACCGCGCTCGACACCATCGAGCGGATCGCGGATGGACTGCGGATTCCCGGTGCCTTCCTGGGCCTTGCTCAGCGACCCTGGGAACACACCTCCCCGACGCCCAGCACGGAATCCGACGATGGAGACGATCCGATGAAACGCCGCCACATCCTGCGGGGCGCGCTGGCTGCCGGACTCACCGGCCCCGCGCTCACCGCGCTGACCAGCACCCGGCAGTCGCTGGATCAGGCGCTCGCCGCCGAGACCCCGGCCGACCTGTCCGATCTGGAAGCCGCCGCCGAGACCTACGGCTACGGCTACGGCGGCCAGCCGCCCACGCGGGTCCTGGCCGACCTGGTGACCGACTTCGCGGGGATCCGGTCGCTGCTCCACACCCCGCAGCCGGTCACCACCCGGACCCGGCTGTGCCGCGCCGCCGGACAGATGGCGGGCATGGCCGCGATCGTGCTCCACGACCTCGGGGCCCGCAAGGAAGCCCGCGGCTGGTTCGCCACCGCCGGCCGGGCCGCCCGAGAATCCGGTGACCGACAGCTGTGCGCCTGGGTGCTGGCCCGCGAGGCGATGGTCCCCTTGAACTACGGCGCTCCCCGGGCAGCGGCCAGCCTCGCCGAAGAGGCCCGCCACGTCGCCGGCAGCCGCCCGACTGCCGCGGCCACTCTGGCGGCCGCTGTCGCCGCCCGCGCTTACGCCCTCTCCCACAAGCCCGACCAGGCTCGGGAAGCACTCACCGCCGCCGACCAGTTCATGGAGCGACTCGACGGCAGCGAACGGGCGGACACCTGGCTGACCCACGGCGATCAGAAGCATCATGTACACCTGAGCCACGCGTTCACCGCCCTCGGCGACACCCACCGGGCCCGGGAGAGCCAGGAACAGGCACTGAAGCTGTCGGCACCGACCAGCAGCATGACGCGCACGCTGCTGAAGATCGATGGTGCCGCCTGCGCCCACCACGACGGCGACACCGAGCAGGCATGCCACCGCGCAACAGCCGCCCTGACCGCTCTCCCCGCCGACTACCGCACCGGGTTGGTCCGCAAGCGCGCCATGGACCTGTACCGCTCGATCCCCGCCCAGCACCACCAGGAGAACGCCATGCGCGAGCTGCGGAACATCCTGGCCATGTGACCGGCCGCCAAGCCCCTGTCACAGAATCCGGCCGGCGACGTTCCTCCACGGTGACGATGCGAACGACGCTGTGCCCCGCATGTCTCCCGTCCGGCGGGAAGCCGACCCAAGAAGTACCCCCACACCCTGGGACGCCACCTGACGTGCAGAAACTCGTGTCACCGAACCTGCAACGATTCGACGCTCCGCTCCGTTCTCACTCGCATGAAAGAACGTCATGACACAACGCGCGGTGCATCGAGCATGACCCGATCGGGTGAACTCGTCCCGGAGCCAAAGGCGTTCCACAGGGCCCGGGGGACACCAACACTTCACCCTGGAATGCCCCGGAACATCCAGATGCGCCGTCACTTCCCGCGTCACAGACGCCCGGAAGATAAACCTCCGCCCCACGAGAAATCCGGCGACACACCGACCATCCGTAGTGAAAGCGCGCGAGAGTATGGGAAGATCGGCGGCATGCCATCGAAGATCGGTAAGAACGGGAAGCTGGTGCCGTCCGGCCCGCTGCGTGGTCGCGCGCAGACCGGCCGACCGGTGTCTTACGACCCCAAATCCGGTCAGAACTGGCGTACGGGCGTAGTGATCGTCCCGGATATGGCGGAGAAGGCCATCAAAGCCGCAGGCGCCGCCGGGCTGTCCTTCGCGGGATTGGTCAACGAACTGATCAAGCGCATGCCCGTCGATGAGAACGGCCGCCCTGTGTGGGCGGACGAACTCGACGAACAGAAGGCGCTCCCCCTCACCGGGTAGCGCCTTCGAAAGACCGTCGCAGGGCGCCAAAACGCCCCGGCCAAAACCACCGGGGCGGCGCCCTTCCGACGTCCAGGGGTCCAGCTCACTCCCCAGCGAGCCGAATCCCGAATTGTTTTGCCTGTCACAGCAACACCCCCAGAGGTGAGTCGACTCCCCAGCCGACAAACCCAGTCCCGAAGCGCCTACCCAGCGCTCTTGGCCCAGAGGTTCCGGGCTTTCCCAACCCGGCCCCTCGCACCAAAGGAGAGGAGGTGAAACAAGCCCCACAGACGCTTTCCACGGCGACTGTCGGGCGGTGGTGCCCTGACCACACACGTTCGCCGGGTTAGGAGCCCTGCCCCTTTGAGCGACCTGGTTGGCCGCGCACGGAGCCCTCCGCCGCTATGGCGAGAGGGGACTTCGGCGTTCGTATGGAGTTAGGAGCCCTTCCATCGTAGCGGACCGCTACGGTGCCGGACAGCTCATGCCCGCCCCCGGAGTGTCCGGGGAACCGGGCGTGCACAGCCCGTCATCTGCCCCGATTCACAATCCTCATACCGGTGTTCTGCCCCACCCCCGGGCCGCGCGCGCGGACCTGCAGGAGCTGTTCCTGCAGCTGTCCCCGCGGCTGTCGGTGCGCGTCGACACCAAGAACTCTTCGGGCCAGTGGCAGCACAAGTACATCGAGCGCTCCATGCACTCCCTGTCGGACCGGGCCCCGCGCGGCCCGTATGCCATCTACCTGTCGAGCTTCTTCCGCGGCTTCCGCTGGATCTGCTTCGACCTCGACACCAAGCGTGGCGACGTCGGCCCCGACCTCGCAACTCTGCTGCGCTGGTTGGAGGAGGCCGGGCTGACCTACGTGGTCGCCGCCTCCGGGTCCGCCGGCGGACGGCACGTATGGGTGACCGCCGAGACGCTGCTGGACGCGAGGCTGGTCGAGTCCATCGCCGTGGCCGCCGCGAAGCGCCTGCCCACGCTCGACTACGGCCTGCTCAAGTCCCGTACGGGCGCGGTCCGTCCCATCGGTGCCCCGCACCGCAACGGAGGCCGCAGCGAGCTGCTGAGCCCGTTGAGCCAGCGACGGGCCGCCCAGCTGCTCACCCCGGCCACCTGCGGCAACCCGTCGGACGCGTTCGTGCGGCTGCTGCTCGTCATCGACGCCGTCCCGGCCGCCGAGGACATCCGCCCCAAGCTGGTCGGCCGCGACAACTTCGGCCAGATCATCGACGACGACGGCCCCCGGCTGGCCGGCACCCCGAAGACCGTCCTCGACCGCGAGACGATGGCGCTGCTGACCCGCCGTCCGCCCGCCGACCGGGTCAGCGAGGTGTGCGCCTCCGTGCTCACCAGGCTGGCCCTGCGCCGCTGGTCGCAGCCGATGGTCGAGCGGCTGCTGGAGGACCGCCAGTACCGCGAGGGCGGGCTGCTGCACCTGTGCACCTCGCCCGGTGTGGGCCCGCTGCGCGTCATGCTCGACCAGGCCGAGGCGGAGGAGAAGTTCGAGCGCCAGTGGGCGCGGTGCGTGGCGTACGCGGCCAAGCTCCCGATCCCGCAGGAGTCGCTGGAGTGGACCGAGAACCTCGCCGACGTCGTCGCCCTGGTCGAGCAGCTGCAGCAGGCCGCCGACGCCTGCCCGGAGCGCTGGACGAGCGAGTCCGGGCCCGCCGATCGCGCTGCGCTGGACGTGTTCTGTCTGCTCGCCCTGCAGTCCGGCAGCACCGTGCTGAGCCTGGACGCCCGACGGGCCGCCCTCGCCGCTGGCTACGGCCGCTCGACCATGAGCCGGGCGTTCCGGGACCGCCTGAGCCCCGACGGCTGGCTGGCACGAGCCGAGAACAACGGCCCCGCGAACACCTACGAGCTGCTCCCCATCACCGCTTCGCACCCTGCTTTCACCCTCGTTGCACGGGGTGGGACACAAAGGAACCTGCCCCCCCAAGGGGCAGACCGCCCCACCCTCATTTCCCGCCTGGAAAAGCGCCTCGCCGCAGGTCAGGCAGACCTGTTCGCCTACGGCCGCGCCACCGCGAACCACGCCGGCGGGCTGGGTCACCACGCTGGACGTGTCTACCAGCAGCTGATCCTGCACGCCGACCGTGCCCTCAGCCTCACCGAGCTATGCGGGCGGACCGGATACAGCGCCCGCACCGTCTCCAAGCACCTGGGACGGATGCAGAACCTGCTGGTCGCCACACGCGCGGTGATGACAGTTCACCACGAGTGCCCCACCTGCGAGGCCGTGCCCGGGGAACGCTGCCGCACGGCCGCAGGAGCCGTTCTCCGCCGCCGTGGAGCCGACCAGCACGCAGCCCGCCAGACCCTCGCGGCCGAGCGCTCCAGCACCCCGTACTACCGTGCACGGCCCGGAGCCCTGGTTGCCGCGGCGAAGGCCCTGGGCTGCCACGGTGTCACGGCCAGCCGTGCACGCCGGTACGCCGTCGAGATCGAGCTGTACCGGTGGTGGTGCCAGGAGGAGGAGTGGATGCGCGCCCCGAAGGCCGGCATCCGTACAGGCGTCCAGACGCATCCCGAGCAGGCCGCCCTGGTGCTCACCACGCTGGCCCGTCAGCCCCGCCGCCGCTACCCGCGCACCGCCGACGGCCGGGGCGACCACGCCGCTGCTAGGGCCCGCATCGAGCGCCGTATCGCCACCGCCTGACACCACGGCAAGGCCGTGACCCTCCCCGGCTGCTGCCGGGTTATTGCCGATCTTCGGATGACCCCCACCACAGGGCTTGTTATTGGCCGGATCAGGTTCCAGCCAATCCATGTCAACCGGTTGACGTTCACATAACGCGCCGTCAACCTGTTTACATCAGAGCCCACTCAGCGACGAGGAGAACAGGATGAGCAACGAGGCCGTGTCCGTCCCGCAGATCGAGGTGGCCACCTACCGGGCGCCCCGGGTCACCATCACCCCCGTGACCGAGGTGATCCCCTCCGAACCCGTGGTCGGCGCCCACGCCCCCGGGTCCTACCAGCACGTCCTGCTGCACACCGGCACGGGCGAGCTGTCCTGGCACGAGAGCACCGAGCACCGGGAGCCCTGGAACCCGCGCTGGAGGGCCGTCAACGACGTGCCGCGCGAGACCTGGAAGCGCTGGCACCCGGGCGAGCTCTTCCTGCCCGGGTCGGGCCCGCGCATGTGGGCCGAGCCGGTCCCCGAGCTGCTGTGCTGGACCGTCGACTCCGGCTTCACCGGGCACCCGTACCTCGATGTCGAGGCCGCCAATGCGCTGCTGGAGCTGGTGAAGCCGTACGCCCAGGAACTGCTGGACGGCTTCTTCGAGGCCGGGGGTGAGCTGGACTGGTCGGCCGCTTCCGCGCACGCCGGCCGTCAGCTGTGCCGCCTGACCTCCCGCCACCGTGAGGCCGCTCAGCGCGAGGTCGACGCCGACCTGGTCAACTACGCCGAGATCGTCGAGCGGTTCCCCCAGGTCTACCGCCCGGAGCTGCTGGGGCTGTCCCTGGACAAGCTGGCCCGCGAGTGCGAGACCCACACCCTCGGCCTCGGTTCCGAGCACTGGCACCCGGAGATCAAGAAGGTCTTCGGCACCCCCTACCGTGACGGCAGCGGCGTACGCCTGCAGGTGACGGGTGTGCGGTCC
The DNA here is from genome assembly GCF_024505145.1 of Streptomyces rugosispiralis. Classification (GTDB taxonomy): domain Bacteria; phylum Actinomycetota; class Actinomycetes; order Streptomycetales; family Streptomycetaceae; genus Streptomyces; species Streptomyces rugosispiralis. Next base: position 4,498 of record NZ_JANIAA010000051.1, on the reverse strand, counting down.
TGGTACCGGACCGTTCTGCTGCACGGCGACCCCCGGCCAGCGCGCGACTTCCGCGACTGGGACGCCGAGCATGGCCGCCTGGCCACCAGCGGCATCACCTCCGAGACCGCCGACACCGTCCTGGACGCCTGGATCGAGTACGAGGAGTGGCGCGCCGCACAGCAGGGTGCACGCCTGTTCGGCACCAGGGACGCCGTCTACAGTCACCGGGACCGGCTGCGTGAACAGGACTGGGACCGCCTCGCCGTGGTCGGCGCCGAGTGCGCCCGACTGGAGCAGTACCTCGCCGAGCGCCGACAGCTGGTCGCCCGCGCGATCGACTGGGGCCACGGCGACTCCGACATCGCCGGACGCGCCCGCATCTCACGGCAGGCCGTGCACAAGATGCGCGACAAGACCGGCACCCAAGACCCCAAGCAGGCATGAGCCCGGACCCAAACACCGCAGTGGCCGGAGCCATTGGAGCTGGCTCCGGCCACCGTTCCCTCTCCCGGAAGGACCAGATGAGCACCTCGCACGCCGCCGCCCTCCGTGACGAGCACGACCAGGAGCACACCCATGCCTGACCTGCACATGAGCCCCGAGGTGCGCGCCCTGCTCGGGCCCGAGGGCCTCGCCCGTGCCGCCGAGGTGTCCCTGACCGACGGGCAGTGCGTCACCTGCCGCCAGCCGCTGGACGGCACGGTGAACATGGTGGTGCGCACCAACGGCAGCTTCACCCACGTCGTCTACGTCCACGACCGGTGCGGACCCTCCGAAGTCATCCCGATGGGGCCGGACTTCGCCCCGGCTGCGCCAGCCGACGGCTACGACATGACGATGACCGCCGCTGTCCTGGACCACGGCGGCGCCGACCTGCCGGTCCTGGTCGCCGAGACTGTCGGCAAGGCGTACATCGTCCAGGACGGGCCCGGAGAGCTGACCAACGTGGTCGCCAGCCACCTGCTGGGCCAGGGCTTCCACCTGGTCTCCCGGCTGCGCCAGGCCCCGCCCCAGGTCCCCGAGTGGGTCGGCGTGCTGCTGCTGGGCCACGGCCCGGCCGGTGAGGACGGCCTGCTGGTCCTCGACCCCGAGGGAGGCAAGTTCTACGCCGGGTCCGTCGACCTGCCCGACGGGTGGCTCACCCAGGCCGCCCGTTACGGCTGGGCCATCTTCTACGTCGGCAACGTCGGACTGACCGCCCCGCGCCAGGACGCCCGGACCACCGTGAAGGCCCTGCGCACCGCCGCCCAGGCCGGGCAGCTGGTTGGCGCCCGCATCGCCGTCGGCACCCCGCCAGCCGGGGCGTAGCCGAGCCGCCGTACAGGATGGGGCTGGACCAATTGGTCCAGCCCCATCGCGCTGCACAAGCAGGATTTTGCGCGTTTCGAGCGCTCTCTACGCGCGCGTACGCGTCGGGACATCGCACCGGCTGCGGCCGACACGGGGCGCGGGCCCAGGCAGACGCCTCCGGCGGGCCCTTCCTCCGAGGGGGTGGGGACAGCATTCCCAGCTGCAGACCGGTAGGGGGTGGAGCGGGTGGTGGGGCGCGGTGACCTCCCTCGCCGACCGGGCCCCAGAGGGTGCCACAGAACCCCGGGGCCCTCCGAGGACGCCTACGGCGCCCGCAAGCGGGTCGCGCAAGCGCGATCCTCTCCGTACCCCGGGAACCTGCGGCAGCGCTGCGCGCGCCCGCCCGACGAGGGAGCCCCCCGCTCAGGCCCAGGTCATGGTGCGGGACCGGCACCTCCCGGCCAGCCACGGTCCCCGAGCACGGTCCCCGACGGATCGTCACGGGGACCGTCCCCGCGACGACGTCTCAGCAGGACCTTCCCCGAGCACGCTCCCCAGCGGACAGATGTCTCCCAGGGGACCGGTTTCCGCGAATGTGTACCCTTGGTACACGCAATGCGGTACCATTGGTACATGACCGCAGTTGAGTACGAGCACCCGATCCGCAAGGTCCGCGACGAGATCGCCACCGTCGTCGACCGCGCCAAGGACGGCGGTGCCATCACGTACGTCACCCGCAACGGCGAGCGCGTCGCCGCCGTCGTCCCCCTCCCCGTCGCCGAGCAGGGCACCCGCCCCGCAGGCCGCACCGCCCTCGACTCCCGGGGCGAGCCACTGAGGCCGGCACCGGCCGCGCCCGGCGGGCGCTTCACCTGGGACGCTGGCGGGCCGACACCGCAGGAGGTCGAGTGGACGCGGGCCGGGCTGGAAGCCCTGCATGCGCAGCTGACCACGGCGACCGCCGAGTCCGTCGCCCTGCTCGGCATCGTCGGCCAGGCCCTCGCCGCCGTCAGCGACCGGCACATGGGCACCGTCGAGGAGCTGCTCGACTCCATCGGGCCCCGCCTCGCGGTCCCGGAGGGCGCGTTGTCCGATGCCGTCGAGCTGTACGACGAGCTGACCCGCCCGGACGACGCCCTGTGCGTCACCTGCCGCGAGCCCATCGGCACCTTCTACGGCCACGAGGGTTGGCAGCACTACCGCATGGCAGTCAACGAGCACGGCATCAACGCCACCCAGATCTACGAGGCCGAGGACAAGCACACCCCCGAGCCCACCTACGTCCCGCGCACCCGCCGCGCGTTCGCCGACGGCCGCGTGGTCCGCCCGTACGACAACCCCGCCGCACCGGCCGCCGAGGAGGAGTAGCCGTCGTGGTCTGGTTCGTGGGCATCGTCCTCTTACTCGCCCTGCTCGCCGCGCTGCTGGCCCCGCGGCTGCACCGTCTTGAGCAGGAACGCCGGCAGCGCCAGGGGGACGAGCACTACCGCAAGCTGCTGCAGGCCGCCGCCGACCACGCCATCACCACCGCCGTGCGCGCCCGCCTCGCCGAACCCGTGGTCGACCTGCACATCACCGTCCCGATGCGCGTCAGCGTCGGCGATGTCACCGCCCGCGCCCACGAGGACTTCGCACTGGAGGTCCCCCGGGACCACGCCGCGGCGATGCTCCGCCACCGCCTCGAATTCCGCGGCCACGCCCGCTGGCCTGACCTGATCACCGACGCATTCGACGACGAGGAGGACCCGACCCCATGAACATCCGTCAGCTGTTGCGCCGCTGTACGCCCACGCCTGCCGTCCCGTCCGTTCACGACACCTCTGACGCCTCCACCGTGACCATCACCGACCGTTTGGACGTGCTGCGTCCCGACGGCAGCACCTGGGACCTGTGCCTGGGGCACGGCCACGAGTGCCAGACCGTGGCGCAGGTGCTGAACTGCCTGGTGTGGGAGAACCTCGCGTCCATCCCGCCCGCGGACCTGTACGGCCTCCAAGTTGAGCCGCTTCGCATCGTCCTGCCCGGCGTCGAGTCCTTCGTGGCCGTCTTCTACGGCCCGGACGAGGAATTCCGCAGTGGGCGCACGCTCGACGAGAGCGGCCTGCCGCTGTGCTGGCGCGCGGTCGCCGAAGCGGCCGGCGCGTCCGCCGCCGATGCGGAGTCCATCGGCTGCCCCTCCTGCCAGCACCCGCAGAGCTGACTGAGCCGTTCCTCAACCCGCCCGCCACCACCCCGGAGTGACCCTCATGGCCGACACCGCACTGCGGCTGCTGCCCGCCCACGAGTCCTTCCTCGCCGACTTCTTCGACCTGGAAAAGCCGCTGCTCATCTGGCTCGACCAGACCACCCGCGACGCCCGCGACGGAGCGGACGACGTCTACGAACTTCCCGCCAGCCTCGACGGCGAGGCCGCCCACGAAGCATGGGGCCGGATCTTCGCCGCCCTGCCCGAGGGACTGCGCGACGAGCGGCGCACGCTGCTCACCGGCGAGGAGCACGCGACCGGCAACACGGTGCTGGGCACCGACGGCTACGAGTACACCCCCCTGTACGCCGCGCCCATCGAGGCGGCCGATGTCGAGGTCCTGGTCGCGCTGCTCGACCACTTCCGCAAGGCCGTCGCCCGCGAGAGCGGCTACGCCGACCTGCACAGCCTGCTCGTCCACGCCGGCGAGCAGTACGGCAACGAGGGCGCCGACCGCGTGCCGGAGACCGCCGAGCAGGTCGTGAACCGCCTCGCCCGCGTCGTGGCCGTCCTGCAGCTGCAGGACGACGACGCCCAGGCGCTGCTCGCGGCCGTCACCGCAGCCGGGCTCGACCGGCGGATCGTGCTGACCGAGGAGCAGGAGCAGGCCGCCCGCCGCCACTTCGACCGCGTCATCACCGCCGTCACCGAGGGCAAGCCGCCCGTCGAGCGTGCCCTCGCCCGGTTCGTGGAGTTCGGCGACACCGGCCGCCCCGCCACCAGCTGACCGCCCGCCAGGACCGGGCGCAGGCGCACTGACGCCATGTCGGTGCGCAGCGCTACGGTCCCGGTACAGGCAGCAACAGCCCGACTCGAGGGGGAGTTCAATGACCACCGCATCAGGCCGACGCCGCGACGCCGGAGGCAGTGCCAGGCGGGAATCCGACCGCCGGCGGGCAGCGGAACGGATCGCGCAGCACCAGCGCGCCAGGGTGGCGCTGCCCGTCACTCTCGCCGCCGCCGCTGTCCTCGGCACCACTA
>NZ_JANIAA010000050.1 GCF_024505145.1 Streptomyces rugosispiralis | reverse complement strand
CTGTGTCGTCAACGGCCCCGGCGAGGCGCGCGAGGCGGACCTGGGCGTCGCCTCCGGCAATGGCAAGGGGCAGATCTTCGTCAAGGGCGAGGTCATCAAGACCGTGCCGGAGTCGAAGATCGTGGAGACCCTGATCGACGAGGCCATGAAGATCGCCGAGCAGATGGAGAAGGACGGCATCGCCTCCGGCGAACCCGAGGTCTCGGTCAGCGGCGGCTGAATGCCGAGGGTGCCGTAGAGCTTCCGGCCCATGGGGCTGAGCGGCCGGGGTACCTCTGGGGCTGAGCGGCCGGAGGCACCTCCCGGCGGTGGCCGGGGGAGGCTTTCGCGCCCCGGAGGCGAACCGAGCCCTCGGAAAAGGGCCATCTCGGCCTGCGCGGTAGAGTCTGAGGATCGACGTCCCCGGCCCGCGGGCCCGCACCACGTGAGGCAGACCGACACGTGCTGACCACGTCCACCACCAGGGTCCTCGAGCCCCATGAGCTCGACGCGGCCCTTGCGGTGCTCGACCGCGACCCCGTCTCGAACGCCTTCGTGGCCGCCCGCGTCCAGGTCGCCGGCCTGGACCCGTGGCGGCTCGGCGGCGAGATGTGGGGCTGGTACTCCGGCGGGCGGCTGGAGTCGCTCTGCTACGCCGGGGCGAACCTCGTGCCCATCTGCGCCACCCCCGAGGCCGTGCGCGGCTTCGCCGAGCGCGCCCGCCGGGCGGGCCGCCGCTGCTCCTCGATCGTCGGCCCCGCCGAGACCACCGCCGGGCTGTGGTCCCTGCTGGAGCCCAGCTGGGGCCCGGCCCGCGAGGTCCGCGCCCGTCAGCCGCTGATGGTCACCAGCTCGATGCCCGTCGACGTCCCGCCCGATCCGCTGGTGCGCCGCGTCCGTAAGGACGAGATGGACGTGATCATGCCGGCGTGCGTGGCGATGTTCACCGAGGAGGTCGGCGTCTCCCCGCTCGCGGGCGACGGCGGGCTGCTCTACCAGGCGCGGGTCGCCGAGCTCGTCACCGCCGGGCGCTCCTTCGCCCGGGTCGAGAACGGGCGGGTGGTGTTCAAGGCCGAGATCGGCGCGGCCACCCCGCACGCCTGCCAGATCCAGGGCGTATGGGTGGCCCCCGAGTACCGCGGCCGCGGCCTGTCCGAGACCGGAATGGCGGCCGTGCTGCGCTATGCGCTGAGCGAGGTCGCCCCGGTGGTGAGCCTGTACGTCAACGACTTCAACACCGCGGCCCGCGCCGCCTACCGCCGGGTCGGCTTCCGGGAAGTCGGCGCGTTCATGAGTGTGCTGTTCTGATCGACGGGCCAGTAGGGTGCCGCCCATGCTGCATCTCCCCGGGGGGCGGACCCCGGAACCCGAAGACGTCGTCGTCGGGTCGCTCGACCTCGCCGCGCGCGTGGACGAAGCGCTCGACGTCCAGGCCGTCGCCTTCGGGCTGACGGCCGAGGAGGTCGGCGTACGACGCCACATCGTGCTGCGCCACCTCAAGAGCCCCGGCGCCCGCGCGCTCGGCGCGACGACGCCCTCCGGACGGCTCGTCGGCTTCGTCTACGGCATGCCCAACGACCGCACCCACTGGTGGTCCACGGTGGTCCAGCCGTATCTGCGCACGGCCGGGCACGAGGACTGGCTGGACGACTCGTTCGTCATCACCGAGCTGCACGTCCACCCCGAGTACCAGCACCGCGGCATCGGCCGGCAGCTGATCACGACCATCACGGACGGCGCCGACGAGCCGCGCTCGATCCTGTCCGCGATCGACACCGAGAGCCCGGCCCGCGCCCTCTACCGCTCACTGGGCTACCGCGACCTCGCCCGCCCCGTGCTCTTCCCGAGCGCCCCGAGCCCGTACGCCGTGATGGGAGCCCCCCTGCCGCTGCGCCGCGACTGAGCGCTCCGCGGGAAGCGGCGCGATGCGTCGTCGGCCGTCCGCGGCGCCGTCGTGGCTGGTCGCCCACGCGGCGGAGCCGCATATCGACACAGCCGCGGCGGAGCCGCACATCGACACAGCCGCGGCGGAGCCGCACATCGACACAGCCGCGGCGGAGCCGCACATCGACACAGCCCCGCGCCCCTTCGGGGCGCAACATTTCCCGAGGCATCGATATGCGGCTCCGCCGCGTGGTCCGCCGGACACCCCGTAGGCGCCCCGGCCTTACGCATTTCCGGGAAACCAGCCCGTGCGGCTAACCTCCTGAACATCCCATCGCACGCAGGAGAGACCCCATGGCCCACGCCGTCAACGTCCAGCGCATGTCCACGATGATGCTGAAGACGCTGCGCGAAGACCCGGCGGACGCCGAGACCGCCAGCCACAAGCTGCTCGTCCGCGCCGGGTACGTCCGCCGCGCCGCCGCGGGCATCTGGACCTGGCTGCCGATCGGCAAGAAGGTCCTGGAGAACGTCTCGCGGATCGTCCGCGAGGAGATGGACGCCATCGGCGCCCAGGAGGTCCTCCTGCCCGCGCTGCTGCCCCGCGAGCCGTACGAGACGAGCGGCCGCTGGGACGAGTACGGCGATCTGCTCTTCCGGATCAAGGACCGTAAGGGCGCCGACTACCTCCTCGGCCCGACCCACGAGGAGATCTTCACCCTGACGGTCAAGGACCAGTGCACGTCCTACAAGGACCTGCCGGTCATGCTCTACCAGATCCAGACCAAGTACCGGGACGAGGCCCGCCCCCGCTCTGGTGTGCTGCGCGGGCGCGAGTTCCAGATGAAGGACTCGTACTCCTTCGACACCACCGACGAGGGCCTCGCCGAGTCCTACCGGCTGCACCGCGAGGCGTACCAGCGGATCTTCCAGCGCCTCGGCCTGGACTACCGCATCGTCTCCGCGGTCTCCGGCGCGATGGGCGGCTCGGCCTCCGAGGAGTTCCTGGCCCCGGCGGCGGCCGGCGAGGACACCTTCGTCGACTGTCCGAACTGCGACTACGCCGCGAACACCGAGGCGGTCACGGTGACCGTGCCGCCGGTCGAGGGCGCCGGGCACGGCCCCGTCGAGGAGCTGGACACCCCCGACACCCCCACCATCGAGACCCTCGCCGAGTACCTCGGCGTCCCGGCCTCCGCCACCCTGAAGAACCTCCTGGTCAAGGTCGACGGCGAGATCACCGCGGTGGGCGTGCCCGGCGACCGCGAGGTGGACCTGGGCAAGCTGGGCGAGCACCTGGCCCCGGCCGTCGTCGAGCTCGTCACGGCCGAGGACTTCGAGGGCCGCCCCGAGCTGGTGCGCGGCTACGTCGGCCCGCAGGGCCTGGCGGGCAAGTCCTTCCGCTACATCGCCGACCCCCGTATCGCCCCCGGCACCGCCTGGGTGACCGGCGCCAACAAGCCCGACACCCACGCGCGCAACGTGGTCTGCGGCCGTGACTTCGAGGTCGACGAGTACCTGGACGTCGTCGTGGTCCAGCCGGGCGACCCCTGCCCCCGCTGCGGTGCGGGCATCGAGCTGGACCGGGCGATCGAGATCGGCCACATCTTCCAGCTCGGCCGCAAGTACGCCGACGCCTTCCAGCTCGATGTGCTCGGCCAGAACGGCAAGCCGGCGCGGGTCACGATGGGCTCGTACGGCATCGGCGTCTCCCGCGCCGTCGCGGCCCTCGCCGAGCAGACCCACGACGGGTCGGGGCTCTGCTGGCCCCGCGAGGTCGCCCCGGCCGACGTCCACATCGTCGCGGCGGGCAAGGCCCTCCAGACCGAGATGGCCCTCGACCTCGCCGAGAAGCTGGGCACGGCGGGCCTGCGCGTCATGGTCGACGACCGCGCCGGCGTCTCCCCGGGCGTGAAGTTCACCGACTCCGAGCTGATCGGCGTCCCGACCATCCTGGTCGTGGGGCGCGGCGCGAAGGACGGCGTGGTCGAGCTGAAGGACCGCCGCACGGGCGAGCGCGAGGACCTCTCCATCGAGGACGCCATCGCCCGCCTCACCGCCCTCGGCGACTGACGGCCGCGAACCGCACCCGCCGCTCCCCGGACCCCGGCTCCCGCGCTCCCCGGAGTCGCGGCTTCCGGGGTCGGCGGCCCGGCCGGGCCGCGCACCCCCGCTACAGCCAGCCCGCGAACTCCAGCAGCAGCTCCGCGCGGCGGCGGTCGCCCGCGGCGGCGTGGCGCAGGCCCGCCTCGACGGCGCGGTAGAGGGACCAGCCGCGCAGCCGGTCGCGGTCGACGTCCAGGGAGTCCGCCAGCTTGGCGACCCGGCGCCGCGCGGCCGCGGCGGGGCCGGGTCCCGCGGCCAGGTCCTCGCAGCGGTCGAGCACCAGCCGCGCCAAGTCGTACGCGCGCTCGCCCACGACCGGCGCCGGACCCACCGCGAGCCAGGGCGCACGCTCCCCGGCCAGCACCTTGCCCTGCCGGAAGCCGCCGTGCAGCAGCACCTCCTCGGGCGGCTCGGCGGGCAGCGCCGCCCGCAGCTCCAGCGCCTCGTCGGTGAGCGGACGGGCGTCCGCCGCCCAGTCCCCGGCGCCGAGCACCCGCAGGATCTCGTGCTCCTCCTCGGTGCGCCCGGTGACCGACGCGAACGGATGCCAATCGGGCGGCGGCACCCACAGCCGCCGCACCGTGCCCGCCGCCTCCAGCAGCGCCTTCGGCTCGGGCAGCGAGCGCAGCGACACCGCGCCGTGCAGCCGCTCGAGCAGCAGCGCACCGGTGTCCGGGTCGGCGCGCAGCAGCCGGACCGCGCCCCAGCCGTTCCAGTGCGCGAGGGCGGTCCGCTCACGGTCCGCGTCCGGGCCGGGGACCGGGAACTTCAGCGCCGCCGGGGTGCCGTCCGCCTGCCGCACGAGCGCGACGAGCCCGCGGCGTCCCCCGGGTGTCGCGACCCGCTCCAGGGTCAGCTCCCAGGCCGCCAGCTGCCGCTCGGCCGTCCCGGGGAGAGCGTCCAGCCAGCTCCGCACGGCGCTCGCGGGGTCGTCGCTCAGCGCGTCCAGAAGCCGCTTCGGCACGGGGACGCCGTCCGTATCGCGGCCGCCGGGCCGTGGTGCCGATGCCATTCCTGAGCTGTCCCCTCCACCATCAAGACGTCACACCCCGTCCGACCCACCGCTCGGCGACGCCGACGGAGTGGCCGGTGTGGCGCGTTCGGTGAGCCCAGGGAAGGCTACGCCGCCGCCCCGCCAGCGCACCGCCCGGACCGCCGCCTCCCGCAGCGCGCCCGCCGCCTGGCGGCGCAGGGATCCGGTCGAGGCCCGTACGAGGTCGGCGTAGACGGCGGCGACCCGGTTCTCCAGTTCGGCGGCGAGCCGCACCGCGGCGGGCGCGTCCGGCACCGCGAAGGGCAGGGCGTAGGCGGGCGCCGCGCTGGTGGGGCGGCCGCCGAGGTCGCGCACGGTGCGGGCGAGGTCGTCCCGGCGGGCGCGGTGCGCGGCGTAGCCCTCGCGAGCCTCCGCGAGCCGGTCGTCGCCGATCCGCCCGCCGACGACGCCGTAGCCGTACACCGCGGCGTGCTCGGCGGCGAGCGCCGCCTGCGCGGCCCTGAGCGCCGCGGCGCGTTCGCCGACGGCCGAGCGGTCTGCTCGAGCGGCCATGTCAGTACCCCTTCCCGGTGGTCCCGAGCGTGATCACGACGGTGCTGCCGAGCGTGATCACGAGTCCGTGTCGCGCTGCGTGAGGAGATACACGTGGGCGGCGCCGCAGGCAGCTACGGACGCCAGGAGCCGGGCCAGCTCGGGCGGCGCGGTGGCGAGCGCGGCGGTGCGGGTGTCGGCGGTCCGGCGCTCGACCTGGGCCAGGGCGGAGAGGGCCTGCCGCTCGCCCTCGGGGACCGTCGGCACCCGCCGCCCGCCCGCCGAGGGCGAGCGCGACACGGTCGCGGAGGGGGAGGGGGACCGGCCCTCGGAGGTGAAGACCGCGACATGCCGGGCCGTCTCCTCCCGCAGTGGCGCCAGCCGTTTCGCAAGGGCGGGATGCGCGTCCACGGTCGCGTCGTAGCGTGCGAGGAGTGCGGTGGAATCCCGCGCGCCCCGCGCCCGCAGCAGCGCGACGTCCGCCCCGCCGTCCGTCTCGCGCTTGGACTCGGAGTCGTCGGAGCAGCCGCTCAGCAGCGCGACGGCTCCCAGCGCCCCGCCGCCCAGCAGCAGACTCCGCCGCCGGGTCACCGGCGCGGCGCAGGCCGAAGCGGCGGCGGACGCTGAAGACGCGGCGGGCACAGTGGACGCGGTGGAGGCGGCGGGGACCGCGGACACCGCGTCGGACGCGGCTGTGGCACGGGGCGGGGGAGTGGTGATCGACACGTTCCTCTTTCCGGGCTGCGGCCGCTCCTGGCCGCCGGTAGTGATCACAGCAGGCGAGCGTACCCGCGCCGAGGCCGTATGCCCGGCAGCGGCCACCGAATCGTCAGCCCGCCGCCGGAACAGATAGGCTTTGACCTGACACGCGACCTTCCCACAACAGCACACGCGGCCGAGGAGTCACCCGGATGAGCACCACCCAGAGCGAGAGGCTGCGCGGACTGCTGGAACCGCTCGTCAGCGCGCGAGACCTGGATCTGGAAGAGGTCGAGGTGACACCGGCCGGGCGGCGGCGCGTGCTGAGAGTGGTCGTGGACTCCGACGACGGCGTCCAGCTGGACACGTGTGCGGAGCTGAGCCGGGACATCTCCCAGACTCTCGACGACACGGACGCCATGGGCCGGACCGCGTACGTCCTCGAGGTCACCTCTCCCGGCGCCGAGCGCCCCCTGACCGAGCCGCGCCACTACCACCGTGCCGCCGGCCGCCTCATGAGAGCGCGCCTCGCCGACGGCGGCGAGCTGGTGGCCCGGATCGTCTCGGTGGACGAGGAGGGCCTCGATCTGGAGGTCCCCGGTGTGAAGGGGCGCAAGCCCACCGCCAGGCGGCTGGCCTTCGAGGAGATCTCCAAGGCCCGGGTGGAGATCGAGTTCAACCGCAAGCCCGCGGACAAGGCCGCGGGCGAGGACGACGAGAGCAAGGAGGAGGCGTAGCCGTGGACATCGACATGAGTGCCCTGCGGGGTCTGGTGCGAGAGAAGGAGATCTCCTTCGACCTGCTGGTCGAGGCGATCGAATCGGCCCTCCTCATCGCCTATCACCGCACCGAGGGAAGCCGCCGCCGGGCCCGTGTGGAGCTCAACCGCGACACCGGCCATGTGACCGTGTGGGCCCGCGAGGACGCCGAGGACCTGACGGAGGGGCAGGAGCCCCAGGAGTTCGACGACACCCCCTCCGGCTTCGGCCGGATCGCCGCCATGACCGCGAAGCAGGTCATCCTGCAGCGGCTGCGGGACGCCGAGGAGGAGATCACCTTCGGCGAGTACGCGGGGCGGGAGGGCGATGTCGTCGCCGGCGTCGTCCAGCAGGGCAAGGACCCCAAGAACGTGCTGGTGGACATCGGCCGTCTCGAGGCGATCCTGCCGGTGCAGGAGCAGGTCCCGGGCGAGGACTACGCCCACGGCACCCGGCTGCGTACGTATGTCGTACGAGTCGTCAAGGGCGTGCGCGGACCGTCGGTGACCCTTTCGCGTACGCATCCCAATCTGGTCAAGAAGCTCTTCGCGCTCGAGGTGCCGGAGATCGCGGACGGCTCGGTGGAGATCGCGGCGATCGCCCGCGAGGCGGGTCACCGCACCAAGATCGCGGTCCGGTCCACCCGCACGGGGCTGAACGCCAAGGGCGCGTGCATCGGCCCGATGGGCGGGCGGGTGCGCAGTGTGATGGCCGAGCTGCACGGCGAGAAGATCGACATCGTCGACTGGTCGGACGACCCCGCTGAGCTGGTGGCGAACGCGCTGTCACCCGCGCGGGTGAGCAAGGTCGAGGTGGTCGATCTGGCGGCCCGCTCGGCCCGGGTCACCGTGCCGGACTACCAGCTCTCGCTGGCCATCGGCAAGGAGGGGCAGAACGCCCGGCTGGCGGCGCGGCTGACCGGCTGGCGGATCGACATCCGGCCGGACACCGAGCAGTCGGGTGATCAAGGCTGATTCAGGCCGGATTCCCCGGGATCCGGTCCAAATCGAGTGACGGTTCGATCACTCCCCCCAAGGGGTGAGGTCGGTACGGGGAGGTAGACTTCATCAGTGTCTGGCCGCACACGAGCTGGTGCCTGCCCTGAGAGAACCTGTGTGGGATGCCGGGATCGGGCGGCCAAGAACGACCTGCTGCGCATCGTGCTGGTCGAGGGTGTTTGTGTCCCCGACCGGCGCGGTACGCTCCCCGGTCGGGGTGCTTATGTTCACCCCACACGGGTCTGCCTTGACCTGGCGGTTCGCCGCCGGGCCTTTTCCCGGGCCTTCAGGGGGCCGGGAGCGCTCGACACCACGGCGCTCCGCCGGTTTGTCGAGCAGGGTGATCAGGCGCACCCGAGTAGTTGAAAGAACGGCACGGGCCACCGTGCGGTCAGGTACCTCGCGAGTCGGAAGTAGGTCGAGATTGCGATGAGCACTCGATGAGTACGCGATGAGTACGCCCATGAAGTAGCGACGGTCCGGCGACAACCCGGACCTAAAAGGAGCGAAGTGGCTAAGGTCCGGGTATACGAACTCGCCAAGGAGTTCGGAGTTGAGAGCAAGGTCGTCATGGCCAAGCTCCAGGAACTCGGTGAATTTGTACGTTCGGCGTCCTCGACGATCGAGGCGCCGGTTGTGCGCAAGTTGACTGACGCTTTCCAGGGTGGCAACGGCTCCGGCCGCGCCGCTGGTAAGCCCTCGGCGCCGCGCAAGGCGACGCCCAAGCCGCCGACCCCGGGTCCGGCGGCGGCGGCCCGTCCGGCCGCCCCCAAGCCCCCGGCGCCCGGCCCCAAGCCGGGTGGTGCCCCCGAGGGTCAGCGCGGCACCCCCGGCGCGGCGCCCACTCCGGGCCCGCGTCCCACGCCGGCTGCCCGTCCGACCCCCGGCCCCAAGCCGGGCCCCGCCGCGCCCGCGGCTCCGGCGCAGCCCGAGTTCACCGCGCCGCCGGCCCCCGCCCCCGCCCCCAAGCCCGCCGCGGCCAAGCCGGGCGCGCCCGCCAAGCCGGGTGCCACTCCCGGTCCGCGCCCCGGCGGCCGTCCGGGCGGCCAGGGCCAGGGCGGCCAGGGCCAGGGCGGCCAGGGCCAGGGCCAGGGCCAGGGCGGTCAGGGTGGCCGTGGCGGCCCGCGTCCGGGTCAGGAGCGTCCGCGTCCGGGTGGTCCCCGCCCCGCCGGTCCCCGTCCCGGTAACAACCCCTTCACCTCCGGTGGCTCCACCGGTATGGCGCGCCCGCAGGCGCCCCGTCCCGGCGGCGCCCCGCGTCCCGGCGGCCAGCCCGGCGGCGGCGGTCCGCGCCCGCAGGGCGGCGGTCAGGGCGGTCCGGGCCGCGGCCAGGGCGGTCCCGGCGGTCCCCGGCCCACTCCGGGCCAGATGCCCCGTCCGCAGGGCGCCCAGGGTGGCGGCCCGCGTCCGGGTCCCGGCGGCGCGCGGCCGAACCCGGGCATGATGCCGCAGCGTCCGGCCGCGGGCCCGCGTCCGGGCCCCGGCGGCGGTGGCGGTCGCGGTCCCGGTGGCGGCGGTCGTCCCGGTGGCGGTCGTCCCGGTGGCGGCGGCGGCTTCGCCGGCCGTCCCGGCGGTGGCGGCGGCGGTCGTCCCGGTGGTGGCGGCGGTTTCGCCGGCCGTCCGGGTGGTCCCGGCGGCGGTGGCGGCTTCGGTGGCGGCGGTGGCCGTCCCGGCTTCGGTGGCCGTCCCGGCGGTCCCGGTGGCCGCGGTGGCACGCAGGGCGCCTTCGGCCGTCCCGGCGGTCCGGCGCGTCGTGGACGTAAGTCGAAGCGGCAGAGGCGCCAGGAGTACGAGGCCATGCAGGCCCCGTCCATCGGCGGTGTGATGCTGCCGCGCGGCAACGGCCAGACGGTCCGGCTGTCGCGGGGTGCCTCGCTGACCGACTTCGCGGAGAAGATCAACGCCAACCCGGCGTCCCTGGTCCAGGTGATGTTCAACCTGGGCGAGATGGTCACCGCGACGCAGTCCGTCTCCGACGAGACGCTTCAGCTTCTCGCCGACGAGATGAACTACAACGTCGAGATCGTCAGCCCGGAGGAGGAGGACCGCGAGCTTCTCGAGTCCTTCGACATCGAGTTCGGCGAGGACGAGGGCGGCGAGGAGATGCTCTCCGCGCGTCCGCCCGTGGTGACCGTCATGGGTCACGTCGACCACGGTAAGACCCGGCTGCTGGACGCGATCCGCAAGACCAACGTGGTCGCGGGCGAGGCCGGCGGCATCACCCAGCACATCGGTGCCTACCAGGTCTCGACCGAGGTCAACGACGAAGAGCGCAGGATCACCTTCATCGACACCCCGGGTCACGAGGCGTTCACCGCCATGCGTGCCCGTGGTGCCAAGTCGACCGACATCGCGATCCTCGTGGTGGCGGCCAACGACGGTGTGATGCCCCAGACGATCGAGGCGCTGAACCACGCCAAGGCGGCCGATGTGCCGATCGTGGTCGCGGTCAACAAGATCGACGTCGAGGGCGCGGACCCGACCAAGGTGCGCGGTCAGCTGACCGAGTACGGCCTGGTGGCCGAGGAGTACGGCGGCGACACCATGTTCGTCGACATCTCCGCCAAGCAGGGTCTGCACATCGACAGCCTGCTGGAGGCCGTCGTCCTCACCGCCGACGCCTCGCTCGACCTGCGGGCCAACTCGGAGCAGGACGCGCAGGGCATCGCGATCGAGGCCCACCTCGACCGCGGCCGCGGCGCCGTGGCCACCGTGCTGGTCCAGCGCGGCACCCTGCGGGTCGGCGACACGATGGTTGTCGGCGACGCGTACGGCCGCGTCCGGGCGATGCTCGACGACAATGGGAACAACGTGGTGGAGGCCGGCCCGGCGACCCCGGTCCTGGTGCTCGGTCTGACCAACGTGCCCGGTGCGGGTGACAACTTCCTCGTCGTGGACGAGGACCGCACCGCCCGCCAGATCGCCGAGAAGCGCGCCGCCCGCGAGCGGAACGCGGCGTTCGCCAAGCGCACCCGCCGGGTCTCCCTGGAGGACCTGGACAAGGTGCTCAAGGCCGGTCAGGTCCAGCAGCTCAACCTCATCATCAAGGGCGACGCGTCCGGTTCGGTGGAGGCCCTCGAGTCCTCGCTGCTCCAGCTCGACGTCGGCGAAGAGGTGGACCTGCGGGTGCTGCACCGCGGTGTGGGTGCGGTCACCGAGACCGACATCGACCTGGCGACGGGCTCGGACGCCATCGTCATCGGCTTCAACGTGCGCGCCGACGGGCGTGCCACGCAGATGGCCGAGCGCGAGGGCGTGGACGTCCGCTACTACTCGGTCATCTACCAGGTGATCGAGGAGATCGAGGCGGCCCTGAAGGGCATGCTCAAGCCGGAGTACGAAGAGGTCGAGCTCGGTACGGCGGAGATCCGCGAGATCTTCCGCTCGTCCAAGCTGGGCAACATCGCGGGTGTGCTCATCCGCTCCGGCGAGGTCCGGCGGAACACCAAGGCCCGCCTCATCCGCGACGGCAAGGTCGTGGCGGAGAACCTCAACATCGAGGGTCTGCGTCGCTTCAAGGACGACGTCACCGAGATTCGCGAGGGCTTCGAGGGCGGTATCAACCTCGGCAGCTACAACGACATCAAGGTCGACGACGTCATCGCGACGTACGAGATGCGCGAGAAGCCGCGCGGCTGACAAGCGGCGGCGGCCGGGGCCGATCGGCGGAGGAATTTCCGTCGATCGGCCCCGGCCCTTGCGTGTACGGTGCGAGAAGCCCGCAATCACAAAGGCCCCACGGGTGGCTTGACCCGGACCGCATGTATGTAGGGACGTTGTCCTTTGACCTGCTTCTCGGCGACGTACGGTCG
The DNA here is from genome assembly GCF_024505145.1 of Streptomyces rugosispiralis. GTDB lineage: Bacteria > Actinomycetota > Actinomycetes > Streptomycetales > Streptomycetaceae > Streptomyces > Streptomyces rugosispiralis. Next base: position 52,463 of record NZ_JANIAA010000050.1, on the reverse strand, counting down.
TTGAAGGAGAAGCGCTCCGTCGTCCGCCCGATCGTCGCCGAGCTGCACCGCAAATTCGCGGTGAGCGTGGCGGAGGTCGGCGACCAGGACCTCTACCGCAGGGCCCAGATCGCCCTGGCGATGGTCTCCGGGGACGCGGGCCACCTCACGGAGGTGCTCGACCGCTGCGAGCGGCTGGTGGCGGCGCGGCCGGAAGTGGAGCTGCTGGCCGTGCGACGGCGGTTCCACGGTGGCGATGATGAATGAGGGCCGGACCGGTGGTCGCAGACCGCGCCCCCGGCCATCGATGACTGACGCGAAGAAGAGAGAAGAAGACGCATGAGCGACACCGCGCGGGCACGCAAGCTGGCGGACCGCATCCGGGTCGTGGTCGCGGAGACCCTGCAGCGGCGGATCAAGGACCCGCGGCTGGGTTATGTGACCATCACCGACACCCGGATCACCGGTGATCTGCGGGAGGCGACCGTCTTCTACACGGTCTTCGGCGACGACGAGGAGAGGGCGGCCTCCGCCGCGGCCCTGGAGAGCGCCAAGGGCGTGCTGCGGTCGGAGGTCGGGCGCCAGACGGGGGTGCGCTTCACCCCGACCCTGACGTTCGTCCCGGACGCTCTGCCGGAGAACGCCCGCACCATCGACGATCTGCTCGCCAAGGCCAGGGAGGCGGACGCCCAGGTGCGCGAGGCGTCCTCGGGAGCCAGCTACGCGGGCGAGGCGGACCCGTACCGCAAGCCCGGCCAGGAGGACGACGAGGAGCCCGGCATCGACGGTAAGGGTTCAGCGGACGGTAAGGGTTCAGCGGACGCATGACGCGCAAGGGCAGGGCCGGTTCCGGGGCACCGGACGGCCTGGTGATCGTCGACAAACCGGCCGGTTTCACCTCGCACGACGTCGTCGCCAAGATGCGCCGCTTCGCCGGCACCCGGCGGGTCGGCCACGCCGGGACGCTGGATCCGATGGCCACGGGCGTGCTCGTGGTCGGCGTGGAGAAGGCCACCCGGCTGCTGGGCCATCTGGCGCTGACCGAGAAGGAGTACCGGGCCACCATCCGGCTCGGCCAGACCACGGTCACCGACGACGCGGAGGGCGAGATCACCGCCTCGGAGGGCGCCGCCGGGGTCGACCCGGGCGCCGTCCGGGCCGGGATCGAGGAGCTGACCGGGGACATCCAGCAGGTCCCCTCGAAGGTCAGCGCCATCAAGATCGACGGCAAGCGCTCCTACGCACGGGCGCGGGAGGGCGAGGAGTTCGCGATCCCGGCGCGGCCGGTGACCGTCTCCTCCTTCGTCCTCCACGATCGCCGCGAGGCCAAGGCGGAGGACGGCACCACCGTCCTCGACCTGGACGTCACGGTGGTGTGCTCCTCCGGCACCTACATCCGGGCCCTGGCGCGCGACCTGGGTGCCGGACTCGGCGTGGGCGGCCATCTCACGGCCCTGCGCCGGACCCGGGTCGGTCCGTACGGGCTGGAGGCGGCCAGGACGCTGGAGCGGCTGGAGGAGTCGCTGGAGATCCTGCCCATCGCGGAGGCGGCGGCCGCCGCGTTCCCGCGCTGGGACGTGGACGAGCGCCGGGCCCGGCTGCTGGGCAACGGGGTGCGGATCGACATGCCGTCGGACGTGTCGGGGGAGAAGGGTCCGGGGCCGGTCGCGGTCTTCGGGCCGGAGGGGCGCTTTCTGGCCCTGGTGGAGGAGTCGAAGGGCAAGGCGAAGAGCCTGGCCGTCTTCGTATGACGCCGTCGGCGCCCGCCGCGGGCGCCGACGGCGCCATACGGGCGCCCGCGGCGGCGCCGCCCGGCCCGGCCGACCCGGCGCCGGTGTGTCGTTGCCGACTCCGGGCCGCGTTGCATACGCCGGGACCGGCCGCCTACCGTGGCTTTCCGGCCGGTCCGGGTGCTCGAGACGGCCACCGATGCGAGGCCGGCGCCCGGGACATGGCAGTCTTAGACCTGCGAAGTCGACAGACAAAGGTTCGGGCGAGGAGCGGGCAAAGTGCAGCGCTGGCGTGGCTTGGAGGACATCCCCGAGGACTGGGGGCGCAGCGTCGTCACCATCGGTTCCTACGACGGGGTGCACCGAGGGCACCAGCTGATCATCGGCCGTGCCGTGGCACGGGCGCGTGAGCTGGGGGTACCGGCGGTCGTGGTCACCTTCGACCCGCATCCGAGCGAGGTCGTGCGGCCCGGCAGCCATCCACCGCTGCTCGCCACGCACCAGCGGCGCGCGGAGCTGATGGCCGGGCTGGGTGTGGACGCGGTGCTGATCCTGCCGTTCACGGCGGAGTTCTCGCGGCTCACCCCCGCCGACTTCGTGGTGAAGGTGCTGGTGGACAAGTTGCACGCCCGGGTCGTGGTGGAGGGCCCCAACTTCCGCTTCGGCCACAAGGCCGCCGGGAACGTGGCCTTCCTGCGCGAGCTCGGCACCACCTACGACTACGAGGTCGAGGTCATCGACCTGTACGAGCGCGGCGCGGCGGGCGGCGGCGAGCCGTTCTCCTCCACGCTGACGCGCCGCCTGGTCGCGGAGGGCGATGTCACGGGCGCGATGGAGGTCCTCGGGCGCCCGCACCGGGTCGAGGGTGTGGTGGTGCGCGGTGCGCAGCGCGGCCGTGAGCTGGGCTTCCCGACGGCCAACCTGGAGACCCCGCCGCACACCGCGATCCCGGCCGACGGCGTCTACGCGGGCTGGCTGACGGCGCAGGGCGAGGCGATGCCCGCGGCGATCTCGGTCGGCACCAATCCGCAGTTCGACGGGACCGAGCGGACGGTCGAGGCGTATGCGATCGACCGGGTCGGACTGGATCTGTACGGGCTCCATGTCGAGGTCGACTTCCTCGCCTATCTGCGGGGCCAGGAGAAGTTCGACTCGATCGAGGCGCTGCTGGAGCGCATGGCGGCCGATGTGAAGCGGGCGCGGGAGCTCGTGGAGGAGCACGGGAGCCGCTGACGCGTGCGGCTGCTGCTGACTGCTCACGCGTACGGGAGTCGTTGCGGGCGACCGCATGGGCGGGCGCCGAGACGCCGCGCGCCGCGTGGTGAACGGATGAACGCGAATGCGCCCCGTGGACCGGATCACCGGCCCACGGGGCGCTTCCGCTTCTTCGCCCGCTACCGCTGCGGGGGCTGCTGCTGCCAGGGCTGCCCCGGTTGCGCGGGCTGGCCGGGCTGCCCCGGCTGGGCCTGCTGCCACGGCTGTCCGGGCTGCGGCTGCTGCCCCTGCTCGTAGGACTGCTGCCAGCCCTGCTGGCCGCCTTGCTGCGGGTACCCGGGGTACTGCGGCTGCTGGGCCTGCTGAGGCGCGTAGCCGCCCGGGTAGGGCTGCTGCTGGGCCTGTCCGGGCATCGGCGGGGCCACCTGCGGCGGCTGGGCCCCTCCGTCGCCCGTCCACAGACCCTGCTCCTGCTGGGCGCGGGTGAAGTCCTCCGCGACCATGGCCGAGAGGTTGAAGTACGCCTCACGGGTCTTGGGCCGCAGCATGTCCAGGTCCACCTCGGCGCCCGCCGACAGATGCTCGTCGAACGGCACGACGATCACCCCGCGGCAGCGGGTCTCGAAGTGGGACACGATGTCCTCAACCTTGATCATCTTGCCGGTCTCCCGGACCCCGGAGATCACCGTGATGCTCCGCGAGACCAGATCCGCGTAGCCGTGCGCGGACAGCCAGTCCAGGGTGGTGCTGGCGCTGCTGGCACCGTCCACGGAGGGCGTGGAGATGATGATCAGCTGGTCGGCGAGGTCGAGGACGCCGCGCATGGCGCTGTAGAGCAGGCCCGTGCCCGAGTCGGTGAGGATGATCGGGTACTGCTTGCCCAGGACGTCGATGACGCGGCGGTAGTCGTCGTCGTTGAACGTCGTCGAGACCGCCGGGTCCACGTCGTTGGCGAGGATCTCCAGCCCCGACGGCGCCTGTGAGGTGAACCGCCGGATGTCCATGTAGCTGTTGAGGTACGGGATCGCGGTGACCAGGTCGCGAATGGTCGCACCGGTCTCCCGGCGGACCCGTCGCCCGAGGGTGCCCGCGTCCGGGTTGGCGTCGATCGCGATGACCTTGTCCTGGCGCTCGATGGCCAGGGTGGCGCCGAGGGCGGTGGTCGTCGTGGTCTTGCCGACACCGCCCTTGAGGCTGATCACCGCGATGCGGTAGCAGGAGAGCACCGGCGTGCGGATCAGCTCCAGCTTGCGCTGCCGCTCCGCCTCCTCCTTCTTGCCGCCGAGCTTGAAGCGGGAGGGGCCGGGGGTGTTCTTCTTCGGCTTCTGCTTGCCCTTGATCAGCCGGTCCGAGGAGAGCTCGACCGCGGCGGTGTACCCGAGCGGCGCGCCCGCGCTTCCGGCCTGGCGCCGCTGGTCGGGCGTCACGGTCGGCCAGCCGCCGGTACGGGGGTCGGCGGGGCCCGCCGGGGCGGCCTGGGCGGCCTGGGCGTCCGGGCGCGGATAGCCGTAGCCGTCATGCGGCTGTGGCTGCGCCTGCACCTGCGGTCCGGGCCCGGGAACGCCGTCGCCGGGCCGCGGGAAGCCATAGCCACCCTGCCCGCCCGGACCCTGCTGCCCGGGGAACTGCTGACCCTGGGGTTCATGCGGCGGCTGGCCCTGGGCGGGGCCGTTCGGCGCGTACGGTCCGGGCTGGCCGGGCTGGCCGGGCTGGCCGGGCTGGCCCGGGTACATCGGCTGGCCGGGCTGTCCGGGGTGCTCGGGCTGCCCCGGCTGGGCCGTGGGGTAGGGCTGGGCGGGGGGCTGCTGGTACGGGCCCTGGCCCTGCTGGTCCGGGGCGGGCGGCTGAGGGAAGCCGTAGCCGCCCGGGACGGGCGTCGGCCCCTGGCCCTGTCCCGGACCGCCAGGACCGGGCTGGCCCCCCGGGTGGGGGTAGCCGTAGTGGGGCCCCTGCGGAGCCGGGGCACCCTGCGGACCGGGACCCGGCACGCCCGGACCGGGCTGCTGGTAACCGCCCTGCGGGCCGGGCACGTTGCCCGTCGGCGGCCGCGCCCCCTGGGCCTGGTCCGGCAGCGGGACCGGACCGGGCTGGCCGGGAATCGCACCGGGAGCGCCCTCACCGGGACGCGGATAGCCGTATCCGGCTTGCGGCCCCGGCCCGGCGGCGGGCTGCCCGGGGCTGCCGTGCGCCTGGGGCGGGGGAGGCGCCCAGGAGGTGTCCTGCGGCGGGAGCGGCACTCCGGCACCAGGGGTGGCGGGCCCATCCGTACGTTGTTCCGGAACCGAAGCGGGACCCGGAGCCGGCGGGGGGTCCTCGGGCGCCGCGGGCTGGAAGTCCGGCGGCAGGGGCGGCAGCCCCGACTGCGGAACGGGCGGCGGGGCCCAGGTGGTGGCCGGGGGCTGCTCGGGCGACGGCGCGCTCGGCGGCACGGCGTCCTCGGGAACCGCGTCCTCGGGAACCGCGTCCTGCGGCTCGGCGCTCGCCTGCCTCAGCTCCTCCATCTCCCGCCGCAGCGCGGCGGTGGAGAAGCGCAGGGTGCCCTCGCTGCGCACGTCGTCGTCGGCACGGTCGTCCGGGTCCGAGGAGCCGGAATCGGAGTCCGTGCCCGGACCGGACGCGAACCCGGAACCGGAATCGAAGCCGGAAGGAGCACCGGACCCGGAATCGGAGCCGGAAGGGGAACCGGAACCGGAATCGAAGCCGGAAGGAGCACCGGAACCGGAGTCGGCACCCCCGACGCCGGAGTCCTCACTCCGCCTCTCGGTGATCTCGCGCCGCAGCGCGGCGGTGGAGAACCGCACGGTGGAGGGGCTTTCCACATCGCCGTTCTCACCCTCGTCGGAGCCCGCCGCGGAGGCGTACTCCGAGTCCGGCCGGAAGGCGTCGTCGTCCCGCGGAGCGGCGGCGGGCGCCAGCGTGAAGTCGTCATCGACGGGAGCGGAAGCGGAAGAGGAAGCCGGCGCCGAATCCTCGGCCTGGACGTCGGAAGCCGAAGCGGAGGACTCGTAGGAGGAGGGCTCGGACGCACCGCTGTCCGAACCGCCGCCACCCGTAAGGCTGTCACCCGCAGTCGAGCCCGCCAAATCCGACCCGGAGTCAGACAAAGACGACATCCGAATGCCCGAGTCGGACTCTCTGCTCTCCGGTTCCGACCGCGCCTCGTCCTCCCTCTGCGCGGGGACCTCCTCCACCTCGGAGGCGTCCGACGTGACAGACGCGACATCGGAGGAGGGCGCCTGGGCGGGCGGCGGCCAGGGACCCGGAAAACCGCTCGGCTCCGGCACGCCCGGCACGGGCACCGGACTGCCGGTGGGCGGCGGAGGCGGCGGACCCGGCATCCCCGCACCGGCGCCCGTTCCGGTTCCCCCGGAACCGCCGGTCGACGTGGGGGCCGAGGAGGACGGCGAGGACGACGACGAAGCGTTCTGCGTGTACCAGGCGGGTGGGGTGTAGTCGATGGTGAACTCGCCCGTGTGCTCGGTCTCCGCGTCGGACCGATCATCGCCGGGTGTGTTTCCGCCCGTGCGGATCTCGTCCCGATCGCTGCTCACAATGCCTCCTGGTGTGGTCGAACACCCTTGAAATTCTTGGCGAGGCCGATCTGTTGCCGATCGCTACTGTCGTCCGACCGTTCGGCTTTCCCCTTTTGTGACGCCGGGGACCCTGAACGGGCGCTCCACCGGGTACCCCAAGACTAATCACCATGAGCGCCGCGGGGGCAGGCCCATCCGCGCACTCGAGGCTGTCCGAGACCTCACCGTGCCTTACGGCGGTACGTACCCGGCAACCGCGGGGAGAAGTCCAAGCGTCCGGTGGTACAAAGAATCCCCGCTCGAATGCCGTTGCACAGTGGGACCTGCGACCATGTCGCCCCTTTCCGGCCGGTGCCGCCGACCGGATCGCGGGGAGGAGGCGGACCGGTCGGTGGACTCGTGTGAGAGGTAGGCGCAGATGCCGCAGCCGCCCCAGCCACCCAACCAGCCGCCCTCCGGCGGCTTCGGCCCGCCGCCCCCAGAACCCCAGGAGCCCGAGCACCCCCAGGAGCCCGGCCGGGACGGCTTCGGCCCGCGGCGCAGACCCCCGACACCACCCACGCCGCCCACCACGCCGCCCGCCGCGCCCGAGAGCCCCTCATCGCCTCCGTCGAGGGGCCACACCCCGCCCCAGATATGGGACACCGGCGCCCTCCCGGCGAGCCCGCCACCACCACCGCCCGGCGCGCCTCCGGCCCCGGACCCGCCGAACCCGTACGCCCAGAACCCGTACGCCCAGAACCCGTACGCCGCGGACCCGTACGCACGTCGGCCGGAGTACGGCGGCCCGTACACCCCACCGCCCGGTGGGCCGCCCGGCACGCCTCCGCCCACCGGCGGCGGCCGAGCCCCGAAGCGGAAGGCCGTCATCATCGGCGCGGCGGTGGCGGTACTGCTCGCGGCGGGTGGTGGGGTGTACGCGGCGGTGGGCGGCGATGACGGCGGTAAGGACCCCACCGCGAGCCCCACGAAGACCACCCCGGGCCACCCCAGGACACAGGACCCGACGCCGGAGCCGACGACCGGTGACGGCGACAGCACCGGCGGCCGCGGCAGCGGTGAAAGCGACCCCAACGACCAGCGCCGGGCGGGCGAGGCCAAGGTCCTCTACCAGAAGCCCGCGCCCGAGGTCAGCAAGAGCAACCTCGAAGTGCCCGGCTTCTGGGCGATGAAGGGCTATGTCGTCAAGGCGGTCGAGAACAAGATCACCGCGTACAAGGACGAAGGGGGCAGCAAATGGACCCTCTCGCTCCGCAAGGCGGTCTGCGCCGCTCCCACCTCCACGACCGATGGCAAGGTCGTGGTCGCCTACGAGGGCCATGGAAGGGATTCCTGCAGCCAACTCGCCCTGATCGACCTCAACAAGGGCGTCAAGCTCTGGGACCACCCCGCCCCCGAGAGTGACGCCATGGGCGGCGGCTACACGAATGTGGGCATGGCCCAGAGCGGCAACCTCGTCGGCATGGCCTGGTTCGGCGGCTCCGCCGTCATCAAGGTCAGCGACGGCAAGGAAGTCTCACCCGAAAAGCCGAGCGCGGGCTGCTCCATTGACGGCTACGCGGGCGGCAAGGTCCTGCTGCGCGCCTACTCCTGCACCAATGGCACCGCCAAGCTGCAGCAGCTCACCGCCGGCGGCTCGATCAAGTGGACCTACACCATCCGTAAGGGCCTCAAGGTCAGCAACATCTTCTCCAGCAGCCCCGCCGTAGTGGCCCTCATCGACCAGGACCGAAGCTCCGGCGGCATCCTGGCCCTCTCCGACAAGGGCAAGGAACGCTCGACCCTCGCGCTGGGCAAGCAGTCCTACCAGCCGGAATGCGGTACGGACATCTTCGGCACCAACATGGGCAACTGCGAAGGCGTCGCCGTCTCCGCCGACACCTTCTACCTGCCGACCGAGATGACCCAGGACCACGGCCTGGGCTCGACCAGCGAGATCCACGCCTTCGACCTCACCACCGGCAAGCGGAAATGGGCGGTCAAGGTGGCCGAACGGCTCCTGCTCCCGCTGAACATGGACGGCAAGAACCTCATCTCCTACGAAAGGCCCTCATACACCGCCCCCGGCCAAATCGTCCGCATCGGCCCCGACGGCGGCAAGCCCAAAACCCTCCTGCGCCTCCCCCGGGCCACCCAGAAAGCGGAGCGCGCCTTCTACTCGGCCACCCACACCTACCGCGACGGCAACTTCTACATCGCCACCAACCGCATCACCGGCACCGGCACCACCACCGAAAACCTCCTGATGGCCTTCGGCCACTGAGCGCGGCCGAGCGGTGGGACACGACCGCGGGGGCGGACACCGACCGGCGTCCGCCCCCGCGCCCGAGCTCCTCAGCTCAGATCGAATTCGCCGTCCCTCGCGCCCAGGACGAAGGCACGCCATTCGGCCTCCGTGTAGCGCAGCACGGTCTCGGGGTCGGTGGAATTCCGCATGGCCACCGCCCCGTTCGGCAGGTAGGCGATCTCCACCCGGTCCTCGGAACTGCTGCCAGGTGCGCTGAGCCACTCGACACCGGAGATGTCGAGGGCGTACAGCTCTTCCTTCTCTTTGGCGTCGGCCATCGGTGGAGAATCCCTTCGGGTACCGCGGAAACAAGCCCGCCTGGTGCTTGGCTGACAGTCTCATCCACCGTGTGCGCGGCGGCAATCGAACACCGTCAGTCCATGCGGCGAGCCCCGCCCAGCAGGCCGGATTCGATGTCAGTCGGATGCGTCGCCACATAGAGCCGCGACTGACGATCACACCAAAGAGTGACCCCGTCCGGAAGCGTGGACAGTGATTCGACATCCGTGGACGGCAGTCCCATGATCCGCCCGACCTGGGCGGCCTCCTCGGGAGACACCCGCTGGACGCCCACCAGGTCCGCGTTCTCCATGAGCCGGGGGGCGACGGGGCTCAGGTAGGGCAGAAGCGTCAGCACGGACTGCCACGGCGCCGAGGTCACCCGCCCGCGCGGCGGTCGCATGCCCGCGTCACGGATCACCAGGACGGGACTGCCGATCGAGGGCCCCTGCGGCGGTACACGTCCCACGTCGTGGAGCGTCATGCTCTGATACCCGCCGTTCGCGGCCTGCGCCAATGACGCCCACATCTGCTGACGGCCCGTCTCCACGGTGACCCGCGCGCCCGTGGCCACCGCTCGCAACCCGATCACCTGCGCCGTCCACAGCCCGCCGACCAGGACCACGTTGAAGGGCGTGGGACGGTGCAGGCCCAGCACGGCGGGTTGGTCCCGCGCGCCGACACCGATCACCACCCCGTCGTCGCCGGTCGGCAGCGCCAGTGCGTCGAACTGCTCCGGGGAGAGCTCGTGCGGCTGACGCCGGGGTCCGATCAGCCCGAATCCCCGTCGCAACCTGCGCGGGGCGGGAGCCATCGGCCCGTCCGGCTGACCGGGCATATGACCAGGTGTGGCGGCCGGAGCGTAAGAAGGGCCGCCTGAGACGGTCGTCGGCGTGGCCATCAGCGGGTCCCTCCCAGAGGCAGAGTGGCGAGTACGCCGGGTACCTGCTCGCGGTCCAGCCGCGCGAGCCCCACCCGCACCCCACGGGCGGTGCGCTGGAGCTCTCGCCTCATCGCGACCAGGTCGTCAGCGCTATGACCCGTGATCCGCACATACCCGCTCACCGTGGGCGCGGGCCGGCCGCTCTGCGTCCCGCCCCGCCGCAGGGTGAGGCTGAGCGTCGTCGCGAGCGCGGGCAGTGAGGTCAGCAGGGCGGCCAGTTGGGGAAGAGGCGTGGCTCCCGGTCCCAGCTGCGGCCACCTGCTCACCCAGTAGGTGGTGTGCCACCGGTCGTCGCAGCGCCAGGCCCGAGTGCTCTCGACCGTGCGTCGACTGAGCGTATTGGTCTGCCGGGCCTGCGCCGTCGCCCGCGGGTTGACGCTCGCGGCGGTGGCGATCGCCGCCGTCACGCCTTCCTCCGGCAGGAGCGTCACGCCGAACCCTGCGCCCTGGAGCCTGCTCGACAACTGGTCCGCCGCCCGCAGCACACACCGCTGCGCGCCTTCGAGGCCCCCGCCCCGGGCCGCGACGGCCTCCGGGCAGAGCTCCGGGTCGAACTTCAACGCCACCCACGTCAGTCGGACCGCGGGCGCCCCCGTCTGCTCCTGAAGCGGCCCGTAGTTGCGCACGGGCACCGTCTGTGCCGACAGATGGGGTGCGGGCGCCGGCAACGCATGCTGCACCACCTGCACGGACTCCAGCACGATTCCGTCGACGTCCATGGCGTCGCGCAGCAGCGAGAGCGGCAGCGGACGCTGCGTACGCTGCGGGCGCAGCGGTGAGTCCGTCGCGTCCACCTGCAGGATCGCGGTCAGAAAGGTGCCGTCACCCACCAAGCCGACCATGCGCCGCTCGCGATCGGTGAACGTATAGGTGCGCAGGGCCGGTTCGCACTCCAGGGCCGGTGTGAAACCGGGGTCCGTGCCCGCGTCGAGCGGCTTCGCCGCCTGCCGCTGGCGCCTGCGCAGTGCGAGCGCGGTGCTCAGCCATTCCGGTATCGGCTGCTGATGACGGGTGACCACGGCCAGCAGCACCAGGACGACGCCCACGATCCCGGCGGGCACCAGCAGGAGTTTGTCGACCACTCCTGCGGCCAGCACTATCGCCGCGGCCACCTCGATCAGCACGAATTGCTGCAGCCGCAGGGGGCCGATGCTGCCGGGCCGGGACGTCGTGCGCGGTGTGGCGGAGGCGATGGGGGCCGCTGTCGGCGGCGCGTCAGCGGGTGCGGGCGGACGGGATCCGCTCGGTGTTCCTCGGCCGGACGCGCTCCTCGCGGAACGTGCGCGCGTTGCGGCAGCCATCCCCGTCAGCCCCCTAATGTCCGAAACCGGCCCGAACGGCCCGGTCGTCGTCGCCGCCGGTGAGTGTCCCCGGGCGGCATGAGCCAGTTCACTACCGGCATAGTAGAGGGTCGGTACGACGCCAGGACCGAGGCAGGCCACCTGACTACCGAGGCCGAAAAGCGGGGAGAAGCGGCTAAAAATGGCATCACGGCGGGATGAACTCAACGCCTATATCTATGCGAAGAAGCGGACAGTCGCCGCCTTTTTGCAACCCACGCCAAGTGGCACGGAGGAGGGTGCGCCGCGTCCACTGCGCGCGGTCCTTCCCGGAGTCGTCGTCGGGGCCCTGATCCTCGCCGGTTTCGGTGCCTGGGGCATGTTCAAACCCGTCGCCCCCAAGGGGTGGGACACACCGGAATCGCATGTGATCGTCGGCAGTGACTCCACCACTCGGTACGTCATCCTGAAGACCGGCGGCAAGCCCCAACTCCACCCCGTGCTGAACCTCGCCTCCGCCAAGCTCCTTCTCGACCCCGATAAGTCCAGCGTCATCAAGGTGAAGGAGTCGGAGCTGGACAACGGCCACATCCCGCGTGGCCCCACGATCGGCATTCCCTACGCACCGGACCGCATCCCCAGTGCGGACGAGGCGAAAAAGCGCATGACGTGGGCGGTCTGTGAGCAGCCGGGCGGCAATGGGAACACCACCCAGAAGGCCGTCTTCCTCTTTTCCGACCGGGACTCGAAGCTCAAGAAGCTCCGCGGATCCCAGGCGCTCCGCGGCGGCCAGGCCCTCTATGTGCGGGGCCAGGACGACGCTCGCTATCTCGTCGATCCGCGGGGCGTGAAGTATTTGATCGGCGGCCCGGACTGGAAGGCCAAGTCCGCCGAGGACACCAATCTTCTGCTGCGCTCGATCTTCCACGACGGTGCCAAGCCGCAGCGGGTCACCAGGGACTGGCTGGCGACCTTCAGAGACGGGGCACCGATCGACTTTCCGCGGGTCCCGGGCCAGATCGGCGATGACGCCGGGGTCCCGAGCCTCGGCGAGGCGAACCGGGTCGGCATGGTGCTCGAAGCGCCCACCGGAGCCGGCACCCAGAAGTACGTGGTGCTGCGGGGAAAGGTCCAGCGCGTTTCGGAGTTCGTGGCCAAGCTTCTGCTCAGGAGCAAGACCTCCATCAACGAGGCGAGTATGGCCAAGCGAGTGGCGGCCCAGTCGTTCAACCCGGACACGGAGAACGATTTCTACGGGCAGTACCGCTGGCCCAGCGAAATCCCGAGCCAGGCCAACTCCGTTGATCCCGCGCTGGGCAGCGGAGCCCGGGACACCAGTTGCAGCATCTTGGCCGGGGTGACCGCCAAGGGCGGTGCCAAGGTGTCCACTTGGGCTGGCAAGGACTTCCCGGCCACCATCCCGGACGGCGCCACCAGCGCCTACGTCACCCCGGGATCGGGAGTGCTCTACCGCCAGGTGAGCGGCCGGCAGATCAAGAACGGTCCCGTCTTCCTGGTGACCGACACCGGCCTTCGCTACTCGGTCCAGTCCAACAACGACAGCGATTCCGGCAATGCGAAAATCGGCGACGAGGGCTCCGACAAGGACAAGGCCGCCCAGACCCAGCAGGACGTCAACAAGGCCCAGCGCAGCCTCGGGTACCAGGACGTCAAGCCGACCCCGGTGCCCGCGGACTGGTCCGAATTCCTGCCCACCGGTCCACGCCTCGACGCCAACAGCGCCAAGCAGCCCCAGGGTTCATAGGACATGAGGAAGCCCGAACACATGCGGCGCACCATGAAACCCTTCGCCCTGGCGGCGGCGACCGGCCTCACGGCACTGACCGCGGCCGCCGGACCGATATCGGCCTCCGCGGCGCCGGATCTGTCCCTGGCGGGCAGCGGTGAATGCACCTACCCCGCCAAACAGATAAAGGGCACCCCCTGGTCCCTTCAGCGCGTCATGCTCGACCAGCTGTGGCAGGACACCAAGGGGCTGGACTCGAAGGGGCGTCCGGTCAAAGTCGCCGTCATCGACACCGGCGTCGACAACACCAATCCTCAGCTCAAGGACGCCGTCGACACCAGCAAGGGCAAGGAGGTCCGTAAGGGCGGCAAGAAGAGTCTGTCCAAGGGGAAGAAGGGCGACGGGACGGACGACTCGGTCGGCCACGGCACCAAGGTCGCCGGCATCATCGCCGCCCGTCCGCACTCGGGCACGGGATTCGTCGGCATCGCACCCAAAGCCGAGATCATCCCGATCCGGCAGAACGATGAAAAGGGCTCCGGCACCACCGACACCATGGCCACGGCCATCAACTGGGCGGTCGAGGCGGGAGCCCGCGTCATCAACATCTCCCAGGACACCGTCAAGCCGCTCCAGGCAAACAGCACGCTGCAGCAAGCCGTAGAGAACGCACTGCAAGCCGATGTCGTCGTGGTCGCCTCCGCGGGCAACGACGGTCTCGACGGCAAGGTCAAGAAGACCTACCCGGCCGCTTACGACGGCGTCCTCGCCGTCGGCGCCTCGGACCGCAACAACGAACGCGCCCCCTTCTCCCAGTCCGGCGACTTCGTCGATGTCGCCGCTCCCGGCGTCGAAATGGTCTCCACCGTCCCCAAGGGCGGCCAGTGCGTGGACAACGGCACCAGCTTCTCCGCGCCCTACGTCGCCGGCGTCGCCGCCCTGATCCGCGCCAAGCACCCGGAGTGGCGCCAGGACGAGGTGGTCGCCCAGATCGAGCAGACCGCCGAGCGCGCCGTCAACCACCATGACCGCTTCATCGGTTGGGGCGTCGTCGACCCAGTCCGCGCTCTCACCGACGACGAAACCCGTATCGACCACGTCACCCTGGACAAGGGCGCGGCCCACGACGTCGCCGCGCCCGACCCGGCTCCGATGCCCTTGGGCGAGACCGCTCAGGAGCGCAAGGAACGCCTGGCGACGTACTCCGTCGGTGCCGCTGTCATCGCGGTGGCGGGCATCGCGGGCCTGGCGGCGGTTCTCAACGAACGGAGGCGCCGGCGCTCCGGCACGGCTGAGTAGAAGTACTCATAGACACCTATGAAGCGTCATCTACACTGAGCTATTTGGCGTAACTATAAGTGGCATGAGGCCGGGGGGAACGGGAGAGTATGTCGACGTTCGAGGCGGAATGGGCGCAGATGAAGCGCGAGGCGTCCGGTGACGCCGGGATGAGTCTCGCTAGTGCCGACAACGAGCCAGGATGGCAACAAGGCGGATCAGGCGGGGTGAAGTCCAGCAAGAGCGCCTGGACGGCAGCAGGTCGGAGTGTCGGCAAACTCCGGGGGGACATCAAGACCGCGCTGACCAAGCTGGAGGAGGAGCAGACCGGCCTGGGCGCGGGCAGTAAGAGCGGGGGCGGCATCGAGAGTGCGGCCGCTCAGCGGCAGCTCTACAACTCCTGGAAGCGTTACCTGAAGGGCGTGAGCGGGAAGTGCGGGGCGATTCAGGACCGGCTTGAGCGGGCCGGGGATCACCAGTACAAGAACGATGAGGCAACCAAGTGTGCGTTCGACGGGCTGGATGTCCTGTACAAGGACACGAAGCCCGTCGGTGGCGAGAGTCGGGGTCGGTGACGCGGACCAGTGGATTACGCGACTCTCAAATCTCTGAAGCCGACGGAATTCGAAGACGCCGCAGGCGGCTATAAGACCGTCGGTGACATGGCCAGTCAGGCCAAGGATGACGTCGAGAACCGGATCATCGCGGGCATGCGGAAAGCCGCGAAGGGTCAGGACGTTCTCGAAGGCTATGCCGCTGACGCCGCTGTGGTGCAACTCCGCAAGCTGGCGACGAACTTCCACTACACCCAGGTCGAATGCGCTCTCATCACCACCGCTCTCAACTCTCTGGCCTACGAACTGCGAGCGGCCAAGGACAAGCTCGACGCCGCCGTGGAGGATGCCGAGGCAGAGAAGTTCACGGTGGGCTCTGATGGCTCGGTGAGCTACCCGGCGGCCGGCGACAAGGTCGACGGCAAAGTGCCGGAGGGCGGCACGGTCACGGGCAGCGCGAAGGGCAAGCCGACGAACCAGCCGATCGACCCGACCGGCGACGCGAATGACGCCGCCGACGCCCTGGATCGCCAGGCGGCGAACATCCACCCCAATCCGAACTTCGGCCGAGCCGTGGCCATTGCCAACCGCATCGCCCAGGCCGTCTATGACGCCACGCAGGCGGATGAGAAGTGGGCCCCCAAGCTACGCAAGCTGAAGGCCGACGACGATCTGACCGTCGCTGCGGAGGACTGGATCGACGCCAAGAAGGACACGGGGGGTGTCCGCAGTGGTGCGAAGGAGTACTTGAACGAGATCAAACCTCCGCCCAAAGATGGCGATCCAAAATCGAATGCGGACTGGTGGAAGGGGCTCTCCGCGCAGGAGAAGGCCGACTACGCTTCCATGTACCCTGACAGCATCGGCAAGCTGAATGGTCTTCCGGCGGACGTCCGCGACGAGGCGAATCGTGCCGTATTCGAGGAGAAACGGGCGGAGTACCAAACCCAATACAAGAGCATACCCGAGGAGCCCAAGCCGAAATATGTCCCTGGTGGCAGGACAATGAGATACAGTGACGAATGGCTTGAATGGCACCAAAAGTATGAAGGCAAGAGAGAGCATCTGAAGTCCGCTTTGGAAGGCATGAAAGCCATCCAACGGCGTTTCGACAGAACAGGTGAAGACGGTCTTCCCGAGGCATATCTCCTCGGATTCGATCCCAATGACGACGGGCGAGTGGTCCTGGCCAATGGGAATCCGGATGCAGCAGACCACACCGCATTATATGTACCGGGGACGAAAACGCATCTAGGCAGCATTGACGGTGACCTGAACCGTGGCGTGACGCTGTGGCGGGAGAGTCAGGCGCTTTCACCCGGCGACAAGATCTCGACAATTACCTGGTTCGACTACGATGCTCCGAATCAGATCCCCAACGCTACCAGTGATAAGTACGCAGAAAAGGCCGCTCCTGCCCTGCGTGAGTTCCTTGACGGCAATAAGGCGGCGCACGAGGCGGCCACTGGTAGCACTGCCCACACCACCGTTATCGGCCACAGTTACGGCAGCACGGTTATAGGAGATGCGGCTAAATACCGTAGCGACTACGCGGACACATGGAGCGACCCATTGCCCGCCGACGACGTGATCGCGGCAGGGAGCCCTGGCATGCAGGCCGAACATGCGGCTGATCTCGGCATAGATCCCGACCATATGTGGGCCATGAAAGCCGGAGGTACGGGAAGCGACGACTGGTTCGTCCGAGAAGGTGGGCGGCGCGTCGGCCTTGGGGGTAACGGGGTAATTCCCACCGACAGGGAGTTCGGTGGGCATATCATGGAATCAGATTCTGGCGACCATGGTGGGTATTGGAATGTAGACGATCACCAAAAGCCATCCGTCAGTTTGAAAAATCAGGCACGGGTTATTGTAGGCGACTATAAGGGTGTGACACTTGAGTGAGCCGTGCTCTGGACCGTTGCGAGGGTCCCGAAAGTTCTCATGGTTGGTTTGTGCCGTGGCGGCGGCTCCGTTGGTTCTGATGGGATGCTCATCAATGAATGATAACTCCGAAACCAATGGAAATGCAGAGGGCAAGCTCGGTTACAAGCCGGAAGTTCGCGCTGTTGAGGAAACAAAACAAGAGGTCAATGCCATCTCCAGCAGCCTTCTGGACTGGATGGGAGTCGAGGGCAAAGCCACTGAGTCGGGTGCTGCGGTCAGTGTCTGTGAGGCGATCGATCCCGACCTGACGAAGTACTACGCAATTCATCATCCCTGGTCGGTCTACAAACTGAGCAAAGGAACGTTCGAGACTGCGATGCAGAATCTCCGTGAGCGGTTGCCGAAGCATGGCTGGGATATCACGAAAGACGGTGAAACCAAGTCGCAGGCACGGAACCCGGAGATCGTGGCAGTCAATCGCCGGACGCACCATTGGGTGCAGATCGAGTGGGCCAGGGAACGGTCAGGGAATCTTGAAGAGCTGATCAGCGTGGACGTTGACTCACGCTGTTACCGTGCTCCCAAGGGCACTGATCTTTAGACGGCGACGGTCTGGACCACATGCCATGGCGTATGGCCCTGGAACAGTCAGGGGTGGGCCCTTCCGTGGACGCTCTGAAGGAGGCCATGGACGGGCTTCATCGGGAACTTCCGAAGCATGGCTGGAAGCTCTATCGCTATGGAGAGGCCCACTCGAAGGCACGTCAGCTTCGATTCGAGGTAGAGGACAAGAAGGAGTACCAAACGCCACGACCGAGCTGAGTTTTCCTTCCGCCTACCCGAACCCATCGAATTGGGAGAAGAAGACGTGCGACAGCATCTCGGTCTCGTTGGCATCGCCCTACTCCGTCGATAAGGTTTACAAGCCTAACGATCAATGGTCGGCGGGCCGCTCATGGTGTGGGTCCGGACACGCGGGACCTGACCTTGGCACTCCGAGCCGCCTCCAGTCGCGCACAGCCGCACAACTGCTGGGGTCGGCGAGGTCAGGGACGGTCGTGTCAGTCCGCATACCTGTGCCGTCGTCCTGCGAAATAGGTATGCGTACTCATGTGCGTCTGTGATGAAGTCGTTAGTGTCATCGGGTGTGACGTATGCCTCGTATGCATCGTTTGGGGGAGCAGACCGTTACTGAACCGTCGACGGCCCACGGCTGCGGGGCAGTTGGGGTGTCCAACGCTGGTGGATAGAGTGGCTTAGGACATCGTTGGTGTCATACGGGGAGGGACAGCGTGAGGCCCATAGAGCCGGGGTCTGAGCCACAGACGCCGTTCGGCAAGAAGCTGGTCAAGGAAGCCGAGACGCTTGCCAAGTTCAAGACGCGCCTGGACAAGGTCCTGACTGACCTTGATAAGTCCCCGGCATCGCGCAAGACGATCTCGGAACAGTTCATCACCCGGGACGCGTACGGCTCGGGCACTGGGTTCACCTCCGCTGACGACCTGGCCAACCTCTACGAGAAGGTCCACGCGCGACTGGAGACCCTGTCCAAGTCCTTCGGCGACCAGATCGAGGCCATGGGCCTCATGGCGATCGTCGCCGAGCGCGGCTTCGACGGCATGGACGCCGAACAGGCCCGTCGAATGCGGGAGATCCAGACACGTACCCGGAAGTACTACCGCGAGCCCGAGAAGCACGCGGGTCAGACTGGGAATCACGGCGGCAAAGAGGTCGGGGGCGACGCGCTGTGAGGGGGAGAAGGTAGATGGCCGGAGGGAAGTTCGAGGATCGGTCGCACGACGAGCTCTACAACATGGTCGCGACCGCGAAGCCCGACGCACTGACCGACGTCGGGGCCGCTCTGTCGGCTGCCTTCGACGACATCAGTGCCATCGCGGAGGAGCTCAAGGCACACGCCGAGCGGGTGCACTGGGAGGGCGAGGGCGCCGACGCCTTCCGCGAGTGGGGTCGTGAGGTGGCCAAGCAGACCTACATGATGGCCGACTACACCCTGCTCGTCGGCATACACATGACTGCCGCGGGCCAGGGCCTGACCGAGGTCAAGGCAGCGATGCCGGCCCCGACGGCGGCCGATGACAAGAAGCACAAGACCGATGCGGAAAAGGTGGTCGCGGATAAGCACCACCTGGAAGCGCTCCAGCAGATGGACAGGCTGGACTCGTATTACGAGACGGCTTACACGGAGATCAACAATCTCGAGGAGCCGAATTTTCCGCCGCTTCCTGCTGAGTTCGGGAACTACTTCGAAGGTAATCCCGGGCTCTCGGGTGCATCGCCGTCCGCGAACGGAAACACAGTTGGGCAAAGCACAGCTTCCGCTGTGCCGTTCGCAGCTCGTTCTGATTCCACTGATGGGCCGGGCCTAGTCCAGCACCCAGGAGTGGCCTCCACAGGACACGGCAACTTGGGCGTGGAGGGGCTGCCGGATGTTGTGCCAGATGTCAGGACCAGCATTGACTCCACGAACACGCTACCCTCGCCTGACGTCATCGACCGAAGCAGGCTTCCTGCTTCGCCACCGCAGAATGCGCCCGAGCAGCATGTGAATCCTGTGGTGCCAAACGGACCCAGGCCGTTCCTGCCAAGCGCCCCGCCGCCTATGCGCGGTGGGGGCAACCCCGTACGCGAGCCCCTCCCTCCTTACCAAGGCGTGGCAAAGCAGCCTCGGCCGACAGGACTTCCTCGAACTGGGTTGCCTGACGGTATTCACGGCGGGCAACAGGCTCGCCCACCGGGGCAAACCAACACTCCGCGGATTCCCCGGGGCAGGGTTATCGGCGAAGAACAAGGACTCATGAGGCGTGGGCCGATGGGACCCGCCACGCACGGCTTCAAAGGCACGCCTTCGCCTGCGAACGGCGGGCCGGGCCGACGGCTCGCCTCAGAGCCGGGTGGGACCGTGGACAGTCCACGAGGACCGAACAACGCGAATGGGCAGCGTTTGCCGAAGGGCACGGTCGTCGGAGACGAACACGGCATCCCTCCCAGGCGTGGTCCCCTGGGCACGGGCGGCGTGCCCGCTGATGGGGGTACGCACGCGCCCGGGAGCAACGGTGGCCAGGGTCGGCGGCTCGCATCGGAGTCGGGAGGTCCCGTCAGCGGTACGCGTTCTGGGCGCGGAGCGCAGTCCGAGTTCACCTCCGGGGGATCCGGGCTTGTGCGGGGCGACCAGGGGAAGTCCGAGTCGATGCCGCGGTCTGGCAGGGCAGCCCCGAACGGCTCGGAACCCTCTGGCTCCAGGCCCGATTACCTTCAGGAAGACGAAGAGAGCTGGTCGGGCGGACGGCGTGACACGGTCCCGCCGGTCATCGAGTAGATCGACAGATCCCTGTGCAATGCCGAGGAGAGCACTCATCTATGCCACTTCAGAAGTACGGAGCGCGGCGGCGCTCCCTGTCGGGTCTGGCAGCGCTCGGAGCCGGACTCATGGCGGTGGGTGGTATCGCGCCCGCGGCAGCTGCACAGGACATCAGCTCTCAGCAGTGGTACCTGAAGGACATGCAGGCCGACGACATGTGGAAGGTGAGTAAGGGCAAGGGGGTCACCGTCGCCGTTGTCGACACGGGCGTTAAGGCATCGTTGCCCGAGCTCCAGGGGCAAGTGCTCGAAGGCGCGGATATGTCGCATAACCCAACGGGTGCGCATAAAGACACGGACGGTCACGGAACAAACATCGCCGCTCTGATCGCTGGCACCGGAGCTGGCGGTGGCATTCAAGGACTGGCTCCTGAAGCCAAGATCCTTCCTGTAAAGGATGTGCTGGACGCAAGGGTCGACTCTGCGGACGGGAACGTGGGCCGGGCCATTCGGTACGCGGCGGACCATGGGGCACAAGTCATCAATGTCTCGCAAGGGTCAGATGCCGTAAGCAGTCAGCTCCCACGGACGCTCTCAGCTGTCAAATATGCCATCAAAAAAGGCAGTCTGATTTTTGCTTCCGTAGGAAATGTCGGTGACAAGGCCAATGAAGTGGCCTATCCTGCTGGATTTCCAGGTGTCGTGGGTGTGGGTGCGATCGACCGTGAAGGCAAGGCAACGAAGTGGTCGAACTCAGGCGATCAGGTAGGGCTGGTCGCAATCGGGGATGAGATCCCCATACGCTGCGGGAATAATGTCTGCACGTCTCGTGGCACCAGCCAAGCCACCGCCATCACCTCCGCCTCCGCCGCCCTGATCTGGTCCAAGCACCCCGAGTGGACCAACAACCAGGTTCTCCGCGTCATGATGCAGACCGCCGCGAAGCCCAAGGCCGGTGACATCCCGAGCAGTTACCTCGGGTATGGCTCGGTTCGGCCTCGCAAGGTGCTCCTCGATGGCGAGGGGGACCCGGGGCCGGCCAACACCAATCCGTTGCTCGCTCGTGAGGGAGCGACGAAACCAAAGCCTTCCGAGTCGGCGTCTGAGTCGGCGGGGGACGCCTCACAACCCCCCGCATCGGATGAGCAAGCCGCCAAGAAACCCGCAGCGGAGGCCAAAGCGAGCGACGACGGCGGCAATACGACGCTTTGGGTCGCCTTGGGTGCGGGTGTTGTCGTGGTCGTCGGGGCCGCGGTCGCCTTCACCGTCGTACGGCGTCGTGGTGGCACGATGGCCAGGCCGTAACCAGCACCAGCACCAGCACCAACTACAGCTATACGCTTCCTGCCATGTCGGGTAGGAAACTCCACAGAGTGGTGAGCTGACGAAAGAAACCCCAGCTCGGCTCGCCAACACATCATGGGGGAAGGTGGAAAGATGTCGGGCTCGCAGCGGATTAGCGACGCACATTTCAAGAAGTTCGAGGGCGACCTCGGCCGCGTCAGCGAGGACCTCTCGCAGAACCTGCGCACGCTGATCAACGCCATTGACACGGTGGAGGCGGCGTGGACCGGTCAGGGCGGAAGCGCGTTCCGAAGGGCGCAGATGAGCCTCAACGAGGATCATGAGGCCCTGCGTCAGCTGATCGTCAACATTCACGAGGCGGTGCAGCTCACGCACCGTTCCGGCGGTGCCAACGACACCGAGATCGCATCGCAGCTCCGCAGCGTTGACGTCAATGGCAGCGCGGCGGGCGGGCACCTCGGCAGTGGTGCGGATGGCCTGGCCCACAGCAAGGTCGACCAGTTCTAGTCGGCTGAGGGCGCCATCGCGACAGGTCTTTGCGAGGGCTGGCCCTTACGGCAGTAACGATCGACAACCATCAAGACACCACGAGGGGTGGAACACAAGTGTCCGGTGACGGGATGGACATCAAGGTCACATACAACTCGCTCGAGGACACCGCCGGTGACCTCGAGCGCGGCGCCAGGGTGGTGAGCCAGCAGATCGAGACCATCATCGCCGCGGTCAAGGCCGTCACCGACGGTTGGGAGGGCGAGGCTCACCAGATGATGCTCGCCGCCGAGAGGCAGTTCAAGACGCGCGCCAACCACATCGAGACCACGCTCAAAGAGGTGGCGACCAAGGTCAGGACCGGCAGCATGGACTACCACGCGACCGACAAGAAGTCGGCCCAGCTGTTCCAGGACATCACCTTCTGAGGGTGCGGTCGCAAGAACATGGGGGTGGGCAACCGCTTCAGCGGTTGCCCACCCCCATGTTCACGTTCTACCGGAGTCCCCGTTTCGGCGGCGGTGCGACAACCTTCGCATCCGGATATTGGGGATCTTCCCGGCAGTCCAACGTCGACGTTATCTGTTTCGCCGAGGCGATGAGCAGCTTGGCATGCGAGTGGTCGCTGATGGTGAAGTAGTCGCGCATGGCGAACTCCAGGGAACGCTCTGCCGATCCCTTTTCGCCACCGCTGCCGATATCGCACGTGACGAGAAGCCTGCCGGCATCCTCCGGACCGACGGTGGTCGTGTAGTGCACCGACCGACCCGACGGGGGCGAGTGGGGGGTCCACGCCACGGTGATGGCGAGCAGTTCCTTGCCGTCAGCCTTGTCCGTCAAGGTGCAGAGGTCCTCTGGCGTGCTTCTCCTGGCCGACTCATCCTCCAGCACCTTCGCGACTTGGTCGGTGCCCTCGGTCTTGACCGGATAGACCTTGCTGGGGCCGTTCGGCTCCCGAGCCTCCTTGGCGATGGCCGCGTCGAACAGACCGCCGCAGGCTTGGGCCACAGGTATGAGCCCGGCACCGGCGGTCGGCTTCGCCGCGGTCGGCTTCGGAGACCCTGATTCGTCGTCGCCACCGCCGCAGCCCGTGACGGCGATGACGGACGTGCAGGCGAGGGCCGCCAGCCGCCCAAGAGTCAGACGAAAATTGCTTACCACGATCTCTCCTGTCGGCTCCATTGACTGCGAGAGACCCGTCCGCGTACGGGTGAGCCTTGAGAGCGTTTGTCATGAAGTCGTGCTGGGCCGCGTCTGGTTGGCTACAGGGCCAGCTACTGATGCCAATGGATGGCTACGGGCCCGTCTGGAAGCCTTTCGGAACCGGGGCATTTGAACCAGCCTTGGGACATGTCCCGTGCGGTCTGTCCAGCAAAAGCAGCAAGGGCACGAATTTCCTTGCCCGACTCATTCAGTCGATGTGATTCCTTGGCCTGTTCGACCACGCTGGCGCCAACGGTGATGAGGCTAGTGAATTGATGTGCTTTGAGGTCGGTGGCGCGAATGGCTTCAAAGGAAGAAATTCCCGTCAATGGGACCCAGTGGATTGAGAGTCATTCCACTGGACTGCTACCGGCCCGCCCTGCAACTCGGCGGCACCTGGACACTTGAACCATTCTCGAGACAAGGTGCGAGCCACGTCTGCCGTGAATGCGAGGTATGCATTATCTGCCGTCGTCAACTTATGAGTTGTTCGACTGAAGCTGTCTGCCTGCTCTGCGGCGTCGGCATTTGTTGAGATAATCAGTCGATCTTCCGGATATTGGGCAGATGGGCAGGGTACGTAGAGCCTGATTCTATTCTTGTCAGTCATGGTGCCGTATGCATCACCGAGGGAGACTGGTGTTCCTCGGCTCTGGACGTGGCTGCGTGTGTATTTATTACCCGGTATCCGAGTAAATCCGACCCCCACCTCCTCGTCCCCGACCTTCAAGACGCACTCCCCATTGAACCCAGGGGTCGGCTTTGAAAAGCCGGAAGTATCTTCCTCAAGTTTCGGTCCTTTGGCGGGAAGCAGAGGTGCCACGCTTTTGCCTGGGATACGTTCGAGGCAGACTCGGGACGGGATCTCTAGCGCGTCGTCATCCGAGCGTCGATCAGTCGACACCCACCATGCCCCCGCGCTGAGGAGAGCCAGAGCGAGTGCGGCGACGATGATTTTGCCCGGTCTCGACCTCAGTACCTTGGGTGACATCGAAGCGGGGGGCACTCTGTTTACCTGGCCTTTCCGTCGGAGAACGCCACATTAGATGCACTGTATACATCGTCAACCACGCCGCTGATCTTGCCGTCGGGGAGGCCGGCTTGTTGCGCCGCAGTGCGTGCGGCTTGCTTCATGGACTGCCCGGTCTCCTCGCGTTCGCCATCCAGGTAATCCTCTCGGTTTTCTGTGATCTGCTGGGCTGCTTCTGTCGGGTCCTTGGTGTAGTGACTGACCACGGACTCCTGGATGTCTTCGGCTACCCAGCCGACCGCATCGCCGGCCACGGGAATTTTGCCAACCCCCATTTCAACAATGCGGGATACCCATTTGTTTCCTGTCTCCAGCTTCTCGTTGTACTGATTGATCTTTTCCACGCTGTCATCTGCGGCGGCTATCGCGTCAGCCTGGCCGACGGCTGTGATGCCGGCGATGGTTGATCCGGGAGTGGTTGCCCGAGCGGCGACACTCGCGGGGGGCTCGCCCCCGGGGTCGGCCAGCGCATCGCGCATCATTTCCGTGGTCACCGCCTGACTGGCGTGTGTAATGGAGGCATAGGCGTCGGGGTCCCATGCGGTAGCGCGCAGGAATTGCTTCAGATGTCCCTTCTCGACATCCTGTAGGTAGGCATCGGCGCCGAAATGGCCGATATAGCCACTTTCGTCGCCGCCGGCAATCGATCGTTGGATGTCATGCATGTACTCGGCTGACATATTGCCGAGACTGTCGGCGATCGGCGCCAGTTCGCCGTCCGTCTTGATCAGCCCAGGGTTCGCGCCGAGTTTGTCGACAATTGTCGTAAAAAGATCCGCCCGTTCCTGGGTGTGCTTTACCGAAGGACCGTCGCTGTCATACGCCCGGCCGGTCGTGGCGGACTCGAGAGCATGTCCGAGTGCATCCTTCCCGTACGTCTTGCTCTTTTCGTCCGGCAGAATGTATCCGCTTGTCTTGTCTGAAGGCCATTCTCGACCGTTCTCCCCGTCTTTATCGCCCAGGAAGTAATCGAGATTGCTCAGCTTCTTGAGGTCGTCATGCGCGCCTTCGCCCGTGGATCCGTTGAAAAAGGCGGTCGATGCCTCGGGGCTGTGGCCGAAGGCCTCGAGGACTCCGGTCATCGGGTCCCAGCCGGGGCCGCCCTTTTTGTCGAGGTTGAGGCCGAAGTCATTCTCGCCGTTGAACTGGTCCGGAATGGGCCAGCCGCCACCTTTTCGTTCGATGGTGACCATGTCCTCGGCGACGGGGACGAGGAAGCTTTTGTCGTAGTTTCCGTGCCGCAGCAAGGACGAGAGGGCCTGATAGCCAACGGGCTCGGCGTGGTCGAACCCGATGCCCAACTCGAGTTTGTTTCGGCCGACTCGTTTGAGCTCTGACTGCCACGCCTTGCCGAGGTAGTCCTTGTTCTCCCGGAAGGCGGTGTCGGGGTTGTCCTTCCCGGAGGGCGGATCGGTCGCGGTCGCCAGGGCCACACCCATGCTTGTTTGAATGCTGTGCGCCAGCTTGAGCTGTGTCTTGTCTCCCTCCGCCGAGGCGTCGATGGCGATTTGCGCCTCGAAGCGGAGCGCGTCCTTGGGCCCCAGAGCCTTGTAGAAGTCGACCGTGAACTCGCGGTCCTTGGCGTTGTCCGACAGGAGTTGCTTGAGCTCCGTGAGTTCCTTGGTGCTCAGCTCTTCGCCGTGCTTGTACTTGGTGAGGCTCTTCCGCGCCAGCTGGACCGCGCGCTCGGCTTGGACGTCGTCCAGGGAATCGTATTTCGCATGGCCGAAGTTGTGGCTGTCGTTGCCGTGGATCTTCTTCAGGGCGCCGGCCACAGAGTTGTCGATCTCGTCCGCCTTGGCGATCAGGTTGCTGATCCGGCTCGCGAGGTCGTCCAGATAGTCGAGTTGCTTCTGTGTGCGCTGGTCGCTGTCTCCGCGCTGATGCAGATAGACGCAGTACACCGTGCCGTCGTCCAAGCCTGTGACGCGGACGTTCTTGTTCTTGGCCTCCACATCCACGAGCTTCTTGAGGTCCGACTGCACCGAGACGAGGTCCGAGTGCGCGTCCCGGAGCATGCTCCAAACGCCCTTGGCTTCAGTGTGGGCGTCGCGGATCTCCTTGGCCGCCTTGCGTACGAACGGTCTGGTGACGTCGGAATTGACGCCTGCCCAGCGGGCGGCGTCGGCCTGCTTCACCATGCCGTCAACGGCGTCGGTGGCCAGGGTATCGAGCTGGTCGACCATCTCCTTCCAGTCGTCGGCCGCGGCTCCGAGACTGCTGAAAGAGACGTGATAGATGTCGTCGAAGGTCAGGCGGGCCATGGCGAGTCCCCTTACTTGTAGTACTTGGAGATTTCGGAGACCGGCATGGCGCCGCCGTCCCTCCGTGCCATGGACGCGGCGATCTTCGCATCCTCATTGGAATGCGACTTTTTTGTGTAGTCGAGATGGTTCGAGATATGAGCGCATGCCTGTAGGAGCGTCTTGAGTTGATCGTTCCACATCATCGCTGTCGTGGTCAGGGCATCGCCCATGGTGAAGTGGTGTGAGGAGAGCACAGTCGCCGCCTTGGCGGTCGATCCGTCATCCTTGGCGCCGCGGGTGATGTCGCCGGCTTTCTTGAGGCGGCCGTGCAGCATGTACGCCTCGTGGCCGACCCGGCCCAGGTCGTCCTGGTTCACGACCAGATCGCCTTGAGAGGGTGTACCGGTCGTGCCTCCACCGTCCGCGCGGTTGAGGCGCATATGCGTCGACTGCTTGTCTGCGGCTGCGGCCCGGAGCTGGGACCACTCGTCGTCGAACGTCATACTTTCCCCCAAAATGTATGAAGCCGCTTGGCCCGCACGGCAGTTGTGCGTCAAAAGCTAGCAACTGGGTGGGGCCTCGCCCACCGTGTTCACTCCTACTGCTCCGGCAGCCACCCCACCTGGGTCAGCGGTACCCCGCGCTTTCGGGAGACAAAGAAACCGCGGCCGGGCGGCATGGGGCGGGGGCGGACTCCGCCGAAGACGTCGCCTTCGCCGGGGTCGCCGGAGAGCACCATGCCCTGGGCGCCGAGTTCCTTCACTCGCTGCATGAAGGTTTCGAACATCGAACGGGAGGCGCCCGCGGAATTGCGGGCGATGATGAAGCGCATGCCGACGTCGCGGGCGAAGGGCAGGTTCTCGGTGAGAACTGCCAGTGGATTGCCGCTGCTGGTGGAAACCAGTTCGTAGTCGTCGATGATGACGAAGAACTGGGGGCCGGTCCACCAACTGCGGTCGCGGAGTTGCTGCGGGGTGATGTCCGGCTTGGGGGCGCGCCGTTCCATCAGCCCGTTCAGGGCATTGGCGTGGAGTTCCAGGGCGGACGCGATCGGGGCGTACTCGAGGAGATGGCTGTCCGGGATGACGCCGAGCAGGGAGCGGCGGTAGTCGCCGACCACGATCTTCGCTTCGTCCGGGCCGTACCGCTCGATGATCTGCTTGGCGATCAGGCGGATGAGCGATGTCTTGCCGGATTCGCTTTCACCGAAGATGACGAAGAACGGGTCCGTCTCGAAATCGATGAACACCGGTTCCAGGTTTGTCTCGTCGATACCGATCGCAATGCCGTGCTGCGGGTATTCGAAGCCCTTGGGCAGCTCGTCCGCGCGGAGCTTGCGCGGGAGCAGCCGCACGCGCGGGGCGGGCGGGCCGGACCAGGCCGCGCTGACCGCGCGGACCAGTTCGGTCGTCGCATCCGTCATGGTGTCGGGGTCGTTGCCCTTGTCGATACGCGGCTGAGCGCCCATGAAGTGGAGCTTTTCCGGGAGCTGACCGCGGCCGGGGACACCGACCGGGACGTTCGCGGCGACCTTACGGTCGAACTCCGAGTCCATCGTGTCACCGAGACGCAGCTCCAGCCGGTTGAGCAGCTGGTCCTTCAGCGACGCGCGGACCTCCATGTTGCGGGAGGCGGTGATGACGACGTGGACGCCGTAGCCGAGCCCTCGGCCGGCGATATCGGTGACGACGCCATCCAGCATGTCGTACTCGGCCTTGAAGTTGCCCCAGCCGTCGATGACGAGAAAGACATCGCCCCAGCCCTGGTCGGCGTGTTGCCCGGCCGCTCGCTGGCGTCGGTAGGTGCCGATGGAATCGATGTTCTTGGCGCGGAAGTACTCCTCGCGCCGGGCCAGCACACCGGAGACCTCGGCGATGGTCCGCCGCACCTTCTCGGGGTCCAGACGGGAGGCGACCCCGCCCACATGCGGAAGGTCCGCGATGGCGCTCATACCGCCACCACCGAAGTCGAGTCCGTAGAACTGCACCTCGGCGGGGGTGTGGGTGAGGGCGAAGCCCGTGATCAACGTGCGCATCAGGGTGGACTTGCCGGACTGCGGGCCGCCCACGACCAGCATGTGGCCCGCGGCGCCGGAGAAGTCGCGGTAGAGGATGTCGCGCCGTTGCTCGAAGGGCTTGTCGATGAGGCCCAGGGGAACGACGAGACCGCCCGGCCTGGCGTAGTCCGCCGACTGCAGACCCCGCTCCTGTGTGGGGGCCAGCGGCGGCAGCAGCTCGTCCATCGAAGGTGCCTCGTCCAGGGGAGGCAGCCAGACCTGGTGGGCGGGCTGACCCTGGCCCTCCAGACGGCTCACGATGACGTCCAGGACCGTCTCCGCCAGCGCGTCGTCCTCGGGCCGAGCCGGGGCGGTCAGCCGCTCCGGGTCCAGGGCGGCGTACGTCACCGGAACCGGGGCGGCCGTGAAGAGCACCGGACGGCGCTCGATGGGCAGGGACGCGCTGTCGAATTGCGCGGGGCCCGTGCGATACGTGCCGGAGACGTACGCCGCCTTGAAGCGGGTCATCTCGTCCGTGCCGAACTTCAGATAGCCGGAGCCGGGCACCGGGGGGAGGTGGTAGGCGTCCGGCACGCCCAGGGCCGTACGGGACTCGGCGGCGGAGAAGGTGCGCAGACCGATGCGGTAGGAGAGGTACGTCTCCAGTCCGCGCAGACGGCCCTCCTCCAGCCGCTGCGAGGCGAGCAGCAGATGCACACCCAGCGATCGGCCGATACGGCCGATCTGGATGAACATCTCGATGAAGTCCGGCTTCGCCGTCAACAGCTCGCTGAACTCGTCGATCACCAGAACGAGTGATGCCAGGGGCTCAAGTGGGGCCCCGGCCGCCCGCGCCTTCTCGTAGTCGTGCATGTTCGCGTAGTTGCCCGCCGCACGCAGCAGCTCCTGACGGCGCTGCAGCTCACCGGTGATCGAGTCGCGCATGCGGTCGACCAGTGTGAGGTCGTCGGCGAGGTTGGTGATGACCGCGGCCACATGAGGCAGTTCCGACATGCCCGCGAAGGTGGCGCCGCCCTTGAAGTCCGCGAGGACGAAGTTGAGGGTCTCGGACGAATGCGTGACCGCCAGCCCCAGCACCAGGGTCCGCAGCAGCTCCGACTTGCCCGAACCCGTCGCGCCGACGCAGAGGCCGTGCGGGCCCATACCGTCCTGGGCCGCCTCCTTGAGGTCCAGCATGACCGGGGAGCCGTCCTCCGAGACGCCGATCGGCACCCGCAGCCGCTCGGCCAGCGAGCGCGGCCGCCAGGTGCGGGAGACATCCACCGAACCGGCGTCGCCCAGCCCCAGCAGCTCGGTGAAGTCGAGGTTGGCGAGCAGCGGCTCATCGTCGTCGTCCCCGCCCATGCGCAGCGGCGCGAGCTGCCGCGCGAGCGCCTCCGCCGCTTCCACGGACAGTGCGTCGGGGATGCCGTCGTACCCGGCGACCTGCGACTCCAGCTGCAGCCTGCCCGGCCGTACGACAATCGACAGACCGCCGCGCGGCTCGTCGAGTTCGCCCGTCAGGACCTCGATGACGGTGACGCCCTGCAGACCCTCGGGCGCCGCGAACGCCGAGTCCGGCGGCACCATCGCCCCGTCGAGCACGAGCACCAGATGCGGCTGGTCGAGGAGCGGCTGTCCCTCCCTGCTGAAGCGGGTACGGCCGTCCAGCCGCCCCCTCAGCAGTTCCTCCACCTCGGCGAGGGAGTCGCCGAACAGCCGCCGCGAGCCGGCGCCGTCGAAGGACCCCGGCACCTGGGCGTGGGGGAGCCACTTCGTCCACTCCCACTCCTCCGCCGCGCCGCGGGAGGCGACCGTCGCGATGACGAGGTCCTCCGGCGAGTGCAGGGTGGCCAGTTGGGCGATCAGTGCCCTGGCGATCCCGTGCACCTGCTCCGGAGCCCCGGACACGGTCATGTGGTAGAAGGCGCGCAGCGACACCGCCATGGGCAGGTTGTCCAGCGACCCCTGGGTGGCGAGGAAGCGCTGCATCGCGCCTGCCGTCAGCGGCTCCAGCTCGTCCACGGTGGCGGTCTCGGGGGCGATCAGGGGCGTGGCGAGCTGCTGCGTGCCCAGTCCGAGCCGCACCTGCACGAAGTCGTCGTCGGTCAGCCGCCGTTCCCACACCCGGCTGCCTTCGGCGACGATCGCCCACAGCTGCTCCGGAGCGGGGTGCAGATAGAACTGCGCGTCGCGCTGCCGCCGGGCCGTGCGCCGTACGGTCCGGCGCGTCTGCGCGAGGTACTTGAGGTAGTCGCGGCGCATGTCCGCCCGCTGGCCCTGAGAGCCCTGCCGATGCCGCGTGATCATGGCGATGGTCATGGCGAGCGTGGAGAGCATCATCATCACGCCCATGATCTTCATCATCGGGGCGGCACCCGGCATGAAGAAGTAGACCATCGACGAGCCCATGCCAAGCGTCGGCAGCAGCTGCATCAGCATGCCTTCTTGCTGCCCGCGCGGCAGTTCCGGGGGTGGCTCGAGGCGGAGTTCCTCGGTCGGCACCTCGGGCGGCAGAGCCCGTGGCTGGCGCTTGACGACGACCTGGCTCACCGGATCCCTCATCCCTCCGCACGGAAGGACAGTTCTCGTCCGGCACCCCCGTGGCGACGGCCTCCCTCCGCGAGTCAGCGATCCTATCGACGTATCAGCTTCTGAGCCCCGGTAGGGTGGCCGCCGCGCGCATGACACCGGCGATGTCGCAGACCGAACCAGGGGGCCCTACACGTGAGTACGTCCGCAACAACCGGTTTCTGCAGGGTGACCGTCGTCGCGCCCGACAGCCGGATCGATGTCGCCCTCCCGGAGGACATCCCTGTCGCCGACGTTTACCCGGAGATCCTGCGCCTGACGGGGCAGACGCAGCCGGCCGGCGCTCCCACCGGCTACCACCTGGTGCGACGTGACGGCACCGTGCTGGACAGCGGCCGCTCCCTCCTGGCCCAGCAGGTTCTGGACGGGGAACTGCTGGCCCTGCGGCCCTTCGCCGAGTCGCTGCCCCCCGCCGTCTACGACGATGTGTCCGATGCGATCGCCTCCGCGGTCACACGCGACCGCACGCTGTGGAACGACCGGTTCCTGCGTGCCGCCGGGCTGCTCGGCGGGGCGCTGCTGCTGATCCTCATGGGCTTCGTGCTCTGGTTCGCCGATCCGGTCAAGCACGACATGCACGGCCTGCCGGGGATCATCGCCGCCGCCGTCGGCGTGTTGCTGACCGCCCTCGCCGGGGTGCGGGCGCGGGTGTACGAGGACCGCGCCTCCGCCATCGCCCTCGGCCTGTCCGCCCTTCCCCACCTCATGATCGCTGGATCGGGGATCCTGGCCCTGGACGCGGGGGAGGGCGTCGGACGGCTCCAGTTCCTGCTCGGCTGCGTCACCGTGCTCGTCGGCTCGGCCGTCCTGGTCGTCGTCATGCCCAGCGGCGACGCTCCCTTCGTCGCCGCCGTGTTCGCGGCGAGCGTCGGGACCCTCGCCACCTTCTGCGAGATCGTCACCGATACCGGGGCCACCGAGACGGCCGCCGTGTGCGCCGTCGTCGCGATCGGAGTGATCGCCTTCCTGCCGGGTCTGTCGGCCCGAGTCGCCCGTCTGCCCATCGGATACGCCGCGCCCCACTCCTCGGCCGATGAGCTCGACGCCGGTCCGGACGCCGAGCCCCTCGACATCCACCGCATCGCCGCCCAGACCCGGCGCGGCCACGAGATGCTGCTGGGCATGGTGGGCGGCTGCTCGGCCGTCGTCGTCGGTGCCGCCGCGGTCCTCGGCTTCTCCGATGGCGCGTGGCCGCAGCTCCTCGCGCTCGCGGCCGGTCTGGCGATGCTGCTGCGCGCCCGCCTCTTCCGCTACACCGCCCAGGTCGCCGCCGTCTTCGGCGCGGGTCTGCTCGCCCTCGCCCTGCTCGTCCTGGGCCTGTCGCTGAACCCGCCGGCCGACGCGGTCATCAAGCTCCTGACCGAGAACGACCGCGGACCGCTGGACATCCGTACGATCTGGCTCGCCGCGGCCGTGACCATGGGGGCCGGCTTGATCATCGCCGTCGCGCTGATCATTCCCAAGAACGGTTTGTCGCCCTTCTGGGGACGGCTGTCCGACCTGGCCGAGAGCGCCTTCCTGCTCGCCCTGGTGCCCCTGTGCCTCGCGGTGCTGGACGTCTACAGCTCGGCACGGAGCCTGACCAGTGGCTGAGGGCCAGGCCCTTCCTCCGGGAGAGCCGTCCTCCATACGGCTGCCCGGGGAGTTCGGGAGGCGCGGGTGGAACCGCTGAGCGGGGACGACCCGCGGCGGCTCGGGCCGTATCACATCGTCGCCAGGCTGGCTCCCGGTGAGGAAGACCCGGCGGCCGCCCGCCTCTTACTCGCTCGCAGTGCCGGTGGGGTCCGTACGGTGCTCATCAGCACTCCGTCCGCCGAGCTCGCCGACGACGCGGCGTACCGCAGCCGCTTTCTGACGGAGGCGGAGAGCGCCCGACGGCTCGGCGGCGCTTGGCCGCTTGCCCGGCTCGCCCCCGTCGAGATCTCCGACAGCGCGCCCGAACCCCCGTGGAGTGCGTTTCCGTACCGCCCGATGCTGCCGCTGCCGGGTGTGCTGCGGATGTGTGGAGGGCCGCTTCCGGTCCGGACCGTACGTGCGCTGGGAGCGGCACTGGCCGAGACATTGGCGAAGATCCACGAGGCGGGCCTCACCCACGCGGGGATCGCACCCGGGAACGTGTTCGTGGCGGGTGACGGGCCCTGGCTGGGAGGTTTCGGCGCGGTACGGGCAGCGGGACCCGACGGGCAGGGTCGAGTGGGGCTCTCCGGACTGGCCGCCGACGCCCTGCCCCCGGAGCAGGCCGCGGGCGGGCGCCCGCGGCCGCTGGGGGACGTCTACGCGCTGGGCGCGGTGCTGGCGTACGCGGCGACCGGGCGGCGGCTGCCCGCCGCGGGCGATCTGCCGGAGGAGCTGAGGAGCGTCGTGCTCCCGTGTCTCGCTCCGGACCCGGCGGAGCGGCCGACGGCGGTGGCACTGGTGGACGGGCTGACCCGGGGTATGCGGTTCCCGCTGTCGGCGAGTCTGACGGCGGCACCCTCGGGGCCCACGCCGACGGTGCTCGACAGTGGGTCCGCGGGACCGCCCGCGGCGATGTCTGCCGGTGGGCCCGGTTCGACCGCGGTGGACGGGGGTCTCGGCAGGGCGGCGGCGCTGCTGAGTCCCGGCTGGCTGCCGGCACCGGTGGTCGTCGCGCTGGCCGAGCAGTCCGCGGCGACGCTGGCGGCGGAGGTCGAGCCGGAAGCCGGGCCGGAAGCCGGGCCGGAAGTCGGGCCGGAAGTCGGGCCGGAAGTCGGGCCGGTGGAAGCGGAGGCGGTGGTGGGCGCGCCGCTTGAGGACGGCGCGCCGGTGAAGCTGAGGGAGGGCACGCCGATCCCGGGAGAGGCATCCGGCGCGCCCCAACCCGGCGCCGTGCGCCGGGGAGACCCGCCCGGCGCCCCGCACGCGCCGACCCGCCTGCCGGGCGGTGCGACCCTCGCCGGGAGTCCGCCTCGGCAGGACGCCGTACGCCCCTCCAGGCGAGCCCTGCTCAGCGGGGCGGCCTCTGGTGCGGCCGGTCTCGCGCTCGGCGGCGGTGCGATGTGGATGGCGACCGCCGAGGACGACCCTCCGCCCACCCCGGCCGAGCGCCTGGCAGCGGCCAACCACTCCCGTCGTCGGCTCACCGGCGCTCCGCCCACACCGTTGTGGCGCCATGACGTCGCCGGTGGGCCACCGGCACACCCTCCGCTCATCTGGTCGGACAAGGTCGCCGTCGTCGCGAACGACGCGGCCGTCACCGGAATCGACCTCCGTACGGGCAAGCGCCTCTGGACGCAGGACGACGTCCGCCCCAGGGGACGGCTTCTGGCCATCGGCAAGGATTCGATCCTGGTCCCGGGCGACGGGCTCGCCGCGCTGTCCGCCGAAACCGGCGACATCCAGTGGTGGCCGAGGAGCTTCCGGCCGGGCGGACGCACCCCGTACGCCGCCCTGCTGGCGGCGGAAGGTGGGACCGTCTGGCTCGCCGCGGGCCGCCGGGGGACCGGCGCGGCCGACGACGGTCTCGTGATCGCCTACGACCTCGCCGGGCGGGAAGAGCTCTGGCGCGGCCCGCTGCCCGACGGCTTCGACGAGGGGTATCTGACGAAGGACACCCTCGTCGTGCGGGGCGAGATGTTCCTGGCCTTCGACCGGGAACGGGGGACGCGGCGGTGGCGGCGGTCCTATGAGGGCGTGACCGCCGGACGGCCGGTGACCACCGACGGCCGTGACACCCTCATCGCCGCTGTCACCAACACCCTGCGCGGATACGGCCTGGCGGACGGCGGCGGCTCCGCGTGGAGCGTCAAGGCCAAGGGCGAGGCCGGATCCGGGCACACCGCCGACTTCGGCGCTCCGGTCGTGCACGGCGACGTCGTGTACGCCACCGACGGAGGCTACGCGGTCCACGCGCTGTCGACGGTCACGGGAGAGGTGCGATGGCAGCGCACCTACGCCTTCGCGATGAAGCCGCTGTCCGGAGCGCGCACACCCGACACGGCCGTGGATCCGTCCGGGCGCACGGTGCTGATGGCGAATGACGTGGAGGTCGACGCCTTCGACGCCGGGGACGGCGCCCTGCGGTGGCGCTTCATGGACCTCGGTGCCGCGGCGGACAAGGGGTCCGTCGCATCGCGGCGGCGGATGGCCGTGACGGACGGCCTGGCCGTCGTCACCAGCGGGAGAAGCGTCTACGCCTTGCCGTTGAGCTGAGCCACGGCTGTCCGGAGGAGCGAATGGAACCGCAGCGACCGGCCGAACCGACACGGCTCGGCCCGTACCGCGTCATCGGCACGCTGGACGCCGGTGGGCACGCCGACGACGCGCGCCGCCGTATCGCCAGGGACGACCGCACCGGCCGCGCGGCCGTGCTGATGCTGCCGCACGAAACCCTCGCCGACGACCCCGGATACCGGGTGCGGTTCCGGTCGGAGGGCGAGAACTCCCGTCGCCTGACCGGGGGTTGGGCGGCCCCCGTGATCGACGTCGCCGGGCCGGACGCGGATCTCCCCTGGGTCGCCTACGCCTGCTTCCCCGCCCTGCCGCTTCCCGCGGCGCTGGCCGCGTACGACGGTCCGCTGCCCGAACCCACGGTGCGCGCACTCGGTGCGGTCCTCGCGCACGCCCTCGCGAACTGGCATGCGGGTGGCCTCGTACACGCCGGGATCTCGCCGCAGGCCACACTGCTCATGACGGACGGGCCCCGGCTGACCGGGTACGGACTGGCGCGAGCGGCGGCGCTGAACGGCCCGGACCAAGGGGCGTCGCCCGGGGTCGATGCCTGCTCCCTGCCGCCGGAGCAGCGAGCGGGTGAACGCCCCAGCCCGGCGGGAGATGTCTACGCGCTGGGCGCCGTGCTCTGCTACGCCGCGACGGGCCGCCGGGACGTGGCCGAGGGGATGCGCGCGGCACTGCCGGATGGGCTGAGAGAGCTGCTCGCGGTCTGTCTCGCCCAGGATCCCGGGCAGCGGCCCCGGCCGGGCACGGTAGCCCGGGAACTCCGGGCGGCATCGGCCCCCGAAGCCGTCGGCCGTCTGCCCGACGCCGTGGCGACCGCCCTTGCCCGGCAGGCCGCGGCCTATCCGCCGCGGGCTCCCATGTCCGCCCACGCGCTCACCGAGGAGGCGGCTGCCACCCCACCGCAGGTTCGCTCCCGGCGCGCCGTGGTCGTCGGTGGCCTCTCCGGAGCGGTCGGCCTCGTGCTCGGAGCGGGCGGAGCGGCCGGCTGGCGGGCGGTCGGCGAGGGGACGGGATCGGGGGAGACGTCCGCTCGGCGCGGGATCGCGCCCGCTCCGCTGTGGCGCCACGACCTCGGGAGCGAGCCACAGCAGACACCGCTGCTCTGGCGTGGCAAAACCGCCCTTGTCTGGACCGCCGACTCCGTGACCGCGCTCAATCTCCGGACCGGCAAGAAGATCTGGTCGCGCGACAAGCTCTATCCCATGTCCGCCCTCACCCTGCTCGGCAACGGCACCTTCGTCTCCCCGGACACCTCGGCCTTCTCCGTGGTCTCACTCGCCACGGGCCGCATCAAGGGGGTGGAGCGGCGGTACGACGGAGTGGAGGGCCCGGCGATCTACCAATTCCTCGCGGCCGACAAGGACATCTGCTGGTTCCTGACCAGGAAGTACGCGAGTGGGGGCACGGGGACCGAGGACCACGCGGTGGTCTGCTACGACTCCGTGCGGCGCAAGGAGATATGGCGTGCGCCGCTCCCCGCTCCGTATCGGGGAGACGGCAACACCACCGCGCTTCTGCTCGGCTCCAGGCTCCTGCTGCCGAGCCAAGGGGACGAGGACGACGGCGAGCGCACCTCCTCGTATCTGGCCCTCGACCGCCGCAGCGGCCGGAAGCTGTGGACGCGAGAATTCGCCGAGATGAAGGACGAGAGCGCCGAGCGGCGTCTGGTGGCTCCGGGAGGTCTCCTGGTCTCCTGCGACGAGCACATGCTGAGGGGGTATCACCTCGCCGACGGTAAGGCGCGCTGGCGGGTCGCGACCAGGGGAAGGGTGTCCGGCACTCCGGCCGCTCATGGGCAGGCGGTGTACGCCACCGATTCCCGCGCCACCACCTATGCCGTCGATGTGCGCACCGGCAGCACGCGTTGGCGGCGCCGCAGTGCCGTCCCCCTGGAGTCCTCGTGGACGAGGGGCGAGACCGCGGTCAGCCACTCGGGCGCCACGGTCCTCCAGGTGACCGACGCGGAGATCGAGGCCCTGGACGCGGCGGACGGCTCGCCGCGATGGCGGTCGGCGCTCGCCGGGAAGGGCCAACGAGCCGCCGTGCCGGGCCAGGTCGTCGGCGTCGCGCCCGGAATCGTCCTCGTCCTGAACGGCACCATCCTCTACGCCCTGCCAGTGGACTGATACGGATACCGATGGTCTCTCCCCTCACCCACGACGATCCGCGAGCCCTCGGTTCGTACACCCTTCTCGCCCGGCTCGGCGGGGGCGGAATGGGCACGGTCTATCTGGGCCGCTCGCCCAAGGGACGGATGGTCGCCCTGAAGACCGTGCACACGCACTACGCCGAGCAGGCCGAATTCCGCACCCGGTTCCGGCTGGAGACCGACGCGGCACGCGTCATCGGCGGACAGTACGGCGCACAGGTCGTCGACGCCGATCCGCTGGCTCCAACGCCCTGGCTGGCCACCGAATACGTCCTCGGCCCGCCGCTCGACGACGCGGTCGCCCTCGCCGGGCCGCTGCCCGAGCAGGCCGTACGGGCGCTGGGAGCCGGCCTGTGCGACGCGCTCGCCCAGCTGCACAGGTCCGATGTGGTCCACCGCGACCTCAAGCCCTCCAACGTCCTGCTGACCGCGCTCGGCCCCAAGGTCATCGACTTCGGCATCGCCCGCGCGGTGGGCGACGACCGGCTCACCCGTACGGGCGCGGCGGCCGGAACGCCCGCCTATATGTCGCCGGAACAGGTCTCCGGTGGTGAACACACCGCCGCTGGCGATGTGTTCGCCCTCGCCGGAGTGCTCGTCTTCGCGGCCACCGGCCGCCCGCCCTTCGGCGGCGGACAGCCCGCGGATCTGCTCTACCGGGTGCGGTACACCGACCCCGACCTGTCCGGGCTGCCGGGGGGATTGCGCACCGTACTGGAGCCGTGCTTCGCCAAGGATCCCCGGCAGCGGCCCGGCACCCTGGAGCTGGGAGAGCGGCTTCGTACGGGCGCCCATCACGCGGGTGACCTCCGGCGGTTCGCGGACCAGTTGCCGGATGTGGTCCTCGCCGATATCGCCCGGCGCTGCACGGTCGTATGGGAGGCCCCGCCCAGCAGGCTCCCGGCTCCCCGGGAGCCGGAGCACCGCACCGAAACCGCTTGGCCGCGCCGGGTGGGAGCAGCGCTCTCCCGGCGGAAGCTGATCGCGGCAGTGGGCGGCGGCGCGCTCGTCGCCGGTGGGGCGGCCGGGGCGTGGGCCTGGCTCGGCCCCGAGGAATCCAGCGGCGGTACGGACGCGGCGCCCCGCTCCACCCGCCGCCCTGCCGGTGTGGGTCCGCGTCTGGTGTGGAAGGTGTCCGTCCCCGGGGCGACCACGGACCTCGAGACCCTGATCGTCGGCGACCATGTCGTCATCGTCCACGACAACGGGTTCCTGTGCGTGGACGCGGAGACCGGTGAGAAGCGCGGGGAGAGCGACCGGACCCTCCCCGTCGTCGTCGACGGGGACCGGCTCCTCGCCTGTGAGGCGGACGACGAGAGCGGCGCCACCGCGATCGCTCCCGTCGACCTCGAGACGGGCAATCTCAAGACCCCGATCGCTCGCTCCCGCTCCTTGGGCCTCGAACCGAAACTCCTCGCCGTGATGGACGGCACCTTGTTCTCCGAGGCATACGCCAAGGGCGGCGAGCAGCGTCTGGCCGTCAACCTGCGTACGGGGAAGCGGCTCTGGGCCCGTGCCATCGCCGCGGGTACCAGCGACCCCGTCG
This sequence comes from Streptomyces rugosispiralis, assembly GCF_024505145.1. Classification (GTDB taxonomy): domain Bacteria; phylum Actinomycetota; class Actinomycetes; order Streptomycetales; family Streptomycetaceae; genus Streptomyces; species Streptomyces rugosispiralis. The sequence goes on along the minus strand of NZ_JANIAA010000050.1, from coordinate 13,680 downwards.
CCGCGGCATCCGCCGGTGCGACACTCCTGCGCTTCTCGGGGGAGGAGGCCATCGCCATCGACCCCCACCGCGGGGCCCAGCGCTGGTCGAAGCGGATTCCGCTCGGATCCGACGCGGTGATCTCCCTGGACAGGGCCTTCGCCGCCGCCGACGAGCATGTGTTCACCGGTGGCCGGGAGCTCATCGCGCTGCGCACCACCGACGGCGCGACCGCATGGCGGTTCGGCGCGGAGCGCACAACCGGGGAGAGCTACGACCCGCGGATGGAGCACTACGGCCCGCCGGTCGTCAAGGACGGTGTGGTCTACAGCGTCGAGCGGAGGAGCGGCCTCGTCGCGCTGGACGCGAAGAGCGGGCGGCTGCTGTGGCAGGAGAAGGGGGCGGCCCACCAGGCGGCCTCCTCCGAAGCCTATGAATCCACTCCGGTCGTCGGCGAGAAGTACTTCTACGCCTCACCGGAGAAGGATCGCTGGGCCAGGGCCGTCGACCTCCGCACCCATCGCACGGCGTGGACCTTCCAGGGGCCCTCCGGTGACAAGGACGGCATGTCCGCCTCCGTGATGCGGGCACACCGCCACGCGGGCCTGGTCGTCATCACCAATGGCAAGACCGTGTGCGCCATCCCGCTGGAATGACCCGGCGCCTGGCCCGCACCGCCGCCTCGCCGCCCCGATCAACCCCTCATCGACCAGGAGACCTCTCCCATGAAACCCCTTGGCACCGGCGATCCGCTGCGCCTGGGCCCGTACCGCCTCATCGGCGTTCTGGGCGCGGGCGGCATGGGCCAGGTCTACCTGGGGCGGGATTCCGAGGGCCGGATCGCGGCGATCAAGGTACTGCGGCCCGAGGTGGCCCATGACCCCCATATGGCCCAGCGTTTCGTGCGCGAGGCGCACGCGGCCCAGGCCGTGCGGGGCGACGGGGTGGCGCGGGTGCTCGCGGCGCGGACCGAGGGCGGGCGGCCGTGGATCGCCACGGAGTTCCTCGCCGGGCCCACGCTCGACCAGGCCGTGGAGCGGTACGGGGCCCTGGAGGAGCCCGCCGTAAGGGCGTTGGGAGCGGCGCTCGTCCGTACGCTCCACGACATCCACGGTGCCGGGCTGGTCCACCGCGACCTCAAACCGTCCAACATCGTGCTCACCTCCCGCGGCCCCAGGGTCATCGACTTCGGGATCGCCCGGCCCGAGCACGGGCTGACGCTGACCACCACCGGGCAGACCGTCGCCACCCCCGGCTACGCCCCGCCCGAGCAGGTCCTGGGGCAGCGGACCGGCCCAGCGGGCGATGTGTTCTCCCTCGGAGTCGTCCTCGCCTACGCGGCGGGCGGGCGGCCGGTCTACGAGGGCGGCCATGTGGCCGCCGTGCAGTACCAGGTGGTGCACGGCGAGCCGGAGTTGGGCGCGGTGCCGGGGGCGCTGCGGTCCCTGGTCGAGCCCTGTCTGGCCAAGGACGCCGGGGCCCGGCCCGGGCTTGACCGGATCGGTCAGGCGCTGGCGCCGCCCCGGGGCGCGGACCGGGTCTGGAGGAGCGGACCGCTCGCGCAGGACATCGCGCGGCGCGAGGCGGACGCCCGGCGCATGGCCGCCCTGCCCGGCGACCGTACGGGCCCCTCCCGGCGGCGGCTCATCGGCACGCTCGCCGCGGGCGGCGCAGTGCTCGCGGCGGGTGGCGGAGGCGTCGCGTGGTGGCTGCTGCGCGGCGACGAGGAGGCCGGCGGGCGGCCCTGGGAGGCCGAGCCGCTGTCGCGCTATGACGAAGGAACGGCGCCACAGCCGCTGTGGGGTCCGGTCCGCGTCGCCGAGGGCTCCGGCACCGATCTGCCCGCTCCGCTGCCCGTCCACGACCTCGTGGTCGTCGCGACCCCCAGCGGCGCGCTGCGCGGGTACGACGTGCGGAACGGGAAGCGGCGGTGGACCTCCGAGCCCACGGCCGCCACCACCGCCCGGGTGCTCGCCGAGTCCGACGACGTCATCCTTACCGCCGACGCCAAGGGGGCCCTGCTCGGGCTGGGCACCAAGGACGGCAGGAAGCGGTGGTCGGTGCCGGGTGCCGACGCGGCGGTGCTGCTGGGCGCCGACGAGAGCGCGGCCTACCTGGCCACCCGCGGCGGTCGGATACGCGCCGTGGACCTCACCTCGCACCGCACGCTGTGGACCGTCCCGGCGCCCGTGGCCACATCCGCCAGGGCACCCGCGCGGGCAGCGGTCGCCGACGGCCGTCTGGTGATCCACGGATCGAACGGCGGCGTGGCCGCCCTCGACACCCGTACGGGCGGGACCGCCTGGGGCCCCCGCGAGCAGGGGTCCCCCGCGGCCCTCGCCCCCGCCGTCGCGGACGGCGTCGTCTACCTCGGCGGGAAGAGCCTGAGAGCCCTTGCCCTGGCGAGCGGCGAGCAGAAGTGGGCCCATGCCGGTCAGGGCGGGACCGGCTGGACCGCACCGGCCGTGCGGAAGGGCGTGGTGTACGCCGTGGACGGCACCGACCTCTCGGCGCGGCGGGCGGGGGACGGGGCGGAGATGTGGACGCTGCCGTTCGCGTCCGACGACCACCCCCTTGACGCTCCCGTCGCCGAGGGTGGCAGTGTGTGGGCGGCCCTCGACGAGCGCGGGGACCAGGGCGTGGTGGCGGTCGACGTCCGCAGCGGAAGCGCCGCCTGGCCGTACGCCCCGGGGGCCGAGGGAGGCTGGCGGCTCGCGGCGGCCGGGAACCGGGTGTTCGCTCTGCAGTCCGGCACCCTCACCGCGATGCCGGTCTTCTAGCCCCGCTCACACCCCCACCGGGGCACCCACGACCCCGGCGGCCTCCGACGCTGGTACCCTGTGTGCTGGCCGTTTGCGTACGCGTCCCCGGAGGCTTCCGAGTCTCGGGAGACAGCGCCCAGCGGACCCCGCCTCCCGAGTCACGGAAGATCCCCTGAGACAACGACCAGGGGCACTCGGCGGCTGATGACGAAAGCAAGGAGTACCGAGTGTCGCTCGACGCCGCTACCAAGAAGCAGATCATGACCGAGTTCGCCACCAAGGAGGGCGACACCGGCTCCCCCGAGGTCCAGGTCGCGCTGCTCACGCGCCGCATCTCCGACCTCACCGAGCACCTCAAGACCCACAAGCACGACCACCACTCCCGCCGGGGTCTGCTGCTCCTGGTCGGCCAGCGCCGCCGCCTGCTGCAGTACCTGGCGAAGAAGGACATCACGCGCTTCCGTGCGCTGGTCGAGCGCCTGGGCATCCGCCGGGGTGCGGCGGGCGCAAAGTAGGACGCCGAGGAGGGAGCGGTTCCCGCGACGGGGGCCGCTCCCTTTGCCATAGGTGGCGCCGTACGGTTTCAGCCAAAGGTCGGCCGACCGTGACCCGTACGGTCTTCACGCCGGTGCGTAGTGTCATCGCTACGTACCGTAGGGGACGGACAGTACAGCCGTCGTGATGACGGCCGAAGCTTTGTAGTCTGGTCCCAACAACGCCATAACGAACGAGGAGGAGCGCCTCATTCCCGCCGCACCGGCGCCACAGGAGCCGGTCCTCGGTAGTGGCTCCCGGAACTGGCAATTCCGGTGGCTTCGATCGAAGACCGGCCCGGCCGCCGGCCAGTAAGGCCCGGGGCGCTGCTCCACCACCGTCCACCGTCACACGGACGAGGGACGCAGAAGAGGAGATTTCCCTGGTGGAGAACGAGACCCACTACGCCGAAGCGGTCATCGACAACGGCACCTTCGGCACCCGCACCATCCGTTTCGAGACGGGCCGCCTGGCCCGTCAGGCCGCCGGTTCGGCCGTGGCCTACCTGGACGACGACACCATGGTGCTGTCGGCCACCACCGTTTCCAAGAACCCCAAGGACCAGCTCGACTTCTTCCCGCTGACGGTCGACGTCGAGGAGCGGATGTACGCGGCGGGGCGCATCCCCGGCTCGTTCTTCCGCCGTGAGGGCCGCCCCTCCGAGGACGCGATCCTCACCTGCCGTCTGATCGACCGCCCGCTGCGTCCGTCCTTCAAGAAGGGCCTGCGCAACGAGATCCAGGTCGTCGAGACGGTCATGGCGCTCAACCCCGACCACCTCTACGACGTGGTCGCGATCAACGCCGCCTCCTGCTCCACCCAGCTCGCCGGACTGCCCTTCTCGGGCCCCATCGGTGGCACCCGCGTCGCCCTGATCAAGGGCCAGTGGGTGGCCTTCCCGACCCACTCCGAGCTGGAGGAGGCCGTCTTCGACATGGTCGTCGCCGGCCGGGCGCTCGAGGACGGCGATGTCGCGATCATGATGGTCGAGGCCGAGGCCACCGACAAGACCATCCAGCTGGTCAAGGACGGTGCCGAGGCTCCCACCGAGGAGATCGTCGCCGCTGGCCTGGAGGCGTCGAAGCCCTTCATCAAGGTCCTGTGCAAGGCGCAGGCCGACCTCGCCGCCAAGGCCGCCAAGCCGACCGCCGAGTTCCCGATCTTCCTCGACTACCAGGACGACGTCCTGGAGGCGCTCACCGCCGCCGTCCGCGACGAGCTGGCCCAGGCGCTGACCATCGCGGGCAAGCAGGAGCGCGAGACCGAGCTGGACCGCGTCAAGGGCGTGGCCGCCGAGAAGCTGCTGCCGCAGTTCGAGGGGCGCGAGAAGGAGATCTCCGCCGCGTACCGCGCGCTGACCAAGACCGTGGTGCGCGAGCGCGTCATCAAGGAGAAGAAGCGCATCGACGGCCGCGGCGTCACGGACATCCGTACGCTCGCCGCCGAGGTCGAGGCGATTCCGCGGGTCCACGGCTCGGCGCTGTTCGAGCGCGGCGAGACCCAGATCCTGGGCGTCACCACGCTGAACATGCTCCGTATGGAGCAGCAGCTGGACACCCTCGCGCCCGAGACCCGCAAGCGCTACATGCACAACTACAACTTCCCGCCGTACTCCACCGGTGAGACCGGCCGCGTCGGCTCCCCCAAGCGCCGCGAGATCGGCCACGGCGCCCTGGCCGAGCGGGCGCTGCTGCCGGTGCTGCCGACGCGCGAGGAGTTCCCGTACGCCATCCGCCAGGTCTCCGAGGCGCTCGGCTCCAACGGCTCGACCTCCATGGGGTCGGTCTGTGCCTCGACGATGTCGCTGCTCAACGCCGGTGTGCCGCTGAAGGCCCCGGTCGCGGGCATCGCCATGGGCCTGATCTCCCAGGAGATCGACGGCGAGACCCACTACGTCACCCTCACCGACATCCTCGGTGCGGAGGACGCGTTCGGCGACATGGACTTCAAGGTCGCCGGCACCAAGCAGTTCGTCACCGCGCTGCAGCTGGACACCAAGCTGGACGGCATTCCGGCGTCCGTGCTGGCCGCGGCCCTCAAGCAGGCCCGCGACGCCCGGCTGCACATCCTCGATGTGATGAACGAGGCCATCGACGTCCCGGACGAGATGTCCCCCAACGCGCCGCGGATCATCACCGTGAAGATCCCGGTCGACAAGATCGGTGAGGTCATCGGCCCCAAGGGCAAGATGATCAACCAGATCCAGGAGGACACCGGCGCCGACATCACCATCGAGGACGACGGCACCATCTACATCGGTGCCGCCGACGGCCCGGCCGCCGAGGCCGCCCGCGCGACCATCAACGGCATCGCCAACCCGACCATGCCGGAGGTCGGCGAGCGCTACCTGGGCACGGTCGTGAAGACCACCACCTTCGGTGCGTTCGTCTCCCTGCTCCCGGGCAAGGACGGCCTGCTGCACATCTCGCAGATCCGCAAGCTCGCCGGTGGCAAGCGCGTGGAGAACGTCGAGGACGTGCTGAAGGTCGGCGCCAAGGTCCAGGTCGAGATCGCCGAGATCGACCAGCGCGGCAAGCTCTCCCTCATCCCCGTCATCGAGGACGAGGAGGGCGCCGAGGCGGACGAGGCGAAGGCCGAGGCCAAGCCCCAGACGAAGGACGCTGCGTCCGACAGCGGCTCCGCCGCGGGCGCCAAGTGACGTCCCGCGATTCCGTGACGACGGCCCGCACCTCCTCGGAGGCGCGGGCCGTCGCCCGTACCCAAACGCTTCTCGAGGGCGAGAACGGCATCGGCACGGTCCGCAGGACGACCCTCCCCGGGGGCCTGCGCGTCGTCACCGAGACCCTCCCCTCCGTGCGCTCGGCCACCTTCGGCATCTGGGCGCACGTCGGCTCGCGCGACGAGACCCGTACGCTCGGCGGAGCCACCCACTATCTGGAGCATCTGCTCTTCAAGGGCACCCGGCGGCGCTCCGCGCTGGACATCTCCGCGGCCATCGACGCGGTCGGCGGCGAGATGAACGCCTTCACCGCCAAGGAGTACACCTGCTACTACGCGCGGGTGCTCGACACCGATCTGCCGCTGGCCATCGACGTCGTCTGCGACATGCTGACCGGCTCGGTGATCAACGCGGCGGACGTGGACGCGGAGCGCGGTGTCGTCCTCGAAGAGATCGCGATGACCGAGGACGACCCGGGCGACTGCGTGCACGACCTGTTCGCCCACACCATGCTCGGCGACACCCCGCTCGGCCGCCCGGTCCTGGGCACCGTCGACTCCGTCAACGCCCTGGGCCGCGACCAGATCGCCCGCTTCTACCGGAAGCACTACGACCCCACCCACCTGGTCGTCGCCGCCGCGGGCAACGTGGACCACGACGACGTCGTACGCCAGGTGCACGCCGCGTTCGACAGGGCGGGCGCCCTGTCCCGCACCGACGCGGCCCCGGTCGCCCCGCGCGCCGGCACCCGTGCGATCCGTACGGCGGGCAAGGTCGGGCTGCTGAACCGCAAGACCGAGCAGGCCCATGTCGTCCTCGGCATGCCCGGCATCCCGCGCACCGACGACCGCCGCTGGGCGCTCGGGGTGCTCAACACCGCGCTCGGCGGCGGGATGAGCTCCCGGCTCTTCCAGGAGGTCCGGGAGAAGCGCGGCCTCGCCTACAGCGTCTACTCCTACACCTCAAGCTTCGCCGACTGCGGGCTCTTCGGCGTCTACGCCGGCTGCCGCCCGAACCAGGTGCACGACGTTCTCAAGATCTGCCGCGACGAGCTCGTCCAGGTCGCCGAGAACGGCCTGAGCGACGAGGAGCTGCGGCGCGCGGTCGGCCAGCTCTCCGGCTCCACCGTGCTGGGCCTGGAGGACACCGGCGCGCTGATGAACCGGATCGGCAAGAGCGAGCTGTGCTGGGGCGAGCAGATGTCGGTGGACGACATGCTCGAGCGGATCGCGGCGGTCACCCCGGACGAGGTGCGCGAGGTGGCGCGCGATGTACTGGGACGGCGTCCTTCGCTGTCCGTCATCGGCCCGCTGAAGGACAAGCAGGCGGCGCGTCTCGACGAGGCCGTCGCCTAGCCCGTCGGCCGGGCCGGTCCGTACGTCGGTTCAGTCCGTCGCTCGGCTCAGTCCGTACGCCGGTCAAGTCCGTGCCAGAGCCTCCCGGATCGAAGGAAACAGGATCGATGAGCAAGCTGCGTGTGGCCGTCCTCGGCGCCAAGGGCCGGATCGGCTCCGAGGCCGTACGAGCCGTGGAGGCCGCCGAGGACCTGGAGCTGGTCGCCGCGCTGGGGCGGGGCGACAAGCCCGAGACCCTGGTCGAGGCGGGCGCCGAGGTGGCGGTCGAGCTGACCGAACCGGCCTCGGTGATGGACAACCTCGAGTTCTGCGTCCGCCATGGCATCCATGGCGTCGTCGGCACCACCGGCTGGACGGACGAGCGCCTGACGCGGCTGCGCGGCTGGCTCGACGCCTCGCCGGCCACCGGTGTGCTCATCGCGCCGAACTTCTCCATCGGTGCCGTGCTGACCATGCGGTTCGCCCGCCAGGCCGCCAGGTTCTTCGAATCGGTCGAGGTCATCGAGCTGCACCACCCCAACAAGGTGGACGCCCCCTCCGGCACCGCCGCGCGCACCGCGCAGCTGATCGCCGAGGCCCGGCGGGAGGCCGGCTGCGCCCCGCAGCCGGACGCCACCGCCACGGCGCTCGACGGGGCGCGGGGCGCGGACGTGGACGGGGTGCCGGTGCACTCGGTGCGGCTGCGCGGGCTCCTGGCCCATCAGGAGGTCCTGCTGGGCGGCGAGGGCGAGACGCTCACCCTCCGCCATGACTCCACCCACCACAGCAGCTTCATGCCCGGCATCCTGCTCGGCGTTCGCCGCGTGGTGACCACCCCCGGCCTGACCTTCGGCCTGGAACACTTCCTCGATCTGGACTGAGGGCACAGCGGTGCGCGCAAAGATCACATATTTCGTTCTCGCGGCCGTCCTGGTCGTCTACTTCGTGCTGGTCGGCGACCGCGGGGTGCTGCTGATCCGGGAGGGCACCCCGGTCACGGTCGTCTTCGGCGTGGCGGTGCTGGTGATGCCCCTCATCGGCGCCTGGTTCCTGTGGCAGACCACGCAGTTCGCGCGGAGCGCGGACCGGCTGGCCCGGGAACTGGAGGCGGAGGGCGGGCTCCCGGTCGACGAGCTGGTACGGACGCCCGGCGGGCGGATCGACCGGGACTCGGCGGACGCCGTCTTCGCCAAGCGCCGGGCCGAGACCGAGCAGTCGCCGGACGACTGGCGGTCCTGGTTCCGGCTCGCCGTGGCGTACCACGACGCCCGGGACACCGCGCGTGCCCGTAAGGCGATGCAGCGCGCCATCGCCCTGCACGACGGCAAACCGGTGCGGGCGGCCGGCGGCTGACCCCGGCCGCCCGCGGCGGTACGGATGAGGGGGCCGGGCGGTGTCCCTCCGCAGCCGTACGGCTCAGCGGTGGGCAGCGTCCCAGCGGGCGGCTCAGCTGTGGCTGGCGGCCCAGTTCTCGATCGCGTCGGCGGCCCTCTCGAAGCTCTCCGCCTGGCCCAGGAAGTCGGCGTCATGGCTGGTGATCAGGGTTTCCGGCGCTCCACCGCGCACCGGCTGGAGCAGCAGCGCCTGCCCCTGGACGGTGCGCGGCAGGCCCAGCCACCGGACCGGCTGCTGGACCGTGCGTATCGCGGCGATGTCCTGCCGGCGCACGGTGGTGCTGCGCAGGAAGCCGTTCCGGCGCAGCCCCTGGGAGCTCACCACCACACCGCTGCGTACCAGCCTTACGGCTGTCACGATCATCAGCGCCGCGAAACCGACGCAGACCCCGGCCGCGGACACCGATCCCGCCATCGCGATGATCATGGCGGAGAACAGCACGTACGAGGCGAGCAGCAGCAGAACAGCGGCGCCCCCGACCCTCCAGGGCCCCGGCCGGTAGGGACGGCGCCAGCGGTCCGGGTCCTCGTAGCCGAGCGGGTCCGCTCCGGCCGCCGCGTCGTTGTCACGGGCGCGGTCGGCGGTCAGGAAGGGCAGGGGCACGGGAGTTCCTCACTCACACACATGTCCGGATGGGCCTGTGCTGGGTGAGGCTATCCCAGGGCCGGTCAGCGTCCGTCGGACGCCTCTGGCTGCTGGATCTGGTGGGTGGGGTGCGACTGGCTGTCGAGGGCGGGCATCCCGAACATCAACGAGCCGATGAACCCCGCGACGATCGTGAGCCCGATCAAGGTCCGTCCGGCGATCTGGGACGGTGTGGCGCGGGGGCGGGGTGGTGGAGTGACATTGCTGCGGAATCGGTCGGCTTCGGCGACGAAGGCGAACGGCACGGGCTCTCGCCGGCGGAACATCTGCGGGCTCTCCTTGGAACCTCGAACGTGAGTACTTCATTGTGTAGGACGTGTGAATGAGCGATTGGGTGCCCGGATCCGACGACTTAAGTCAAAAATTTCTGCTGAGCGGGGCTGTCGGTGGTGCCCCGTAAGCTGGGCGCCGCCCTGAGCGACGCACCATGGAAGGACCCGCCCGGTGACCGAGATCCCCGCCGAGATCGAGAAGGCCAGTTTCCGCAGCGATGTGACCGTCGAGCTGGTCAAGCACAGCGCTGCCGACTCCGATGTGTTGTGGGCCGCGCGGGTGTCCACCGCGGGTGAGCAGTCCCTCGAGGAGATCACCAAGGACCCGGAGCGCTCCAAGGGCCTGATCAACTTCCTGATGCGGGACCGCCATGGCAGCCCGTTCGAGCACAACTCGATGACCTTCTTCATCAGCGCCCCGATCTTCGTCTTCCGCGAGTTCATGCGGCACCGCGTGGGCTGGTCGTACAACGAGGAGTCCGGTCGCTACCGCCGTCTGGAGCCGGTGTTCTACGTGCCGGGGGAGGCCCGCAAGCTGGTCCAGCAGGGCCGCCCGGGGAAGTACGAGTTCGTCGAGGGCACCCCGGCGCAGCACGAGCTGACCGGCCGGGTCATGGAGGACGCGTACCGTCACGCCTACGAGGCGTACCAGGAGATGCTGGCCGCCGGAGTGGCCCGCGAGGTGGCCAGGGCCGTGCTCCCGGTCGGCCTGTTCTCCTCGATGTACGCCACCTGCAACGCCCGCTCGCTGATGCACTTTCTGGGGCTGCGCACCCAGCACGAGCAGGCCGCGGTGGCCTCGTTCCCGCAGCGGGAGATCGAGATGGTGGGGGAGCGGATGGAGGCGCACTGGGCGGGGCTGATGCCGCTCACCCACGCCGCCTTCAACGCCAACGGCCGAGTGGCTCCGTAGCCGCCCCCATGGCCCGGGGCCCGCGCCTCGGACGGATCATCGGGTGAAGTGTCCGTATTGCGGCGTTTCGAGAAGTTCATCTAGGCTGAACAAACGGGCCCGGCACTGCTTGAACCCCCGAGCAGGCAGTGCCGGGTCCCATCTCTTCGCACCGTCCGCCGCCCCGAGCGAGCGCCGCGGGTCGCGCTACGAGTAGCGTGGAGCCCATGGCACCGACATCCACATCGCAGACCCCTTTCGGGCGGGTGCTGACCGCCATGGTCACGCCATTCACCACTGACGGCGCGCTCGACCTCGACGGCGCCCAGCGACTCGCTGCTCATCTGGTGGACGCCGGCAATGACGGACTGATCGTCAACGGCACCACCGGCGAGTCCCCCACCACCAGCGATGCGGAGAAAGCCCAGCTCGTACGTGCCGTGGTGGAGGCGGTCGGCGACCGCGCCCACGTCGTTGCCGGAGCGGGCACCAATGACACCCGGCACAGCGTGGAACTCGCCCGCGCCGCCGAGCAGGCCGGTGCCCACGGGCTGCTGGCCGTCACGCCGTACTACAGCAAGCCGCCGCAGGAGGGCCTCCTGCGGCACTTCACCGCCATCGCCGACGCCACCGGCCTGCCGGTCATGCTCTACGACATCCCGGGCCGCAGCGGTGTCCCGATCGGCACCGAGACCATCGTCCGGCTCGCCGAGCACCCGCGCATCGTCGCCAACAAGGACGCCAAGGGCGACCTCGGACGCGCCAGCTGGGCCATCGCCCGCTCCCGCCTCGCCTGGTACTCCGGCGACGACATGCTGAACCTGCCGCTGCTGTCGGTCGGCGCGGTCGGCTTCGTCTCCGTGGTCGGCCATCTGGTCAGCCCCGAGCTGCGGTCCATGCTCGAGGCCCATCTCGCGGGCGACGTCGCGAAGGCAACGGAGATCCACCAGAAGCTGCTGCCGGTCTTCACCGGCATGTTCCGCACCCAGGGTGTGATCACGACCAAGGCCGCGCTCGCCCTCCAGGGCCAGCCCGCGGGGCCGCTGCGCCTGCCGTTGGTCGAACTGACCGCCGAGGAAACCGAACAGCTCAAGCGCGATCTCGCCGCCGGCGGGGTACAGCTCTAAGCAAAGAGGCGATTGCTCGCACCTTCATACTTCACAACTGCATACAGACACATCAGCAAGTGCACGAATGTCACGCGCGCCATGTGCCCAGGGGGCATGTGGCGTGCGTGGTGAGGAGAGTCTTTTGAGTCATCCGCATCCAGAGCTCGGCCCTCCGCCGAAGCTCCCCGAGGGCGGTCTGCGCGTCACCCCGCTCGGCGGCCTCGGTGAGATCGGCCGGAACATGACGGTCTTCGAGTACGGCGGCCGGCTGCTGATCGTCGACTGCGGGGTGCTCTTCCCCGAGGAGGAGCAGCCCGGAGTCGACCTGATCCTGCCGGACTTCACATCCATCCGGGACCGTCTCGACGACATCGACGGCATCGTCCTCACTCATGGCCATGAGGACCATATCGGCGGCGTCCCCTTCCTGCTCCGCGAGAAGCCCGACATCCCGCTGATCGGCTCCAAGCTGACGCTCGCCCTGATCGAGGCGAAGCTCCAGGAGCACCGGATCCGTCCGTACACCCTCGAGGTCGAGGAGGGGCACCGCGAGCGGATCGGCCCCTTCGAGTGCGAGTTCGTCGCGGTCAACCACTCCATCCCGGACGCCCTCGCGGTCGCCATCCGCACCCCGGCCGGCATGGCCGTGCACACCGGCGACTTCAAGATGGACCAGCTGCCGCTCGACGGCCGGCTCACGGATCTGCCCGCGTTCGCCAAGCTCGGCGAGGAGGGCATCGATCTGCTCCTGGTGGACTCCACCAACGCCGAGGTCCCCGGGTTCGTACCGCCGGAGCGCGATATCTCCGGTGTGCTGCGCCAGGTCTTCGGCAACGCGCAGAAGCGCATCATCGTCGCCAGCTTCGCCAGCCATGTGCACCGCATCCAGCAGATCCTCGACGCGGCGCATGAGTACGGGCGCAAGGTCGCCTTCGTCGGCCGCTCGATGGTCCGCAACATGGGCATCGCCCGTGACCTCGGCTATCTGCGGGTGCCGGGCGGTCTCGTGGTGGATGTGAAGACCCTCGACGACCTCCGGGACGACGAGGTGGTGCTGGTCTGCACGGGTTCCCAGGGCGAGCCGATGGCCGCGCTGTCCCGGATGGCCAACCGCGATCACCAGATCCGGATCGTCGAGGGCGACACGGTGATCCTGGCCTCCTCGCTGATCCCCGGCAATGAGAACGCGGTCTACCGCGTCATCAACGGACTGACGCGATGGGGCGCCACGGTCGTCCACAAGGGGAACGCCAAGGTCCATGTCTCCGGCCATGCCTCGGCCGGCGAGCTGCTGTACTTCTACAACATCTGCAAGCCCAAGAACCTGATGCCGGTCCATGGCGAGTGGCGCCATCTGCGTGCCAACGCCGAACTGGGCGCGTTGACCGGGGTTCCGAAGAACCGTTGCGTCATCGCCGAGGACGGTGTCGTGGTGGACCTGGTCGACGGCATCGCCAAGATCGTCGGCAAGGTGCAGGCGGGATACGTGTACGTGGACGGCCTCTCGGTCGGCGATGTCACGGAGACCTCGCTCAAGGACCGGCGCATCCTCGGTGAGGAGGGCATCATCTCGATCTTCGTGGTCGTCGACAGTACGACCGGCAAGATCGTGGGCGGTCCGCATATCCAGGCCAGGGGCTCCGGTATCGAGGACTCCGCCTTCTCCGCGGTCATCCCGAAGATCGAGGACGCCCTGGCCAAGTCGGCCTCCGACGGGGTCGTGGACCCGCACCAGCTCCAGCAACTGGCACGGCGCGCGATCGGCAAGTGGGTCTCCGACAGCTACCGCCGTCGTCCGATGATCCTTCCCGTGGTCGTCGAGGTCTGACGTCACCCCTGACACCCCCTCAGCACCACACCGGCGCTGAACACCCGGCGGGGCTCCTCGATTTGCATCGAGGAGCCCCGCTCCAGTACGTTTACGGCTCCGCCAGAGGGGAACCCGGAGCACTCAACGGTCTTCGGAGGAGCCCACCGGCGGGGGTGGAAATCGACTCGGAGAAATTCTGATAAAGTCGGTGAAGCCGAAAGGCAAGGCCCTCCAACGGCCACCGGAAACGGAATTCGGATCGGAAACG
>NZ_JANIAA010000049.1 GCF_024505145.1 Streptomyces rugosispiralis | reverse complement strand
TCACACTCCCGCTCGTTGCGGGGCGTGGGCGAATTCGGTCATGCCCTCGTGGAACGAGACCGCCGGGCGCCAGCCCAGCTGGTCGCGGATCCGGCGGGACGACGCGGTGATGTGGCGTACGTCGCCCAGGCGGTAGCCGCCCGTCACCACGGGCGCGGGGCCGCCGAAGGCCGTGGCCAGGGCCGTGGCCATCTCGCCCACCGTGTGGGGGTCGTCGCTGCCGGTGTTGTACGCGGTCAGCGCGGACGGGGCCACCACGTCCGGCGCCGCCTCCAGGGCGGCGACATTGGCGGCGGCCACGTCGCGGACATGGATGAAGTCCCGGCGCTGGCCACCGTCCTCGAAGACCGTGGGCGCCTCGCCGCGCGCCAGGGCCGAGCGGAAGAAGGAGGCGACGCCCGCGTAGGGGGTGTCGCGCGGCATCCCCGGCCCGTACACATTGTGGTAGCGCAGCGACACCGCGCGGCCGCCCACCGAACGGGCCCAGGCCGCCGCCAGATGTTCCTGGGCCAGTTTCGTCGTCGCGTACACATTGCGGGGATCGGCCGGTGCGTCCTCCGCCACCAGGCCGGACCGCAGCGGGGCGCCGCACTCGGGGCAGCGGGGGTCGAAGCGGCCCGCCGCGAGATCCGCCTCGGCGCGCGGGCCGGGGCGGACCCGGCCGTGGCGGGGGCAGTCGTAGCGCCCCTCGCCGTAGACGACCATCGACCCGGCCAGGACCAGTGCGCGCACCCCGCGCTCGGCCATCGCCGCCAGTAGCACCGCCGTGCCCAGGTCATTGCAGCCCACATAGGCCGGGGCGTCCGCGAAGTCCTTGCCGAGGCCGACCATCGCCGCCTGGTGGCATACGGCGTCCACTCCGCGCAGCGCCGCGAGGACCGCCTCCCGGTCCCGCACATCGGCGTGCACCCACTCCCCGTCCACGGATGGCGGAACCGGACGGGTGGCGGTCGGGTGAGCGGCGGGAAGCAGGGCGTCGAGGACAACAGGCTCGTGGCCGTGCTCGACGAGGGCGGTGACGATGTGCGAGCCGATGAAGCCCGCACCTCCGGTGACCAGTACGCGCATGGGGCCGACGCTAGGCCCGGACGGGCGGCGAAGCCCGCGTCCGCGCCGTTCCGTCACCGCCCCGTAAGACCTTCCGGAGGAGGCGTGGTCACAGGATGGTCACAAGAGAGACGGTCCGACGTTGCCTTTCACTGCGACCGTGGCGGCCACTCGCGTCCCCTGGGACCCCGTCCCCGAGGCCAGTCCTCCTGGGGCTCCCGGACACGTTCAAACGGACACGTTCAACCGGACACGTCTCTCAAGACCGCCGCCATCGACGAACAGAGAGCCACATGACGGTCACCACCGCCCCCGCGGCCCAGCGTCCCCGCTGCCTCAATGACGTCAAGGGATGGTTCCCCAGCCTTGACCAAGTGCTGTTCGACCACTTTCTGAGCCGCCAGGAGCGCCTCGGACAGCGCGGGGACCTGATGGAGATGGGTGCCTACATGGGCAAGAGCGCCATCTTCACCGCCGCCTATCTGCGGGCGAACGAGCGTTACACGATCTGTGACCTCTTCGACGCCGAGGCGCCGGACGAGAAGAACGCGGCGGAGGCACGCAAGTCGTACTCCACCCTGACCCGCACTGCCTTCGAGCAGAACTACCTGGCCTTCTGGGATGAGCTGCCGAACGTCATCCAGGGCCCCACCTCCGTCGTGCCCGACCACGTCGGCGCGAACACCTGCCGCTTCATCCACGTGGACGCCTCGCATCTGTACGAGCACGTGGCGGGCGACATCGACACCGCGCACGACACGCTGGTGCCCGACGGTCTCGTCGTCCTCGACGACTTCCGCTCCGAGCACACCCCCGGCGTGGCCGCCGCGACCTGGGAGGCGGTGTTCACCCGCGGCCTGCGGCCCATCTGCCTGTCCACGCAGAAGCTCTACGGCACCTGGGGCGACCCGGAGCCGTTCCAGGACGAGATGCTCGCGGACGAGGGCTGGCGCAAGGGGATGCACACCAGCGTGCAGGAGATCGCGGGCCGCAGGGTGCTGCGGTTCTCGGGGAAGCCCGCGAACCCGACCCCGCCCACCTCCCGCTTCGTCCATGAGCCGCGCGACCCGGCTCCCGAGCCGCGTTCCGCGCCCACCGCACCGGCGTCCAAGCCCGCACCGCGCCGCCCCACCGCGGTCCGGCGGTTCGCCGCCGATGTGCTCCCGCCGGTCGTCACCCGCGCGATCCGCCGCCGCAAGGGATAGCTACCCCGGGCGTGGAGGGGAGCCCGGGGGCTGTCTGCCCTTGGGCTCCCCGGGCCCCGGCGTCCCTCGGGCTCCCCAGCCCCGGCGTCCCTCGGAGACCCCGACTCCCGGCGTCCCTCGGGTTCCCCGGGCCCCGGCGTCGCGGAGGGCCTTACCGCCGCCGCAGCGCCGGGTGGTCCGCCACGACCGTGCAGGACCCCGGCGCGATCTCGGTGAACCCCGCGTCGCGCACCACCGGCAGGCCGCTCGCGGTGAGCTCGTCCCACCGCTCGGCCGACGCCGTGCGCACCGCCAGCGGGAACCCGGCCTCGCGCCAGGCCGCCCGCGCCGCGTCGTCCAGTTCCCACCAGGCCAGCTGGGCGCCGTGCCCGGCCTGGGCCATCGCCTTGCCCGCCGACATCTCCACCTGGGGACTCAGCCACAGCACCGGACCGCTGGGGTCGGGGGCGGACGGCGGCTCGGAGTCGTCCAGGTCGGTGCCGGAGACCTGGAGCTTGGCCAGCTCCTTGGGCCAGCCGTCCAGCGGGACCGGCGGGAACACCCGCACCTCGGCGGCCGTCGGCGAAGCCCCGCCGTCCCCGTCCCCGTCCCCGCCCCCGCCCCCGTTCACGTCCTCGGCTGTGGCCGGGTCGGGCGCCCGGCCCGTGACCGTGATGCCCGGCAGCCCGGCCGCGCGCCGCCACTCCGCGCCGCGCGCCCGCCGTACGACCTTGCGGATCCGGGCGTCCTGCCAGTCCCGTACGGCCTGGGCCCACTCGCCGTCGGCGGCCGTCGCCCGCTCGTCCGACAGCAGCACCAGCACCGCGCGGGCCGCCGTTTCCAGTGCGTCCGTACGCGCCGGGGGCGCGGTCTTCTCGATCCGGACCACGAGCGGCAGGACGAACTGTGGCGCGGCGTCCCGGTCGATCTCGGCGTGCCGGAAGGGGCTGCTGCGGGCGCCGGATCCGGTGCCCTGGTGAGCGGTTGTCTGGGTGCCGGGTTCGGTGTCGGCGTCGGTGCTGGTCACGCGCCAAGTGTGCCAGGACCGCCACCAGGCCGGGTCCGGGATCTTCGCGCCGTGAGCCGTAGGAGCCTCGCCAGGCGTCGCGGACCCGTGACGATCCGCCGGACAGCACACCCAGGACCCCCGCGGCCCTCCGCGCGCCGAGGGCCGCCCCGCGCCGAGCGGCGCGCCTATGCTCAACCGGCATGAGACTGCGAGGAGTCGGCCGCCGCTACGGCCTGGGCGGACCCTGGGTGCTGCGGGGTGTCGATCTCGAGGTGCCGCCGGGTTCGCTGACCCGTATCCAGGGGCGCAACGGGAGCGGCAAGTCCACGCTGCTACGGCTGCTCGCCGGAATCGACGCCCCCAGCGCGGGCCGGATCACCGGCCGCCCGCCCACCGCCTACGTCCCCGAGCGGTTCCCGGCCGAGCTGCCCTTCTCCGCCCTCGGCTACCTCACCCACCTGGGCCGGATCCACGGGCTGCCGCGCGCCGTGGCGGCGCGCGGGGCGGGGGAGTGGCTGGAGCGGTTCGGCGCCGACGGCTACGCCGGCACCCCGCTCGCCGAGCTGTCCAAGGGCACCAGCCAGAAGATCGCCGTGGCCCAGGCGCTGCTGGCCGCGCCTGGCCTGCTGGTCCTGGACGAGGCGTGGACCGGCCTCGACCAGGCCGCGCGGGGAGTGCTGGACACGGCGGTCGCCGAGCGCGTCGCCGACGGCGGGGCGGTCGTCTTCGTCGATCATGATCCACGTCGCCTGGCCGGGGTCGCGGACCGCGTCCTGCGCGTCACCGAGACCCGGCTGGAGCCGGTGGGCGACGCGGTTCGGCCGCCGGTGGACGGCACGGTTCGGCCGCGGGCGGACGGCGCGGTTCGGCCGCCGGTGGCGCAGGGCGGGCCCGCCGTCGGGCCGCGGGTGCGGGTGGAGGCCGAAGGGGCGCCGGGGGCCGGGCCGCCCGGTGGGCTGCCGGGCGCCGTGGTGCGCGAAGGCGGCTCCGCGCACCAGCGCGCGGGCGCCGGTTCGGCGGGGCGGGGCGTACGGCTGACGGTCGAGGTCGGCGTCGCCGACTCCGATGGTCTGCTCCGCACCCTCCTGACCGCCGACCCGCCCTGGCATATCCGCGCGGTGACGGCCATCGACGACAACGACACCCAGGAGCCCGCCCAAGGGGCGAAGGAGAAGGCATGACCGCGCTGCTGCGCTATCAGGCGGCCCTGCTGGCCCGCTCGCACCGCTGGCTGCCACCGCTGCTGCTCTACGCCGCGTTCCTGGGGATCGGGGTGCGGACCGGGCAGCCGATCCTCGACTCGCTCGGCTACGCCGCCGCCGCGCTGCTGCCCGTCGCGGCCTGGCTGGTGCGGGTGTGCGTCACCCAGGAGCCCGCCGCGGCCCGCGACTGCGCATCGGCGGCGGTGGGGCCGGGCCGGGTGCACCTCGCCTCGGTGCTGACCGCGCTGGGCGCGGCGCTGGTGCTCGGCACCGCCGGGACGCTGTTCGTCGCGGCGGTCAGCGACCCGCACACCGCGGACCACCTGCACGAGATCCCCGTGCCCGAGGCGACCGTCTCCGGGCTGCTCACCGCGGTCGCGTGCGCCCTGCTCGGCGCGGCCGTCGGCGCGCTGTGCAACCGGCCGCTGCTGCGCCGCCCCGGCTGGGCGATCCCGGCCACGCTGCTCGCCGCGCTGCTGGTGTCGGTGGCCGGTGCCTCGCCCGCGAACGCGGCGGTGTCGGGGCTGGTCGACGGCTCGCACAGCGGCACCGTGCCGATGCCCCTGCTGCCCCTGGCCCTGACCGGCGCGGCCGCCGCCGGGGCGACCGCGCTGGCCTGCGCGCTGAGCTCCCGCCGGTCGTAGGGTTCGGGGCATGGACGACCGTACGGAACTTCCCGAGGGCCCGCCGTACGCCGACTGCGTGCAGTGCGGCGAGCCCACCGAGTACCCCGCCGCGCGCCCCGGAGCGACGCTGTGCCCCGTCTGCGAATGGCAGGAGGCCCAGCGCACCGCCTGCTCCGGCTAGCCGCGCCGTCCGGGCACCGGCGCCGAGCGGATCGGAGCGCTCAACGACGCCAGGGCCCCGTCACGGCGAACGTCGTGCCCGGGGTGTAGCAGTTCACGTACATCGTGCGGCGGTCCGGGGCGAAGGTGACGCCCGCGAACTCGCCCCACTCCGGCTCCTCCGGCGTGCCGCCCGCCGCGGTAGCGGCCGATGTCAGAGCCTGCCGGTTCCGCGCCATCGCGTAGACCTCGCCGCGCCGGGTCACCCCGAAGACATGCTGCGCGCCGTTGCCGTCCTCGCACACCATCAGGCCGCCGCTGGGGGCGAGCGTGATGTTGTCGGGGGACTCGCCGGGCAGTTGGAGATCCGTCTCGGGGCCGAAGACGATCACCAGAGTGAGGCGCCTCCGGTCTGGGTCGTAGCGCCAGATCTGGCCGAAGTGGTCGGCCGCCGAGCCGTCCGCGCTCTTGGCGAAGCTGGAGACGAAGTAGACCGACGTACCGCCCCAGTAGCACCCCTCCAGCTTCTGGGCGTGGGTGATGCCTCCTGGGCCGAAGTCCTGGAAGCGGATGGGGGTTTGGCGGGCGAGCGGGTCGGGGACATCCACCCACTCGACGCGGTCGAAGGTGGTGCCCGGCTCCTGGATGGTGGACAGATCGGGCACTCCCGGCACCCGCAGCGCCTGCAGCTGACCGCCCGCGCGCAGCGAGCCGATGCCGCCGAGCGGCTTCTTCGGCCGGAAGCGGTAGAAGAGCCCGAAGGGCTTCTCGAAGGCGTCCTCGGTCTCGTAGACGACGCCGTTGCGCGGATCGACCGCGATGGCCTCGTGCTGGAAGCGGCCCATGGCGGTGAGCGGGACGGCGCCGGTGCGGCGCGGATCGTAGGGGTCGACCTCGAAGATGAAGCCGTGGTCCTTGGTGTAGCCGTTCGTACCGGCCCGATCCTCGGTTTCCTCGCAGGTCAGCCAGGTGTGCCAGGGGGTGGGGCCGCCCGCGCAGTTGACCGCGGTGCCCGCGATGGCCACCCGCTCGGACAGTACGTGGTTGCCGGAGTCGAGCTCCAGGGCGGTGCAGCCGCCCATGCCCATCGGGTCGTAGGTGAGGCCGTTCACGGCCGGGACGCGGATCGCGGCGTCCTTACGGTTCTCATGGTTGCGGACCAGATGCGTACGGCCGCGGTGGCCGCCGGCGCGGCCCGGGAAGGCGGCCATGCCGTCGCAGTGGCTGGGGACCCTGCCCTCGCCGGAGCGGAGCTCGTCGCCCTCGCGCGAGAGCACCCGGTAGCGGAATCCCTCCGGGAGGTCGAGCAGCCCGTCGGGGTCGGGGACCAGGGGGCCGTAACCGCCCCGGCCGAGTGGTGGGGCATCCGGTTCGGCGGCCGCGGCCGTCCCGGCGAAGAGCTCGGAGACGCTGCCGGTGAAGGCGATCGAGGCGATGGAGGCCCCCAGCGCGCCGGTGCGGCCGAGAAGCTGACGTCGTGTCGCTGACATGCGGTAACTCCCTGCTGGCGGACAGAGAAGATGACCGGATGTGTGTATCACGCGGGTGAGTGCACGGGAACCATTCGATCAGCGATGCGCGGGAATTGTCCGATCAACGATGCGCGGGAATCGTCCGATCAGCGCTCGTACGACGCGTCGGCCAGTCCCTTCGCGTCGCGGGCGAGGGCGGTGAGCCGGGATATCGCCCGGAAGTACTTCTTCCGATAGCCGCCGCTCAGCATCTCCTCGCTGAAGAGCTGGTCGAACGGCACCCCGGAGGCCAGCACCGGCACCTCGCGGTCGTAGAGCCGGTCGGCCAGCACCACCAGCCGCAGCGCGGTCGACTGGTCGGGGACCGGGGCGACCCCGGTCAGGCAGACGGCCTGGATGCCGTCGCACATCGCGCCGTAACGGCTCGGGTGCACCTGGGAGAGGTGGTCCAGCAGGTCGGGGAAGTCGTCCAGGGAGGCGCCGGGGACGCGGTGCGCGGCCCGGGTGACCGTCTCGTCGGAGTGCGGGGCCGGGGCCGCGGGCAGACCGCGGTGGCGGTAGTCCTCGCCGTCGATGCGCAGCGTACGGAAGTGGGCGGACAGCCCCTGTATCTCGCGCAGGAAGTCGGCCGCGGCGAACCGGCCCTCACCCAGCTTGCCGGGCAGCGTGTTGGACGTCGCGGCGAGCGCCACGCCCGCCTCGACCAGCTTGCCCAGCAGCGTGGAGACCAGGACCGTGTCGCCCGGGTCGTCCAGCTCGAACTCGTCGATGCACAGCAGCCGGTGCCCGCCCAGGGTCTTCACGGTCTGCTGGAAGCCGAGCGCGCCGACCAGGTTCGTCAGCTCCACGAAGGTGCCGAACGCCTTCAGTTCGGGGGCGGCCGGGGTGGCGTGCCACAGGGAGGCCAGCAGATGGGTCTTGCCGACCCCGTAGCCGCCGTCGAGATACATCCCGCGCGGGCCGCCGCTCGCGGCGGGCTTGGCCTCCCGGCGGAACCAGTGCCTGCGGCGCCCGCCCTTCGCGTCCGCGCCGTCGCCGAGCCGTGCGGCGAAGTCTCTCAGCGCCTCGACCGCCTCGGCCTGGCTGGGCTGGCCGGGGTCGGTGATGTAGTTGTCGAAGCTCACGGTGGCGAAGCGGGGCGGCGGCACCATCTCGGCGACCATGCGCTCCGCCGGAACCTGCGGTGCACGGGCGGTGAGAGCTGCGGGGGCTGAGGGGACTGCGGGGGCTTCGGCGGCTATACGGCCTGCCGAGCCGGATGCGGTGGTTGGTGCAGACACGGATGTCCAGGGTAGTCGCTCTTCACCCGACCACTGTCCGAGAGGGAGGCATGTCACACTGCGGCCTATGCGACGCCTGTTCCCCCTGCCTGTCCCCGCGCCTGCCGAAACACCCGCAGAAACACCTGCCGAAACACCTGCCGAAGACCGTGAATGGGCCCTCGGCGAACTGGCCGACGCCTATGCGTATCCGGAGCCGCCGCGCGGCCCCTCCGGCGCCTGGCTACGGGCGAACATGGTGTCCTCGCTGGACGGGGCGGCCCATCACGACGGCCGGTCGAAGCCCCTGTCCTCCGACGCGGACATGCGGATCTTCGGGGTGCTGCGCGGGCTCGCCGACGCCGTCGTCGTGGGCGCGGAGACCGTCCGCCGCGAGGGCTACCGCCCGGCGCGTGCCCGGGAGGCGTTCGCCGAGCGGCGGGCGGCGCTCGGCCAGCCGCCCGCGCCCGCGATCGCCGTCGTGAGCGCGAGCCTGGACCTGGACTTCTCGCAGCCGCTGTTCACCGAGCCGCTGGTCCCGACGATCGTGATCACGGGTGCGACGGCCGCGGTGGAGCGGATCGAAGCGGCCCGCGCGGCGGGGGTGAAGGTGGTCTTCGCCGGGGCGGGGCCGTCCGGGCGGGTGGACGCGGCGGCGGTCGTGACCGCGCTCGCGGAGCTCGGCCACACCCGGCTGCTCACCGAGGGCGGCCCCACGCTGCTGGCGGAGTTCGCGGCGGCCGGAGTGCTGGACGAACTCTGTCTGGCGGTGGCCCCCCTGGTGACCGCGGGGGACGCGAAGCGGATCATGAACGGCCCGGTGCTGGGGGAACCGGAACGCTTCACTCTCGCTTCCGTTCTGGAGGAAGCCGGGTTTCTTTTCACCCGCTACCGTCGGATTTACCAATAACTCATAAAAACGTCCGTAAACCCGCGAATGGGATCGCGAAGGAGAAGGGCATCCGCCGTGTTCACGAGCGTATTGATGATTGAGAAGCCCCTGACCCCCGCCGACGTGGAATTCGTCACCACCCTGCACGGCGATGATCCGGTCTCGTTCGTCGTCCTGATGCAACCCCGGGGCAGCAAGGACCGGCTGCTGCGCGCGATCGACGACATCGCCCTCGGCGAGCTGGAGCAGGCCGCCCAGGAGGGGGAGGAGCCGGAGGGCAAGGAGGCGCTCGAGCCCGCCGAGCGGGCGCTGACCCACTCGGTGGCGGCGCTCGAGGCGGCCGGGAGCCGGGCCCGGGGCCATGTCGTCCAGCGCCATCCGCTGGAGGTGCTGCGCGGGGTGGTGGAGGAGACCCGGGCCGATGAGGTGATCGTGCTCACCGCTCCGCACTTCGTGGAGGAGTTCTTCCACCGGGACTGGGCCTCGCGGGCGCGCCACAAGGTGGGGGTCCCGGTGCTGAAGCTCTTCGCGCACGCGGTGGACGAGGACCAGCCCTCCGCGGGCGGCTGAGCCCCGGCCCCGGCCCGCCCCGGCGGCGGAGCCCCCGCCCCGGCGGCGGAGCCCCCGCCCCGGCGGCTGAGCCCCGGCCCCGGCGGCTGAGCCCCGGCCCCAGCGGCTGAGCCCCCGCCCCGGCCCCTCCGCGGCCATCGGCGGGGGCGGGCCGCCGGGGGTGCGAGAATCGGGCCGACAGCACACACCGCGAACCAGGGGAGACCCGTACATGGCACCGGCCGGCACCGCCTCCGACACGCTGGATCGACCGCACTTCATCGGCATCGGCGGCGCCGGGATGTCGGGCGTGGCGAAGGTCCTCGCCATGCGCGGCGCGCGGGTCTCGGGCAGCGACACCAAGGACTCGCCGATCGTCGGGGCGCTGCGTGAGCTCGGCGCGACGGTGCACATCGGCCACTCCGCCGGGAACCTCGCCGCCGACGCCACCAGCGTCGTCGTCTCCAGCGCCATTCGCGACGACAACCTTGAGCTGGTCACGGCGCGGGAGCGCGGCATTCCGGTGGTGCACCGCTCCGATGCGCTCGCCGCGCTGATGGACGGCTCCCGGCCGATCGCGGTCGCGGGCACCCACGGCAAGACGACCACGACCTCGATGCTGGCGGTCTCGCTGCGCACCCTCGGCCTGGACCCGTCGTACGTCATCGGCGGCGACCTGGACGCTCCCGGCTCCAGCGCCGCTCACGGCGCGGGCGAGATCTTCGTCGCCGAGGCCGACGAGAGCGACCGCAGCTTCCACAAGTACGCGCCCGAGGTGGCGATCATCCTCAATGTGGAGCTGGACCACCACGCCAACTACGCCTCGATGGACGAGATCTACGAGTCGTTCGACACCTTCGTCGGCCGGGTCCGGCCCGGCGGCGCGCTGGTGATCTCCGCCGACCACCCCGGCGCCCGTGAGCTGACCGCCCGGGTCGGCGGGCGCGACGGGCTGCGGGTGCTCACCTACGGCGCGGACGCGAGTGCGGACGTGCGGGTCCTGGCCATCGAGCCGCACGGGCTGACCAGCGAGGTCACTGTACGGCTCGCGGAGTCCCTGGGCGGTGCGGAGCTCACCTTCACCGTCTCCGTCCCCGGCCGCCACTACGCGCTCAACGCCGTGGCCGCCCTCACCGCGGGCGCCGCCCTCGACGTCCCGGCCGCCGAACTGGCCCCCGCCCTCGCCTCGTACACGGGCGTCAAGCGGCGGCTCCAGCTCAAGGGTGTCGCGGCCGGGGTGCAGGTGATCGACTCCTACGCCCACCACCCCACCGAGATCGCCGCTGACCTCGAGGCGATCCGCGGCGGAGCCGGGGAGGGCCGGGTGCTGGTGGTCTTCCAGCCGCATCTGTTCAGCCGCACCCAGGAGCTGGGCACCGAGATGGGCGAGGCGCTCGCGCTCGCCGACGCCTCCGTGGTCCTGGACATCTACCCCGCCCGCGAGGACCCGGTCCCCGGCGTCACCAGCGCCCTGATCATCGACGCCGCGGCCCGTCACGGGGCGGATGTGACCGCCGAGCACGACCGGCGGGCGGTGCCGGAGCTGATCGCCGGAATGGCGAAGCCCGGTGACCTTGTTCTCACCATGGGCGCCGGCGATGTGACCGACCTCGGTCCGGAGATCCTCGCCCGCCTGCAGAGCCCGGAGAACTGAGGAGGTCCGTCCCCATGGCGTACGAGATCGACAAGCCGGAGGAGCAGTGGCGCGCGGAGCTGACACCGCAGGAGTACCACGTGCTGCGGGAGGCCGGTACCGAGCGTGCCTTCACCGGTGAGTACACCGACAGCAAGACGGTCGGCGTCTACTCCTGCCGGGCGTGCGGGGCTGAGCTCTTCCGCTCGGAGACGAAGTTCGAGAGCCACTGCGGCTGGCCGTCGTTCTACGACCCGGCGGAGAGCTCGGCCGTGGAACTGCTCGAGGACCGCACCCACGGCATGGTCCGCACCGAGGTGCGGTGCGCCCGCTGCGGTTCCCACCTGGGCCATGTCTTCTCGGGCGAGGGCTACCCCACCCCGACCGACCAGCGGTACTGCATCAACTCCATCTCGCTGCGGCTGAGCCCCGAGGAGGGCTGACCCCGGGGGAGCTGAGCCCGCGGAGAGGCTCAGGCGCCCCGGCCTGAGCCTCGGGCGCCTCAGCGTGAGCCGCAGCGCAGCACGGCGGCGGTCTCGGGCGGCAGCCTCAGCATGCCGTCCGGGCCCGGCAGCTCGACTCGCCGCCAGGCGGCCACCACCTCGGTGACCTCGCCGGTCCGGGGCCCGAGCCAGGTCTTGACCGGCCGGTCGCCCGGGTTGAGCAGGATCCGCAGCGGGCCGCGCTGAAAGCTGAAGCAGCCGTCCGAACCGGAGGACAGGCCCGTGTACGACCAGGTCGGGTCGGTCAGGGCCGGTTCGGCGCGGCGCAGGGCGATCAGCCGGCGGTACCAGTCGAGCAGCGCCCGGTGCGGCTCCCGCTCCGGCTCCCGCCAGTCGAGGCAGGACCGCAGCCGGGTGGCCGGGTCCTGGGGGTCGGGCACATCGCCCGCCGCCCAGCCGTGGGCGGCGAATTCCCGGCGGCGGCCGGACCGCACCGCCTCGGCCAGCTCCGGGTCCTGGTGGTCGGTGAAGTACTGCCAGGGGGTGCGGGCGCCCCACTCCTCGCCCATGAAGAGCATGGGGGTGAAGGGCGCGCACAGCACCACGGCCGCCGCACAGGCCAGCAGCCCGGGGGAGAGCCGGGCGGAGAGCCGGTCGCCGACCGCCCGATTGCCCACCTGGTCATGGGTCTGGGCGTAGCCGAGCAGCCGGTTCGCGGGGGTGGAGTGGGTGTTCAGCGGACTGCCGTGGCGGCGGCCCCGGAACGCCGAGTGGGTGCCGTCGTGGAAGAAGCCGCCCATCAGCGTCTTGACCAGGGCCCCGGGCCCCTCGGCGGCGAAGTCGGCGTAGTAGCCCTGCCGCTCACCGGTGAGAAATGTGTGCAGGGCGTGATGGAAGTCGTCGTTCCACTGCGCGTGCAGACCGTGGCCGCCCGCCTCGCGCGGGGCGGTGGTGCGCGGATCGTTGAGATCGGACTCGCCGATGAGGAACAGCGGACGCCCGGTGCGGGCGGCCAGCGCGTCCACGGCGGCCGACAGCTCGGCCAGGAAGTGCCGGGCCCGGGTGTCGCGCAGCGCGTGCACCGCGTCCAGCCGCAGCCCGTCGAGCCGGAAGTCGCGCAGCCAGGCGAGCGCGCTGCCGATGAAGTACGCGCGCACCTCGTCGGAGCCGGGCGCGTCCAGGTTGACCGCCGCGCCCCAGGGGGTCTGGTGGGCGTCGGTGAAGTACGGCCCGAAGGCCGGGAGGTGGTTCCCGGAGGGGCCCAGATGGTTGTGGACCACATCGAGGACTACGCCCAGGCCATGCCCGTGCGCGGCGTCCACGAAGCGCGCCAGTCCCTCCGGCCCGCCGTACGGCTCGTGCACCGCCCAGGGCGCCACGCCGTCGTACCCCCAGCCATGGGTCCCGGGGAACGGGCAGACGGGCATCAGCTGCACATGGGTGATGCCCAGCTCGGCCAGGTGCGGCAGCTGTTCGGCCGCCGCGTCGAAGGTGCCCTCATGGGTGAAGGTGCCGATGTGCAGCTCGTAGAGGACCGCGCCGGGCAGCGGCCGCCCCAACCACTCCCGCCCCCAGCGGAAGCGGGAGTGGTCGACCACCGCGCTCAGCCCCTCCGGGCCGTCCGGCTGGCGGCGGGAGCGCGGATCGGGGAGCGGTGGGCCGCCGTCGAGCGCGAAGCCGTACCGCGTGCCGGGCCCGGCCTCGGCCTCGGCCCGCCACCACCCCGGGCGGCCCGGGTCGGGCTCCATGGGGCGGTCCCGCCCGTCCATATGGAGCCCGACCCGCTCGGCGTGCGGCGCCCACACCTCGAACAGCACTGGCGTCTCCTCACCTCGACCCGGCGACGGTCCTCGACCCGGCGACGGTCCTCGACCCGGCTATGGTCCTCGACCATGCTGCGGGACGCGCCGCCGACGGCGCAGCGGGGCGACATCGGTCAGTGGCGGGGCGACATCGGTCAGATGAGGTCGATGCGCTCCTGGGTGATGGGATACCCCGCCCTGGCGAAGTGCGCGGCCATGGGCAGGTTGGGCTGGTCCGTCGCCGCCGCGATCTTCGTGGCCCCCCGTTCCACCAGGTCGTGGGTGCACTCCACGAGCAGGTCGTACGCGTAGCCGTGGCCGCGCTGCTCGGCGACGACCCCGACATAGCCCACGCACGGGCCGTTGGGGTTGCGCGCGGGCACCTGTATGCCGACCAGCTCCCCCTCGGGCGTCCACGCCAGCCGCCACCACTCGCGCGGCGACGGGCACCAGGCGAAGAAGTCCATGAGCTCGCGCACCCCGGCGTCGACACCTCCCCGGGCGATGGCGCGCCGGTCATGGGCGTCGAGCGAACCCGGCATGATGCGGCGCAGCACGTCCTCGATCACCGCGTCATCGGGCTCCGGCCGGAACTCCAGCCGCCCCGGGCGGGCGGGCAGTCCGCACTCCGGCGTCCACTCATAGCGGTAGCGTTCGACCAGGGGCTCGAGCCCGCCCGCCATGGCGGCGTCGATACGAGCCTGGGCGGCGGCCCGCACCTCGGGCCGATCGCGCCAGCCGGGCGGGGCCAGCAGGCTGTACTCGGTGCGCAGCGGTGCGGTGCGCAGCAGTTCGGCGGCGGCGTCGGCCTCGCCCTCGGCGAAGTCGAACCAGTCCAGGGCGATGGGCGCGGAGTCCTCCGGCCCGGCCCACCACGCGGCGCGGGCCACGACCCGCCCCTCGCGCAGCGCCACCCAGGTCCAGTCGGGGCGGTACTCGCCGCCCTGGCCGACGGTGGCGTAGGTGTGGCCGAGAGTGGCCCGCCCGACGAGCGCGGGCACCTGCAGGTCATGGAACAGCTGGGCGTCGCCCTCGGTGAGGGGACGGATGACCAGATCGGTCATGGAATTCCTTCCAGGAGAGTGATGCGCTCCCGGTCGGATGCCTGATCGGCAGATGTCTGATCGAACGATGTGTGATCAGACGATGTGTGATCAGACGCGGGTACGCCCGGGGGACAGGGGGCGGGAGCGCGGAAACGTCGTGATGTCCATTGCTCTCGCCTCCTTCCTTGATCAAGGGCGTGCCCGCACTCTATGGGCGCCGATGTCTCCGTGTCCACAGGGTTTTCCGGGGCGGGGCCGGTCTGCCGCCCGCGAGGGGGAAGGGGCGGCAGACCGGCGCGCGGGATGAGGTGCACCTGACAGATCAATGAGCGGGTCGGAGCACCTGCGTGGACCGGTGTGAGACGCAGACTAGTGCACCATGCAGATTGGCGCGGCCGTTGTGTCAGGAGAGCCGCCGCCGGCCGTATAGCCGAAGGTCGTCGACGCCCCGGCGGCCAGTGAGCCGTTCCAGTCGGCGTTCGTCACCGATGCCGAGGAGCCGGTGGTGGACAGCTTGCCGTTCCAGACGCTGTCGATCCGCTGCCCGGACGGCACCGTCCAGTCGACCATCCATGAGGAGATGGGCGTGGCACCGGAGTTGGCGACGGTCACCTCGGCCTGGTAGCCGCCGTTCCAGGTGCTGGTCACCTTCTGGGTGGCGGCGCAGGAGGCCGTCGGCGGGTTGCCCGGCGGGTCCGTGGGGTCGCTGCCACCGCCGCCGCTGCTGGCGCCCGGGACCGTCACCTCGCCGTTGCCGCCGTCGAAGACCACGTCGGAGCAGCTGTAGAAGGTCTCCTGGCTGTCCGAGCGCGTCCATACGGTGTAGATGATGTGGCGTCCGCTCTTGCCGGAGGGCAGATTGGCCGTCCAGGTGTACTTGCCGTCGACCGTGCCGACCTGGCCGGACAGCGGCGGGTTCGTCACCGTGTTGAACGGCTGGTCCTCCAGGTCGTTCCAGGTGAGCGGCTTGGTCGGGTCGATGGGGCTCTTGGTGACATAGCTGCGGAACGACCCCGGGTGCGCGGCCCAGGCGTTGTACGAGAACTGCATGGACTTGCCGGACGTCAGATGGGTCACCGGCCAGTCCTTGCTGCCCAGGTCGAAACCGGAGAAGTCATAGACGGTGGCCGCGCCGCTGCACAGCTTGCCGTCCGGGATGAACCCCTTGGTGCGGCCCGCGCCGTCCGAGCGGAGCACCGCGAACCAGTTGTAGAACGGTGTCGCGCCGCTCTTGTCGTACGCGGCCTTGCACGCCGGATTGGTCGGCTTGACCTCACCGGTCGAGGACAGGCTGTACTTCCAGCAGAGATAGGTGCGGCTGCCCGGTGCCATCGGTGCGCCGTGTGCGGAGGCGCTGCCGCCGGAGAAGAAGACAAGGCCCAGGGCGGGCAGGACCGAGAGCAGGACCAGCAGTACGGACCTGCGCGCGTGGGAGCCGCCCGGCGGGCGTGCGGATAAGGCGAGTGCCAGTGATCGTCGAGGCATTGCGCGTGCTTTCCCTTCGACGTGAACGGGTCAGGAACCGTCGGCATGGGAGCGCTCCCAATTTCTTGGTGAACGTAGCGCGCCACCGGGCGGCTGTAAATGCTTCAGGACGTGAAGGCCGCAGGCTTTCTGGCGGAGCGTCAGGCGGAGTGTCGGGCGGAGTGTTGGGCGGGGCGCCAGGTGGAGCGTCAGGCGGAGTGTTCGGGTGTGCTGTCGGACAGGGTGCTGAACGGGCCGTTCCGATGGGGTCCGTCAGATCCGGACCAGCAGCGCCACCGGACGCCCGGACAGCAGCTCGTCCAGTGCCGCGGAGCCCTCGGCGGTCCGCCCGGTCAGCAGGTCCCGCCAGCGGCCCGGTGGCAGCGGCAGCCGGGTGGCGCCCCAGCCGCCCGCCTCCGCAAGGCGCCGCGACAGCCGGGTGACCACGGTGACGGCCCCACCGGGTGTGCCGTCCGAGCCGTCCGTACTGTTGTTGTCCGTCCGTAAGAAGGCCACGCAGTGCCCGGCGGACGGACCGGAGGCGTGCAGTGGCGTATACGTGCTCCCGGGGCCGAACCACCCCGGATGCTCCCGGCGCAGGTTCAGTGCCGCCTGGGTGAGCAGCAGCTTTTCGGCGGACGGGCCGTCGGCCGGTTCGCCGCCCAGCTCGGGCGGGCGACGGTTGTCCGGGTCGACGAGGGCCGTATAGACGCGCTCGGTGCCCATATAGAGGTCGGGAACGCCCGGCATGGTGAGCTGGAGCAGGGCGGCGCCGAGCGCGTTGGCCCGCGCGGGACCGTCGAGTTCGGCGCCGATCGCGGCCCACGTCGACGGGTCGGCCGCGCAGGGTCCGGCCTCCAGGAAGGCGGTCACCTCCGCCTCGTACGCCGCGTTCTGCTCCGTCCACGTCGTCCGCAGCCCCGCCTCGCGCACCGACTTGAGTACGGCCGGGACCAGCCGTTCGGCGTCCCCGTGGCCCAGCGCGAGCGCGGCCTGCCAGGCCGTCCAGGCCAGATGGGGGTCGGGGGCGGGGGCCGAGCGGGTCAGCTCCTCCACCGTCCGCCCCCACCAGTCCGGGCATTCGGTGAGCGCGGTGAGCCGGGCGCGGGCGTCCGCGCTGCGCTTGGTGTCATGCGTGGAGAGCACCGTGCCGGTGGCGGGCCAGTCCCGCAGCAGCCGGGCCGCGAAGGCGTGGAACTCCCCGGGGGCCACGGCCGGCCGCCCCGGATCGCCGCCCACCTCGGCGGCCGACAGCAGCGGGACGTAGCGGTAGAAGGCGGTGTCCTCGACCGACTTGGCGCGCAGCGCGGCCGCCGTCTGGGCGAAGCGGGCGCAGAAGTCGCGGTGGTCCGGGCCGTCCCCGAGCCCGCCCAGCGCCGCGTCCCGCACGACCCGCACCACCTGGGCCTCCTGCGCCACCGCGAACGCCTCCCGGGCGTCGGCCGCCGCCGAGCGCAGCATCACCGCGTCGGCGTCCGTCGCGGGCGGGCCGCCCACGGCGGCGTACGGACGGTAGACCGGCAGCCGCACCAGCAGCTCGCGGATCGCCGTGCGCAGCGCCCAGGGCGCGTGGTCGCGCAGCCGGGGGTCGGCCGCGCAGATGCGGGAGGCGGTGCGGGTCAGCCGTTCCACCTCGGCGGCCAGCTCATGCGTGACCACCTCCTGGGCGGCGCGGCGGACCGTGGCGGCCCAGTCGCCGCCCAGGTCGGCCGGGGGAGCGGCGAAGGCGCGGTAGAGGGCGGTCAGCTTCTCCAGACCGTCCGGGTCGACGAAGAGCCCGGCGATGTGGTGCAGCGCGTCATAGCCGGTGGTCCCGGCGACCGGCCAGGTGGCGGGCAGCCGCTCGCCCCGGGCGAGGATCTTCTCGACGACGGTCCAGCGGGCGCCGCCACCTTCCGGCGCGGTCCGCCGCCGTCCGCCGCCTTCTGCCGCGATCCCTCGCCCACCCCCGCCTTCCGGCGCGGTCCGCCGCGCGCCCTCCCCGTCTCCCGACGCCGCCCGCACCGCTTCGTCCAGTCGCCGCAGATACCCCTCCGGGTCGGCGAGCCCGTCCGGGTGGTCGATCCGCAGCCCGTCCACGACCCCGTCCCGTACCAGCTCCAGCAGCGTGGCATGGGTGGCGGCGAAGACCTCCGGGTCCTCCACCCGCACCGCGATCAGCTCGGAGATGGTGAAGAACCGCCGGTAGTTGAGTTCGGTGCGGGCCAGCCGCCACCAGCCGAGCCGGTACCACTGGGCGTCCAGCAGCTCGGCCAGTGGCAGTCCCTCGGTGCCGGGCCGCAGCGGGAAGGCGTGGTCGTAGTAGCGCAGCGTTCCGTCCTCGACCCGCAGCCGGTCCCACTCCTCGCCGAGCGGACCGCCGAGCACCGGCAGCAGCACCTTGCCGCCGTGGGCGCGCCAGTCGATGTCGAACCACCGCGCGTACGGCGACTCCGGGCCCGCCCGCAGCACCTCCCACAGCGGGGCGTTGAGCCGCTCGGGGGCGGGGGCGGCCATATGGTTCGGCACGATGTCGACGATCAGCCCGAGGCCGTGCGCCCGCGCCGTACCGGCGAGTGCGCGCAGCCCCTCCGCGCCACCCAGTTCGGACCGGACGGCGGAGTGGTCCACCACGTCATAGCCGTGGGTGGAGCCGGGCACCGCCTCCAGCACGGGGGACAGATGCAGATGGGAGACGCCGAGCGAGGCCAGATACGGCACCGCTCGCTCCGCCGCCGCGAAGGGGAAGGCGGGCTGGAGCTGGAGGCGATAGGTGGCGGTGGGTGTGCCGGGGTCAGCCGTCATATGAACGTATGTACCCACCCGACGCGCCCCTTCAGAGCTCCGCGCACCCGAACGGACGCGCCGGACGCCCGCAGGCGGACCCTGGACCTGAGCACACCCCCCCCGGACCAGGCGGACCCCGGATGTGAGCAAACCCCTCGGCCCAGGCGGGCCCCCGACCTGAGCAGACCCCCGCCCTAGGCAGGCCGCTGCAGCACCATCAGGCTGCGGTCCACCAGGGTCAGCCGGTCGCCCGCCGCCACCTTCGAGCCGCTGCCCGGCTCCACGCCCGCCGCCACCGCCGTGTCCACGATGACCTGCCACTGCTTGCCGTGGTCGATCGGCACGACGAAGTCCAGCGGCTCGTGGTGGGCGTTGAAGAGCAGCAGGAACGAGTCGTCGGTGATCGGCTCGCCGCGCGCCCCCGGTTCGGAGATCGCGCTGCCGTTGAGGAAGACCGCGAGGGACTTCGCGTGCGCCGCCTGCCAGTCGCGCGGGGTCATCTCCTCTCCCTCGTGGGTGAACCAGGCGATGTCCGACAGCTCGTCATGGGTGCCCTCCACCGGACGCCCGTGGAAGAAGCGGCGGCGCCGGAAGACCGGGTGGTCGCGGCGCAGCCACACCAGCGAGCGGGTGAAGCTCAGCAGTTCCAGCGCGGAGCGGTCCTCCCACTCGCCGTCCTGGCCCTTGGCGTGATCCGGCCAGCGCACCCAGGACACCTCGTTGTCCTGGCAGTACGCGTTGTTGTTGCCGCCCTGGGTGCGCCCGAACTCATCGCCGTGGCTGAGCATCGGCACGCCCTGGGAGACCATCAGGGTCGCGATGAAGTTGCGCATCTGGCGCTCGCGCAGCTTCCGTACCGCCGGATCGTCGGTGTCGCCCTCGACGCCGCAGTTCCAGGACCGGTTGTAGCTCTCGCCGTCCTGGTTGGACTCGCCGTTGGCCTCGTTGTGCTTCTCGTCGTAGCTCACCAGGTCGCGCAGGGTGAAGCCGTCATGGCAGGTGACGAAGTTGACCGAGGCCAGCGGGCGCCGCCCGTCGCCCTGGTAGAGGTCGGAGGAGCCGGTCAGCCGGGAGGCGAACTCGGCCAGCGTCCTCGGCTCACCGCGCCACAGATCCCGCACGGTGTCCCGGAACTTGCCGTTCCATTCGGTCCACAGGGGCGGGAAGTTGCCGACCTGATAGCCGCCCTCGCCGACGTCCCAGGGCTCGGCGATCAGCTTCACCTGGCTCACCACCGGATCCTGCTGGACCAGGTCGAAGAACGACGACAGCCGGTCCACCTCGTGGAACTGCCGGGCCAGCGTCGCCGCCAGATCGAAGCGGAAGCCGTCCACATGCATCTCGGTCACCCAGTAGCGCAGCGAGTCCATGATCAGCTGGAGCACGTGCGGGGACCGCATCAGCAGGGAGTTCCCGGTGCCGGTGGTGTCCATGTAGTACCGGCGGTCGTCGGTCAGCCGGTAGTACGAGGCGTTGTCCAGGCCCCGGAAGGAGAGCGTGGGGCCCAGGTGATTGCCCTCGGCCGTGTGGTTGTAGACCACGTCCAGGATGACCTCGATGCCCGCCTGGTGCAGCGCCCGGACGGCCGATTTGAACTCCAGCACCTGCTGGCCCCGGTCGCCCCAGGAGGCGTAGGCGTTGTGCGGGGCGAAGAAGCCGATGGTGTTGTAGCCCCAGTAGTTGGCCAGCCCCGCGTCGGCCAGCCGGTGGTCGTGGACGAACTGGTGCACGGGCATCAGTTCCAGCGTGGTGACGCCCAGCTCGGTCAGATGTTCGATGATCGCCGGATGGGCGAGCGCCGCGTAGGTCCCGCGCAGCTCCTCCGGCAGCCGGGGATGGCGCATGGTCAGCCCCTTGACATGCGCCTCGTAGATGACCGTGCGGTGGTAGTCGGTGCGCGGCGGGCGGTCGTCGCCCCAGTCGAAGTACGGATTGACCACCACCGACGCCATGGTGTGCGGTGCGGAGTCGAGGTCATTGCGCTTGTCGGGCCGCCCGAAGTGGTAGCCGTAGACCTCCTCGCCCCAGTCGACCCGCCCACTGATCGCCTTGGCGTACGGATCCAGCAAGAGCTTGGCGGAATTGCAGCGGTGGCCGATTTCCGGTTCGTACGGGCCGTGCGCCCGGAAGCCGTAGCGCTGCCCCGGCATGATCCCCGGCAGATACGCGTGGCGCACGAACGCGTCGGACTCCCGCAGCTCGACCGCCGTCTCCGAGCCGTCGTCGTGCAGGAGGCACAGCTCGATGCGGACGGCGGCCTCGGAGAACACCGCGAAGTTGGTTCCGGCGCCGTCGTAGGTGGCGCCAAGGGGATAAGCCTGTCCCGGCCAGACCTGCATACGTCGACTCTTCCACTTCTTCTCCGGGGGTCGCGAGCACCCCAGGCACCGGACGGAACCTGACCGACCCTGCATCCTTTCCCAACTGCCCGGAGCCATCCGCTCTTTCGACAGAACTTCCTCAAAAGTGAGGCAACCTACGGCCATTTCGGTTCGTCCTACCGGGTGACCTGACGCATACGCGTTTCACGCTATGCGGTCCGATATGACGACAGGGGGGATTGGGGGAGGATGTGCGCAAGGTGATGCACCGCCACCTGGGCAAGGTGGTGGCCGGCGCGGCCGTGGCGATCACCGCCACGGCGGTCATGATCGGTGTGACGCTCCCGGGGAGCGCGTCCGGTGAGGAAGGCTCGGGTGGGGGACCCCAGAGCTCCTCGGCGGAGCAGGGCCAGGCGGCCCGGCAGCAGCCCGGAGTGGTGGAAGAGGCGCCGGAGCAGAGAAAGACCGGCAGCGGCCGCGATCCGCTGACCGACGACGAGATGAAGCGCGCCCAGAGCCTCGCGGCCGGGCGCGACTTCCGTATGAGCAGCGAGGACGTCAAGGGCGCCAAGGGCCCCGAGCGGCTCTCCACCGACCTCGCGGAGCTGAGCCCCGACGAGGTGGGGGCCGCCGACCCGCCGCGCCGTGCCGAGGTGACGTACTACGACTACAAGGACGACACCTACGTCACCAAGACGGTCGACCTCGGCAGCGGCAAGGTCACCGGCACCGACACCCAGCACGGGGTGCAGCCGCCGCCCAACCGCGACGAGGTGGTGGAGGCCGCGCGGCTGCTGATGGCCGACAAGCTGGGCGAGGGGCTGAAGAAGGACTTCAAGGACGCCACCGGCAAGGCGCTGACCCGCCCGGACCAGCTGACCGTCACCGGCTTCGTCTACCGCGCCGGCGAGGGCAGCAACCCCGGTCCGGCCTCGGTCCAGGACTGCGGCAAGCACCGCTGCGTACGGCTGTTCACCCGGGTGCTGAACGGCCCCTGGATCGACACCCGGCAGATGGTGATCGATCTCAGTGCCCACAAGGTCACCAAGCTCGGCTAGGGCCCGGCACTGGCGTCTCGCACCCACCTCAACGCTTCATTACAGGAGTCTCCCCATGCCTGACAGCAGGCTCCGCCGCGCCCGTGTCCGGGCCGCGGCGGCTATTGGCGCCTCGGCGCTGATCGGCACCGTGGCGATCGCCGCCGGGCCGGTCGGCAGCGCCCAGGCGGCCCCGCGGACCGCCGCCGCGGCGGACTGCAGCGCCCCGTACAGAATCGAGCAGAAGCTCGACGGCGGCACCACCTGGCGGATGTGCTGGCACTACGAGAGCAAGGCCGGTCTGGTACTCGACGACGTCTCGTACCAGCCCAAGGGCGAAAGCGCCCCGATCAAGGTGCTGACCTCGGCGAAGCTGGGCCAGATCCATGTGCCCTACGACGACGGCAGCAATGAGTACGACGACCTCACCGGGCAGGGCTTCGCCCAGGGGCTGCAGCAACTGGACCCGGCCGAGTGTCCCGGCGGCACCATCAAGACCGTCCGGGTGCCCGACGCCTGGGACCCCGACCATCCGAATGTGAAGGGACTGTGCGCCACCACCCGGGCCCGCGGCCACGCCTACCGCATGGGCGAGGGCGGCTTCGGGGCCGGCGGTGAGAACAAGGTCTACCAGCTCCAGGGCAAGGACCTGCTGCTCTACACCGTCAACCAGGTCGGCTGGTACGAGTACATCACCGAGTGGCGATTCGCCGGTGACGGCACCATGACCATGCAGGTCGGCGCCACCGGCACGCTCTCCCCGATGGACTACGACGCGGGCGACGGGCGCGGCTGGCCCATCGGCAAGGGCGCCAAGGACTACGCCACCAGCCATGCCCACAACGTCTTCTGGCGGCTGAACTTCGGGCTGGACGGCTCGCCCAAGAGCAAGGTCGAGCAGTACGACTCCAAGACCACCGCGACCTCCGGGCGGATCCCGAAGACCAAGACCACCCGCACCCCGGTCGGCAAGGAACTGGCCGGTGACGCGGCGGCGGCGCGGTGGTGGCGCGTGGTCAGCACGGCGGGCAAGAACAAGGACGGCCATCCGCGCAGCTACGAGATCGTTCCCGGCCACACCACCAAGTACCAGGGGCGTAGTTTCACCAAACACGACGTCTACTTCACCGAGTACAACAAGTGTGAGCAGTTCGCCAGCAACAATCTGCGCAATTGCGGCGCCGGTGCCGGTAAGAGCGTCGACAAGTGGGTCAACGGGCAGACCCTCAAGCACCCCATCGTGTGGGTCAACATCGGGTTCCACCACATCGCCCGGGATGAGGACCAGGAGCCGATGCCGGTGCACTGGCAGGGCTTCCAGCTCTCCCCGCGCGATGTCACCGCTATGAATCCCCTCACGCCGCCTGCACTGTCCGGACACAACGGCCATACAGAAGAGGCACGTTGACCTGATAGGCAGGACCTGAGTGTCGCACCGCCCCCGCCAGCGCAGTAGTCTGCGGTGATCGTTGGACGGGGGCGGAAGGCGGTGCACAGGTGAGCTCGGGCGGGCTGGAGCTGCCCCCTGGTGACGGAGGTCCCGGGGGCGATGGTTCCACAGACGCACCTCCCGGCGCGGTGTCCCTGGTGCGGCCGATGGAGATCGGAGCGGAACTGGACTGGGGCGCCGAAGCCTGGAGCGAGGTGCGCACACGCGCACGCCGGGCCGGGCGGGCCTATATCTGGCTCAACCTCGTGGAACAGCGGCTGCGCGCGGTCGTCAGCGCCGTGCTGCGGCCCATCTACGAACCGGTCCACGGCGAGGACTGGGTCATCGCCGCGGCCGGCCCCGCCGGGCAGGAGTGGGTGCAGCGGGCGGTCGCCGTACGGGAGGTCAGCCGGCGCAAGGGCTATCTGCTCGACCCCGCCGACGACAATGTCGTCAGCTTCCTCACCCTGCCCCAGCTGCGGGAGCTCCTGGTCCAGCACTGGCCGTGCTTCGAGCCCTACCTCGACGACCGCCGCGAGGTGGAGCTGGCCCTGGACGAGCTGGAAGTCGCCCGCAATGTGGTCTCCCGCAACCGCGCCCTGTCCGAGACGGTCCTCGCCCAGGCCGAGCGGGCCTCCGCCCGGCTGCTGGAGATCCTCGGCAGCGGCACCGGCTCCCCCTCCGCCGACCGGCTGCCCATCGACGCCGTCGAGGACCTCGTCGGCGACCGCTACGCCGATGTGGTCGGCGTCCATTCCGACCGGGTGCGGCTCCAGCGCCAGCTCCCCGCCGAGGACCTCTTCGGCAACGCCCGGCGGCTCGACGCCGTCGGCATCGGGCTCAACCTCCTGGTCCAGAACTACTCGGGCCGCCGGCTGGTCCGGCTGGCCGAATCCGGCTGCCGGGCCCGGCTGCTCTTCCTCAACCCGGCGAGCAGCGCGGTGCGCCGACGGGAGCGGGAGCTCGGCCTGAAGAAGGGCGAGATGAGCCGCTCGGTGGAGATGAACATCCTCCATATGCGGCGGGTGCGCGCCCGGCTGCGGGACCCCGACGCGTTCGAGATCCATGTCTTCGACGAGACTCCCCGCTTCACCGCCTACCTGGTCAACGGCGACGGCGCGGACGGCCTCGCGGTCGTCCAGTCGTATCTGCGCAAGGCCCGGGGCATGGAGGCCCCGGTCCTGGTGCTGCGCGGCGGCGGACGGGGCAGCGAGGTGGTCCGCGAGGGCGCGGCCGAGGATGGCGAGGGCGGGCTCTTCGGGACCTACCGCGAGGAGTTCGAGAGCGTCTGGGCGGACTCCCGGCCGGTGTCCTGAACGGACCGGCCGGTGTCCTGACCTTGGGAGCCTAGGGGCTCAGGAGCGGGAGTTCAGGAGCCGGCGCCCTGGTACGGGGGTCGCAGGGCGCGGGCGGCCCAGCGGCCGTCGGTGCGGCTGATGTGCACCGGGTGGTCGAAGCACTTGGTGATGTGGTCCGTGGTCACCACCTCGTCCACCGCGCCCGACGCCAGGCACTCCCCGGTGCGCAGCAGCATGGCGTGGGTGGTGCTGGCGGGCAGCTCCTCCAGGTGGTGGGTGACCAGGACGGTGGCCAGTTCGGGGTGGTCCCGGCGCAGGGTGTCCAGGCTCTCCAGCAGCTGCTCACGGGCGGCCAGATCCAGACCGGTGGCCGGTTCGTCGAGCAGCAGCAGCCGGGGGAGGGGCATCAGCGCGCGGGCGATCAGCACCCGGCCGCGCTGACCCTGCGACAGGGTCGGCCAGCGCGCGTCCAGCTTTCCGCCCATGCCGAGGGTGGTGAGCAGCCGGTCGGCCCGGTCGCGCTGGTCGGGGGTGGGGCGGTGGCGGGGGACCGGCTCCACGGTGTTGGTCAGCCCGGTGAGCACCACGTCCCGCACCCGCAGCGGGGAGCGCAGCGGATGCCGGGGATCCACATGGCCCACGAACGAGCGCAGCTCCCGCAGATCCACCCGGCCCAGCGTGCGGCCGAGGACCTCCACCGTGCCGCGGGTGGGGTGCACCAGCGCGCCCGCCAGGCTGAGCAGGGTGGATTTGCCCGCGCCGTTGGAGCCGAGCAGCGCCCAGTGCTCGCCCTGGTGGACGGTGAGCGAGATCGAGCGCAGCAGCGGGGTGCCGTCGCGCACCACATCCACCTCGCGCAGCCTGAGTACGGGGACGGCAGGGGCGGTCACGGGGCCGCCACCTCCTTTTCGCTGTTGTCGCTTTCGCTGTCGCTTTTGATTTCGCTCGTGTCGCTGTCGCTGTCGCTGTCGCTGTCGCTGTCGCTGTCGTGGCCGTTGTCGCCATCGCCATCGCCATCGCCATCGCTGTCGCCGCTGCCGCCGAAGAGTTCCATGACGGCCTCGAGGTGGGAGACCGTGGCCGCGATCGCGGCATCGGCGTCCCCGCGCGCCAGCCCGTCCAGCAGTTCGGCGTGGGCGCACGACACATCGGGCAGGGCCGGTTCATGGCTCACCATCTCCACCAGTGCCTCGCGCAGCACCGGGAGGACGGAGGTGAACAGGCCGAGCAGCACGGCGTTCCCGGACAGCTCCACCACGGTCCGGTGGAAGGCCAGATCGGCGTCCACGAAGGCGGACGGATCGCCTCCGGTCCGCTCCTCGCGCAGCGCGAGATGGTCCCGCAGCCGCCCGATGTCCTCGGGGCGGATGCGCCCGGCGGCCAGCCGGGCGGCCTCGACCTCGAGGGCGCGGCGCACCTCGTACACCTCCCGCAGCCGGGCCCGGCGCAGCAGCCGCCGCATATCGCCCTCCCCGGCGGGGGCCGGGGGCCGGGCGGCGTAGGTGCCCGAGCCGTGCCGCACCTCGACCAGCCCGTCATGGGCCAGCAGCCGTACGGCCTCGCGCACCGAGGAGCGGCCGACGCCCAGTTCGGCGGCGAGCGCCACTTCGTTGGGCAGCCGCTCGCCGGGCGGCCAGCGGCCCTCGGTGAGCATCGCGCGCAGGGCGCTCTCGACCCGTGGCACCACGGGTCCGTGCCGCAAGCGTGCCGTCCGCGCCGCCACCGCGCCGCCTCTCCTTGAACGATCATCCGAGGACGGCGGGGACTCTAACACAGAGTCCTCAGACGTCTGAGGACTCGGTCCGGCGAACCGGCCGTTGTCAGTGGCCCATGGGAAGGTGGTGCACACACGGGGGAAGTACGACAAAGGGAGGGGCGGCCATGGGCTGGCACCGGGGGCTGCTGATCGGATTCGACCTGGAGACGACGGGCACCGATCCGCGCACGGCACGGATCGTGACGGCGGCCGTGGTCGAGGTGAGGGGCGGGGAGCAGGTCGGGCGCCGCGAGTGGCTGGCCGACCCCCAAGTGCCCATCCCCGAGGACGCCGTGGCGGTGCACGGGATAACCGGTGAGCGGGCGGCGGCGGAGGGCAGGCCCGCGCGCGAGGTGGTCGAGGAGGTCGCCGAGGTGCTGGTGGCCCACTGGCGCGCCGGCGCCCCGGTGGTGGCGTACAACGCGGCGTTCGATCTCAGCCTGCTCGCCGCCGAGTTGGGGCGGCACGGGCTGCGCCCGCTGAGCGAGCGGCTGGAGGGAGCCGAGACCGGCCCCGTCGTGGATCCGTACACGATAGACCGCGCCGTCGACCGCTATCGCAAGGGCAAGCGCACGCTGGAGGCCGTCTGCGGGGAGTACGGGGTGGTGCACGACCGCGCCCATGACGCCGGGGCGGACGCGCTGGCGGCGGTGCGGGTCGCGTGTGCGCTCGCCGAGCGGTACGGCGAGGTCGCCGGGCTCGAGCTGTGGGACCTCCACCGCAAGCAGGTGGGGTGGTACGCGCACTGGGCGGCCGACTTCCAGTCCTGGCTGCGTCGCAAGGGCACCCCGGACGCGGTGGTGGACGGCGGCTGGCCGCTGCGGGAGGCGGGGGCGGTGGTGGGGTAGCGGCCCACCGGGCCGGGGCAGCGGTCGGCCGGGCGGGGGCAGCGGTCGGCCGGGCGGATATCGGAGCGCGTCGCACCGATGAGTTTGCGGCGGTGGGCCGGTCCGTACGGGTGAGAGGGACGGACCACGGACTCGAGCGAGGAGAAGACGACCGTGACCGATGAACAGACCACCATGATCGATTTCGGACCCACAGCCCAGCGGGTGACGGCGCTGCTCAGCGGCGTCACGGACGAGCAGCTCGGCGCGCCCACACCGTGTGGCGCCTACTCCGTGGCGGATTTGCTCGACCACTTCATGGGGCTCGCCCTCGGCATGCGCCACGCCGCCGAGAAGACCACGGCCGCGGCGGGCCCCGCCCCCGGGCAGGGGGCCGCCGACAAGCTGGACCCCGACTGGCGGCAGGAGCTGCCGCGCCGCCTGGACGCGCTGGCCGTGGCCTGGCGCGAGCCGTCCGCCTGGCTGGGCACCACGGAGGCCGGGGGCGTCACCATGCCTGCCCGGATGATGGGCATCGTGGCGCTGGACGAGCTGGTGATCCACGGCTGGGATCTCGCCCGCGCCACCGGCCAGCCCTACGACTGCGATCCCCGCAGCGTCGAGGCCATCATCGAATGGCTGGCGGCGGTCCCGGACGAGGAGCGCCCGAAGGAGCTGTTCGGCCCCATGATCCCCGTCGCGGCCGACGCGTCTCCGCTCGACCGGGCGATCGCCTTGAGCGGCCGCGACCCGGGATGGCGCGCCTGAGCGAATGCCGCACGGCGCGTCGGCCGGTCCGCCGGTCCGCGTGCGGGCGGTCTCCCGCCCATGCGCGTCGGCCCCGCGGTTTCGTTCAGAACGTATGCCAGCGCACCGCCGTGTCGCCCTCCCGCAGAGAGGCGATGCGGCGGGCGAACTCGGCGCGGGCCGCCGGGTTGCCCGGGGCGTGCTGGGAGACCCAGGCGCAGCTTGCGGTCTCGCGTGCGCCCCGCAGCACCGCGCAGCCGGGCCACTCGCGGACGTCCCAGCCGTACTCCGCCACGAACGCGTCGTACTCCGCCGCGCCGA
Organism: Streptomyces rugosispiralis; assembly: GCF_024505145.1. Classification (GTDB taxonomy): domain Bacteria; phylum Actinomycetota; class Actinomycetes; order Streptomycetales; family Streptomycetaceae; genus Streptomyces; species Streptomyces rugosispiralis. Next base: position 36,687 of record NZ_JANIAA010000049.1, on the reverse strand, counting down.
GCCCATAGCGGTCCCGGGACAGGGCCATCACCACCAGATCGTGCTCGCGCAGATCGTGCGAGAAGGTCTCCAGGTCCACCAGCACGGGCCCGTCCGGGCCGATGTGCACATTGCGCGGCAGCGCGTCGCCGTGGATCGGGCCGGGGGTGAGGCGCGGGGTCAGCTCCTCGACGGCGGTCGCGAAGTCGTCCCGGCGGGCGCGCAGATACGCCGCGTCCGCCGGGTCGATCGCGTCCCCGGCCAGCCGCAGCCAGCGCTCGACCCCGCCCAGCAGATCGCGGCGCGGCAGCGGAAGCGGCGCCGGGTCGCCGGGCGGGCCGGGCAGGGCGTGCACCATCCGCAGCAGCTCCGCGAGATCGCGCGCCCCGGCGGGGCGTACCGGGTCGGGAAGCCGCTGCCAGTACGTGACGAGATGGTCGGCGAACGGAAGCGGCTGCTCGGGGCCGAAGCGCCGGTCGGGACGGACCGCGGGCAGCCCCTCCCGGGCCAGCCAGTCGGCGATCCTCAGTTCCCGGGCGGCCCGGTCCCACACCTCCAGGTCGCGGCTGATCCGGACCACCAGGGAGAGGCTGTCGACGGCGAAGACGGCGTTCTCACCGAGGGCCAGCAGCCGGGCCTCCGCCGTACCGGCCCGGTAGGGCGGCAGCGCGGCCGAGAGCACCACCCGCGCCCGCTCCTCCGTGAACGCGACCTCCGCCACCGCCATGCCCCTTCTCCTCGCCGACTTCTCCGTGCCGATCCCCGCCGTCGGCCAAGTGTCGCATTGAGCCGTGCGCCACCTGCCGTACCGACGGCCCCATCACGTCCGTAGCGCCGTACCGACCACCGCATCGACTCTCGCAGGTAGAACCGCTTGACTGCACCGCCCGCCCTCCGCACGATGACGTGGGCTCTCCCTCCCGGACTGCCGTCAACTTCATCGGGGACCTCCGGGACTGACAACCCGTCAGGCACTTACTGGCTGATGTGTTAGTTCGTGAGTCATCGCCACTCACGTGAAGCGGGCATACAAGTACCGCTTCTATCCGAACGATGCGCAGGCAGCGGAGCTGGCCTTCCTCAACGATGTGTCCTCGGTTCCGCTCCAGCAGGGCCTGCGGCACCTCCAGGCGGCGTTCACCGCGTTCTTCGCCAAGCGGTCGAAGTACCCGCGGTTCAAGTCGCCTAAGAAGCGCGGCAAGTCCGCCGAGTAGACCTCCAGCGCGTTCCGGTTTCGGGACGGGGAACTGACGCTGGCGAAGATGGACCAGCCGCTGGACATCGTGTGGTCGCGTCCCCTGCCGGAAGGCGCCCTTCCGTCCACGGTGACCGTCTCCCAGGACGCGGCCGGGCGCTGGTTCGTCTCCCTACTGGTCGAGGATCCCGCCGTCCAGCCGCTTCCCGCCGCCGGCTCGGCGGTGGGTATCGACGCCGGGCTCGACCACCTGCTCACCCTGTCCACGGGTGAGAAGATCGCTAACCCCAGGCACGAGCGGCGCGACCGCGCCCGCCTCGCCCGCGCCCAGCGCGACCTCGCCCGCAAGGCCAGGGGCGACGGCGCCAACCGGTCCAAGGCGCGACGCAAGGTCGCCAAGGTCTACGCCCGCATCGCCGACCGTCGCCGTGACCATCTGCACAAGCTGACCACTCGACTCGTGCGTGAGAACCAAACGCTGGTGATCGAGGACCTCGCCGTCCGGAACATGCTCAGCAACGGCAAGCTGTCCCGGGCGATCTCCGACGCGGCATGGTCGGGGTTCCGGAGCATGCTGGAGTACAAGGCCGCCTGGTACGGCCGCGAAGTGATCGCGGTCGACCGCTGGTTCCCCTCCTCCAAGCTGTGCTCCGTATGCGGCACCATGCAAAAGAGGATGCCGCTGGGTGTCCGTACTTGGACGTGCGACTGCGGTGCGACCCACGACCGGGACGTGAACGCGGCGAAGAACCTTCTGGCCGCCGGGCTGGCGGTGTCGGCCTGTGGAGCCGGTGTAAGACCTCAACGGGAGTCCTCCCGGACGGGGCAGTCGGTGACGAAGCAGGAAGCCCCACGGCGCGAGCCGTAGGAATCCCCCTTGTTCACGAGGGGGAGGAAGCCAACTGGAACGTCAACGCCTTAGCGCTGGTCTACGTCCTGACGGGCGGCGGGCCCGGCGGCCGCATCCGGCTGCCGATGCTCTTTGCGTACGAAGAGGCGTGGCGTCGCCGATCTCGGCCCGCTCGCCGCCGCCTCGCTGCTGGCGACTCTGCCCTCGCTCGTGCTGTTCGCGCTCATCCAGCGCCGGATCACCAGCGGCACCCTGGCCGGGGCGGTGAAGCACTGATGCGCCGCCGTACGCTGCTGGCCGCGTCCGCCACCGGGGGGCTGCTGTCCGGCTGCGCGCCCGAGCGGCGGCGGGCGACCGGCGGCCGGATCACCCTCCGTCATCCATGACGCCACCGACGACCTCGCCGACTTCGCCTACGGCGGCTATCTCGCCGATCTCACCGACCTGCTGCCCCGCCGGCTCAAGGCCGAGATCCCGCCCCTGACCTGGCAGACCGCCACCTTCGACGGCGGCGTCCACGGTGTGCCGTTCCTCCAGGAGCCGCGGGTGCTCATCGCCAACCGCGCGCTGCTGGAGCGGGCCCGGGTGCGGATCCCCACCGCCGAACGGCCCTGGAGCTGGGCCGAGTTCGAGGACGCGGCCGAAGCGCTGACCCGGGACGGGACGTACGGCGTGGCCTGGCCGCTCAAGGAGCCCGTCTCCGCGACCCTCACCCTCTCGCTCTCCACCGGCGGCAAGGTCTTCCACCGGGGCGCGGACGGCAAGGTCACCGTCCGGTTCGACGCCGCCGACCAGCGGGTGCCCCGCGTCATCCACGACCAGTTGGGCGGCGACCGCACCGCCGCGCGGACCACCCTCGGCATGGGCGGCTCCGACACCCTCCCGGGCCTCTTCGGCGGAAAGTACGCGATGGTGCCGCTCGGCTTCTCCTACCGCCAGCAGATCGCGCAGCAGGCGCCCAAGGGGTTCGCCTGGACCGTACTGCCGTCCCCGGCCGGGCCCGGCGGCGACCAGCGGCAGGGGGTCAGCCCGCGGACGCTGTCCATCGCCGCCGACAGCCCGTACCAGCGGGAGGCCGCCCGCTTCATCGACTTCTTCCTGCGCCCGCCGCATATGGTGCGGCTCGCCCGGGGCGACTGGATGCTCCCCACGGGTCGGACCGCGCTGCGGGATCCCGCCCTGCGCACCCGCCGCTACGGCTGGGCCACCGGCACCGCCCTGGCCGGACAGTTGCGCCCGGCGCCCGCGCGGACCGTGCGCGGCTACCCGGAGTGGAAGGACAAGGTGGCCACTCCGGCGCTGCAGGAGTACTACAGCGGGGCCATCGGCATGGGACGGCTGCGGGAGCGCCTGGTCGACGACGGGAACCTGGTGCTCGCCCGCTACCAGCGGTAGGACCCGCCGCGCCGCCGACGCACCTGGCCCTGCCATGGACCCGGTCCTCCAAGCAGACCATTACCCCCTGCCAAAGGTTGCCCTTGCCTGATCTTGTCTCTTCTCTTAACGGCTTCTTACCTTCAGGTGAACTTGTGTCTAACGCCAGGAAGATTGACCATGCCCCGAGACATACCGCCGCTCGCCGAGGTCCGCCGGATCACCGAGAAGAAGCGAGACGCGTGGTGGACCGTCATGCTCGTGGACCCGGTGGCCACACCGCTGGTCCGCTGGATCGCCAGGTACACCCGGGCCACCCCCAACCAGCTCACCTGGGGTGCGTTCCTGGTGGGCCTCGGCTCCGCCGCGTGCTTCGCTCAGGGCGACTGGAGATGGCTGTTGCTCGGGGCCGTGCTCTACCACGTGAGCTTCATCTTCGACTGCATGGACGGCAAGCTGGCCCGGCTGACCGGCACCGGGTCGGTCTTCGGGGCCTGGCTGGACTTCGTCTTCGACCGGATCCGGGTGCTGGTGTGCTCGGTCGCCCTGATGGGCGGTCAGTACGCGCGCACGGATGACGTCCTGTATCTGTGGCTGGCGCTGGCCGTCGCCTCCCTGGACGCGCTGCGCTATATCGACTCGCTGGAGATCTTCAAGATCCGGCATGGGATGCGCAAGCAGATCAAGGCCCGGATGCGGGCCGCCCGCAAGGCCGAGAACCAGGCCGAGCTGGCCTTCATGGAGGACCTGCTGCGGGAGAACCCCGAGGCCGACCTGGAGACGGACCGCGACACGGTGGCGCCCTTGGAGCCCGTCGCTCCCCGGGAACCGGTGGCGGCCATGGAATCCACGACGACCCTGGAGGCCACGGCCGCCCCGGAAGCCGCTCCGGCCCCGGCCCCGGCCGCGCGCCGCCCCGCCGTCGTCGATCTGCACCAGGAGTTCCGGCGCCGCTTCCCGTGGTGGGTCCGGTGCCGGAACTTCCTGCAGCGCCACCGCATCCGCGCTCATCTCATCAGCGGTATCGAGTTCCAGATGGGCGTGTTCATCATCGGCCCGGCCGTCGACGCGGTGGTGGCGACGACCGTCGTATCGGGTGTGCTGCTGCTCGTCTTCGAGCTGGCCATCATCTACAAGTTGCTGTTGTCCACCCGGGACTTCACCCGCACCATCAACTCCTTCGAAACGGCCGACCGCATTCCGGCCACCACCTCGGTCAACTCCTGAGCGAGGATCAGCCACTGCTCCGGCGTCACATACGCCACCACGACGTCCCGCCCCAGCCCGGCCGCCCGGAACGCCCGGTCGAGCGCGCGGGCGGGGCAGACCCGGCGCAGTGACGCGTACAGCGAGCCGCCGACCCCGGTGAAGCCCAGCTCGACCAGGTCCGCGTAGCCGGACCGGGCCGCCGGGTCGGGGAGCAGCGGGCGCGGCCGCCGGGTCAGCCGCAGGATCCCGCCGTCGACCGCGGGCACCGGCCGGAAGGCGGTACGCGCCACCCGCCCGCACAGCCGCCACTCGACCTCCGGCCAGGACCGTACGGTCAGCAGGGACCAGCGGCCGTAGTCCCCGGTGCGCTTACGGGCGTACTCCGCCTGGGTGAGCAGCGTGGCGGAGGTCAGCCGGGGCACCGCCCGCAGCGCCCAGGCCACGATCTCGGCGGTACGGGCGTAGGGCACGTTGCCGACCAGGGCGAACGGCTCGCGCGGCGGCGCCGCGGTCAGGAAGTCCTGGTGCACGACCCGGACCCGCGGACAGCGGGCGAGCCGCTCCCGCAGCCCCGGGATCAGATGCCGGTCGATCTCATAGCTGATCAGCTCACGGCAGCGCGGCGCCAGCGCCTCGGTGAGCACCCCCTTGCCCGCGCCGACCTCCACCAGGAGATCGCCGGGCCCGGGGCGGGCGGCGCGTACGACGCGGGCGACGGCCCCCGGGTCGAGGAGGAAGTTCTGCCCGTACGCACGCCTCGCCCGGTCGCGTTCGGTACGGCGCGGTTCGCCACCGCGCCGGGCGTGGGGATGGGCATGGGAATGGTGTCGATTGCGGGCCACGGCCACGGTCCTTTCGGAGCCGGGCGGGCGGCAGCGGCGCGGAACGGGCCCTGCCGCCCGTCCCGGAACGAGTGATTCCTGGACTGGCGGGGGCCCTGGCCGAGGGCGCGTGGAGGTGAGGGATCAGCTCACAGCGAGAGACCGAGACGGGAAGCCGGGTGAGTCAGTCGCTCAGGTCCGGGGCGGACCTCGAGCGCGAACGGCTCATGGACTCGGGGAGACACCGGGCGCGTCCGGGCCGGCCAGGGCACCGGGGCCGCGCCGCGGGCGGCGGGCAGGCATAGGAAGGTCGCGCGCACACGCCACCCGGGCACAGCCACGAGTGATGCGGGTGAACACGCCGATGCCGGGACTTCCGCCCATCGGTGCACTCCTCCCATGCGCGCGTACGCGAAAGGACGCGTATGCGGATCTCCGCCGTATCCCCGCACCGTAGGGACCGGCCGGGACACCCCGCAACGCCTTTTCCACCCGACGCCCCGACGCCCCGACGCCCCGACGCCCCGACGCCCCGACGCCCCGACACCCCCACGCCCCCACCCCGAAACACCGAACCGGTCACACGGCCCGGAGGCCAGGTGACCGGTTGAGGGTTGTCAGGATGCGCGGGATGTGGCCGTCAGACCCTCGCGTGCCGGGGCCGTTCGTCCGCTTCCGGCATCGGGGACGCGCCCACCGGGGTGCTGGGCTGCCGGGCCGGGGCGGGCTCGTCGTGGGCGAGGTCCGGAAGCCACCCCAGCCACTTCGGCAGGTACCAGTTGCGCTCGCCCAGCAGCGACATCACGGCCGGGAGCAGCACCCCGCGGATGACGGTGGCGTCGATGAGGACCGCGGCCGCGAGGCCCACGCCCATCTGCTTCATGGACTGCATCGACAGCGTTCCGAAGATGGAGAAGACCGCGACCATGATGACGGCGGCGCTGGTGACCACGCCCGCCGTCGTCACCACGCCGTGCACCACCGCGTCCTTGGTGGTGCGGCCGGCCAGCCGCGCCTCGCGGATCCGGGAGACCACGAAGACGTGGTAGTCCATGCTCAGCCCGAACAGGATCACGAAGAGGAACAGCGGCAGCCAGGACACGATCGCCCCCACGCCCTCCGCGCCGACCAGCCCCGCGCCCCAGCCGTGCTGGAAGACCGCGGTGAGGATGCCGTACGCGGCGCCCACCGACAGCAGGTTGAGCACGATGGAGGTCACCGCGATGGTGAGCGACCGGAAGGACATCAGCATCAGCAGGAAGGCGAAGACCACCACGAAGGCGAAGACCGGGGTGACGGCCGAGCCGAGCTTGTCGTTGAAGTCCTTGGAGGAGGCGGTCGAGCCGCCGATGGGGGCGTCCACGCCGTCCACCGCGCCGAGGGTCGCCGGGCGCACCTCGTTCCGCAGCACCTCCAGGCTCTGCTCGGCCTTGCCCTCGTCCGAGCCGCCGATCAGCGGGACCTCCACCACGGCCACGTTCTGCCGGTGGTGGACGGTCACCTCGACCGGGCCCTTGGAGGCGCCCTTCGCCACGGCCTCGGAACGGAAGCGGGCGATGGCGTCGCGCACCGGCGCCGCGTCGATGTCGTCCGCCTTCACCGCGACCCTGGCCGGATCGGACCCGCCCGGGAACGCCTCGTCGATGTGGTTGTACGCGTTCACGACCGGCAGCCGGTCGCCGAACTCCTGGTCCAGGGTGAGGTTCGCGGTGTTCATCCCCACGGCGGGGACGGCCAGCGCGATCAGCGCGCCAGTGGCCAGGGCCAGCGACAGCTTGGGACGGCGCAGCACCGGGCGCAGGACGGCGCGCCAGATCCGGCTCTCGGTGCTGCCGCCGCGCCGCTTGGCGCGGCCCAGGAACGGCATCCGGCCCTTCTCCACCCGCTCACCGAGCAGCGAGAGCAGCGCGGGCAGCACCGTCACCGAGCCGACCATCGCCACCGCCACCACCATCAGCGTGGCGAGCCCCATCGCCTTGAACTCCGCGATACCGGTGAAGAGCATGCCCGCCATCGCCACGATCACCGTGACGCCGGAGACCAGGATGGCGCGGCCGGAGGTGGCCGCCGCCACCCGCAGCGCGGTCTGCGCGTCCCGTCCGGCGGCCCGCTCCTCGCGCTCCCGGCGCAGGTAGAACAGGCAGTAGTCGACGCCGACGGCCAGGCCCACCAGCAGCATCACGGAGTTGGCGGTGTCGCTCATGTGCACCCAGTGGCTGACCACCGCGACCAGACCGGTGGTGGCCAGGAACGCGGTCATCGCGAGCGCCACCGGCAGCAGCGCGGCCACCAGCGCACCGAAGACGATCAGCAGGATGCCGAGCGCCACCGGCAGCGCGGAGTACTCGGCCTGGCTGAAGTCGTCGCCGAACGCGTCGTCGAACGCCTTCTGGCCGCTGGCGTCGCCGAACTCCTCGATCCGCAGGTCCTGGTGGCCGTCCCCGGCCTTGTCCACCGCGTCCAGGACCGGCTGGATGTGGTCGGCCGCCTTCTCCGCGTCGCCGCGCATCTCGAACTGCACCAGCGCGGAGCGCCGGTCGGCGGAGATGGTCTTCGTCTCGTACGGGGAGTGGACGGCGGTCACCTGGCCGGTGTCGCGTACGCCCGCCAGCACCGCGTCGACGGCCTTGCGGAAGGCCGGGTCGTTCGCGGTGAGCCCGCCGCCCTTCGCCTGGATCAGCACGGTTTCCCCGGCCGCGTCGTCAATGCCCGCCTCGTCGAGAATCTGCGAGACGCGCCCGGACTCGCCGGGAACCTGCTCGCTCTCCGACACATCGACCCGGCCCGTCATCGAGCCGACGGCCAGGGCGAGGATGACCAGCAGCACCCAGCCCCCGACCGCCGCCCATCGGTGACGGGCGCTCCAACTGCCGGCGCGGGCCGCTATCCCGCGCGGCCTCTCCAAGCGGCCTGTGTCCGCCACGACATCCCCTTATGCCCTGGTGGCGGACCGTCCCGCCACTCGTTGACGACGCTAGGCCGTGGCGTCCGGCCGACCCATCCTGCTGACCGGTGAACCGTCCGGTGGTTCCCTCCAACCGCAGAAGGGGGGACAGCCCTACCCTCCCTGATGCGGGCCCCTTACACGCAAAGGGCGTTGACCTCGAGGTCCGGGTGTGGCCGAAGTGGAGAACGTTGCCTATGTCACACATTGGTGGGGATCTTGAATTGACCCGTACTCATCAGTCAGGGTTTTGTCAGAACCGGAGTGGCCCCAACACACTCCGGATCTGCCGCACTTGAGGGATCGGACGCGATCCGTGGTGCGGATTCCCCCCACAACCGCACGAGGAGGAACCCTCGTCATGGCAGTTCACAAGCAGCGCAACGCGCGTCGACTCGGTCTGGCCATAGCCGCCGCGACCGCCGTCACCGCCGGTGTCTTCGTGGCCGTTCCGGCCGGCGCCACCACCACTCAGGCCGAGGGCACCGTCTACGGCACCCAGGCGAAGAACGCCGTCGACGGCAGCTACATCGTCATGCTCAAGGGCGGCAAGAGCGTCAAGGCCGCTTCGGAGGGCAAGGACCTCGCCGAGCAGTACGGCGGCAAGCTGCGCCGCAGCTACGACTCCGCCATCAACGGCTTCTCGGCCAGCGGGCTGTCCGACACCGAGGCCAAGCGGCTGGCCGCCGATCCGGCGGTCGCCAAGGTGGTCCAGAACCACCGCTACACCATCAAGGGCACCCAGGAGGACCCGCCGTCGTGGGGCCTGGACCGGATCGACCAGGAAGACACCCAGGGCGACAAGAAGTACACCTACCCCGACAGCGCGGGTGAGGGTGTCACCGCGTACGTCATCGACACCGGTGTCCGCACCAGCCACAAGGACTTCGAGGGCCGCGCCACGTCCGGCTTCGACGCGGTCGACAACGACGACAGCGCCGACGACGGCAACGGCCACGGCACCCACGTGGCCGGCACCATCGCCGGTACCGAGCACGGTGTCGCCAAGAAGGCCAAGATCGTCGCGGTGCGCGTGCTGGACGACCAGGGCTCCGGCACCACCGAGCAGGTCGTCGCGGGCATCGACTGGGTCACCGAGAACCACGAGGGCCCGTCCGTCGCCAACATGAGCCTGGGCGGCACCCCCGACGAGGCCCTCGACGCGGCCGTGCAGAAGGCCATCGACTCCGGTGTCACCTTCGGCGTGGCGGCGGGCAACGAGTCGGCCGACGCCAGCCAGAGCTCTCCCGCCCGGGTGAAGGACGCGATCACGGTCGCCTCCAGCACCGACCAGGACGAGCAGTCCGACTTCTCCAACTACGGTGACGTGGTGGACATCTACGCCCCCGGCTCGGACATCACCTCCGACTGGAACACCGGCGACGACGCCACCAACACCATCTCCGGCACCTCGATGGCCACCCCGCACGTGGTGGGCGCCGCCGCCGTCTACCTCAGTGGCCACCAGGATGCCAAGCCGGCCGACGTGGCGAAGGGGCTGACGGACGGCGCCACCGCCGACAAGATCTCCAACCCGGGCGACGGCACGCCGAACAAGCTGCTGAAGGTCGTCGAGTAAGGCTCTTTTGAGCAAGGCTCGTTCGAGCAAGGCTCATACGGGTGAGGTGACAGTCCCAGGGGCGCAGCCGGGTGGCGAGACCAACCGGCTGCGCCCTTGGGCGGTCAGAGCCCCCTTCGGCGACACCCCGGTCCCGCTACGGCACCACCTGGACCGTGTCGCCCACCGCGCGTTCGCCCGTCGCGTCGGAGGTGACATTGGCGAGATGGCCGTTCACGGCCATGGCGGTGGAGCCGCCGCCGTCCAGGTTGAGGGCCTGGACGGCGCCCAGGGAGCGCATGAAGCGGGCGGCCTCCGCCAGGGTGAAGCCCTCGCTCACACCGGGCTGCCGACCGTCCACCGTGGCCAGGATGAGCCGGCCCCGCTTGTCGAGCCCGGCCATCGTGCGGGGCTGCCGGACGTTGGACCAGGCGTAGCCGAAGGAGAGGTTCTTCGGGTCGAGGGTGCCCTCGGTGGCGGCGTCGATGGCGATGCGGCCGTCCTTCACCAGGGTGGGGGCGGCGCTGACGATGCTGTCGTCGGCGTCGAGCCGGACCCGGCGGCCGGCGGTGTCCCGGACGACCTCCTCCAGCGCGATCCGCTCGCCCTGCCGAGCGTGGGCCGTCAGCCAGCCGGACGCGGCGCCGATGCCCTGGAGCACGGAGCCCCCGGCCGGGACCGTGCCGCCGCGCGGGCCGGTGGAGACCACCCGGCCGTCGGCCTCGAGCACCACCTGGGTCCCGGGCCCGGTGGGCAGCGCGGCGCGGAACCTCGGGGTGAACTTCACGAGGTCGTCGGCCTCCGAACAGGTCAGGTCCTGCCGGGGCAGCTCGGTCGGAGTGGCCCCGGGCCGACCGCAGTTGCGCACCTTGCCCGGCACCCGGTTGATGCCCTGCACCGCATATGTGGACGAGCCCGCCCGAGCCGTGACCGTGCTGGTCAGATCGGCGATACGGGCGTGCCGGCCGCCGTCCGCGAGGATCAGCGCGGCCCGCGAACCGGCGGCCATCGACTCCAACTCACCGTCGTACGCGGCGATTCCGGCCATCGTGCCCTGGACGCCGTCGGCGTCGGAGGTGACGAAGAAGCCACCGTTGACGGCGACCAGGGAGTGGCGCTTCGCGGCGACCGAAGAGGTCGTCTCGCGGTCCGCCACGCTGAGGTCATGCGTGGCCGCCACGCTGCCGGAGAACCGGGCCGGGTCGATCACCGCCACATGCACGCTCTCCCGGTCCGCGGGGTGCTGCCCGTCGTAGCCGGTCCACTCCGCCACCGCCGTGAACCCGGCCGCGGCCACCTTCTCGCGTGCGCCCTGCGCCTCGCCGGACGCGCCGTACGAGCCGACCCGCACCCGCCAGCCCATGGTGCCGTGCGGGGTGTCCGCGTAGGCGGGCCACACCACCCGCTCGACCCGCGGCTCGAACCCGGCGTCGCGCAGCCGCCCCGCCGTGTCGTCCGCCCAGGACCGGTCGCCCAGCGGCGCGGCACCGGGCCCCTGCACGGTGACCGTCCAGCTCGGCTCGGCGTCCGCGTCCCGGAGAACCCCGGCCCGCACCTGCACCCCCGGGGCCACCGTCTCCGTCGTCCAGGACCCGGTATCCGGTGCCGCCTGCGCCGGGGGATGAATGGCCGCCAGCACGACGACGGCCCCCAGCGCGGCCCCCATACGGACGCCCAGGCTCCGGCCGACGGTTCTCTCTTCGTTGCGCATGACCGGCAGTCCAGCGCCGACCGGGGACCGGGACGGCACACGCGGAGGGCGGTCTGCGGAACGTACGGTGAACGGGCGGGAGAAGGCACGAGGACCGCACCGCCCCTCGTGCCTACCGCCGGCTTTTCCCGGCCGGCTCCGCGGTCGCGGTTCCCGGAGCGCCCTGCTCAGCGACCCCGAGGAGCGGGTGCGTCGGATGACCAGGCGTTCAGGAAATCGTTGATCAGAGGGTTGGTCTCGGCCGGGCGGGTTGCCAGGACGACGCGGACCGGGTCGATGCCCTCGATGGGCACGGTGGTCAGGCCGGGGCGGAGTTGGGGGCGTCGGTCGCCGGCGGCCAGGATCAATACCGTCCGCTCCTCGGCCACAAGGTCGAGCTTGTCCTCGAACGATTCGTAGTCGATCGGCGCGCTGCGCGCCGGAACGCCGTCCGGGCGCGGCTCCAGGCGGGCGAAATCGCTCCATTGCGGGACCGCGCTCGGGCATTGCGGCAAAACTTCTTCGCTGAGGTCGTCGACGGTCACCGACTCCTTTCCGGCCAGGCGGTGGTCCGTGGAGACGACCAGGACCCGTGGCTCGGTCCACAGCTCGGTGAGGCGCAAGCGGTCGGCGGGGAAGGGCAGCGGGGCGCGGGCGACCAGGGCGTCCACGCGGCGGTCGGTGAGGGCGTGGGCGTCGTTCCACTCCAGGTGGCGGGTGCGGATGCGGGCCGTGGGGTGTCGGTGCCGCAGCCGGCGTACGGCGTGCGTGATGACCAGGTCCTCGACGTACCCGATGGTGAATTCGCGCGGGGTGGCGCCTTCGCGGGCGGTGAGCTCGGCTTGATGGGCTGCTTGGAGCAGCGCCTGGGCCTGCGGCAGGAAGGCGCGACCGGCTTCCGTGAGCCGGCTGCCCTGTGGGGTGCGGTCGAAGAGGCGCACGCCCAGATGTTCCTCGAGGCGCTGGATCTGGCGGCTCAGGGACGGCTGCGCGACGTGCAGCACCGCGGCGGCGCGGCTGAAGTTGGCGTGCTCCGCGACGACCGTGAAGTAGCCGACAAGCCGCAGGTCGAGATCCGATCCGGGAACGCGCACGCCTCGAGCGTACCAATATGCAATGTGCGCATGACGGGTTGCGGATCAGGTCTTGGACGCCGTCGCCGGTCCGGGATTTGAATCGGGGCATGGAAAAGTACAGCGGAAAGCGCGCCCTCATCACCGGTGGCAGCAGCGGAATCGGCCTGTCGATCGCCCGTCTGCTGGCGGCCGAGGGTGCTCAGGTAATGGTCACGGGACGCAAGGAAGCCGAGCTCGAAGCGGCGGGCGAAGAGGGGCTGGTCGCGATTCGCAGCGACGCCACCTCAAAAGCCGACATCGATTCCCTGGCGGGGAAGGTCGAGGAGGCGTTCGGCCAACTGGACGCGGTGTTCCTGAACGCGGGCATCACCGACTCGGCGTCGCTCGAGGCGACGACGGAGCAGATGTACGACGTCATCTTCGCGGCCAACACCAAGGGGCCCTACTTCACCTTGCGGCGGCTGCTTCCGCTGCTCGCCGAGGGCAGTGGCGTGGTGCTGACCACCTCGGTCCTGAACGTGGTGGGGTACTCGGACCACGGTGTCTACGCGGCGAGCAAGGCGGCCCTCCGGTCGATGGCGCGAACCTGGGCTCGCGAACTGCTGCCGCGCGGCGTACGTGTCAACGCGGTGAGCCCAGGGCCGATCGGCACCAGAATTCTGCACAAGAACCTGCCCGCCGAGGTGGCGGATGAAATGGCCGCGGGTATAGCCGCCCAGATTCCGATGCAGCGTATAGGAAATCCGGAGGAGGTCGCGCGTGCCGCCATTTTCTTGGCCTTCGACGCGACCTACACCACCGGCGCCGAACTCCCGGTGGACGGTGGCGGCACCCAATTGTGACGCCGCCCTGTGCTGAAAAGTTCAGTCAGGCCGTCAGCAGGGCCGGGGGTGCCGTGCGGGCCTCGTCGTAGCGGGTCAGCAGGAGGCGGGCCAGTTCCGGGGCGGGGCCCAGGACGGAGGCCAGGAGGTCGGCGCCCGCGGCCTCGGCGCCGTGGGCGATGCGGTCGGGGAGGCGGCCGGGGGCGATGACGTAGGGGGCCACGGCCACCCGGGGGACGCCGTCCGCGCGCAGGGCGCGGACGGCGTCCTCGGTGCGGGGAAGAGAGGCGGAGGCGAACGCGGGTCGCACGGCGCACCATCCGGTATGCCGCCACTCCCGCGCGATTTCAGCGATCACCGCGATCGCCTCCGGGTCGGTGGACCCCGCCGAGGCCAGGACGACCCCGGTCGAGGAGCGGTCGGCGGGGCGCAGCCCCGCCTCGTACAGGCGGCGTTCCAGGGCGTCCACGAGCAGCGGGGACGGGCCCAGGACCTCGGCCTGGCGGACGGAGAGGCGGGGGTGACGGGCCGTGGCCTCGCGCAGCACCGCCGGGATGTCGGTCTTCGCGTGGAAGGCGCGGGTCAGCAGCAGCGGGAGGGCGATCACCTCGGTGGCGTCCTCCGCGGCGAGCCGGGCCAGCACCCGCGGTACGCGCACCGCGTTGAACTCCAGGAACGCCGCCTCCACCCGCAGCCCCGGCCGCAGCGACCGCACCCGCGCACGCAGCGCGTCGACGGTCGCCGCATGGCGGGGGTCGCGGCTGCCGTGGGCGATGATCAGCAGGGTCGGGGCAGACATGGTGGTGGCTTTCCGTGGCCTTCCGTTCGGTGGGTTTGGTTCAGAGCCTGTGTCATATCCCCGGTCGGATCAGCGTGCGCTCGCCAGCAGGCCGCGGCTCCGCAGCACCCGGCGCTCGATCGGGGCGAAGATCAGCAGCTCGATGGCGATGCCGACGACGAGGATCAGGAGGATGCCGAGGAGCACCCCCGCCATATCGGAGTTGTTGCGCTGGTTCTCCAGGTACTGGCCAAGACCCAGGCCCAGGTCGGGGGACTTGGCGATGATCTCGGCGGCCATCAGCGAGCGCCAGGAGAACGCCCAGCCCTGCTTGAGCCCGGCCACATAACCCGGCAGCGCGGCGGGCAGCAGGATGTGCCGGGCGCTGACCAGGCCGCGGGCGCCGAGGGTGCGTCCGGCGCGCAGGAACAGCGGGGGCACCTGGTCGATGCCGGCCACCAGCCCGTTGGCGATGGAGGGGACCGCGCCCAGCAGGATGACGGTGTACATCATCTGGTCGTTCAGGCCCAGCCAGATCACCGCGGGCGGCACCCAGGCGACCGACGGCAGCGACTGCAGCCCGGACAGGATCGGGCCGAGCCCGGCGCGGATGAACTTCACCCGGGCGACGACCAGACCCAGCGGGGTCGCGATCGCCAGCGCGATGAGGAAGCCGAACAGACCGCGCGAGACGCTCGTCCAGATGATGTCGAGCAGCTCGCCCTGGAGCCACAGCTGGCGCAGCGAGTCCCAGACCAGCCCCGGGTCGGGCAGCTTGTAGTCCGGGGTGACCTTCGCGACGACGAGCACCTTCCACAGGGCCAGCACGAAGGCGACGGCCACGATGGGCGGCAGCACCTTCTGGACCAGCACCTCGGCCGCTGAGACCCGCTTGGTCTGCACCGCGTCCAGGGCGTCAAGACCGGCCTCCAGGCCCGCCAGGTCCTGCCCCGGACCCGCCTTGCCCGCGGACTTCGCCGTGGACTTCTCGGTGGGTCGCTTCCCGCCGTCGGCTTCCTCGACCGCGGCGCCGCGGGTGGTCTTACTGCTGGCCATGGCGGCGGATCTCCCCACGCAGTTCTTCGGTGATCTCAACGGACAGGTCGGCGACGGCCGCGTCCTCGATGCGGCGCGGCTGTGGAATGTCCACCGACCAGTCGCGGACGACCCGCCCCGGCCGGGAGGACAGCAGCACCACACGCTCGGCCAGCCGGACGGCCTCGCGGACGTTGTGGGTCACGAACAGCACCGAGACGCCGGTCTCGCTCCAGATCCGGGTCAGCTCCTCGTGCAGCACATCGCGGGTGATGGCGTCGAGCGCGGCGAACGGCTCGTCCATCAGCAGCACGCTGGAGTCCTGCGCCAGCGCGCGGGCCAGCGCCACGCGCTGCCGCATGCCGCCGGAGAGCTCGTGCACCCGCTTGCCGTAGGCGCCGCCGAGCCGCACCAGCTCCAGCAGCCGCTCGGCCCGCGGCCTGCGGTCGGCGCGCGGCACACCGCGCAGCCGCAGCGCCAGCTCGATGTTCTTCCCCGCGGTCAGCCACGGGAACAGGGCGTGCTCCTGGAACATCAGGGCCGGTCGCCCGCCGGGGACCTCGATGGCACCCGAGGTCGGCTTGTCCAGGTCGGCGATCAGATTGAGCAGCGTGGACTTGCCGCAGCCGGAAGCCCCCAGGATGCAGACGAACTCGCCGGGCCGCACCTGGAGGTTGATGTCCTCGAGCACGGGCTGGGCCGCCCCGGGACGGCCGAAGGCCTTGTGGACGTGGGCGATCGAGACGGACCCGGCGGCGCCGGCGGAGCCCGCCGCCGCGGTGCTCGCCCGGTCGTCCTTCTCGGTGGTCAGTGCCGGGGACATCCGGTCACCTCCTGATGGATGCGTACATGCGTGTACATGAGTACGGTGCGTGCGTACGGGACGGACGGGCGGCTACTGGTTGCCGAGGCCCGCGGCGGAGACCGTCGGCTTGCCCTCGGCCTTCAGGACCTTGTTCAGCGGGGCCAGGTCGTAGATCCCCTTGAGATCGGGCTTCTCCAGAAGCCCCGCCTGGACCGCGTGGTCGGCCTCGGTGTTCAGCGTCGAGGCCAGGGGGTCGTCGGTGACCTGGATGGACTTCCACGCCGGGTCGATCACGTCGGCGGGCAGCGGCTTGCCGGTCTCTTCCTTGAGCGCCGCGTTGGCCGCGTTCTTCGCCTGCTCGGGGTTGGCCTTGATGAATGCGTTGGTCTTCACCGAGCCGCGCAGCACGGCCTCGACGACCTTCGGGTGCTCCTTGAGGAACGACTGCTTCACGATCAGGTTGGTGATCACGAACTTCTTGTCCGGCCACAGCGAGGACTCGTCCAGCAGTACCTTGCCGCCGTCGGCGACCAGCTTGGACGCGGTCGGCTCGGGCACCCACGCGCCGTCGATGGCGCCGGACTTGTACGCGTCGGGCGTCACCTTGTTGTCGCTGCGGACCACGGACACATCGCCCTTGCCGCTCTGGGCGTCGACCTTCCAGCCCTTGCTCTTGATCCAGTTGAGGAACGCCACGTCCTGGGTGTTGCCCAGCTGCGGGGTGGCGATCTTCCTGCCCTTGACGTCGTTCAGTGTCTTGATCTTCTTGGGGTTGACCACGAGCTTGACACCGCCCGAGACCGAACCAGAGATGATCTTGAGGTTGGAGCCATGGGACTTCACATAGCCGTTGATGGACGGCGACGGGCCGATCCAGCCCATGTCGATGGAGCCCGCGTTGAGCGCCTCGATCTCCGAAGGACCGGCGTTGAAGACGTACGGCGCGACCTTCGTGCCCTTGAGCTCCTGCTGGATCGGGCCGCCCTTGCGCAGCCCCACCAGGGCGGTGGCGTGGGTGAGGTTGGCGAAGTAGCCGACCTTCACCTTGTCCAGACCGTCGACCTTCTCACCACCGGCCGCGGGGACCGCTGAGGATCCGGTGTCGTCGTTCTTCTTCTCCGAGCCGTAGCCGCAGGCGCCCAGCGCGCCCATCAGCAGGGGGAGGACGGCCGCGGCCGCCAGGATCCGGGTGCGGCGGCCGGGGTGCGTGGCTGGTCGCGGGGCTATGAGGCGGACGGCAGACGACATGGGGGTGTTCCTCTCGACGGGCCGGGGCGGCGTCAGAGGACGCCCGGCAGTTCAGACGGCTTTCGGCGGCGGTGCTGGTGGACGCGAGCGGACTGCGGGATCAGCCCGCACATCGTCCGACCCCGCCCTGCCCGCTGCCGAGCGCCCCGCTGCCCACGCGGCCGCCCTCCTTGGCGAATGTCGAGAACACCTCACCGGCCATGGTCAGACGCCCATCCCTCGTCGTCCCGCGCGGCCTCGGCGCCGTCCGCCGGTGCCGCGAAGGAGTCGCCCGCCATCCCGGCGGTGAGCGTGGTGCCGTCGGCCGGGTCGATCAGCAGGAAGGAGCCGGTGCGGCGCGAGGCGTCGTACGCGTCCAGCGCCAGCGGCTCGGAGGTACGCAGCACGACCCGGCCGATGTCATTGGCGGCCAGCTCGCCCGGCGCCGGGTGGTGCGACAGATCGGCCAGCGTCAGCCGGGACGGGATGTCCTTGATGATCGCCTTCACCGTGCGGGTGGTGTGCTTGAGCAGCACCCGGTCGCCCACGCGCAGCGGACGGTCGTGCAGATGGCAGACGGTGGCCTCGACGTCCCTGGTGGTCTCGGGCGCGTGGTCGCTCGGCGCGAGCAGATCCCCGCGCGAGATGTCCAGGTCGTCGGCGAGGGTGAGGGTCACCGACTGCGGGGACCACGCCACGTCCACCATCGTGCCCAGCGCGTCGATCCCGGTGATGGTGCTGGTCCGGCCGGACGGCAGCACGGTGACGGCGTCGCCGACCCGCAGCACACCGGAGGCGATCTGGCCCGCGTAGCCGCGGTAGTCGCGGTGCTCGGCGGTCTGCGGACGGATCACGTACTGCACCGGGAAGCGCGCCGGGTCCTGGGACGGGTCGGTGCCCACCGGCACGGACTCCAGGTGCTCCAGCACGGTCGGGCCGCCGTACCAGTCCATGTTCGCCGACGCCGTCACCACGTTGTCCCCGGCCAGCGCCGAGATCGGGATGGCCGTGATCTCCGGCACGCCAAGCGAGGCCGCGTAGGCGGTGAACTCCTCGGCGATGGCCGCGAAGACCGGCTCCGCGTAGTCCACCAGGTCCATCTTGTTGACGGCGAGGACCACATGCGGGACCCGCAGCAGGGCGGCGACCGCGGCATGCCGCCGGGTCTGCTCCACCACACCGTTGCGCGCGTCCACCAGGACGACCGCGAGTTCGGCGGTGGAGGCGCCGGTGACCATGTTGCGGGTGTACTGCACATGGCCGGGGGTGTCGGCGAGGATGAACCGCCGCTTGGGCGTGGCGAAGTAGCGGTAGGCGACATCGATGGTGATGCCCTGCTCGCGCTCCGCCCGCAGCCCGTCCGTCAGCAGCGCCAGGTCCGGCGCCTCCTGGCCACGGCTGCGCGAGGCGTGCTCCACGGCCTCCAGCTGATCGGCCAGCACCGACTTGGAGTCGTGCAGCAGCCGCCCGACCAGGGTGGACTTGCCGTCGTCCACCGAGCCCGCGGTGGCGAACCGCAGCTGCGAGGTGGCCGCGGACCGCTCCACGGCGGCCGCCGCGGCCTGCTCCTCGGACGTCAGATTGCTCGTCATCGTTAGAAGTACCCCTCGCGCTTGCGGTCCTCCATCGCGGCCTCCGACAGCTTGTCGTCGGCGCGGGTCGCACCCCGCTCGGTCAGCCGGGACGCGGCTATCTCATCGATGACCTGCTCGATGGCCACCGCGTCCGACTCCACGGCACCGGTGCAGGACATGTCGCCCACGGTGCGGTAGCGCACCATGCGCCGCTCCACGGTCTCGCCGTCCTTCGGGCCGCCCCACTCACCGGGCGCCAGCCACATGCCGGCGCGCCGGAAGACCTCGCGCTCATGCGCGTAGTAGATCTGCGGCAGGTCGATCTTCTCCCGGGCGATGTACTGCCATACGTCCAGCTCGGTCCAGTTGGACAGCGGGAAGACCCGGACGTGCTCACCGGGGGAGTGGCGGCCGTTGTAGAGCTGCCACAGCTCGGGGCGCTGGCGTCGCGGGTCCCAGCCGCCGAACTCGTCCCGGAGGGAGAACACCCGCTCCTTGGCGCGGGCCTTCTCCTCGTCCCGGCGGCCGCCGCCGAAGACCGCGTCGAAGCGGTTCTTCTCGATGGCGTCCAGCAGCGGCACGGTCTGCAGCGGATTGCGGGTGCCGTCCGGGCGCTCGCGCAGCCGGCCGTCGTCGATGAACTCCTGGACCGAGGCCACGTGCAGCCGCAGCCCGTGCCGGGCGACGGTGGCGTCCCGATAGGCGATGACCTCGGGGAAGTTGTGCCCGGTGTCCACGTGGAGCAGCGAGAACGGAACGGTCGCCGGGGCGAACGCCTTGAGCGCGAGGTGGAGCATCACGATGGAGTCCTTGCCGCCGGAGAACAGGATCACCGGCCGCTCGAACTCGCCCGCCACCTCGCGGAAGATGTGCACCGCCTCGGACTCCAACGCGTCCAGGTGCGCGAGCGCGTAAAGGCCCGCGCCCTCGTCCGCGTTGATCGCCGTCACGGTCGTCATGCCGCGCCCCTTTCGTTCGCTCGGCTGCGGTAGTAGCTTCCCGTCATATCGGCGGAGTTCGCCATGGGTCGGCGCCCCGGTGCGGGGAGCGCGGTGGCCGCGCGTGCGTGGCTCACAGCAGTCCCCTTTCACTCAACAGCAACCGCACCTCGGCCGCCGACTCCTGCACGCTGTTCCTGTGGGTTTCGATGCGCAGATCCGGGTCGGCAGGGGCCTCGTAGGGGTCGTCCACACCGGTGAGACCCGAAAGCTCGCCCGCCGCCTGCTTCGCGTACAGCCCCTTGACGTCCCGCTCGGAGCACACCTCGACGGGCGTGGCCACGTGGACCTCCAGATACGGGGTGCCCTCGCGCTGGTGGCGCTTGCGCACCGCCTCGCGGCTGTCCCCGTACGGGGCGATGACCGGCACCAGCACCGTGACCCCGTGGGAGGCCAGCAGTTCGGCCACGAAGCCGATCCGCTGGACGTTGGTGTGCCGGTCCTCCCGGGAGAACCCAAGACCCGAGGAGAGGAACTCACGGATCTCGTCCCCGTCGAGCACCTCCACCCGGCGGCCCTCGCCGCGCAGCCGCTCGGCCAGCGCATAGGCGATCGTGGTCTTTCCCGCGCTCGGCAGACCGGTCAGCCACACCGTGGCACCGGTGGTCGTGGGGGCGCTCATCTCGTTCTCCTGGTCGACAGCCATCAGCCGTGCAGCCCGCATTCGGTCTTGTTGCTCCCCGCCCAGCGGCCGGACCGGATGTCCTCGCCCTCCAGAACCCGACGGGTGCAGGGCGCGCAGCCTATCGACGGATAGCCGTCCATCAGCAGGGGGTTGGTCAGCACGCCGTGCTCGGCGACATAGGCCTCGACATCCGCTTGCGTCCAGCGGGCGATCGGGGAGATCTTCACCTTACGGCGCCGGGCGTCCCAGCCAACGACCGGGGTATCGGCGCGGGTTGGCGATTCGTCGCGACGCAATCCCGTGGCCCAGGCGTCGTACTCCCGCAATCCCTCCTCGAGGGGCCGGACCTTCCGCAGGGCGCAGCACAGGTCGGGGTCGCGGTCGTGCAGCCGGGGGCCGTGCTCGGCGTCCTGCTCGGCCACCGTCTGGCGCGGGGTCAGGGTGATGACGTTGACGTCCATCACGGCCGCCACCGCGTCACGGGTGCCGATGGTCTCGGGGAAGTGGTAGCCGGTGTCGAGGAAGACCACGTCGACACCGGGGAAGGCGCGGGAGGCGAGGTGTGCCACCACCGCGTCCTCCATCGAGGAGGTGACGCAGAAACGCGATCCGAAGGTGTCCGCCGCCCAGCGCAGGATGTCCAGCGCCGGGGCGTCCTCGAGCTCGTGGCCCGCCTTCTCGGCGAGCCCTTCGAGATCGGTGTCCTCAAGCCGTGTCGTCATATCGCCGTGCCCCCTTCATCGATCGGGTCGCGCCGCAGGCCCTTGGCCAGCAGCCCGAGGAACGACAGGCGGAACGCGCGGTTGCAGGACGCGCATTCCCACGCGCCGTGGCCCTCCTCCGAGGGACGCAGATCCTCGTCCCCGCAGTAAGGGCAGTAGAACGGCGCGGCACGCTCACTCATTGCAGAGCGTCCTCACCGGCACGCCCCGCCCAGGTGGCGAAGCGCTCGCCGTCCTCGCGCTCCTCCTGGAAGCGGCGCAGCAGTCGCTCCACATAGTCCGGGAGCTCGGCGGCGGTGACCTTCAGCCCGCGCACCTTGCGGCCGAAGCCCGGCTCCAGGCCCAGGGTGCCGCCCAGGTGCACCTGGTAGCCCTCGACCTGCTCGCCGTTGTCGTCCATGACCAACTGGCCCTTGAGGCCGATGTCCGCCACCTGGATACGGGCGCAGGCGTTCGGGCAGCCGTTGAGGTTGATGGTGATCGGCTCGTCGAACTCGGGCAGCCGGCGCTCCAGCTCGTCGATGAGCCAGGAGCCGCGCGCCTTGGTCTCGACGATCGCCAGCTTGCAGAACTCGATACCGGTGCAGGCCATCGTGCCGCGCCGGAACGGGGACGGCTTGACCTGGAGGTCCAGCGACTCAAGACCGGCGACCAGCGACTCCACCTGGTCCTCGGTCACATCGAGCACGATCATCTTCTGCTCGACGGTGGTGGTCAGCCGCCCGGAGCCATGGGCCTCGGCCAGATCGGCGATCTTGGTGAGGGTCGTGCCGTCCACCCGGCCGACGCGCGGTGCGAAGCCGACGTAGTAGCGGCCGTCCTGCTGGCGGTGGACGCCGATGTGGTCACGCCACTGCTGGACGGGCTGCTCGGGCGCCGGGCCGTCGGACAGCGGGCGCCCCAGGTACTCGTCCTCCAGCACCTGGCGGAACCTCGAAGGGCCCCAGTCGGCGACCAGGAACTTCAGCCGGGCGCGGGTGCGCAGCCGCCGGTAGCCGTAGTCGCGGAAGACGGCGACGACTCCGGCCCAGACCTCCGGGACCTCCTCCAGCGGGACCCAGGCGCCGAGCCGGACGCCGATCTTGGGGTTGGTGGAAAGACCGCCGCCGACCCACAGGTCGAAGCCGGGGCCGTGCTCGGGGTGGCGGACGCCGACGAACGCGACGTCGTTGATCTCGTGCACCACGTCGAGCACCGGCGAGCCGGAGACCGCGGTCTTGAACTTCCGCGGCAGGTTGGAGAACTCCTTGCTGCCGATGTAGCGCCGGTGGATCTCGTCGATGGCGGAGGTGCCGTCGATGATCTCGTCCTCGGCGATCCCCGCCACCGGGGAGCCGATGATCACACGCGGGGTGTCACCGCACGCCTCGGTGGTGGACAGCCCGACGGCCTCCAGCCGCCTCCAGATCTCGGGCACGTCCTCGATCCGGATCCAGTGGTACTGGATGTTCTGCCGGTCGGTGATGTCCGCGGTGCCGCGCGCGAACTCCTCCGAGATCTCGCCGACGACCCGCAGCTGCTCGGTGGTCAGCCGCCCACCGTCCACCCGGACCCGCATCATGAAGTACTCGTCGTCCAGCTCCTCCGGCTCCAGGATCGCGGTCTTGCCGCCGTCGATCCCGGGCTTGCGCTGGGTGTACAGCCCCCACCAGCGCATCCGGCCGCGCAGATCGGCGCCGTCGATGGAGTCGAAGCCGCGGTGGGCGTAGATCGTCTCAATGCGTGTCCGCACATTGAGACCGTCATCGTCCTTCTTGGTCTGCTCGTTGCCGTTGAGGGGGGTGAAGTGCCCCGCGGCCCACTGGCCTTCGCCGCGGTGGCGTCCGGCCTTGCGGCGGGGCGTAGCGCTTGCGCGTTCCGGGGTGGCAGCCATGGCGGTGTATGTCCTTCGATGCGGCTCTGGTGCGGCGGGTAGTACATTTGCGCGCACCGTCTGACCTGCGCATGCGCAGGCGGGCAGGGGTATACGGCATTGACCGGTGCGAATGCGGCGGGGAGTGTCGAGACATGCGCGTCCGCCCACGTCGTCGGGGGCGTGCGGAAGATGTGGTGGTGCTGCCCGGGGTCCTGGTGACGGCCCTGTCGAGGTGCGGGTCAGCCCGCCGGACAGATCGCGCTGGACATGCGGCCGAGGTCGACGTGGCGTCGACTCACCAAGGCAATTCCAGCTCGAGACATGATGGAAGCGTCGCATGGTGGTCTCTGACGAGTCCACCTTAATCCACTATGCGGACGAATCTGTCTCAAGATGCGATACGTTGTGGTGTTGGTCACTCCTCGTCCGACGTCTTGACGTCGAACACCCGGAAGCCCCGGCGGCGGTAGTTGTCCAGTGCGTACGGCCCGTCCTTGCTGCAGGTGTGCACCCACACCCGCTTGGTCGGCACCCGGTCCGGCCAGCGCTCCGCCATGTCCCAGGCGCGGGAGGCCCCCCAGGTCAGCAGATGCCCGCCGATCCGGCGGCCCCGGAAGGCGGGCACCAGGCCGAAGTACGCGATCTCCACCACGCCCTCGTCATGGCCCTCCAGCTCGATGTACCCGGCCGGGGTCCCGCGCTCGTACGCCACCCACGTCTCCACGCCGGGCCGGTGCAGATACCCCTCCCACGCCTCCCGTGACCACACCAGCCGGTCGGTCCACGACACATCGGAGCCCACCGCCGTGTACAGGAAGTGGCTGAACTCGGGGCTCGGCACCTCGGCCCGGGTGATCCGCACCCCGGCCGTGGCGGGCGGCTCCTGCGCCGGGCTGAGGTCGGAGGGGGCGGTCTGCTCCAGGTACCAGGTGGTCACGGTGGTGGTCATGGTGGACAGATAACCATGGACGCCGTTGACTCCCCTTGACGGGTATCGCTCAAGCGGGGAGGGCGGGGGTCGGGGTGTCCGGGAACGGGGACAACGGGGATGCGGAGGAGTTCGCGGAGCTGTTGCGCGAGCTCAAGGGGAGAGCGAACCGCAGCTACGCGGCGCTGGCGGCGCGCAGCGGGGTGAGCGCGTCGGCGCTGCACCGCTACTGCTCGGGGGCGAGCGTGCCCGGCGACTACGAGGTGCTCGCCCGGTTCGGCAAGGTGTGCGGGGCCAGCGGTGAGGAACTGCTGGAGCTGCATCGGCGGTGGGTGCTGGCCGATGCGGAGCGCAAGCGGTCCGGGTCGCGGGCGTCGGCTGTGGTGCCGGTGGGGCGGGGTGGGGCCGCTGGGGCGGCTGTCTCACGCATCGAGACGAAGGAGGAGCCGCATGTCGAGACGGGGCCCGGTGCGGCCTCGGAACGAGAGCCGGAGCCTGAACCCGGGCCGGAGCGTGAACCTGAACCGGACCCTGAACCCGAGCCGGAGCCCCTGCACGTCGCCGCGGCCCCGGCGCCCGGGGCCGCCATGGCGCCACTGCCGTCGCCGCCGCGCCGTCGGCCACTGCTCGCCGTACTCGCCCTGGTCGTGTTCGCCGCGGCCGGGGTGGCGGCCGCGCTGTTGGGGAAGGCGCTGACGTCATCGGACGGGTCGGGCGGATCCTCGGACGGTCGGCCGCTGCTGTCCTCCCGCTGTCCGGTCGTGGTGAGCATGGGGCAGGCGGACGCGTGTGTGCATGAGCTCCAGTCGCTGCTCGCCCGCGCGGGCGGTCGGCTCGACGTCGACGGGGCCTTCGGACCGGTCACCCAGATGCGGGTTGTGGTGTTCCAGCTCCGCAGCGGGCTGACGCCCAACGGATCGGTGGACGAGCGGACCAAACGGGCGCTCTACGAGAACGAGGGCAAGCCGCTCGACACCTGGACACCGGACCGGGTCACCCGGCGCATCCGCGAGGTCTTCACCGAGGACCCCGAGCGCGCGGTCGGCATCGCGGACTGCGCCTCGTACCTCGATCCCCTCTATACGCTGCCCAACTCCAACGCCACCCGGAACTGGGGCGTCTTCCAGCTGTACGACGGCACGCTGCGCAAGCTGGGCGGCACCCGGGAGCAGGCGCTGGACCCGGACTGGAACATCCGGGCGGCCCATCGGCTGTGGGCGCTCACCCATGACTTCAGCGCCTGGAAAGCCTGCGACCGCGCCTACCGCGCCGGATCGAAGAGCTGATCACCGCATGCCGCGCCGCCCGGCATCCCACCGGCCGTCCCAGCCCCCGCCGTCCCCGCAGCTCACAGACGGTTTCTGATCCCGCTGTCCCGATTTCCCCGGTGAGTCGCCCGTCCGACCCGAAGGGCTGGGATCGTGCTGCCGCCGTCCTCGACGGTCCACGGATCCGCAGATGAAGGAGACGAAGACGACCATGGCTGTGACCAGCACCCGGATCAGACTCGGCGCCCTGCTCGGCGGCGCGGTCCTCGCTACCACCGGCGTTCTCACCGCCCAGAGCGCGGCGGCCGCCCCCAGCGCCCCGGTGGCCGCCGACGCGCCCTCCGCCGCCGCGGTGACCAAGCTCAGCCACTCCGACGCGGCGAACCGGCTGCGCGGTGCCGGGGTCTCCTGGACCTCCAGCGGGGGCTGCTCGGACCGCAACAACCCCACCTGTACCTCGTTCGAGCAGATCAACCTGACCACCGTGCAGGGTGCCATCACCCTGAAGGGGGCCACCGGCTGCGCGCTCACCATCACCGGCGGTACGGAGACCGGGCACGCCTCCGGTACGTACAGCCACTGGAACGGCTACAAGCTGGACTTCAGCCCCACCAGCTGCCTCAGCAACTACATCACGGGCACCTTCACCAACATCGGCCCGCGCCCCGGTGACGGCGCCCAGCAGTACAAGTCCGGCTCCGGCAACATCTACGCCCGCGAGAGCAACCACTGGGACGTGACCTACTACAACTGCGGAGGCTGCTGACCCGCGGCCCCCAGCGCTCCCACCGACCGTCCGGCCGGCTGCAACGCGGCGCAACCTTTGCGCATGGCTGTATCCGGCACGGACAGTGGGCCCGGCGGGCGGAGGGTGGTGCCGAGTCGGCGCGGTATCCCCTCCGCCAATGCCTGTGCGGCGGCCTTTTGCGACGATTCGGCCTGGTCACCGGATGAGCGGCGGTGAAAGCGCCGGATACGGTGAGAAGGTGCAGCCAGCAGAAGAAACATCGAAGCCGTCCGGCCGGCTCCGCAAGGCCCGCGCCCTGTACCGCAATGTGTCCAAGCGCAGGATGGCCTGGCTGCTGCTGAAGGACACGATCAACTCCTGTATGGAGTACCGGGTCACCGGGCTCGCCGCCGAAGCGGCCTTCTTCACCCTGTTGTCGCTCCCGCCCCTGCTGCTCGCCCTGATCGGGCTGCTCGGCTACTTCGACGCCTGGACCAGCACCGACACGGTGGCCACCATCCGGCAGAACATCCTCGACGCCTCCGCGACCGTGCTGTCCGACCGGGGTGTCAAGGAGATCGCCCGGCCGCTGCTGGACGATGTGATCAAGGGCGGCCGTCCCGATGTGATCTCGCTGGGCTTCGCCATCGCCCTGTGGTCCGGCTCCCGCGCGGTGAACGTGTTCGTGGACACCATCACGATCATGTACGGGCTGGAGGGGAGGCGCGGGATCGTCAGGACCCGTCTGCTGTCCTTCCTGCTCTATCTGGTGGCGCTGGTGATCGGGGCGGTGGCGCTGCCGCTGATGGTGATCGGGCCGGAGGCGGTGGTGGACCTGCTGCCGTCCAGCGGGGATCTCGTACCGATCCTGTACTGGCCGGTGGTGATCCTGCTCTCCATCGCCTTCCTCACCACGCTCTACCACGTGTCCGTACCGGTGCGCTCGCCGTGGCCCGAGGACATTCCGGGGGCACTGGTGGCCCTCGCGATATGGGTGCTGGGCAGCTTCCTGCTGCGGATCTACCTGGTGCATACGGTCGAGGGCCCGACGATCTACGGCTCGCTGGCCGCACCCGTCGCGGTGCTGCTGTGGATCGGGGTGTCCGCCTTCGCGGTGCTGGTGGGGGCGGCGGTCAACGCCGCGATCGACCGGGTCTGGCCCTCGGTGGCCACGGCCGCCGGTCGTGCCGAGCGCGCCGCCCGGTCCCGGGAGGAGGCGGCCAGGCTGCGGGCGAAGGAGCAGCGCACGGCGGACGACGGCGCGGCGGAGATCACCCCGCCGTCGGAGTTCCCCGAGCGCTGGGCCCAGTTCCTGCCGCACGGCGACATACGCTCCCGGCTGCACACGAAGCGCGAGGCGGGCGAGAAGGCGGGGGAGAAGGCCGCGGGGAAGGCCGGGAAGCCCGCCGATCGGCCCTCGGGTACGGCTCAGCCCTCGGGTACGACACGGCCCCCGGGCACGGCTCAGCCCTCGGGGAAGGCGGCCGGGGAGCCCCGGACGCCCCGGCAGGGGCCGAGGCGTCCGGAGGTACGGTCCGCGGCGGACGGCGCGGACAGCGGCGCCACGAACAGCACCGCCGCCCAGGACGACGCCGCGGCGGACGACGACCACCCGGTGCGCTGACCGCGCCGCGCCCTGCCCCGCCGCGTGGCAGGGGCTTCGCCCCTGGACCCCGGACGCCCTTCGGGCGTGTCCTCAATCTCCCCCAGCTACCGCTGGGAGGTGCCCCCTGACGGGCTGATTTCAGCCCCTCCGGCGATTGAGGAGCGGGGTCTGGGGCGGAGCCCCAGCGGCCCGCCGCAGGCGTCACGATCCATCGGACACCCCTTTAGGCAGCACTCGGTCACAGACCGCGTTCGGTGAGCCAGCTCTCGATGGCCTCGGTGGTCTCGGGGAGGTGGTGTTCCATGATCGTGAAGTGGTCTCCCGGGGTGGTCCGGGCGGTGTGCGGGAAGGGCCAGGACGCGCGCCACGCGTCGCCCTCGAACCCCTCGTCCTGGTGGGGCATGGGCTCGGCCGCGCTGAGGAAGAACGTCGGGCTCTGGACGGGCCGCAGGGCGCACTCCTCCATCAGCAGCGCGTTGTAGCGTCCGCTCGCCGAGAGCTTGGCTCCGGTCAGCGCGAAGTCGCCGAGCAGTTGCTCCCGTGAGTCCAGGCCCTCGTTCAGCGCGATGTGGGTCTTCTCGGAGAACTGGTGGGTGCCCTCGAAGGTGTCGAGCAGCACGACCGCGCCGGGCGGCAGCCCCGCCCGCTCGGCGCGCTCCGCCAGCGCGTAGGCGAGCAGCCCGCCCATGGAGTGGCCGACCAGGACGTAAGCCTCGGCGCCGATGGCCGCGCGCAGCTGATGGAGGTGCAGCTCGATCAGGGCGTCGAAGCTTTCGGCCACCAACTCGCCTTCGAGGTAACCGGGGTTGACCAGCGACAGCACATCCCGCCTGCCTTCGAACATCTGTGCCATCATCCCGTACTGGATCGGCCCGGCGGTGGCGGTGATGGCGGGCAGACACACCAGCGTGGCCCGGGTGCCGTCGCCACTCGCCATCTTCACCGGCGGGAGGATGTGGTCGGCGGCGCCCTCGGTGGTGAAGGACGGCCGGAGCCGGCCCGCGGCCTGGATGAGCGCCATGCCAGCCGACTGGGCCCGGCCGCTGGCGTAGGCCTGGTGGTAGAGGGTGGTGAGGCTGTCGTACGGATCCGACTCCGGCGCCGCGGTGGCCTTCGCCAGCTCCAGCTCGATGGCGGACGGCGGCGCCGCTGAACCGTCCGGCGCGATCGCGGACGCGGTCTCGGAAGCGCTCTCGGGCGCGGTCTGCGCCGGGGGTGTGGTCTGCGCCGGGGGTGTGGTCTGCGCCGGGGGTGTGGTGTCCTCGGCCACGGGGGCGCTCGGCCGGGTGGCGGCCCGGCTGTCCACCAGGGTGGCCAGGTGCCCGGCGAGCCGGTCCACGGTCGAGTGTTCGAACGTCGCCGTGGCCGACAGCCGGAGCCCGAGCAGCGTGGCGAGCCGGTCGCGCAGATCGATGCCGCGCACCGAGTCCATGCCGAGCGCCAGGAACTCGGTGTCCGGTCCGATCTCCGCGCCCGTCTCGTGGTGGAGCACCGCGCGCAGCTGTTCCCGGACGAGATCCGCCAGCAGCCGCTCCCGGTCCTCGTACGCGGCGTCCAGGACGCGCTGGGCGGCGGCGGTGTCCTGCGGCCGGGGACCCGGCCGTTCACGCCGTACGGGCCGGGCCGCACGCTCCTCCGCGGCCGCTCGCAACCGGTCCGCGGACACCGGTCGCAGCGTCAACTCGGCGATATGCGCGAGTGGTTGACCGTCGGGGCCCGTGAGATGGACGCCGATGGCGTCCGGACCGACGGCGGACAGCCGTACCCGTATGGTGGCGGGCGGGGCGGTGTCCGGGGTGGAGTGCGGCCGGACGCCGGTCCAGGAGAACGGCATCCGGATCGGCGCGCCCGCCGGCTCCGCCCGGTCGAAGAACCCGCCGAGGCCGATCGCGTGCAGGGCGGTGTCGAGCAGCGCGGGGTGCAGCGCGAAGCCGTCCACCGGGCCGCCACCGGCCCCCTCGCCCAGGGCCACCTCCGCGAAGACCTCCCCGTCGCGCCGCCAGGCCGACCGCAGACCGCGGAAGGCCGGGCCGTAGTCGAAGCCGTCGGACGCCAGCCGGTCGTAGAAGCCCGTCAGGTCGACCGCGCGGGCACCGGGGGGCGGCCAGACGGCCGCCATCTCGGCGAACGCGGCCGTGTCAGCGCCCTCCTGACCACCCGCCTGGGCGTCGTCCGGGCCCGCCGGGCCGGGTGCCACGACGGCCCGCACATGGCGGGTCCAGCCCGTCGCCGTGTCCTCGGCCGCCGACTCGGGGCGGGAGTGCACGGTGAGCTCCCGACGGCCCTCCGCATCGGGCGCGCCCACCTGGATCTGGAGGTGCGCCGCGTCGGTGGCGGGCAGGAACAGCGGCTCCTGGAGGGTGAGTTCGGGCAGATACGGGCAGCCGACCGTACGCCCCGCGTACAGCGCCCAGTCGAGGAACACACTGCCGGGCAGCACCACGCCGCCCAGCACCGCGTGGTCGGCGAGCCAGCGGTGAGTGGTCTGCGACAGCCGCGCGGTGAACAGCACCGTGTCGCTCCCGGCCGGGGCCACCGCCCCCGCCAGCAGCGGATGGGCCACCGCCGTGAGCCCGGCGCCGCCCACGTCCCCGGTGTGCTCGGGCGCGTCCAGCCAGTACCGCCGCGCACGGAAGGCGTACGTCGGCAGATCGACGGGCCGCCCGCCCTCGAACGCGGTCGCCCAGGCCACCGCGCCACCGGCCACGAACAGTTCCGCGAGCGCCGTGAGCAGCCGCTCCCGGCCGCCCTCGTCCCGCCGCAGCGTGCCCACCGCCACGGCTGCCGGGGTGCCCCGCGGCATCCGTTCGACCGTCTGCTCGATCCCGGGGATCAGCACCGGGTGCGGGCTCACCTCGATGAACACCGTGTGCCCGGCCTCGGCCAGGGCGCGGGTCGCCTGCTCGAACCGCACGGTCTCGCGGAGGTTCCGGTACCAGTACGCCGCGTCGGCGCCCGCGCCGTCGAGGAGGGCGCCGGTCACCGTCGAGTACATCGGCACCTCGCCGGGGCGGGGTGTGAGGGGCGCGGCCAGCTCCAGCAGCCGCTCGCGGATCCGTTCGACCTGCGGGGTGTGCGAGGCGTAGTCCACCGGGACACGGCGCGCCCGCACCCCGTCCCGTTCACACGCCGCCATCAGCTCGTCCAGCGCGGCCGCGTCCCCGGCGACCACGGTCGAGCCGGGCCCGTTCACGGTGGCCACGCAGAGCCGCTCGCCCCAGGGCGCCACCAGCTTCCCGGCCTCGTCCACCGGCACGGGCAGCGAGACCATGCCGCCCCGCCCGGCCAGTTCGCTCCCGATCAGCCGGCTGCGCAGCGCGACGACACGGGCGGCGTCCTCCAGTGAGAGCACCCCCGCGACACACGCCGCCGCCAGCTCGCCCTGCGAATGACCCACCACCGCGGCGGGCTCGACCCCATGGGACCGCCACACCCGCGCCAGGGACACCATGACCGCCCACAGCACCGGCTGCACCACATCGGCCCGGTCCAGCGACGGCGCGCCGGGACGTCCGCGCACCACATCGAGCGGCGACCACTCGACATAGGGCGCCAGCGCTCGGGCGCAGGCGTCGAACGACTCCGCGAACTCCGTTGACGAGCCGAGGAGTTCGGCCGCCATCCCGGCCCACTGCGAGCCCTGCCCGGGGAACACGAACACCGGCCCCGACCGGTCGCCGGACACGGACCGGTCCGTGGACGCGCTCAGGACCACACCGGTGGCCGGTTCGCCACGGCCGAGCGCCGCCAGCCGGTCCAGGAAGTCCTCCCGGGTACGGCCGATCACCACGGCGCGCCGGCCGAAGACGGCCCGGGACAGCAGCGAGCGGGCCACATCGACGGGCGCCAGGTCCGGTTCGGCGGCCAGCCGCTCCCGCAGTCGGCGGGCCTGGTCGCGCAGGCTGTCGGCGCTCTTCGCCGAGAGCACCCACGGCACCGCCACCGCCGCCGTCATCGCCACCGGCGTCGGCGTCGGCTCAGTGGGGATGTCGGCGTCCGGCGCCTCCTCCAGGATCACATGGGCGTTGGTGCCGCTGATCCCGAACGACGACACCGCGCCGCGCCGCGGCGCATCGGCCGCGGGCCAGTCCTCGTTCTCCCCGGCCAGCCGCAGGGCGCCCGCCGTCCAGTCCACCCGCTCGGTGGGGCGTTCGGCGTGCAGGGTGCGGGGTACGACGCCATGGCGCATCGCCAGCACCATCTTGATGACGCCCGCGACCCCGGCCGCCGCCTGGGTGTGGCCGAGGTTGGACTTCACCGAGCCCAGCACCACCGGCCGGTCGGCGGGCCGGTCCCGGCCGTACGTGGCGAGCAGCGCCCGCGCCTCGATCGGGTCGCCCAGCGACGTCCCCGTGCCATGCGCCTCGACCACGTCCACATCGGCCGCCGTGAGCCCCGCGTTCGCCAACGCCTGCCGGATGACGCGCTGTTGGGCCGGACCGCTGGGCGCGGTGAGGCCATTGGACGCGCCGTCCTGGTTGAGCGCGGAGCCCCGGAGCAGCGCCAGCACCCGGTGGCCGTGGCGGCGGGCGTCGGACAGTCGCTCGACCACGAGCATGCCGACCCCCTCGGCGAAGCCCATCCCGTCGGCCTCGGCGGCGAACGCCTTGCAGCGCCCGTCGGGGGCCAGCCCGCCGACCCGGCTGAACTCGACGATCGGCCGCGGGGTCGACATGACCGTCACCCCACCGGCCACCGCGAGGCCGCATTCGCCCTGCCGTACCGCCTGCGCGGCCAGGTGCAGCGCCACCAGGGACGAGGAGCACGCGGTGTCCACGGTGACGGCCGGGCCCTCCAGCCCCAGGGCGTAGGCCACCCGGCCGGTGGCCACGCTGCCCGCGCTGCCGTTGCCGAGATAGCCCTCGAAGCCGTCGGCCAACTGCCCGGGGAAGCGCGTGGCGTAGTCGCCGTAGATCAGCCCCGCGAAGATCCCGGTCGGGGTGGCGCGCAGCGCGGTGGGGTCGATGCCCGCGTGTTCGAACGCCTCCCATGTGGTCTCCAGCAGCAGCCGCTGCTGGGGGTCCGTGGCCAGCGCCTCGCGGGGTGAGACGCCGAAGAACTCGGCGTCGAAGTCGGCCGCGTCGTACAGGAAGCCACCGGCCGGCGCATGGCTCCCGGGCGCGCCGGGGCGGCCCAGTTCGGCGTGCCAGCCACGGTCGTCGGGGAAGGGCCCGATGGCGTCCCGCCCTTCGGCGAGCAGCCGCCACAGTTCCTCGGGCGAGCGCACCCCGCCGGGGAAGCGGCAGCTCATCCCGACGATCGCGATCGGGTCGTCGTCATCGGCGGCCACCGCCGCGAGGGTGGGGACGACGGTGGTCTCACTCACCGGCGCCAGGAGCCGGAGCAGCTCGGCCACCAGCGCGGCCGGGGTGGGGTGGTCGAAGGCGGTGGTCACCGGCAGCCGCAGCCCGGTGGCCGTGCCGAGCCGGTTGCGCAGCTCCACGGCGGTCAGCGAGTCGAAGCCCAGGTCCCTGAAGGAGCGGTCCCAGGCCACCGCGGCACCGCCCGTATGCCCGAGCACCACGGCGGCCTGGGCCCGTACGAGGTCGCTCAGGGTGCGCTCGCGGTCCGCCGGGGGCAGCGCCGCCAGGCGGTCCCGCAGCCCGCCACCGGTGGCCGTGTTGGCGGCGCCGCGCCGGACCGTCGTCGTACGGACCAGGCCGCGCAGCAGCGGTGCGGGCTCGCCGTGGCGGCGCAGGGCGGCCACGTCCAGCCGGACCGGAACGCTGAGCGCGCGGGGCGCCCGTATGGCCGCGTCGAAGAGCGCCAGCCCCTGGTCCGTGGTGAGCGGCAGTACGCCCTGACGGCGCATCCGGTCCAGGCCGGGGGCGCCCAGGCCACCGGTCATCGTGCCGCGTTCGCCCCACAGGCCCCAGGCGAGGGCGTGTGCGGGCAGGCCCTGGTCGCGGCGGTGCCGGGCGAGGGCGTCCAGAAACGCGTTGGCGGCCGCGTAGTTGCCCTGGCCCGCCGAGCCCAGCACCCCGGCCGCGGAGGAGAAGAGCACGAACAGCGCCAGATCCCGGTCCCGGGTCAGCTCGTGCAGATACCAGGCCGCGTCCGCCTTGGGGCGCAGCACGGTGTCCAGCCGCTCGGGGGTGAGCGCGGAGACCACACCGTCGTCCAGCACCCCCGCCGCGTGCACCACACCGCGCAGTCGCGGCAGGCCGTCGAGCAGGGCGGCCAGCGCGGTGCGGTCGGAGACATCACATGCCACCACGCGGGCCGTCGCGCCCAACCCGGCCAGTTCGGCGGTGAGTTCGCGGGCTCCGGGGGCGTCCGGGCCCCGGCGTCCGACGAGGACCAGGTCCGTGACGCCATGGCCGGTGACCAGATGCCGGGCCACCGCCGAGCCGATGACCCCCGTGCCACCGGTGATCAGCACGGTGCCGTCGATCGTGCCCCGGGGCGGGATGAGCACCACCTTTCCGGTGTGGCGCGCCTGGCTGACATGGCGGAACGCCTCCCGCGCCCGGCGGGTGTCCCACGCCGTCACCGGCAGCGGCGCCAGCACCCCCGCCTCGAACAGCTCGGCGAGATGGGCCAGCATCGCGCCCAGCCGCTCCGCCCCGGCCTCGGCGAGGTCGAACGCCCGATAGCCGACGCCCGGCCATCGCGCCGCCACCTCATCGGCGTCCCGGACGTCCGTCTTGCCCATCTCTACGAACCGGCCGCCGCGCGGCAGCAGCGTCAGCGAGGCGTCGATGAACCCCCCGGTCAGGCAGTTCAGTACGACATCGACGCCCCGGCCATCGGTCGCGGTCAGGAAGCGGTCGGCGAACCCCGGGGTGCGCGACGACGCCACCCGCTCGGCCGGAACGCCCATGCCCCGCACCACGGACCACTTCGGCTCGCTCGCGGTGGCATACACCTCGGCCCCGAGATGGCGCGCCAGCCGTACCGCCGCCATCCCCACGCCACCCGCGGCGGCGTGCACCAGAACCGACTCGCCCGCACGCACCCGGGCCAGCTCGACCAGGGCGTAGTACGCGGTCAGGAACGCGGCGGGCACCGAGGCCGCCTGCGGAAACGTCCAGCCGTGGGGCATCCGCACGACCATCCGGGCGTCGGCCACCGCCACCGGGCCCGCATACGCGCCCGACACCAGCCCCATCACCCGGTCGCCCACGGCGAGGCCGTCGACATCGGGGCCGACCTCCAGCACCACACCGGCGCCCTCGGCGGCGAAAAGCCCCGCACCGCTGGGCTCACCGTTGGGTTCACCACTGGGCTCACCGCTGGGCACCACCCCCAACGACGCGAGGACGTCACGGAAGTTGACGCCCGTGGCGCGTATGGCGATCCGCACCTGCCCCGGGGCCAGGGGCTCCTCGACCCCCGGAGCGGGCACGAGCCGCAGCCCCTCCACGGTGCCCCCGGTGTCCAGGTCCAGGCTCCAGGCCCCTTCGGGGGCCATCAGGATTCCCGCGTCCGACGGCGCCGACGGCGAGACCCGGTCCAGCCGGGGCACGGACACCGCTCCGGCGCGCACCACGAGCTCGGGCTCACCGGTGGCGAGGGCGACGGCCAGCGCCGCCGTGGACTCGGGAGCCTCGTCCAGATCCACCTGCGCGAACCGGCCCGGGTGCTCCGAGCACACCGAACGCCACAGCCCGCGCACCCCGGCCGACGCCGGCTCGGCCCGTTCCCCCGGGAACGCGGCCACCGCGCCCCGGGTCACCAACGCGAGCCGGGTGCCGTCGAGTTCGGGATGGCTCAGCCACTCCCGCACCGTCGCCAGTACGGCCGCCAAGCGGTCGCGGCTGGTGGCGGGCACGTCCGCGACACCGTCCGGCGCTCGCGCCGGGAGAGCGGGCAGCAGCACCAGCGGGGGCAGCGGTGTGCCGGTGCGTACGGCGGCGAGGAGCGCGGCCACGTCCGCATGGACGGGGGCGTCGGGGGCGTCGGGTGCCTCGGGAGCGTCGGACAGGGCAGTGCCGAGCACCGCCATGGACTCCGTGGCCTCGGACGGCGGGAGGGGCAGCGGCGTCCATGTGACCTCGAAGAGCGCGTCCGTCCCGGTGGCGAGGGTGAGCGCGTCGGCCGCCAGGGGCCGCGAGACCACCTCGTCGACGGTGAGGATCGGCAGACC
This sequence comes from Streptomyces rugosispiralis, assembly GCF_024505145.1. Classification (GTDB taxonomy): domain Bacteria; phylum Actinomycetota; class Actinomycetes; order Streptomycetales; family Streptomycetaceae; genus Streptomyces; species Streptomyces rugosispiralis. The sequence goes on along the minus strand of NZ_JANIAA010000049.1, from coordinate 933 downwards.
GGCGAGGTCCGTCAGCCGCACCGAGATCCCGCCCGGCCCCGTGGGCGCGATCCGCACCCGGGCGACGGTCGCGCCCGTGGCACGCAGCCGCGCCCCGGAGAACGACAGCGGCATCATCCGCTCCGTCTCGCCCTCCAGGAGCCCCACAAGCGGCGGCTGCAACGCCGCGTCCACCAGCGCCGGATGCACACCGAACCGGTCCGCGTCACCGGCGGCCGACTCCGGCAGCCGCACCTCGGCGAACGTCTCCTCGCCCCGGCGCCATACGGCACGCACGCCCTGGAACACCGGGCCGTAGCCGTAGCCGTGGTCCGCCAGCCGCTCGTAGAACCCGTCGATGTCCACCGGCTCCGCGCCGGTCGGCGGCCACTGGGCCTCGGCCTCCGGCTCCGCGTCCGCGTCCCTGCGCTCGTCGCCGGGCGACGACACCGACGCCGTCAGCGTCCCCGTGGCATGACACATCCAGTCCGCCGGATCGTCGTCCTGCCCCGGGCGGTGCGGCCGGGAGTGCAGCCGTACGGCGCACACGCCCCGCTCGTCGGCCGCGTCGATGCCCACCTGGATGTCGAGGGCGGTGTCGTCGGACGGCAGGGTCAGCGGGGTGTGCAGCACGAGCTCGTCCAGCCGTTCGGCGCCCATATGGTGCCCGGCCCCCAGCACGAGCTCCAGCAGGGCCGCGCCCGGCACCAGGACCCGGCCCAGCACCATGTGGTCGGCCAGCCATGGATGGGTACGGGCGGAGATCCGGCCCGTGAACACGAATCCGCCGCCCTCGGCCATGCTCACCCCGGCCGCCACCAGCGGATGCCCCACCACGGACAGCCCCGCCCCGGCGAGGTCCCCGACCCGCTGGGCCGCCGAAAGCCAGTAGTGGTGGCGTTGGAAGGGGTAGGTGGGGAGGTTGGTGGGGGTGGGGGTGTCTGGGGTGAGGAG
>NZ_JANIAA010000048.1 GCF_024505145.1 Streptomyces rugosispiralis | reverse complement strand
CCCCCCCCCCCCCCCCGCCCCGCCCCCGACACCCCCCCCCCCCCCCGCACCCCCCCCCGCCCCCCCCCCAGCATCCGTTCCCCCTCCCGCCGCACCGATCCGGTCGCGCTGTGGGACGCCGAGGAGGGGAGCGGCGGTTGCCCCACCGCCGCCCGGATAGGGTGAGTGACCTCCCCGTCAGCGAAAACCAACAGGTGATCCACGCCATGCCCCCGATTCCCACCGCAGAGCTCCATCTCCATATCGAGGGCACCCTGGAGCCCGATCTGGCCTTCGCGCTCGCCGAGCGCAATGGGGTCGAGCTGCCGTTCGCCACCGAGGAGGAGCTGCGGGCCGCGTACTCCTTCGGTGACCTCCAGGACTTCCTGGACCTCTACTACGCGCTGATGACCGTGCTGCGCACCGAGGACGACTTCGCCGACCTCACCGACGCGTATCTGGCCCGCGCCCGTGAGCAGGGCGTACGGCATACGGAGATCTTCTTCGACCCGCAGGCGCACACCGCGCGCGGCGTGGAGATCGACACGGTGATCCGCGGGATCTGCCGCGCGCTGGACGCCGCGCCGCGGACGTACGGCATCACCACGCGCCTGATCATGTGCTTCCTGCGCGACGAGAGCGCCGAGTCGGCCCTGGCGACCTTCGAGGCGGCCCGGCCCCACCTGGACCGGATCGCCGCCGTCGGCCTGGACTCGGCGGAGGTCGGGAACCCGCCGTCGAAGTTCCGCGAGGTGTACGCGCTGGCGCGGCAGGCCGGACTGAAGTGCGTGGCGCACGCGGGGGAGGAGGGGCCGCCCGCGTATGTGTGGGAGGCGCTCGACGTCCTCGGCGTGGACCGCGTCGACCACGGGGTGCGGAGCCTGGAGGACGAGGCGCTGGTGGCCCGGCTGGTCGCGGACCGCACCCCGCTGACCGTCTGCCCCCTGTCGAACGTCCGGCTGCGCGTCGTGGACCGCCTCGAGGACCATCCGCTGCCCGCGATGCTGGACGCCGGTCTGCTGGTGACGGTCAACTCCGACGACCCCGCCTACTTCGGCGGCTACGCGGGTGACAACTACACCGCCGTAAGGGACGCGCTCGGCCTCGACGAGGCCGCCCTGCGCACCCTGGCCCGCAACTCCTTCCAGGCCGCCTTCCTCGACGAGGAGACGCGGGCGGCGTACCTGACGGAGGTCGAGAGCTGGAGCCGAGGCTGACCGGAAGCCGTCAGCCCTCGACCGGCTCCAGCCGCACCGCGCACACCTTGAACTCCGGCATCCGCGACACCGGATCCAGCGCCGGGTTCGTCACCGTGTTGGCCCGCCCCGGCCCCGCCCAGTGGAACGGCATGAACACCGTGTCCGGCCGGATGTCCCGGCTGATACGGGCCGGGGCCACGGCGCGGCCGCGCCGGGAGACCACCGCGATCGGCCCGCCCTCGGTCACCCCCAGCCGCTCGGCGAGCAGCGGGTGGAGCTGGACGTAGGGGCCGGGCGCTGCCTCGTTGAGCTCGCCGACGCGCCGGGTCTGGGCGCCGGACTGGTACTGGGCCAGCACCCGGCCCGTCGTCAGCAGCACCGGATACTCCGCGTCCGGCTCCTCGGCCGCCGGGCGGTGGCTGACCGGGGCGAAGCGGGCCCGGCCGTCGTCGGTGGCGAAGCGGTCGAGGAAGAGGCGGGGGGTGCCGGGGTGCGGGTGGGGCCCCGGGCTTACGGAGCCGGTTCCCTCCGTGCCCGTTTCCGCCGTGCCGGTTTCCGCCGCGTCGACCCCCGCCGCGTCGGCCCCCGCCGCGTCGGCCCCCGCCGCGTCGGCCCCCTCCGTGCTGGCCCTCTCCGTGTCGGCCCTCTCCGCGTCGGCCCCCTCCGTGTCGGTCCTCTCCGTGTCGGCCCTCTCCGTGCCAGCCCCCTCCGTGCCGGTCCCCCCCGTCCCGTCCCGTTCCGCGCTCTCCGGACACGGCCAGAACACCCCGTCCTCCGCCGCGATCCTCCGGTACGTGATGCCCGAGTAGTCCGCCGGGCCCCCGGCCGAGGCCCGCCGCAGCTCCTCGAAGACCTCCTCCGGGTCCGCCGGGAACCCCTTCTCCCAGCCGAGCCGGGCCGCGAGCCCGCCCAGCACCCACAGGTCCGTCCGGACGCCCGGCGGCGGGGTGAGGGCCGCCCGGCGGAGGAGGACGCGGCCCTCCAGGTTGGTCATGGTCCCGGTCTCCTCGGCCCACTGGGCCACCGGCAGCACCACATCGGCGAGCGCGGCGGTCTCCGAGAGCACGACGTCCGCGACCGCCAGGAAGTCCAGCGACCGCAGCCGGGACTCCACATGCGCCGCGCGCGGGGCGGAGACCAGCGGGTTGGAGCCCATCAGCAGCAGCGCCCGGACGTCGCGTCCGAGCGCGTCCAGGAGTTCGTACGCGCTGCGCCCCGGCCCGGGGAGGTCGTCGGGTTCGACGCCCCAGACGGCCGCCACATGGGCACGCGCGGCAGGGTCGTCCAGCTTGCGGTAGCCGGGCAGCTGATCGGCCTTCTGGCCGTGTTCGCGGCCGCCCTGGCCGTTGCCCTGGCCGGTCAGGCAGCCGTAGCCGGACAGCGGGCGGCCCGCGCGGCCGGTGGCCAGGCACAGGTTGATCCACGCGCCGACGGTGTCGGTGCCCTTGGACTGCTGCTCGGGACCCCGGGCCGTGAGCACCATGGAGCTCTCGGCGTCGCAGAACATCGTGACGGCCTTACGGAGCTCAGGAACCGGGACGCCGGTGATCCGCTCCACCAGTTCCGGCCAGTGGGCCATCGCGGCGGCCCGCGCCTCGGGCCAGCCGCTGGTGCGCCGTTCGACGAACTCCTCGTCCACCCGGCCCTCCGCGACCACCAGGTGCAGCAGCCCCAGGGCGAGCGCGAGATCGGTGCCGGGGCGCGGCGCCAGATGCAGATCCGCCTGCTCGGCCGTGCGGGTCCGCCGGGGATCGACCACGATCAGCCGGCCGCCCGCCTCCTTCAACTCGGTCAGATAGCGCAGCGCGGGCGGCATGGTCTCGGCCAGGTTCGAGCCGACGAGTACGACGCATCCGGTGCGGGCCACGTCCGCCAGCGGGAACGGCAGCCCGCGGTCAAGACCGAAGGCCCGCTGATGGGCGGCGGCGGCCGAGGACATGCAGAACCGGCCGTTGTAGTCGATCTGTGAGGTGCCGAGCACCACCCGGGCGAACTTCCCCAGCGCGTACGCCTTCTCGTTCGTCAGCCCGCCGCCACCGAAGACCCCCACCGCGTCGCGGCCGTACGCCCGGCCGGTGGACTCCAGGCCCTCGGCGATCCGGTCGAGGGCCTCCTCCCAGGTGGCCGGTTCGAGCCGGCCGGTGTCAGGGCGGCGGACCAGCGGCTCGGTCAGGCGCACCCGGGAGGAGAGCACGGCGGGCGCGGTGCGGCCCTTACCGCACAGCGCGCCACGGTTGACGGGGAACGCGGTGCGCTCGACCACCTCGACACCGCCCGGCCGCCCGCCCGGCCGCCCGCCTGGCCGCCCGCCTGGCCGCCCGTCCGGCCGACCGCCCGGCCCGTCACCGGGTCCGCCGCCCGGCGGCACCGGGCGCAGCGTCATACCGCACTGCAGCGAACAGTAAGGGCAGTGCGTATCGACGGGGTCGGAGGAGGCGGGAGAGTGCTCCCCGGTAACCGGAACGTGCGCCATGCGAAGGAGCGTGCTACGGCCGTGTTACAGCACGCGTCACCTCGCATTACGCCCGCGGGAAGCGGACCTCAGCACGGCGCCGGGCAGCCGGTGAAGTCGACGCAATCACCCGTGACGGCGGCGCAACGGCGGCGCAATCTGCCGCTGCCAGGCTCTCGCCATGACGCCCCAGCCTGTTCCTTCCGGTCCACCCGGCCCTCATGGCCCCGACGGTGCGGCGGACTTCGACAGCGCCCAGCGGATCATGACCCGGTTCACCGCCCAGCTCACCACCCAGCTCGACCGGCTGGGCCACGACGGTGTCCGCCGGGGCGGCCGGGATCGCGCGCCGACGCTCGTCGCCGTCGCCCACGGCAGCCGGGACCCCGAGGCGCTGCGCACCGTGCACGCCCTCCTGGACCGCGTCCGCGCGCTCCGCCCGGGACTGCCCGTACGCCTCGGCCATATCGAGCTCAACCGGCCGCTGCTGACTGACACGCTGGCCGCGCTGCGCGGCGAGACGGTGCTCGTCCCGCTGCTGCTGAGCCGCGGCCACCACATCAAACAGGACATTCCGGAGGCCGTCGCCGCCGCGCCCCACCTCGCCGTCCGGATCGCCGCCCCGCTCGGCCCGGACCCGCTGCTCGCCGAGGCCCTGCACGCCCGGCTGGCGGAGGCGGACCGACGGGCCGGGGGCTCGCCCGGCCCCGGCGTCGTCCTCGCCGCCGCGGGCTCCCGCGACCCGGACGCGGCCGTCGACACGGCCCGTACCGCCGCCCTGCTCAGCGCCCGGCTCGGCGGGATCCCCGTGCTGCCCGGCTACGCCTCCGGCTCCGGTCCCACCGTGCCCGAGGCCGTACGCGCCCTGGCCGCGCTCGGCCACGACCGGGTCGCGGTCGCCTCCTACTTCACCGCGCCCGGCCGCTTCGCAACCCAGTGCGCGAGCGCCGCCACCGGCCCCGCGGCCGCCCCGCTCGGCGCCCATCCGGCGGTGGCGCGTCTCGTACTGCGCCGTTACGAAGAGGCGCTGGCCTCTGCGCCCTTGTCGCACCCGGCGGCTACCGTCGGGGTATGAGCCCCAGCGCACCCCCTGGACCCGAACCGGATTCGGCCGCCGCGACCGGTGCCCCTTCGGCCGGTGTCCCCTCGACCGGTGGCCCTTCGGCCGGTGTTCCCTCGGCCGGTGCCCCTTCGGCAGGTGTCCCCTCGGCCGGTGCCCCTTCGACCGGTGCCCCTTCGGCCGGTGTCCCCTCGGCCGGTGCACCCGAGGCCGACCCGCGCCGCGTCCCCGGCTACGCCGCGGCGGACCTCGAGCGCTGGGCGCCCGAGCCCGACAAGCGGCCGGGCCGTACCGCCTTCCAGCGGGACCGGGCGCGGGTGCTGCACTCCGCCGCGCTGCGCAGACTGGCCGGGAAGACCCAGGTGGTGCCCGCCGCACCGGCCGCCGACCCCGGCCCCGCCGGGCGCGCCCCGGCCTTCGACGCCACGCCCCGCACCCGGCTGACCCACTCCCTGGAGTGCGCCCAGGTGGGCCGGGAGCTGGGGGCCGCCCTCGGCTGCGACCCGGATCTGGTGGAGATGGCCTGTCTCGCCCACGACCTCGGCCATCCGCCGTTCGGGCACAACGGCGAGCGGGTGCTCAACGAGATCGCCGAGCCCTGCGGCGGCTTCGAGGGAAACGCGCAGTCGCTGCGGCTGCTGGCCCGGCTGGAGCCGAAGCGGTTCGTGCCCGACCGGGTCACCGGCGAGCCGCTGAGCGTCGGGCTCAACCTCACCCGCGCCGCGCTGGACGCCGCCACCAAGTACCCCTGGCCGCGCGGCGGCCATCCGCACAGCCCCCGCTCCCCGAAGTTCGGGGTCTACGAGGACGACGTCCCGATCTTCGAGTGGTACCGGCAGGGCGCCCCCGAGGGCCGTACGACGTTCGAGGCCCAGGTCATGGACTGGTCCGACGATGTCGCCTACTCCGTCCACGACGTCGAGGACGGGCTGCACGCGGGCCATCTGAACCCCGCGAGCCTGCTCGCCGACCCCGAGCGCCGCGAGGTCTTCGCCGTCGCCGCCGACCGCTACGCCCCGGGGGCCGAGCCCGATGAGCTGGCCGAGGCGCTGGACCGGCTGCTGGGCCAGGAGTGGTGGCCGCACGGCTACGACGGCTCGTCCGTCGCCCAGGCCCGGCTCAAGGACGCCACCAGCCAGCTCATCGGCCGCTTCTGCCTGGCCGCCGAGGGCGCCACCCGCGCGGCGTACGGCACGGGCCGCTTCACCCGCTACCACGCCGAGCTGGTCGTCCCCCGCGCCACCCGCCTGGAGTGCGCGGTCCTCAAGGCGGTCGCCGACCGGTATGTGATCCAGCGCGCCGACCAGGAGTTGGTCCGGGCCGATCAGCGCGTGGTCATCGCCGAGCTGGGCGCAGCCCTGATCGCCCGCGCCCCGCACGGCCTGGACCCCCAGTTCCGCGCGCTCTTCGACGCGGCCGGGGACGACCGGGGCCGGCTGCGGGCGATCGTGGACCAGATCGCCTCCCTGACCGACACCTCGGCCCGGGGGCTGCACGCCCGCCTCACCGGTTGACGCCGGAAGCCGAGCCGCCCGCCGGATACGGCTTCCGCGCACACATACGGCCTACCGGCCCTTCCGGACGCACGCGTGGTGCGGGAGGCTCCCCTGTGACACAGCTTTCGACGCATCTTCCCGGCACTGGCTTTATCCGCTTTATCCGCACGGTTTCATCGGCACGGCTTTCAGGACGGCTTTCGGAGCGCACGACCTGACACGACCGGGGTAAGGCACTCATAGAGAAACCGCTCGGCACCGCTCGGCAGCGAGGAGGACACAAGTGGTGGACGCACACCAGACATTCGTCATCGTCGGAGGGGGCCTGGCCGGGGCGAAAGCCGCGGAGACCCTTCGAGCGGAGGGATTCACCGGGCGGGTGATCCTCATCGGTGACGAACGCGACCACCCCTATGAACGGCCCCCGCTCTCCAAGGGCTTCCTCACCGGCAGCCAGGAGCGCGACAGCGTCTTCGTCCACGAGCCCGCCTGGTACGCCCAGTCCGATATCGAGCTCCACCTCGGCCTGCCCGCCGTCCACCTGGACCGCGCCGCCAAGGCCGTCACCCTGGGCGACGGCACCCGGGTCCACTACGACCGGCTGCTGCTGGCCACCGGCGCCGAGCCGCGCCGCCTCGACATCCCCGGCACCGATCTGGCCGGGGTCCACCATCTGCGCCGGCTCGCCCACGCCGAGCGGCTCAAGGGCGTCCTCACCACCCTCGGCCGGGACAACGGCCAGCTCGTCATCGCGGGCGCGGGCTGGATCGGCCTCGAGGTCGCGGCCGCCGCCCGTGGCTACGGTGCCGAGGTGACCATCGTCGAGCCCGAGCCCACCCCGCTCCACCCCGTGCTCGGCCCCGAGCTGGGCGCCCTCTTCGCCGACCTCCACGGCGAGCACGGCGTCCGCTTCCACTTCGGTGCCCGCCTTACCGAGATCACCGGCCAGGACGGCATGGTGCTGGCCGCCCTCACCGACGACGGCGAGGAGCACCCCGCCCACAGCGTGCTGGCCGCCATTGGCGCCGCCCCGCGCACCGCCCTCGCCGAGGCCGCGGGCCTGGAGGTGGTGGACCGCGCGGCGGGTGGCGGCATCGCGGTCGACGCCTCGCTGCGCACCAGCGACCCGGATGTCTTCGCGGCCGGCGACGTGGCCTCCGCCCCGCTCGCGTTCCTCGAGGGCACCCCCGTACGGGCCGCGCTGCCGCCGAGCGCCCGGCTGCGCGTCGAGCACTGGGCCAACGCCCTGAACGGCGGCCCGGCGGCGGCCCGCGCCATGCTGGGCCAGGACGTCGCGTACGACCGGGTGCCGTACTTCTTCTCCGACCAGTACGACGTCGGCCTGGAGTACTCCGGCTACGCCCCGCCCGGCAGTTACGACCAGGTGCTGGTGCGCGGCGACGTCGGCAAGCGGCAGTTCATCGCCTTCTGGCTGAACGACGGCCGCCTGCTCGCGGGCATGAACGTCAACGTCTGGGACGTCACCGAATCGATCCAACGGCTCATCCGCGGCGGTCAGCGGCTCGACCCGGCGGCCCTGGCCGACCCGGCCGTCCCGCTCGCCTCGCTGCTCCCGTAGCCGCCGGGGCACCCATGCGCCGGGGTCCGGCAGGCGGCGGACAGCCGTGTCGGACCCCGGCCGTAGAATTCGGGCGTGGCAGGCAGGATCAACGATGACGACGTGAAGGCGGTACGGGCAGCGGTCCCGATCGACGCCGTCGTATCCGAATACCTCCAGCTGCGGAACGCGGGGGGTGGCAATCTCAAGGGCCTGTGCCCCTTCCACGACGAGAAGAGCCCGTCCTTCCAGGTCAGCCCCAGCAAGGGGCTCTACTACTGCTTCGGCTGCCAGGAGGGCGGCGACACGGTCGACTTCATCATGAAGATCGACCACCTCTCCTTCGCCGAGACCATCGAGCGGCTGGCCTCCCAGTCCGGGATCACCCTGCGCTACGAGGAGGGGGGCTACACCCCCGGCCGCCAGCAGGGCGAGCGCACCCGGCTGGTCGAGGCCCACAAGGCGGCCGCGCAGTTCTATGTGGAGCAGTTGGAGCGCCCCGAGGCGGAGATCGGCCGGAAGTTCCTCGCCGAGCGCGGGTTCGACCAGGCCGCCGCCCAGCACTTCGGTGTCGGCTACAGCCCGGCGGGCTGGGACCACCTGGTCCGCTTTCTGCGCGGCCGCGGCTTCACCGACCAGGAGCTGATCCTCTCCGGACTCGCCCAGGAGAGCCGCCGCAATCCGATCGACCGCTTCCGGGGCCGGCTGATGTGGCCGATCCGGGACATCTCCGGTGAGGTCGTCGGCTTCGGCGCCCGGAAGCTCCGCGACGACGACAACGGCCCGAAGTACCTCAACACCCCCGAAACCCCGCTTTACCGGAAGTCCCAGGTCCTGTACGGCATCGACCTCGCCAAGAAGGAGATCGCCAAGTCCAGCCGGGCGGTGGTCGTCGAGGGCTATACGGACGTCATGGCCTGCCATCTCGCGGGGGTCACCACGGCCATCGCCACCTGCGGCACCTCCTTCGGCGGCGACCACATCAAGATCCTCCGACGGCTGCTGATGGACAACTCGGGTGCCGAGGTGGTCTTCACCTTCGACGGCGACGCGGCGGGCCAGAAGGCGGCCCTGCGTGCCTTCGAGGACGACCAGAAGTTCGCCGCCGAGACCTACATCGCGATCACCCCGGGCGGGATGGACCCCTGCGACCTACGGCTCGCGGAGGGCGACGCCGCCGTCAAGTCGCTGGTCGAGAGCCGCACCCAGCTGTTCGAGTTCGCCATCCGGCAGATCATCGCGCGCCACAACCTGGACACGGCGGTGGGGCGCGCCGCCGCGCTGGAGGAGGCGGCGCCCGTCGTCGCCGGGATCAAGAACAGCTCCATCCAGCACGAGTCGGCGGTCCATCTCGCGGGTCTGCTCGGCATCCTCGACACCCAGTTCGTCGTGCGGCGCGTCTCGCAGCTGGCCCGCTGGGCGCGGGAACGCGGCCGCGGCGCGGGCGGCGACCAGCGCGGCCGGGGCGACCAGCGCGGCGGTCCCGGGGGCGATGGACCGCCGCAGCGCCACCGGGGCGGCCCGGAGACCCAGGGGGCGCCGCCGACCCCGCGCGGACCGGCCCTGAATCTGCGCAGCCCCGCCCATCGCGTCGAGCGCGAGCTGCTCAAGCTGGCGCTGCAACACCCCCATCTGGTCTCCCCGGCCTTCGACGCCTACGGCATCGACGAGTTCACCGCCCCGCCGTACGCGGCGGTGCGCCGCGCCATCGAGGACGCGGGCGGCGCGACCGCCGCGGACGCCGACTATCTCGCCCGGGTCCGGGAGGCGGCGCCCGACGACACGGTCCGGGCGATGGTCACCGAGCTCGCCGTCGAACCGCCGCACACCCGCCGCGACCCGGACGAGGCGTACGCGGGGGTGCAGTTGGTGGCCGTCCGGCTGGCCGCGGTGAATCACCGCGTGACCGAGGTGCGGGGCACCCTCCAGCGCCTGGGGCAGCAGGCCGACCCGGCCCACCTCGCCGCCGTGCAGAACGAGTTGTGGGTGCTGCAGCAGTACGGCCAGTCCCTCCGGGACCGGGGCGCGGCGGCGCTGTAGGACGAGCGGGCGCTCGGGGTGGGCGGCTCGGGGCGGGCGGCTCAAGGGCGGGCGGGCTCGGGGCGGCGGAGGCGGCCGGGGCGACAGGTGCGGCCGGGCGCGGCCGGGCGCGGCCGGGGGCGGCAAGGGCGGCCAGGGCCCGCGGATGGGTTCCGGCCAGCGCGTTCATGCCCCGGCGGGCGGGCCCGGGGGCTCGCCGTAGTCGCCGGGTAGTCGTACGGTCACGGGCCGCTGAGCAAAAAGTGCCCGCACGCCCCTCGTGGCGGGCCTGTGTCGTACTCCACACTGGGATGCGGTGCCTGAGTCCTCGGAGCGCGGCGGTGTTGGCCGGGTAGGGCCGGAATCCCCCGCAGAGTCGCTCAAGATGTACGGGACGGACGGCGGCGCGGCCGCCGTGCCGTACCCGATCGTTCTGCCCCCTCAGCAGCGATCACCCTGGAGGTCGCCCCCGTGCAGACCCAGACCCTCACCGACGCGGCCCTCGCGGCGCACCCCCTGTCCCCCCACTCGCCCCGCGCCACAGCGGTAGCGCCGGCCATGCCCGAGGACTCGGCGGACCTCGTCGCGGAAGGCGTACCGGATACCGGCCAGGACGCCGCCGCACCGGACCCCGTGGCGGAGCTCGCCCCCGGCACCGCCCCGGCCCCCGCGCCCGACGGTGCCGCCCCCGAAGCGGAGCCCGCCGAGCCCGCCGAGCCCGCCGAGCCCGCCGAGCCCGCCGAACCCGTCGAGCCCACCGAGTCGGTCGAGGCCGTGGAGCCCGTCGAACCGATCGAGCCGCCCGCCCGCGCCGACACCAGCGGCCCCTCCGCGGACCTCTTCCGCCAGTACCTCCGTGAGATCGGGCGGATACCGCTGCTCTCCGCGGTCGAGGAGGTCGAGCTGGCCCGCCGGGTCGAGGCGGGCCTCTTCGCCGAGGAGAAGCTCGGCAACACCCCCGATCTCGACACCCAACTCGCCCTGGACCTGGACCGGTTGGTGGTCCTGGGCCGAATGGCCAAGCGGCGGCTGATCGAGGCCAACCTCCGCCTCGTCGTCTCCGTCGCCAAGCGCTATGTCGGCCGCGGCCTGACCATGCTCGACCTGGTCCAGGAGGGCAACCTGGGCCTGATCCGGGCGGTCGAGAAGTTCGACTACGCCCGCGGCTACAAGTTCTCGACGTACGCCACCTGGTGGATCCGCCAGGCCATGTCCCGCGCGCTGGCCGACCAGGCCCGGACGATCCGGGTCCCGGTGCATGTCGTCGAGCTGATCAACCGGGTGGTCCGGGTCCAGCGCCGGATGCTCCAGGAGCGCGGCTACGAACCCACCCCCGAGGAGGTCGCCGCCCATCTCGACCTGCTCCCGGAGCGGGTGAGCGAGGTGCTGCGGCTGGCCCAGGAGCCGGTGTCGCTGCATGCGCCGGTGGGCGAGGAGGACGATGTCGCGCTCGGCGACCTCATCGAGGACGGCGACGCGGCCTCACCCGTGGAGTCCGCGGCCTTCCTGCTGCTCCGCGAGCATCTGGAGGCCGTGCTGTCGACGCTCGGCGAGCGCGAACGCAAAGTGGTGCAGCTGCGGTATGGACTGGCCGACGGCCGCCCCCGCACGCTGGAGGAGATCGGCCGGATCTTCGGGGTGACGCGGGAGCGGATCCGCCAGATCGAGTCGAAGACGCTCAACAAGCTCCGCGACCACGCCTTCGCCGATCAGCTGCGGGGCTATCTGGACTAGCCGCCGCCCCCCGGCCCCCGCCCACACGGGCCGGGCGTCACCCGCCGTCGTACCCACCGGCCTCGTACGTGCCGGCCTCGTACCCACCGGCCTCGTACGCGCCGACATCGTGCCCACCGGCCGCCGCCGCATGGCCCGCGGCCTCCTGATCGCCGGGGGCGGGCTCGAACGCTCCGGGGTGGATCTGCTCCCGCACCGCCGCGTACTGCTGCCGCACCGACTGCCCCACCGGCAGGTCCTCGCCCGGCTCGAAGACCTGGCTCGCCGCGGCCGGCCAGCGCGGCGGCTCATGCGGCGAGTGGGTGCCGTGCGAGACGCCCAGCGCCCACGCGGCCTGCCGGGCCGCGCCCAGCGCGGCGTAGTCGGCGGGCTGCGGCACCACGATCCGCGCGCCCAGCACCGCGGGCGCGATCGCGCGGACGGCCTGGAGGTCGGCCGCGGGCCCGAGCAGGAAGACGCGCCGTACCTGGACGCCGCGCCCGCGCAGCACGTCCAGCGCGTCCGCGAGCCCGCACAGCATTCCCTCGAACGCGGCCCGCGCCAGATGCTCGGGCTTCATCGACTCGCGCCGCAGCCCGGTCAGCGTCCCGGCCGTATGCGGCAGATGCGGGGTCCGCTCGCCCTCCAGATACGGCAGCAGCACCAGCCCGGACGAACCCGGGGTGGACTTCATCGCGAGCGCGGAGAGCCCCTCGAGATCCGTGCCGAGCAATTCCGCCGTACCGCGTAGTGCCCGTACCGCGTTGAGCGTATGGACCACCGGCAGATGCATGCCGGTGGCGTCCGCGTACGACAGGATCGTGCCGGTCGGATCGGCCAGCGCCTCATGGTGGACGGAGAAGACCGAGCCGGAGGCGCCCAGGGAGATCACCGCGTCGCCGGCCCCGACCCCGAGCCCGAAGGCGGCGGCCATGGTCTCGCCCGTACCTGCGGAGATCAGCAGCCCCTCGGGGGTGTGCCCGGCGGCGTCGGCCGGGCCGATGACCTCCGGCAGCCGCACCTGGTGACCGAGGGCCAGCTGGACCAGATCGGGGCGCCAGGATCCGTTCGCCGCCGACCAGTAGCCGCTGCTGGACGCCGTACCGCGGTCGGTCGTACGCCGCACCGGCCGCCCCAGCAACTGCCACACCAGCCAGTCGTGCGGCTGCATCAGCTCGGCCACGCGGTGCGCCGCGTCCGGCTCGTTCCGGGTCAGCCAGCGCAGCTTGGCCACCGGCTGCGAGGCGGTCGGTACGGCGCCGACCGCCTGGGCCCAGGCGGTGCGGCCGCCGAGCGCCTCGGTGAGGTCGGCGGCCGCGGACTGGGCGCGCTTGTCGTTGCCCACCAGCGCGGGCCGCACCAGCACCCCGCCCGCGTCCAGCGCCAGCAGCCCGTGCTGCTGCGCCGAGACGCCGATGGCCTGGACCCCTTCGAGCAGCCCGCCCTCGGCGGCCTCGCCGAGGGACATCAGCCACGCCTGCGGGTCCACATCGCCGCTGCCGCCGACCGGGTGCGGGGCGTACCCCTGTTTGATCACGGCACCCGTATCGGTGTCACAGACGACGATTCGTGTGCTCTCGGACGAACTGTCCAACCCGGCGACTATCCCCATGGATCAGATCATGCCACCGCCGGGGCTAGGTGTTGCTGGTGCCCCAGTCGTCCTCGCCCACCGCGCGGGGGTCGCGCTGCCCGATCTTCTCGCGCAGCGGCCGGACCTTGTCCAGCGCCCGCACGGCGGCATGTCGGCCGCCTTGCGCGGCCGATTCGGCGGTATTGCGGACGGCCGGGTTCCGTGCGAACTTCTGCGCGCAGCCGCGCAACTGCTCGTACCGCTCGCGGCCGGCTCGTGTGCCCAGTACGTAACCCACAGCCAACCCGGTGATGAACGTCAGCCGGTAGCGCATCGACCTGCCCTTCTCGCTGTCCTTCACATCTGGACCCCGGGGTCGTGCCGCACGTCTACCCGCCCGCGCCGCAGATCACCCACGATCACCTAGAAGATCATCCCCGGAACGGCGGAGGTTCGCCCGAGGGCGGACGCGGCGAACCGATTGGCGGAGCACCCCCCTGCTTGCGCTAATGTATGTGTCGCAGCGAGCGCACGCCGTCCGGGAGATCCGGACGGGGCCACGGTCGCGGCACACGGAGCAATCCCCTGTAGCTCAATTGGCAGAGCAGCCGGCTGTTAACCGGCAGGTTACTGGTTCGAGTCCAGTCGGGGGAGCTCGGTCCCCTGTAGCTCAATTGGCAGAGCATTCGGCTGTTAACCGGAGGGTTACTGGTTCGAGTCCAGTCGGGGGAGCAGGGAGGAGGACCCCTCAAGGGGTCCTTTTTCATTTCCGGCCCCCTCCGGGCGTGATCTACGTCATGATCGCAGCCAGGGGGCCACCCGGCACCGGCCCTCCGAAGCAGCAGATCGTATGAGCGGCTATGCTGCGGCAGACGGCGTGCGCAGATGTGTACGACGCGCCGTTACGGGGCGGTAGCTCAGCCGGTTAGAGCAGCGGACTCATAATCCGTCGGCCGTGGGTTCGAGTCCCACCCGCCCCACCAGGGCACTACGCGGGCAGGACCCATTCTGGCCTGCGAAGGCATATGAACGGGAGTCGCCGCGCTGACGCGGGGGCTCCCGTTCATCCGTTCAGGCCAGGACGCGGGCGCTTGGCGTTCTCACCTGTCGGGCGGCTGCTGGTCGGCGCCAGTCGCGAGACGGTACGGGTGTGGGCGGTGCCCTCATGAGTGAGGCCCTCATGAGTGAGATGGGCGCGTCGGCGGATGGAGATCTTCGGAGCGTGAGCGTGAGCGGGGGCGGGACGGGATGAGTGACGCACCACTGCGGGGTGCCCTGCGGCTGCCGGACGGGTGCTGGGTTCGGGGGCGCGGTCTGCGGTATCCGCGGCCGGAGGGGCCGCTGCCGGGGTTCGGGCTGTATCTGGGGTCCGCCCGGTTGCGTGAGCGGCATGACGGGGAGCTGGAGTGGGAGCGTACATGGGTCGAGTGGCCCGATTTTCGGCTGCCCCGCGACCGTGACCTGGCCGTACGGCAGATTCGCGCACTGCACCAGCGGGCCCGGGCGGGCACGCCCGTGGAGGTCGCCTGCGGGGGCGGGGTCGGCCGGACCGGGACCGTCGTCGCCTGCCTGGCCGTCCTGGCGGGGGTGGCCCCCGCCGACGCCGTCACCTGGGCGCGCACCCACCATCACCCCCGGGCCGTCGAGACGCCGTGGCAGCGGCGTTGGGTGGCTCGGTTTCCGGTGGACTGACGGGGTGAGGTGGCCTTGGACGGCCACCTCACCCCGTCAGCCCTTCACCGCGCCGGACAGCATGCCGGAGATGAAGTGCCGCTGCAGGAAGATGTACGAGGCGACGACCGGCAGCGCGACGATGATGGACGCGGCCGCCAGCACGGAGTACTGGGTGGTGTGCTCGCTCTGGAAGAAGGCCAGGCCGAGCGGCGCCGTGCGCTTGCTCTCGTCGGTGATCATGACCAGAGGGAGCAGGAACTCGTTCCAGGTCCACATGAACACCAGCATCGCCATCGTCAGCAGCGCCGGACGGCTGGTGGGCACCAGGATCCGCCACAGCAGCCGCCAGTCGGACGCCCCGTCCAGGCGCGCGGCCTCGATGACGCTGACCGGCACCGAGCGGAAGAAGTTGCGCATCCAGAAGACGCCGAAGGCGAGGGACTGGGCGGTCTGCGGGAGGATCAGCGACCAGTAGGAGTCGGTGAGTCCGGTGTCGCGCAGATTGAAGTAGAGCGGGATGACGAAGGCCTCGGGCGGCACCATCAGCCCGATGAGGGTGACGTAGAAGAGGACCGACCGGCCGGGGTAGTCGAAGTGCGCGAAGGAGAAGCCCGCCAGGATCGCCAGGACGGCCGTCAGGAGCACCACCGAGATCGCGACCAGCAGGCTGGAGGTCAGATAGGTGGCGAAGTGGCCCTGGCGCCAGGCGGTGGAGAAGTTGCCGAGGTCCAGGTGGCGCGGCCAGGTGAAGGAGGGCCCGGACTCCGCGGCGGGGGTCAGCGCGGAGGACACCACGCCGATCAGCGGCAGCAGGGCCAGTGCGGCGAAGAGGGTGAGGATGGCGTAGTTGAACGCCCGTTCGCGGCCGGAGATCACGTCTCGTCCTCCTGTGGCTGGACCTTGGTGATCAGGAAGGTGAGAAGCAGGATCACCGCGGTCAGGGTGACGGCGATGGCGCAGGCCGAGCCGACCTGGCCGGTGCCGAAGGCCCGGTTGTAGACCTCGTAGGCGGGCAGGCTGGTGGCGTTGCCCGGACCGCCGTGGGTGGCGACGTACACCAGGTCGAAGGTGCGCAGGGCGGCGATCACGGTGAGGGTGAGCGCGACGGTGATCTGCCCGCGCAGTCCGGGCAGGGTGACGGCGAAGAACTCCCGTACCGCGCCCGCCCCGTCCAGCTTCGCCGCCTCGTACAGCTCCGCCGGGATCTGCCCGATGCCGGCGATGAACAGCACCAGGCACAGGCCGATCTCCAGCCAGGTGCCGATGAGTCCGACGGCGGGCAGGGCGGTGGAGAAGTCGCCGAGCCAGGGGCGGGCGACCGCCTCAAGTCCGATGGCGCGCAGCGCGGTGTTGAGCACGCCGTCGGGAGCGTAGATCGCCGTCCAGGCGGTGGCGGTCACGACCATGGCGACCACCTGCGGCAGGAAGATCATCGCGCGGAAGACGGAGACGCCGCGCAGCCGGCCGGCCCG
The DNA here is from genome assembly GCF_024505145.1 of Streptomyces rugosispiralis. Lineage (GTDB taxonomy): Bacteria > Actinomycetota > Actinomycetes > Streptomycetales > Streptomycetaceae > Streptomyces > Streptomyces rugosispiralis. The sequence goes on along the minus strand of NZ_JANIAA010000048.1, from coordinate 53,554 downwards.
CGTGGTGACCGCGGCGAGCACCAGGGCGAGCGCGATCGGGATGACGGAGAAGAACAGGATCAGGACGAAGGAGTGGAGGAAGCCCGCGCGGAGCTGGGGATCGCGGGCGATCTCGGTGTAGTTGTCGAACCCCGCCCAGGTGGAGACGGATATCCCGTCCCAGTGGAAGAGGGAGATCTGCACCAGCTGGCCGAGCGGGACCAGCAGGAAGACGGTGAGGACGACCAGGGCGGGGAGGGCGTAGAGGTAGCCCTTCCACTGGATGACGCGGCCGCGGCGCCGGACCGGCTCCCGGGTGGGGGCGCCGGCCGGGCGCTTGCGTGCCGTCGGGCGGTGTGCGGTGGCGGCCATGACGTTGGGGTCTACCTGCTGTTCTGGAAGGAGGAGTAGTCGGACTGGAGTCGGCTGGTGAACGCCTTGGGGGTGAGGTGTCCGGCGGTCAGCTCCTGGACGGCGGCGGTGAGGGTGTCGTAGAAGGTCGGGGTGGTGTAGTCGAGGTAGGGGAGCAGGCCGTCCTTCTCGCTCACGGCCTTCCACTGGGTGAGGATGTCCGCGTCGACGGTGCCGGGTGCCGGCTTGTAGTCGGCCGGGGGAAGGGCCGGCAGATTGCCGTGGGTGGCGGCGGCCTTCATGCCGTTCTTGTTGACGAGGAAGTCGATGTACGCGCCGGCGACGTCCGAGTGCTTGGACTTGGAGGTCACGGACCACGCGAGGCCCTCGCCGCCCTGGGTGACCGGGGGCTGCCCGGCGGTGGGGCCGAGCGCGGTGAAGCCGACGTTCTTCTTCATCTTCGGGGCGAGGACGGCCGACTGCCAGGTGCCCTCCAGGAGGAACAGGGACTTGCCCTGGCCGAAGGAGTCGACGGCCTGGTCCTTGCTCTTGCCGTTGAAGCCGGAGCCCAGGTATCCCTTGTCGGCCCAGCGGCGCAGCGTGGTCGCGGCCTTGAGGGTGCCGGAGTCCGTCCACTTGGCGTCGCCCTCGTCGAAGACGAGCTTGCGTACCTCGGACTTGCCGGCGGCGAGGGCCTGGACGACGCCGAAGATGTGGATCCCGGGGCTCTTGTCGGCGTCGCCGTAGGAAAGGGGCTGCAGACCCGACGCCTTGGCCTTGGCCAGCGCGGTCTCGAAGCCGGTGAGCGTGGTGGGCGGGGGCAGACCGAGCGACTTCAACTTGGCCTTGTTGTAGTAGACGCCGATGATCTCACCGGTCTGCGAGACGCCGTACAGATTGCCGGTCTCCCAGGTCTTGCCGTCGGGGGAGAAGCGGTTGAGGTCGAGCAACTGGGACGGGAAGGCGGTGTCCCAGCCGTAGGCCTTGGCGTAGCGGTCCACCGGCTGCAGCAGCTTGGCCTTCACGAAGGCGCCCATGTCGGGGTAGCCCTGGTTCGCCTGGACGACGTCGGGCGGGTTGGCGGAGGACAGCGCGAGCTTCAGCGTGGTCTTGAGGTCGGCGAAGGACCGGGAGACGCGCTTGATGGTGACGTTCGGGTACTTCGCCATGAACGCCTTGTTGAGCGCCTCGGTGGAGGCGTTGGCGCCCTGGTCGGTGTTCTGGTCCCACACGGTGAGGGTGACCTTCCCGGCCTTGGCGGGGTCGGTGGAGACCGGACCGGAGGTCTTCGCGCTGGTGGCCGACTCGCCGCTGGGGCCGGGGGAGCAGGCCGCGACGCCGGTCAGGACACCGGTGGCGAGCGCCGCCGCGGCTATGAGGCGCCGACGGGGGCGCCGTGGGGTTCTCTCGGCCATGGGCTGGTCCTCCTGGTGCTGGGGGTGCGGTCGGTGCTGGGGGTGCGGCCGCCCGGGGCTGGGGCGGTGGCTGTCGGAAGGTGGCGGGGGTCGCGGTCGTCCGGCCCGGCTTCGCCCGTCCCGGATCGGGTCGGACTGGACCGGATCGGGTCGGACTGGACCGGATCGGACCGGATCGCAGGAGCTAGGGCTTGATCGCACGGATGCGGATGAGGTCCGCGTCCGGGATCCCGGGGGTGCGTTCGAGGAAGGCGTCGATCGCCTCCCACCGCGGTGCGCTGTTCGCGCCGCCCAGGCTCTGCACCGACAGGGCGGCGCACAGTCCGGCGAAGCGGAGCCGGGTGGTGAGGGGCCAGCCATGGTTCAGGCCGGTGATCAGCCCCGCGGTGAACACATCACCGGCGCCCGTGGGATCGACGGCCGGCACCCGGGGAACCGCGACCCGGACCAGCTCGCCGGTGGCGCCGTCCACCGCGACCGCGCCGTTCCCGCCATCGGTGACGACGACGTCGGGCACATGGTCGGCGAGGACCTTCACGGCCTCCTCGACCGTGCCGGTGCGGGTGTAGCTCGTCGCCTCGACGGCGTTGCAGACGAACACGTCGACCTCGGCGAGCCGGGTGAGCAGCTCCGGTGACCACTGGCCGGTGGGGTCCCAGCCGACGCCGCCCAGCACACGGGTGCCGCGGGCGCGGAACTCGGCCGCCCAGACGGGCAGCGGCCGTCCGATCCCGAGTTGCAGAAAGCGGACGGCGGGCAGCTCGCCCTCCCACACCTCGGGGCGCAGCGCCCCCCTCTCCTCGTAGGTGAGGAAGGCGCGGTCGTGTTCCTGGGTTGCCGCGACCGTGACCGGGGTGTGCACGGCGGGATCGCGGCGCAGCCAGGTCGGGTCCAGGTTCTGCTCGGCTTCGAGCCGGGCGGCGAGGTGCTCGCCGAAGAGGTCGGTGCCGATCACCCCCAGGATGCCGGTCCGCAGTCCGAGGCGGGCGGTGGCCACGGCGCGGGTCGCGGTTCCCCCGGGGGAGACGGCGAACCGGTCGGCGTACACCTCGGTTCCTGGGGTGGGCAGGTGGGGGATGCCGCCGAAGACGAGGTCGCAGAAGACCTCGCCGGCGAAGAGCACGTCGAGCACGGGGACCGCCTCTTTCCGGTGCGACCACGGTGAAGTGCTCAACTATGAGCACCGCCTCTGCGGAATGACAAGAGTCGATCAGCAACAAGAACATCTCTTGTCTTGATGACTGACTTCAGTCATGCGGTGCTATCGTCAATGCGTGACTTCACGCAAACGACATGCGCAGATCGTCGAGTCACTCCGGTCGACCGGAGTGGCCTCGGTACGCGAGCTCGCCGAAAACCTCCAGGTCAGCGAGTCCACGATTCGCCGGGACCTGATCCTCCTCGACCGCAACGGCGAGCTGGTCCGCACCTACGGCGGGGCGGCCCTGCCGCGCGGGTCCGCGGAGGCCGCCGAGACGGAGGCGGACCGCGAAATTCCGCTCGACGTGGTCATGTCGCGCCACCAGGCGCTGAAGGACGCGATCGCCGAGGAGGCCGTGAAGCTGGTCGAGGACGACAGCGTGATCGTCCTCGACATCGGAACCACCCCCCTGGCCATCGCTCGCCGGCTGCGGGGCCGTCCCGTCACCGTCATCACCAGCAGCCTGCCGGTGCTCGACGTACTCCGCGACGACGACGCCGTACGGCTGGTGATGCTCGGCGGTGTGCTGCGCCGCAACTACCAGTCCCTGGTCGGCTCCCTCACCGAACAGGCACTCCGCCAGGTCAGCGCCGACCTGCTCTTCCTGAGCTGCACCGGAGTGCGGCCCAACGGCCATGTGGTGGACAACATGGCCGTCGAGGCCCCCCTGAAACAGGCCATGGTCGAGACGGCCGGGAAGGTCGTCCTGGTCGCCGCCGAGACCAAGTTCCCCGGCACCGGATCGCTGCGCGTGTGCTCGTTCTCCGACATCGACGTCCTGATCACCACCAGCGGTGCCGACCCCAACACGCTCCAGCTCTGCCGCGAGGCGGACGGAAAGGTGATACTCGCATGAAGTTGACCGTCCTCGGTGGCGGCGGATTCCGCGTGCCCTACGTCTACCAGGCCCTGCTGCGTGATCAGGGCTCCCCCCGTATCGACGATGTGTGGCTGTACGACAACGACCCGGCCCGGCTCAAGGCCATGGCCGAGGTGCTCGCCCAGTTCGCCGACGGCCATGCCGACGCGCCCAGGGTGACGGTCAGCACATCGCTCGACGACGCCCTGGAGGGCAGCGACTTCGTGTTCGCCGCCATCCGCGTGGGCGGGCTGGCGGGACGGGTGTGCGACGAGCGGGTCGCCCTCGACCTCGACGTCCTCGGCCAGGAGACCACCGGCCCGGGTGGTCTGGCCTACGGGCTGCGCACCATCCCCGTCATGCTCGACATCGCGCACCGGGTGCGGCGGCTGGCCCCGCACGCCTACGTCATCAACTTCACCAACCCGGCCGGGATGATCACCGAGGCGATGCAGAGCGTCCTCGGCGACCGGGTCCTCGGCATCTGCGACACGCCGTCGGGTCTGGGCCGTCGCATCGCCACGACCCTCGGCCTCGACCCGTCCCGGGCCCAGTTCGACTACGTCGGTCTCAACCACCTCGGCTGGATGCGCCGGGTGCTGCACGACGGCGAGGACATCCTGCCCCGGCTGCTCGCCGACGAGCGCCTCGGCGAGCTGGAGGAGGGTGTGGTCTTCGGGCGCGAGTGGCTGCGCGACCTCGGAGTGATCCCCAACGAGTACCTGTACTACTACTACTTCAACCGGGAGGCCGTACGGTCCATCCTCGACGCCCCGCAGACCCGCGGCGAGTTCCTCGCCCGCCAGCAGCGGGAGTTCTACCAGCGGGTGACGGAGGCCGCCGAGGGCTCGGCCGTGTCGCTGTGGCGGAAGACCATCGCCGACCGCAGCGCCAACTACATGGCCGAGGCCAAGGGCGCCGTCCAGGGAGAGGCCCAACCGGCCGAGGACTTCCGGCCGGACCCCGCGCACCAGGGGTATGCCGGGGTCGCCCTCGCGGTGATGGCCGCGATCAGCCGCAATGAACGCGCCACGATGATCCTCAATGTGCGCAACGGGACCACCGTCGCCGGCCTTCCGCACGACGCCGTCGTCGAGGTGCCCGTGACGGTTGACGCGAACGGCGTCCACCCGCTCACCATCACCCAGCCCGACCTCCACCAGACCGGTCTGATGCAGCAGGTCAAGGCGGTCGAACGGCTCACCATCAGCGCCGCCGTCACCGGCTCCCGGGCCGATGCCGCGAAGGCGTTCTCGCTCCACCCGCTGGTCGACTCGGTGAGCGTCGGCCGCAAGCTGCTCGACGGCTATGTCGACCGCATCCCCGAAGTGGCCGAGGTCTTCGGCGGCCGCACGTCCTAGCGACGACGGGGCCCGGCGGCCGCCCCGGCCGCCGGGCCTGGGGCTCCCTGGGGGCTCCCTGGGGGCTCCCCGGGGAGCCCCCGGGGAGCTCAGTCGTGGGAGACGGTCAGTCGTGGGAGACGGTCAGCCCGTAGAAGCCGACGCGCGCTCCGTTCGTCGTGCTGTCGGAGGACGACTGGTTGTACGAGCCCGCCTTGAAGTACTGCTTGTACGGGAAGAACGACGACGGGATGTCGTAGTGCGTCGTGCTGCCGTTGACCGTCAGGTCGATGGTGTCGCCGCCGGAGACGGCGATCGTGTAGTTCCATGTCTTGCCGACCGACACATGGCCCACGTTGTGCAGCGTCTGGCCGCCGTCGGGGGAGTTCTCGGTGCCGAGGACGATGTCGCCGTTGGCGCGGTAGTACAGCTCCACCAGCGGCTTCGTGGAGGAGCCGCCCGAGCCGAGGTGGATCTGACCGACGCAGACGTTCTTGGTCACCGACACCACGCGCAGCGTCGCCCGCAGCTTGTGCGAGCCGCCGAGCGACCAGTCCGCGGCGCCGCCGTTACGGTTCATCTCGCGCAGCTCGGAGCGGGCGTAGTTGGAGTTCGGGGTGGTGACGCCCTTTTCCGGCGCCCAGAACGTCATCGCCCCGTCGCGCTTGTCGGTGTAGAAGTAGTCGTCCTGGAATCCGTTCGCTCCCTGGAGCCGGGACGAGGGGATGGTCGTCGGCTTGCCGGGGGAGCCGACCGGCTCCTGGAGTTGCCACACCGAGAGGTCGAAGTTGCCGCCCGGCGCCTTCGACGGGTCGGCGAAGGTCGCGGCCGTGGGGGAGGCGCCGGCGGGGCCCGCGAGGGCCAGGCCACCTATGGCGGTGGTCACGGTCGCCAGCGCGGTGAGCAGCGTACGCATGCGCATGGGAATGCCTTCCCGTGGGGGGTTGGTATGGACCGGCGTCCATGTATATGAAGTTGGTGTTTCGTTGTGAACGCCGAGATGTGACGAGACGGTAGAGACGTGGTGTGTCCGCGTCAATCCTCCGGACGGGTTCGGGTTCGGGTTCGGGGTCGGGTTCGGGGTCGGGGTCGGTGGGGTGCGGTGGCTGCGGTGGCGGTCTTTCGCTCCGCCTCGCGAAAACCATGGGCACTGACGTCCAGAGTTTTGCCCTAGCCAACCTCCGCCGCCGCCCCGTGCTTGTCGAAACCGGGGGCTTTGTGGCGGCGTTCGATCCCGGCACCACCAGCCCGTACATCAACTACGCGACCCCTCTTCCCGGCGCCCGGCCCACCGCCCGGGACGTCAAGGAGCTGATCGAGGCGTTCCAGGTACGTGAACTCAAGCCCCGGCTCGAGTTCGCGCCGGACGCCGCGCCCGCTGTGGAGCCCGCGCTGCGGGCGGCGGGATCCGTGTTTCGGGAAAGGGGGCGGGGAGGGGAACAGCCCGCCGCAGGCGTCACGATCCGTGTTTCGGGGAGGGGATCGGCCCGCCGCAGGTGCCAAGACCCGCTGGGCACCTCCTACCGAGGAGCCGCCGCCTCCAACTCGGCCACGCTGCCGGACATGATGGTGCGGATATGCGCGGTGAGGTGCTCGATCGGCCAGTCCCACCAGGCCAGGGCCAGCAGCCGGGCGATGTCCTCGTCGCCGTAGCGGCGGCGGATGAGCTTGGCCGGGTTGCCGCCGACGATGCCGTAGTCGGGAACGTCGTCCACGACCACGGACCCGGAGGCGATGACCGCGCCGTGGCCGATACGGACGCCGGGCATCACCATCGCCCGGTATCCGAACCAGACGTCATGGCCCACCACCGTGTCTCCCCGGCCCGGCAGGCCGGTGATCAGGTCGAAGTGGTCGGCCCACGAGCCGCCCATGATGGGGAACGGGAACGTGGAGGGTCCGTCCATGCGGTGGTTGGCGCCGTTCATGATGAACCGCACGCCTTCGCCCAGTGCGCAGAACTTCCCGATGACCAGCCGCTCCGGCCCGTAGTGGTACAGCACATTGCGGGTCTCGAACGCGGTGGGCTCATCCGGGTCGTCGTAGTACGAGAACTCCCCGACCTCGATCAGCGGCGAGGTGATCAGCGGCTTGAGCAGCACCACCCGTGGCTGCTCGGGCATCGGGTGCAGCACGGTCGGGTCGGCGGGTATGGCCGGCATCGCGCATCGCCCTTTCTCGTCGAGGAGGCCAGGGGCCAGGGGTCGGAGGCCAGAGGCCAGAGTTCAGAGTTCAGGCGTCATGATCGCAAGCTCGGCGCCCGATGTCGCGGGTATTTGGCGGGGACGGCCGCGAGGCAACCCGAGCACGCTCCCTGGAGTCCTTGAGCGGTGAAGCCCTCGTTCGTATCCGTGTTCGTACCTCCCTGCCCGCCCGCCGTCCGTGTCAGCTCGATCCGCCTTGCGAGGTGTCGCCGTGCGTTCGTCCGTTCCCGTCGCCGCCGTGGCCGTGTCCGTGCTGCTGCTCGCCGGGTGCAGTGAGGGCGGCCACGAGGGGCGGAGACCGACGGAGGGGGCCACGAAGGGGGCCGCCGGTGCCTCGCTCGGGGACTTCAACGGCGACGGTTACGACGACTTCGCCACCACCATCCGCCCCACCAGCGCCTCCCGGGGACCGCTGCCCGCCCGGCTCGCGGTGGTCTACGGCGGGCCGCATGGCCTCGACCCGCGGCACCGCCTCGTCGTGAGCGGCGCCGAGGACGACTACGTGGGACCCCTGCTGCGCACCGATCTCGACCGGGACGGGTTCACCGACCTGGTGACGGCACGCTTCCGGCACGGCAGTTCGCCGCGGGCCGAGCGGACGGGGGAGACCGTGGTGCTGCGGGGCGGCCCCCGGGGGCTCGCCGCGCCGCGCCCGCTCGGCGGCGGCGCGGCCGGATTCCTGGCGCTGGCCGTGGGGGACTTCGACGGGGACGGCGCGGCCGACCTGCTGGCCTCGGCGGCGGACGCCCGCGGCGACGGCCAGGGCGAGGGCCAGGGCGAGGGCCGCGGCGATGGCCAGGGCGAGGGCCAGGGCGACGGCCAGAGCGATGACCAGGGCGAGGGCCAGGGTGCCGTACGCGTGCTGTACGGGCCGTTCGGCGCCAAGGCTCAGCCCGCCCGTACCGCCCCGCTCCCCACCGGCCCCACCGACCGGCCCCGCCGTACCGCGCCCGCCACCGCCACGGCCGGGGACTTCAACGGCGACCACCGCACCGATGTGGTGCTGACCTACCGCTACGGCCTCGGCCAGGCGGACCAGCCGGAACCCGGCGACACCGCCCCCCTCGACACCCCCGTCGCCCACTACCGCGGCGGGCCCAAGGGCCTGGTGCGGGACAGGCGGCCCGAGGCGCGCCTGGCCCATGCCCTCGGCACCGAGGACGGCCCGCGCGAGCCCGCGGCCGGGGACGCCGACCACGACGGGATCGACGATCTGCTCGCGCCCGGCCAGGGGACCCTCGGCCCCGGCCGCCACCGCGGCTCCGGACGGCTGACCGTCGTCCACGGCGCCAAGCCCGGCCTGGGCCGGGGGCGTGCGGATCTCACCGTCGACCAGTCCGGCCCCGGCATGCCCGGCGACGCACGGCGCGGCGACGGCTTCGGCGGCTCCCCGGCCGTCGGCGACATCACCGGCGACGGCCGCCCCGACCTCGTCGTGGCCATCCCGGAGAAGAACAACGGCAACGGCCGGCTCACCCTGCTGCCCGGCTCACGGCACGGGCGCGGCGGCGAGTACTCCCCCGACCCGGCCAAGAGCCCCCACGGGGAGCACGACCGGGAGCACGACGGGGAGCGCGGCCGGGAGCACGGCCGGGAGCGTGGCCGGGTCCAGTCGCTGGACCTGGACACCCCGGGGGTGCCCGGCCGCCACACCCCGTACGGCTTCGACGCCTTCGCCCCGCAGCCCCCGCTGCTCGACGTCGACGGGGACGGACACGACGACGTGGTCGCCGCCGCGCCCGGCTACGGCCACGGCAGGACGGGCGGCTTCTGGGTCTTCCGGGGGACCGGCGACGGGCTCTCCACCAGGGACGTACGCCACTTCACCCCTGCCGACCTGGGCATACGCTTCCGGACCGGCTAGCCGTCCCGGCGGCCGCCGCCCCCGCCACCTGCCCGGAATAACCGCGGACGGTGGCGGGGTTACCGTGCATGTGGCATCTGCCGACGTACGGAAGCGGGTAACGCAGGCATGAGCACTAGCACCGTCGAGCTCACCAAGGACAACTTCGACGAGATCGTGTCCGGGAGCGAATTCGTACTGATTGATTTCTGGGCCTCCTGGTGCGGGCCGTGCCGGATGTTCGCGCCCATCTACGAGAAGGCCGCCGAGCGCCACCAGGACCTGCTGTTCGCCAAGGTCGACACCGAGGCCCAGCCCGAGCTGGCCGCCGCCTTCGACATCCAGTCCATCCCCACGCTGATGATCGTGCGGGAGAACATCGCGGTCTTCGCCCAGCCCGGCGCCCTCCCCGAGCCGGCCCTGGAGGACCTCATCGGCCAGGCCCGCGACTTGGACATGGACACGGTGCGCGCCTCCATCGCCGCCGCGGCGAACGAGAAGCACGCCATCGACGAGGAGAAGGAGCAGGGCCTCGCGGGCGAGGAGAAGGCATCCGGCAACCGTGGCTGAGCTGCTGCTGGTCCGGCACGGCGAAACCGAGTGGAGCCGGTCGCACCGGCACACCAGCTGGACCGATCTGCCCCTGACTCCGCTCGGTGAGGAGCAGGCCCGCGCCCTGCGCCGGCCGCTCGCCGCGCGGAAGATCGGGCTGATCCTGGTCAGCCCGATGGACCGGGCCGTGCGGACCGCGCGGCTCGCCGGGCTCGAGGACCTGACCGTCGAGCCCGACCTGCGCGAATGGGACTACGGCGGCTACGAGGGCATCACCACCGACGAGATCCACCGCAGCCGCCCCGACTGGAACCTGTGGACCGACGGCGTCCCGTCGGCCTCATCCGATCACCCCGGCGAGTCACCCGAGCGGATCGGGGCCCGGGTGGACCGGGTGCTCGCCCGCATCGCCCCCGAGCTGGAGGCGGCGGACGGCGCCGATGTGGTGCTGGTGGCGCACGCCCACGTCCTGCGGGTGCTCACCGCCCGGCGGCTGGGACTGCCCCCGTCCGCCGGAGCGCTCTTCCGGCTCGACACCGCGACCGTCAGTCGACTGGGAACTGAGCATGGTCGCCCGGCCATGGTCGCCTGGAACGTAGGCTCGGAGGCGATCTCCGGACAGGGTGCCACCGCAAGCGGTGGCACCCACGCCGGGTGATCATCTCCGACCGTATTCGCATACCGCACGTCCGACAGGAAGCAGGGAACAGCGAGCATGGCTACGACGCGTACCGCGCACACCGTCTGGCAGGGCAATCTGGCCGAGGGCAAGGGGACCGTCACCTTCGACTCCTCCGGCATCGGCGAGCAGGCGGTCTCCTGGCCGTCCCGCGCCGAGCAGGCCAACGGCAAGACCAGCCCCGAGGAGCTGATCGCGGCGGCCCACTCCAGCTGCTTCTCGATGGCGCTCTCGCACGGCCTCACCCAGGCGGGCAACCCGCCCACCCAGCTGACCACCCAGGCCGAGGTCACCTTCCAGCCCGGCACCGGGATCACCGGTATCCACCTCACCGTCGAGGGCACGGTGGAGGGCCTTGACGAGGCCGCGTTCACCGCAGCGGCCGAGGACGCCAAGAAGAACTGCCCGGTGAGCCAGGCGCTCGCCGGTACGGAGATCACGCTGTCGGCGAAGCTGGCCTGACGTCCTCCATACGCTGCAGCAGTCCCCAGGTGAACTCCGCCACATAGTGGCGGGGTTCACCGTTCTCCGCCTCCGGCGCGTCGAAGGCGAGCCGCCAGCGGGTGGGCGCCGAGCCCTCCATGGGCCGCGCGGGCGCGAAGGCGCGTGCCACCTCGTCCACCGTGCAGGACCAGGGCAGCAGATCGGCGGCCGTACGCAACCGCGGTCCGGGCGCGCCCGGCGCACGCACCAGCCACTCGTTCCACACCGCCCCGTTCGGCGCGGTGAGCACCTCGAACCGCAGATCCGGCCACAGCGGCACGGACCAGCTCAGCGCCTCGCAGGTCAGATCGCCGATCCGGCGGGTGGCGGTGGACTCGGGCGGGCCCAGCACGGAGCGGTAGCGGGCCACCGCCGAGCGCCGCCGCGGCGAGCGCTGCATGGCCTGCCAGCGGCGATTGGCCTCGCGCATTACCGCGCGCCCGACCCCCAGCTCGCGCAGCGCGTCCTCGACCAGCCCCGGCTGATGGTCGGCCATCCGGCGCAGCAGCACGAGGACGAAGGGGAAGGGGGCCGGGAACGAGTCGGGCTGAGCGAATGAGCCGGGCGCGGAATCCATGGCTTCTATGGTGGCGTATGGCCTCGCCGTGCCGTGGCGTACGGGCTTGCCGTGCTGTGGCGTACGGGCTCGCCGTGCCGTACGGGCTCGCCGTGCCGTGGCGTACGGGCTCGCCGTGCTGTGGCGTACGGGTACGTTCTCGTGCGGTGGTGCAAGCGCTTCCCCTCGCATCGCGCCTTTGCCGGACCATTGCCGAGCGAAGTCCCCTCCGCATAACCTGTGTTCGCGATACCGGCCACCGGCCGGAATCTCGAACGCTTGCCATCTGAACCAGAAGGGGAGGGCGAGCACTATGGGACGCCTGGTGCCCGCGGTGACACGGGCTCTGGACATACTCGAGCTCTTCCTGGACGGGGACGGCACGCTCTCCGCACCCGAGATCACCCGTCGGCTCGGACTGCCCCGTACGACGGTCCATGAGCTGGTGACCACTCTGGCCGCCCGCTCCTATCTGGTCCAGGTTCCCGACCAGCCCGGCCGCTATCGGCTCGGGGTGCGGCCGTACCAGCTGGGCAGCCGCTACGCCGAGCAGCTCGACCTGGCCGCCGAGGGCCAGCAGGTGGCCCGGAGCGTCGCGGAGACCTGCGACGAGACCGTGCATGTCGCGATCCTCGAGGGCATGGACGTCATCTACATCGCCAAGGTCGACTCCACCCACGCCGTCCGCATGGTCTCCGCCGCGGGCCGCCGGCTGCCCGCCCACTGCACCTCGGTCGGCAAGATGCTGCTCGCGTCCCTCCCGGAGGACGCCCTGGCCGCGCGGCTGTCCGGCGATCAGCCGCTGGCCGCGATGACGGACAACAGCTGCACCGACCCCGCCGAGCTGCGCCGCCACCTCGCCACCGTGCGCGAGCGCGGCATCGCGGTCGAGCAGCGGGAGTCCAACCCGGATGTGAACTGCGTGGCGGCTCCCGTACGGGACACCACGGGAAAGGTGGTCGCGGCGCTGTCGATCTCGGTGCCGACGATCCGCTGGAGCGATGAGCGCCAGGCCGAGCTGGAGGAGCTGGCGGCCAAGGGCGCGGGTGAACTGTCGGTGCGGCTGGGACATCGGAGGCGGAACGTATGAGCACGAGGCGGAACGCATGAGTGTGAGGTGGGACGTATGAGCACACGGCCATCGCTCGAGATCGCGGTGCGCGCGAGCGCCGTGCTCGGTGAGGGACCCACCTGGGACCCCGCCGCCCAGCGGCTGATCTGGGTGGACATCCTCTCCTCCCGCGTCCACACCTACGACCCCGCCACCGGCCGCCGCACCACCCTGGGCACCGAGCAGCACGTCGGCGCGGCCAAGCCCCGCGCGGGCGGCGGCCTGGTGGTCAACCTCCGCGACGGCATCGGGGTGTACGGCGCTGACGGCGGCTTCGACTGGCTGCTGCGCGAGGCGGTCCCCGGGCGCCGGGGCAACGACGCCGCCGTCGCGCCCGACGGCTCGCTGTGGGCGGGCACCATGCGCTACGACGAGGGGGTCGGCGGCGGCACCCTCTCCCGGATCGGGTCCGACGGCTCCCATGCGGAGTTCCTGCCGGAGGTGACGGTCAGCAACGGCATCGGCTGGAGCCCGGACGGCCGTCTGATGTACTACATCGACACCCCCACCCGCCGTATCGACGTCTTCGACGTCGAGGACCCCGATGGCCCGGCGGTCTCGGCGCGGCGGCCGTTCGCCGAGGTCGAGGAGGGGGCGGGGTTCCCGGACGGGCTGTGCGTGGACGCCGATGGCGCGGTGTGGGTCGCCCTGTGGGACGGCGCCGCGATCCGCCGCTACGCCCCTGACGGGACACTCGATCGGGTGGTGGAGCTGCCGTTCCCGCGCCCGACCGCGTGTGCCTTCGGCGGTGCGGACCTCACCGATCTGTATCTGACCTCGGCACGCGTCGGACTCGGCGCCTCCGCGCCGCCGCTCGCCGGGTCGCTGCTGGTCATCCCGGGTGCGGGGCAGGGGTTGGCGCAGCCCGCCTTCGGCGGCTGAGTGGGGCCTCCGGCGGCTGAGTGGGGCCGGGCGGACGGACCCCGGCCGTCGCCGGTTCGCCGGGACAGGGGCCTGACGAGGGCTTTCGTAGGGTTCTTTGCACAGGATCCTCACACTCCGCGTCCTGCTGACCTGCCTGTTGGTCACATAACCTGCCCGGCGAAATGGATTACTGCTCTCCCTGCCGCCGCCATCTCAACGGTGCCTTCTCCTGCCCTGGTTGCGGGAGGCCCGCCGAGGACCTCGGGCTGCCCTCCGCCCCGGCGGACGGGGTGGACGGGGGCGGGGCCGAGGCGCCCACCACGCGGGCGGAACGGCGGGCGGGCCGCCGTACGGCCCAGGCTTCCCGTGCCACCGGCACCGCCGACGCCTCCGGCACCACTCGCGCCTCGCGCCGGAAGGCCAAGTCCCGGGGCATCTTCGGCCGCCGGGCCCGTCGGGCCCGCCGGGGCCGGGGACGCCGGGTGGCGATCCTGGCGTCGGTGCTCGGCCCGGTGCTGGTCGCGGTGTTCGTGGCCGAGCTGGCCACCGAGGGGCACTGGCGGGAGTCCTCCCCGGCGCCCAGGCGGCAGCAGCCGGTGGCCGACCGCGACGGCGGGGTGACGGAGTCCGCCGAGACGATCGTCCAGGGCACGGACGGCCCGAGCGCGGGCCCCTCGGCGGCGGACGGAAAGTCGTCCAAGGACAAGGACAAGGACAAGGACAAGGGCGAGGGCAAGGACAAAGACAAGGACGGCGGGAAGTCCAAGGGCGGGGACGACGACACCTCGGCGGATCCGGACGACGCCTCGTCCTCCGACCCGTCGGACGACTCCACCTCGGCCCCGGGTGGCTCCGGGGCGACCCATCCGGCCACCACCCCGCCAAAGCCGGGGCCCACCGACGCGGCGACCGTCGCACCGACGCCGACCCCGACGCCCACGGAGACCTGCCAGCGCTTCCTGTGGTGGTGCACCTAGGGCCTGGCGGACCGCACCGCCCGCGGCGGGCTGGGGCGTCCTGGCGATCGTGGGTGTGCTCTGGCATGAGGTCGGCGACGGCTGTACGGATGGCGCCGCGGCTGACATGGTGGTCGCGGGCCGGACCGGCGATGGACTGGCCGCCCAGGCAACGGTGGACAGCACCTCTCCGGGGCCGCGACGATGAACGCCTTGCCGGATTCAGCCCCGGTGAGTGGGGACCACGGTCACCTGCTCTGCGGCCAGGATCGCTTGCAACAGGCCCGGGAAGCGGGTTTCCAAGTCGTCTGCACGCAGCTGGTTGAGGATCTTGTTGCCGCGGTAGTGCTGCGTGATGACGCCCGCCTCGCGGAGCACCCGGAAGTGATGGGTCGACGTCGATTTGGTGACCGGCAGGTCGAACGCACCACAAGCTTGCGCCTCGTCCCCTTCGGAAAGCTGACGCACGATGCGTCGGCGCAAGGGGTCGGCGAGCGCGGCGAGGACCGTGTCAAGCCGGACCGCTTCCGTCGCGGGATGGGGCAGCGTTCGCATGCGGTCAACCCTACCCAGCCTATCCGTGGTACGGTCCCCGTCGTACTACGAAGCGCGTCGTACAACTTTCTCCTCTCGGGCGGTCGCAGCCCCTGCGACCGCGGGACAAGCGTTGCCCCGCGCCAGTCCCGGGACTTCGCGTACGTCACCTGACAGCTGCCGACATCGATCCGGCCGAACACGAAAGAATCCCCAAGTGAACATCGCCGTCGTCTTATTCCCTCGCCTCACCGCCCTGGACGCGGTCGGGCCCTACGAAACGTTGCAGCGACTGCCTGGCGCCACGGTGACCTTCGTGGGCCATCAGCGCGGAGAGGTCCGGACCGAAAACGGATACCTCGGCCTGACCGTCGACAAGACCTTCGACGAGGTCGTCGCGCCGGATGTGGTCATCGTGCCCGGTGGGATCGGCGTTCTCGACGTGCTGGAGGACAAGGTCCTGCTGGACTGGCTGCGGTCGGTCCACGCCACCAGCCGCTTCACCACCTCGGTCTGCACCGGATCTCTGCTCCTGGCGGCCGCAGGACTGCTGCCCGGTCTCGAAGCGACCACGCACTGGGCCTTCATGGACAAGCTGACCGAGCTCGGTGCCGTTCCGACCCCCACCCGAGTGGTCGAGCACCTGGAGCAGCGGACCATCATTGCCGCTGGCGTCTCCTCCGGGATCGACATGGCTCTGCGCTTGGCGGAGCTGCTCACCGACCAGGTGACAGCGCGGGCCATGCAGTTGATGGTGGAGTACGACCCGCAGCCGCCCTTCGACGCGGGCAGCGTGGAGAAGGCCGGCCCGCTGGTCACGGCCCGAGCCAAGGAGCTGTTCCAGGAAAAGGACTGAGCGCGCGGTGCGCGGGCGACCCTGACGATGTCGCCCGCGCACGCCCGGCTTGATGACCGGGGTGAACCCGACGTTGCACGCCTCCGGCAGCAGCACCGCGCACAGGCTGGTGGCGGCGGCGGTGAAGTGCGGGGGCCGACGGCCAGGCGGAGGGCGTCAGGGTGACGGCGCGGTGGGAAGACACGAGAGGGTCATAGCCGTGTGGCCGTGCGGAGCAGCCCGGCGAGGGCGAGCGAGCGGCTGTGGGCGGGCCAGGCGATGTGGGTGACGACGGGGGGCGCGTCGGTCAGGGGGACGGCGGTGTGCTCGGCCCATAGCCAGGCGCGGGCGGAGTCGGGGAAGACGGCCACGGTGCGTCCGAGGGCGATCAGCTGGGCCAGTTGCGTCTGATCGTGGATCTCGGGGCCCGGACCGGGTGGGTACGTGCCGTCACGGGACCAGCGGGCGAGCGGAAGATCGGGGATGTCGCTGACGTCGGCCAGGGACAAAGTCTTGTGTGCGGCGAGGGGGTGTCCGGCGGGCAGGATGGCGATCTGACCCTCGGTCATCAGTTCCTCGCTGTCGAAGCCGGTGAGGGAGTTGAACGGCTTGTGCATGAGCGCCACATCGGCCCGGCCATCGCGCAGCATCTCTCCCTGCTCACACGTACCGCTCGGCAGCACTTCGATCTCGGCGGCGTCGGGCTCGGCCGCGTAGGCGTCGAGGAGCTTGTGCAGCAGATCGTGGGATGCGCCGGCCTTCACCGCCAGCACCATGCGGTTGCGGGTGCCTCCTGAGCTGTCGGCGCCACCGGCGCGACGGGTGCGGCGAGCGGCGGCGGTGATCGCGTCGAGGGCCGCGCGGCCCTCGTGCAGCAGCATCTCTCCGGCGCCGGTCAGGGCGACGCCGCGGCGGTTGCGTTTCAGAAGGGAGACGCCGAGGCGTCGCTCGAGCTGCTGGATCGCCCGGGAGAGCGGCGGCTGGGCCATGCCCAGACGCTCGGCGGCGCGGCCGAAGTGCAGTTCCTCGGCGACGGCCATGAAGTACCGCAGCTCACGGGTCTCCAAAGGGTCCATCGGCCCAGCCTACCTCGGCGGTGATACCCCCCAGGTATGACAGGGCACCGCATCAGTATTGGATGCGCCGGTCGTCCGCGAGCGAACATCGACGGCATGAGCGAAAATCGCGCCGGTGAACCGCGCGAACCAGGGACGCCGCGAACGAACGACTCCCTGACACGTGACGCTCCGCAGCATCCGGCCCAACAGAAATGACACAGGAATGAACACACCCTCCGCACTGCTGCCCGGCGGCACCTGGACCCTCGGCGATCTGACCGTCACCCGCTTCGGCTACGGCGCCATGCAGCTCGCCGGCCCCGGCGTCATGGGCCCGCCCGCCGACCACGATGGTGCGCTCGCCGTCCTGCGCGAGGCCGCCGCCCTCGGCATCACCCACATCGACACCGCCGGCGCCTACGGGCCACGCGTCACCAACCAGCTGATCCGTGAGGCGCTGCACCCCTTCCCCGAGTCGTTGCACATCGTGACCAAGGTCGGCGCGGTCCGCGATCAGCAGGGCGGCTGGCCCCCTGCCCGGCGGCCCGAGGACCTGCGCCGCGCCGTCCACGAGAACCTTGAGGACCTCGGCCTCGACGCGCTCGATGTGGTCAACCTGCGGCTCGGCGACGCCCAGGGCCCCCGGCCCGGTTCACTCGCCGAGCCTTTCGAGACCCTCGTCGAACTCCAGCAGCAAGGGTTGATCCGGCACCTGGGGGTGAGCAACGTGACGGCGGAACAGGTCGCCGAGGCACAGACGATCGCGCCGATCGTGTGCGTGCAGAACTTGTACAACCTCGCCTACCGTCAGGACGACGAGCTGATCGACGACCTCACCGTCAAGGGCATCGCCTACGTGCCGTTCTTCCCGCTCGGCGGCTTCACCCCGCTGCAGTCCACGGCGCTTTCCGCCGTGGCCACCAGGCTGAAGGCGACGCCGATGTCGGTCGCGCTGGCCTGGCTGCTGCGGCGGTCGCCGAACATCCTGCTCATTCCCGGCACCTCGTCGGTGGCGCACCTGCGCGAGAACGTCGCCGGCGCGGGACTCTCGCTCTCCGACGAGGAACTCGCCGAGCTGGACAAGATCGGCCGCTAGGACCTGTTCTGGGTCAGCTCACCCGGTGAGGCGCCGGTCCTCGGAGAGGTGACCCCTTCCGCTCAGGCTGTCGCGCGAGCCGGGCCGAGCGGTTCGGCGCCCGTCACCGCCCGCCCGGCCCCTTTCGCGTGTGCCTTCTCCTCCTCAACCGTCTTCTCCGGCACGGTGAGGACACCGGCGTCCACGAGCATGTCGACGGCGTCGCTTCACCCGAGGCTGCGTCTCGGCCAAGACAGCAAGGAACTTCCCCATGCCCTCGACCAAGCCCCGGAACCGCGCGGCCCGCTTCACCCTGGGCGCGGCGTCCGCCGCGTTGCTCGTCACCGCCGTCGCGGTCACGCCCCAAAGCGCGTCCGCCGCCCCCGAGCGTGTTTCGGGCTTCACCCGCCACACAATCACCCAGAAGGTCTCACTCACCGGCAGTGGACCGGCCGACCAGACGCTGAGCGCCGTGGAGTACCGACCGACCCACGCCCGCGTGAAGGGTATTCAGGTGATGGTTCCGGGCGTCACCTACGACCACCGGTACTTCGATCTCAAGACAGACCGCGGCTGGATCTCGCAAGCACGCGAGGCGGCCGAGGACGGCTGGATCGCCATCGCCGTGGACCGCCTCGGAACCGGCGACTCCAGCAGCCCGGCCGCGGACAAGCTGAACGGCACGACGCACTCCGCCACCATCCACCAACTGATCACCAAGCTGAGGGCCGCCCACAAGGGGCTGCCGGTCGCACTGGTCGGCCACTCCATGGGAAGCGCGGTCGCCATCCAGGAAGCCGCTTCCTACCAGGACGTCGACGCCGTCGTCGGCACCGGATTCATGCACCATGCCGGCTCCGGCCGGCTGTTGTTCAACGCCGCGATGCACCCCGCCGCCGAAGACGCCGCCTTCGCCGGCCGCGCGATACCGGACGGCTCCCTCACCACCCGGGACGGCATGCGCCAGCTGCTCTACTGGCCGTTCAACGCAGACCTGAGCACCGTGAAGGCCGACGACGCGGTCAAACAGATCGCCACCGTCGGGGAGTTCACCTCCTTCTCGGACGAACAGAGCAACGACACCTACGGCAAGAACGTCAATGTTCCCGTCCTGTCGCTCGTGGGCCGGCACGATGGCCTGTACTTCGACCCCGCCGACCTGAACACGACCCGCAAGGCGGAGACCGCCGCCTACCCGGCCAGCCCTGACGTCGACGTGAAGTCCATTCCCGGCGCCGGCCACGACCTGGCCCTCCAGCGCAACGCCGACAGCACCACCAACACCATCGACACATGGCTGTCCGGCAAGATCTAGGAGGACCCCTGGTGACGTCCTCCGGGCTCAGGGCGCGATCTGACGGCGATGTTCCTCGGCCCCCAGCATCCGTTTGAGCAGGTCGCGCAGTACCGTCCGCTCCTCGTCCGAGAGCTCCGCCAGCGGTTCGCGCGCGAAGTCGAGTGAGCCTCGGAGCCGTTCGGAGGTCTCGCGGCCCGCCTCGGTGGCGGCGGCCAGCTTGACCCGGCGGTCGGCCGGGTCCAGGCGGCGCTCGGCGAGGCCGCGCGACTCCAGGCGGTCCACGATCCCGGTGACGTTCGACGGCTCGCACTTCAGCTGCTGGGCGAGCCGGCGCATCGGCGTCGGGCCGCCGGTCAGCAGGCCCAGCACCCGGGCCTGTGCCCCGGTCAGGGAATGCTTGGCCGCGGCCTCCTCGTATTCCTCGTGATAACGGGCCACGATGGTGCCGATGAGCTCGACGACTTCGAGGGTCAGCGGGTCGATGCGGGACGTCATGCCCACCAGGGTACCCATTTACTTGACAACATGAAATATCCAGCAGCATGATTGTTTCATCTGCTGAAGCGTATGAGAGGGCCCTTCCATGTCCGTCATCCCCACCACCGGCCGTGAATGGCACCTGGTCGCCCGCCCCCAGGGGTGGCCGAAGCCGGAGGACTTCGCGCTGCGCGAGGCGCCGGTCTCCGAGCCGGGTCCCGGGCAGGCGCTGGTCCGCAATCTCTACATGTCGGTGGACCCGTACATGCGCGGCCGCATGAACGACGTGAAGTCGTACACGCCGCCGTTCCAGCTGGACCGGCCGATGGAGGGCGGCGCGGTCGGCAAGGTCGTCGCGTCCAACGCGGAGGGCATCTCCGTCGGCGACCACGTCCTGCACTTCGGCGGCTGGCGTGAGTACGCGACGGTGGAGGCCAAGAGCGCCGTCAAGGTCGACCCCGAGATCGCCCCGCTCCCCGCCTACCTCGGGGTGCTCGGCATGCCGGGCCTCACCGCCTACGCGGGGCTGCTGGAGGTCGCCTCCTTCAAGGAGGGCGACGCGGTCTTCGTCTCGGGCGCGGCGGGCGCGGTCGGCAGCGAGGTCGGCCAGATCGCCAAGCTCAAGGGCGCCTCCCGGGTGATCGGCAGCGCCGGTTCGGACGAGAAGGTCCGGGTGCTGCTCGACGAGTACGGCTTCGACGCGGCGTTCAACTACAAGAACGGCCCGGTCGCCGACCAGCTGAAGGAGGCCGCGCCGGACGGGATCGACGTCTACTTCGACAACGTCGGCGGTGAGCACCTCGAGGCCGCCATCGGCCGCCTCAAGGTGCACGGCCGGATCACCGTCTGCGGCATGATCTCGCAGTACAACGCCACCGAGCCGACCCCCGCCCCGCGCAACCTCGGGATGGTCATCGGCAAGCGGCTGCGGATCCAGGGCATGCTGGTCGGGGACCACCAGCACCTTCAGGAGGAGTTCTTCCAGGAGGTCGGCGGCTGGATCCGCGAGGGCAAGCTGCACTACCGCGAGACCGTCGTCAAGGGCGTGGAGAACGCGGTGGGGGCCTTCCTCGGGATGCTCCGGGGGGAGAACACCGGCAAGATGATCGTCACCTTCGAGGACTGACCGAGGTCGGCCTGGCCGCCCCTGCCACCCGTGCGGCAGGGGCGGTCCCGGCTATCCCAGCACCACCGTCGTCAGCGAACGCCCCGGCAGTTCGACCGCCAGCCGTCCATCGCGCACCCGCGCGGTTCCGACGCGGCCGAGCGAGTGCGTCTCGTCCGTCCGGTAGACCGCGCCCCGCGCGTCTCCGGCCCCACCGGCTCCGCCGCGTAGCGCGTAGTCCCCGCGCACCGGCTCCTCACCGGTGTTGAGGATCTCCAGGACCCGCCGGCCGTCCCGGTTCCGGAAGGCCGTCGTCCGCACGCCGTCCGCCCCGGAGTCCGCCGCGACCCGTACCGCCCCGGGCCGGATGAAACGGCTGTACGCGGCCAGGGCCCACAGCCGCTTGGAGACGTGGTAGTCCGGGCCGTCCAGCTGGATCAGCCCCCGGGTGGCGCCCACCGACGCGCCGAACCAGTACACATACCCACTCGCCCCCGCGTCCGCGAGCGTCGTGTGGATCGCCTCCGCCACCGCGAAGCCGTCGTACCCTCCCGCCCGTCGCCCACCATCACCCTCAACCGAGGCGCTTCGCGCTCCTGCCTTGTTCTGGTCGTCCCACGCCTCGTTCCACGTCGTGCCGTTGGGGCTCCACTCCGACATCCAGGTGCGGCGGGTCGTCGGCAGGGGCTGGTCGGAGGGGGTGACGTAGGGATGGCCCGTGTGCACCGCGACCTGGGCCGCGGCGGCGCCGTCGGCCTCGATCGCGGCGGAGAACGACGCCTGCTCGTCCCAGCCGGCCGCGTCGCAGCACAGCAGATTGATCCCGGCCCGCCGCACCGCGGGGCCGACCGCCTTGATCACCTCGACCGCCTGTTCCGGGGTGAACCGCATCGAGGCGTAGGACGTGGCGAGGTCCGGCTCATTGGTGAAGCCGAGGTCGGTGATGCGTACGCCCTCCTGGCGGTAGAACTTCGCGTACTGCACCAGGTAATCGGCGTACGCCCGTCGCCACTCCGCCTTCAGCGTGCCGCCGTTCGCGTCCGTCCCGTTCGTCTTCATATAGCCCGGCGCGCTCCAGGCGTCGGCGTAGAAGCGCTTGACGCCGTACCGCCGCGCCTCCTTGGCCAGCCACACCTGGCCGCCGTCGGCGCCGTCCCACTCATAGTGCGGGGGCGCGTCCGGGCCGCCCGGGTCGGTGGGCTGGATGGACTTCATATGGTCGTAGACCTCGTCGGACGACGAGCCGATGCCGAGCCGCAGAATGCTCAACCCGGCGCCCGTGCCGCGGTTCAGCAGCAGATCCAGCACCTCGCGCTGGTGTTCCGGGGTCAGGCCCTGTGCGCCGTGCATCAGATCGGCGCGCTGGAACGCCTGGGAGAAGCCGAAACCGTCGATGGTCTGGAGGTGCCTTCCGAAATCCACGGTGCCGCCGCGGAGCGGTTCCGCGGCGGCGAACGGTGTGGTGAGCGGGAGCAGTGCGGCGGCGAGCGCGCCGATGAGGGCCGTGCGGACCGAAGTGATCACGAAAACTTCCCTTCCCGGCTCCGAAAAGTTCCGGAACGTTTCCGTAACGTCGGCCGCACGCTAGAGGCGGCGGTGAGGCGGGTCAAGGGATCGCTCACAAGGTGATGGGCCGGGGGTGGGCGGGTACCCGGTGAGCCGAAAGAGTTCGGAGCGATGGGAAAGGTGGTCCCATGTCCACGACGGCCGGTCCGGAACAGCCTCGGTCCGCCGCGCAGGTGCTGGTGGCGGTGAGCGGAATCTCGCGGGACGACGCCGAGGCCGTCTTCGGTGTGCTGCGCACGTGTTACGCGTCCGACCAGGCGACGGCGAATCTTCCGCAGGACGCGGGGGAGGGGCGGCCCACGGTGTGGACGTCCGTCTTCGAGGTGGCCGACCCGCGCGCGGAGCCGCGCCCGGCCTCCCTGACGGCCCCCGTCACCGCCGACCTCCAGGGCGGCCCCCTCCAGGTGCGGCGGATGGCGGACGTCCTGGCCCGCGCCTTCGAGGTGCGCGAGCAGGGCGCGGTGGCGGGCGACCAGGAGCGGGAGCTCCGGCTGAGGCTGTCCAGCACCGGCATCCGCCCGTCGTAGGGAGCACAGGGAGCACAGGGAGCACAGGGAGCGTAGGCAGCGGGGCGAGGTGCCCGGCGGGGCAGCGAACACATAATCGGTTGCCTTCCGGCGACGGCGGCGGATGCAATGTCCGGCATGGTCACCCAGGCGCGCCCGCCACGGCGAGATGGATCATCCGTACAGATCGGCGCTCTCGTTCCGCTGACCCGGCCCGGCTGGGTCCAGGCGGGTCAACACCTGCTCGCGGGCCTCGAACTGGCCGTACGCGACGTCAACGACGACGGCGGGATCGCCGGAAGGCCACTCGAACTGGTGGTCCGGGACACCGCGGCCGATCCACAGCGGGCCGCGGCGGCTGTGGATGAACTGGCCCGGCTGGGCGTGGCCGCCTTGGCGGGGGAGTACCACAGCGTCGTAGCCCGCGCCGCCGCCACCCGGGCCGACGCCCTCGGCCTGCCGTTCCTCTGCTCGTCAGCGGTTCTCGACGCGCTCACCGAACAGCCGACGGAACGGGTCGCGCGCCTCGCCCCGGCGCAGTCCCACGGCTGGCGGATCTACGCGGACTTCCTCCTCGGCGCGGGCCACAGCCGCATCGCCGTGGCGGCCGAGCCGAGTGTCTACTGGGCGTCCGGGGCCCGCGTTCTGCGGGATCATCTCGCCCCACGCGGCGGCACCGTCGTCGAACTCGACATGCGCACGCTCACCCCCGAGGCCGTGTGCGACGAACTCGTCGCCCGGCGCGCGACAGCCCTCCTCCTTCTGGTCGGCCACCCGGAGCCGGCCGTGTCGGTCGTCACGGCGGTCCGCCGCGACCAGCGCCTCGCCGGGCTCATGATGGGCGCTCCGGCCGGGCAGCCGGAGTTCGCCGAATGGGCGACGTCGCTGGGCGCCGACGGCGCCGCGATCCCGTTCCTGCGCTACCTGCCCGACCGCCTCGGCCCGCTCGGTACACGGGTCGGGGCGGCCCTCCGCGAGCGGCTGGCCGCGGCGCCCTCCTTCGTCGCCTTCGAGGGCTACGACACGGTGGCCGTCCTCGCCGAGGTGCTGCGTGCTCGGGGCACGGACCGGGCGAGCGTCGCCGCGTCCTGGCCGCGCGTCGTGGCCGAAGGCACCCGCGGGCGGATCCGGTTCTCCCGTACGCCGGGGAGCAGCGTCTGGCAATGGACCTGGCCGCCCATCCAGGTCGTTGACCGGGATCCGGCGGAACCCGAGCGCTTCCGGGTCCTCCACACCGGCTGAGCGAGCAGGCTGAGCGAGCAGACTGAGCGACCACGGAGGTCCGCCCGGCCCAGCGCCCGCCCGCCGGGCCCGCCCGTCCCGCCCGGACAACCCGGCGCCGTCCCGCCATTGACGCACGCCGTGGCGAGATCTTACGGTCGCGTTCGAAGAAACGAGCGCTGGTCGATATGTCGAATAGTCGCGTGGTCGCGCCCATGCGCAGTCGCGACACCCGAAGAGATGGGCCGTCATGCCGCAGACCGATTCCGCCCGGTTCACCCTCGACCCCGCCTTCGCCGTCGGCGACGTCAACCCCCGCCTCTTCGGCTCGTTCGTCGAGCACCTCGGACGCTGCGTCTACACCGGCATCCATGAGCCGGGCCATCCGGCCGCCGACGAGGCCGGGCTGCGTACCGATGTCCTGGCGCTAATCCGGGAGTTGGGCGTCACCGTCATCCGGTATCCGGGGGGCAACTTCGTCTCCGGCTACAAGTGGGAGGACGGCGTCGGGCCGGTCGAGGAGCGGCCGCGGCGGCTCGATCTGGCCTGGCGTTCCACCGAGACCAACCGGTTCGGGCTCTCCGAGTACATCGACTTCGTCCGCAAGGTCGACGGCGAGCCCATGATGGCGCTCAACCTCGGCACCCGCGGCGTCGCCGAGGCCCTCGAGCTGCAGGAGTACGCCAACCACCCGTCCGGCACCGCCCTCGCAGACCTCCGGATCGGCCACGGCGACAAGGATCCGTACGGCATCGGGCTGTGGTGCCTGGGCAATGAGATGGACGGCCCCTGGCAGACCGGCCACAAGACGGCCGAGGAGTACGGACGGCTCGCCGCCGAGACCGCCCGCGCGATGCGGCAGATCGACCCGGGCGTGGAGCTGGTGGCGTGCGGCAGCTCCAACCAGTCGATGCCGACGTTCGCCACCTGGGAGGCGACGGTCCTCCACGAGAGCTACGACCTGGTGGACCACATCTCCCTGCACGCCTACTACGAGGAGCGGGACGGCGACCGCGACTCCTTCCTCGCTTCGGCCGTGGACATGGAGTCCTTCATCGAGAACGTCGTCGCCACCTGCGATCACATCGGCGCCCGGCTGAAGTCGAAGAAGAAGATCAACCTCTCGTTCGACGAGTGGAACGTCTGGTACCAGACCCACTACCACAACGCCGAGCCGCTCAACTGGGAGGAGGCCCCGCGCCTCCTGGAGGACAACTACTCCGTCACCGACGCCGTCGTGGTCGGCTCGCTGCTGATCGCCCTGCTCCGCCACGCCGACCGCGTCACCGTCGCCTGCCTCGCCCAACTGGTCAACGTCATCGCCCCGATCATGACCGAACCGGGCGGCCCCGCCTGGCGGCAGACCACCTTCTACCCCTTCGCGCAGGCGTCGGCCCACGGGCGCGGGCGGGTGCTGCGGGTCGATGCCGACAGCCCGACGTACGAGACCGCCGTCTACGGCGAGGTGCCGCTGCTGCACGCCACCGCCGTCCTCGACGAGTCCACCGGCGCGGTGACGGTCTTCGCGGTCAACCGCGACCAGCACCGGCCGCTCCCGCTGGAGATCGCCCTGCCCGCCCTCCCCGTGACCCGCGTGGTCGAGCACACCGTCCTCGCCGACGCCGACCCCGAGGCCCGTAACACCCTCACCGATCCCGAGCGCGTCACCCCGCGTCCCGGCGAGGGCACGGAACTCGCGGACGGCGCCCTGCGCACCACGCTGGAGCCGATGTCCTGGAACGTCATACGCCTGGCCTGAGCACCCGGGCGGGAAGGCCCCGCCCGGGGTGCCGGGCGGGGCGTGGACGGGATGGGGGGCGGATCGGCAAAGTCCCTGCCCGTCAACTCTCGATACGGCCAACTCCCTTGACTCGTACGGGTGTTGACAGCACAACAAGCGCTTACTAGCTTCTTCCGGGATGGCCGCTGTCCGCCGGGGCGATCCTGACCACATCGCCCGGCGCCAGGGCCCCGCACCGTCAGAGCCGCAACCTTTGGCGATCTCCACCGGCCTTTGTGATCAGCGTGCTTGCCGCTCACCCTCGCTCATCCCGCAAGCGATTACCCCTCCCGTGTGGAGACCCTCCGAATGAGAGGACTCCCCCATGCGCTCGACGCACGACCACGGCACCACGGACGACGGCGATGTCATGGACGTCACCCGCGTCACCGCCCGCGACCGGCGCCGGCTGACCGCGGTCGCCGCGGGCGTCACCGCGGCGCTCGCCCTCGGCGGCCTCTCCACGGTCTCCGCCCAGGGCGCGGACTCGGCCGACTCCGCACGCTCCGACTCCGCACGCCCCGACTCCGCGTACATCACCGCCGCACGCTCCGGCGCGGGGACCACCGCCGAGACCGCCCCCATCGGCTTCGGCGCCGGCACCACGGGCGGCGGAAACGCCACCGCCACCACCGTGACCTCCCTGGACGCCTTCAAGTCCGCCGTCACCGGCGACCAGGCCAAGGTGGTCAGGGTCTCCGGGCTGATCTCCCTCACCGGCCAGGTGGACATCGGCTCCAACACCACCGTGCTGGGCGTGGGTTCGGGCTCCGGCCTCACCGGTGGCGGACTGCGGCTGAAGCAGGCGACGAACGTCATCGTCCGCAACCTCAACATCAGCAAGCCCCGGAAGCCGTCCGACGGCATCACCGTGCAGAAGTCCACCAAGGTGTGGATCGACCACAACACCTTCTCGGCCGACCGCGACCACGACAAGGACTACTACGACGGTCTGCTGGACATCAACCACGGCTCGGACAACATCACCGTCTCCTGGAACAAGTTCGCCGACCACTTCAAGGGCAGCCTGGTCGGCCACAGCGACAACAACGCGAGCGAGGACACCGGTCACCTCAAGGTGACGTACCACCACAACTGGTTCACGAACGTCTACTCCCGCATCCCCAGCCTGCGCTTCGGCACCGGCCACTTCTACGACAACTACGTCCAGGGCGCGGAAACCGGTGTGCACTCCCGGATGGGCGCGCAGACGCTGGTCGAGAACAACGTCTTCCGCGACACCGAGGTGGCCGTCACCACCAGCCGGGACAGCGACATCGACGGCTATGCGGTGCTGCGCGGCAACGACCTGGGCGGCGCGGCCACCGAGATCTCCCGGACGGGCAGCTTCACCACCCCGCCGTACGCGTACACGGCGGAACCGGCGTCCTCCGTCGTGGCCACCGTCACCGCCCAGGCCGGCGCGGGCAAGCTCTGAAGCGCGCCGGCACCGGCCCCCGGCGGTCGTCAGGCGGGCAGCACCCACAGGGGATTGGCGTAGAACCACAGATCGCGCCACGGATCCGCATCGCCCGGCACATCCATCGCCGGGCCGTGCGGATCCACCGCCGCGCCCCGCGCGCCCACCGCCACGCGGTTGCCATCGGTGCCGCGCAGCCGTACGTACAGCGGGCGGTCCACCGGGCCGAGGTCGTAGGAGAGCCGGACCGTTCCCGTCGTACGGCCGATCTGATACGACTTCACCACGCGGGTGCGCGGCGCCGCGAAGGTGTCACGGTCGTCCACCGCGCCCGTGACCTCGCCCTGGATGACGTCCACCCGCGCCAGCTTCGGGACGAAACCGGCCCAGTTGGGGCCGTTGGCCAGGGCGATGTCCACCTCGAGCCGCACCCTTGTACCGCGCTCCACGTGCAGTGTGCCGCCGAGGGTGACCGAACGGCCCCGGCCGCCGCCGAGCCGCGCGTCCAGTCCGCTGATCAGCCCGCCGTGGTCCACCCACACCCGGCCCGCCCGGATGCCGTCCATGACGGCGGCGTACGAGAAGTCCTCGGCGCCCACATGGGTGCGGCTGTACTGGCCCGGCCAGTAGTCGTTCTCCGCCAGGTCGAGCCCGCCCCGGTACACCGGGTCGTTCTGCCGCCCGTTGGTCTCGTAGTCGCTGCCGGGGCCGCGCATCGCGGTGTCGGCGTAGACGTTGTGGGAGTCGGAGTTGGCGGTGATCCACCACGGCTTGCCCTCGCTGAGCAGGCTGTCCCACAGCCCGCCCACCGTGGCCGTCATCCAGTCGAAGCCGCCCCAGGTGCGGTACGACTCGGCCGGGTACGCGGCGAAGGACTGCGGCCCCGGGGCGTTCTCGTACAGCCCGCGCGCACCGCCCGGACCGTGCGCGGCGGCCGGGATCCCGGCCGCCTGGTGGCCCGGCGCGCCCTCCATGCCCACGGCGATCTGCGGCTGGGCGTCCCGCCAGCCCCGGATCTCGTGCGGGGAGTCCAGGCCCTTGCGGGCGGGGTGGTTGGCGAGCATCAGCGCGGCCTTGACGCGCCGCCGGCGCACCGCGTCGGAGAGGAAGTCAAGACCGGCGATGGCCAGCGTCTCGTTCCGCGGGGTGGAGTCCCCGGCGTTCTTGACCGATCCGTCGAAGGAGGTCTCGAACTCCTTGAGCACCGCCACCTCGTCACGGCCGGGGTGGACGAAGACCGTGCCGTGCTCGGCGCCGGGGATGTTCCACTCCAGCCCCTGGAAGACCAGCGCGTCCCGGTGGGTCTCGCGCGCCTCGCGGATGTCGGGGTTGACCTTCTCGACCCCGATCCGGGCGTGGGTGACGTTCCCGTGGTCGGTGATCACCATCCAGTCCAGGCCGTGCCGGGCGCCCTGCCGCACCTGGTCGATGACCCGGTACTTGCCGTCGTTGCTGTACTGGGTGTGGATGTGGTGGTCCCCGGCCAGCCACAGATAGCCGCCGCCGTGCCGGGAGCCGGGCGTCACCGCGCCGTCCGCCGCGACGGCGTGCGCGGTGCCGCCGTCCAGCACGCTCGCGGCGCCGAGCCCCGCGCCCAGCAGCCCCGCGCGGCGCAGCATCGAGCGC
Source organism: Streptomyces rugosispiralis (assembly GCF_024505145.1). Taxonomy (GTDB): domain Bacteria; phylum Actinomycetota; class Actinomycetes; order Streptomycetales; family Streptomycetaceae; genus Streptomyces; species Streptomyces rugosispiralis. Next base: position 24,661 of record NZ_JANIAA010000048.1, on the reverse strand, counting down.
CGGGAGAGCTGATCGGGGGTCAGCTCCTCGCCCCGTACGGACAGGTCGAGGGCCGGGGGCAGGCTGTGCACCGCGAGTTCATCGTGAGGGTGGTGATGTCCAGGGGCCATGAGCGCGAAGGTAAGGACCGCGGTTGAACACCAGCCGAACACCGCGAGCCCAACAGCCCATCGTCAGCGGTTCATCAGCCGAGAGGACACCTCCTTGAGACTCATCGGACGCTTAGCCGTCGCCGCCGCGGCGGCGCTCACCCTCTGCGCGACCGCGATCACCTCGGGCGCCGCGCCCGCCGCGGCGGACACCGGGACCCACCGGGCCGCCTCGGGCACGTTCAATGTGCTCACCTACAACGTGGCGGGGCTCCCCGAGGGCCTGTCCTCCGGCCACCCCGCCAAGAACACCCCGCTGATATCGCCCCGGCTCGGCGCGTACGACATCGTCAACGTCCAGGAGGACTTCAACTACCACGCCGCGCTCTACGCCGGTGACGACCACCCGTACCGCACCCCCACCAGCGGGCCCGCCGTCTTCGGCGACGGTCTGAACACCCTCTCCGACCTGCCGTACGACGGCTTCGAGCGGGTGAAGTGGAAGCGCTGCAACGGCACCGACTGCCTCACCCCGAAGGGCTTCGCCTACGCCCGGGTGCGGCTCGCCGAGGGCGCCTACCTCGACCTGTACAACCTGCACCCCAACGCGGGGACGACCGACGCCGACCTGGCCGCCCGCCGCGCCAACATCACCCAGCTCTCCGACTACATCGCCGCCCACTCCGCCGGCAACGCGGTGCTCGTCATGGGCGACACCAACACCCGCTACACCCGCACCGCCGACAACATCCGCGACCTCACCACCCGCAACGGCCTCACCGACGCCTGGGTGGACCTGGTACGCGGCGGCTCGGCCCCGCCCGCCGGTTCCGACGCCCTCGTCTGCGACCCGGACCACGTCACCGACGCCTGCGAGGTCGTGGACAAGGTCCTCTACCGCTCCGGCCCGCGGCTCTCCCTCACCGCCACCCGCTACCACAACGCGCACACGGCCTTCCTCGACGCCGACGGCAAACCGCTGTCCGACCACTATCCGCACACCGTCGACTTCACCTGGCGGGCCGGTCAACCCGGCGTCCATTTCGGGCCACGCTAGGCCAGTAGGCTTCGGCCCATGCGTGATCTTGTGAGTGGCTTCGGTTATCTGATGAAGGGGCAACGCTGGGCGGCCCGGCACGGGAGATGGTGGGGGTTCGGGATGATTCCCGCCCTGATCACCCTCGTCGGATACGCGGCGGCCCTGGTCGCCCTCTTCTTCTGGACCGATGATGTCATCGCATGGGCCACGCCCTTCGCCGACGACTGGTCCTCGCCCTGGCTCGGCGTCTTCCGCGGCGCGCTCTCGATCCTCTTCGCCGCCACCTGCCTCTTCCTCGCCATCATCACCTTCACGGCGGTCACGCTGCTGGTCGGCCAGCCCTTCTACGAGTCGCTCTCCGAAGCGGTCGACCGCTCCGAGGGCGGCGCGGTGCCCGAGTCCGGCCTGTCCACCTGGGCGGAGCTGTGGATAGGGCTGCGCGAGGCCATCGCGCTGCTCATCCGCGTCACCCTCTGGAGCGTGCTGTTCTTCGCGCTCGGCTTCATCCCGGGGGTCGGCCAGACCGTGATCCCCGTCCTCGCCTTCTGCGTGACCGCCTTCTTCCTCACCGAGGAATTGACCTCGATCGCCCTGCTGCGCCGCGGCATCCTGCTGAAGGAGCGGCGCCGCCTGCTCCGCTCCCGCCGCCTGCTCTCCCTCGGCTTCGGCGTCCCGCTGTCCGTCCTCTTCCTGATCCCGCTGGTCGCGGTCTTCCTGATGCCGGGCGCGGTCGCGGGCGCGACACTGCTGGTACGCGACCTCACGGGCGAGGACGAGCCCGCGGCCCCGCGGGGCGAGACCGCGGCGGACGCCTTCAACGGCGCCAACGGCGGGTCGTAACGGCGTACGCCCGAGTGGCTACCAGGCCATCTCGGGCGCGGGGCCACCGGCCGGCCCGCTCGGCCGGGGTCGCGGACGAGCCGGTGACCCAGCGGCCAGGCCGAGAAACGCCGGCAGATACTCGGCCCGGCCACCGCGGAGGTGGCCGGGCCGAAGGCCGGAACCCGGAGAGGCTACGGCCTAGGAGCAGGCGCCGCAGCCGCCCACGCCGCCACCGCCGGCGGGGCCGGGGCTGCCGGAGGTGCCGGAGCTGCCGGGGCTGCTTCCGCCGGGGCTGACTCCGATGCCGGAACCGCCACTGCTGACGGCCGAGCCACCGGTATTGCCGGAGCCGAAGCCACCGCCGTACGCACCGGGGTTGACGGTGCCGTAGCCGCCGCCGATGCCGCTGCTGCCGGGAGAGCTGGTCCCCACGTTGGGCATGTTGCCGGGGATGTTGCTCCAGGCGCCGGAGCTCGCGATGATGCTGCTCCCGAGGCCGCTGGGGGAGCCGGTTCCGGGCATGTTGCCGGGGATGGTGCTCCAGGCGGCGGGAGCCGGTTGCGGAGTCGGCGCCGGGTTGATGGCGCCGCCGGCCGGAGCCAGCCCCGCGGTCGGGTCGAGGCCGGGGATCGGGCCCGGCGTGCTCGCGGGCTGCGAGGCGGCCGACGAACCGCCGTCAGCCGCGCCGACCGCCGCGCCCCTGCTCGGAAGCGAGCCGGAAGCGGAGCCGGGGGCCGGAGCGGGAGCCGTGCCGGTGGCCGCACCCCTGCCCGGAGCCGAACCGGAGCCGGGGGCCGGAGCCGGGGCCGGGGCGGGGGCCGAGCCGGAGCCCGAGCCGTCGCCCGGGGCTGGAGCCGGAGCCGGGGCGGGGGTCGAGCCGGAGCCCGAGCCTGTGCCCTTGCCCGGAGCCGTGCCGGAGCCCGAACCCGTGCCCTTGCCCGGAGCCGTGCCGGAGCCCGTGCTCGTGCCCTTGCCCGGAGCTGAACCGGAGCCCGAACCCGTGGCCTTGCCCGGGGCCGTGCCGGAGCCCGTGCTCGTGGCCTTGCCCGGAGCTGAACCGGAGCCCGAACCCGTGCCCTTGCCCGGAGCCGTGCCGGAGCCCGTGCTCGTGCCCTTGCCTGGGGCCGAACCAGAGCCCGAACCCGCCCCCTTGCCCTTGCCCGGAGCCGAACCAGAGCCCGACCCCGTGCCCGACCCCGTGCCCTTGCTCGGGGTCGAGCCGGAGCCCTTGGCCTTGCCCGGGGTCGTGCCGGTGTCCGTGTCCTGGCCCGCAGCCGTGCCGGGTGCCGGAGCCTGGCTCGCCCCGAGGGGCACCCTGCCAAGCGGACTGGACTGGAACTTCTTGGGCTTCTTGTGAGTCCGGACGGCGCGGTCGTCGATACCGTCGCCATTGACGTCCGGCACCAACTCGCGCAGCTTGCCGAACGGCGTCAACTTGTCGCCGAGTGCCGACGGCGACTTCACCCCGAGCGCCTTGGCCAGCGCCTTGGCGATGATGTCGGCCATCCGCGCCGCACCCTTGGAGTTCGGGTGGAACGGCTCGTGCTTGCTCCAGTGGTCGGGGCTACCGGAGAAGATCACACCCAGATCGGTGAGCCCGGGATCATCGGTGTAGACCTCGTGGCCGTCCATCGCGTGGGAGACGTCGGCCAGTTCGGCGCAACCGCACACCGCTACCGCCTTGGCGATCGCGGCGTTGAGCTGCTTCCCGAACTCCTGGATGCGTTCCAGTTCGTGCTTGCTGAAGCCGCTGTAGTAGGGCGCCTTGACCTTCGGGTCGATGGCCAGCGGATAGTTCGGCACCACCAGCTTGGCGTGCGGAGCCCGCTGCTGCAACGCCTTGTAGACCTGCAGCAGCCGCGCGGTCACCGTGGGCGCTTGGCCCGGTGCCGAGTTCGCCGCCTGGTCCTCGTACTCCTTGGGGCTCAGCTGTGAGTTGAGCATGGGGGTGAGGTCTTTGAGCGTCTGCTCGAACGCCTTGCCGGTGCCCGAGGTGATGGCATCGGTCAGGACCTTGGCGAACAGGGCGTCGTTGCCCCCGAAACCGACGATCACGGCATCCGCGTCGGGCCGGATCAGGTTCTTCTGCGGAGTGTTGACCTTCGGGTCCCCGGGCGACTCGGGCTCTTGAGACGTGAAGAAGTCCTTGGTGACGGCGCCCGAGGACGCGCCCGTGGCACCGTCCAGCGTCACATTCGGATTGGCGTCCTGGACCCGCTGCATCGCCTGCGCTCCGGCCGCGTAGGGCGACCGGTGCCGGGGATCATTGGCATCGAAGTAGTGGCGGGCCCCTTCACCCGCGGAGTAGGAGTCACCGGTGATGTCTACCTTCCTGGCACCGTCCGGCACATCCGCCGCAGCCGGAACCGCATTGGTGCTGGCGGGCGGCCCGAGAGGCTGGGCCGACGCGGCGTGGGCCGGAACGGTCAGTGCCGAGGCCAGAGCCACGGTGGCCACAGCCTGAGCCAAGTGGGTGCCGCGTCTGCGCGGAACGGAGAATGGTGGGGGGTGGGTCAACTTGCCCTCCTCTAAAGGGAGTTAGCGGAAGCTGTCCAATGGAATCACTCATTGGATCGATCCAATTGAGCGCATCGGCACAGTACTGCCATGGGCACGGCAAGCGAGAGGCGATTATGTGAAAGATTCGTGAAGGCGAGTCAAGTGCGGGCGTTCGTAAGGTAGTTGAATGCGAAAGGGTGTCGGCCCGCGTCCTGCGCCGCCACTGCCCCGAACTGGCGGGCCCTTGGCCGTGTTGCTCGCCGATCGGGGTACCGGGGCCTCAACGGGCCGTGTCTGCGACCACCGTGAGGATTGAGCGCACCTGGGCGGTGATGGCCTCGCGGTTGTGGACGAAGTCCGGGTCGGTGACCTGGCCCGTGGCGGGGTCGGTGTTGTCCGGGCCGAACCGCAGGACCGGGGTGTGGAGATGGCCGCCCGGGGCCTTCAGCCCGACCGCGTCGCGCAGCAGGGTGGCGCGGTAGGCGATCTCGTTGGAGAGGTAGTCGCCGCCACCGCCCGCGCGGGCCGTCGAGCCGGGGGTCGGGCCGTCCGGGCGGATCACGGGGGTGGTGCCGCCCGCCGGGATCTCGGTGACCTCGGTGTGGTCGTAGACCGGGACCGGGCCGGTGTTCGCCGCGACGATCTTCTCGTAGGGGAGGGTGGTCGTCGTCCACTGCGGCTGCGGGTGCGGGGTCGGCACACCGGCCGGGACCGGCACGGTCTCGGTACGGGAGACTTTCGCGTTGTCCGGATAGCCGCCCCGCCAGGCGCCGTTGGTGCGCTCGACGTCGAACCGGCCCACCCGGCCCTGGCTCACGGTCAGGAACGCGTCCACCCGGCGCGGTCCCGACCGGAAGGCGGGCAGCAGCGTCCGCTCGACCGTGCCGTCCGCGAAGTCTCCCCAGCGGACCGGGAAGACGGCCGTCTCGACGCGGGCCGGGCCGCTGTCCGTGCGGATCGTCGTCCCGTCCAGTGCGAGCGCCGCCGCGCCGGAGGGGTTGGAGCGGCGGACATCGGCGTCCAGCTGGAACGGGTCGAAGCCGGTGACCACGATGCGCTTGACGCGCTGACCGGCCCTACCGGCCGGGAGGTCGATCGAGTCCTCCCCGCGTGAGGTGCGCTCCAGCGTGTCGAGGAGCGCGGCGCGGCGGGCGGCACTTACACCAACACGATGACCGACACCACCGTCGGCATCGAAGGCATGGTCCAGCTCGTCCTCAGCACGGCGGAGCGATATCCCGGTCACACCCTGCGCCCCACCGGCGGCCTGGACACCCACCACGGCGTCGGCAGGTTCAGCTGGCTGATGAGCGCACCTGATCCCATCATCGCCGCAGGCGTGAACCACGGCCGGGAGCTGCCCGAACTCGACTTCGTCGAGTTCACCCCGGACAACCGGATCGCCCGCATCGTGGGCTTCTTCGGCTGAGCGAGCGGGACCAGCCCAGTCGGCGGCCCCTGCCGTCCTCCTCATCACGCGGCGTGCCGGACGGCGCTCACGTGCGCTTGCCGTCCTGCTCGCCCCACTCCTCGCGAAGAACCCCATAGACGATGGAGTCGCGCCATGCGCCGCGCACGTGGACATGGCCGCGAATGCGTCCCTCTTCCGTCAGGCCCGCCGCGAGCAGTGTCTTCTCCGAGGCGACATTGAGAGGAGCCCGAGCCGCCCAGACCCGGTGAAGGCCGAGATCGACGAAGGCGAGGCCGAGGAGAAGGCCGACTGTCTCCCGTCCGTACCCCACTCCCCAGGTGTCCGGACGCAGGGCGAATCCGATGGTTGCGGCGCTTTGTTGATGGGGGTCCAGCGCAAGGCGGGCAAAGCCCACCAGCTCGCTGCCGCTGCGCGCGGCCACCGCGAGCGCGTACTCGTCGCGTGGGGTCGCCGACGCCGAGGCAATGGAACGCGCGACGATGCCTCCGACTTCGGCACGCGAGCGGGGTGTGAAGCTCAGGTGCTCGGTGGCGTCCGGGCTGCCGTAAATCGCGAGAACGGCATCCACGTCATCGATGGTGAGTTCGCGCAGCGAGAGGCGAGCGTCGTCGCGAAGGACCGGATACATGGCGGGACTCTACCTCTGGCCGTTCAGCTGGGCAGGGCGAGCGCGGGACGGCTACTGAAGACCGCGATCTCCGCACGCAACTCTCGCGCCGCAGCGGCGTCCCGGACCATTCCGCGCATGAGCGATGAGCGCACGCGCTGAACGGAGCCGATGATGCCGGCGTTGCGCTGGTTGGGCGGGAGGTCGAGTACTGGCTGGACCGCTTCGACGGCTCCGTCCAGGTCGTCCGTGGAGAGGCGAGCGAGAGCCAGGTCCGACTGCGCTCCGGCCAGGTCGCCGAATGCCCAGTACGGGTCATTGGGGTCGCTGAAGCCGTGCACGGCTTCCTCGGCACGGGCAACGAGATGTGCGTTGCCGTCACCGAGCAGCACGCACGCTTCGACTTCGTAGTAAGCCTGCTTGACCTGTGGAAAAAAGAAGTTCCCGCCAAGCGCGTCCAAGTCGTCCGGCAGGGTGCGTTCCCGCAGGTCCTCTGCGCGGCGGTTCGCCGCGTGGACGGATTCCGCATCGCCCAGCAAGGCCGCTGCTCGCGCTTCCAAGCCCGCCAGCCACACGTTGACGCTGCCGCGTAGGTTGCCTCCTGTGGAGGTTCCCTTTCGGGCATAGTGCAGGGCGTCCTCGGGGCGATCAGCCCAATAGGAGATCAACGACTGGAGCCCTCGGACCCATGCGGCCATTCCTTGGTGCTCGGCCTGGTCGGCGCAGACGGCGGCGGTTCGGGCCTGCATCATGGCCGACTGGGGATCACCGAGGTCGTGTGCCGCCTTGGCCAGCATTCCCGACTGGAGTGAAGCGAGAAGGTACAGGTCACGGATCTGCGAGGGCCTGGCGTGGCCGCTCTCCAGCAGACGGAATGTCTCGTCCTGCATGTGGGTGAGATCATCCAGGATCATTCCAAGGGGGACACGAACGTAGATCTCAGCGATGCGGTGAACCTCGTCCTGGAGATGCGCCAGCGTTTCCTGTCCTACTTCGTTTCGCTCCGCACCGATGGCAAATCGGATTGCGCGCCTTGCGGCCATAGCTGCGTGCCTTTCCATCCAGGGAAGGTCCGCGTCGGGACCGACGCGGCATTCGACGTGCTGCGGGCTGGCGGCGATGCGCCCGCGCTCGGGAGGTACGGGTTCGACCGCGGGCGCTACTTCGGCGAGGAGTTGGGTGATTGGCCGTTTGAAAAGATGACTGAGTACACGTCGCGCGTCGTTTTGCGGCGTCACCTTTCCGAAGTACCAGCGTTCGAAGGTGCTTTCTGAGAGGGTGAGCGTGGCCAGGGACGACTCTCCTGTCTCGTGGGCCAGACTTCGAGCAGCCAGCCGATACTGATGTGCGAAGGCCGCGTAGTCCTTCCAGCCCTGTTCGTCCAACAGGACCCGGAGGAGCGTTGTCATCGGAGCCCCCTTGTGCCGTGGTTCCCAAGCCCGTGTAGCGACGGTACGGCCGTTGTTCCCGCGACGTCGCGTGCTCACCGGTAAGTCAGCGACTCTGACCCAACTCTGACCGGAGTCTGCTCAAATGCGTTCATGCGGCTACCCCAGACTGACGGCGGTCTGATGGTGGATCTGCACCGGAAGTGGTTGCGACGCTCGGTCCAGTACCTCGTAACGTGCACGAATGGCGACTGACCGTAGTCACCTTGGCGCGTAACAAGACCGCAAGCAAAATGCCTGGAGAGGGCCATGGACCAGCCCGAACGCTTCGTCGTGTCCTGCTCGCGCACACCTCAGCAGGTGGCGCGGTTACGTCGCCTTGGAGCTGCGCATCTCAGATCGTGGGGGCTGCACGACTGTGTTGAGACGGCGAAGCTACTCATCAGCGAGCTTGTCACCAACGCAGTTCGGTATGGAGAGGCGGATGAGATCGGCTTCTCCGTTTCCCGCTGGAGGAACGAACTCCGCATTGAGGTGAGTGACGGCAGTCCCGGCCACCCCATGGTCAAACGCCCGAACCTGGGAGAGGAAAGCGGCCGCGGGATGCTTATCATCGACGCCCTTGCCAAGAATTGGGGTACCAGCCTGGATGGCACCCTCACCTGGTGCACGATCGCCGCGCCAGACCCCATCGCAATGTCGCCGGGGTTCTGGTGCGAGTGGCGCTCGGGTGACGGCACACGGCTCGCCTCGAACGCATCGCCATCGCCGGACGCGGCGATCCACTGGGCGCGCGTTCAAGGGCGCGTCGTCGCGGTCGCTATGGGAGTACCGGCCGTCGGCTACTTCTGGGACCTGCTGTCCGATGCGTGGCGTGGGCCCGCAGAGGCCTTGGAGCGGGGCGAGGCTTTCACGCTTCGTATGACCGCTGGGCCGTACACCTTCATCTGGCATGCACGCCCTGCGGTCTTCCTGCCGATCGTCGAGGGCGCACCGGACCCTCATCATCCGCAAGGAGCGGTTGTCCATCCTCCTCTGCGCCCCCATTGAGTCCGCCCACCTTTATGGAGGTTGTCGTGCCCCACACGCCTGCCCCGCTCGCCGCGTCCGACGTCGACTGGACCGCCTTACAGAACTTCGCCGCTCTTCGCGGTCAGTTGAGGGTCTCGTTCGGCCCTCGCTGCAACATCGCCTGCTGGTTCTGCCACAACGAGGGTGACGTCCCGCCCCCGCTGACCCGTGTGGATCGCTCGCGGCAACCGCGGCCCCGCCGTCTTGACGCGGATGGGTACCTGACCCTGATCACCGCTTTGATGCGGGCGGGGATGAAACGGGTCTACTTCACCGGCGGCGAGCCGTTGACCTCGCACCTGGCCCGCCCCGTATTGGCGCGGCTTCCCGAGCCCGGCCCCGATGTCTCGTACACGCTGATCACCAACGGCACTCGTGTCCGCACACATCGGTCATGGCTCGCCAAGACCCAGCTGGACAAGGTGAAGGTGTCCTTGCATTACTTCTCCGACGAGTCACTGCACGCCATTGCGGGGACGCGTGTGGGGATCAAAGCGGTCCTCGACGGGATCGAAACAGCACGGGAGATCTTTGAGCGGGTCGAGCTGAATACGCTCCTGCAGAGGGAGAACGCTCATGAGGTCCGACAGATCCTGGACTTCGCGCTGGAGCGGCGGATGCCGGTGCAGTTCATCGAACTCGTCGGCACTGACTTCAATGAGAGCCGAGCCTCCTCGGCGGTGCCCGCTGACGCGATCATCGCGCATCTGCGCACACTCACCGCCGACGAGCACACCGAGGTGGCCGGTGTAGGGCAGGGCCGCCGTGTCTTTCGTATCGATGGTGTCGAGATCGACGTCATCCATCGGAACCTGGGCCGCCACCACGTCGGCCAATGTGGAACCTGTCCACTGCGCTCCAAGTGCGTCGAGGGCCTCTGGGCCTTACGGGTTGACCATGACGGCGGCCTCCAGCCCTGCCTGCTTCGGGACGACCTGCGTCTGGACGTAATGGAGAGCCTGGCCGATCCCGCGCGGCTCGCCGAGGTCGTGGCCCGGCACATCGCTTCGTTCACGGAGGGCACACTGTGAGCCTGCCATTCGCCTATCAACCCCTCGGCTCGGGTGGACCTCGAGGCCCGCTCGTCGTCCTCGAAGGTGTCTCCGGGATCGGCAAGTCGACGCTCGCCCAAGCGCTGACCAGGCGACTCGGCGGGACGGTGCTGCACACTCTGCCCCGCCCGCATTCCGGCTGGTCTGCTGCGGTGAATTCCCGACTGCGCTCTCTGCCGCAGTTCGCGTTCTACCTCTCCGGCCTCCTGCACGCTTCCGATTCGATCCGCCATTGCGGGGCGATCGGGCCGGTGGTCGCCGATCGCTATGTCTCGTCGGTGATCGCGTGTCACGCCGCCGTGCACGGTGTCGAGATTGAGACGGTCGCCACTCTCCTCGAACCTTTCCGCTCCTATCTGGAAACTCCGATGCGCACCTTCTACCTGCGCTGCTCGGAGACGGCTCTTCGGGAGCGGATGGCGAGCAAGGACGACGTGAAGCAGGACGACACAGAACTCTTTGCCGTTCCGGGTCGTCTGGCTCGCCTGCTGATCAACTTCGAGCAGCTCGCCGACTCCGATCCCACAGCCGCACTGGTCGACACAGATGGCAGGACGCCCGACGACCTGGCCGACCAGATCATCGCTCAGCTGGAGGCGTAGGGTGCTCAATCCCATCGACGTCGCAGCCGTCATCCGTGACGGTGGTGCGATCGGCCGGTTCCCAGACGAGATCCACGAAGGGGTTGCCTGGTGGATGGGTGCCGGCCTCGTCGTCGTCACCCGAGCTGACCGGATCGTGGTCGCTCACGACGGTCATCCGACCAGCTCCAGGTTCCACGAGCGCTTTTGCCGGGGTGCTGTCAATGCCCGACACTTCGGCTGCGCTGTTGTGGACCTCCTCGTCACCGACGAGTCCGGGCTGATGCGGGCCAGGCAGGAATTCGGCGCGGTGCCCGGCGCCCTGATCACCACCACTGGAGACGGCGTCGAGACGGTCAGGATCTCGCTGTACGACGGCGGAGGGCATCCGCTTGGCGAAGAATCCGGGGTGGCTGCCATTCGCGACATGATCGCTGAGGATCGGGTTCCGATTCCCGTCAACGAACAGGCCAGGGGGCGAGTGGAACGGTATCGGTCGTCAGCAGCCGGAGGAGGGGCAGCGGAGTGATCAGCGCGGCAGAGATCATCCGTGCCGGCACCAGCATTCTGTTCGTCACTCTCGACTCACTGCGGTACGACGTGGCCCGCACTGCGTATGACGACGGCCTCACCCCATATATGGAGAGCCTGCTACCGGAAGGGGGCTGGGAGCGTCGGCACACCCCTGGCAGCTTCACGCTCCCGGCACACATGGCGTTCTTCTCCGGGTTCCTGCCCAAGCTGCCACAGCCCGAGCAACCGCCTCGCCTGTGGGAATGCCGTCCACCCGCCTTCAAAGCCGTCGCCGAGGAGACGTTCGTCTTTGAAGCACCCAACCTCCTTCGTGGCCTTGCCGGACATGGCTATCGAAGCGTCTGCGTGGGCGGCGTCACGTACTTTTCGCGCGAGACACCGCTTGGTTCCGTCCTGCCCGACCTGTTTGACGAGGATCACTGGCGTCCCGAGTTCTGCTCACCGGAGATGGATTCGACCCGGCACCAGGTCGACGGTGCCCTGGAGGTCGCCGAGAGATACGAGCATCGTCCGCTATTTCTCTTCGTCAATGTCTCGGCCACTCACGTCCCCCACGGTCACTACATCGGCGAGAGCCGCGATACCTGCGCCTCGCAGCGTGCCGCACTCGCGTACGCGGACGAACACCTGGGACGTCTGATCACCATGCTCACGGCGAAGCAACGCTGGTTGATCATCATGTGTGCCGATCACGGGGACGCCTTCGGCGATGACGGATTTCAGGGCCGGGGAATCGCTCATCCCGTCGTGATGAATGTGCCGTACGCGGCGATGGTGCGGTGACGGCCGCTACGCTCGCCGGCCATGAGCGACGATATCCAGGGCCATGGGTCGGTCCGTGACGCCTCTGTCGTAGTAGCCCGCGACGCCGATGGGCTGGTGGCCGTGTTGAGCGCGGATTTCCCCCGCCATGGCGGTGAGTACCTGTTCCTGCCGGGCGGGCGCAGGGAGGCGGGGGAAACGGCGGAAGAGTGTGCGCGGCGGGAGTTGCGGGAGGAGGCGGGGGTCATGGCGGAGACGTGGCGTTCGCTGGGGTCGTATGCGATGACTCTCGGCTCCACGGCGCGCGTGCATCTTTTCGAGGCCCGGCGGCTGACCGTCGGGCCTCAGCAACTCACCCCTACTGAGCAGGACTTCAAGCTTTCCTGGTGGTCGATGGGCGACGTGATCGACGCGGTCGCGCAGGGCCGCTTTCTGCTTCCGGCCGGGCCCTTGGCCGTGTTGCTCGCCGATCGGGGTACCGGGGCCTCAACGGGCCGTGTCTGCGACCACCGTGAGGATTGAGCGCACCTGGGCGGTGATGGCCTCGCGGTTGTGGACGAAGTCCGGGTCGGTGACCTGGCCCGTGGCGGGGTCGGTGTTGTCCGGGCCGAACCGCAGGACCGGGGTGTGGAGATGGCCGCCCGGGGCCTTCAGCCCGACCGCGTCGCGCAGCAGGGTGGCGCGGTAGGCGATCTCGTTGGAGAGGTAGTCGCCGCCACCGCCCGCGCGGGCCGTCGAGCCGGGGGTCGGGCCGTCCGGGCGGATCACGGGGGTGGTGCCGCCCGCCGGGATCTCGGTGACCTCGGTGTGGTCGTAGACCGGGACCGGGCCGGTGTTCGCCGCGACGATCTTCTCGTAGGGGAGGGTGGTCGTCGTCCACTGCGGCTGCGGGTGCGGGGTCGGCACACCGGCCGGGACCGGCACGGTCTCGGTACGGGAGACTTTCGCGTTGTCCGGATAGCCGCCCCGCCAGGCGCCGTTGGTGCGCTCGACGTCGAACCGGCCCACCCGGCCCTGGCTCACGGTCAGGAACGCGTCCACCCGGCGCGGTCCCGACCGGAAGGCGGGCAGCAGCGTCCGCTCGACCGTGCCGTCCGCGAAGTCTCCCCAGCGGACCGGGAAGACGGCCGTCTCGACGCGGGCCGGGCCGCTGTCCGTGCGGATCGTCGTCCCGTCCAGTGCGAGCGCCGCCGCGCCGGAGGGGTTGGAGCGGCGGACATCGGCGTCCAGCTGGAACGGGTCGAAGCCGGTGACCACGATGCGCTTGACGCGCTGACCGGCCCTACCGGCCGGGAGGTCGATCGAGTCCTCCCCGCGTGAGGTGCGCTCCAGCGTGTCGAGGAGCGCGGCGCGGCGGGCGTCGGTGAGCGGGAAGCCCGGCCGCCACTGGCCGAGCGCGCGGGTCATCCCGAGCCGCGCCCAGTACAGCGGCCGGTCGTCGTCCCGGCTGAGGTCCCCGCCCGCGGGCCCCCGGCCCTGTACGCGGTCCACGGCGCGCTTCCACAGCCGCCCGCCCTCGCGGGCGATCACCCGCTCGGCCTCGGCGGGGGACCGTACGCCCGCCAGCGCGCGGGCGAAGTCCGGTGCCACGCCGTCGAACCCGCTGCGGCGCAGGATCTCCTGGGGCGCGGCCTGGTCGAGCCGCTGCTCCTCGACGGTGGGGGCGGCCGTGGTGCCGGCCGCGGCCGTCGTCGGCGCGGCGAGGGCCAGGGCGACGGCGGCCACGGCGACCAGGGTGTGTATCGGTCTCATACGAAGTCCTCTCGGAGGGGCGGCGGAAGGCGGCGGAAAGGCGGCGGGGAAAACGACGAACCTCCCGCCCCGCGCGGATGCGGGGCGGGAGGAGGAGAGCGGAGCCGCTCAGCGGGTCGAGAACGAGTGCACCGTCGTCGACCGGTAGGTCTGCCCCGGCCGGAGCACCGTCGAGGGGAACGACGGCTGGTTCGGCGAGTCCGGGAAGTGCTGGGTCTCCAGGGCGAAGGCGTCGCCCTGCCGGTAGACCCGACCCGACGTGCCCGCGAACGTGCCGGTCAGGAAGTTGCCGGTGTAGAACTGCACACCCGGCTCGGTCGTGGCGATCCGCATCACCCGGCCGGACTCCGGCTCGGTCACCGTCAGGAAGTCCTCCGGACGGCTGGTGATGCCCTTGTCCAGCACGAAGTTGTGGTCGATCCCCTGCCCGTAGAGCACCTGCTGGTGCGCCTCCCGGATGTCCCGGCCGATCTCCTTGGCACGGCGGAAGTCGAACGGGGTCCCGGCCACCCGGGCGAGTTCGCCGGTGGGGATGAGGGTCTTGTCGACCGGGGTGTAGCGGCTGGCGGCGATCTCGAGACGGTGGTCGTAGACGGAGCCGCTGCCCTCCCCGGCCAGGTTGTAGTACGTGTGGTTGGTGAGGTTCACGACCGTCGCCTTGTCGGTCGTGGCCTCGTAGTCGATGCGGAAGTCGCCCGCCGCCGTGAGCGTGTAGTCCACGCGCACGGTGAGCGTGCCGGGGTAGCCCATCTCCCCGTCGGGGCTCACCCGCCGCAGGGTGAGCCCCACGTCCGCGCCCTTGCGGAACGGCTCCACGGACCAGACGTGCTTGTCGAAGCCCTTGTCGCCGCCGTGCAGGCTGTTCGGCCCGTCGTTGATCGGCAGTTGGTACTTCTTGCCGTCCAGCGTGAAGGTGCCGCGTGCGATGCGGTTGCCGTAGCGGCCGATCAGGGCGCCGAAGTACGGGCTGTCCGCAACATAGGAGTCCAGGTCGTCGAAGCCGAGCGACACATTGGCGCGGCGGCCGTGGCGGTCGGGGATCTCCAGGGCCTGCACGATGCCGCCGTAGCTGAGCACGCGCAGCCGGGTGCGGCCGTTCTCGATCGTCCAGCGGTCGACCCGCGTACCGTCCGCGAGCGTGCCGAAGTGCTCCTTCACCGCGCCTCCCTTGCCCGCGGAGTCCCCTCCGCCGGCTCCGTGAGCGGTGCCGGTCGTGGCGGCCGAGGCCGCCAGTCCGGCCGCCGCCGCCGTGATCACCGTGCGTCTGCTCGTGGTCATATGCGGCTCCATAAGGCTAGATCCATGAGGGACAGCTGATGGGTTACGACCCGACCTTGCGCTTGTTCCAGACATCGAAGCCGACCGCGGCCAGCAGCACCAGACCCTTGATCACCTGCTGGTAGTCGGTACCGATGCCGACCAGCGACATACCGTTGTTGAGCACGCCGAGCACCAGACCACCGATGATCGCGCCGAGCACCGTGCCCACACCGCCGCTGGCCGAGGCGCCGCCGATGAACGCGGCGGCGATGGCCTCGAGCTCGAAGTTGAGGCCCGCACTGGGGGTGGCGGAGCCCAGCCGGGCGGCGAAGACCAGACCGGCGAGGGCGGCCAGCACACCCATGTTGACGAAGACCAGGAAGGTGACGCGCTTGTCCCGGACGCCCGACAGCTTGGCCGCCGGCTGGTTGCCGCCGAGGGCGTACACATGCCGTCCGACCACGGTGTTGCGCATCACAAAGCTGAACAGCACGAAGAGCACGGCCAGGATCAGCAGCCCGTACGGCGCCCCGTGCCAGCTGGACAGCGTCATGGTGAACGCCATCACCGCGGCCACGATCGCGGCACACTTGACGAAGAACAGCCCCAGCGGCACCACGTCCAGCTCATAGGCGGTCCGCTGCTGCCGGGCGCGCCACTCCTGCCAGACGGCGGCGGCGCAGACGACGAGACCGATCACCATCGTGGGGTTGTGGTACTGGGTGTACGGGCCCATCTCCGGGATGAAGCCGGTGCTCATCTTCTCGAAGCCGTCGGGGAACGGCGACAGGGACTGACCGTCCAGCAGGATCTGGGTGCCGCCGCGGAAGGCCAGCATTCCGGCCAGGGTGACGATGAAGGACGGAATGCCTATGTAGGCGATCCAGAAGCCCTGCCAGGCCCCGGCCACCGCGCCGAGCAGCAGACACAGGACGACCGCGAGGCCCCACGGCATATCGTGTTTGATCATCATGACGCCGGCGGCCGCGCCGATGAAGGCGACCAGCGAGCCGACCGACAGATCGATATGCCCCGCGATGATCACGATCATCATGCCGATCGCGAGGATGAGGATATAGCCGTTCTGCTGCACCAGGTTGGTGACGTTCAGCGGCCGCAGCAGGATGTCGTCCGACCAGATCTGGAAGATGACGATGATCAGGGCGAGCGCGACCAGCATTCCGTACTGCCGCATATTGGACCGCAGGCCCTGCAGCAGCAGCGTCCCGACGCTGGGCGAGCCCTCGGCCGGCGGTGGGGCCGGGCTCTCGGTCTTCTGGGTGGCCGTGCTCATCCTTCGTCTCCTCTGTCCCTCGTCATGTGGCGCATCAGAACTTCCTGCGTCGCCTCGGCCCGGGGAACCTCCCCGGTCAGCCGCCCGGCCGCCATCGTGTAGATCCGGTCGCACATCCCCAGCAGCTCGCCCAGCTCGGAGGAGATGAAGATGACGGCCTTGCCCTGGGCCGCCAGATCGTTGATGACCGTGTAGATCTCGTACTTGGCCCCGACGTCGATGCCACGCGTGGGCTCGTCGAGGATGAGCACTTCGGGACCCGCGAAGATCCACTTGCTGAGGACGACCTTCTGCTGGTTGCCGCCGCTGAGCCGGCCGACCTGCTCGAAGACCGTGGGCGCCTTGATGTTCATGGTGGTGCGGAACCGCTCGGCGACCCGCGACTCCTCGTGCTCGTTGACCACGCCGCGGCGCGCCACCTTGGTCAGCGAGGAGAGCGAGACATTGCGGCTGATGGTGTCCTCGAGGTTGAGCCCGTAGTGCTTGCGGTCCTCGGTGACGTACGCGATGCCGTGGTCGATCGCCTCCGGCACGGTGCGGGTACGGACCTCCTGGCCGTCCCGGAACACCCGGCCGCCCGCATAGCGCCCGTACGCCCGCCCGAAGACGCTCATGGCGAGTTCGGTGCGGCCGGCGCCCATCAGCCCGGCGATGCCGACGATCTCCCCGCGCCGCACGTTCAGCGACACCCCGTCCACGACCTTGCGCTGCTGGTCGATGGGGTGGTGGACGGTCCAGTCCTCGACGGCCAGGGCCACCTCGGAGGAGTCCTCGCCCTCGTACGGGGTGCGGTCGGGGAAGCGGTGGTCGAGGTCGCGGCCGACCATGCCGCGGATGATGCGGTCCTCGGAGATCTCGGCGTCGGCCTCGGGGGTCTCCCGGACGGTCAGGGTCTCGATGGTCTGGCCGTCGCGCAGGATGGTGACGGAGTCGGCGACCCGGCGGATCTCATTGAGCTTGTGGGAGATCAGGATGCAGGAAATGCCCTGCGCCTTGAATTCCAGCAGCAGATCGAGGAGTTTTCCGCTGTCCTCGTCGTTGAGCGCCGCGGTCGGCTCGTCCAGGATGAGCAGCTTCACCTCCTTGGAGAGCGCCTTGGCGATTTCCACGAGCTGCTGTTTGCCCACGCCGATATCGGTGACGCGGGTCTGCGGCGAATCCGTCAGACCGACCCGCTTGAGCAGCGCGGTGGCGTGTCTGAGGGTTTCGTTCCAGCTGATCAGGCCGCGCCGGGAGTGCTCATTGCCGAGGAAGATGTTCTCGGCGATGGACAGATAGGGGATCAGCGCCAGTTCCTGGTGGATGATGACGATGCCGCGCTGTTCGCTCGCGCGGATGTCCTTGAAGGCGCACGCCTCGCCGTCGAAGAGGATCTCGCCCTCGTAGCTGCCGTGCGGATGGACCCCGCTGACCACCTTCATCAGGGTGGACTTCCCCGCGCCGTTCTCCCCGCAGAGGGCGTGGATCTCGCCCTGGCGGATACGGAGATTGACGTCGGAGAGCGCCTTGACGCCGGGGAACGTCTTGGTGATGGCGCGCAATTCGAGAATGGTGCTCATAGCCCGGTACCGCCCTACTTCAGCTGCGACGCGGTGTAGTAACCCTGGTCGACCAGCACCTGGGTGTTGGACTTGTCGACGCTGACCGGGTTGAGCAGGTAGGTCGGCACGACCTTCTCGCCGTTGTCGTACGACTTGGTGTCGTTGACCGGGGGCTTGCCGCCCGTCAGCTCCGCCTTCGCCATCGCCACGGTGGCCTTCGCCAGCTTGCGGGTGTCCTTGTAGATGGTCTGCATCTGCTGGCCCCGCAAAATGGACTTCACGGAGGCCAGCTCGGCGTCCTGTCCGGTCACCACCGGGTACGGCTTGGACTTGGTGCCGTAGCCGACGCCCTTGAGCGCCGAGAGGATGCCGATGGACATGCCGTCGTACGGCGACAGCACGGCGTCCACGTCGCGGCTGCTGTACGCCTTGTTGAGCAGGTCCTCCATCCGGTCCTGGGCGGCGCTGCCGCTCCACTTCTCGGTGTAGAGCTGGTTGAGGCTGGTCTGCTTGGAGCGGACGACCAGCTCGCCCTTGTCCATGTACGGCTTCAGCACCTTCATGGCGCCGTTGAAGAAGTACTTGGTGTTGTTGTCGTCCGAGGACCCGGCGAACAGCTCGATGGAGAACGGGCCCTTGCGGCCCTTGGACAGCCCCAGCTTGTCGGCGATGTACTGGCCCTGGAGCCGGCCGACCTTCTCGTTGTCGAACGTCGCGTAGTAGTCGACGTTCTTGGTGCCCAGGAGCAGCCGGTCGTAGGAGATCACCGGGATGTTGGCCTCATGGGCCTGCTTCAGGACATCGGAGAGGGCCCCGCCGTTGATCGGCGCGATCACCAGCAGCCGATGGCCCTTGGTGATCATGTTCTCGATCTGGGACACCTGGGTGCGGACGTCGTCCTCGCCGTACTGCAGGTCCGTCTTGTAGCCCGCGGCCTGGAACTGCTTGGCCATGTTCCGGCCGTCGGCGATCCACCGCTCGGAGGACTTCGTCGGCATCGCGATGCCGATCGTGCCTCCCTTTTCCTTGCTCTTGTACCGGCTGCCGCCGACCGCCTCCTGGCCACAGGCCGTGGCGGTCAGCGAGAGCGCGAGGAGGCCGGCGCCTATCGCCGCGGCTCGTGCTCCTCTTACCGTGCGCATGGTGTTTGGGTCCTTCCCTGGGGCGTCGTTGCTTCAGGAACTGGGGTGGTCCGTGCCGGCGGTGAAACGCCGCAGCGGACCGGGCAGCCGGGAACCGAGCGGGGACATCCCGCCGTCCGCGCCCAGCCGGGTGAGCAGGTCGAGCACGAGCCGCCCGCGGCGCACCCGCTCACGGGCGCTGCTCAGCGCCACGTCCCGCAGCTGGGCGCCGTACGGGTAGATCCCAGGGGATTTGCTGAGCCCGAACTTCAGATAGATGGGGGCACCGCGCCGGATCAGCTCCGCCGCGTCATAGAGCCGTACATAGCCGCCGAGGTCGTCCGGGGCCTCGACGTAGAAGTCCATCGGGGCGCGGGAGACCCGGCGGATCTCGGTGAGGTGCTCCAGCGTCAGGTCCGAGGGGATGTTGATGGAGTCGGCCCCGAGCTGCTCGTACACCGCGAACGAGGCCGGGTTGACCGGGCCGACCAGCGCGGACAGCTTGAAGGTGATGTCCGCGGGCAGCTCGCCGCTCGCCCGCAGCCGGTTCAGCAGCCACAGCACCCCCTCGTCGGCCACCAGCAGGCACTTCACGCCCAGCGAGACCGCGCGCAGCGCGTCCTCCACACAACCGGCCACCGCGTCATGACCACGGGCGCGCAGGCCCCCGCCGCCGGAGTCGGAGCGGGTGGCGGCGCCGATGTCCCAGGTGCCGCGGGGCCCGGTGAACAGGCACAGCTCGGCGTTCCGCTCCGCGCAGCACTCCACCATCTCGGTGATCTCGGCATCGGTGAGCATCCAGACGCCGCTGCCCTGGCTGATCCGGTGGATCGGCACATCCAGCCGTCCGGCCTCCTTGAACACGGCGGCCAGTGCCTCCGGGCCCTCGACGGAGGGGACCTCGGTGCGCCAGGTGCCGCCGTCGGGGAAGGTGTGCGCGGAGGCGTCGGCGGGGTCGGGGGCGGGCGCGGCGTGGCCGAGCGACGCGAGGGCCGCGTCGGCGGGGCGGCGGGGGCCGGAAGAGGCGGGTGAGGCGGCGGTCACGGTGCTCCCTGTGGAGTGATGGCCGGTGGTTCGGCGTCCGGCTGGTGCTGCCCAGGACATCGTTGTCCGGGTGGGGCTGGGGTGATGACTAGAGACGGGCCGGAGGACTGGTGGGATGACTGGAGTCGGCTCCCAAAGGCTGGTGGGACGACCGGAGTCGGGGGCGGAAGGCTTGACACGGCGCGGTCCCACTCATGCGCTGTCGGGGCCCCGCGGACGCAGCAGCACCTTGCCGACGGCCGGATCCCCGCTGCCGACCAGCTCGATCGCCGAGGCGAAGTCGGTCAGCGGCAGCTCATGGGTGATCAGCGGCCGCAGGCTCAGCAGCCCCGCGTCGAAGACCCGTACGGCGTGCGACCAGGCGGCGGGCGCGGCCCCGAAGACGGTCTGCACCTCGATCTGGCGGACCACCAGATCGGTGGGGTCAAGACCCTCCGCGCCCGCCGCCGGGATGCCGGTGAGCACCAGCCGGCCGCCCCGGCGCAGCAGGGAGGCGGAGGTGCGGGCGGCGGAGGCCGACCCGGCGGTCTCGATCACCACGTCGTAGCCCGAGAGCTGGTCGGACAGCTGGTCCCGGGTGCGGAACTCGGTGCCGCCGAAGGACAGCGACAGTTGCTCCCGGTCCGGGCGGGTGCCCACCACCAGCAGCCGCTCCGGGGAGACGGCGGCGAGGAACTGCACGGCGATCATGCCGAGCGTGCCGGTGCCGACCACCGCGACCCGCTCACCGGGCTGGGTCCGGGCCTTGAGCGCGGCGGCGGCGATGCACGCGGCGGGCTCCAGCAGGGCGGCCGCGCCCAGGTCGGCGTCGTCGGACAGCGGGTGCAGCAGCCGGGCGGGCAGGGCCAGGGTGTCGGCCATCGCCCCGGGCTGGGTGAAGCCGGTCTCCTCGTACCCGGCCGTGCACAGCGTGGTGTCCCCGGCGTGACAGCGGTCGCACACCTGGCAGTTGCGGAACCCCTCGCCGACGACCTTACGGCCGACGAGCGCCTCCGGGACGCCCGCGCCGACCGCCTCGACCGTCCCGGACCACTCATGGCCGGGGGTGACGGGGTAGCGGACGTAGCCCTCGGGCCGGTTGCCCTGGTACAGCTCGCGGTCGCTGCCGCAGATCCCGGAGGCGTGCACCCGCACCCGCGCGTCACGAGGGCCGGGCGCGGCGACCGTCCGGCTCCCCAACCGGTGGCTGCCGGGCCCCTCGAGGACCAGGACGTCTTCCGTGCGGCTCATATGCATCGGCTCCCCTCGGTACTGCGCGCCTCCGGCCCGTTCGTGGCTCGGCCGCTCGGCCCGGAGACGGGACGCGTGCCGACGGGGCGAAGCCGGGCGGCCCCGGCCGCGGACGGCCGTATCGCGGCGGCGGCGCGACGTGCCACGGCGCTCATTCCCCTCGCCCCCCGGAGGGATTGCGCTTCTCCCAGCCCTCGGCCCACAGGTCGAAGTGGGCCTGCTGCTGGGGGAATTCGGCCGCCGCTTCGGTGTCAAGCTCCACGCCGAGACCGGGCTCGTGGGAGAGCTGGAAGTAGCCGTCCACGACCTGCGGGGCGCCCTTGACCACCTTCTTGATCTCCGCGTCGGCGAAGTCGTTGAAGTGCTCAAGGATCTTGAAGTTCGGGGTGCAGCCGGCGACCTGCAGCGACGCGGCGGTCAGCACCGAGCCGCCCACGTTGTGCGGGGCGATCAGCACATAGTGGGTCTCGGCCGTGGCGGCCAGCTTGCGCGTCTCGCCGATGCCGCCTATGTGGCCGACGTCGGGCTGGATGATGTCGGCGGCCTGCGACTCGAAGAGCTCGCGGAACTCGATCCGGTCGTGGATGCGCTCGCCCGTGGCGATCGGCAGCCGCGTCTTCTCCGCGACCTTCGCGAGCGCCTTGAGGTTCTCCGGCGGCACCGGCTCCTCCAGCCACGACGGGTGGAACCGCTCCAGCTCGCCCGCGATCCTTACGGCCGTCGCCGGGCTGAACCGCCCGTGCATCTCCACCAGCAGCTCGGTCTCCGGGCCGATCGCGTCCCGTACGGCCTCCACGAGGGAGAGCGAGTGCAGGGTCTCGGCGTGGTCCAGCTCGAAGTGGCCGGTGCCGAACGGGTCCAGCTTCAGCGCCCGGTAGCCGCGCTCGACCACGGTGGAGGCCGCCTTGTGGAACGCCTCGGGCGTGCGCTCGACCGTGTACCAGCCGTTGGCGTACGCCTTGACCCGGTCCGTCACCTTTCCGCCGAGCAACTGCCAGACGGGCACCCCGAGCGCCTTGCCCTTGATGTCCCAGCAGGCCATCTCCACACAGGCGATGCCGGACATCACGATCTCGCCCGCCCGGCCGTAGTCGCCGTACTTCATCCGCCGGACCAGGTCCTCCACCGCGAACGGGTCCGACCCGGCGAGGTGATTGGTCTCGGCCTCACGCAGATAGCCGAGCAGCGCATCGGTCCGCCCGAGCATGCGGGTCTCGCCGACGCCGGTGATCCCCTCGTCCGTATGGACCTGCACATAGGTGAGATTGCGCCAGGGGGTGCCGACGACATGCGTACTGATACCGGTGATGCGCACAGCAATCGACCCTTCGCGGTGTTCGATATTTCGTCACTCGTTCGAAATCTTGACGTGACGGTAGTAAGGGCCCGTCAGGGGTGTCAATGGTTGTGCGTCGAATGACGTTCGAACGTGACAACCCATCACGACCGATCAAGAACCATCATGACCGATCATCTCGCTGGACAACATGGCTATCGGGATGTTCGTTGCGACGTCCGCACTACCCGGCGCCGCGCTGCGCCTTCACCAGGACCTCGCCCGCCGCCGTCCGGTTGTACAGAACCGATCGCCCCACCCGGTGCCTGCGGACCAGGTGGGCCTCGCGCAGGACGCGCAGATGGCGGCCGATCGAGCCCAGGGTCTGGCCGGTGAGGGCCACCAGGTGGGTGGTGCTCTTCGGGGTGTCGAGGAGGAGCAGAACGCTCGCGCGGGCCGGGCCGAGCAGACGGGCCAGGGGGCCGGCGGCCGGTCGCGGATCGGACCCGGCGAGGGCACCGGCGCACGGGTAGACCACGGCGTAGCGGTGCGGCGCGTCCCAGGAGACCCATCCGGCGGCGGGCGTGACGGGGACGAAGAGCAACTGGGCGCCGTGGACCGCGCGGGGCGGGTTGTCGTGGGCGTTGATCTGGAGTCGGCTGCCGCCCAGCCAGCGCATCCCCGGCCGCATACCGTCCAGGACGGCCGCCCAGCCGCCCTGGCTCACCTGGCCGGTGCGCGCCACCACATCGGCCTCGATGATCCGGCGGCGGCGCGGCCAGGTGGGCCGTACGGCTTCCGTCCACACCCACTCCAGCAGCTCCGCGAGCCGCCCCGGCAGATCGTCGCGGCGCAGCGCGGGCGGGAGCGGGGTGCGGCCCAGGGAGACCGTGAGGTCGCGGCGGGCGGCGGCGGGGGCCGTCGTACGGATCCGGGCCAGCTCCTCCTCGAAGGACGGCTCGCCCTCGCCGGGCGGCGCCTGGGTGAGGAAGTCCGCGAGCCAGGTCCGGCCGAGCGCGGCCCGTACGAGCAGCGCGGTCACCGGGTCGTCGGCCAACCGCGCCCGGTAGGCGGGCAGATGGGCGTCGAGCCAGGCCCGCTCGCCCGGGTGCGCGGCGCTCGCCCGCTCCAGGGTGATCAGGGCGGCGGTGGTCTCGGCCAGGGCGGAGCGGACGAACCGGCCGCCCGCGAGCGTATCCGCGTCCACCAGCCACAGCCCCACCTGGCCACCCCCGCCGCCACCCCGTGGTCGCGCGTCGTCGCGTGTCGTCGCGCGTCGCCTTGCGTCGTCGCGTGTCGTGCCTCGTTGTTTCGTTGTTTCGCGTTGTTTCGCGTCCGCGCGAAACATTAACGCCGCCGCGCGGCGACTCCCGAGTCTGAAGGTCATGCGCACGTATCGAGAAGTGTTCCGGGTCCCGGAGTTCACCCCGCTGTTCCTGGTCTCCGCCACCCAGGTGGCCGCCTCGACGGCGAGCGGACTCGCCCTCGGCACCCTGGTCTACGCGGCGACCGGCTCACCACTGCTCTCCGCGCTCAGCATGTTCGGCCCCTCGCTCGCCCAGGTGGCGGGCGCGCTGGCGCTGCTGTCGGCGGCCGACCGGCTGCCGCCGCGCGCCGCGCTGTCCGGGCTGTCGGCGCTCTTCGCGGTGGGGACCTCCGCGTTGGCCATCCCCGGACTGCCCGTGGCGGCCGTCCTCGCCATCGTGTTCGGGCTGGGCGCGGCGGCCTCTCTCGGCGGCGCCGTCCGCTACGGGCTGCTCACCGAGATCCTGCCCAAGGACGGCTATCTGCTGGGCCGTTCGGTGCTCAACATGTCGGGCGGCACCATGCAGATCGGCGGATACGCGGCCGGTGGCCTCCTGGTGACCGCCCTCTCGGCGCGCGGCACCCTGCTCACCGCCGCCGCGCTGTATGTGCTGGCCGGGGCCACCGCCCGGTTCGGGCTGAGCGGGCGTCCGGCGCGGGCCGGCGGACGGCCCTCGGTCGCCGAGACCTGGCGCGTCAACGCGCGGCTGTGGTCCTCCGCGCCCCGCCGCCGCGTCTACTACGCGCTCTGGGTGCCCAACGGGCTGATCGTCGGCTGTGAGTCCCTCTTCGTGCCCTATGCGCCCCGGCACGCCGGGCTGCTCTTCGCCGTCGGCTCCCTCGGCATGCTGATGGGCGACCTCCTCACCGGGCGGCTGCTCCCGCCGCACCGGCGGGAGCGGCTCCCGGCGCCCCCCCCGCCGCTGCTCGCCCCGCCCGATCTTGTCTTTCCGCCCCGGCCC
>NZ_JANIAA010000047.1 GCF_024505145.1 Streptomyces rugosispiralis | reverse complement strand
CCAACACCTGCCCGCTCCCACCCCCGTGCCGCCCGTCGACCCCCGGCTCGCCCTCGCCCAGGGCAGGCTCCGCAGTGGGGACCCGGTCACCCGCCGCGCCGGGCGGACCCTGCGGCGGCTGGTCGCCGCGTCTGCCTCGCGTGAGGTGGAGGAGGCCACCGAGGTCGCACGGGCGCTGCAGCAACCGGTCACCACCGGGCGGCAGATCGCGGTGAGCAGCATCCGGGGCGGCGCGGGCAAGACCACCGTCGCGGCGCTGCTCAACCTCACCTTCGCGCACTACCGCCAGGACCCGGTCCTCGCCGTGGAGGCCGACCCGGCGCTGGGCAGTCTGCCCATCCGGCTCGGCGCCGAGTCGGTCCGCTGGACATGCGCGGACGTGGCCCAAGTCGTGTCCCCCTCGATGCAGTTCGCGGAGGTCACCGGCTATCTGGTCCAGCTGCCCGAGGGCGGCTGGCTGCTGCCCGGCAGCCAGGGCCGCATCGGCACTCCGCTGGACATCCGGGCCTACCGCACCGTGACCATGGCGCTGCGCCGCTACTTCGGTGTCACCGTCGTCGACTGCGAGACGCTGCCGGGGGAGCTGGCGCGCACGGCCCTGGACACCGTGCAGGCCAGGGTGCTGGTGGCGCCCGCCACCCTGGAGGGCGTGGCGAGCACCCGCACCGTCCTGGACTGGATGGCGGCGGTGCCGCGGCCCATGCTGCCCGGCACGGTGGTCGCCCTCACCGAGTCCTCGCCCGACACCGCGCTCGACCTGGACGTGGCCCGCGCCCACCTCGCCGAGAGCGGGGTCGAGGTGATGGCCATCCCGTACGACCGTCATCTGGCCGCGGGCGGCGCCATCCGCACCGGGCTGCTCGCCCACAGCACCCGGCTGGCCGCGGGCCGCCTGGCCGCCGCGCTCCTGGACCGCGCCGTGCGCGACAGGGGAGGACACAGGGGAGGACGGCGATGACAACCCACCTGGTGCACCGGCCCGCCCGGACCACCCGACCGCTGCCCGAGCCCGAGCCGCGCACCATCGAGGCCCCGCCCAACCTGCCCGAGGGCAAGGCGGCGGGGGCCGCCATGTCGCTGCTGCCGATCGCCGGGGTGATGAGTTCGGTCGTCATGATGACCGTGCTGCGCAGCGGCCAGTTCGCGGCCATCGGCGCCCTCGTCCTCGTGGTCACTGTCGTCGGCGCCCTGGTGCTGCTGTTCTCCCAGCGCGGCCGCGCGCAGCGCACCCGCCGTCGGCAGCGCGAGCGGTATCTGGAGTATCTGGAGGAGCTGCGCGAGGAGCTGGGCGCCGAGGAGCGGGCCTGGCGCGCCACCGCGCGGGTGCTCGACCCGCCGCCGCGGGCGCTGTACGACGTGGTGCGCGACCCGGCCCGGCTGTGGGAGCGGCGCCGCACCGACCCGGACTTCCTGCGGGTGCGGATCGGGACCGGCGAGATGCCGCTGCGGCCGCTGACCGTGGCCCGCCAGTCGGGCAGTGTGCTCACCCCGCCCGACCCGTTCATGCTCAACGAGGCGGGCGCCCTGGTCGGGCGCTACGCACTGGTCACCGATCTGCCGCTGACCGTGCCGCTGGACCGCGTGGGCAACGTCAGCGTGGTGGGGGAGCGGGACGCGGTGCTGCGGGTGGTGCGGGCGCTGCTCGTCCAGACCGCCGCCACCCACGCCCCCGACGACGTGGCCCTGGCGCTCGCCGCCCCCGGCGACCGGGTCGAGCGGGACTGGGCCTGGCTCAAGTGGCTGCCGCACCTGCTGGACGCCGAGGAGCGCGACGGGCCGGTCGCCGCCCGCCGGATCGCCCCCGACCTGCCCCAGCTCGCCCGGCTGCTGGGCCGCGACCTCCGGCAGCGCGCCGCCTACGCGGCCGAGGTGCGGCGCGGCCTGTCCGGGGCCGACGCGCTCGGGCTCAGCGGCCGGCTGCTCGTCATCAGCGATGACCACGGCGAGGAGGCACGGGAGCTGCCGCGCCCCGACGAGGCCGTGGCCCACCGCGAGATGGGCGTCACCGTGCTCCACCTGGTCGCCGAGCGGGTACAGGAGCCGGGCGAGGTGGCGATCCGCATCACCGTCGGCGAGGACGAGGTGGTCGTGGAGGACCTGCGCGGCGGGCAGCCGACGGGCGCCCACGGCACCGTGGACGACGTCACCGCCGCCGGGGCCGAGGGGCTGGTCCGGATGCTGGCCCCGCTGCGGCTGTCGGCCGAATCGCTCGTGGACGCCCCGCTGTCCGGACCCGTCGACTTCCCCCGGCTGCTGGGCATCGACGACCCCGGCGCCCTGGACCTGGCCCGTGCCTGGGCACCCCGTGGCGAGCGCTCCTTCCTGCGGGTGCCCATCGGCGTCAACGACGCCCACGAGCCGGTGCTGCTCGACCTGAAGGAGTCCGCCGAACTGGGCATGGGCCCGCACGGGCTGTGCGTCGGCGCCACCGGCTCCGGCAAGAGCGAGCTGCTGCGCACCCTCGTCCTGGCCCTGGTGGCCGGCCATCCGCCACAGGACCTGGCGCTGGTGCTGGTCGACTACAAGGGCGGCGCGACCTTCGCCCCGTTCGACGGGCTGCCGCACGTGGCCGGCGTCATCACCAACCTGGAGAACCAGGCCGGGCTCGTGGAGCGGGTGCACACCAGCCTCGCGGGCGAGGTCAAGCGCCGTCAGCAGGTGCTCAAGGACGCGGGCGACGTCGCCGACATCTCGGGTTACGCGGCGGTGCGCGAGACGACGAGCCCCGACCTGGAGCCGCTGCCGCATCTCTTCGTGGTGATCGACGAGTTCGGCGAACTCATCACCGCCAAGCCCGACTTCATCGATCTGTTCCTGTCCATCGGCCGCATCGGCCGCAGCATCGGCG
Organism: Streptomyces rugosispiralis; assembly: GCF_024505145.1. Lineage (GTDB taxonomy): Bacteria > Actinomycetota > Actinomycetes > Streptomycetales > Streptomycetaceae > Streptomyces > Streptomyces rugosispiralis. The sequence continues at coordinate 69,137 of NZ_JANIAA010000047.1, read as the reverse complement.
TCCATCTGCTGCTGTCCAGCCAGCGCATCGAGGGCGGCAAGCTCAAGGGCCTGGACACCTACCTCTCCTACCGGCTGGGCCTGCGCACCTTCTCCGCCGACGAGAGCCGCACCGTCCTGGACACCACCGACGCCTTCCATCTGCCGCCGCTGCCCGGCTTCGGCTACCTCAAGGTGGACACCACGGCGTACGAGCGGTTCAAGGCCGGGTACGTCTCCGGTCCGTACCGGGGCCCTGCGCCGCGCACCGTGGAGGACACCGGGCCCGCCATCCACCCGTACCCCGCGTACAACACGCTCGCCGGGCCGGAGGGCGCCGCCTCCGCCGAGGACGACGCGCCCGGCGCGGGCAAGCGCACCCGGGACCCCGGGCCGACCGCGATGTCCGTGATGGTCGACCGGATCAGGGGCGCCGCCGACCCGGTGCGCCGCATCTGGCTGCCGCCGCTGCCCGCCGCGCTCGCGCTGGACGCCGCGGCGGGGCCGGTGGAGGTCGACGCGGCCCGCGGCATGCAGTTCGCCCGGCGCCCGGGGACGATGCGGGTGCCGCTGGGGCTGCTGGACGACCCGGGGCGGCAGTGGCAGGGGCAGTGGGTCCTCGACCTCACCCTCGCCGGCGGCCACGCCGCCGTGATCGGCGGCCCGCAGTCCGGCAAGACCACGCTGCTGCGCGCCCTCGCGCTCTCCCTCGCCCTCACCCACACCCCGCGTGAGGTCGGGATCTACGGTCTCGACCTGGTCGGCGGCGGTCTGCAGGCGCTCGCCGCGCTGCCGCACGTCGGCGGCGTCGCCGGGCGGGCCGACCGGGAGCGGGCCACCCGCACGGTCGAGGAGGTGCGCGGCATGCTGGACGCCCGCGAGGAACTCTTCCGCGAGCACGGCATCGACTCGATGGAGCGGCTGCGCGCCCTGCGCGCCGCCGGCTCCCTGCCCGAGTTGGCGTCCACCGACATCGTGCTGCTCATCGATGGGTTCGGGGCGCTGCGCGACGACTTCGAGGCCCTGGACGACGCCGTGGGCGACCTGCTCAAGCGCGGCGGCGGGTACGGCATCCACGTCGTGGCCGCGATGCTGCGCTGGAACGACGTGCGCATCGGCCACCAGTCCACCTTCGGCACCCATATCGAGCTGCGGCTGAACGACCCGGGCGACAGCAGCGTCGACCGCAGGCTCGCCGAAACCCTCACCCCCGACGACGCCGGGCGCGCCCTGACCGACCGCAAGCTGTTCGCGCAGACCGCGCTCCCGCGCCTGGACGGCCATGCCTCCACCGCCGATCTGGGCGCGGCCGTCGAGCAGACGGCCCGGTCCATCGGCGCGGCCTGGCCCGGGGAGACGGCGCAGCGGGTGCGGGTGCTGCCCGCGCGGCTGCCCGCCCGGTCGCTGCCGTCGGCCACGTCCCAGCCGCGCCGGGTGCCGATCGGGGTCGACCAGACCGCGCTCGCGCCGGTGCTGCTCGACCTGTTCGACCGTGACCAGCACCTGCTGATCCTCGGGGACAACGAGTGCGGCAAGACCAATCTGCTGCGGCTGATCGCCGACGGCCTGGCCGCGCGGTACTCCGGCGAGGAGCTGGTCTTCGGCATCATGGATCCGCGGCGCGGGCTGCGCGAGGTGGTGCCCGAGGCGTACCAGGGCGGCTATGCGTACAACGCCCGGATCTGCGAGGGGCTCGCCGCGGGCATCGCGGGCGAGCTGGCCAAGCGCATGCCGGACGAGACCACCGGGACCCCGCCGCCCTCGGCGGGCCCGGTGTACGACGGGCCTCGCATCGTCATCCTCGTCGACGACTACGACATCCTCACCACCGCGGGCCAGCAGCCGCTTCAGCCCTTCCTGCCGTATGTGCCGCACGCGCCCGACATCGGGCTGCACTTCGTGGTCGCCCGGCGGGTGGCGGGCAGCTCCCGGGCCCTGTACGAGCCGTTCCTGATGACCTTGCGGGAGAGCGGCACATCGGCCCTGGTGATGGCGGGCGACCGGATGGAGGGCCAGCTGTTCCCGGGCGTGTACGCGTCCGCGCAGCCGGCCGGGCGCGGGCTGCTGGTCCGGCGCGGTGAGCCCGACCGCCTGGTCCAGACGGGATGGGTGGAGCAGGAGCGGCGCCCGGAGGAGGACGGCCGATGACCAAGGACGTGATCGCCCTCACCGAGCGGATGCCCGACGTCTGGAGCCTCGTCGCCGGGCTGTCCGCCGGGGGGCCCGACCTCGACGTGCGCTCGGCCGGCGAGGGCGCGGTGATCCAGCTGTGCGACGAGGCGGGCCGCCCGCTGGTGTCCGTGGAGGCGCCGCTGCTGGTGCGGGTCGCGGGCGAGGCGGCGCGGCTGCTGGGCCCCGAGGCCGGGGACACCGGCGTGCCCGTGTGGTGGACCGAGGCCAGGGCCGCCACCGGAGTGGAGCGCGCCGAGCTGCTGGCGGCGTCCTTCGCATGGCGTCTCGCCCGGCTGTGCGGCGGCTCGGTCTGGCCGCCGGCCGCGGCGGCGGACGCCGAGGCCGCACGGTCCGGCGCCGGTGCCGCCTCCGTCGCCCCGGCCGCGGCCCAGCCCGCCGTCGACGTGCTCACCGAGCGTACGGCGGTGGTGCTCCAGGACAGACCCGTGGTGGCCATGACGGCCTGGCTCTCGGACGCGATACGGGCCGCGGCCGCGAGCGACCGCGCTGTCCAGATCGTGACCCCCGCGACCTCCCGGCTCAGCCTTCCCACGCGCCTGTCACTCACCGGGCTGCCGTCCCGCTGGGTGGTGCGCGACGACGAGGGCGGCGGCTATTACGACGGGCTGTCCGGCGCCCTGCTGCGCTGGTATGACGGGGGGTTCACCCCGGTCGAGGCGGAACCGGAGCGCACTCCGGTGGCCCGCGCCTTCCTCGAGGGCGCCGAGGACACCGGGGAGCGCCAACTCGCCCTGTCCTTCCGCACCGTGCAGCCGGCCGAGGAGCGGCTCGTCCTCGGTGGGCCCCTCGAGGCGGCCTGGACCGCCGTCACCGGTGGTCCGCCCGAGGGCTGGAGCACCGCCGAGCCCGTCAATCTGCCCTGGTCGTGCGAGGCGCTGACGGCCCTCGCCCGCGACCGCGCCCCGGAGAGCACCTGGGTGGTCGCGGTGGGCCGTGCCGACCGGCCCGCGATCGCCACGCTGCGCGTGGCGCGGACCGCCCGGGGCGTCGAACAGGACGTGACGCTGGCCTTCGGCTACGGCCCCGGCGAGAAGCCGCCGCTGGACGCCCTGCCCGACCTCGCGGCCACGCTGGTGACCGAGCACCGGCTCCAGTCGCTGCTGGTCCAACTGCGGGCCGCCCGCCGCGACCTGAGCCTGCCCGCCCGCGTCGAACCGCCCGCCGTCCCGGTCGGCTTCGCGCTCGGAGCCGACGAGACGCAGGACGTCGGCCTCACCTTCGCCCGGCGCACACCGCTGCCCGCCCGGCCCGTGCCGCTGGGGCCCGTGGCCCGCCCAGGCTTCTACTATCCGCTCGGCGACGGGAGTTCACCCTCGAGCTGGGCGCTGTTCGAGCAGCTCATGCGCCATCTGAGGCAGCCGGGCTGAAGCGCCGCCGAGCACCCGAGGGGCACTCGAGGCGCACTCGTGCGAGCCTCACTTTGTCCTGAGACAGGAGAAAGTCGGAGCCAATTGCGGCGCAAGTTCTTCCCACTCCCGACAACCGCTGCTACGTTCCCCGTGAAAGCCCGGACACGTGGATGCCGATGACGGCGGGAGGGGCAGCGTGAGGCGCATGACGGCACGACCGGCGAACGCGCATCAGGCGCGGTTGCTTCGCCTGCTGCGCGACGGTGGCCCCAACTCCCGTGCCCAGCTGGGCGATGAGATCGACCTGTCGCGTTCGAAGCTGGCCGTGGAGATCGACCGGCTGCTGGAGACCGGACTGGTGGTGGCGGACGGGCTGGCGGCCTCGCGGGGCGGCCGGCGTTCGCACAACATCCGGCTCGCACCCGGGCTGCGGCTGCTCGGCGTGGACATCGGCGCCACCTCCGTGGACGTCGCCGTGACCAATGCCGAACTGGAGATTCTCGGCCACCTCAACCAGCCCATGGATGTGCGCGAGGGGCCCGTCGCGGTCTTCGAGCAGGTGCTGGACATGGCCGCGAAGCTCCGGGCGTCCGGGGTGGCCGAGGGGTTCGACGGGGCGGGCATCGGAGTGCCCGGCCCGGTGCGGTTCCCCGAGGGCGTGCCCGTGGCGCCGCCGATCATGCCGGGATGGGACGGCTTCCCCGTACGGGAGGCGCTCAGCCAGGAGCTCGGCTGCCCGGTCATGGTCGACAACGATGTGAACCTCATGGCGATGGGGGAGCAGCACGCCGGAGTCGCCCGATCCGTCAAGGACTTCCTCTGCGTGAAGATCGGCACCGGTATCGGCTGCGGGATCGTCGTCGGCGGTGAGGTCTACCGCGGGACGACGGGCAGCGCGGGCGATATCGGCCACATCCAGGCCGAACCCGACGGCCGCCCCTGCGCCTGCGGCAACCACGGCTGTCTGGAGGCGTACTTCGGCGGCGCGGCGCTGGCCCGCGACGCCGAGGACGCCGCCCGCGACGGCCGGTCCGCCGAACTCGCCGCCCGCCTGGAGGAAGTGGGCAGCCTCGCCGCCACGGACGTCGCCGCGGCGGCCTCGGCGGGCGACGCGACCGCGCTCGACCTCATCAGGGAGGGCGGCACCCGTACGGGCCAGGTCATCGCCGGGCTCGTCAGCTTCTTCAATCCCGGTCTGGTGGTCATCGGCGGCGGTGTCACCGGGCTCGGCCATACTCTGCTCGCCGCCATACGGACCCAGGTCTACCGCCAGTCCCTGCCCCTGGCCACCGGCAACCTCCCCATCGTGCTGGGCGAACTCGGCCCGGCCGCCGGGGTCACCGGCGCGGCCCGCCTGATCAGCGACCACCTCTTCTCACCGGCATGACCGCCTGATGGCCACAACCGCGTGACCGAATGACCGCCTGACCCCGTCCGGCCCCGGCCGGGTCGTACCTCGGCACAGCGCAACAGCAGCACGGCATCCGCACCCACCGCACGGCACCGCCCCACCCCTCGGCGTACGCCACGCCGAGGCACGAGCCGCACCACCGAGCCGCACACCACCCGGCACCAGACCTCACACCGGGCCGCGCCGCCACCCCGTCGCGCCCCGCCACCCCACCACCACATCACCGCCCCGCCGCGCCCCCGCACGCCCAAGCGGCCCGCACGCCCAGCCCCCGCACGCCCAAGTGACCCGCACCGCATCGAGCGACCCGCACCCGCATCCGAGCGGCCGCACCGCATCGAGCGATCCCGCCGAGGAGGCCCGCCATGGCACCGGCACCACCCGACCCGCGCCCACTCCTCACCATGTCCGCGATCACCAAGTCCTTCCCCGGCGTACGGGCCCTGGACGGCGTCGACCTCGATGTCGAAGCGGGCGAAGTGCACTGTCTGCTCGGCCAGAACGGCGCGGGCAAGTCCACCCTCATCAAGGTGGTCGCCGGGGCGCATCAGCCCGACAGCGGCGAGATCCGCTGGCGCGGCGAACCGGTCACCCTCAAATCGCCCATCGCCGCCATGCGCCTCGGCATCGCCACCATCTACCAGGAACTCGACCTGGTGGAGGGGCTGTCCGTCGCCGAGAACGTCTTCCTCGGCCATGAGATGGCCAGCGGCGGTTTCGTCCGCTCCCGCGCGGCCCGCACCGCCACCGCCGCCCTCCTCACCCGGCTCGGGCACCCCGAGATCGACCCGGGGCGGCTGGTGGGGGACCTGTCCGCGGCCGGGCAGCAGATCGTCTCGATGGCCCGCGCGCTCTCCCACGACGTCCGGCTGATCGTGATGGACGAGCCGTCCGCGGCCCTCGACCCCGACGAGGTGGACAACCTCTTCCGCATCGTCGGCGATCTCACCGCCGCCGGGGTCGCCGTCGTGTACATCTCGCACCGGCTGGAGGAGATCCGCCGGATCGGCGACCGCGTCACCGTGCTCAAGGACGGCCGCGCCGCGGCCCGTGGGCTGCCCGCGCGCACCACCCCGACCCGCGAGGTCGTGGCGCTGATGACGGGCCGGGACGTGGAGTACGCGTTCCCGCGCCGCACCACCGCGCCTCCGGTCGCCACCGCCGCGCCCCTGCTGCGGCTGGAGAACCTCGGCCGGGCGGGGGAGTTCGAGCCGATCGACCTCGAGGTGGCGCCCGGCGAGATCGTCGGGCTCGCCGGGCTGGTCGGCTCCGGGCGGTCCGAGATCCTGGAGACCGTCTACGGCGCCCGCCGCCCCACCTCGGGCCGGGTCCTGGTGGACGGCCGCCCGCTGCGCCCCGGCAGCGTGACCGCCGCCGTGCGCGCCGGGCTCGGTCTCGCCCCCGAGGAGCGCAAGGCGCAGGCGCTGCTGATGCTGGAGTCCGTCACCCGCAATGTCTCGGTCTCCTCGCTGACCCGCTTCTCCCGCGCCGGATGGGTGGACCGCGGCGCGGAGCGGGCGGCGGCCCGCCGCTGCGTCCGCGATCTGTCGCTGCACCCCGACGACCCGGAACGGCCGGTGCGCACCCTGTCCGGCGGCAATCAGCAGAAGGCCGTACTGGCCCGCTGGCTGCTGCGCGGCTGCCGGGTGCTGCTGCTGGACGAGCCGACGCGCGGGGTGGACGTCGGCGCCCGCGCGGAGCTGTACGCCGTGATCCGCCGACTCGCCGACGACGGCATGGCTGTCCTCCTCGTCTCCAGCGAACTGCCCGAAGTCCTGGGCCTCGCCGACCGGGTGCTGGTACTCCGCGAGGGCCGCGTCGTCCATACGGCGCCCGCGCGGGAGCTGGACGAGCACCGCGTCCTCGATCTCGTCATGGAAGGGAGCCCGTCGTGAATTCATCCGGGAGCAGGCCGGCGTCCCCGCCTCCGGCCGACCCCGCCCCGGTACCGGGCGCGGGCGCCACGCTGACGGCCGGTCCGGTCGGCAAACCGCCGGCCGGCCGTACCGACACCGATCCGCTGAGCAGGCTGCGGCGCCTTGCCGACCTGCGCAACCTCTCCCTCGTCGGGGTGCTGGCGGTGCTGATCGCCGTCGGCGGCTTCACCAAGCCCGATGAGTTCCTCAGCACCGACAACCTCCAACTCGTGCTCACCCAGGCGTCCGTCATCGGCGTTGTCACCGTCGGCGTGACCTTCGTCATCACCAGCGGAGGCATCGATCTGTCGGTGGGCGCGATGGTCGCGCTGGCCTCGGTGTGGGCCACCACGGTCGCCACCCAGGACTACGGGCTCGGCGGCATCCTGCTGTGCGCGGTCCTGGTGGGGCTCGGCTGCGGACTGGTCAACGGGGTGCTCATCGCGTACGGCGGGATGGTCCCGTTCATCGCCACCCTCGCGATGCTCGCCTCCGCCCGCGGTCTGGCCCTGCAGATCAGCGACGGCAAGACCCAGGTCGTCACCGTCAACCAGGTCCTGGACCTCGGCCTCCCGGACGCCTATGTGCTCGGCATACCGCCGCTGGTGATCATCTTCGCCGCCGTCACCGTGCTGGGCTGGCTGGTGCTCAACCGCACCACCTTCGGCCGGCGCACGATCGCCATCGGCGGCAACGCGGAGGCGGCCCGGCTCGCGGGCATCGACGTCAAACGGCAGCGGCTGCTGCTGTATCTGCTCTCCGGGCTGTGCTGCGGTGTCGCCGCCTTCATGCTGGTCGTCCTCACCGGCTCGGGCCAGAACACCAACGGCAACCTCTACGAACTCGACGCCATCGCCGCCGCGATCATCGGCGGCACGCTGCTCAGCGGCGGCCGCGGCACCATCACCGGCTCCGTCCTCGGCGTCCTCGTCTTCACCACCATCACCAATCTGTTCGCCCTGAACAACCTTCAGAGCGATGTCCAGCAGATCGCCAAGGGCGCGATCATCGTCGCCGCCGTCCTGGTACAGAAGGGTCGTTCGACGTCATGAGGTATGCCAAGAGCTCCTCCTCCGCCACCAGTCGCAGAAACCTCCTGCTGGGCACCGCCGCGGCGGGCGCGCTGTTCGCCGCCGGGTGCACCAGCAACGAGAACAACGACGACGGCGACAACGCCAAGCAGGCCGCGAACACGGCCGATGACAAGCCCGGTAAGGCGGTCACCATCGGCTTCGCCGGGCCCCAGGCCGACCACGGCTGGCTCAACGCCATCAACGAGCAGGCCAAGCGGCGCGCCAAGGAGTACAAGGACGTCACCCTGGAGGCCACCGAGGGCTCGAACGACACCGCCCAGCAGATCGGCCAGATCGAGACCCTCATCAACAAGAAGGTCGACGTCCTGGTCATCCTGCCCGCCGACGGCAAGGCGCTCACCCAGGTCGGGCTGAAGGCCATGCGGGCGGGCATCCCGGTGGTCAATCTCGACCGGGTCTTCGCCTCCCCGCAGGCGTACCGCTGCTGGATCGGCGGCGACAACTACGGCATGGGCCTCAACGCCGGGCGCTACATCGGCGAGCAGCTCAAGGGCAAGAAGAACGCCAAGGTGATCGAGCTGGCCGGGATCGACAACCTGGAGCTGACCCGGCAGCGCACCGAGGGCTTCAACGACGCCCTGAAGAACTACCCCAACATCAAGAAGGTCGGCCGCCAGGCCGCGGAGTTCACGGTCGAGTCGGGTCAGGCGAAGATGGCCCAACTGCTCCAGGCCCACTCCGACTTCGACGCCCTGTGGAACCACGACGACGACCAGGGCGTGGGCGCCGAGCGCGCCATCAAGCAGGCCGGGCGGGATGACTTCCTCATGGTCGGCGGCGCGGGCGCCAAGCGCGCCATGGACGCCATCAAGGCCGACAACAGCGTGCTGAAGGCCACCGTGCTCTACCCGCCCACCATGGCGGCCTCCGCCATCGACCTCGCCCGCGCGCTCGGCCAGGGCAAGGGCGTAGGCGGGCTCGCGGAGCTGGAGATCCCGGCCTCCCTCACCCTCTACTCCGCCGTCGTCACCAAGGACAACGTGGACGAATACCTCCCCACGGGATTCAGCTGAGCCCGATTGAGGGCCAGACCCCCCACCTCGCGTCGGTTTGCGATCGTCAGAAGGAGTCCCATGGAAAATCCTGAAGCGAAGACACTCGGCGTCGGCATGGTCGGCTACGCCTTCATGGGCGCCGCCCACTCCCAGGGCTGGCGTACCGTCGGCCGTGTCTTCGACCTCCCCGCCCGCCCCGCGATGTCCGCCGTCTGCGGGCGCGACGCGGACGCCGTACGGGCCGCCGCGGACCGGCACGGCTGGGCCGCCGCCGAAACCGACTGGCGGGCGCTGATCGCCCGGGACGATGTGCAGGTGGTCGACGTCTGCACCCCGGGCGACAGCCATGCCGAGATCGCCATCGCGGCCCTGGAAGCGGGCAAGCACGTGCTGTGCGAGAAGCCGCTCGCCAACTCCGTGGCCGAGGCGGAGGCCATGGTGGAGGTGGCGCGGCGGGCGCGGGAGCGCGGCCAGGTGGCGATGGTGGGCTTCAACTACCGTCGCGCGCCCGCGATCGCGTACGCCCGCCGGATGGTGGCGGACGGGCGGATCGGCGTGCTGCGGCACGTCCGGGTCACCTATCTCCAGGACTGGATCGTCGATCCGGAGTTCCCCCTGGTGTGGCGGCTGCGGCGGGAGTACGCGGGCTCCGGCGCCCTCGGCGACCTGGGCTCGCACATCGTCGACCTGGCGCAGCATCTGGCGGGGGAGCGGCTGGTCGGCGTCTCGGCGCTCACCGAGACGTTCATCCGGGAGCGGCCGCTGCCCGCCGGCGCGGTGGCCGGGCTCGGCGGCTCCGGGGCGGGCGGGGCGGCGCGCGGACCGGTGACGGTCGATGACGCGGCGCTGTTCACCGGGCGGTTCGGCTCCGGTGCGGTGGCGTCGTTCGAGGCCAGCCGGTTCGCCGCGGGCCGTAAGAACTCGCTCAGGATCGAGCTCAACGGCGATCGCGGTTCGCTCGCCTTCGATCTGGAACGGCTCAATGAGCTGTCCTTCCATGACCACACCGAGCCCGCCGTCGACTCCGGCTTCCGCCGGATCCTGGTGACCGAGCCCGAGCACCCCTACCTCGAGGGGTGGTGGCCGCCGGGCCACGCCCTCGGCTATGAGCACACCTTCGTCCACCAGGCGCGGGACATGGTGCTCGCGATCGCCGACGGAACCGGCCCCGAGCCGTCCTTCGAGGACGGGCTGCAGGTGCAGCGGGTGCTGGCCGCGGTGGAGGAGAGCGCGGAGAAGAACTGCGTCTACACCCCCGTACCCGTCTGAGGAGGAGGCCGGAATGCCCAGACCCTTCACGCTCTTCACCGGCCAGTGGGCCGACCTTCCCCTGGAGGAGGTCTGCCGGCTGGCCCGTGACTTCGGCTACGACGGACTGGAACTCGCCTGCTGGGGCGACCACTTCGAGGTGGACCGGGCGCTCGGCGAGTCCGGCTATCTGGACGGGCGGCGCGAGCTGCTGGAGAAGTACGGCCTCAAGTGCTGGGCCATCTCCAACCACCTGGTCGGCCAGGCCGTGTGCGACTCGCCCATCGACGAGCGCCACAAGGCCATCCTGCCCGCCCGGATCTGGGGCGACGGCGAGGCGGAGGGCGTCCGGCGGCGGGCCGCCGCCGAGATGGCCGACACCGCACGCGCCGCGGCCGCCTTCGGGGTCCGCACCGTCATCGGCTTCACCGGCTCCTCCATCTGGCATCTGGTGGCGATGTTCCCGCCGGTGGTGCCGGGGATGATCGAGCGGGGCTACGAGGACTTCGCCGAGCGCTGGAACCCGGTCCTCGACGTCTTCGACGCCGAGGGCGTGCGCTTCGCCCACGAGGTCCACCCCAGCGAGATCGCCTACGACTACTGGACCACCCACCAGGCCCTGGAGGCCGTCGGCCACCGCGCCGCCTTCGGGCTCAACTTCGACCCCAGCCACTTCGTCTGGCAGGACCTGGACCCCGTGGGCTTCCTGTGGGACTTCCGGGACCGGATCTACCACGTGGACTGCAAGGAGGCCCGGAAGCGGCTGGACGGCCGCAACGGCCGCCTCGGCTCCCATCTGCCCTGGGGCGACCCCCGCCGCGGCTGGGACTTCGTCTCCGCGGGCCATGGCGATGTGCCGTGGGAGGACGTGTTCCGGATGCTGCGCTCGATCGGCTATGACGGTCCGGTGTCGGTCGAGTGGGAGGACGCCGGGATGGACCGGCTCACCGGCGCCCCGGAGGCGCTGGCCCGGCTGAAGCACTTCGACTTCGACCCGCCGACGGCGTCGTTCGACGCGGCCTTCGGCGGCGGGGACAAGTAGCGACAAGGACCCGTCCAAGGGCCCCTGGGTGGGGGGCCGCATACCGCGCCCCCACCCAGCTTTGTCCTGCCCGTGGATGAAGCGGCACTGTTTTGTGTCAAAGGGGTTTCCGGACCGGACAAACCCCGCTACGGTCCTTGAGATGTACCGGTCACATAGGGTCCCCTCGCCCCGGACCGGTCATCCCGGCGCGACGGTGCGCGCCTGTGCCAGTCACGGCGGCCTGACGGCCCGCCCGTACCCCCCCTCTTTCCACGGAGGATCAGCGTGCACAGGAAAAGGCTTCGACTGCGCGGCCCCCTCGCGCTCGTGACGAGCGCACTGCTCGTCGGCGCGGGGCTCGCCTTCACCGCTCCGGCCGCGGGCGCGGATCAACCCGCCGCGGCCGCCGAGCAGTTCCAGCAGGTCACCCTCGCCAAGGGCGTGGAGGAGACCGGTGAGCCCATGACGCTCGCCGTGCTCCCCGACCGCTCCGTGCTGCACACCTCGCGCGACGGCACCCTGTGGCTGACCGACGCCACGGGCGAGACCAAGGTGTCCGGCAAGCTGCCCGTCTACTCGCACGACGAAGAAGGGCTCCAGGGCGTCGGCATCGACCCCGGCTTCGCCGACAACCGCGCCATCTACCTCTACTACGCGCCCCCGCTCGACACCCCCGCCGGTGACGCCCCCAACGAGGGCACGGCCGCCGACTTCGCCAAGTTCGACGGTGTCAACCGCCTCTCCCGGTTCACCCTCGACGCCGACGGCACCCTGAACACCGGCAGCGAGAAGAAGGTCCTGGACGTCCCCGCGTCCCGCGGCATCTGCTGCCACGTAGGCGGGGACATCGACTTCGACGCCGACGGCAACCTGTACCTGTCCACCGGCGACGACACCAACCCGTTCGCCTCCGACGGCTTCACCCCCATCGACGAGCGGGAGAACCGCAACCCCGCCTATGACGCCCGGCGCTCCGCGGGCAACAGCAACGACCTGCGCGGCAAGGTCCTCCGGATCAAGGTGGCCGACGACGGCTCGTACACCATCCCGGACGGCAACCTCTTCGCGCCCGGCACCGAGAAGACCCGGCCCGAGATCTACGCGATGGGCTTCCGCAACCCCTTCCGGATCAGCGTCGACAAGCCGACCGGCACGGTCTACGTCGGCGACTACGGACCGGACGCCGGCGCCGCCAACCCCGAGCGCGGACCCGGTGGCGCCGTCGAGTTCGCCCGGGTGACCAAGCCCGGGAACTACGGCTGGCCTTACTGCATCGCCGACAACAAGCCGTACCGCGACTACGACTTCGCCACCGGCACCTCGGGCCCGGCCTTCGACTGCGCCGCGCCCAAGAACACCTCGCGGTACAACACCGGGCTCACCGATCTGCCGCCCGCCCAGCCCGCCTGGATCCCGTACGACAACGACTCCGTGCCCGAGTTCGGCTCCGGCTCCGAGTCGCCGATGGCCGGGCCGGTCTACCGCTACGACGCCTCGCTCGACTCCCCGGTGAAGTTCCCGGAAGTCTACGACGGGAACTTCTTCGCGGGGGAGTTCGGCCGCCAGTGGATCAAGCGGATCGAGCAGGGCGCCGACGGGGCCGTGCAGAAGATCAACGACTTCCCGTGGTCCGGCACCCAGGTCATGGACTCGGCCTTCGGCCCGGACGGCGCGCTGTACGTCCTCGACTACGGTCTCGGCTACTTCAACGGTGACGAGCACTCCGCGCTCTACCGGATCGAGAACGCCACGGACGGCCACTCGCCCATCGCCGAGGCGAGCGCCGACCGCACCTCCGGTCAGGCGCCCATGAGGGTCGCCTTCTCCTCGGCGGGCACCTCGGACGCCGACGGCGACACCCTCACCTACAGCTGGGACTTCGGCGACGGCACGACCTCCGCCGCCGCCAACCCCACCCATACGTACCGGAAGAACGGCACCTTCACCGCGACCCTCACCGTCAAGGACCCCACCGGCCGCACCGCCAGCGCCAATGTGCACCTCACGGTGGGCAACACCGCGCCCAAGGTGACACTGCAACTGCCCGCCGACGGCCAGCTGTTCAGCTTCGGCGACGAGGTCCCGTTCAAGGTCAAGGTGACCGACCCGGAGGACGGGACCGTCGACTGCGCCAAGGTCAAGGTCACCTACATCCTCGGCCATGACAGCCACGGCCACCCCGTCACCACCGCGAACGGCTGCTCCGGCACCATCAAGACCAACGCGGACGGCGAGCACGACCCCAACGCCAACATCTTCGGGGTCTTCGACGCCGAGTACACCGACGGCGGCGGGGGCGGCCAGCCGCCGCTGACCACCCACGACCAGTCCATCGTCCAGCCCAAGCACCGGCAGGCCGAGCACTACGGGAAGAGCCAGGGCGTATCGGTGATCTCCCACGCCCCGGCCAACGGCGGTAAGACGGTCGGCAACATCGAGAACGGCGACTGGATCTCCTTCACCCCGTATGTGCTGAGCAACGCCAAGGACTTCACCGCACGGGTCTCCTCGGCGGGCGCCGGCGGCACGCTGGAGATCCGCAGCGGATCCTCGACCGGACGGCTGCTCGGCACCGTCACCGTGCCGGTGACCGGCGACTGGGAGACCTTCCAGGACGTCAAGACGACGCTGAAGAAGCCCCCGACCGGTACCACCACGCTGACTCTCGTCTTCAAGGGCGGAGCGGGAGCGCTCTTCGACGTGGACGACTTCACGATCGGCACCGGCTGACGAGCTGACGCCCGGGGCCCGGGGCGGCGGCCGTACCCGGCCGCCGCCCCCGGCCCGGGAGGAAGGAGCACCACGGAAATGCACCCGCACACCACTCCGCACTCCAGACCCCACGCCGGAACCGACTCCGGGACCCGCTCCCGGCGCGGGGCGCGGCTCGCCGCCGTCGGGGCCACGCTGCTGCTCGCCCTGACGGCCCTGCCCGCCGCCGCGTCCGGGGCCGCCACCTCCGGCGCCGCCGACGGCGACCGGGTCCTGGTCTTCTCCAAGACGGCCGGCTTCCGCCACGACTCGATCCCCGACGGCATCGCCGCCATCAAGGAACTCGGCGCGCAGAGCGGCTTCGCCGTGGACGCCACCGAGGACGGCGCCGCCTTCACGCCCCGCAACCTCGCCCGCTACGACGCCGTCGTCTTCCTCTCCACCACCGGCGACATCCTGAACACCGCCCAGCAGTCCGCGTTCGAGGGCTACGTACGGGCGGGCGGCGGCTACGTCGGTGTCCACGCGGCCGCCGACACCGAGTACGACTGGCCCTTCTACGAGGGCCTGGCCGGGGCGTACTTCCAGTCCCACCCCGCGATCCAGCGGGCCACCGTGGACGTCGAGGACCGGGCCAACCCCGCGACCGCGCATCTGGCGCCCACATGGGAGCGGACGGATGAGTGGTACAACTACCGCACCAACCCGAGGGAGCGGGTGAAGGTCCTCGCCACGCTGGACGAATCCTCGTACCAGGGTGGCGCGATGGGCGAGGACCACCCCATCTCGTGGTGCCAGGACTACCGGGGCGGCCGCGCCTTCTACACCGGCTTCGGCCACACCAAGGAGTCCTACGCCGACCCCGCCTTCCGGCAGCATCTGCTCGGCGGCATCCGCTACGCCACCGGCGCCGCCCACGCCGACTGCCGCCCCGAGCAGGGCTACCGCCCGCTCTTCGACGGCACCTCGACGGACGGCTGGAAGCAGGCGGGCCCCGGGAGCTTCACCCTCGACGCCGCGTCCGGGACCCTCACCTCGACCGGCGGCATGGGCATGCTCTGGTACCAGGCGCGCGAGCTGCACTCGTACTCGCTCAAGCTGGACTGGAAGATGGCCGGCGACGACAACTCCGGCGTCTTCGTCGGCTTCCCGGCCTCCGACGACCCCTGGTCGGCGGTCAACAACGGCTACGAGGTGCAGATCGACGCCACGGACACCCCCGATCACACCACCGGCTCGGTCTACGGCTTCCAGTCCGCGGACCTCGCCAAGCGGGACGCGGCGCTGAACCCGCCGGGGGAGTGGAACACCTACGAGATCCGGGTGCAGGGCGAGCGGCTGCGGATCTGGCTCAACGGCGTGAAGATCAACGACTTCACCAACCGGGACCCGGTGCGCAGTCTGCGCCAGGGCTACGTCGGCATCCAGAACCACGGGGAGGGGGACGAGGTCTCCTTCCGCGACATCCGCGTCAAGGACCTGCCGGCGAAGGGCGGCGGCCACCACCAGCACCACCACGACGGCTAGGCGCCCCCGGTCCGCCGTCCCGACGGCCCGAGGGGAGCCGTGGGGACGGCGTGGCGGCGGGCAGGAGTACGCCGCCTCCTCCCGCCGCCACCCCCACCACCTGTCCGACGCCGCGACCCCGACGGCCCCGGGTCACCCGCCCGGTGGCTCCGGCCGCCCCGCCCCGGCCCCGACTCCCGGGCGCGGGGCGGCCTCGGCCACGCTCGCCCGACCACCCCACCCCACCCCACCCCGCGCCACGACCGAACCGGCGCCGCCCATGCGGATCCGCGCCACCCCGAACCACCTGCGCAACCCACGCCCAGCCCCCGGGAGGCAGCCAGTGACCACCCGTCCCGACGACATCACCCCACTCCGCGACGCACCCCGTACGGGGGTCTGGCTCATCGGCGCCCGCGGTTCCGTCGCCACCACCGCCGTGGCGGGCTGCGCCGCCGTCGCCGGGGGGCTGCAACCGGCGACCGGAATGGTCACCGAGACCGCGGCGTTCGCGGACAGCGGCCTGCCCGCGCTCGCCGATCTCGTCTTCGGCGGCCATGACACCGCCGCCACCCCGCTGCCCAAGCGGGCCGAGGCACTGGCCGCCGACGGGGTGCTGCCGCATGGGCTGCCCGCCGCCGTACGCGGCGAACTGGCCGCCGCCGACGCGGCCGTCCGGCCGGGCGGGCCACAGCCCGGCGACGGCCGTGAGGAGGAGGAGCTGATCGCGGCCTTCGCGGCCGACCTCGCCGAGTTCCTCCGTACGCACGACCTCGCCCGCGCCGTCGTCGTCAACGTCGCCTCCACCGAGGCCGCGCCGGAGGACGCCGGGGCGCTGCCGCCCAGCTCCCTCTACGCGGCCGCCGCGCTGCGCGCCGGATGCCCGTACGTCAACTTCACGCCCTCCACCGGGCTCCACCACCCCCGCCTGCGCGAGTCGGCCGAGCGCTCCGGGCTGCCGTACGCGGGGCGCGACGGCAAGACCGGGCAGACGCTGCTGCGGTCCGTTCTCGCGCCGATGTTCGCCCAGCGGGCGCTGGCCGTGCGGAGCTGGTCGGGCACGAACCTCCTCGGCGGCGGTGACGGCGCCGCGCTCGCCGACCCGGGCGCCGCGGCGGCCAAGAACGCGGGGAAGGCGCGGGTCCTCTCCGACACCCTCGGCGAACTCCCCGACGGCGAGCTGCACATCGACAACGTGCCCGCGCTCGGCGACTGGAAGACCGCCTGGGACCACGTCTCCTTCGAGGGCTTCCTCGGCTCCCGGATGGTCCTCCAGACCATCTGGCAGGGCTGCGACTCGGCCCTCGCCGCACCGCTCGTCCTCGATCTGGCCCGGCTGACCGCCCGCGCCCATGAGGTCGGCCGCACCGGGCCGCTCCCCGAACTCGGCTTCTACTTCAAGGACCCGGACGGCGGCCCCGCCGCCCTCGCCGACCAGTACGCGGCGCTCGTCGGCTTCGCCGGGCGGCTGCGGGGCCGGTCGTGACGGGCGGGGCGGGCGAGGGGGGGGAACGGGGGCCGCTCGGGACGTGGGGCGACTGGGCCGAACTGCTCAGGGTGTCCGCCCTGTTCACCGTCCCCGGTGACGCCCTGGCGGGCGCGGCCGCGGCCCGGCGCGGCCCCAACCGGGGCACGGCGCTCGCGGTCTGCGCCTCGCTGTGCCTGTACGAGGCGGGCATGGCGCTCAACGACTGGGCGGACCGGGACATCGACGCCGTGGAACGCCCCGGCCGGCCGCTGCCGTCGGGCCGTATCGCCCCGGCCGCGGCGCTGACCGCCGCGACCGGGCTGACCGCCACCGGGCTGCTCTGCGCCGCCGCCGCGGGTCCCCGGGCCCTCGCCACGGCGACGGCCCTGGCGGGCACGGTGTGGGCGTACGACCTGGGGCTGAAGAACACGCCAGCGGGCCCGCCCACCATGGCCGCCGCCCGCGCACTCGACCTCCTCCTCGGCGCCACGGCCTCCGCCGGGCACCTCCGCCCGGCCCTCCGCCCGGCCGCCCTCCTGGGCGCCCACACCCTCGCGGTGACCACGGTCTCCCGCCGCGAGGCGACCGGCGGCTCCTCGACGGCCCCGCTCGGCGCCCTCGCGACGGGAGCGATGATCGCCTGGTCCACGACCAGAGGCCCGGTCCCCGCTTCGGGGCGCGGCCCTGGGGTGGGCCACGGCGCGCCGGTCGCGGTGGTGAACGGGGCCACCAGTGGCGCTCCGGTGGGTAGCGTGGCCGCCGGTGGTGCCACCGCCGCCCTCGCCAGGAGGCTCTCCCCCGCGGGGCCACGCCGTGCTGGTCCGGCGAGGCGGCTCACCTCGGCTGCCACCGGCCGTGGCGGTCCGGCGGGCGGGCCGCGTGCCGGGGCGGGGTTGCGCCCGACCGTCGCCCCGGGCGGCGCGGCGGCCGAGCGTACGCGTCCGGTCGGCCGCATTGCCGCCGTGGCCGGGGTCGGCCTCGTGGGCGGCCGTGCCGGGGGCGCGTTGCCCCGGAGCGGCCCCTCGCGCGGCGCGGCGGTCAGCCGCTTCGCGGGGGTCGCCCTCGTGGGCGGGTACGTGGCCACGGTCGCCCGGCCGTTGGCGCATGCCGCGCTCAACCCGTCCCCGTACCTGCTCCAGCGTGCCGTCGGCAGCGGCATCCGCGCGATGATCCCGCTTCAGGCCGTGCTCGCCTCCCGCGCCGGGGCGCACCGTACGGCGGCCGGGCTGCTCGCGCTCATGCCCGTCGCCCGCCGGCTGTCGAGAAAGGTCAGCGCGACATGAGCCGCACCGGCAACCCCACTCCGGAACCCCTGCGCTTCGCCTACGGCACCAACGGCCTGACCGACCTCCGCCTGAGCGACGCCCTCGCCCTCCTCGCCGACCTCGGCTACGACGGCGTCTCGCTGACCCTCGACCATATGCACCTCGATCCGCTCGCCCCGGACCTCGCCGTCCGTACCCGCCGCGTCTCGCGCGACCTCGAGCGGTTCGGTCTCGGCGTCGCGATCGAGACCGGTGCCCGGTACGTGCTCGACGCCCGGCGCAAGCACCACCCCACCCTGCTCGACCCGGACCCCGGGGCCCGCGGCGCCCGGGTCGATCTGCTGCTGCGCGCCGTGCGGGTGGCGGCCGACCTCGGGGCCCCGGCCGTGCACTGCTTCAGCGGGGTGCTGCCGCCCGGTGAGTCGGGGGAGACGGCGTGGCGGCGGCTGGCGGACGCCCTCGGGCCGGTTGTCGTGGCCGCCGGGGCGGTGGGCGTCTCCCTCGCGATCGAGCCGGAGCCGGGGCATCTCCTCGCCGACCTCGCCGGTTTCCACCGGCTGCGCACGGCGCTCGGCGATCCGGCCGCCCTCGGCCTCACCCTCGACATCGGCCACTGCCAGTGCCTGGAACCCGACCCGCCCGCCGAGTGCGTCCGGGCGGCGGCGCCCTGGGTGCGGCATGTGCAGATCGAGGACATGCGGCGCGGGGTGCACGAGCATCTGCCGTTCGGCGAGGGGGAGATCGACTTCCCGCCGGTGCTGGAGGCGCTGCGCGCGGCGGGGTACCGGGGACTCGTCGGGGTCGAGCTGCCCCGCCACTCCCACGCCGGTCCCGAACTGGCCCGTGCCTCCCTGCGGTTCCTCAAGGACGCCGAACGTGCCGCGAGCGAGGGAGGCGTCCGATGCTGACCGTGACCGAGCTGCGCGCCGCCGTGGAGCGGCGCTTGGACGAGGCAGGCCGCGCCTGGCTGGACGGCGCCCTGACGGACGCGGCAAAATCCGGACCGCGCCCGGACGCTCCCGGCCCCGCCCGCTGGGAACTGGACTTCGCCTCCGCGGGCCGCCACGTCCGCAACCCCCGACCCGCCACTACGACCGGCCGGCCCGTCTCCGCCGACCGGCCTGCCCCCGGTGGCCCGGCCTCCGCGGGGCGGCCCGCCGCCACCGACCGGCCCGCGACCGACAGCCCCGCCGCCGACGACCTCGCCCCCCACGAACTCGCCCCCCACGACCTCCCCGACGCCGCCCGCATCCTCATCCTCCACGCCGCGCGGGCCGACGCCTCTGCCGTCGCGAGGCTGTACGCGCACGGCACGGGCGCCGAGCGCCGGGCCGTGCTGCGGGCGCTCCCGCATCTCGGGCTGTTCGCCGGGCCCGACGCCGTGCCGCTCGTCGAGGACGCCCTGCGGACCAACGACACCCGGCTCGTGGCCGCCGCCGTCGGGCCGTACGCCGCTCGGCACCTCCCGCCGCACAGTTGGCGGCAGGCCGTGCTCAAGTGCCTGTTCACGGGCGTCCCCCTCACCGCCGTGGCCGACTGGGAGCGGCGGGCGCGCGGGGACGGCGAGCTGGGCCGCATGCTCGGCGACTACGCCCGTGAGCGCACCGCCGCCGGACGTCCCGTGCCCGGCGATCTCGACCGCGTACTGGCCCTGACCCGCGCCCTGCCCGACGCGCCCCGCGCCCTGACCCGCGAGGAGTCCTGATGCGCATCTTCGATCCCCATATCCATATGACCTCCCGCACCACCGACGACTACGAGGCCATGTACGCCGCGGGGGTGCGCGCCCTCGTCGAGCCGTCCTTCTGGCTCGGGCAGCCCCGCACCTCGCCCGCCAGCTTCTACGACTACTTCGACTCCCTCCTCGGCTGGGAGCCGTTCCGGGCCGCCCAGCACGGGATCGCCCACCACTGCACCCTCGCGCTCAACCCCAAGGAGGCCAACGACCCGCGCTGCACCCCCGTCCTGGACGAGCTGCCGCGCTATCTCGTCAAGGACGGCGTCGTGGCCGTGGGCGAGATCGGCTACGACTCGATGACCCCCGCCGAGGACACCGCACTCGCCGCCCAGTTGCAGCTCGCCGCCGACCACGGGCTGCCCGCCCTCGTCCACACCCCGCACCGCGACAAGCTGGCCGGGCTGCGCCGCACCCTCGACGTCGTCGGGGAGTCCGCGCTGCCCGCGGACCGCGTTCTGATCGACCACCTCAACGAGACCACCGTCAAGGAGGCCAAGGACGGCGGCTGCTGGCTGGGCTTCTCCGTCTATCCCGACACCAAGATGGACGAGGAGCGGATGGTCGCGATCCTGCGCGCGTACGGGCCCGAGAAGGTGCTGGTCAACTCCGCTGCCGACTGGGGGCGGAGCGACCCGCTCAAGACCCGCGGGGTCGGCGACCTGATGCTCGCCGAGGGCTTCACCGAGGACGACGTCGACCTCGTGCTGTGGCGCAACCCGGTCGCGTTCTACGGGCTCAGCGGCCGCCTGGACCTGGACCTCGACGTCGAGGACACCGAGGCCACCGCCACCCACGAGGGCAACTCCATCCTGCGCGGCGGCGCCCCGGCCGCCACGCCGACGGAACGGTGAGGAGGACCCCATGCGCTTCCGCCACCCCGACGGCTCCACCGTCCACCTCGCCTACTGCACCAACGTCCACCCCGCCGAAGACCTCGACGGCGTCGTGGACCAGCTCCGGCTGCACTGCGAACCCGTCCGCCGCCGCCTGGGCCGCGACCGGCTCGGCATCGGCCTGTGGCTGGCCCGCGACGCCGCCCGCACCCTGAGCGCCGACCCCGGCGAACTGCGCAGGCTGCGCACCGCGCTGGACACCCGCGGCCTCGAGGTGGTCACCCTCAACGGCTTTCCTTACGAGGGGTTCGGCGCCCAGGAGGTCAAGTACCGCGTCTACAAGCCCGACTGGACCGACCCGGAGCGTCTTGAGCACACCACCCATCTGGCCCGGCTGCTGGCCGCGCTGCTCCCGGACGACATCACCGACGGCTCCGTCTCCACCCTGCCGCTCGCCTGGCGCGCCCCCTTCGACGCCGACGCCGCCCGCGCCGCCCGCCGCCACCTGACCACCCTCGCCCAGCGGCTCGACGCCATCCAGGAGCTCACCGGCCGCTCCGTCCGCATCGGCCTGGAGCCCGAGCCCGGCTGCACGGTGGAGACGACCGCGCAGGCCATCGAGGCGCTCACCGCGCCCGGCGGCCCGCCCCTGGACCGCATCGGCGTCTGCCTGGACACCTGCCATCTGGCGACGCAGTTCGAGGATCCGCACACGGCCACAGACGCGCTCACCGCCGCCGGGGTCCCGGTCGTCAAGGCGCAGCTGTCCGCCGCGCTGCACGCCGAGGACCCGGGGCGGCCCGCCGTACGGGAAGCCCTGGCGGCCTTCGCCGAGCCCCGCTTCCTCCACCAGACCCGCACCCGGGCCCCCGAGGGCGGCGTCACCGGCACCGACGACCTCGACCAGGCGCTCGGCGGCGGTCTTGCGGACACCGCGCCCTGGCGCTCCCACTTCCATGTGCCGCTGCACGCCCCGCCGGAGCCCCCGCTGACCTCCACCCTCCCGGTGCTCGCCGACGCCCTGGCCCGGCTCGTCGGCGGGCCCGCCCCGCTGACCCGCCACCTCGAAGTGGAGACCTACACCTGGCAGGCGCTCCCGCCCGAGCTGCGCCCGCGCACCCGCGACCGGCTCGCCGACGGCATCGCCGCCGAACTCGCCCTCGCCCGCGACCTGCTGACCGACCTCGGCCTCAAGGAGCTGCCATGAGCGACCCGAGCCACCGGGGCGACAGCACCGGCCCGACCCCGCTCCTCGTCCTCGACGTCGTCGGGCTCACCCCCCGGCTGCTGGACCATATGCCCCGGCTCAGGGCGCTCGGCCGGTCCGGCTCGCGCGCCGCGCTGGGCACCGTGCTGCCCGCCGTCACCTGCGCCGCCCAGTCGACGTTCCTCACCGGCACCACCCCCGCCGAGCACGGCATCGTCGGCAACGGCTGGTACTTCCGCGAGATGGGCGAGGTGCTGCTGTGGCGGCAGCACAACGGCCTGGTAGGCGGCGACAAGCTGTGGGACGCCGCCCGCCGCGCCCACCCGGGCTACACCGTGGCCAACATCTGCTGGTGGTACGCGATGGGCTCGGACACCGACATCACCGTCACCCCGCGCCCCGTCTACTACGCCGACGGACGCAAGGAGCCGGACTGCTACACCCGGCCCCCCGCGCTGCACGATGAACTCACCGCGAAGCTCGGCACCTTCCCCCTCTTCCACTTCTGGGGGCCGGGCGCCGATCTGGTCTCCTCGCAGTGGATCATCGACGCCACCCGCCACATCCTGCGCACCAGCCCCACCGATCTGGTGCTGACCTACCTTCCGCACCTGGACTACGACCTCCAGCGGTACGGCCCCGACGACCCCCGCTCCCACGCCGCCGCCGCCGAACTCGACACCGCCCTCGGCCCGCTGCTCGACGACGCCACCGCCCGCGGCCGCACCGTCGTGGCGCTGTCCGAGTACGGCATCACCCGGGTCTCCCGGCCGGTGGACATCAACCGGGCGCTGCGCCGCGCCGGACTGCTCGAGGTGCACACCCAGGACGGCATGGAGTATCTGGACCCAGGCGCCTCCCGCGCCTTCGCGGTCGCCGACCACCAGCTCGCCCATGTGTATGTGCGGCGCGCGGAGGACCTGGACGCCGCCCGCGCCGCCCTGGCCGGACTGCCCGGGATCGCCGAACTCCTCGACGACGAGGGCAAGAAGGCCCACGGCCTGGACCATCCGCGCTCCGGGGAGCTGGTCGCGGTGGCCGCGCCGGACGCCTGGTTCACGTACTACTACTGGCTCGACGACGCCCGCGCCCCCGACTTCGCCCAGCTGGTGGAGATCCACCGCAAGCCCGGCTACGACCCGGCCGAGCTGTTCATGGACCCCAAGGACCCCTATGTGCGGGTGCGGGCCGCCACCGCGCTGGCCCGCAAGAAGACCGGGATGCGCTACCGCATGGCCGTCGTCCCGCTCGATCCGATCCCGGTGCGCGGCAGCCACGGCCGCCTCCCGGACCGCGAGGAGGACGGCCCCGTCCTCCTCTGCTCCCAGCCCGGCGCGGTGCGCGGCGAAGTGGCCGCCACCGACGTCAAGAACCTGCTCCTCCGCCTCGCCGGCCTGACGAACGCAACCGAAGGAGACACCCCGTGAAGAGGGCCCAGGACAACCCCGAACTCGCCGATACCCTCCGCCGCCGCAGATTCCTCGGCGTCGCCGCGGGCGCCACGGCCGCCGGTCTGCTCGGCACCGGCACCGCCACGGCCGCCCAGACCGGCACCGCCACCGCCGCGTCGGCCCAGAACGGCCGGGGCGGCCCGCTGGTGCCCCGCGGCCACCTCGGCATCCAGCTCTACACCCTCCGCGACCAGGTGCAGTCCATCGGCTTCGGCCGGGTCTTCGAGGAACTGGCCCGGTACGGCTACGACCAGGTGGAGTTCGCCGGCTACACCCAGGGCACCGGCGACCTCACCCTCAAGCAGCTCAAGCGGCTGATGCGGGACAACGGGCTGCGCGGTATCGGCAGCCACGTCGGCTACTACTCCGACGACCCGAAGGCGTACACCTTCGCCACCAACCTCACCCAGGTGCTCGACGACGCCCAGGCGCTCGGCCTGCCGCATGTGGGCACCGCCTCCGGGCCCTGGCGCTACGGCTCCACGGTGGACGGCTGGAAGCGCTGCGCTGAGGAGTTCAACACCTACGGCGCCGCGGCCAAGGCGCGCGGGATGAAGTTCTACCAGCACAACCACGCCGAGGAGTTCTCCTTCGCCACCGACCGGCCGAACGTCCGCCTCTACGACGTGCTGCTCGCCGAGACCGACCCCGAGTTGGTCCATCTGGAGATGGACATCTACTGGGCGTATGTGGCCCAGTACCGCTTCGGCAAGAAGGCCGACGGCTCCCCGGCGCCCTTCGAGCCGCTGAACTACGTCCTGCGGGCCCCGCACCGCTATCCGCTCTTCCACGTCAAGGACGGGGAGCACGACGAAACCGTCCCCGACGGCTACCGGATGGTGGACGTCGGAGACGGTGACATGGACTACCGCCGCTTCCTGAGCGCGGTGGGCAAGACCCATGGCGGGCGGCGTGACCACCACTGGATGGTGGAGCACGACCAGCCCGCCGATTCGCTCACCACCGCCCGCCGCTCCGCCCGCTATCTGCGGTCGTTGCGCTGCGGCGGACGGGGCTGAGCGAGGGTCCCCGCACGGCGCGAGCTAGACGGCCTCGCGGCTGATCGGCTGCGGGTTCGGGGCGATGCCCCGGACCCGCGGCCGTCCTGGCTGCCGCAGCAGCAGGGCCACCGCGGCGGCCACCATGGAGAGGCCTCCGGCGAGCGCGTACGCGCCGTCGTAGCCCCAGGAGTCGACCACCATCGAGCCGAGGCCGCCGCCGAACAGCCCGCTGATCAGCTTTCCGCTGTACACCAGGCCGTAGTTGGTGGCGTTGTAGTTCTCCCCGAAGTAGTCCGGGGTCAGCGCCGCGAACATCGGGTAGAAGGCGCCGCCGCCGAACCCGGAGAGGAAGGCGAAGAAGAGGAACAGCACCTCGTTGTGGATGTTGCCGGCCCAGATCACCCCGAACTGGGCGAGGCCCAGCACCACGATGACGAAGACCAGCGTCGTCTTCCGCCCCCACAGGTCCGAGAGCCAGCCGACCACACCACGTCCGACACCGTTGATGACGGACATGATGCCCATGGACGAGGCCGCCACCAGCGGGCCGAAGCCCACCTCCTTGGCGTAGTCGACCTGGAAGGAGATGCCGAATATGGACACTCCCGCGGTGAGCACCAGGGAGAACCACATCAGCGGCAGCATCCCGGTCTTGATGGCCTCCTTGGGCGTGTACTGCCGCACCGCCGGCGGGTTCTTCGCCAGGCTCGCCGCGCCCTTGGCGTTGCCCGCGTAGTTCAGCGGGTCGATGTCGGCGGGC
Organism: Streptomyces rugosispiralis; assembly: GCF_024505145.1. Lineage (GTDB taxonomy): Bacteria > Actinomycetota > Actinomycetes > Streptomycetales > Streptomycetaceae > Streptomyces > Streptomyces rugosispiralis. The sequence goes on along the minus strand of NZ_JANIAA010000047.1, from coordinate 43,988 downwards.
CACCAGTTCTTCGGCGGGTCCTTGAAGAACCAGGCGCAGACCGCCACGATGATCAGCACATAGACCCCGATGAGGTCCAGGACCTCGTCGAAGTTCCCGGTGTCGAACCAGTAGTTGAAGATGAAGATGAACGGCAGCGCGCCGTAGGCGAACCCTCCGTTGACGAACCCCGTCTTCGCCCCGCGCCGCTCCGGGAACCACTTGCCCACCATGTTGATGCAGGTGGCGTAGACGAACCCGGAGCCGAGCCCGCCGATGACACCGAAGCCGACGATCGCCGCGAAGACGTTGTCGAGGTGGGAGAGGGCCAGGAAGCCGATCAGACACAGCCCCGCGCCCAGGAACATCGCCTTGCGGGCGGTCAGGATCCCCTTCTCCCGCAGCCATCCCGCCGGGAAGGCGATGCCCGCCTGGAAGAACACCCAGACGCTCAGGATCCAGAAGGTATTGCTCTGGGTCCAGCCGTGCGCGTCCGAGAGCGTGTCCTCCGCCGAGCCGTACGCGTACTCGGACACGCTGATGGCCATCATCGCGATCCACGGCAGATAGACCATCAGTTTCCGGCTGTGGCCCAGGATGTCGCGGTCGGTCTCGCCGATGCGATACGTACGTCCCTTGCTGTCCCGCACTTCACGGAAGGGGAGAACCCCTTCCGGCCGTTCTGCTGTGCTCATGTCGTCCCCTTGGCTTCGAAGGAACCCGGCCAGCGCCCCCTGTCCAAACTCTTCGTGCTCCGGGAAACGCGGTTGGCTAAGCGAATCGGTGGAAGTAGGCCACGGTCCGGTAGAAGTCGGCCGCGGTCCGGTGGCGCCCCAAAGGGGCGCGGGGCCGTGTCGATATGCGGCTCCGCCACGCGGCGCGACCAGCCACGACGGCGCCGCAGACGATCGACGACAGGTCGGGGCACTTCCAGTGGTGCACCTCCAGCGGAGCGCTTACGTGAGCAACCCCGCCGACCTGGCCCAGCGGTACTTGGCGCCCAGGACGGCCACCGGCTTCTCGGTGGTGTACGGATAGGCCACCACCCCGCGCTCGAAGAGGTACGCGCACGCCTCCTCGACCTCGGTGTCGCCCGCGAGCGAGGCCACCACCGGTTTGGCGATGCCCCGGGCGCGGAACTCCTCGACGACCCGCGCGGTCAGCTCGGCGAACACCATCGGCGGGGTGACGATGGTGTGCCAGTAGCCCAGGACCAGGGCGTGGATCCGCGGATCCGCCAGGCCCAGCCGGATGGTCGCCTCGTAGGTGGACGGCGGTTCGCCGCCGGTGATGTCCACCGGGTTCCCGGCCGCGCCGAACGGCGGGATGAAGCGGCGGAAGGCGGCGTCGAGGTCCTCCGGGATCTCCATCAGGGACAGTCCGTTGTCGACGATCGCGTCCGACAGCAGCACCCCGGAGCCCCCGGCGCCGGTGATGATGACGACGTTGTCACCCTGGGGCGCGGGCAGCACGGGCAGCGCCCGCGCGTACTCCAGCATCTCGTTGAGGCCCGGCGCCCGGATCACCCCGGCCTGCCGCAGGATGTCGTCGTAGACCGCGTCGTCCCCGGCCAGCGCGCCGGTGTGGGACCCGGCGGCCTTGGCACCCGCCGCCGTACGGCCCGCCTTGAGGACCACCACCGGCTTCCGGGGCACCGTGGCCCGTGCCGCCTCCACGAAGGCCCGGCCGTCCTTGAGGTCCTCCAGGTGCATCGCGATGCACTGGGTGCGGTCGTCCTCACCGAACCAGGTGAGCAGGTCGTCCTCGTCCAGGTCCGACTTGTTGCCGAGCCCGACGATGGCCGAGACCCCGGTCCTGGTCGTCCTCGCGAAGCCGAGGATGGCCATCCCGATGCCGCCGGACTGCGAGGTGAGCGCCACCGGCCCCTTGACGTCGTACGGGGTGCAGAAGGTGGCGCACAGGTCCTGCCAGGTGGAGTAGTAGCCGTAGATGTTGGGCCCCAGCAGCCGCACCCCGTGCTCCTCGGCGATGGCCACGATCCGGTCCTGGAGCTCGTGTTCACCGGTCTCGGCGAAGCCGGACGGGATCAGCACCGCGTTCGGGATGCCCTTGCGGCCGACCTCCTCCAGCGCGGCGGGCACGAACTTCGCGGGAATCGCGAAGACCGCCACATCCACCTCGCCGGGCACGTCCGTGACGGTCTTGTACGCCTTGCGGCCCAGGATGTCGTCGGCCTTGGGGTTCACCGGGTGGATCTCGCCGGGGAAGCCGCCGTCGATGAGGTTGCGCATCACCGAATTGCCGATCTTGCCCTGCTCGTTGGAGGCGCCCACCACCGCCACCGAGCGCGGCTGCATCAGCCGGCGCATCGAGCCCAGGATCTCCTCGCGCGAGTAGCGGCGGCGGGTCCGCGGGGCCGGGTCGCCGATCAGCAGCCGCACATCGGCGGCGAGCACCCCGCTCGCGGTGGCGAACACCGGGTTGAGATCGACCTCGGTGATCTCGGGGAAGTCCGCCACCAGCCGGGAGACCCGCACGATCAGATCGGCGAGCGCCGCGCGGTCCACCGCCTCGCCGCCGCGCACCCCGCGCAGCACCTCGGCGGCGCGGATCCCGTCCAGCATCGACAGCGCCTCGTCCTCGGTCGCCGGGGCCAGCCGGAAGGTGATGTCCTTGAGCACCTCCACCAGCACCCCGCCGAGCCCGAACGCCACCACCTTCCCGAAGGTGGGGTCGGTGACCGCGCCGACGATGACCTCCTGCCCGCCGTCCGGGATCATCTGCTGCACCTGGACGCCCTGGATCCGGGCGTCCGCGTCGTACGAACGGGCGTTGTCGACGATCGTGGTGAACGCGCTCCGCACCTCGGCGCAGGAGGTCAGCCCCACCCGGACCCCGCCCGCGTCGGTCTTGTGCAGGATGTCCGGGGACACGATCTTGAGGACGACGGGGAAGCCGATCCGGTCGGCGAGCGCCACCGCCTCGTCGGCGGACTCCGCCAGCCCCTCGGCCGGGGTCGGGATGCCATACGCGTCGGTGATCCGCTTCCCCTCGGGGGCGGTCAGCGCCGTGCGCCCCTCGGCGCGGGCGGCGTCCAGCACCGCGCGCACGGCATCGTTGTCATACGTCACCGTCAGATCACTCCGTTCGTCTTGAGCAGCCGCACTTCCTCGTCGCCGAGCCCCAGCTCCCCGACGTACACCTCTTCGTTGTGCTCACCCAGCAGCGGGGAGCGCTCGACCCGGACCGGGGAGTCGGAGAGCTTCAGCGGGGAGCCGACCGTGGTGAAGGAGCCACGCTCGGGGTGGTCGACCTCGACGATCATCTCGTTGGCCGCGAGCGACGCGTCCTCGACGATCTCCTTGGTGGACAGGATCGGCCCGCACGGGATGTTGTGCGCCGTGAGCTGCTCCAGCACCTGCCACTTCGGCAGGGTGCTGGACCACTCCTCGATCAGCTGGAACATCTTGGCCAGCTTCGGCAGCCGCGCCTCGGGCGAGGCCCACTCCGGGTCCTCGGCCAGCTCGGGGCGGCCGATGAGGCGGGTGATCGGCTCCCAGCCGACCGGCTGCACGATCACGTAGACGTAGTCGTTGGGGCCGCCGGGCGCGCATTTGACCGCCCAGCCGGGCTGGCCGCCGCCACTGGCGTTGCCACTGCGCGGCACCTCGTCGCCGAAGTCCTCGTTCGGGTACTCGGCGAGCGGGCCGTGGGTCAGCCGCTGCTGGTCGCGCAGCTTCACCCGGCACAGATTGAGCACCGCGTGCTGCATCGCCACATTGACCCGCTGGCCGCGCCCGGTGTGGGTGCGCTGGTAGAGCGCGGCGAGGATGCCCGCCACACAGTGCACCCCGGTGCCGGAGTCGCCGATCTGGGCGCCGGTGGCCAGCGGCGGGCCGTCCTCGAAGCCGGTCGTGGACATCGACCCGCCCATGGCCTGCGCGACCACCTCGTACGCCTTGAACTTGGTGTACGGGCCGTCGCCGAACCCCTTGATCGAGGCGTAGACCAGCCGGGGGTTGATCTCCTGGATGCGCTCCCAGGAGAACCCCATGCGGTCCACCGCGCCCGGACCGAAGTTCTCCACCAGGACGTCGCTGCGGCGGATCAGCTCGGTCAGGAGCTCCTTGCCGCGCTCGCTCTTGGTGTTCAGCGTGATGCTCCGCTTGTTGCAGTTGAGCATCGTGAAGTAGAGCGAGTCCACGTCCGGGAGGTCGCGCAACTGCTTGCGGGTGATGTCGCCGGTGACGTTCTCCAGCTTGATCACATCCGCGCCGAGCCAGGCGAGCAGCTGGGTGGCGGAGGGACCGGACTGCACATGCGTCATGTCGAGGACGCGGATGCCCGACAGAGCCTGATGGGCCTCAAGAGCCTGGGACATGGTGGCGCCTCCCTACTTGTACATGGTCTGGTTCATGGTTCCGGGGGCGTACGCGTCCGGGTCCACCCAGACGTTGATCAGCGACGGCTTGCCGGACTCCCGGGCGCGGCGCAGCGCCGGGCCGATGTCCGCCGGGTCGCGGACCTCCTCGCCGTGGCCGCCGAGCATCCGCGCGAACTGGTCGTAGGGCACGTCGCCGAGGGTGTTGCCGACCCGCTCGCGCTCGTCGCCGTACTTGGCCTTCTGGCCGTAACGGATCTGGTTCATCGAGGAGTTGTTGCCGACGATGCCGACGAACGGCAGGTCGAAGCGGACCAGCGTCTCGAAGTCCCAGCCGGTCAGGGAGAACGCGCCGTCGCCGAAGAGCGCCACCACCTCCTTGTCGGGGCGGGCCTGCTTGGCGGCCATCACGAACGGCACCCCGACGCCGAGCGTCCCCAGCGGGCCCGGGTCCATCCAGTGGCCGGGCGACTTGGGCTGGACCACCTGACCGGAGAAGGTGACGATGTCGCCGCCGTCGCCGATGTAGATCGAGTCCTCGGTGAGGAAGTCGTTGATCTCGCTGACCAGGCGGTAGGGGTGGATGGGGGAGGCGTCGGACCGGAGGTTGGGCAACCGCTTCTCGATCGCCGCCTGCTCGGCGGCGCGCAGCTCGTCCAGCCACTCCTTGCGCTTGCCCGCGCCCCCGTTACTGTGCCTTATGGGGGGTACCCCCCCAAACCCCCCTAGCCCGGAAGCGGCCTGGGTGACGGCGGCGAGGATCAGCCCCGCGTCGCCCACGATGCCGAGGTCGATGTCCCGGTTCTTGCCGACCGTGCGGTAGTCGAGGTCGATCTGGACCACGGTGGCGTCGGGGGAGAGCCGCTTGCCGTAGCCCATCCGGAAGTCGAAGGGCGTGCCGACGATGACGATGAGGTCCGCGTTGGAGAACGCGTAGCGGCGGGAGAGCTGGAAGTGGTGCGGATCGCCGGGTGGCAGGGTGCCGCGCCCCGCGCCGTTCATGTACGCGGGCACGTTGAGGGTGCGCACCAGCTCGGTGGCCGCGCCGGTGGCCCGGGTGGTCCACACCTGACTGCCCAGCAGGATCGCCGGCTTCTCGGCCTGGACCAGCAGATCGGCCAGCTTCTGGACGGACTCGGGGTCGCCGGCGTTGCGGGTGGAGGCGCGGTAGTGCCCGGCCTGCGGGACGCGGGCCTTGTCCACCGGCACCTTGGCGTCCAGCACATCGCGCGGGATCTCCAGGAAGGAGGGGCCGGGGGCGCCGTGGAAGCACTCGCGGAAGGCCATGGAGACCATGTCGGCGGCGCGGGCGGTGTCCGGGACGGTGGCGGCGAACTTGGTGATCGGCGCCATCATGTCGACGTGCGGAAGGTCTTGGAGGGAGCCCATCTTGTGCTGGTTGTGGGCGCCCTGGCCGCCGATGAGCAGCATGGGTGACTCGGCGCGGAAGGCGTTGGCGACACCGGTGACCGCGTCGGTGGTCCCGGGGCCCGCGGTGACGACGGCGCAGCCGGGTTTGCCGGTGATCCGGGCATAGCCGTCGGCGGCGTGGGCGGCGACCTGTTCGTGGCGTACATCGATGACATCGATGCCCTCGTCGACGCAGCCGTCGTAGATGTCGATGATGTGGCCGCCGCAGAGGGTGTAGATGACCTCGACGCCTTCTGCCTTGAGTGCTTTGGCGACCAAGTGCCCGCCGGAGATGAGGTCCTGGCTGTCGTCGGGCATGGCGAATCGCGTCCCTTCGTAGGGGTTCGGTGCTGCCTCGCGGATGGATCGCTGGATTGCACATCGCTGGATTGCATACAGTCGACGTTATCCTGTATGAACTTTGTTATCCCACCATCGGCCGAGCGATGTCCAGGGGGCGTGCGCCACTCGTTCCATCCAGCGCTGGATCAAGTGTTGTTGACGGGCCATCAGGGAGCACAGGGAGCTGGCAATGGACCTGTACGAACATCAGGCACGGGAACTCCTCCATGAGAACGGTGTCCTGGTGCCGAGGGCGGAGGTCGTGGACACGGCCGAAGCCGCCCGCGCGGCCGCCGAACGGCTCGGCGGACGCGTCGTCATCAAGGCCCAGGTGAAGACCGGCGGCCGGGGCAAGGCGGGCGGGGTGAAACTCGCCGACGACCCGGCCGCGGCCGAGCTGACCGCACGCCGGATCCTCGGCATGGACATCAAGGGCCACACCGTCCACCGGGTGATGGTCGCCGAACCCGTCGAGGTGGCACGGGAGATGTACCTCGGCTTCGCCCTGGATCGGGCGGCGGGCCGCTTCCTGGCCATCGCCTCCGCCGAGGGCGGTATGGAGATCGAGGAGGTCGCGGCGCGCCGCCCCGAGGCGGTGGCCCGGATCGCCGTCGACCCGGCCGAGGGGGTGACCGAGGCGAAGGCCGCCGAGATCGCCGTCGCCGGGGGACTGCCGCGCGAGACGGCCGAGACCATCCGCCGGCTGTGGACCGTCCTGACCGCGCACGACGCCCTCCTCGTCGAGGTCAATCCGCTGGTGGTGACCCGTGACGGGGCGATCGTGGCCCTGGACGGAAAGGTCACCCTGGACGACAACGCCCGCTTCCGGCAGCCGTCATGGGACGACGCCGACGACCGCGCCCGGGACCCGCTGGAGGCCCGGGCCGCGGCCGCCGGGCTCGGCTACGTCAAACTCGACGGCCAGGTGGGCGTCATCGGCAATGGCGCGGGCCTGGTGATGTCCACGCTGGACGTCGTCGCCGGCTGCGGCGCCCGCCCCGCCGATTTCCTCGACATCGGCGGCGGCGCCTCCGCCCAGGTGATGGCCGACGGCCTCTCCCTCGTCCTCGACGACCCGGATGTGCGCTCCGTCCTGGTCAACGTCTTCGGCGGCATCACCGCGTGTGACGCGGTGGCCGACGGCATCGTGCGCGCCCTGGACACCGTGACCCTCGGCAAACCGCTGGTGGTCCGGCTCGACGGCAACAATGCCGCTCGTGGCCGGGCCATCCTTGGCCAATTGGCTCATCCACTCGTCCACCAGGCCGACACGATGGACGGCGCCGCCGCGTGCGCCGCCGAACTCGCGGCGACCTCCGTGACCGCCGTGACCGCCGCGGCCGCCGCGGCCTCCGCGTACGGCGCATCCGGCACATCCAGCGCATCCGCAACATCCACCACATCCAACCCGTCCACCACATCCGACCCGTCCGCCGCGTCAGACCCGTCCGCCGTCTAAGGGGGCTCCTCGCATGGCCATCTTCCTCACCAAGGACAGCAAGGTCATCGTCCAGGGCATGACCGGCGCGGAAGGCATGAAGCACACCCGGCGGATGCTCGCCGCGGGCACCGATGTCGTCGGTGGCGTCAATCCGCGCAAGGCCGGGACCCAGGTCGACATCGACGGCCGTACGGTGCCCGTCTTCGGCTCCGTACGCGAGGCCATGGACACCACCGGCGCCGATGTGAGCGTCCTCTTCGTCCCGCCACCGCACGCCAGGTCGGCCGTCACCGAGGCCGCCGACGCCCGGATCCCGCTCGCCGTCGTCATCACCGAGGGCATCCCGGTCCATGACGCGGTCGTCTTCCAGGCGTACGCCCGGACCCGCGCCACCAGGGTCATCGGCCCGAACTGCCCCGGCCTGATCTCCCCGGGCCAGTCCAACGCCGGGATCATCCCCGCCGACATCACCAAGCCGGGCCGGATCGGTCTGGTGTCCAAGTCCGGCACCCTCACCTACCAACTCATGTACGAGCTGCGCGACATCGGCTTCTCCACCTGCGTGGGCATCGGCGGCGACCCGGTCATCGGCACCACCCACATCGACGCGCTGGCCGCCTTCGAGGCCGACCCCGACACCGACCTGATCGTGATGATCGGCGAGATCGGCGGCGACGCCGAGGAGCGGGCCGCGGACTTCATCAAGGCCAACGTCACCAAGCCGGTCGTCGGCTACATCGCGGGCTTTACCGCGCCCGAGGGCAGGACGATGGGCCACGCGGGCGCCATCGTCTCCGGCTCCTCGGGCACCGCGGCGGCCAAGAAGGCGGCGCTGGAGGCGGCGGGTGTGAGCGTCGGAGCGACCCCCACGGAGACCGCCGGGCTGGTATTGGCCCTTCTGGCCGAAACACCCGGCAACCTCGCGTGATGTGAGCCATACCCGGTCCGCGACCGGGGCGCGGTCACGCTCCGTGCCGCTACCTTGCTCCCCGTACGCACCCTCATGCCGTACGGGCGTCCCTGCCCGTACGGCCCGCCACATCCCGCCCCGCCTGTGCACCGAGAGCGGAGATCACCGATGGCACCCACCCTCACCCTCAAGCCCGGAACCGCCTGGGCCGACGCCTGGCAGCGCTGCCTGGCCGTCGCCCCCGAGGCGTTCCAGGACGACCGAGTCCTCAACCTCTGGGACGGCACCTGGCACCGCGACGGCCGGGCCCTCCCCGCCACCACCCCCGTGGACGGCACCCCCATCGCGGGCCCGCCACGGCTGGACGCCACCACCGCCCACCAGGCCGTACGCGCATCCCTCGACCAGCACCGAGGCTGGCGCCACATCGCCCTCCCGGAGCGCCGGGCGCGGGTGACCGCCACCCTCGACGCGCTCTGCGAGCACCGCGAGCTGCTCGCCCTCCTCCTGGTCTGGGAGATCGGCAAGCCCTGGCGGCTGGCCCAGGCCGATGTGGACCGGGCCATCGACGGCGTCCGCTGGTACGTCGACGAGATCGACCGCATGGCCGAGGGCCGCACCCCGCTGCCCGGCCCGGTCTCCAACATCGCCAGCTGGAACTACCCGATGAGCGTCCTCGCCCACGCCATGCTCGTCCAGGCGCTGGCCGGCAACGCCGTCATCGCCAAGACGCCCACCGACGGCGGGCTGGCCTGCCTCACCCTCGCCTGCGCGCTCGCCGCCCGCGAGGGCATTCCGGTCACCCTCCTCAGCGGCAGCGGCGGTGAGCTCTCCGAGGCCCTGGTCCGCTCGCCCGAGATCGGCTGCGTCTCCTTCGTCGGCGGCCGCGACACCGGCGCCCGGGTCGCCACCGCCGTCGCCGACCTCGGCAAGCGCCACATCCTGGAGCAGGAGGGGCTCAACGCCTGGGGCATCTGGAACTTCACCGACTGGGACGCCCTCGCCCCGCTGATCCGCAAGGCCTTCGACTACGGCAAGCAGCGCTGCACGGCCTATCCGCGCTTCGTCGTCCAGCGCTCGTCCTTCGACGCCTTCCTCTCCGTCTACCTCCCGGCGGTGCGCGCCATCCGCGTAGGCCACCCACTGGCGGTGGAGAGCCCCTCCGACAACCTCCCCGACCTGGACTTCGGCCCACTGATCAACGCGGCCAAGGCCAAGGAGCTCGCCGACCAGGTGTCCGAGGCCATCGACCGCGGCGCCGTCCCGCTCCACCGCGGCGACCTCGCCGACGGCCACTTCCTCCCCGGCCAGGACCTCTCCGCCTACGCGGCCCCGGTCACCCTCCTCAACCCGCCCTCGACCTCCCCGCTCCACCACGCCGAGCCCTTCGGCCCGGTCGACACCCTCGTCCTGGTCGACACCGAGGCCGAACTGCTCGCCGCCATGAACGCCAGCAACGGCGCCCTCGTCGCCCCCCTCTCCTGCGACGACCCCGAGACCTACGCCCGCCTGGCCCCCCAGATCCGCGCCTTCAAGACCGGCCACGGCAAGCCCCGCTCCCGCGGCGACCGCGACGAACTCTTCGGCGGCTTCGGCGCCTCCTGGCGCGGCGCCTTCGTCGGCGGCGACCTCCTGGTCCACGCCGTCACCGAGGGCCCGGCCCCCGAGCGCCTCCCCGGCAACTTCCCCGACTACCACCTGATGCCCGCCTGACACCCTCCGTGCCCACCCCCGCGTCCCCCCAGGTCGGCGCGGGGGCGGGCGCCCGGCATACGCAGGTGAAACGCACTCCGAAACCTTGGTATCGTGGTCCATGTCGCCGCGGCCGAGCCGCGGAGCACACCTGGTCCGGGTGGCGGAATGGCAGACGCGCTAGCTTGAGGTGCTAGTGCCCTTTATCGGGCGTGGGGGTTCAAGTCCCCCCTCGGACACTTACCGTACTGATACCCCACGGGTTTCGTGAGAGTGCTGGTCGAGTCTCATCTCGGCCAGCACTTTGTGTTTCCCGGAGTCGTAGGTGAGCCTCAGCCCCAGTTGCCGGTAGATCTCGGCCTTGTGCTCGGGCTCGGCCTGGCGCACCACAGCGGCCAGATCCTTGATCGAGCGCACGAGCCGGGCGATCTCGTCGCGGGACATCCGGGTCCCCGCGCCTTGGATGACGCGCGCAGCTCGGCTTCGGCCCTGGCCCGGCGGGCCTGGGTTTCGGGTGATCCACTGGGTGACGAGGGTGGGGTCGGCGCCTGCTTCGAGGGCGGCGCGGTGGGGGGCGAGCTTGGTGTCGCAGTCGTTGATCACTGGCGAGTTTCCATACTCGGCAGAAGTGTCTTCTGCCCATTGACGCCAACTACATCGCGGTGTGGCGGGAAGATCGTGAGTGCCGATGACCGGAACCAGCTCCTCACATACATCGCCGGATCCACAACGTCGGACACGCCGTCCGCTGCCATCGTCCGCCCGAGTCCGCAGGGCCAGATCAGCCGCACCTTGCGGGTGGGCGGACGCCGTGGCCACTTGGGGATGATCGAGGTCCTCGCATCGACACTCGCCTCGCACCCGAACTACCGGTAGTACTCCAGCTGTAGATCGTGATCCGAGAGAGGCGCGTCGGCGAGAGACGGCCGTTATTCCAGCCATATCCCGTCACGCATGATGACTCTCCCGCGTAGTTCCGGCTCGCCGCGCCAAGCGCGCACAGTCCTCGGGACCACGCGTACATACAGAAAGGAACCCTCTTCCACGCGTGGATCCCACCCGAACTTTTCGGCGAACGCCTCCGCTGCGCCTCCAGGCACCTCCTGGTCCGGAAAGCACTCCGCCTCACCCTGGAGGAGCACCACGTCGAAGGTGTCCGGTAGCGACAGGCGCACGCGCGGCTCTTTGCGGACGTTCCGCGCGGTCACGGAAGTGGCGCTGGTGCACATCCACACTGCCCGCCCATCCCACAAGAACCACAGCGGCACCTGGTGCGGCCCGTGATCAGGGTGAGCCGTCGACATCCATACATCCCGCTCGGTGACGAGCCGCTCCAGAGCGTCGCGCATACGCTCCGCCGTCTGGCGACGAACGATTCCCGTGGTCTCCATGAGGACTGACCCTAGCCAAGCAGGCGCGAAGCGCGCCTGATGCGCAGGACCTACTCCCAGCGACCGATGAACCCCTCTGGCTTTGTTCATGAGAACGGGTTCTGGCTCGACTTCGGTGAAGCGCACACGGGAGGTAACGGCAAATTGTTCGGTGAACATCGTGCACAGTGGTGGGATGTGCGAGTCGTCGCTGCCTGGTGGCCTTATCAATCACGTAGTGCGTGTCGGCGCCACCGTGCGCCGTCCCGCGTCTGCCAGCACGCAGTTCGTCGGCGACTTGTTGAAGTTGCTTGATTGAGGTCGTCTGCCACAACGACCTCTCGCCCAAGAACACTGTCTATCGACCTGTCAGCGGCGCCTTACGCCCGGTGGCCTTCATCGACTGGGATCTGGCAGCGCCAGGCGTGCGCATCCATGACGTCGCCCACGTTTGTTGGCAGTACCTCAGTCTCGGGCCGAGCATCCAAGACGCCTCCGAAGCTGCGCGACGGTTGCGGTTGATCGCTGACACTTATGAGCTCGTAGACCGGCGTGATCTCGTGTCTGTGATCTTGTGGTGGCAGGACCGGTGCTGGCGTGGCATCGAGGCTGCTGCCGACGCCGGAAACCTGGCGATGATCCGTCTCCGTGACGCCGGGGTAGTGGCAGAGGTGCAGCAGGCGTATCAGTGGGTCTCCGAGCACCGGGACCACATGGACCGTGCCTTGCGCTGACTGACTGGGAGTCAGTCACACTTGTCTCCGGTAATGGCTAGCTCATGATCGCGCCCGGTGGCTGCGTCACCCGCCGCCGTCAGGGATCCGGCCGACCTTCTTCACATCGACGTGGACCATGTGCCCGGGGCGGCGGGCGCTGATCTTCCGCGGCTCCCGGTTCGGTTCGCCATTTGGGTCCATGAACCGGCGGCGGTTCAGCCCAAGTGCGCGCAGGTGACGAGACGCCGTGCGGCGCCCGATCGCAATGCCCTCGGCCTGGAGTTCGAAGGCGATCCGCGATGCCGACCACTTCTGGGTGCGGAGGGGTCCTCGATCCGGGCTACTACCTCCGAGTTCGTCGCTGTCGGCTGCCGGCGCGGTGTCGAGGATCGATCCAACAGGCCGAGTTCACCGTGGCGGCGTAGCGGTTGACCCGCTTCGACGCGCACGCCCTGGAGATCCCCATCTCTGCCGCGACGTGGGCGATCGGTCGCGTGCGGCAGCGCTCGACCAGACGGCGCCTGCCCTCAACGGAAAGAGGCGCATTGCGATGCGACATGTCCGAATTCCTGGCCTTCGTCGACGTCGGGGTCAGCGCGCGGTGGACTTCGAATCTGCCGCGATGAGCGCGACCGACTCGCTGACCGTCTCCAGCGCCGCTGCCCTTTCCTGGTCAGACATGTGGGCCGGTCCATAGGTGACCACGGGGTCGAGGACCTGGTAGCCGACGAACTCGAGCATTCCGCGGTGAATGTGGAACAGGAAGTCGTCCATCGAGCCGAAGGCGCCACCGGGCCGGAACGACTCACTGGGCCCGCCGGTCGTGAGCAGCAGCATCGCTTGCTTCCCGGCGAGCGCTGCGTCGCCGAAGAGTCCGTGGTCCCCGCCGAAGACCCCGCCCATCACGAAGACCCGGTCCACCCATCCCTTGAGGATGGCGGGCAGCGAGAACCACCACATCGGGAACGACAGCACGAGCAGGTCAGCGGCGAGCAGCCGGTCGAGGTGGGCCTTGACGGCGGCGTCGAGCGTTCCGTCCTTGACCGCGCGCATCTGCTCGGCTTGCGGCTTGAACGGGCCGTCCGTCGGTGCGAATTCCTCGCGGGCGAGGACTGGGGCCCAGGTGTCGGCATAGAGGTCGAGGACGTCGACGCGGTAGCCGCCGTCGCGCAGAGCTTGAGCCGCGGTGGCCATCTGGGCGGTGCTGAACGAGTGGGGCTCAGGGTGAGCGTGAACGATCAGGGCGGTGGGGGCAGCGTCAAAGGTCGACATGAGGAGATCATATCGACGTATTGCGATGCGTCAATCAGATGGCAGTGTTGACCGCTCGCGCCACCTGCGTCAGCCGCTCTTCGTTGCGCCGGTAGTGAGTCCACTTGCCCACCCGGGTGGGACGCACGAGTCCCGCCCGCTCCAGCGTGCTCATGTAGCTGGAGACGGTCGACTGTGCGAGCCCCGACTTCGCCTGGATGTGCGTGACACACACCCCGACCGACTGGCGGTCTGCGATCGGCTCGTACTCGCGGAAGTGCGTGTCGGGATCCTTCAGCCACTGCATGATCTGCAAACGGGCAGGGTTGCCCAGAGCCTTGAACACCTCGATCAGGTCATCCGGCCCCGACCCCGATCCGGCCGTCACGGCCATAGCCACCTCCCTCGCCAGACACTCCGACACACCACGATATCTCGATACCGGATCCGCGGCGGCCGCACTGATGGTCGCCGCCGTCAACAACGTCGTGTCCCGCAACACTAGGTGGTCCCGCACGCTCTCGCCGTCGGGCAAGCCTTCCCACACTGTCCGGTTGAGGCCGAGGAAGTACGCGCGTGCCGCGTCATGCACAGGCAGGGGGAACTGGATACGGATGAGCCGTTCCGCGACCCACAGTCGTGCGGATCGTGAACGGAAGTTTGGCGCCTACCGCGACCACACGGTCGCCGAGCAGTCGAAGAACTGCCGGTACTCGACCAATCATCAGGTTGTCTTCGATGCCGACACTCGGCTGGTCATCGCGGTCGGCCGACCCGTGCCCGGCAGCCGCGACGACGGCAAGGCGTGGGAGCTGTCTGGCGCGAAGGACACCGTCGGCAAGGCGACGGTTATTGCGGACGGCGACTCTAGGACACCGGCCTGGTCATCCCGCACTGCCGTGAACGAGGCCAGCCCGAGTTGCCGGCCTGGAAGGAGAAGCACAACACCTCGCACCGCAAAGTCCGCGCCCGCGTTGAGCACATCTTTGCGCGGATGAAGGCTGGGAGATCCTCCACGACTGCCGTCTCGAAGGCGACGGCTTCCATCACGCGATGTTCGGCATCGCCCGCCTCCACAACGCCACCATGGCTGGGTAATGGAGAAACGGGCTGGCCAATCGGCACACCGGACACCTTTTACGGAGCAGCCCATATCTGGAGTGTCAGCCGCTGCTGACACGGTCGAATCATGGCCTGGGCCAGCGGTCAGGGACGTAGGGCTTTCTTGCCGTGCACGGCCGATGGACACGGCGACACGCATCTGTTCGACGCGCCCGGGGTAGTAGCGGCCGAAGAGCTCGGCGGACTGGTCGAGGTCGCTGGTCCTGCCCCAGCGGGGCATGATCAGGGTGAATCCTGTGCGGACGATGCGACGGCCGACGAGACGGCTGAGGGTCCGGCGATCGGCGTCGGTGGTGGTTTCGGCTGCCTTGGCACGCCAGTGCGGAAGCACGCGGGCGAGGTCACCGTTGGTCTCCCGCGCGAGTAGGGCTGTGGGGCGGTAACGGGGCAGTCGTTCTGCGAGGTCAGGGCCGAGCAACGGGGTGCAGAGGCAGGCCATGAAGAATCCGCCGTCGTGACGTTCGACGTCGCTGAGCAGAAACCGCATGCTGGTCAGCAAGATCCCGACGCCATCGATCTGCGGGAATGTACGGTCGAGTGCGGCCTCGCCTGCTCTGGCGTCAGCCCGGTCGGCTTCGATGGGCTCGTTGTGGAGGGCGAGCTGGAGGTCGAGGTCGGAGATTCCGGGGATGGCGGTGCCACGCGGGATGCTGCCGTAGAGGTAGGCGCTGTGCAGGCGCGTCATGCCGAACGTCTCGGTGATATGAGCGCGGGCGGCTTCGACGACGGGGACGAACGCTGCCGGCACTCGGTTCAGTGCGCCTTCTCGTGCGATCGTTCCGTCGCGGTCCAGCCCTCGTTCATTGATGGGGCCACTGTGCCTTGTGCTGCCGATCGGATTTCCGAGGGCCGTGCGGCGTCCGCGCTCGACACCAATGCGGCTGAGACCACGAGCGACCTTTGCAGGGGGTCCCAAGGCCGACACTGGTGCCTGCTTTGGGTTTCCGGCCCGTACCTCCCGGTCGGCCGGACTGAGTGAGAGGAAAAAGATCTGCTGTGAAGGCGTGCGGAGTGTCTGGGGCCGAGAAGGAAGTCGCCCTGCTGGAGTTGCCCGAACCGTCATCTCCCGGGCCGGGTCAGATCCTGGTGGCGGTTGAGGCGGCCGGGGTCGGCCCGTGGGACGAACTGCTGAACGGCGCTGGTTGGGACGTGGGGCTGCGCCCCCCGGCGGCGCTGGGAGTGGAGGGCGCGGGCAAGGTGCTGGCCGTCGGCGCGGGTGTCACCGGGTTTGCCGTAGGCGACCGGGTGCTCGCACACGAGGCCCCGCTGCCCGGGGGAAGCGGCTTCTGGGCCGAACGCGTTCTGATCAACGCGGATCACGCGGCAGCCTGCCCACCCGGGCTGGACGCCGTGCACGCGGCGGCGCTGCCGGTCAACGGACTCACCGCGTTTCAGGCCCTGGAGAAGCTGGGCCTCAGCCGAGGACAGCGGCTCCTGATCACCAACGGAGGCGGGGCCACCGGAGCCCTGGCCATCCAGCTCGCCGCGGCCAAGGGCATCGAGGTGACCGCGACCGCGTCTGCTGCCGCCGCAGAGCGCCTGCTGGGTCTGGGAGCGGTAGAGGTCGTCGACTACCACGACCCCAACTGGTCGGCCAAGGTACGCGGCGGGTTCGACGCCGCCCTCATCATCGCCACCAGCACGGCGGACGCCGCCCTGCCTTTGGTGCGGGACGACGGCCGACTGTGCTCCCTGACCTCGGACGCGCCTCCGGAGGAACGTGGCATCACGAGTTGGGACCTCTACGTCGAGCCCAACGCCGCGCAGCTTGTCCAGCTGGCGGAGCAGGCCGCCGCGGGAACCTTGAAACTCGCACCGGAACCCCTGCCGCTGAGCGAGGGACCGGCTGCGTTCGCCCGGGTGGTTACCGGACAGGCCGGCGGTAAGAAGATCGTGCTCACCCGAGCATGACCCGACCGGGCACCGCCCGACCCCGATGCTGGGCCACAGTGCCCGCCCGGCGCGCGATCGAGAAGCCGTCAGGCCGAGGCCCGGGTGGGCGATCGAGGAGGTGCTGGCGAGGTTTGCTCACGCCGGGGCCGCGCCGCGGCCGCCATGGCAGGACGTAGCCCACACCGCTAAGGGCTTGTCTTAGGGTTTTTGGTTCGCGCTCAGGGAATGCGTAGGCGCGGCCGCACGCGGAACTTGAATCTCCACAGCTAAGTTCATCGCGAAACGCGCGCGGTCGCGCTTGCTGTTGGATCAGATTGTGAGGGGCTCTTTCACACGGCGGACGGCCTCCGGGCTTCGACAAGGACCGGTAAAAAGACCGCAACACGGTGGAGAGAGCCATCGGCAAGCTCAAGCAGTTCAGAGCCGTCGCTACCCGATATGACAAGCGAGGGTACGTCTACCTCGGCACTGTCACCGCCGCCGCTCTCCTCATCTGGCTCCGATCATGATCCGGCAGGCGAGAGCGAGAGCACGGCGATTTCCCCCAGAACCCGGGCCGCCGGTACCGGGTCTACCAGCCATTTCAGGTGGCTGCTGGTGAGCGTACGGACATCGTAGGGGTTCTCCGGCGTCAGTGCGTCGCCCTCGCGGATCATCCGGTCCTGCATGGCGAGCGGCACGCTGGTGTCCTCGGTCAGCCGGATGTACGACTTGGGGATCCGCCCCCAGGTGTCGGCCTGTGCCCGGTCATCGGGTGTGCCGACGTCGAGGTTCTCGTCGGGCTGGAAGGTGTTGAGGAAAACCATGAACTCCTCATCCGTCCCGTCGGCGAGGAAAGCCGCTTTGAAGGCCGCGAGGACGTCGGGGTCGGCGGTGCGGAAGTTGGAGCGCAGGAGCCCGAGCTCGGCAGGGTTCCCGACCATCGCCGATGCCAGCCCTGTGGCGTCGACCGTGGCCATCTCGGGCTCGGCATAGTAGGCGCTGACGTCGAGGTCGACAGGGCACCAGGCGGAGACATAGACGATGCGGTCGATCAGGTCGGGCCGCTGGTTGGCTGCGACGGTGGCCGTCATGCCGCCGCGGCTGTGTGAGACGAGGATGACGGGCCCGTTCCGCTTGGCCCGTTCCAGTATCCCGATGAGGTGCGCGGCGTTGTCGGCGAGCGTGACGCCCTTGATGACCCCGGGCGCGGCGGCGAGCCCTCCGAGATCCTGCGGCGCCTGATAGGCCCGCGGGTACGTCGCGGCGAACCCGTGCCCCGGAAGATCGACGGCGACGGAACGGTGTCCGAGGAGGCCGAGTTCGGCTTGGAGCGGCGCGAAGGAGAAGGAGTTCGCGAAGGCTCCATGAACCAGTACGAACGTCGGTTGCATCTATCTGCTCACTTTCTGGTCCTCCGCGGCGTCGGCAGCACGCGCATCGCCCGTTCCGGCGCCGCGAACCGCCTCGCGGCCGAGGCCGGGGAACGAGTCGTCGTCCCGCAGCGCACCATCCCCGCCGCAGAAGCGTCTTCGTGCATGGCAAGCGCCAGCGGTCAAGCGCGGAGTTACGAGGGCGGCTTGCGAACAGCTGCCCATCATCGGATGCTTCACAGTAGCCCTGGCCACTGTGAGCGGGAAGCCCGACTACAGCCTCTGAGGGCGTCGCTCCGCCGAAGATCGAAGAGACGCCCCCTAGTGGCTCCGCTCGATTGGTGACCCGGGAAATGTCGCGGCGGCGGGTGCGCTTATTCGCGGTGCCGCCAGAACGCGCCCGGTTGGCCGCCCGGGGACCGGTGGCATGACGGCACGGACGTGATCGGCAGTGCGCATGTGAGTCGGCCCGATCGGGTGACTCAACGCTGGTGATGGCGCGGGCGTCTCGGCCCTTTGGGGAACAGGCGGATAGGTTGAGCGGGATCCGATCGCTGAAAGCGGCGCCGACGAGGCCGAATCTCCGGCCCCGCAGTCCAGTCGCAGCAGGGAGTGCCACCACCGGCATGGACGTTCTCTTCATCACGAGCGTGGCGGTGGTCGTCGCCGACCCGCCCCTGAGCCGCAAGCTGTTCATCGAGGCTCTTGGCCTCCCCTTGGAGGGAGAAGGCAACGGTTACTACTCCAGCGGGCGCGTCCCCGGCAGCAAGCATTTCGGCCTGTGGCCGCTCTCGCAGGCAGCCGAGGCATGTTTCGGCACGGCCCAGTGGCCCGCCGACCGGGTGGTCCCGCAGGCATCGATCGAGTTCGAGGTGGCGAACGTGGAAGCCGTCACAGCCGCCGGTGCCGAGCTTCAGCGCGCGGGCTTCGACCTGGTGCACCAGGCCCGCACCGAACCGTGGGGCCAGACGGTGACCAGACTTCTCACGACGGACGGCTTGATCGTCGGAATCTCCTACGCCCCCTCCTTACACGACTTGCGGGACGACCAGCACCCCGAGTGAGCCAGGCTTGCAGCCGATCATTTTCCAGACCGATCAATCGAGCTGAATTTGGCTCTGGCCGCGATTTCGGGAATCCGCAGGTCACCCACAACCAGGGTCGAGGTCTCCCCCCACCAGGGAGGAGTCAGGGCATCCCGGTCCTCACTGGGTGTCGATGTCGAACTAATCTTCTGGCTATGGCCTTACGACCTGACGAGTTCTACGACCACGCGCTTGCCGCTGCGGATGGTGAGCGTCGGCTCCCGCTCGCGCGCATGACAGGGTGGGAAATCAGCCCGTTCGAACCGGACGGATTGCGCGTCGCGCCGCTGCGCCCTCCGGTTCTGCCCGAGCCTCCGCGACGCGACGAGGACCCGTCGAACTGTGAGGCGTGCCGTGACCGAAGCGATGGGATCTGGTTCAACGACAGTTGGCGGCTCGCCCGGATCACGGGAGTTGGTGTGCCGCTGGTGCTGATGTTGCATCCGCGTGAGCACTATGACATGGCTGACCTGCCCGATGAGCTGGCAGCCGAGCTGGGGGTCCTGTCCGCTCACATCGTCCGCCACGTGCAGGCCCTGCCACACATTTCGCGAGCCCACGTCTACCGCATCGGAGATGGAGGCGCACACCTGCACATCTGGTTCTTCGCCCGGCCCGAGGGACAGACTCAGCTGCGCGGTTCATGGATGCCTGTCTGGGACGATCTGCTGCCGGAATACCCAGCAGATGTTGCAGAGGCAGATGCGGCGATCGTGGCAGACGCATTGGTCGCCTCCATCGGAGGTCGTCGCTCGGCTGCCGGCGACTCGCCGCACGACTGATCACTGACTGTAGTTCCGTGAAGGTCATGGCTGGGTGAGGATCCGGGCTCGGAGAAGTTCGAACGAGGCACGGCCATACATGGCTCGCTTGAGCGTTTTCACCCGGGTATAGGTGCCCTTCGGCAACTCCGGAACTCCACGACAAGGTGAGGCCGGCGGTGACGGCGTCGAGGTCCCAGCGAAGGAAGCCGGCGAATCCGCTCATCGGCTTCGGAGTATCCTGCCCGGTCTAGCGGATCCACTGCGGCAGCAGGTGTCCGTGCTGGTGACGCATCAGATCGGCGAACGCGCGGGCCAGGTCGCAGGCCCGGGTGATGTCCGGGCAAGCGAGCCTGACCTGAAGCAGCCGCTTCTCCTGACTCTCGGTGAGCGGGTCGCGCGGACGCATGATCCACGAGATGATCTTCCGCGGGCTGGGGATGTCTGCCCGGACCGGTTCGGCGGTGCCCGCGCGCAGGGCGGCGAGATGCTTGCGGACGACCTGGCGGCTGCGCCGGTAGCCGCGCTCACGGATCTCCAGGAAGAGGCAGGTGCCGCTGACCTGGCCCTCTGCCTTGGTGAAGCGGGCATTGAGGTACGCCCTTGAACGGTTCCAGGACGCCGTTGGGTCGTCGGTCGCGGGCGGAGACCAGCAGCTGGGTTGAGGTAGTCGGTGTCGCGGAAGCGGCGCACGGTCTTGTGGTCGAAGTCCAACCGGTGGGCGATGGCGCTGATCGTCCAGCCCTCTTCCAGCAGCCGGTGGACGTCCTCGTAGCGGTGGAGGGGTCCGTTCGACGATCTGGGTGCAAGGCAGCTCGGCGGGCGGTAACTGCATCGGCGCCGGCTCCGGCACCTGCGTCTGCGTCAGCACGTGGGCGTGTACGCGCTTGCCGCTTCCTGTCGGACGTTTCGTAGCGGTGAGCCCCCTGACTCGTGGCTCGGAGATCGTGGGTTCACCGTCGTGAACACCCCTGTGTGCCCGGACCCTGACCTTCGGTGACGGTCCGGGTGGCTGCCGCCCGGAGAGAGGGTGAGCCCCACGATGTCCAGCACTGCGATGCACCCACTCAAGCCGAAGCCCCTGCCCGCTGCCCACAGCGTCGGCGGTCGCGGTCTGTTCATGGTCAGCGCTCTGGTGCGGGAAGTCCATGGCCGAGCCGAGGTCCTCTCGGACACCGGCACAGGCGGCAAGCGGATCGTCATCCACCTTCCTCTGGCTCCCGCTGCCACTTGATCCACCGCACGGCCCCCGCGTCAGAAAGCGCCCACAGCGCCGCTGCCGAACACCATCTCTCCCCACCTGAAAGGGACAGCTCATGCTCGAATCCGTCCGCCACCTTGATCAGGTGGCCCGTGAGTGGAACATCAACGCCGAAGACGTGCTGCTGATCGCGCTGAACGCGTCCGGCGCCCGGTCCCCGCTGGCCAAGCCCCTGGACAATCGAGTTCACTGTCGCGCCTCGCCGACGGCCTCAGCGGGGCGGTCGGCCGTCTCGGTCTGGGGGTGTTGAAGGTGCCAGACGTGGGCCGGGGGCGGGTTGGCCCAGACCGTCCAGCGGCCGGTGGCGTAGGCCCGCTGGTAGCCGGTCATGATCTCGTCCACCGCGGCGTGGCGGCGCAGGGCGGCGCGGGTGGGATCACCGGGGTCAGCCGTCGTAGTGTCGAGCGCACCCTGAAGGGGCAGGTGCTGCCCGATTTCGGCGCGGTGGCGAGGCTGGAAACCGAACGGCGTTGATCTGTGGCCGCGCCGCGAGCGCGACGGACGTCGACGGGACCGGTCGGCCGAAGCTGAGAGCCTGCCGCCCGCCCCCGCTGACGGCTCCACACTCAACTCCGCGGCGGCGCGGTGCTCGCCCGCACCACGAATTCCACCGGCGGGAGCTCGGCAGCGTGGAACTCTCCTCCCTCGGTGAGCGAAACCAGCGCCTGTGCGGCGGCGCGCCCCCAGGTCAGCACATCCTGGCGCACCGTCGTCAGCGGTGGCGCGATGCAGTCGGCCAGCGGGATGTCGTCGAAGCCCACCACCGACAGGTCCTCGGGGACCCGCAGCCCGCGGCTGGTCGCGGCGGTGATCCCGGCGATGGCCATCAGGTCGTTGGCGTACACGATGGCGGTCGGTGGACGGTCCAGGTCCAGCAGCTGATGCGTGGCTCGGGCGCCGGCCGCGCCGGTGAAGTCCGCGGCCACGGGCGGGATCTCGGGCAGGTCGGCATCCGCGAGCGCACCGCGCCAAGCGTCGCACCGGGCCTCGGTGTGCACAAACCCCGCGGCGCCGCAGACGTGTCCGATCCACCGGTGGCCGAGTGAGCGCAGATGGCTGACCGCACGCCGCACCCCGCTGCCGTCGTCGACCCCGAGGGCCGGCACCTGGCCGCCGTGCTGCGGTGGTCCGACGATCAGTGCGTCGATGCCCAGCTCCGTCACGAGTGCCGGCCGCGGGTCGTCGGTGCGCAGATCGGTGAGGAACACGCCGTCGACCCGACCGTCACGGGCCAGCCGCTCATACGCCTGCCGTTCGGTTTCCTCGTCGGGGACGACTTGTAGCACGAGCGCGTAGCCGAGCGGCGCCAGGCCGGTCTCGATGCCGGCGACGAACTGCGGGAAGAACGGGTCGGTACTCAGCAGTTCCGGCGGCCGGCGCATCACCAGGCCGAGGGTCTGGGACCGCTTGGTGGAGAGCGCCCGGGCGCCGGCGTTGGGCTGCCAGCCCAGCTGGTCGATCGCGTCCAGGACCCGCTGGCGCGCCTGCGGGCTGACCCCGGGGCGGTCGTTGATGACGAAGGAGACCGTCGCCTTGGAGACCTGAGCCAGCGCGGCGACATCACCGATCGTCGGCCGACTGCCCCCGCCCCGGCGTGACGGCGGAGGCATCGCCTGGCGGGAACCGCCCGCCGATCCACCCGCTTTGCCCTGGTCCCGCACCATACCGCCTCGCCTTCCACTGATTCGGGACGTACGGCTCCTGGGTGGCGCAGTTCTGCGCCACCCAGGTTACCGAAACGTTTCGCACCCGTCCTTGACGCTTAGATATTAAACCGGTTTGATGACGCTCGTAACCCCGCGGTGATCATTCTGGCGGGGCGGGTCGGCGGCGATGGGAGGCGAGTCGCTTCGGACCCTCATTCACCCGCATGGAAGGGAGTTGGGCACAATGAGGCGTTTTCCACGCGTTAGGGTGCTGGCCGCCGCCGCGGCGCTTGTCCTGCCATTGTCCGCCTGCGGTTCGGGCGACGCCGGCGGCGGCAAGCCGACCTCGGGACCGATCGACATCTGGTACTCGACGAATGAGCAGGAGCAAGCCTGGGCCAAGGCCACAGTGTCTGCCTGGAACGCCGAGCACCCCAAGGAGAAGGTCACCGCCAAGGCGGTGCCGTCGGGCAAGTCCACCGAAGACGTCATCGGGGCCGCGATCACCGCGGGCAACACCCCGTGCCTCGTCTACAACACCGCTCCGGCGGCGATCGCCGCATTCCAGAAGCAGGGCGGTCTGGTGAATCTCTCGGACACCTTCGGCGATGCCGAGTCCTTCATCAAGAAGCGCTCCGGCGGTGCCGCGGACGGCTTCCGTTCCCCGGATGGCAAGTTGTATCAAGTGCCCTGGAAAACCAACCCGTTCATGCTCTATTACAACAAGGACGTCTTCAAAAAGGCCGGTCTGGACGCTGAGAATCCGAAGCTGAGCACGTAC
Organism: Streptomyces rugosispiralis; assembly: GCF_024505145.1. Taxonomy (GTDB): domain Bacteria; phylum Actinomycetota; class Actinomycetes; order Streptomycetales; family Streptomycetaceae; genus Streptomyces; species Streptomyces rugosispiralis. The sequence goes on along the minus strand of NZ_JANIAA010000047.1, from coordinate 20,634 downwards.
GACGAGGTGCTGGCCGCGGCGAAGAAGATCAAGAGCAGCAAAGCGGCGAAGTTCACCTTGTATCCGCCGGCGACCAGTGACTACACCAATGCGCTGTTCGACTTCTATCCGCTGTACCTGGCCAACTCCGGCGGCAAGCAACTGGTGAAGGACAAGAAGGCCACCTTCACTTCCCAGGCCGGACGGCAGACCCTCGGCTTCTGGCAGCAGATGTATGCCAACGGCTACTCGTCCCCGGAGGCGTACAGCGGCGACATGTGGGCGGGCCCGTTCGCCGACGGGGTGGCCGCCATGGGCATCGCCGGGCCGTGGGGCAAGGGACAGTTCGACGGCAAGGTGAAGTACGGCGTGGTGCCGCTGCCCACGGCCGCGGGGATACCGGCAGACAAGACATCGACGTTCGCGGACTCCAAGAACGTCGGCCTGTTCACCTCGTGCAAGCACAAGCGGACCGCCTGGGAATTCACCAAGTTCTCGATGAGCGCGAAGAACGACGCGGCACTGCTGGAGGAGACGGGACAGTTCCCTACCCGCAGTGACGTGGCCGCCGTCGCGGGCGGCTATCTCAAGGACAATCCCTTCTACCAGCCCTTCGCCGACGCGGTGCCGCGGGCGGTGGACGTGCCGAACGTCGCTGGTTCGACCGAGGTGTGGAAGACGTTCCGCACAGCCTGGGAAGACGCGGTGCTGCCCGGGAAGGGCGATGTGAAGTCGACTTTTGACAAGGCCGCGCAGCAGATCGACGACCAGATCGCCGGCTGACGAGGCACACCATGAAATCACTCCGCGACAGCCGCGATGGGACTCAGGCCGCAGGTGATCCGCCCCGCGGCCGGCGTCCCCGGCCATCGACCCGGCACGCACCGCCGGCAGCCGGACCCGCACGCCGTATGCCGGGTCGCCGGCCCGGCGCCTCGCGGCTCGAGCGTTGGCTGGGCAACAGCCCGCTCGGGCTCGTCCTGACCGCGCCGTACACCGCCTACGTCCTGGTCGTGTTCATCATCCCGTTCGGGGTCGGCGTATGGATGGCCTTCCACGACTACTTCTTCACCGCGCCCGGCGTCTCCGTGCCGCACCCGTTCGTCGGGTTCGACAACTTCACCGAGGTCCTCGGAGAGGAGAAGACCCAGCGCGCCTTCGCCAACCTCGGGTTGTTCATGGCGATCAACATTCCGCTGACCGTGGTGCTGGCGCTCGTGCTGGCGTCAGCACTGAATGCCGCGACTCACTGGCGCGGCTTCTTCCGGGTGGCGTACTACGTGCCGTACGTGACGGCCTCGGTCGCCACGCTGGCGGTCTGGCTGTTTCTGTTCAATGGCTCCGGTGCCGTCAACAACGTCCTCGGCCCCTGGGCCCCGGACCCGTCCTGGCTGGCGAACAAGCACCTGGTGATGCCGCTCATCGCCGTCTACGTCACCTGGAAGCAGCTCGGGTTCTACATCCTGCTCTACCTCGCCGCGCTACAGAACGTGCCCAAGGAACTGCACGAGGCGGCACTGACCGACGGAGCCGGGCGCTGGCAGGCGTTCCGGGCCGTCACCCTGCCAGCCGTCCGGCCCGTCACCTCGCTCGTCATCCTGCTGTCGATCATCACCGCCGGGCAGATCTTCACCGAGCCGTTCCTGCTCACCGGCGGCGGCCCGAGCGGCGCCTCGCTCACCCCCGCGCTGCTGGTGTACCAGCGGGGCATCGAGCAGGGTGAGCCGGATGCCGCGGCCGCCATCGGACTGATTCTCGTCACCGGCGTGCTCATCATCGCGACCGTCGCCCGGCGCGTCATGGAGAGGGACTGATATGGCCCGCACCTTGCGCATCCTGCGCTACGCCGCGCTCGGCCTCGGCGCCGTCGCCGCGCTGCTGCCGTTCTACTACATGCTCATCGGGGCGCTACAGAAGAAGCGCGACACCGGCCTCGGCGGCCTACTGCCGAAGCCGAGCAACCTGACCCTGGACAACCTCGCCGGTATCGACGACTCCTTCAGCCTGTGGGGCGCCCTGGCCAACTCGCTGATCATGACGGTCGGGGTGGTGGTCTGCACGCTGGTCTTCGGCCTGCTGGCCGGCTACGCCCTGGCGATCCTGCGCTTCCGCGGCCGTGGCCTGGTGTTCGCGCTCGTCCTGCTGGTCCAGGCGATCCCGTTCCAGTTGCTGATGATCCCGCTGTACGTGATGGTGGTGCGTTACTTCGGCCTCGCCGACAGCTACGCCGGAATGATCCTGCCGTTCGCCATCAACTCCGTCGCCGTGCTCATCTTCCGCCAGTACTTCCTCCAGATCCCGCGCGAGATCTTCGACGCGGCGCGCATGGACGGAGCGAGTGAGCTGCGCATCCTGCGCTCCGTGGCGGTGCCACTGGTGCGCCCGGCGATTCTCACAGCCATGCTGGTGACCTTCATCGGCCCGTGGAACGAGTTCCTCTGGCCGTTCCTGGTGACCAAGGACCAGGGGATGCAGCCCCTCGCGGTCAGCCTGGCGAACTTCTCGCAGGCCAATTCCACCTTCCAGGCCAATCCCATGGGCGCTGTGCTCGCCGGTGCCTGCGTGCTGGCGGTGCCGGCCGTCGTCCTCTTTCTGCTCTTCCAACGCCACTTCACCTCCGCCAACCTCGGATCCGCGATCAAAGGCTAGGTATGACCCGGCTCAACACCGAAAGCGCGCTCCCGTATGCACTGAACCGGGTCGGCGTGCTCATGAACGCCGACCCCGCCGACCCCCTGGAGGCCGAGGGCGTCCTCAATCCGGCCACCGCCTGGGGACCCGACGGCGAGCTCTATCTCTTCCCCCGCATGGTCGCGGCAGGCAATGTCTCCCGGATCGGCCGCGCCCGTGTCGTGATCGAAGACGGCGTACCGGTCGGCGTCGAGCGCCAGGGCGTGGTGCTGTCCCCGGACGAAGGCTTCGAGCGGGGTGCACACAATGCCGGCGTGGAGGACCCCCGCATCACCTTCATCCCCGACCTGGGCGTGCACGTCATGACGTACGTCGCCTACGGGCCGCTCGGCCCGCGGCCCGCGTTGGCCGTCTCTACGGACACGATCAGCTGGCGCCGTCTGGGCCCACTGCATTTTACGTATCAGTCGCACCTGTCCACCGACTTGAACTTCTTCCCCAATAAAGACCTCGTCTTCTTCCCCGAGATCGTGCCCGGCCCCGACGGCCGTGCCAGCTTCGCGATGCTGCACCGGCCGATGTGGGACCTGGACTGGCTGCGCGCGGGCGAGGGCGCCCCGGCCCCGGCCGGGGTGGCCGACGGCCGCCCGTCGATCTGGATCGCGTACGTAGACGCCGAGGCGGCCCGCCGCGATCTTTCGGCGCTGACCTCGCTGCGGCACTCCGCTCCGGTGGCCGCTCCGGAGATGCCGTTCGAGGTGGCGAAGATCGGTGCGGGTCCGCCGCCGCTGCGGGTGCCCGAGGGCTGGCTGCTCATCCACCACGGTGTGACCGGTCCGGTCGCAAGGGGCTTTGAGCTCAGCCATGGCGCCGTCTACCGGGCCGGGGGCATGCTGCTGGACCCGGACGATCCGGCGCGGGTGCTGGCGCGCTCGCAGGAGCCGTGGCTGTCTCCGGAGACCCGCGAGGAGACGGTAGGAACGCTTGGCAACGTTGTCTTCCCGACTGCGATCGAGCGCATCGCGGGGACTGTCTATGTGTTCTACGGGATGGCGGACAGCGCGATCGGCGTAGCCGCTCTGGAGCGGACCGCGGACTGACGCCTCTGACCTGTGAACCGGTACTTCACCGCTGCGGGCGTGGCGCGGGCTGATGGTCGGCACCTCGGCCGCCACCTCAGCAGCCGATGTACGACGTGCGATGGGCGCTTCGGGTCGCGGACTCGCCCGTCTGGCCGTGGACGAGGTGAAGCTGAGCGGGGCGAAGAACAGCGCGTTCACAAGCCGCGTCGGTGGACCGAGGCTGAACCGGCTTGCGGCCGGCGGAGAGAAGCCGTCGGCCGCAAGCCGGTTCATGTCTGCGCTTCGGGTCATCTGAGGGGCTGCGTCACCGTCTTGCCGAGGTTAGGGCCGGCGCCCAGCGGGAAGCTGGCGCGACGGGTGCGGCCGGGGGCGGCAAGGGTGACGGAGACCGTCAGGCCGGGCTGGTCGGGGTTGGCGACGCTCACCACGGCGGAGCTGCCGTCCTCGTCGAGCATGATGATGGCGGGCTGATCGACCCGCAGCGTGCGGCCTGATCCCAGGTCGAGGGAGCCCGCGGCGTGGAAGGTCGCCATCGTCAGCCGCAGCCGCGGGTGGCGGACTGCTTGGACCTGCTCGTCGTTGCGCAGGATCCTGACGACCGGCTTGGCCGCATAGGATCGGACCTTTTCGGGTGTCGCGCCGGGAAGGAGGACGTAGGCGTATTTGGCTCCGTCCGGGGTGGTGCCGTGGTCGAAGAAGAGGGTAAAGGCATTCCGCTGCACCGGATCACGGTCGAGCCAGCTCCCGGTCTGCTCCTTGTTCGAGACCTTCAACGGCCCACCCTCCGGGAAGACATAGCCGATCTCGTCGTTGTACGCCCAAGAGGCGCCGGTGGCAGCTGAATCGGTCCCCGGGCGTACGGCCTTGCCGCCGACGGAGGCATTGGGCCGGGCCGCTCCCTGGTTGACGGTCGTATGGACGGCGTGCCGCGAGGTGGAACTGATCCCGGCGCCGAGCGCGACCATCTCATCGTCGAAGTAGAAGTAGCTCTTGCGCCCCGTCGTCGAGAACCGGTCGAGGGTGAAGACGCTTGCCCCGTAACGCCCGTCGGAGACGCCGCCGGTGAAGGCGCCGCGGTTGGCGGGACTCGACTGCGTCGTCACCTTGGTGTAAGGCGCGGTGACGCCCGGGTAGTGGAACCAGTCGAAGGCGGGTACGAGGTCATCGTATTCCCGGTTCGTGACCTGGATCGAGGTGGCTCCCGCCGCATTCCAGTCGATCTCGTTGCCGACTTCGGGCCGGAAGGTGGAGCGGTACTCGCTGCCCTTCATGCGAGGGGAATTGACCCTGGTGAAGATTCCATACTCGTCCCGCAGATGTGAGGAGAACTCCGAGCGCCAGAAGTACTTATGCCCGGTGACGCCGTTCTCCCGGATCTTCCCGCGGATATTGTCGGCAAGTCGCTGATACGCCGCCGAGTTCGTCTCATCGGCCCGCACCATCCGGTCGAGCGGCTCGAGGAAGTCGGCCGCGTAACTCGTGATGCCATCGATGGTATTGGGGGGACGGTACCCGAGATACATCATCCCGATCTCCCCGCGGATCAGCCAGCGGGTCCCGTCGAGGATGTAGAAGGCGATGGCGTCGATGTCCTCGGGCGAGAAGGCGAAGCTGGTGCCGCGCGCGACATCGGCCCAGGCCGCCACGATGGTGAACAGGGCCATGCCGTAGCCCTCGCTGTAGAGCTGCGCCCCATGTGCCCAGAAGGACGAGTCCACCTGCACGGCCTCGGTGACCTTACCGCTGCTGTCGACGGCGACCGTCTGCGACATGGTGGCGTAACCCTGCTCGATGTCGGCGGTCGCGTGCTTCGCGACGGCCTCATAGAGGTAGTTCTCGGTCCTCCAGGAGCCGTTCGCCCCGACAGGGTCCAGGCGGCCGGTGTTGTGGGCGTAGGTCACCTCCCGGGCCTCGGTGCTGAGTTCGTCGCCGGCGAAGATTGACACCCGGCCCATGGCCATCGACTTGCCGATCTCGACTTCCCACCAGTTCGTGCTGGTCGGTTTGACACTGTCCCAGTAGAGAAGCGCACGGTTCAGGGCCTCGATCAGCTCCGGTTTGCCGTAGCCCGCGGCATCCGGGTCACGGTAGGCGTGAGCCATTGCGATCATGCGGTACAGCGCGTGATAGGGCGACCAGACCCGACCGTTGGCGGAACTGGTGGTGTCGCCGTAGTCCACATCGGGCCACGAGCCGTCGGCGCGCAGGGACTCGACATAGGTCAGGGCCTCGGACGTACGGGCCAGGAAGATGCCATTGGCGATCCTCACCTGGTCGCCCTGGGCAAGGAACCGCCGTTGCAGGCGTTCGATGATGAGCTGAATGTCATCCGTGACCGCTCGACTCCCACCGGCCTCCGCGGCCCGCGCGAGGGCTGGCACCGACAGCGCCAGCCCGGCGACACCGGCGGTGATCCCGAGGCCCCCGAGTAGGACGCGACGTCGATCGGGCAGGGGTACGACTCCGTTTTCCGTCATGCGGACTCCTTTGGGCGCGCCCAGATCCTGACAACGCTGCCGTGGGGGGCGTGCGTCGGTTGACGAGGTCTTCCGGGTGCTGATTCGGCCACGGCTTCGGCTTGGTGCGTACCGATTTCTAAACCGGTTTGAAGCCGACTCGTAAACAGTTACCGGCTACGGCCTGGGTACGTCAACAGTCGCGACGCCGGGTGGGCGAGGGCGGCTTCGGCTCCCTAGGGGCAATACCAGTGATTCAGGTGGTTTTCCGGCGGGGTCGGTCTGGGGCTCCGCTGGCCCCCAAGACCGGGCGTGCCTTCCTGCCGATGGTCGCCGGGCTCATGTTCCACGCACCTTCAGCGTGAATCCCGCCGCGTACTCGGCCCCGTGGCTACGACAGAAGCAGCTCTCCCCGCAACACCGGCGTGTACGTATGGTGCGTGTCGGTCCTCGGACACTTACCATATGTACATGCATGAGTGGGTTGTGATTCTACGATCACAACCCGCTTTTGTATGTCGAGGGTCAGGGCGAGACCGAAACTCTCGTACAGGGGGCGTTTGTGCTCGGAGGCAGTGGCGAGGAGCCGGTCGGTCATCGACCCGAGTTCGGAGACCATGTGCTTGATCTGGCCCTCTGTGAGGATCTCGGGCTGGATTGCCGTCGCGGCGAGGAGATCTTGCTGAGCTGAGACTTTCTCGTGCGCGCAGTGGCCGCAGCGCGGCGCACGGCCCGACACGCAGTGACATTCCTGTGACGCGACAGCCTGCGGGCAGTAGCGTCTGTGCCTGTGACGAGGCGGAAGTACCTGGGGGAGCGAGTCCAGATCGGACTACGCCGCTTGCTGTATTCCTTTCTGGTGGGTGCGGCCTTGGTGATCACCGGGATGACGACCGAGTCGGTCGGGCCCCTCATCAGTGGTTCCGGCGCGGTATCGGTGATCGCTGCCTTGACTTTGACGATGTGGAGTCCGCGCTCGACGAAAGCCGTACCGGTGGCCCTGGTGTTGGCCGCCACGGTGTCCTTGGCGGTCACCTTTTTCTACCAGGGGCCGGCCCATTCTGCGGCTGCGAACTGGTGGACCGCGGAGACGGTGGCGCTGATGCTTCTGCTGGTCGTCGGCGCACGCCGGGCGCATGCCTGGACAGCGAAGAGTCTCGCGGTGTTGTTGACAACGGCGCTTGTGCTCTCGCCGCTGCGTATCACCCTGAACGTCGTCCCTCCGTCGAGCAGGGGTGAAACCCTCCAGCTCTGCTTGATCTGGGCAATCCTGGCGTTGATCGCCTTGGGCGTTGGAGCGTATCTGCGGGAACTTGACGCGAGAAGCCGCGCGACTGCCGCAGCGGAGCGGCGCGCCGAACGTCTCAGGCTGGCCAGAGACTTGCATGACTACGCGGCCCATGACGTCACGGCGGTCGTCGTGCTCGTCGAGGCCGCCCAAGTTCTGGCGAAGGAAGATCCTCAGCAGGCGCTGGCGCTGCTCCCGGAGATAGGTTCCGCGGGCACGCAGGCGTTGCAGGCGATGGACCACACGCTCCAGCTTCTGGGGGACGCACCGTCGCCCGAAGAGCAGGAGCGGATCCTGGAGCCGCCCAGTCGACGGGCACTCGCTTCCGAAACTCGGGACAACGCGGAAGGCGGCGCCGGGCCGCACGGACATCGAGGCCAGCGTCGAGACCTGAGCGAACTCGCCCCGCTCGTCACCCGGTTCAACCGGACGGGCCCACCGGAAGCCGTTCTTGTCCTGGCCGATGCGCTCGTGGAGAGTGTTCCGGCGGACGTGAGCGTGGTGGGATACCGGGTGATCGTAGAGGCGCTCACCAATGTGCGCCGCCACGCCGTCACCGCATCGCGGGTGGAGATCCTGCTGCGCCGCGAAGAAGTCGACGACACTCCCGCACTGCGCTTACAGGTCACGGACGACGCACCGCAGCCCATGAGCGCCCCCGCCCTGGCGGAGCGCGCACCAGGGGCCGGTGGCACAGGCATCAGCGGCCTGTCCGAGCGGGTCTCCAACCTGGGCGGCACGTTGACGGCGGGGCCGCACGAGGGTGGCGGCTGGCGTGTCATGGCCACGTTCCCTCTTGCCGGCTCGTGCGGCACACAGGAACGGCGCAATCTGCCAAACGGCTGATACCGGTGTCGGCGTTCCTCTGAAAGCCTGACGCGCATGTCTGAATGTACGGGGGCGAATCGTCGGCGCAGTGGCGGTGATGGACATCGCGCCAGCCGTGGTGAACACCAGGGCGATGGACGCCCTGAACGCCGCTTCCCGAGATGACGGGCGGCGTTTCGACCGCACCAGCCCGCGGCTCTCCGTTGCTGTGGGCCGATGCGGCACCGTGCGGCTGGTGCCCGTACGCTTACCAGTCGCCTCGCAGGCCGCGGATATCAGTATGAGAGTGCCGGGACTCCACAGTGATTACCGTGTGAACGGCCACGGGCGCGACGGCGCCGCCGAGCGCATCAGCTTCGCGAGCTCTGCAACGGCCAGTCGGATCATTGTCACCTCCCCCGATGAGGGAGGCGTCAGTATCGGGAAGACGGGCAAATGACGTACGGATAGCGGACGCACAGCGCTTGTTGGAACCAATTACGGACCTGTATGCCAGTTGCCTACCTTTCCGTCGGCAGCTACTCACCTCATAAAGGAGTTGCGTCTCCATGTATCGAATCATCCTGTCCGTCGACGATCTGACTCGAATCCGGATTGCCGAGAGGCCACTCCCCATCATCGAGACGATCTTCGCTTTCGAAGCACTGAATGCAAAGAATGACATCGGATTCCAGGACTGGCGTCGGCGCGTGCGCGGGCAATTGATACAGCTCGGCCCAAGAGCGGACCGCATAGCGCGGCTGCCTCGCGTCGCAGGGGATTATGCCGAGTTATTGGATCACTGTATCAACACGGGGCGTTCGGACGTGACGCTCCGCGACGCTACGGTCGCACCAGAGGTGCGGCACCTGCTTGCCGCAGAAGACTTCTCCGCAATCGCCGTGGCACCGTACTGGGAACGGATCCGCGCCCATCTGGACGCTGCGCGCGAATTGATGCGGGACGTGATGTGGCGCGACGGTGTCGGCGCGCTGCTCAACGGACTTGGCCCCGGCATCAGATGGAATGCGCCCGCGCTGGAGATCTCGGGTGTGGGCGCGGGGGAACTCCGGCCGGGCGGGTGTGGCATCGTTCTGGCTCCTTCTCTGTTCCTGCAGCGTGCTGGGCATGTGGTGGGGGTCGACCCACGGGACCCGCAGAACGCTCCATTCCTGGTGTTTCCGGTCCGTCCGCGTCCGGAGGACCTTCCTGGTCTGCTCACGGCCGCCGACCTCACGCGCAAGGACTGCCGCCGTGCGGAGCCCGACCGCCTGGCCGCACTGGTGGGCCGGACGCGAGCTGCCGCCCTGCGGGAACTGCGGGAAGGCTGCAGCAACATCGAACTGGCCGAACGGCTCGGCGTGACCACCGCGGCAGTCAGCCAACACACCGCCATCCTGCGTGCGGCCGGCCTGATCCTCACCGAGCGCAAGCGCGGCCAGGCCGTCCACACGCTCACCCCCCTGGGGCGGCAGCTGCTACGGGGCGGCAGCGTGGTGGCACACCCGCCGCTGCCGACGGTGCGCTTCACCACCCGCCAGCCGACATCCGTGTGAGAGGGCCAGGCTGTCGCACCGGCATAAGCCGCTGATGTACTCGGCATGCCACTCATGGTGTCGCAGCGCGGAGCTCCACGGTATCGGCCGTTCGGCAGATCAGTCCGACTCCCCTGATGCGGACTGGTGCACCTCGTCCACCAGTCCGGACCCCCAGACCCATGCGGCGATCCCTACCCGGTTGCGCACATTCAGCTTCTTCTGCAGCCGAGCGAGATGGGTCTTGACCGTTCCTGCTGAGATGAAGAGTTCGGCCCCGATGTCAGAGTTGGTCAGTCCTTCCGCCACGAGCCTGGCCACCTCCTGTTCCCGCGGCGTCAGCGGTTCGCCGGGGCGGGGCACTGTTCGGCGCTCCTGCCGGAAACGGCTCAGCAGCCGCATGGTGATCTCAGGGCTGATCATCGCATCCCCGGCCGCCGCGGCCCGTACGGCTTCGACGAGGACGGCGGACCGGGACCGCTTGAGAAGGAAGCCACAGGCCCCTTCGCGCAGGGCGGTGTACACATACTCGTCCAGGTCGAATGTGGTGACCACCACCACCCGCACGGAGGGGAGGCTGCGGGTAATCTCGCACGTCAGTTGGAGACCGTCCATCTCCGGCATGCGAATGTCCGCCAGCAGCACATCAGGAGTCATGGAGCGGGCCGCCTGCAGTGCCGCAACTCCGTTGTCGGCCTCTCCGACGACCTGCAAGTCGGGTTGGGCGTCCAGAATCCGCCGGAATCCCATTCTTATGCTTGCCTGGTCGTCCGCCAGTATGATCCGTGTCGCCATGCGTTTTATGGTGCCACGCTCGCGCGAGTCCGGAGAGGCAGGCCATTTCAGCCAGCAGCCAGGCTATTTCGGCCAGTTCATGTCGGGGCGCACGGCGGGCCCCGGCAGGGCACACCTTCGGCACTCCGGACCGCCCTGGTGCCGAAGGTGTGCGGCACTACCCTCTTTACCAGGAACCGTCCTGGAGACGACCGTCCGGAACGGCAACCGGAGAGCAGCGATCCGATTAAGTTCCAGCTTTCCGCAGTTGCCAATCGACGGAGCTGCATGAAAGATCAGAACTTGTCACGAGAAAGCGATTTCTCGACTACCTGCTTATCGATGGTTCGGATTCCTCGTCGGCCGAGCGCCCAGGAGGGATGCCAAAGTCGAACAACGGGAGGGCGCATGGACCCCAGGTATGAGGCGTTTACCATCGCCGATTCCACGTGGTACGAACCGCTGGACCGTTGCGACGACCTGTCATCGCGGTTCTCGCTGGCTACCAGGGAAATTCCGGACGGCTGGAGCCGGGATCACCAGGGGGTATGGGAGTTCCTTTCCCCGGACGATACGACGGTACTGCCCGAGCAGGGTTGGAAGATCCATGTCAGCGCGACCCCGGCCACTGCCGAGGAGACGATCGAAGCCTCCTGGAAGATATGCCGGCGGCTTGCGCTGCCGTGGAAGTTCCTACGGAGCCGGCACATCGTCTCCGCGATGAATACCAAGTACGCCAACCGTGCGACGAGCGGTAAGACGGTCACCGTGTATCCACGGACCGCGGACGAACTGCGCCTCGCACTCGCGGAGCTCGATGGCGAGTTACACGGCCGCCCCGGTCCCTACGTGCTGTCCGACCACCGCTGGAACCAGGGCCCGGTCTCTGTGCGGTACGGAGCCTTCACCCTCTTGTGGTGCGAACTGCCGGATGGTACCCGTGTTCCTGCGCTGCGGGGGCCTGAGGGGCGCTTGGAACCGGACCATCGCCGACCGTTCTTCACCACGCCCGAATGGGCGGACGTACCGGATTTTCTCAAGCAGCGGCTGTCGTCGGGCGGCGGGGGACACGGTGAGGGAACGCTGGATGGTTACCGGGTCCGCAAGGCGCTGCACTTCTCCAACGCAGGAGGCATCTACCTGGCCGAGGACGCGCGGGGGCGGAATGTGGTCCTCAAGGAAGCCCGACCCCACGCGGGACTCGACGCGCAGGGCCGCGATGCGGTGGAGCGTCTGCGTAACGAGGAGTCAATGCTCAAGCACCTCGCCCACCTGCCCTTCGTGCCACGGATGTACCGTGCCTTCTCTGCCTGGGAGCACCACTACCTGGCGATGGAGTACGTCGAGGGCGAGACCATCAACGCCTGGCTGGGCCGCGAGTACCCCCTGACCCGGCACAGGCCCACGGCGGAAGCCCGTGCCGAGTTCGCCGCTCTCGCGGTCCGGAGGATGGAGCGGGTCGAGGAGTGCGTAGCGGCGATACACGAGACCGGAGTGGCGTTCGGAGACCTGCACCACCGCAATATCCTGGTCCGTCCCGATGGCACCGTCACGCTCATCGACTTCGAACTCGCCATGCCACTGGATTCCGTGCGTACGGCTGCGCTGGGGGCGCCCGGATTCACCGATCCGACGATCGCGGATCCGCGGGACGCGGATCTGTACGCCTTGGGATGCTGCCAACTCGCGGCGCTGGTCCCGCTCACCGTGCTGACGCATCGCAACCCGGCCGCGGTGTCGTCCCTCATAGAGCAGGCCACCGCGGCGTTCCCGTCACTGCCACCGGGGTTCGTCCGGAGGATGCTCGGGCGGCTCGCGCTTTCTCCCGCCCTGCGGCCCTTTCTTCCGGGCGCCGACGGCACCGCGTTGGCCATCCTTCCCGCACCGTCCGTGAGCGCCCTGCTGCACGGCATCGACCGCGCGGCCGCCCCGCACCGTACGGACCGCCTGTTCCCAGGTGACGTCTCGGGACATCGGCCCGGGACGTCGCTCGGTCTTGCGTACGGCACCCCCGGCGTATTGCTCGCACAGCGGGCAGCCGGTACCGCCCCTTCGGACGAACACGTGGACTGGCTCGTATCCGCCGCGCGACGGGCCCCCGTGGACGGGCCGAAAGGTCTCTACGACGGACTCGCCGGCACTGCATGGATGCTGCACAAGCTCGGTCATCCGGCGGCGGCCGACCTGGTCGACCGACTGCTTACCGCGCCGCTCCCGACTTCGCCCAGCTTGTTCGGCGGGCTCACCGGCATCGCCCATCTCTTATTGGACGTCGGGCTGAAGGACGAAGGTACCGGCCTGGCGGCGCGGGTCCGGGAGCGCATGGGGGAGCAAGGAGTGCTGGACCGTCCCGGCCTGATGCACGGTTGGTCGGGCCCCTCGGTGCTCTTCGCCCGCTGTGCCATGTCCACAGGTGATGTGGCGTGGGCCGAGGCCGCCGAGCAGGCGGTGCGCCATGACCTGCGCCACGCCAGAGAGCTGGACGGCATGCTGCAGATGCACAGCTCGAATCGGCTGCTGCCATACCTCGCCGAGGGCTCCGGAGGTGTCGCCCTGGCGGCCATGGCGCTACCCGCCGCCCAGGCCGCGAGCATCGGCTCCGACGCTCTCGTCGTCGGCGCTCTGCGGGCGGGAGCGGTCCAAGTCGTCGTACAGGGAGGGTTGTTCAATGGGCGGTCCGGACTCGCATACGTGCTCTCCCATGCCCTTGTGCGGCTACCTGACTGGCGAGGAGAGCTGGAGGCCCACCTCAGAGCCCTGGCTCTGCACCTCGCGCCGTTCGACGGCGCCCAGGTGCTGCACGGAGATCAACTGGTCCGTCTTTCGACGGACCTGGCGACCGGCTCCGCCGGCGCGATCATCGCGCTGAAAGCCGCACAGACCCCGGGGAGCCGCCTGCTCCCCGGTGTTCATCCGACTCACGGGTGAACCCCGGCCGGCCAGGCCGACGCACCGCCGGGACCACGCGTTGAAGGGAGGTGATCCGTATGCTGAATGTTCTCGCTCTGCAGGAGCTCGACGAGGAGACCGTCCTCGACGCCCCCATCAGCACCATCAGCATTGGTGGCTGCCACTGAACCACCCGGGGATCCAGTCGACGTGATGAAGGGAGGTGACTCGCATGCTGAATGTTCTCGCTCTGCAGGAGCTCGACGAGGAGACCGTCCTCGACGCCCCCATCAGCACCTTCAGCGCTGTGTCCTGCCACTGAGACACAGCCTCGTAGGGCAGTGACCCCTACGACACCCGCTTGGGGAAGCGAGTTCGGGGAGGCCACGATCAGGATGGCCTCCCCGGGCTCCATCCAGCCTACGCTCCCTGTGGAGGACAGAGAACCTTGCCTGCAGCGGCTCGCACCCTGTACCCCCCTGTCGGACCGATGCGCATGCGCCGCCTGTTCGCGTCCGAGTTGCGGACGTACCCCGGCAGAGTGGCAGGGGCGGCGCTCGCGTGCGCGATAACCGCGGCGGGTGTGGGCGCGTGCGCCCTGATGTTCACCGGGGTGAGCCTGCCGTCCTTCCCCGAGCACTCCGTCGCCGCCGATCAGGCCGGGGACGCCCGGGACCTGCTGTCCCTGCTGCTGTCCATGCTCCTGATGTGCGCGGTTGTGGTCATCGGATCGACCATCTCACTGTGGACGGGTCAACGGCTCGGCCAGTTCGCCGTGTTACGTGCCCTGGGAGTCACAGCGGGCAGACTGCGCGCAATGGTCGCCCTGGACGTGGTGAGCCTCGCGCTCGTATCGGCGGCGGTGGGCGCCGCCGTGGGTATGGTTCCGCTGGCCCGCGCTGGGAGGCGGCTGCTGGTGAAACGGCAGTTGTTCCCCGAGGCGGCAACACTGCCGGCGTCCGACCAGACGTGGTGGATCGCTATCGCTGTCTGTCTGACCACTGCCGGTGTGGGCGTGCTGGCCGCCTGGGCCAGTGTTCTGGCCGCGGGGCGGGTCAGCCCGGGGAGGCTGCTGAAGGACGCGGAGTTGTCCGTGGCCTCGTCCCGGAGCCGCGCGCGAGGGGCGACGGGCCTCTTCATGATCGGGGTGCTGTGTGCTCCCCTGCTGTTCGTCATGGCCTTCATGAACCTTCCCATGACGGTGCGTGGCGCCATGGCGCCAGGACTCGCCCTCGTCGTGATCCCCACGCTCGCCGTGCTCGCTCCGTGGATCGTGCCGGTTCTGGTCCGTCCCGCGTGCTGGACGATGTGTCTGCTGGACCGGCGCGTGGGCCGCATCGCGGCCGCCGGGTTACGGTCCACTCCCGCGCGTACGACGGCGATGGCGGTACCGGTGCTCCTGGCGGTCGGAATCGCCGCCTCCCTGCTGGGCACGGGCGCGACCATGGGGCGTGCGATCGACCGGCAGACCAGCGAAGGGTTGCGGGCCGACGCGGTGGTCACCGCCGAGCCGGGCACCCGCCTCCCTGTCACCCCCCGGACGTTCCCCGGAGGACGGGCCACGGCGCTCGTGGCGACGGAGGTGACCGCCCCGCCGACCTCCTACGACGACCAGCCTGCCGCCACCCGCGCCTGGGGGGTGGACGGAGCGCCGCTGGCCGAGGTCGTGGACCTCAAGGTGCGGGAGGGCCGGCTCTCCGCCCTGCGCGATGGAACCTTCGCGGCCGGAGCCATGCAGGCCGAGGGGCACCACTGGCGCATCGGCCAGAAAGTGCGGCTCACCCTCGCGGACGGCGCACGCCGGACGCTGACGCTCGCCGCCGTCTACGAACGCGACCTGGCCTTCCCGGAGTTTGTGATCCCGCGTGCCACCGCGCTCGGCCACACCCCGTCCCCGTACGCGGACCAAACCCTGCTCACCGGCCAGACTCGGTCCTGGCCCCCTCAACGGGGTCAGAAGTTCGCCTCGCGGACCGAGTACCTGGCCGACTTCAACCCCCGTAACCCGGCGGACGACCTGGCCTCCCGTCTGATCGTGGCCGTCGTCGCGGGCTATGCGCTGCTGGCCGCCGCGAACACGTGCTCACTCGCTCAGCGTGACCGCCGTGCTCAGCGCGCCCATCTGCGGGCCCTCGGCCTGAGCAGGTTCCAGATGCTGCGTTGCGTCCTTTACGAGGCGTTCGGCGCGACTGCCGTGGGCGTGGGCCTGGCGGCCATCACAGCCGTGGCCTGTCTCGTTCCACTGTCCATCGTGCTGGGGGCCGGAGCGGTGCCCGGCTTCGACGTCCCCTGGACGGTCGGGGTACTGGCCGCCGCCGCCCTCGCGGTCGCCGTGCCGTCCGTGATGACGGCACATCCCTTGTCAGGTGTCCAGGAACAGTTCGCGAGGCGAACCACATGAGGCAGGCCGCATGAAGAAGAGGTTCGGCAGACTTTTCTGGTTCCTGTACTGCGGTGAGTCGGCCTCCGCCATCGGGACGGCCGCCTCGGTCATCGCCCTGCCCGTGGTCGCCCTCGACCACAGCGGAGACGTGCGTCAGGCGGGATTCATCAGCACCGCACTGTCCTTCGGAATCGTGCTGGCGCGGCTGCCCGCCGGGGTCCTCGCGGACCGGTACGAACGCCGCACGCTACTTCTGACCTGCAACACCATCGGCGCGTTCGTGCTCGGAGCACTCGCCGTCCTGGAAGCGACCGACGCCACCGGGACAAGCGCTCTTCTCGTCGCCGCGTTTCTGCTGGGCTCGGTCGGCAGCACACTCGCTCCCGCGGAGAACGTGGCCGTACGCAACTTCGTCGACGCCGACCTCGTGCCCCGGGCACTGGCACTGATCCAGAGCCGCGCGGCTGTCGCGATGATCGCGGGTCCACTGGCGGGCGGTGTCCTGCTCAAGGTCGATGCCGCCTGGGTGTTCGCCGCCGATGCCGGCACGTACCTGGTGGCGGTGTGGTGTGTCGCCCTGCTGCCGGCGGGCGCCGGTACCACGAGCGACCAGCAACCCCCTGTGAAGGCCGCGGTCGCAGGGCTCCGCTTCCTGTGGCGCTCTCCGTTCCTGCGCTACGGGGCGCTCAACGCGACCGTACTCAACCTGGTCTTCAACGGACTCCTGATCGTCATCATCGCCTCGGCCGAGGATTCAGGAGCGGGCGATCTCGGCGTCGGTGTACAGACCGCGGCCCTGGGGGCCGGCGCACTGGTTGGCTCTCTCGCCGCGGCGCCGGTGGCACGGCATCTGCCGCCAGGGCCGGGCATCGCCGGTTCCACGGCTGTCGTCGCCGGGGCACTGCTCGGGTTCGCGACAATCCGCACCACCTGGGCCACCACCCTCCTGCTGGCTCTGGCCGCGGCGGCCGGGCCCGTGATCGCCGTGGTCATCTCCGCCACACAGATGCGTATCACTCCCCCGTATCTCCAAGGCCGGGTGCACAGCGGCAGTGGCTTCCTCTCGCAGGCCATCGCCCCCCTCGGACCGGTCCTGGCCGGGGCGAGCGCGCACACCTTCGGTCTCACGCCCACCGTGGCCTGCGCCGCTGCCGCTGTCGTCCTGCTCGCCATCGGCGGGGCCTTCGTCGCGGCCCGGCACGGGACACCGCGCGACGAGGTCCGGACAGCCGAAGCGGGACGTGTGGAGGTACGGCGTGGCTGACCGCGTATCGACAACTCACCATCGGACACCGGATCGGGACACCGAACGCGCACCTGACCCGTACCGCTGGCTGGAGGACCGGTCCTCCCCGCGTACCCGCTCATGGCTGGCGTCCCAGGAGGCACTGCTGCACCGGCGCAGCCGACAGCAGAAGGCAGCGGAGAGGGCATGGGAACACTGTCTGGCCGACATCGAAGCCGCCTCGGCGGGCCGGTTGCTCTCCCCTCCCGCCGAGGCAGGAGGGACGATCTTCCGGCATGAACTCACCGCTGAGGGTGGTGAGCGGTTGACCGCCTCGGTGGCCGATGGCCGCGACCGGGTGCTGCTGGACACCGGTGGCGGTTCGTCGGTCAACCGCCTGGCGGGCTGGCAGCCCAACCCCATGGGTCGGGTGGTCGTCGCGCAACTCCATCACGGCGGGCACGAGAACGGCGGTCTTCTCGTCGTCCCGGTCGACGCCACGGAGGAACCACGGCGACTCCCTGACGCCGCACCGCACACCGGCGTGGCGTTCATCGGCCAGACACTGCTGTACGCCTCGGGCACCCGCACTGAACACACCCTGCGCGCACACCATCTCCGCGACGGCAGGAACCGCACCGTGGGGCTCCCCGTCGTGGGGGCGGCACGGCTGTCCCTCCACGCCGGTCCCCGAGGACACGTACTGCTGCGGACCCGGACCCCCGACGCGTCCGGGACACGCTGGTGGTACACGCGCTGGACCGGCCAGGACACTCCCGACTGGCAACAGCTCCCGCTCGAAGACCTGCGCATCACCGCCCTCGCCCTGGGCACCGGACGGCTGTACATCGCCGGCGAGGCTCTCGCCCTGTCCGCACTGGACCTCACCTGCGCCGCTCAGGGGCGCGTGACGCACCCCGTCCCGTTCGAGTCCGCACCGGTTGACTCCCCGGCATGGCAGGCGGCCACTGGGACGGAAAACATCCGTGCGCTGCGCGTCATGGGGCCGGACACGGAGCCCCGACTCGCTGTACTCAGCCAGTCCGGTACTACCCGCCGACTCGAAGTCCGGCGCATCGCCACGGACGGCGAGGTGACCGACATGCCGGCCGCCCCCGTGAAGCCGAACGCCCGCGATGGCGAGCCCTTCGGCTTCACCTGGTCCGCCCGGCTGCGCCTCGGCCCGACGACCTACGACCGCACGGGACAACCCGGCAGCGCCTGCTGGATCCTCGCCGACGACCCCCAGTACGGAGCGTTCGGCCACCGCGTCAGCGCGGCGGCCCCGGCGATACCGACGGCTCGCCGTTCGGCCCTGCGCACCGTGACCGCCACCAGTCGCGACGGCACCTCCGTCCCCGTCACGGTCTGCGACCCGTCATCCGGAACCCGGCAGGGGCCGGCTCCCACCTTGATCACGGTCTACGGCGGTTTCGGCGTGCCCCTGGAACCCTCCTGGGACCCGATCTTCGCCGCATGGCTCGCCGCGGGCGGACGTATCGCCTGGGTCCACGCCCGGGGAGGTGGCGAGTACGGCCCCGGCTGGGCAGCGGCGGGGCGCGGGGCAGGGAAGTCCGACACCGTCGATGACCTGTGCGCGGCGGGCAGGGCACTCCAGGAACTGGGCGAGGCGGGCCCCGGACAACTCGCCGCGCTCGCCGCCAGCAATGGAGGTCTCGTCGTGTCGGCCGCCCTGGTGCGCATACCCCGGCTCTTCTCCGCCGTGGCCTGCGCGGCGCCACTGACGGACATGGCTCGCTACGACCAGGGCGGCCTGGGAAAACTGTGGCTCGAGGAGTACGGGGATCCCGCCGTCCCCGACTCGCTGCGATCCCTGATGACGTATTCCCCGTACCACCATGTGCACGACGGCGACAGCTACCCGGCCACCCTTTTCATCACAGGCGGCAACGATGCCCGGGTGCGCCCCTGGCACGCCTGGAAACTCTGTGCCGCCTTGCAGGACGCCACGTCCGGCAGCGCGCCCATCCTGCTCGACCACCGGGAGGACACTGGTCACTACGGACGCGCCCCGGACGAGGCCCGGACCCTGGGCGCCCACGTCCTCGCGCTGCTGGCCGCGCACACCGGTCTCTCCGTCAGCCACCGCTCCGAGGCACCCCCTCTGCCGTGCTCCGGACAGTCTCCCGCGCCCGCACCGGCCACGAGGAGCGCCACATGACCTCGGCCCACTCCCGCCACGAGACCGGGTATCCGCCACACGGGCTCCCGCCTGCCGCGGCCGCCGTTGATCTCACCAAGGTCCACTGCGGCGGCGCCGGCGAGGTAACGGCGCTCGACCACGTCACGGTCTCGTTCCACAAAGGCCAGTTCACCGCCATCATGGGCCCCTCGGGCTCGGGCAAGTCCACGCTCATGCAGTGCCTCGCCGGGCTCGACTCTCCCACTTCCGGGTCGGTGCGCATCGGCGACCAGGAACTGTCCCGGCTCTCGGACCGGCAGTTGACCCAGCTGCGCAGGGAGCGGATCGGATTCGTCTTCCAGGCGTTCCACCTCCTGCCCACGCTGACCGTGGCCGAGAACATCACCCTTCCCCTGGTCATCGCCGGTCGACGTCCCGCCCCGGAATGGCTGGACCAGGTCATCACCGCACTCGGTCTCACCCAACGGCTCACCCACCGCCCCGGTCAGCTGTCCGGAGGGCAGCAGCAGCGTGTTGCCTGCGCACGAGCGCTCGCCGGCCGCCCGCAGATCATCTTCGCGGACGAGCCGACGGGCAATCTGGACTCCCGTTCGGGCGCCGAAGTCCTGTCGCTTCTCACCCAGTTGGTAAGGCACATGGGGCAGACCATCGTCATGGTCACGCACGACCCGGTCGCCGCGACCTACGCGGATCGTGTGGTATTCCTGGCCGACGGTCGCATCGTCGACGAGATCCGGCAGCCCGACACGGATCAGGTACTGGAGCGCATGAAGCAGTTCGACCTCCCGGGCGGGGCCCCAGGTCGCTGACCCGTGGCCAGGCTCTCGTGGGCCGATCGTGCGGTGCTCTCCGCTCTCGCACGGCACCTGCCGCCCGGTCGTCCGTCGTTGCCAGAAGAGTCGCGCTCATCCAGCGCCTCGCGCGAGAGAATCCGACCTGGGCGTACGTCAGAATCCAAGGGAGCTCCGACGGCTCGGTCATAGAGTTGCCGCCGCCGCAATCCGGCGCGTTCTACGCCGCTTCGGTCTGCCGCCCGCACCACAGCGCGCAAGCCACGTGAACGTCGCGTTCGCCGAACGATGGATACGCACAGCGCGCTCCATAGGAAACACCCAGCTCAGCAGCCTGATCAGATCCGGCAGGTGTGGTCTGCCCGCCCGCGTCATTGCGATATCGCGGGCGGGCAGATCACCTGACTTTCCGTGTTGTCTCAGTGTTGCCCGGCGCGACGCTTCCGGGTCGCGAACGCGGCTGCCGCGCCCGCACCGGCCAGCAGGGCACTGAGGGAGACGATCTTCAGCAGGCCGGACGTACCCGTGTTGGCCAGCGAGCCACCGCCGCCGCTGGTCCCCGAGCCGCCGCTGGTCCCCGAGCCTCCGCCCGTTCCGGAGCCTCCGCTGGTCCCCGAGCCTCCGCCTGTG
>NZ_JANIAA010000046.1 GCF_024505145.1 Streptomyces rugosispiralis | reverse complement strand
CGCGGGGTGGATACCGGACTTCATGGCGGTCAGCGCTCCTCCGAGAAGTCGACGTGGCGGCCGGCGACCGGGTCGTACTTGCGCAGGGTCAGCCGGTCGGGGTCGTTCCGCCGGCTCTTGCGGGTCACATACGTGTAGCCAGTGCCCGCCGTGGACCTCAGCTTGATGATCGGGCGTAGTTCATTGCGTGCCATGCGCCACAGCATACACTGAAGTGGTTTTCATTTTCATCTAGCTGCTACGCTGCCGCGAGATCCGCACCACCCGACCGAACGGAGGAACCATGTCCGCCCACTGCCAGCTCACCGGCCGGCAGCCCGGCTTCGGGCACCACATCTCGCACTCCCACCGCCGCACCAGGCGCCGGTTCGACCCCAACGTCCAGCGCAAGCGCTACTGGCTGCCGAGCGAGGGCCGCCACATCCGGCTCACCCTCAGCACCAAGGCCATCAAGACCATCGACACCATCGGCATCGAGGCCGCCGTGGCCCGCATCCGCACCCGGGGAGGGAAGGTCTGATGGCCAAGAAGAGCAAGATCGCCAAAAATGAGAAGCGCCGGGTGGTCGTGGCCCGCCACGCCAAGCGCCGCGCCGAGCTGAAAGCGGTCATCGCCGACCCCCGCACATCGACGGAGGAACGGCTCGACGCCCAGCGGGAACTGCGCCGCCAGCCCCGCGACGCCAGCGCCACCCGCGTACGCAACCGCGACTCCGTCGACGGCCGCCCCCGCGGCCACCTGCGCGCCTTCGGCCTCTCCCGCATCCGGATGCGGGAGATGGCCCACGCGGGCGAACTCCCCGGGGTGACCAAGAGCAGCTGGTGACCGTCCACCGGGGCGGGCCACACCGCTGACGTGTGCCGCTTGGCACACTATTTCTTTCCGTCGGCGCCGATGGTCCCCACCATCGACGCCGACGGCCTTCCGGCTACGGAGCGTCGCCGAGGCGAAGGTCACCGTCGACGGGCGGCACGAAGAAACCGGCCACCTCCGCGTCCGTGACCTCGGCGAGAGCCGCCGGGGTCCAGCGGGGGCGGCGGTCCTTGTCGATCACCTGGGCGCGGATGCCCTCGACGAGGTCCGGGCGGGACAGGGCCGCGCAGGAGACGCGGTATTCCTGCTCCATGACGCGCTCCAGCGAGCCGAGCGCCCGAGCCCGGCGGACGGCTGCCAGGGTGGCCTTCAGCGCGGTGGGGGACTTGGCGAGGAGAGTCTCGGCGGTCTCCTTGGCGGCCGGTTCCCCGACGGCCATCAGCCGGTCCACGATCTCCTCGACGGTGTCCGCGGCGTAGCAGTGGTCGATCCACTCCCGCCGGCCGTCCAGGGTCCCGGCCGGGGCCTCGACGGCGTACCGGGGAAGGACGTCCGCCACCGGCTCCGCGGTCAGATCCCGGGTCAGCGCGGGCAGCAGCCCGGAGGGGACGACATGGTCGGCCAGCCCGCAGCGCAGGGCGTCGGCGGCGCCCACCGACGCCCCCGTGAGCGCCAGATGCGTCCCGAGTTCGCCCGGCGCGCGGGCCAGCAGATGGGTGCCGCCGACGTCCGGTACGAAGCCGATCGTGGTCTCGGGCATGGCCACCTGGGAGCGCTCGGTGACGATCCGCACGCCACCGTGGGCCGAGATCCCGACGCCCCCGCCCATCACGATGCCGTCCATCAGGGCCACATAGGGCTTGGGGTAGCGGGCGATCCGGACGTTGAGCGTGTACTCGTCGCGCCAGAACGCCCGCGAGGCCGCGCCGCCGCCCGAGGTCACGTCCTGGTGGATCAGGCGGATGTCGCCGCCCGCGCACAGCCCGCGCTCCCCCGCCCCGTCGATCACCACGGTCTCGACGGCCGGGTCCCGCTCCCAGGCGGTGAGGGCCTCGGCGATCCGGGTCACCATCGGATGGGTGAGGGCGTTGAGGGCGCGGGGCCGGTTGAGGGTGAGATGTCCGGCGCGGCCCTCGACGCGCGTCAGCACGGCGTCGTCGTCGGCCGCGGAGTCGGTTACGGAGTCGGTCACGGAGTCGGTCGCGCGATCGGTCACGGAGTCGGTCACGAGGTGTTCGTTCCTTCCGGCGTCTGGTGCGTTCGCGGATCACCGGCGATCCGTCACCGCCGATCCTCTCAACGGGCCATCGGGCTCCCGCAGCCGCGCCCTCCGCTCGGGCGGCCGGGCGGCCGGGCGGCACAAAACCCTCTGGACACCCGCCGCCCCGCCGGAGAGGGTTGGCTCAGCCCACCCCTGACCCCGTGAGGACCCGTCTGATGAGTGCTCATCCGCTGCCCACCAGCACCCCCGCCGCCGAGGGCGTGGACGCGCGGGGCGTACACGCCTTCCTCGACGCCGTCGAGGGCGCGCCGGACATCGAGCCGCACAGTCTGATGATCCTGCGCCACGGCCGGCTGATCGCCTCCGGCTGGTGGGCGCCGTACACCGCCGAGCGGCCGCATCTGCTCTACTCCCTCAGCAAGAGCTTCACCTCCACGGCGGCGGGGCTGGCCGCCACCGAGGGGCTGCTGGACCTCGACGCTCCCGTGATCTCGTACTTCCCCGAGTTCGAGGCGGAGATCACCGACCCGGGCAGCCGCGCCATGCTCGTACGCCATGTCGCGTCCATGGCCAGCGGGCACCTCGAGGAGACGCTGGAGCGGGCGTTCGGGCTGGACCCGGAGGAGCCCGTGCGCGGCTTCCTGCGGCTGCCGCCGGACCGCGCGCCGGGCACCGTCTTCGCGTACAACCAGCCCGCCACGTACACGCTCGCCGCGATCGTCCAGCGGGTGACCGGGCAGTCGCTGACGGAGTATCTGCGGCCGCGCCTGTTCGATCCGCTGGGCATCGGCGAGGCGGCCTGGCTGCAGGTGCCGGCCGGGCGCGACCTCGGCTTCAGCGGGCTGTTCGCGGCCACCGACGCGATCGCCCGGCTGGGGCAGCTGTATCTGCGGGGCGGTGAGTGGGAGGGCGAACGGCTGCTTCCGGCCTCCTGGGTCGCCGATGCGACGCGTCTGTGGATCCCGACCGAGGAGCCCATGGCAGCCGGCTCGGGGCCGGACTGGCGGCGGGGGTACGGGCTCCAGTTCTGGATGTCCCGCCACGGGTACCGGGGCGACGGGGCGTACGGGCAGTTCTGCCTGGTGCTGCCCGAGCACGATGTGGTGATCGCCACCACGGCGGACACCGAGCGGATGCAGGCCGTCCTGGACGCGGTCTGGGAGCATCTGCTGCCCGCGTTCGGCGACGCGCCGCTCACCGGCCGCGCGGACGAGGACGCCGCGCTGGAGCGGCGGCTGTCCCGGCTCGCCCTGCCGCCGCTGGCGGCGAAGCCCGCGCCGCTCTCGGACCCCGGCGCCTGGTCGGGCGCGGAGTTCACCCCCGAAGGCGGGGTCTGCGCGGACCAGCCGACCCTGACGGGGGTCACCGTGGCGGAGGACGGCTCCGGGGGCTGGGTCGTCTCGCTGGCCGAGCGGGCGTCCCGGCTGGACCTGGGGTTCGACGGCGCGGAGTGGCGGGTGCACACCGGGCCGGAGGCACCCGTTCCCACGGCGGTGAGCGGGGGCTGGACGGACCCGGACACGCTGACCGTGGACATCGCCTTCCTGGAGACCCCGCACCATCTGGTGGTCACCTGCTCCCTCGCGGACCGCGTCTTCACCGCGCGGTGGCGCACGACGCCGCTGCACCGCGGACCGCTGCACGCCATGCGTGCGCCGGGGCCGCGTTGACTCGTTCCGCCCGTCTGACCAAGGTATGGCTCGGTCCGGGGTACCCCCGGACCCGAACCCCCTGCGGACGGATTGCGGAACGAGGCGGAGATGCACGAGATCGATGCGACGGGCGGGAACGAGGACCGGGGCGCGGATAAGGGCGCGCCGGGCGGGCGGCCGCACCCGGCGCCGGGCGGGGTGTCCGGGGGCGCGGTATGGCTGCTGCGCCCCGAAGGGGGGCTCGACCGGCCGGACCACCCCGTGTTCATGGGCGCGCGGCAGGTCGGCCGGGAGAGACCCGGCGCCGCCGTGATCGTGGATCTCTCACGGGTCCGGGAGATCACAGCGGAGGGTGTGCGGGGTCTGCTGCGCTGTGCGCGGACCCTGTCCGAGGCCGGTGGACGGCTGCTCCTCGCCGGGGCCTCCGACGACATGGCGCGGCTGCTGCGGACGGTGCTGGTGGACGACACGATCCGGATGTACGCCACCGTGGCGGCGGCCGTCGCCGCCCGCGGCGGAGCGGCGGCGCGGGCGGA
Organism: Streptomyces rugosispiralis; assembly: GCF_024505145.1. GTDB lineage: Bacteria > Actinomycetota > Actinomycetes > Streptomycetales > Streptomycetaceae > Streptomyces > Streptomyces rugosispiralis. The sequence goes on along the minus strand of NZ_JANIAA010000046.1, from coordinate 76,224 downwards.
CACCTCCGCGCGGGACACCTCCGCGGGGGACGCCTCCGTGCAGGACGCCTCCGTGCGGGACGGCGGCCCGACGGCGGTGCCGGAGGTGATACGGCTGCGCCGGGAGACCGTCGATCTGCGCGCCAGGTTGCGCTCGCACCCGCTGATCGCGCAGGCGCAGGGCGTGCTGTGGGAGCGCTATCGGCTGCCCGCCGAGGAGACGGCGTTCACCCTGCTCAAGCGCAGCTCACAGACGCACAACGTGAAACTGCGGACCCTGGCGGCCGCGCTGCTGCGCGTGGAACGGCCCGCTCCCGGCAGCCCGCTGTGGTTCCCGGAGCGCAATCGCGGGGAGGCCCCCGCGCTGCCGTTCCTGCCGGATGCGCGGCCCGGTCAGGTCCACCGCTCCACGGTGGTGAAGGGGGTGCTGAACCGGGCCATGGAGGTGGTGGGCTCCGACATCGGGGATCTGCAGCTGGCGGACCCGGCCGGGCTGCGGATGGAGCAGCACCACGGCCTCGGCAGGGAGTTCATCGACTACTTCTCCCATGTCGGCGACGGCGAGACGGCATGCTCGATGGCGGCGGCCCGCGGTCGGCCGGTGGTGTCGGACATCGCGACCGACCGCGTCTTCTCCGACACCGCCCGCGAGATCATCCTGGCCACCGGCTCCCGCACCGCGCACAGCATCCCCATGACCGGCGCCTCCCGCGAGGTCGTCGGGGTGTTCTCGGTCCATGTGCCCAAGGCCAGGCACAGCCTGACCGACGCGGAGACGGCGATCCTGCTCGATCTGGCCACCCGGGCGGGGCTGTGGCTGGAGTGGCATGAGCGGACGGTCGTGCTGGACGCGCTCGAAGACCTGCACCGGCGCGCCCTGGCCGCGGCCCGCGAGGCGGCCCCGCGGCGGCCGTCTCTTGGGAACCCTCCCGGCGGGTACCCGTCGGAGTCCTGACAGCGCTGCTCGGGGCCCGGCGTCGGGAGGACGACCATGGCTGTACCGGCCGCGACGCGCTCCGGCGGCATCCACGCGCCGCCGTGGCTCGGGATCTACCTCAACGACCATCTGGTGGCCGCCACGGCATCGGTCGGGCTGGCCCGCCGGATGAATCGCAGACACCGGCGCTCGGCCTACGGCGGCGAGCTGGCGAGGCTCACCGCGGAACTCGTCCAGGACCGCAGGTCGCTGCTGTGGTGCATGGCCTCACTCGACGTCCCCGTCCGCCGCGGCAAGCTCCGCGCGTCGCGGGCGGCCGAGCGCACGGCGCGGCTGACGCCGGGCAGCCGGCCGCGGCGGCGCACCGGCGTGAACACGCTGGTGGGGCTGGAGGCGCTCCGGATAGGTGTGGAGGGCAAGACACTGTTGTGGCGCTCACTGCTCGCCGTGGCCGTCCATGACACCCGGCTCCGGACGGACCGCCTCGCCGAGCTGCTGGAGCGGGCCGGGCAGCAGCTCACCGCCCTGGACTCGCTGCACTCCAGGGCCGCCTCGGCGCTGATCGCGGCCGAGGGCCCGGTGTAGACGGCGGCCGGCCGACCCGCCCCAGCCGCTTCGGGCGGGCGCCGGTGAGCACCACTTCGGGCGGCCGCCGGTGGGCACCGCTTCGGGCGGGCGCCGGTGGGCACTCGGGAAGGATGACCGAACTTCCCGGCGCGCCCGCGTCGTACTGGATGGACACCGCCCCGCCCGGCACCCCCCACCCGGCCCTGACCGAGGACCTGGAGGTCGATGTCGCCGTGATCGGCGCCGGGATCGCGGGGCTGAGCACCGCGTGGGAGCTGGCCCGCGCCGGGCACCGGGTGGCGGTGCTGGAGGCGGACCGGATCGCGGCGGGCGTCACCGGCCACACCACCGCCAAGCTCACGGCGCTGCATTCGCTCGTCTACGACCGGCTGCGGCGCACCCGTGGGCCGGAGGGCGCGCGGATGTACGCGCGGTCGCAGTCCGACGCGGTCGAGCGGGCGGCGGCGATCGCGGCCGAACTCGGCATCGACTGCGATCTGGAGCGCGTGCCGGCCTTCACCTACACCGAGGACCCGGAGCGCGCTGACATCATGCGCGCCGAGGCGGACGCCGCGAGCGAGGCGGGGCTGCCCGCCTCGTATGTGACGGAGACCGGGCTGCCCTTCCCGGTCGCGGGCGCGGTCCGGGTCGAGGGCGGAGCGCAGTTCCATCCGCGCAGGTACCTCCTCGGGCTCGCCGAGGATCTGCGCGCCCGCGGCGGGCGGATCCATGAGCACACCCGCGCCACCGGCCTGGAGGAGGGCGCCCCCTGCCGGATCACCACGGAGGGCGGGGCGGTGGTGACGGCCGGGGACGTGGTGATCGCCACCCACTACCCGGTGTTCGACCGGGCACTGCTGTTCGCCCGGCTCTCGCCGCACCGTGAACTCGTCGTGGCCGCGCCCCTGCCCGCCGACCGGGATCCGCACGGCGCGTATATCACCCCGGACCAGCGCACCCGGTCGGTGCGCAGCGCGCCGTACGGTGACGGGCGGCGGCTGCTGATCGTGACCGGAGAGAGCTTCACCCCCGGCACCGGGGACACCGCCGAGCGCTTCGAGCGGCTGGCGGACTGGACCCGGGAGCGCTTCCCCGGCGTGGAGATCACCCACCGCTGGGCCGCCCAGGACAACGACCCGACCGACACCGTGCCGCTGGTCGGCCCCTTCCACCCCGGAGCGCGCCACACCTATGTGGCGACGGGCTTCGCGGGCTGGGGCCTGAGCGGCGGCGTCATGGCGGGCCGACTGCTCACGGCGCTCATCGGCGGTGAGCGGCCGGAGTGGGCCGGGCTGTACGACCCCCGGCGGCTGGGGACCGCGCTGCGCGAGGCCCCGGCGCTGCTCGGCCACCAGTTCCACGTCGGGAGGCATTTCATCGGCGACCGGCTGAGCGCCCCGGGGGCCGGCCCGGTCGACGGGATCGCCCCGGGCACCGGGGCCGTGGTCCGGCTGGACGGGCGGCGCCGCGCCGTCTACCGGGACGAGGACGGCACGGCTCACGCGGTCTCGGCCCGGTGCACCCATCTGGGCTGTCTCGTGGCGTTCAACGCCGCCGAGCGGGCCTGGGAATGCCCCTGCCACGGCTCCCGCTTCGGCACCGACGGCCGGGTGCTCCAGGGTCCGGCCAACCGGCCCCTGGAGCGGCACGACATCTGACCCGCGGCGTCCGATCGCCTACGGGCTGAACCCCCCGCGGGCACTGTTGGATGAAACACGTACATGGCCCCCGGCCATGGGGGTACACGCCTGGCGACACCCCGTCGGCTGAGAAAGGACCACCGCCGTGCTGATGGCCCACCCGGTCGTACTCCAGAACCTCATCGAGCAGTACGAGACGCTGCGGATGCTGCACGCCGAATCCGGCGGCACCGAGGTACGACAGCGGATGGACGATCTCGCCTACACCCTGTGCGTCTCCACCGGGACGCGGGATGTGGACGCCGCCCTCATCGCCGCCCGGCACCGGCTGCCCGGCGCACGGGTGGAGGACGACTCGGCCCTCACGGCAGGAGCGGGCACACCGGGTGGCTGAGAGCCTGTGCCACATCCCCGGCCGGGCGTGCGACGCCTGGCACGCACGCTGATCCGGCCGGGGATGTGACACAGGCTCTGAGGGGCGGGCACACTCGGCGTCCGAGCCCCGCCGCGCCGCCTGCAGGTGATGGCGCCCCCGCCGGATCAGCCCTCGGCCCCGCGCGCCAGCTCGGCGAGGTCCATGGTCTGGTCCGCCGGCGGCGCCTTCACCGTGACCGGCTCGTTGAGGGCCGAGAAGGTGATGGTCATGTCGAGCGGGCCCTTCTTCCCCTCGCCGCGGGCGCGGAACCGCTTGGCGTGACCGTCCGGGTCGATCCACATGTCCATGGACAGCCGGTCGATCCCCATCTCCTCGTACGCCTTGAGGTTCTTCTCGCGGCGCTCGCGGGTCGCCGCGTCCTCGTCCTTCAGGCTCGCGCGCATCTGCTGGAGGTTGATGGTGCCCCGGTAGTGCGTGGTGCGCACCCCGTCGATGGTCTCCTCGCCGACCCGCTTCACATCGTCGGCGCCGGAGAGGAAGGCCGACTCGTCGGCCGGGTTCTTGTCGGCCTGGCGGGAGAGCGAACCGCCGGCCAGCGCGCCGGTCGCCTTCTCGCCCAGCGCGCCGAGGTCCAGCTTGAGCCAGCTCTTGCCGTCCAGCCCGGCGGCGGCCTCCTTGCCCCCGTCGAGGTACATCACCCCGTCGAGCATCCGGATCTCCACCGCCGCGTCCGCGCCCTGGTCGACCGCGCGCATCTTCATGCTGACGGCGAGCGGCTTGGTACTCATCGCCGCCTCGCCCTCGACCCGCCCGTCCTCGGGGGTGCTTCCGCTCATCCGGTAGCGGAACGAGGTGAGCTTCTCGCTCTTCTCGGCGGCCGCGCGCACCGCCGCCGCCGGGGCCATCCGCACCTGCTCCGAGGACTTCTCCCCCGCCTTGCCCTCGGACTTTCCGTCCGATCCGGACGATCCGCAGCCGACCGCGCCGCCGCAGAGCAGCACGGCGGCGAGCACGGCACCCGCCGCACGGACACCCTTGCCATGTCCCCCATATACGACCATGGCCATAAACCCCACCCCTTGCAGAACTTCTGTTCGTTTCGCTGTGATCCGGGACAGTACCAGCAGAGGGTGACAATCGGATCCCGGCCATCACGCGCGGGTCGCGCACCGTGTGCCGACCTCTCTTACCGTGGGCATACTTGAAGACGCGACCATTGGTTCACTCTCCGCCAAGGGCGCCACGGTGGAGCCGGCACCTCGCCCACGGCGGAAGTCCGGGGCAAGGGTGAGATGACAGCATGACGCGACCGGACATCCCGCGGGACGAGTGGTCCGTCCGGTCGGGCGATCTCCTCGGCGAGGGGGCCACCGCCAAGGCCACGGTCGACGAGCACGGCATCGTCACCCAGTGGAACGAGGCGGCCCGCGGGCTGCTCGGCTACCGCCCAGCCGAGATCGTCGGCAGGCCGGCGGCCGAGCTGCTGCAGGACTCCTCGCCCGCCCGCGCCGAGGTGTCGGCCGCGCTGCGCTCCCCCTCCCCGCCCGCCCGGCTGAACGGTCGGGTCACCCTGCTGCGCCGCGATGGCTCCACCGTGGCGCTGGGGCTGCTGGCGCACCGCCGCACCTCGTCCGCCGGGGCCCCCGAGTGGCTGATCGTCTCCGCCGTGCCGCGCTCCGGGGACACCGCCCGGGACGAGGAGTTGATGCGGCGCGCCTTCCTCGGGGGCCCCTGCACGATGGCGGTCTACGACACCGGACTGCGGCTGCGCTGGGCCAACCACGACCTGGAGCGGGTGATGGGCCTGCCGCAGGAGGAGATGCGGGGGCTGCGGATCCCGGAGATCATGCCGGGCCCCGAATCCGAGTCGGCCGAGCGGACGATGCGGCGGGCGCTGGAGACGGGCGAGGGGCAGCGGCTGGAGCTGGCGGCGCCCATGCCCGGCCACCCCCACCCGCTCGCCTGGTCCGCCGTCGTCGCCCTGCTGCTGGACGACGAGGGCCGGGCGGCGGCCGTGATGCTGTCCGCCCACGACACGACCGCCCAGCTGACCGCCCGGCAGCGGCTGACGTTGCTCAACGAGGCCAGTGTGCGGATCGGCGACACCCTGGACATCGACCGGACCGCGCAGGAGCTGGCCGATGTCACCGTCCCGGCGCTCGCCGACTTCGTGACGGTCGATCTGCTGCCAGCGGTGCACGACGGCGGGGAACCGCGCCCCGGCCCGCCGGGCGGCCATGTGCTGCTGCGCCGGGTCGCCTGCCGGTCGGTCTTCGCGGGCTGCCCGGAGGCCGTGCTGGAGCCGGGGCAGGTGGCGGCCTACCCCGAGTTCTCCCCCGCGGCCGAGTGCCTGAAGGCCGAGCGGGCGATGCGGAACCGGGTCACCGACCCCGCCGTCGCCCGGTGGGCCGACGAGGCCCCGGAGCGGGCCGCCATGATCCGCCGGTTCGGGCTCCATTCGACGATGGCCGTTCCGATGCGGGCCCGCGGCACCACCCTCGGCGTGGCCACCTTCTCCCGGCACCGCCGCCCCGAGCCGTTCGAGCACGACGATCTGCTGCTCGCCGAGGAGATGACGGCCAGGGCCGCCGTCTGCGTCGACAACGCCCGGCGGTACACCCACGAGCGGCACACCGCGCTGGCCCTGCAGCGCAGTCTGCTGCCGCACACCCTGCCGCCGAGCGCCGCGGTGGAGGTCGCGTCCAGCTATCGGCCGGCGCATTCCCGGTCCGGGGTGGGCGGCGACTGGTTCGACGTCATCCGGCTGTCGGGCGCGCGGGTGGCCCTGGTGGTCGGTGATGTGGTGGGCCATGGCGTCCGGGCGTCGGCCGCCATGGGACGGCTGCGGACGGCGGTGCGCACCCTCGCCGACGTCGATCTGGCCCCCGATGAGCTGCTCACCCATCTCGACGATCTGATCAACCATCCGTCGGACGAGTCGGAGAACGACGGCGGCGGTCCGGGCACGGCGGAGGCGGCGGACCCGGCGGCGGCCGGGGAGGCTGTGGGGGTGACCAACGCGCAGGTCGGCGCCACCTGTCTGTACGCGGTCTACGACCCGGTCTCCCACCGCTGCTCGCTGGCCCGGGCCGGGCATCCGCCGCCCGTGCTGGTGACGCCCGATGGCACCGCCACCCTCCTCGACCTGCCCGGCGGGCCGCCGCTGGGGCTGGGGAGCCTGCCGTTCGAGACGGTCGAGCTCGAACTGCCGGAGGGCAGCCTGCTGGCCCTCTACACCGACGGTCTGATCGAGTCGCGCGGCCAGGACGTCGACAAGGCGATCGACACCCTGCGCTTCACCCTCGCCCAGCCGGCCCCCTCCCTGGACGCCCTCTGCCAGGCGGTGCTGGCCAAGCTGCTGCCGGGCCATCCCACCGACGACATCGCCCTGCTCCTGGCCCGCACCCGGGGGATGGCCGCGGAGCGGGTGGCCACCTGGGAGCTGCCGGACGACCCGGCCGTGGTGGCCGGGGCCCGCCGGGAGGCCGCCGAGCGGCTGGCCGCGTGGGGCTACGAGGAAGCCGCCTTCACCATGGAGGTGGTGGTCGGCGAGCTGGTCACCAACGCCATCCGGCATGCCACCCCGCCCATCAGGCTGCGGCTGATCCATGACCGGGCCCTGATCTGCGAGGTCTCCGACGGCAGCGCCACCGCACCGCATCTGCGCCGGGCCCGCGCCTTCGACGAGGGCGGCCGCGGACTGCTGCTGGTGGCCCAGCTGACCGAGAGCTGGGGCACCCGGCAGACCGCCACGGGCAAGACCATCTGGGCCGAACTGGCCGCCCCGGCCCTTCAGGGGCCCATGGCCTGATGGGCCGCCACGGATCGTCGCGATTGCCGCTCCACGGCTTCACGACCGCAGCTCCCGCCGCACCTCTTCACTACAATCGCGGAGCGACGAAGCCCCGCTCAGCAGAGGCTGAAGGCTGCCATCCATGCGTACCCAGCACCCACGCGACACCAGTCCCCTGGCCGCGCTGAGCCCCGCCGAATCGGCACGTCTCATGGCGGTGATCCGCGAGACGGCGCTGAGCCGGGGACGGCTTCCGCTGCCCGCGCGCCCGGTGATCGGCGCTTCCTGGGACCGGATGCTGCGCCTGGGGCTCGACCCCGACCACGGCCGCGCGCCGCGGCCGCTGGGCCTGGAGGAGCTGGAGCTGCGGAGGCGGCAGACCCGGCTGGCCGAGGTGCTGCCCACCCTGCGGGACGGGCTGCTGGAGGCGGCTGAGGCGGCCGCGCACATCATGATCATCGCCGATGCGGAGGGCCGGATCCTGTGGATCGACGGCCACCGGGGGGTGCGTCGGCAGGCCGACGGCATCGCGCTCGTGGAGGGTTCGCACTGGGCCGAGGACTCCGCGGGGACCAGCGGAATCGGCACCGCGCTCGCTGTGAAGTCCCCCGTACGGGTGCATTCGGCCGAGCACTTCGTGAGCGCCTTCCACGCCTGGAGCTGCGCCGCCGCCCCGGTCCACGACCCGCGCGACGGGCGGCTGCTGGGCGTCATCGACGTCAGCGGCCCCGCCGGAACCGCCCATCCGACGGTGCTCTCCCTGGTCACCGCGACCGCCCGGTGGGCCGAGGGCGAGCTTCGCCTCGCCCATAGCCGGGAGCTGGAGGGCCTGCGCGCGGTCGCCGCGCCGCTGCTGGCGCGGATCCACGGCAACGCCGTGGTGGTCGATCAGCACGGCTGGATCGCCGGAGTCACCGGGGTGACCCCGCGCGAGCGCCGGCTGTCGCTGCCGAAGGCGCCGTACGACGGGCCGGTGTGGCTCCCGGCGCTCGGCGCGTGCGGCGTGGAGCCGCTGCCCGGCGGCCATCTGCTGCGGGTGCTGGACGGCGAGCCCGCCGAGGGGAGCGGTCCGGCCGGCTGGGGCGATCTCCTGCTGGACGTACGCCATCCGCACCGCTGGACCCTGACCTTCTCGGGCCCCTCGGGCACCTGGACCCAGGAGCTCAGCGCCCGCCAGGCGGAGGTGCTGCTGGTGCTCGCCGCGCACCCCGAGGGGCGCACGGCGGCGCAGCTGGCCCAGGACCTGTTCGGGGACCCGACGCGGGCGGTGACCGTAAGGGCCGCGATGTCCCGGCTGCGCGGCCGCGTAGGGGCGGTGCTGGCGCACCGCCCCTACCGCATCGCCGACAGCGTCCGCATCGACGTGGCCACCCCGGACCACCCCACCGAACTGCTCCCCCGCAGCGCGGCCCCGGCGGTCGTCCGGCTACGAGCGGAGCCCTGATGAGGGCTGCCCCGCCACTTCCTCCGGCCTGAGCACCTCGGCCAGGCGGTCGGCGGGCAGCAGGCCCTTCTCCAGGACGAGTTCGGCCACGCCGCGGCCGGTGGCGAGGGCCTCCTTGGCGATGCTGGTGGCCGCGCTGTAGCCGATGTACGGGTTGAGCGCGGTGACCAGGCCGATGGAGTTCTCCACGGAGGTGCGCAGCCGCTCGGTGTTGGCGGTGATGCCCACGACGCACCGCTCGGCCAGCACCAGGCAGGCGGCGCGCAGATGGGTGACGCTCTCCGAGAGCGAGTGCAGGATGATCGGCTCGAAGGCGTTGAGCTGGAGCTGCCCCGCCTCGGCGGCCATCGTGATGGCGACGTCGTTGCCGATCACCTCGAAGGCGACCTGGTTGACCACCTCGGGGATCACCGGGTTGACCTTGCCGGGCATGATGCTGGAACCGGCCTGCACCGGGGGCAGGTTGATCTCGTTGAGCCCGGCCCGCGGGCCCGAGGAGAGCAGCCGCAGGTCGTTGCAGCTCTTGGAGAGCTTGACGGCGATGCGCTTGAGGACGCCCGACAGATGGACGAAGGCGCCGCAGTCCTGTGTGGCCTCCACCAGGTTGGCGGCGGTGACCAGCGGCAGTCCGGTGATGGCCGCGAGGTGGCGGCGGGCGGCCTCGGCGTAGCCCTTGGGGGCGTTGAGGCCGGTGCCGATGGCGGTCGCGCCGAGGTTGATCTCGTGCACCAGGGTGGCGGCCTCCAGCAGCCGGCTCTGGTCCTCCTCCAGCATCACGGCGTACGCCGAGAACTCCTGGCCCAGCGTCATGGGCACCGCGTCCTGGAGCTGGGTGCGCCCCATCTTCAGGACGTCGTGGAACTCCTCGGCCTTGGCGGCGAACGCCTGGCGCAGTGTCTCCATGGCCGCGTGGAGCTCACGGACGGCGATGATCGTGGAGACGTTGACGGCGGTCGGGTAGACGTCGTTGGTGGACTGGCTGAGGTTGACGTCCTCGTTGGGGTGGAGGTGGGCGTAGTCGCCCTTCTCGTGGCCGAGGAACTCCAGCGCCCGGTTGGCGATCACCTCGTTGGCGTTCATGTTGGTCGAGGTCCCGGCGCCGCCCTGGATCACATCGACGATGAACTGGTCGTGCAGGGCGCCCCGGCGTATCTCCTGGCAGGCGGCCGCGATGGCGTCGGCCTTCCGCGAGGTGAGCAGCCCGAGGTCCTCGTTGGCGCGGGCGGCGGCCTCCTTGACGGCGGCCAGGGCGCTGATCAGGTGCGGATAGGCGGAGATGGAGGTGCCGGTGATGGGGAAGTTCTCGCCGGCGCGCAGGGTGTGGATGCCCCAGTAGGCGTCGGCGGGGACGTCGCGGTCGCCGAGCAGGTCGTGTTCGCGGCGATGGCCGGTGGCGCTCATGGTGTGCGGTCTTCCTCGGTTCCTGGTGAGGGTGGGCGGGGCAGAGCCTGTGTCATATTCCCCGGCCGGGCGTGCGGCGTCTGGCACGCACGCTGATCCGACCGGGGATAGCACGCAGGCTCTCAGGCGGTGGGCGGGGCCAGGACGTCGGTGGGGTGCACACCGCCGACGGCGGCCCCGCCGCCGTACACCGGCGTGGTGGCGAATTCGGCGAGGGCACCGGGGTCGATCCCGCAGTGGGCGAGGGCCGCGGCGGTCACCGGCATCCGGGCGCGGTCCGCACCGTCGGCGATCTTCACGGCGACGGCCCGCCCGTCGGGCAGCGCCGCGATCTGCACGCCCTCGAAACCGTCCTTGGCGATCAGGCCCGGTACGGCGCGCATCAGCCGGGCCACGTCCCGGTCGGTGCCGGACGCCATGTCCGGGTGGGCGCGCAGGGCGGCCGCGACCCGCCCCTCCGGGGTGTCCATGGCGCCGGAGGCGATCCGGGCGGCGGCCGTCGCGAGACCGCGCAGGGAGACGGAGAACAGCGGCGCGCCGCAGCCGTCGACCGAGACCCGGGCGATGCCCTGCCCGGTGAGGTCCGCCACGGTCTCGGCGATCAGCATCTGCAGCGGATGGGCCGGGTCGAGGTAGTCCTCCAGCGGCCAGCCGCGCAGCTGGGCGGTGAACAGCATCGCGGCGTGCTTGCCTGAGCAGTTCTGGGCGAGCCGGGTGGGCTCGCCGCCGTCGCGCAGCCAGGCATCGCGCTCGGCGGCGCCGTACGGCAGGTCCGGGGTGTTGCGGAGGTCGGCCTCGGTGAGCCCGGCCCGGTCGAGGATGCGGCGGGCTCCGTCCAGATGGCGCGGCTGACCGGAGTGGCTGGCGGCGGTGAGCGACAGCAGCTCCCCGTCCAGCGGCAGCCCGGCCCGCAGCAGGGCCACGGCCTGGACGGGCTTGAGCGCGGAGCGCGGGTAGCAGGCCACGTCGATGTCGCCCGCCTGGAAGGCGACCCGGCCGTCGGCGGCCAGGACGACGACCGAGCCGTGGTGGACGCCCTCGATGGCCCCGCCGCGCACCACATGGGCGAGCGGCACATGGCGGGGCGCACGGATGGCGGGGGGCTCGGCCGGGGTGCGGCGGGTCGCGTCGTCGGTCCGTCCGAGGGGGGTGTTCATGGTGGTGCTCTCGTGGTCGGGGGTGTTCACGGGTGGGATTCCTCCGGGTGGTGGTGGAGGGAGAGGGCGTCCGGGGTGGTACGGGCGCGCGGAGAAACGATTCCTCAGTAGGGGTTCACGAGGGGTCCTTCATCCGGCTGCGGGCCGCGTACCAGCCGATGACCAGCGCCGCCAGGATCGCCGGAAGCGCCATGACGGTCAGTCGGCTGGGGCCGCCGTCCGCCCACATCAGGACGAGGACGGAGGCGAGGAAGCCCAGGGTGACGATCTCGGTGTACGGGGAGCCGGGGAGCCGGTAGCCGGGGCGGCTGACCTGACCGGCCTGGGCCCGCCGCCAGAACAGCAGATGACAGAGCATGATCATGGCCCAGGTCGAGAGGATGCCGATCGCGGCGAAGTTGAGCACGATCTCGAACGCCTTGCTCGGCACCACATAGTTCAGACCCACGCCCAGCACACAGAAGAAGGAGGTGAGCAGGATGCCTCCGTAGGGCACATGGGTGCGGCTCATGGCGCCGGTGAACTTGGGCGCGGAGCCGGACATCGCCATCGAGCGCAGGATCCGGCCGGTGGAGTACAGCCCGGAGTTGAGGCTGGACATCGCGGCGGTGAGCACGACGAGGTTCATCACGCCGCCGGCCGCCGGGACGCCGATCTTGGACAGTACGGTGACGAACGGGCTCTCGTCGCCCGAGTAGGAGCCGGAGGGCAGCAGCATCGAGAGCAGCACCACGGAGCCGACGTAGAACAGGGCCACGCGCCACATGATCGAGTTGATCGCCTTGGGCATGATCTTCTCGGGGTTCTCGGTCTCGCCCGCGGCCACGCCGACCAGCTCCACGGAGGCGTAGGCGAAGACGACACCCTGGATGACCAGCAGCATCGGCAGCACACCGTGCGGGAAGACGCCGCCGTGCTCGGTGATCAGGCTGGGACCGGTGCTGCCACCGGCCACCTGGTCGCGGGTGACCAGCAGGAAGATGCCGATCGCCATGAAGACGACGAGCGCGCCGACCTTGATGATCGCGAACCAGAACTCCAGCTCGCCGAAGAACTTCACCGAGATCAGGTTGACCGTGAGCACCACGGCCAGCGCGATCAGGGCGATCACCCACTGCGGGATCTCGGTGAACATCCCCCAGTAGTGGGTGTACGTCGCCACGGCCGTGATGTCGGCGACCCCGGTGGTGGCCCAGTTCAGGAAGTACATCCAGCCCGCGACGAAGGCGCCCTTCTCGCCGAGGAACTCCCGGGCGTAGGAGACGAACGCGCCGGAGGAGGGCCGGTGCAGCACCAGCTCGCCCAGGGCGCGCACCACCAGGAAGGCGAAGACGCCGCAGACCGCGTACGCCAGGGCCAGCGACGGCCCGGCGTCCTTGAGCCGCCCGCCGGCGCCGAGGAAGAGACCGGTGCCGATGGCGCCGCCGATGGCGATCATGTTGACGTGCCGGGCCTTGAGGGACTTGCTGTAACCGGCGTCGCCCGCGTCCACATGCGCGGGGGCCCCGGCCTGGTGCTGTCGGCCGTCTTCTTGCCGGAGGGACTGCTCGCTCACGCCTGCTGTCCGCCTTCCGTCGGTGCTGTCGTCCGGTCGTCCGCCGTGGCGGGCCGCACGATGGAGGTCAGGGTGGTCTCCACGCGTTCGAGGTGGTGGGACATGGCCTCCACCGCGTCGTGTTCGGACCCGTCGGCGAGCGCCTCGACGATCGCCCGGTGTTCCCGGTTCGACTGCTCGCGGCGGCCGCCGAGTTCGTTGAGAAATGCCGACTGCCGGGCCAGGGCATCGCGGATCTCCTCGATGACCCGCCGGAAGACCGGGTTCCGGGCCGCCTGGGCGACGGCGAGATGGAACAGCGTGTCCATCGCCACCCACGCGGTGGTGTCGGTCTCCCGCTCCATCCGCTCCAGCAGATGGGACAGGTGGTCGAGATCCTCGGCGGAACGGCGCACGGCCGCGTAGCCCGCCACCGGGATCTCGATGTGCCGGCGCACCTCCAGCAGGTCACTCGCGGCGTAGTCGCCGAAGGTGGGGTCCTCCACCGGACCGCTGGAGATGACGAAGGTGCCCTTGCCGGTGCGTGAGGCGGTCAGCCCCATGGTCTGCAGGGCTCTGAGGGCCTCGCGGAGCACCGGCCGGCTCACCTCCAGGCGACGGCAGAGCTCGGCCTCGGAGGGGAGTTTGTCCCCCACCGCGTAGTCGCCGCGCTCGATCGCTTCCCGGAGATGGGTGAGAACCGCCTCCATCGCGCTGACGCGACGAGGGGAGGCGAATCCGGAACCACCTGTCTGGCTGTCTGACAAGTTCACGCGGCGATCCTCGGGCGTACACCGGAGAGTTGTCAAGGGTCGGCTTTCCCCTCCTCACCGACCGTTCTGTGTTGATATGGGGTATTCACCACGAACGCCGGAGACCCCATGCCCCGCCGCCTCGCCATCGCCACCGCGGCCCTGCTCCTGCTGTGCGGCCCGGCCGCCGTGGGCTGCGGCGGGGGCGCGGGCACGGGCGAGGTCGGCGTGGTGCTGCCGCTGCTGACCTCGCCCTTCTGGGAGGCGTACAACGACGACATCCCGGAGCAGGCCAGGAAGGCGGGCGTACGGGTGCTGCCGCCGGTCAACTCCGACAACGACCCGGGTCAGCAGATCACCGATATCGACGATCTGCTGGCCCAGGACGTCAAGGGCCTGGTCGTCTCCCCGATCGACTCCACCGCCATCGCCCCCGGGCTGAGCACCGCCCGGCGCGCCCATGTGCCGGTCGTCGCCGTCGACGTGGCCCCCGACCGGGGCAGGGTGGCCATCGTGGTCCGGGCCGACAACCGCGCGTACGGCGTCAAGGCGTGCCGCAGCCTCGGCCGCGCCGTGCGGCGGGGCACGGTGGTGCAGATCGAGGGCGATCTGGCCTCGGCCAACGGCCGGGACCGGACGGCCGCCTTCGACCGCTGCATGGCGCGGCACCACCCGGACATCAAGATCCTGGACATCCCGGCCGACTGGCAGGCGGAGAAGGCGGCGGCCGGTCTGGAGGCCCTCTACAGCGCCCACCCCGGCATCAAGGGCATCTACCTCCAGGCCGGCGGCGTCTATCTGACCCCCACCCTGCGCACCCTCCAGCGCCACCGCGCCCTGGTCCCGGTGGGCCGGCGCGGCCATATCGCCATCGTCTCCAACGACGGGACCCCGCAGGAGCTGGACGCGATCCGTAAGGGCCTCATCGACGCCACCGTCTCCCAGCCCGTGGACCTCTACGCCGTCTACGCCATGCGCTACATCAAGCAGGCCATGGCCGGAAAGCCCTTCAGGACCGGGCCGACCGGCCACGGCAGCACCATCGTCCGGCTGCCCGGCGGCAATCTGGAGGACCAGCTGCCCGCCCCGCTGGTGACCCGGGCCAACGTCGACGACCGCGCCCTGTGGGGCAACCGGGCCTGACCGGAAAGCCGCCCCCGCCGGCCGGGGCGCACGGTGTACGCGATCGGCGGGACCGGCCTCGTCGCGCTCGTCGTCGCACGGCTCACCGCCGAGGAGGCGCGGGAGTCATAGTATTAAGGGAAATGTATCCGCAGATGGGACGGGTGCGATGGCCATCCCCCAGGGAATCGCGCCGACCGAGACGCATGTCCCGTTCGACATGGCGGATGCGGCCTCGGCGCTGATCGACGCCACCGGGAAGATCATCGGCTGGACCCCCGCGGCGGAGCGACTTCTCGGCTATCCGGCGGCGGATGCGATGAAGCGGTCGGCCAGGATGCTGCTGGCGGCGCCGGAGGACGCGGCCAAGGCCGAGGCGATCGGGTCGTGGTGCCAGGAGCACAACGGCTGGGGCGGCCTGGGCCGGCTCCGGCACCGGGACGGCCGCCGGATCGAGGTGGGGCTCCGGATCTCCGCGATGCGCGACCCGGACGGCGGTCTGTCCTGGCTGGTCTCCGGGATCGACGTGGGCTCCATCCCGACCTGGGCGCTCAGCGGCTCGCTGCTCCAGGCGTTCCTCACCCGCTCGCCGATCGGGATGGCCGTGCTCAGCCCGGATCTGCGCTATGTGTGGATCAACGACACGCTGGAGCGCTACGGCGGGCTGCCCCGCGAGCAGCGGATGGGCCGCCGGATGGCGGAGGTCCTGCCGGGGCTGGACACCGAGGCGCTCGAGGCGCGGCTGCGGCAGGTGCTGAAGACCGGCAAGCCGGTGATCGACTACGAGTACCGGGGCTGGACGATGGCCGCGCCGCACCGCGAGCACGCGTACTCGACCTCCTTCTTCCGCCTGGACAACGCCGAGGGCCGCCCGGTGGGCGTGTGCTACATGGGCATCGACGTCACCGACCGCTGGCGGGCCCGGGAGCGGCTGGCGCTGCTCAACGAGGCCAGCGCCCACATCGGCAGCACCCTGGACGTCATGCGCACCGCCCAGGAGCTGGCCGACTTCGCGGTGCCACGGCTCGCCGACTTCGTCACGGTCGATCTGCTGGACTCCATCCTGCGCGGCGACGAGCCCTTGGAGACCCCGGGCGAGACCCTGCCCGCCTTCCGCCGGGCCGGTCAGGCGTCGATCCGGGACGGGTGCCCGGAGTCCATCGCGGGGCTGGGGGACGCGCTCACCATCTCCCCCACGTCCCCCTTCGCCTGCTGCTTCTTCTCCGGGGAGGCCCTGCTCGACCCCGAGATGGGCCACTCCATCACCGCGTGGTCCGGGGACGATCCGGCACGGACGGCGAAGGTGCGCGAGTTCGGGATGCGGTCGCTGATGGTGGCCCCGATCGGGGCGCGCGGCGCCCTGCTGGGGGTGGCCTCGTTCGTGCGCTCCCGGCATCCGGACCCGTTCGAGGAGGACGATCTGCTGCTCGCCGAGGAACTGGTCGCACGGGCCGCGCTGAACATCGACAACGCCCGCCGCTACAGCCGTGAGCACGCCACCGCGCTGGCCCTCCAGCGCAGTCTGCTGCCGCACGCCCTGAGCGGCGGCCAGGCCGTCGAGGTGGCCTCGCGCTATCTGCCCACGGACGCGCGGAACGGGGTCGGCGGCGACTGGTTCGATGTGATCCCGCTGTCCGGTGCCCGGGTGGCGCTGGTGGTCGGCGATGTGGTCGGGCACGGCATCAACGCCGCGGCCACCATGGGGCGGTTGCGCACCGCCGTGCACACGCTCGCCGATATGGACCTGCCGCCCGAGGAGTTGCTGGCCCACCTGGACGACCTGGTCATCCGGCTCACCGAGGAGGAGACCGGGCAGGAGGGCCTGGCGGCCGCGGCGCTGGGCGCCACGTGTCTGTACGCGATCTACGACCCGGTCACCCGGCGGTGCACGATGGCGCGGGCGGGCCATCCGACCCCCGCGATCGTGGACCCCTCGGGCGAGGTCACCTTCCCCGCGCTGCCCGCCGGTCCCCCGCTGGGCCTGGGGTCGCTGCCGTTCGAGTCGGCGGAGCTGGAGCTGCCCGCCGGAAGCCTGATCGCCCTCTACACCGACGGGCTCATCGAGACCTGCGACCAGGACATCGACGTCGGCCTCGGCCGGCTGAGCAACGCCCTCGGCCAGGCCGTGCTGCCGCTTGAGGAGCTCTGCCGCACGGTCGTCGACACCCTGCTGACCTCCCCGCAGACCGACGATGTGGCCCTGCTGCTGGCCCGTACGCACGGTCTGGGCGCCGGACACGTCGTCTCCTGGGACCTGCCCTCCGATCCGGCCGTCGTCGCCAGCGCCCGCTCGCTGGCGATGCGCCAGCTCGCCGAGTGGGGTCTTGACGAGCTGATGACCACCACGGAACTGATCGTCAGCGAGCTGGTCACCAACGCCATCCGCCACGGCACCGGCCCCATCCGGCTGCGGCTGATCCGGCACGACGTACTGATCTGCGAGGTCACCGACACCAGCAACACCTCTCCCCGGCTGCGCCACGCCCGCACCACCGACGAGGGCGGCCGGGGGCTGTTCCTCGTCGCCCAGCTGACCCGCCGCTGGGGCACCCGTTACACCGAGGGCGGCAAGCTCATCTGGGCCGAACAGGACCTTCCGGAACGGGACCTCCCGGAACACGACCTCCCGGAGTCGGCATGAAGCACGCTCCGGCGCACCCCCGCCCTGTTCATGATCGGCTCACTCCCGCACACTGGCCCTGTGCCAACAGGAGGGGGGCGTCCGAGGTGCGGAGGCCGGTCGGCGGCGAGGACCTGTGGGGGCGGCTGTCGGCCTCCACATGGTGGCGGGGCGCGATGGCGCTGCTGGCGGGCGCGCTGCCCGCGCTGGCCTTCCCGGCGCCGTCGCTGTGGTGGTGGGCGTATGTGGCCCTGGTGCCCTGGCTGCTGCTGATGCGCTCGGCGCCCACCGGCCGCCGGGCGATGCGGGACGGCTGGCTGGGCGGCACCGGGTTCCTGCTCGCGGTGCACCACTGGCTGATGCCGAGCCTGCATGTGTTCATCGTGCTCCTGGCGCTGCTGCTGGGGCTGTTGTGGGTGCCCTGGGGATGGCTGACGCACCGGCTGCTGCACGGCCGCCCGGGTTCCGGGCGGGTGGCGGCGGCGCTGGTGCTGCTGCCGTCCGTCTGGCTGATGGCCGAGCTGGCCCGGTCCTGGCAGTATCTCGGCGGGCCCTGGGGGCTGCTGGGCGCGAGCCAGTGGCAGGTGGCGCCCGCGCTGCGGCTGGCCTCGGTGGGCGGGGTCTGGCTGCTCGGCTTTCTGCTGGTCCTGGTGAATGTCGCGGTGACGGTGCTGATCGCGGTGGCCCCGGCCCGTACGGTGGCGCTGGCCGGGCTCACCGCGTGCGGCGCCGTGGCGGCCGGGGCGTGGGCCTGGGTGCCGCAGGCCAGGGAGCCCGGGACGGTGCGGATCGCGGTGGTGCAGCCGGGGGACATCCCGGGGCCGGGGCCACGCTTCGAGCGCAGCGCGGAGCTGACCCGGCAGCTTTCCGGCCGCGATGTCGATCTGGTGGTGTGGGGCGAGAGCAGCGTGGCCCAGGATCTGACCACCCATCCGGAGCTGCGCGGGCGGCTGGCCGCGCTGTCCCGGACGGTCGGCGCGGATCTGCTGGTCAACGTGGACGCGCGGCGCAGCGATGTGCCCGGCATCTACAAGAGTTCGGTGCTGATCGGCCCGAACGGCCCCACGGGGCAGCGCTACGACAAGATGCGGCTGGTCCCCTTCGGGGAGTACATCCCGGCCCGGCCGTTGCTGGGCTGGGCCACCTCGGTGGGCAAGGCGGCCGGTGAGGACCGCCACCGGGGCACGAAGCCGGTGGTGATGACGCTGCCGGATTCCCTGCGGATCGGGCCGCTGGTGTGTTTCGAGTCGGCGTTCCCGGACATGAGCCGGAACCTGGTGCGGGACGGGGCGCGGGTGCTCGTCGTCCAGTCCTCGACCTCGACCTTCCAGCAGAGCTGGGCGCCCGAGCAGCACGCCTCGCTGGCCGCGCTGCGGGCCGCCGAGACCTGGCGGCCGATGGTGCATGCCACGCTGACCGGGGAGAGCGCGGTGTTCGGGCCGCGCGGCGAGCCGGTGGGCCCCCGGATGTCCACCGGCACCAGCGCGGCCACCGTCTACCCGGTGCCGCTGGGGCAGGGCACCAGCCCGTATGTGCGGACCGGGCCCTGGCCGGTGTACGGGGCGATGGCGGCGCTCGCCGTCTTCTGCGCGGCCGAGGGGGGCCGGGCGCTCAGACGGCGGACGGACCGGTCGTCCGGTCAGCGGCCGGATCGGCCGTCGGACCGGCGGACGGACCAGCCGACTCCAGGGCGTCCCTGACGACCCGTTCGCACAGCTCATGGGTGCGCAGCGCGTCCTCCGCGCCGATCCGCCGCCCGGAGCGCACCGCGTCCAGGAAGGCGTCGGTGATCTGCTCGATCCCGCGCTGCCGCGCCACCGGCACCCAGTCGCCCCGGCGGCGCACGCTCGGCTGGCCCTTGTGGTCGACCACCTCGGCGAGGTTGAGCACCTGCCGCTTGGTGTCCTGGCCGGAGACCTCCAGGACCTCCTCGGTGGAGCCGCTCATCCGGTTCATCACGCCGAGCGCGGTGAACCCGTCCCCGGACAGCTGGAGCAGCACATGGTGTATCAGCCCGCCGCGGATCCTGGCCCGCACATCGATGTGGTCCACCGGTCCGGGCGCGAGGAAGCGCAGCGTGTCCACCACGTGGATGAAGTCGTCCAGGACCAGGGTGCGCGGGTCCTCGGCGAGGCCGACGCGGTTCTTCTGGAGCAGGATCAGATCGCGCGGATGCTCCAGGCACTGGGCGTAGCCGGGCGCGTAACGCCGGTTGAAGCCGACCATCAGGCTCACCCCGCGCTCCTCGGCGAGCCGCACGAGCCGCTCGCTGTCGGCGAGGTGGTACGCGAGCGGCTTGTCGACGTACGTGGGCACCCCGGCCTCGAGCAGCCGGGTGACCAGGTCGGCGTGGGTGTCGGTCGGGGCGTGCACGAAGGCCGCGTCGAGCCCGGCCGCGAGCAGCGAGTCGAGGTCGGCGTGGCGCCGGCCTTCGGGGACCCGATAGGTGTCGGCGACCCGCTGGAGGGTGGCCGGGGTGCGGGTGTGGAGATGCGGCTCCAGGCCGGGGCGGGCCATCAGCACGGGCAGATACGCCTTCTGCGCGATGTCGCCGAGCCCGACGCAGCCGACCCTCATATGTTCTCCCCGGTCGCTTCCGATCATGCCTTCCGCTGTGCCCCCGCAGGATACGTGGGGGTGGGCGGACGCCAGTCGGCGATGCCGTCGAAGGAGCGGAGGGCGAGACCGGGGGCGAGGCGGCTGACGGCGGCGATCGCGGCGTCGCGCAGGGCGACGGCGGGGGCACCGGTGAGGGTCATCATGCGGGCGGTGCGCGCCGAGCGGCGCACCACGTCCATCGTGCGGGGCAGCCGGTCCCGGGTGTAGGCGGCCAGGGCGGCGGAGAGGTCGGCCGTGCCGGGGGCCAGATGGTGGGCGAGGACGACGGCGTCCTCGATGGCCTGGTTGCCGCCCTGCCCCATCGTGGGGGCCATCGCGTGGGCGGCGTCGCCGAGGAGGGCGACCCGGCCCCGGTGGTAGGCGGGCAGGGGCTCGGCCATGTACCGGACGTCATGGCGCAGCACGTCCTGGGGCGCGACGGCGGCGAGGACGTCGGGGATGGGCCGGTGCCAGTCGCCGTAGAGCCGCAGCAGTTCGGACCGCTCGTCGTCGGGGGCATGGCCGCCGGGCGGGGCGACGGCCGCCGCGTAGGCGTAGACCCGGCCGTCCTTGAGCGGCTGGGTGCCCCAGACCCGGCCCCTCCCCCAGGTCTCGTGCGGCTCGAACGGCCGGTCGGGGGCGGGGATGACGACACGCCAGGTGGTGAATCCGGCGTAGCGGGGCCCGGGGTGGTCCGGGAAGAGCGCGCGGCGGACCGCCGAGTCGATGCCGTCGGCGCCGATGACGAGGTCCGCCTCGTGGTCGCCGTCCTCGGTGGTGACCCGGGCCGGGCGGCCGGCGCCGCCGGGGTCGGCCAGCCGGGCGGCGGTCCCGGTGCGGACCACGCCCTCGGGCAGCCGGGAGACGAGCAGGTCGACGAGGGTGGCCCGGTGGAGGAGGACCAGCGGGCCGCCGAAGCGCTCGGTCATCGCGGCGCTGTCGATCCGGGAGAGCCGGCGGCCGCCGGGGGTGCGCAGCCCGCCGCCGCCCTGCCAGGCGGCGAGCGCGCGTACGTCGTCGCCGAGGTCGATGGTGTCCAGGGCGCGCTGGGAGTTGGGGGCGAGGGAGATTCCGGCGCCGACCGGCTCGAGGCGGGCGGCCCGCTCCAGGACGGTGATGGACCAGCCGCGGCGGTGCAGGGCCGCGGCGGCGGTGAGCCCGCCGACTCCGGCACCGATGACGACGGCACGGGGCTGCTGCATGACTCCTCCAAAGACACTACAGGCGTAGTACTCACTTACGTTACTACATCCGTAGTGCGAGTGGCGGATGGGCTTAGGTTGGCCCCATGACCGCTGATCGAACCGCCGCCTCCGCTTCCGGCGCCGCCGCGGCCGGCACCTCGCCCGCCGCCGCGTCCGGCACCTCGCGCGCCGAGCTGATCGCCGACACCGCGCTGGCGCTGCTGGCCGAGCGCGGCATGCGGGGGCTGACGCACCGCGCGGTGGACGAGGCGGCCGGGCTGCCGCTCGGCTCGACCTCCAACCACGCCCGGACCCGCGCCGCCCTGCTCAAGGCGGCGGTCCGGCGGCTGGCCCAGCGGGAGGCGGAGGTACTGGCGCCCGACGAGATGCCGCGCCCCGCGGGCGCGGCACCGGACGAGGCCGATCCGGTCGCGGAACTGGCCGACGCGCTCACACTCGCCCTGCACCGCTCGCTCACCACTCAGCGGGATCTGCTGATCGCCCGCTACGAACTCGCGCTGGAGGCGACCCGCCGCCCCGAGCTGCGGGAGTTCTACGACGCCACGGGACGCGGCTTCCGGGAGCCGCTGGAGGCGATGATGACGGCGCTGGGCTCCACCGAGCCCCGGCGGCACGCGCGGTCGCTGGTCGCCTGGTGCGAGGGGCTGATGTTCAGCTGCGCCGCGGGCGCCGACCACGACGCCGTCCCCGGCCGCGCGGCGCTGCGCACCGGCTTCGAGGAACTGCTGCGCGGAATGCTGCACGAATAACGCGTGGCGGTCCGTCCGGCGGCGCCGCATCATGACCGCCATGACAACCACAGAACGCCCCGATCCGCCCCGGACCGCCGATGAACGCACCAGCCTGGAGGGGTGGCTGGACTTCCACCGCGCGACCCTCGCCCTCAAATGCGAGGGGCTGGACGACAAGCGGTTGCGCGAGGCGTCGGCGCCGCCGTCCGGGCTGACCCTGCTCGGCCTCGTACGGCATATGGCCGAGGTCGAGCGGAGCTGGTTCCGGCGGGTGCTCGCCCGGCAGGACATAGCGCCGATCTGGTACAGCGACGAGGACCCGGACGGGGAGTTCCACCTCACCGACGAGGACACCCCGGAGGCCGCCTTCGCCATCTGGCGGGAGGAGATCGGCAAGGCCAAGGAGGCCGCCGCGGGGCACTCCCTGGACGAGGTCGTCAGCCGTCCCGGCCGCGGGGACTACAACCTGCGCTGGATCTATCTGCACATGATCGAGGAGTACGCCCGCCACAACGGTCACGCCGACCTCATCCGCGAGCGGATCGACGGCGCCACCGGCGAGTAGTGACGCCGCGTCAGCCGGGGCCGCGGAGCACCTGCCCCGCGGCCCTCACGCGTTCCCGCGAGGGCACCGGTCGGGTGCGGTGACGCGACAGGGTCCCGCACACCGCGACGACGGTGCGCGAGGGGCGCCGGGGGTGGCCATCGGAGCCCTCCTTGGAGGCGGCACGCCGCCGAGAACCAGCCATCGCGGGGCAGTCCAGGGCGCGCGATCCGGATGCGAACAGAAACCATCCGAGCACGTACGAACTCTCGGCGCAAGACTTCGCACCAGCCGCCATCATCTCTCGTTCATCTTCGTGAAGCCGGGAAAGACGGCCGACCCCTGGGGAAAAGACGAGGTCAGCGAGCGTGTTCCGGCCGCCGCGACCACCCCGGGAGGCGGAGTGATCACAAAAAAGTTTGGCCGCACCCCTTGCCAGACCCAGATCGTACGCGTTCGGATTAATTACGTCGGCGGCACTCGTGAGACCCACGTCTCCGCATGAAGCCGCCTGGCCACCTGGCTGGATCTATACCCCTACGCCTGCCCGGACCGCGCGGTCGCCGTCTGCCACCTTCCCCTTCCCCAGGAGCGAGACATGCTCGACCTCACCTCCGTTGACCTGCTCGACGCGTTCACCCAGGAGCTGAAGCTGTGCAAGCTCAAGCCCGATGAGCACGTCGTCGTCCTGTCCGAGCCCACCAGCCGCGGCGACTATGTGGCGGCCGCCTTCGGCGCGGCCAAGGCCTGCGGCGCGCATGTCATCGCC
This sequence comes from Streptomyces rugosispiralis, assembly GCF_024505145.1. Taxonomy (GTDB): domain Bacteria; phylum Actinomycetota; class Actinomycetes; order Streptomycetales; family Streptomycetaceae; genus Streptomyces; species Streptomyces rugosispiralis. The sequence goes on along the minus strand of NZ_JANIAA010000046.1, from coordinate 53,055 downwards.
GCCACGGTCCCCGGTGGCAACCCGTCGCCTTCGGACAGCACCCGCACCGGTGCCGGCCCCGGCCTGAGCGCGGTGCTCGGCGACACCGCCGCCCAGGACCTGCTCAAGGCCGCCGACCTCGTCGTGGACCTCACGCGGGAGGGCTTCATCCACGCCCCGCTCCAGCAGGAGATCATGCGGACGGGCACCCGCATCCTCTTCGTGTGCGACGCCCCCGACGTACTCATCCGCAACCTGCCCAAGCCGGAGGACAAGGCGGAGGTGCTCAAGGGCGTCAACCTGCTGAAGAGCGCGTCCGTCATGCGGGTGGTCTCCGAGGCGGGCACCGACCTGACCATCGAACTGCCGGGCTCCAAGCCGGAGTTCCAGGTGGGCTTCGCCGACGACCCGGGCCGCTGGGACCACTGGCCGAGCACCATGGTCCTGTGCTGGCCGCGGTTCTCCGAGGGCCGGATCGTGCTCGCCGAGGGCGACATCCTGCTGCCGTTCAAGGAGTACGTGCGTCAGCCGGTCACACTGGAGATCGCGGGCGGGAACATCGAGAAGGTGTCCGGTGGCGCCGAGGCCCACCTGCTGAACACCTTCTTCGACGACGCGGACGACGAATGGGGCCGCAGCCTGTCCCATATGGGCTGGGGCCTGATGCGCACCGCCGACTGGTTCGCCACCGCCCTGTACGGCAAGGAAGAGCTGATGGGCATGGACGCGCGGGCGTTCGCCGGGAACTTCCTGTGGTCCACCGGGCCCCACCCCGTACTCGAGCGCGAGTCGTATGCGCACGTCGACATCGCCATGCGCGGCTGCACGGTCTCCGTCGACGGCCAGGAGGTCGTCACCGCGGGCCGACTCGTCGACTTCTGATCCCGCCGCCGCACCTGCATCTGGAGAGAAGATGGCATCCACCCAATCCCTCGACGTCGTCATCGTCGGCGGCGGGCTCGGCGGAATGACCGCCGCGCTGTCGCTGCGGCAGCGCGGCCACCACGTGACCGTGCTGGAGCAGGCACCGCGGTTCGGCGAGATCGGCGCGGGTATCCAAACAGCTCCCAACGCGAGCCGAGTCCTGCTCGGGCTGGGGCTGCGCAAACAACTGGAGGCCATCCACACCGAGCCCCAGGACCAGGTGCGGCGCCGGTGGAAGGACGGCAGCATCATCGGGCTGACCCAGCTCGGTGACCACTGCAAGCAGCAGTACAACGCGCCGTACTGGCACTACCACCGGGCCGATCTGCACGGTGTCCTCACCGACGCCTGCGTCGAGCCGGCCGGCCCCGGCCCGGTGGTCGCGCTGCACACCTCGAGCCGGGTGGGCGAACTGGACCGGAGCGACCCGCGCCGCCCCGCGGCCGTGACCGAGGACGGCCGGCGCTTCGAAGGCGATGTGCTGATCGGCGCCGACGGCATCCGGTCCCGGGTCCGCGACCTCATGGGCCTTCCGGACACCCTGCTGTTCTCCGGCGAGATGGCCTTCCGGGCCCTCATCCCCGGCGACCTCATCGCCGCCGACCCGGCCACGCGCTTCCTGATGGACCGGTTCCAGAGCACCATCTGGTACGGCCCCGACCGGCACCTGGTCCACTACATGATCCGCGGCGGCGAGTACCTCAACGTCGTCGGCTGCGTCCCGTGCACGGACGAGGTCGCCGAGAAATGGACCGGCTCGGCCACCGCGGAAGACCTGGTGAACGCCTACGAGGGCTGGGACGACCGGGCGGCGGCGATGCTGTCCAAGGCCAAGGAGGACGTGCTCTCCTTCGCCCTCTACCACCGCCGCCGCGACCCGGTCTGGATGGACGGCCGCACAGCCCTCCTCGGCGACGCCTGCCACGCCATGCTGCCGTACCAGGCCCAGGGTGCCTCCCAGGCCATGGAGGACGCCGCCGTACTGGCCGAGGAACTGGGCCGGATCACCGCCGACGGCGTCGAGGGCGCGCTGCGGGCTTACGTGGACCGGCGAGCCAAGCACGCCGGCATGGTCCAGGACGCCTCACTGCAGAACAAGACCTTCTACCACTACCCCGACGGCCCGCAGCAGGAGGCCAGGGACGCCCTGCTGCGGCGCGGCTTCGACGGCGAATCCGACGTCTCCTACCACTGGTTGTGGAGCGGCAGCCCGCTCGAGGACCCGGACCTGGGCGCCTTCGACTACCGCTTCGCCCGCTGACCGGACCCTCCACTCCCCCTCCCCTCACACCCCTCCCCGTCTCCCCACCCCCCATCCCGCTCATCACTCGCCCCCTTCGGGCCACTTCCCGCTCATCCACCTCGGTGTCGCCCCGCGCGGGCACATCCCCGAACACCCCGTGGAGCGACAGTGAAAACAGGCGACCAGATCGTCCAGGACCTCCCATGGAGATGGGGGGTCCAGGGCAGGATCTTCATCATCGGCGGCCTCGGCTACCTCTTCGACGCCTATGACATCGCCCTCAACGGCTTCCTGATGCCGCTGCTGGGCGACCACTTCCACCTCTCCCTCTCCCAGCGAGGTCTGGTGGCCACCGCCAATCTGGTGGGCATGGCCGTGGGCGCGGTGACCTGGGGCGCCATCGCCGACCGCATCGGACGCAAGAAGTCCTTCAGCGTCACCCTGCTGATCTTCGCGGTGTTCTCGGTGGCCGGTGCCCTGGCCCCGAACTACGGGATCTTCCTCGCCCTGCGCTTCATCGCCGGTGTCGGACTGGGCGGTTGTGTTCCCGTCGACTACGCCCTGGTGGCGGAGTTCTCCCCGACGAAGTACCGCGGCCGCGTACTGACCGCGCTGGACGCCTGGTGGCCGATCGGCGTCACCCTGTGCGGTCTGGTCTCGACGGCCATGCTGTCCATCGAGGGCAACTGGCGGTGGATGCTCAGCGTGATGAGCGTTCCGGCGCTGCTGCTGTTCTGGGTGCGAAGGGGTGTGCCCGAGTCGCCCGTCTACCTCAGCAGGAAGGGCAGGGAGGCCGAGGCGCGGGAGGTCATCGACGATCTGGTCGCCCGCACGGGCGCGCCTGTCGAGCCGTACGTCATTCCCGCCCCGGTGCACGAGGCCGGGGGGAACGGCCCGCGCGCCGCGCTCGAACAGCTGCGCGCGGTCTGGAAGTTCAGCCCGCGCGTCACCTCCGCCGCCTGGCTGCTCTTCGCCACCGTCATGCTGGTGTACTACGCGGCCCTGAGCTGGCTGCCGTCCATCCTCAAGGAGGAGGGCCTCGGCGACACGGCCGCCTTCATGAGCACCACGCTGATGAGCGCGGTCGGCATCGTCGGCGTCCTGACCTCCACGATGCTGGTGGACGCGGTCGGCCGGAAGTGGCTCATAGGGGTCTCGGCCCCGGTCGCCTCGCTGGCACTGGTGGTGTTCGCGCTGGTGATGCGCATGCCGACGGGTTCCGTCGTGGCCATCGGCGTCTTCGGCTTCCTGATGCAGCTGACCATCCCCGCCATGTACGCCTACGTCTCCGAGCTGTACCCGACAACGCTGCGGGCCAGCGGCTTCGGCTGGGCGTCCTCGTTCAGCCGGGCGCTCACCGGCTTCGCCCCGATGCTGTTCGGCTCGGTGATGTGGCCGCTGCTGGGGCTGCCGCTGACGTTCGGGGTGCTGGCCGTGGCCGTCCTGGGGGCCGTCGTCTGGACGGCGTTCGCGGCGCCCGAGACCAGGGGACGCGACCTCGACGAGGACGACCCGACCGCGGTGCCCGCCCCCGCGTCCCCGGAACCGGCCGTCGGTCAGCCGGTGCGCTGAAGGGCGGCCCGCCCCGACCGGACCGCCCGGACCGGCCTTCGAAACGACAGGAGAAACATGAAGCCCGCTCCCTTCCAGTACCACCGGGCGCGCGACGTCGAGGGCGCCACGGCGCTCCTGGCCGAACTGGCCGACGAGGCCAAGGTCATCGCCGGCGGCCAGAGTCTGGTCGCGATGATGAACTTCCGGCTGGCCCGGCCGGGGCACCTGGTCGACATCACCGGTCTGCGCGAACTCGACCAGCTGGGCGTCGAGGCCGACGGCGGGCTGCGCATCGGTGCGCTCACCACCCATCACACGGTGGAGACCGCGCCCGCGGACCGGCTCGGGGCGGGTTTCGAGGTCATCCGCGATGCCATGCGGTGGATCGGCCATCTGCCCATCCGGACCCGCGGCACCGTGGGCGGCAGCATCGCGCACGCCGACTCCACCGCCGAGTGGTGTCTGCTGGCCGTGCTGCTCGACGCCGAGTTCATGGCCCACGGCCCGCGCGGGCGGCGGCGCATCCCGGCCGGTGAGTTCTTCTTCGGCTACTACACCACCGCCCTGGACCCCGACGAGATCCTCGTGGAGATCGTCTTCCCCCGCCCCGCGCCCCATGCGGCGCTCACCGAGTTCGCCGAGCGTCGCGGAGACTTCGCCATCGTCTCCGCCGCGGTCGATCTGGCAACCGAGGGCGAGGACGTCCTCGGCGGCCGGGTGGCGCTGGGCGGGGTCGCCGCGATGCCGGTACGCGTGCCCGAGGCGGAGGCCGTGCTGGCGGCCGGCGGCTCGTTCCGGGACTGCGCGGAGGCGGCGGCCGCCGCCGTGGATCCGCCGAGCGACGGACACGGCAGCGGCGACTACCGCAAGCACCTCATCCGCAATCTGATCGAGCGAGCCTGTGAGGAGGCGATGTCACGATGACGTCCGCCAGGGACGACCGGCTGGTCGGCCGGTCGGTGGCGCGCCGCGAGGATCCCCGGCTGCTGTCCGGACGTGGCCGTTTCGTCGACGACATCGAGCTGCCCGGCATGCTGCACGCGCAGTTCGTCCGCAGCACGGTGGCCCACGGGACGATCACCGGGATCGATCTGACGCGGGTGCGTCAGGTCCCGGGTGTCGTCGCCGCGTTCAGCGCCGCCGACCTGGAGCTGGGTGACATCACCGCCCAGCTCGGCCGCCCGCTCTCGGAGTTCGTGCCGACCGCCATGCCCGTCCTCGCCCGCGACCGGGTCCGCTACGTCGGCGAGCCCCTCGCCGTGGTCGTCGCCCGCGACCCCTACCTCGCCGAGGACGGCCTGGAGGCCGCCAAGGTGACGTACGCGCCCCTCCCGCCCCTCACCTGCGAGGAACAGGCCCTCGCCGCCGACGCGCCGCGGGTGCACGCGGAGGCCGCCGGGAACACCCTGGTCGACGTCGGCCTGTTCGCCACCGAGGGCATCGACGAGATCTTCGACCGGGCGCCCTACGTGGTCCACGTCGATGTGCGCACCGGCCGGCAGAACGCCCTGCCGCTGGAGACGCGTGGCGCGGTGGCGCAGTGGGACGCCCGGGAGGAGCAGCTCGTCCTGCACACCTGCACCCAGACTCCGCATCAGGTGCGGACCGTGGCCTCCCGCTGCCTGCGGCTGGACGAGCGCGCGGTGCGGGTGATCGTCCCGGACATGGGTGGCGGCTTCGGCCTCAAGTGCGTGGTCGGCCGCGAGGAGATCGCCACCGCGGCGGCCGCGCTGCGGCTCGGCCGGCCCGTCAAGTGGATCGAGGACCGCAAGGACGCCCTGTCCGCCTCGTTCCTCGCCCGGGAGCAGCACTACACCGCACGCGCCGCCTTCGACGCCGACGGCCGGATCCTCGGCCTCGACGCGGACGTGGTGTGCGACATGGGCGCCTACTCCTGCTATCCGTTCACCGCCGGTATCGAGCCGCTGATGGCCTCCGCCGAGATGCCCGGCGTCTACAAGGTCCCCGCCTACCGGGTGCGCGGCCGGGCCATCACCACCAACAAGGCGCCCACCGCCCCCTACCGGGGCGTGAGCCGCCCGCAGTACGTCATGGCCATGGAGCGGCTCATGGAACGCGCCGCCCGCGAACTGCGCCTGGACCCGGTGGAGATCAGGCGCCGCAACGTCATCACCGACTTCCCGTACACCGGCGTCAACAACATCACCTACGACCCCGGCTCATATCTGGAATCCCTCGACCTGTGCGAGCGGGCGGTGCGCGAGGCGGGCTGGTACGACCGGCAGACCGCGGCCAAGGCCGAGGGCCGGCACATCGGGATCGGCTACAGCTGCTTCAGCGAGCGCACCGGCTACGGCTCCGCCGCCTTCGCCCAGCGCAAGATGGAGGTCGTTCCCGGGTTCGACCTCGCCGAGGTCCGCATGGACACCAGTGGCGCGGTCACCGCCACCACCGGCACCATCAGCCACGGGCAGAGCCATGAGACGACCATGGCGCAGATCGTCGCCGACACCCTCGGCCTCGACATCGCCAAGGTCAAACTCCACCAGGGCGACACCGACCGCATCACCTACGGCTGGGGCACCTTCGCCAGCCGCTCGATCGCGGTCGGCGGCAGCGCCGTACGGCTGGCGGCGGGCAAGCTCGGCGACAAGCTCCGCGCCATCGCCGCCGCCGAGTGGGGCATCCCCCCGGAGGAGACCGAACTGGACCGGGGCCGGGTCCGCCGACGCGACGACCCGGATGCCACGCTCGGCTACGAGCACCTGGCCGACATCGCCTATCTCAAGTCGCATCTGCTGCCCAAGGACATCGACCCGGGCCTCACCGCCACCGCCGTCTTCGACGTCCACAACGACGGCACCTTCTCCAACGCCACCCACGGGGTGGTGGTGGAGCTGCACGAGGACACCGGGCAGGTGGAAATCCTCGCCTACTTCTGCGTCGAGGACTGCGGTGTCGCCGTCAATCCGCAGGTGGTGGAGGGGCAGTGCCGGGGCGGTATCGCGCAGGGCATCGCGGGGGCGCTCTTCGAGCAGATCACCTACGACGCCCAGGGCGAGCCGTCGGCCACCAGCTTCATGGACTACAAGGTGCCCACCGCCCATGAGATCCCGGAGGTGGTGATCCACCATCTGGAGACCCCGTGTGCCTTCACCGCGACAGGAGCCAAGGGCGCCGGCGAGGGCGGCACCATCGGGGCCCCCGCCGCCGTGCTCAACGCCGTCAACGACGCGCTGCGGCCCACCGGCGTCGAACTGGACGACACGCCCATCACACCGGAGACCGTCCACCGTGCCCTGACCCCCCGCACACCGGAGCAGACACCATGAACGACACCACCGGCCTGGGCGACGACGTCCAGCTCATCACGCTCGACGTCAACGGCGCGTCATACGAGGTGATCACGGCGCCGCGCCGCACCCTGGTGGACGTGCTCCGCCACGATCTGCGGCTGACCGGCACCCACGTCGGCTGCGAGCACGGGATCTGCGGCGCCTGCACCGTGCTCGTCGACGGGCTCCCGGTCCGGGCCTGTCTGATGTTCGCCGCCCAGGCGGAGGGGGCGCGGATCACCACCGTCGAATCCCTCGCCGACTCCGGCACCGGCGAACTCAGCGATCTTCAGCGGGCCTTCACCGAACACCACGGCCTGCAGTGCGGCTTCTGCACCCCCGGCTTCCTGATGCTGGCCCAGGGCTTCCTCGCGGAGCGGCCGGAGGCGACCAAGGAGGAGATCCGGGAGGTCGTGGCCGCGAACCTGTGCCGGTGCACCGGCTACCAGACCATCGTCGAGGCGATCGACGCCTGCGCGACCGCCCGGCGCGCTCAGCGGGCCATGGGCGCCGAGGAGGACTCATGCAACTGATCAACACCGTTTCCGTCAAAGCCGAACCCGACGCGGTGTTCGCGCTGCTCGGCGACGTCCAGAGGGTGGCGTCCTGTATGCCCGGCGCCTCTCTCGAAGGCCGTGACGGCGATGCCTGGCGTGGCGCGGTCAAGATCAAGGTGGGCCCGATCTCGGCCGCCTACGCCGGTACCGTGCGCTTCCTGGAGGTCGACGCCGAAAAGCGGAGGCTGCGTGTCCACGCCAGCGGCGCCGACACCCACGGCAGCGGCGACGCCGAGGCCGAGGTCTCCCTGGAGGTCGTCCCGGCCGAGGACGGCGCCCAGCTGAACCTCGCCACCGACCTGGTGATCCGGGGCAAGATCGCCCAGTTCGGCAAGGGAGCCATCGGGGCCGTGTCCGACAAGATCCTCCAGCAGTTCGCCCAGAACCTCGGCAACCTGCTCCTTCAGCAGGGCGGCGCGGAAGCGCCCCCCGCCTTCGGCGCGGCGCCCGCCGCGTCCGCTCCCGCGGCCGGCGCACCCGCCGAGGCGCCCGGTGAGCTCAACGGAATGGTGCTGATCGCGGGCCCGCTGCTGAAGAAGTACGGCCCGGTCGCGGCCGCGTTCCTGCTCGGGTTCGTCCCCGGCTGGCTGCTGGGGAGGCGCCGATGAGCGGCGGACTGTACGGCGCCACCACCAACCGCACCTACCAGCGGGCCGGGTTCGGTGCCACGGTGCGGCGCGGCAGCCGTCCGGCGATCGTCGTGGTGGACCTGACCCGGGGTTTCACCGAGGACTCGTACCCCTCGGGTGCCGACCTCTCCGAGGTCGTGGCCGCCACCACCCGCCTGATCGAGGCGGCCCGGCCGGTGGAGGTGCCGGTGATCTTCACCGCGATCGCCTACACCGAGGCCGAGGCGTCCGGTGACGCGGTCGCCTGGCTGCGCAAGGCTCCCGGTCTGCGCACCCTGGTCGAGGGCAGTGATGCCGTGGCCATCGACCCGCGGCTGCCCATGCGGCCGGGACACGATCAACTGGTGGTGAAGAAGGGGGCCTCGGCCTTCTTCGGCACGAGTCTCGCCGCCACCCTGACCGGTCTGGGCCGCGACTCCGTCGTGGTGTGCGGCGCCACCACGAGCGGCTGTGTGCGGGCCACCGTGGTCGACGCCGTCCAGTCGGGCTTCCCGGTGCTGGTGCCCCGTGCCTGCGTGGGCGACCGGGCCGAGGGACCGGCGGACGCGGCGCTCTTCGACATCCAGGCCAAGTACGGCGACGTCGTCACCCTCGAGGACGCCGTCGGCTACATCACCTCCGTTCCCGCCCCGGCGGCTCCTGACGCGGCCCGGCGTTCCCATCGACGAGGAGACAGCACATGACATGGCGTTCGGTCCCGCAGAGCGCGCTCGCCGATCTGGCCGATGTGCCGGCCACGAGCCGGTGGGCGCGTTCCGGAGAGGTGCGGCTGCACGCCCTCGACTACGGCGGCGACCTGCCGCCGCTGGTCGTCCTGCCCGGTATCACCAGTCCCGCGATCACCATGGACTTCGTGGCACGCGAACTGACCGGCCTGGTCAGGCCGGTGGTGCTGGACGTGCGCGGCCGGGGCCTTTCGGACGAGGGCGACGGCTACGGGCTGGAGGAGTACGCCGAGGACACCGAAGCCCTCATCGCCCACCTCGGCCTCGACCGTCCACTGCTCCTCGGCCACTCCATGGGCGCGCGGATCGCGGCGGCCGTCGCCGTGCGCGCCAAGGTGTCCCCGCGCGGCACCGTGCTGGCCGACCCGCCGATGAGCGGCCCGGGGCGCGGACCCTACCCCACCACCCGGGAGGTGTTCCTGCGGCAGCTCTCCGAGGCGCGGCGCGGAACGGACGCCGACGAGGTGGCCGCCTCCTGGCCCACCTGGCCGCGAAGGGAACAGGAGTTGCGGGCCCGCTGGCTGTCCAGTTGCGCCGAGGAGGCCATCGTGGCCACCCACCACGGCTTCGAGCACGAGGACTTCTTCGACTGGTGGCCCCGGGTGCCCGGACCGGCCCACCTGCTCTACGGAGCCGACAGTCCCGTCGTGACGGCGGAAGGGGCGCGGGAGGCCGCGGAGAGCAATCCGGCGGCCCCGCTGCACAAGATCCCCGGCGCCGGCCACATGATCTTCTGGGACGCCCCGGCGATCGCCACCGCGACACTCCGCGACGCGCTGCGGACCATCCTCTCCCCGGCCGCCTGACCGGTGCCCGCTGTCCCGTTTCGGAGGACCAACCCCATGGCAGACCATCACATCGGGCTGATCGTGCCCAGCTCCAACCTGACGATGGAGACCGAACTTCCCCGGATGCTCAACGCGCGGGCGGCCATCGCGTCCGACGACCGCTTCGTCTTCCACACCAGCCGGATGCGGATGAAGCACGTCACCCCGGACGAGCTGCGCCAGATGAACGCGCAGACCGAACGGGCCGCCCTCGAACTGGCCGACGCGCGGCCGGACGTCGTCGCCACCGCCTGCCTGGTCGCCATCATGGCGCAGGGGCCGGGCCACCACTGTGTGGCGGAGGCCGGCATCACCTCCGCGCTGCGGGCCGAGGGCTCCCGGGCGCCCGTGGTCTCCAGCGCCGGCGCCCTGCTCAGCGGGGTCGAGGCGGTCGGCGCCCGCCGGGTCGCGATCATCACGCCGTATATGAAGGAGCTGACCGCCAAGGTGGCCGAGTACATCGAGGACGCCGGGATCGAGGTGGTCGACGCGCTCAGCCTCGAAGTTCCGGACAACCTGGCGGTGGCCCGTCTGGACCCGGCCGATCTACGTGACCACTGGCGCCGGCTGAACCTGGGCAGGGCCGACGCGCTGGTGCTGTCGGCCTGTGTGCAGATGCCGTCGCTGGCGTCGATCCAGCCCGTCGAGGACGAGGCGGGGCTGCCCGTGCTGTCGGCGGCCACCGCCACCGCGTTCCGCATTCTGACGGAGCTCGGGCTGCCGCCCGTCGTGCCCGGCGCCGGGAGCCTGCTCGGCGGCCAGGTCTCCGGCCCCGCCGGGAGCGGCGCCGGGACGGTGGCCGGGCCGCGCTCCGGCGATACGGGACCGGTCCGCCTCGGTACCGGTCGGTGAGGCCGCGGCCGGGGCCGGAGGGTGCCCCGGCCTCCGCCCCGCTGTCCCTCGGCGTCAACCGTGCGTGCTTAAGTAGGTTCTATGACTGATCCCACCCCGCCCGCCCAAACCGGGCCGGAGGCTCCCACTGCCCTGACGGCCGCGCCCGGCTATCAGGTCCGCCGTCTCTACCAGGCGTATCTCGCCGCGTGGGCACGGGAAGTGGACCCAGTCCTCACCGGCCCTCAGTTCGCGGTGCTGCAGACGGTGGAGGCCCATCCCGGCCAGGACCAGCGTTCCATGGCCGCCGCCGTCGCCCTGGACACCTCCACCATGGCCGATGTGGCTCGCCGGCTGGAGAACCGCGGGCTGCTCGCCCGGAAAACCGCGGCCGCCGACGGCCGCCGCAAACTGCTCTATCTGACCGAAGCGGGCCAGGAGGCCCTTCGGGAGGCGAACGACCGGGCGCGCAGGCTCGACAAGATCCTCCTGGAGTCCTTCGACGAGGCGGAACGCGAACGGTTCGTGGTCAGGCTGAAGGCGCTCGCCGACGTCTGGGAGGAGCTGGTGGAGGCGGCCTAGCCGCCCGAAGTCCGTCCGGCGCCATGCGCCCGCCCGCGGCTGCCGGAAGGACGCTGGGCCCTCAGTCCTCGACGGGGCCCTCCAGGACCAGCGTCAGCCGCAGGATGGCCGCCCGCACCCGGTCGCCGTACGGATCCTCACCGAGCGCGCCGGCGGTCTCGCGCGCCAGCGCCAGCTGGCCCCGGGCCGCCTCCTCCTGGCCCAGCTTCAGATGGCCCGCGGCCACGTTGAGGTGGAGGGAGGGCAGGAACGCCCGCGGCGCCAGCGCCCCGGTGAGCGCGTCGGCGGCGGCGAGCGCCCGCAGGTCCCAGATCAGCTCGTCGAGCGGATCGTCCTGGGTGTCGGCCAGATAGTGGGCGAGGGCGCAGCGGTGGAAGGGGGCGCCGTCCCGTTCGATCTCGCGCCACAGCGCGGCGAGGCGATTGCGCGCCTCCTCCCGGTCGCCGCCCCGGTGCAGCATGACCGCCTGCCCGATCCGGGTCAGTACGGCATCGCCCTCCGGCGTCTGCTGCCGCGCTTCCGCCATCGCCGCCTCCCGTGTTTCGGACGACGCCAGGCCCTGTCGCCAAAGGGGGCGTCCTGCTCCCGACGCCTGGCACGGCCGCTCACCGCGTTGTCGCATCACCCGAGTACGCCCAGTACGAGGGCGACGCTCCGCCTCGCGATCGACCGGCACCGGACTCCCCCAGCTACCGCTGGGAGGTGCCCCCTGCTCGCGGCCGGGCGCCCCCTTTGACGACAGACCCTAGCCGCTCGCGCCCGCGCCGCTCGGCGTGTCGTGGCGGGCCTCAAGGGGTGTCGTCCGGCGCGCCGTAGCGGCGGGCCAGTTCGGCGGCGGCGCGGGCGACGGCCGAGCGCAGCTCGGGCGGGCCCAGCACCTCGGCGTCGGTGCCCAGCCGCAGCATGTCGTGGACCGCGACCGGCAGCGGCTCCACGGGGAGGACGACACGCCGTCGCCCCTGGCCGTCGGGCGGGCCCGCCGCGGCCACCGCCTCCGCGCCCACCGCCCCGAACTGCATCGGGAGCAGCTTCACCCCGCGCTCGGAGAGCAGGAGCTCGGCCTCGCCCTGGAAGCGCTGGGACTCCAGCCTGCGGGACGACTCCGCCCAGGAGGCGGCGAGGTCGAATCCGGCGGGCCGCTCGAAGACCTCCGCCAGCACCTCGGCGTCGAGGATCCGCGCCACCCGGTAGCTGCGCACGGACTCCTCGACCCTCGCCACCAGGTACCAGATGCCGCCCTTGAGGACGAGGCCCAGCGGGCACAGCTCCCGCCGCACCTCGCCGCGCCAGCGGCGGTAGTGCACCCGCAGGACGCGCCGCTCCCATACGGCCTCGGCGGCCGCCGCCAGATGGGGCACCGGCTCGGCGTCCCGGAACCAGCCCGGCGCGTCGAGGTGGAAGCGCTCCTGGATGCGCCGGGACCGCTCCCCCAGCTCGGCCGGGAGCGCGGCCCGCAGCTTGAGCTGGGCCGTGGTGAGGTCGGCGCCCAGGCCCAGCTCGGCGGCCGGGCCCGGCATCCCGGCGAGGAAGAGCGAGTCGGCCTCGTCGCCGGTGAGCCCGGTCAGCCGGGTGCGGTAGCCGTCGAGCAGCCGGAAGCCCCCGGCCGGGCCCCGGTCGGCGTAGACCGGCACCCCGGACGCGCCCAGCGCCTCCACATCGCGGTAGACGGTGCGCACCGAGACCTCCAGCTCGGCGGCGAGCTCGGGCGCGGTCATCCGGCCCCGGTTCTGCAGCAGCAGGAGCAGTGAGAGGAGGCGGTCGGCGCGCATGCGGTCCATTGTGGCCGCCGTACCTGACAGGAGATGTCAGGTACGGCGGCCAGAGTGGCGTCCGCAGCCGATCCCGGCCCCGGAAAGGACCCACCATGACCACGCACACCACCGGCCACTTCACCTACGCCGACTGGCAGGAGACGGCCCTCGAGGAGACCGAGGGCGGTGCCAAGCTGGCCCGGGCCGTGGTCACGAACGCCTTCTCGGGCGGTATCGAGGCACCGCGGACCAGCTGTCAGTACGCCATCACCTATCTGCCCGACAAGACCGGCGTCTGCTGCGGCTACGAGCTGCTGACCGGCGACCTCGACGGGCGCGCGGGCAGCTTCGTCGTGGTGCAGCACGGCAGCTGGGGCGCGGACGCCATCGTCCGCTGCACCTTCGAAGTGGTGCCCGGATCCGGCACCGGCGAGCTGACCGGGCTCACCGGATCAGGCGGCTTCTCCGCCGTCCAGGGGAAGTCCGAGATCCCCTACAGCTTCGACTACACGCTCTAGGGTCCTTCTTCCACGGAGATCCGTCGGAAGGACCCCAGCCCCGGTCAGGCGCCGAGGTCCGGGATCCGCCAGTCGATCGGGGTGTGGCCCTGGGCCTTGACCGCCTCGTCGATCTGGGTGAAGGGGCGCGACCCGAAGAACTTCTTCGCGGACAGCGGGGACGGGTGCGCCCCCTTCACCACCGCGTGCCGTGACGCGTCGATGAGCGGCAGCTTCTTCTGGGCGTAGTTCCCCCAGAGCACGAAGACGGCCGGATCGGGGCGCGAGGCCACCGCGCGGATCACCGCGTCGGTGAACTTCTCCCACCCCTTGCTCTTGTGGGAGTTGGCCTCGCCGCCCCGGACCGTCAGCACCGCGTTGAGCAGCAGCACACCCTGCTCGGCCCAGGGCATCAGATAGCCGTTGTCGGGCACCGGGTGGCCCAGCTCCTCCTTCATCTCCTTGAAGATGTTCCGCAGCGACGGCGGGGTTTTGACGCCCGGCCGCACCGAGAAGCACAGACCGTGGCCCTGCCCCTCGCCGTGGTACGGGTCCTGCCCGAGGACGAGCACCTTCACCTGGTCGAACGGCGTGGCCTCCAGGGCGGCGAACACCTCCTCGCGCGGCGGGTACACCGGCCCCTCGGCCCGCTCCTCCTCGACGAACTCGGTGAGCTCCTTGAAATAGGGCTTCTCCAGCTCCTCGCCGAGGACCCCGCGCCAGGACTCGGGCAGCACATAGGGCACGTCTTCAACCTCCGGTAGGTGTTTCCGTCTTACGGGCACAGAACCTACCGGCGGCCACTGACAACGCCTCACACGCGCCCGGGGCCACGTCAGCGGCGCGGGGCCGGACCGGGACGGCGCGGGGCCGGACCGGCGCCGGTCAGCCGAGCCCGGCGCCCAGGAGGATGCCGCCGTCCACCACGAGCGTCTGGCCGGTGACCCACGCCGAGTGGTCGGAGGTGAGGAACGCGGCCGCGCCCCCGATGTCCTCCGGCACGCCGAGCCGCTTCAGCGGATAGGCCGCGGCGGCCTCCTCCTCCCGCCCCTCGTACAGGGCGGTGGCGAACTTGGTCTTCACCACCGCCGGGGAGATGGCGTTGACCCGCACCCGCGGGGCGAACTCCTGGGCGAGCTGCACCGTGAGGTTGATCATGGCGGCCTTGCTGACGCCGTACGCGGCGATGAACGGCGAGGACGACATCCCGGCGAGCGAGGCGATGTTGACGATCGTGCCGCCGTTCTCCTGCTGCCAGGCCTTCCAGGTCCGCTGGGCGAAGCCCAGTGCCGAGACGACATTGGTCTCGAAGACCTTACGGATCACATCGAGGTCGAGATCGGCGATGGGCGAGTAGACCGGGTTGGTACCGGCGTTGTTCACCAGGTGGTCGACCCGGCCGAACGCCTCCATCGTCCGCTCGACGGCGGCCGCCTGGTGCGCCTGGTCATGGGCCTTCCCGGCGACGTAGATCGCGCGGTCGGCCCCGAGCCGCTCCACGGCCTCCTTGAGCGCGTCCTCGTTGCGCCCGGTGATGCACACCTTGTCGCCACGGGCCACCATCGCCTCGGCGATGGCGTAGCCGATCCCCCGGCTCGCCCCGGTGATGAGCGCGGCCTTGCCGCTGTCCTGTATCTGCGCGGTCATGTGGTGCGTGACTCCTGATCAGTTGAGCGGGCCGCCGGCCACGTACAGGACCTGGCCGGAGACGAAACCGGCCGCCTCGCCGGTGAAGAAGGCGATCGCGTTGGCGATGTCGGCGGGCTCCCCGACGCGCTGGACCGGGATCTGGCTGGCGGCCGCCTTCTGGAAGTCCTCGAAGCCCATGCCGACGCGCTCGGCGGTCGCGGCGGTCATGTCGGTGGCGATGAAACCGGGCGCCACGGAGTTGGCGGTGACGCCGAACTTGCCGAGCTCGATGGCGAGGGTCTTGGTGAAGCCCTGCATACCGGCCTTGGCCGCGGAGTAGTTGACCTGGCCGCGGTTGCCCAGCGCCGAGCTGCTGGAGAGGTTGACGATCCGGCCGAAGCCCGCGTCCACCATGTGCTTCTGGCAGGCGCGGGACATCAGGAACGCGCCCCGCAGATGCACGTTCAGCACGGTGTCCCAGTCGGACTCGCTCATCTTGAACAGCAGGTTGTCGCGGAGCACACCCGCGTTGTTGACGAGGATCGTCGGCGCGCCGAGCTCCTCGGCGACACGCGCGACGGCGGCCTCGACCTGCTCGGCGTCCGACACATCGCAGCCCACGGCGATGGCCTTGCCGCCCGCCTCGGTGATCTTCTCCACGGTGGCCGCGCAGGCCCCCTCGTCGAGGTCGAGCACGGCGACGACGCGGCCCTCCTCGGCCAGGCGCACGGCGGTCGCCGCGCCGATACCGCGGGCCGCGCCCGTCACGATGGCAACACGCTGCTCGGTGGTGGACATATGCGGGTTCTCCCTCGCATCGATGGCGGCTCACCGTCCCGGCCCCGGGAGTGAGCAACCGCTTAGTCTCTCCTGCGCACGAGACGCTATGAGGCCCGCCACCGCCTGTCAACGACCGCCCGTATGTGCTCGCTCACCTCCGCGCGCTTTGCGCCGATGCGTCACCGCACCAGCAGGTCGAGCAACCGCTCGACCTCCGCCTCCGCGTCCGCCGTCAGACCCGTGTGCACCGGCCCCGGCTGGACGACCGTGGAGCGCGGCGCCACGAGCCAGCGGAAGCGCCGCCCCGCGTCCTCCCCGGCCGCCTGACCGGCCCGCTCTCCCCCGCCGCAGACGCACTCCACCGCGCGCAGCGCGGCCCGTACCGCGGGCACGTCCGCTTCAGGGTCCAGGGCGCGCAGCCGGTCCTCGTCCAGATGGACCCGGGCCGCCACGAAGGAGGTGGCGCGGCAGTAGACGAGCACGCCCGCGTTGATCTGCTCACCCCGCTCGACCCGGGGGACGACCCGCAGCACGGCGTATTCGAAGACATCCCGGCCGTTGTGGAACCCGCTCACCGCGATGCCTTTCCGTCGACCCACACCCGCAGCCACTCGGGGGCCTTGGACGGCCCCTCACCGGCGCGCTCCCCGAGCGTGATCCTCCGCTCCACCGTGGCCGCCCGCTCCAGCAGCACCTCGACATAGGCGCGGCGCACCGCGTCCGGGCCGTCGAAGCCCGGCTCGTCGGTCAGCCATTCGTCGGGGACGTCCGCCACCACCTCGGTGAGCAGCTCCTCGGTGATCCGCGGCGCCAGGGCCCGGCCGGCCGCGGCGATGTCCGGCGCGAACGGCGCGAGGACGTGGTCGGAGGCGTCGTACGGCTTGGTGGCGGCCTTGTCCAGCCCGCGCCAGCCGTGGTGCCAGATCATCGTGGCGCCGTGGTCGATGAGCCACAGCCGCCCGTGCCAGACCAGCATGTTGGGGTTGCGCCAGGAGCGGTCCACATTGCCGATGAGCGCGTCGAACCACACGACCCGCCCCGCCTCCTCCGCGCCCACCTCGAAGGCGAGCGGATCGAAGCCGAGCGAACCGGGGAGGTAGTCCATGCCGAGGTTGAGCCCGCCACTGGCCTTGAGCAGCTCCTGCACCTCTTGGTCCGGTTCGCTCAGACCGATCACCGGATCCAGCTGGATCCGCACCAGATCCGGCACCCGCAGCCCAAGACGGCGGCCCAGCTGACCGCAGACGACCTCGGCGACGAGGGTCTTGCGGCCCTGCCCGGCGCCGGTGAACTTCATGACATAGGTGCCCAGATCGTCGGCCTCGACGATGCCCGGCAGCGATCCGCCCTCACGCAAGGGCGTGACATACCGGATCGCGGTGACTTCGGTCAGCATTCGCCCAGGCTATCCGGCTCGCCGACCTCGCAATCCACGCCGCCACCGCGCCGCCTCAGCCCGCGGCCGGACTCGAGCACACGCCATCACCCGCCCGTTGACGGCCTCGGCGCGGCCGATGGCCCCGAGCAGACCGGTCTGCCGGCTTTCGCCGATCGCCGCAACGCGGACCGGGATGAGTCCAGCACCGCCACGGGAACCCCGTCCGCGGCTCCCGCAACGCCATCTCGCGGGTCGGCCGGGCGCGCCGGCCCCAGGCTCCGCGCCAGATCCGCCACCCCGGTCGCCCGGTCCAGTACCGCACGCGTGGTGTCCGCCGAGCCGTTCGTCAGGGTGACCGGGCGGTGTCCGGCCGCGTGCAGCGCCCGTACGCCCTCGGGAACATCCGGCTGGACGGGCAGGTCCGGCAGACCGGAGAGCACATGGTCCACGGCCGCCGCCGGGTCCGCTCCCCCGGGCCCGTGCCGGGCCCGGAGTGTGCGCAGGACGTCCCCGCCGACCTCGACGAACGTCGCCCGGCCGCCCGCGAGGGACAGCGCGATGCCGTCGCGCAGGACACCGGCGAACCACACCGGCAGCAGATGGCCGGGGAGACCGATGGCCTCCAGGTGCGCGGCGAGCGGGGACATGTCGGTGAGCGTCTCGTTGACGTCGAAGAGTTGACGTCGAAGACCAGGACGCCCGGGGGGTCGTCAGCAGCCATGGGGATCACCGTACGCATATGGCTCGCCTCCTGGCCGGTCCGACGCCGGCTCACGGGACGGACCCATCGGGCCGCGGGGCCGCCGCCGCGGGCGCCGGCCCGGCCCACCGCCCGGACCGGGAACACATCGGCGCACCCGGCCGGTGGCACCGGCCGGGTGCGGTCCGTCAGTGTCTCTCCGCCGGGGGCGGGAGCATGTCCAGCTCGGCGGCGAGCAGCCCGGCCTCGAAACGCGATCGCGCGTCGAGCCGTTCCATGATGTCCGCGACATGTCTGCGGTAGGTCCGCACGGAGATGGACAGCGATCGGGCGGCGACCTCGTCGGTGGCTCCGACGCGGAGCATCCCGAGGATCTCGGCGGCCAGCCGGGTGCGGCGGCGGTCGCCGAAGTCGGGCCGCGCCAAGAGCGGGGCCGACCTCTTCCAGATGGAGTTGAACGGCGTGTGCAACGCCTGGACTGGCAGCGCCTCCTGGGTGGTGAAGATCTGCGAGCCGGCTTCCGCCCGCAGATTGGCCAGCGCCGTACGGCCGTCCGCCATGACCGCCTCGATCGGATCGAGACGGGCCAGTCTCACCTCCGGCCCGGCGCCGTCGCCGCCGATGGCGGGCAGCAGGTGCCGGTCATAGGTGTGCCGGGTGCACAGGATCCGCACCCGGACATCCGGTTTCGCCTGGTCCAGGAGGCCCGGGAGGAGCGACCGCAGCACCTCGCGCCGCGTCCCTTGAGGCAACGCCAGGATGATGGACACATGCTGCCCGGCCTCGCGCACGATCGTCCGGGCGTCCTCGGCCGGGCCGGGGCCCTGGCTCACGGGTGAGGCGGGCGGCCGCGGAGGGGAGCCGAGCGGAATCGGGAGAGCCGCGGGAAGGGGAAGAGCCGTCATTGGGCGTCCTCCAGCGGCGACAGCAGCCCGAGCTCACTGGCCCGTACCCCGGCCTGGAAGCGGGACTCCGCGCCCAGCCGCTCCAGGATCTCCGCGACCCGGCGGCGATAGGTGCGATAGGAGATGCCCATCTTCTGCGCCGCGACCCGGTCCGTGTGCCCGTCCCGCAGATGCCCCAGGACCTGCCGCTGGTCCTCGTGCCGGACCAGCTCCCGCCGCTTCAGGAATTCGGCCAGCGGTATGGCACTTCCCCACGCACCGAGGAAGAGGGAGCCCAGTGCGCCGATCTCCGCGGATTTGTCGAAAAGCGCCGCACTTCCGCCCTTGAGGGCGATCGGCGACCACAGGGCCCGCTGAGCGTGCGTTCCTGCTTCGCCCCGGCCTACCACCGCCTGGCCGGGGACGACCGCCGTCTGTTCCGCATGCTCGGGCTGTCCGGTGTCCGGGTGCTGTCCGCGTCCCCGGGGACCGAGCTGCCGAGCCTCGCCGTGCCCGACGTGGCGGAAGCGCTGGAACGGCTGGCGGACACCCGGCTGCTGAAGGTCGTCCACACGGGCGCCCCCGGCGCCGTACCGCGGTTCTGGCTGCACGGCCTGGTCTCCGCCTACGCCCGGGAGCGGGCGGAAGCGGAGGCGTCGGAGATCGAGCGCGCGGCGGCCCAGGAGCTGCGGCGTCTCGAGGACCGGGAAGCCGCCGTCCCGGTCCTTCCGGCGGCGATCGGCCGGGTCCGGGTCGGCCGGCACGGGGCATGGGGCCCGGTGGGGAGGGAGCCCCAGTAGCCCGGGAGGGTGCACAGTGGAAGACCTGGGAACTCACCCATCCGCCGGCCCGGCGGCTCGCGCGGTGACGCGGCTCCGGCCCCGAGGGGCCGCTGTCCCACCAGCGGGTGACGAAGCTGGTGCCGGTCAACTCCGCCAACCGCTGACGCCGTGTCCGGCCCGGGGCCCGGTAACGGCTAGCGGACCCGGTCGACGCGGCGTTCGTCCCAGACCGGCTCCGCCGTCTCGCGGACGACGCCGTCCGACCCGAAGACCAGGAAGCGGTCGAAGGACCGCGCGAACCAGCGGTCGTGGGTGACCGCGAGCACCGTGCCCTCGTAGGCTCCGAGCCCGTCCTGGAGCGCCTCGGCCGACTCCAGGTCCAGGTTGTCCGTGGGCTCGTCCAGCAGCAGCGCCGTCGTCCCGGCCAGTTCGAGCAGCAGGATCTGGAACCGGGCCTGCTGACCGCCCGAGAGCCGGTCGAAGGACTGGTCGCCCTGGCGGTCGAGCTCATAGCGCCGCAGCGCGCTCATCGCGCGCCCCCGGTCCCGGGCGTGTTCGGTCCACAGGATGTCCACCAGCGTGCGCCCGAAGAGCTCCGGATGGGCGTGGGTCTGGGCGAAGTGGCCGGGCACGACCCGTGCGCCGAGTTTCCACTCCCCCCGATGGGCGACGTCCCCTCCCGCCAGGAGCCGCAGGAAGTGGGACTTGCCCGAGCCGTTGGAGCCCAGTACGGCCACCCGCTCGCCGTAGAAGACCTCCAGGTCGAAGGGGCGCATCAGCCCCTCGAGCTCCAGCGCCCGGCAGGTCAGCGCCCGCACCCCGGTGCGTCCGCCCGCGAGCCGCATGGTGATGTCCTGTTTGCGCGGCGGCTCCGGTGGCGGCCCGGCCTCCTCGAACTTCCGCAGCCGGGTCTTGGCGGCCTGGTAGCGGGAGGCCATCTCATCGCTGCGGGCCGCGTACCGCTGCATGTCCAGCACCAGCCGTTTGAGCTGGGCGTGCTTCTCGTCCCAGCGCCGCCGGAGCTCCTCGAAGCGCTCGAACCGCTCCTCGCGGGCGTCGTGGTAGGTGGCGAAGCCGCCGCCGTGCACCCACACATCGCTGCCCGCCGGGCTCGGCTCGACGCTGACGATCCGGGCGGCCGCGCGGGCCAGCAGCTCCCGGTCGTGGCTGATGAACAGCACGGTCTTACGGGTCTCGCGCAGCCGCTCCTCCAGCCACTGCTTGCCCGGCACGTCCAGATAGTTGTCCGGCTCGTCCAGCAGCAGCACCTCGTCGGGCCCGCGCAGCAGCGCCTCCAGCACCAGCCGCTTCTGCTCGCCGCCGCTGAGCGTGCGCACCTCGCGCCACTGGGCCCGTTCGTACGGCACGCCGAGGGCCGCGGTGGTGCACATGTCCCATACCGTCTCGGCCTCGTAGCCGCGCGCCTCGGCCCAGTCGCTCAGGGCCTGGGCGTAGGCCAGCTGGGCGGCCTCGTCGTCCCGCTCCATGATCGCCAGCTCGGCCTCGTCCACCGCGCGGGCGGCCTCGCGGATGCGGGGCTGGGCCACCGACACCAGCAGGTCGCGCACCGTCCGCTCATCGCGCACTGAGCCGATGAACTGCGGCATCACCCCCAGGGAGCCGCTGACCGTGACCGTGCCGCCGTGCGGCTCCACCTCGCCGGAGACCAGCCGCAGCAGCGTGGTCTTGCCCGCCCCGTTGGGCCCGACCAGGGCGGCCACCGTGCCCTCGGCGACGCGGAACGACACATCGCCGAGCAGCAGCCGTCCGTCGGGCAGGAAGTAGGCGAGGTGCGCGGCCTCCAGATGTCCCATAAACCGGCATTCTCATGGCACGGCAGGGCGATCGGCAAAGCGATTTTCCGGCCCGCGGCCCGCGTCTGCCCGGGAGCGGCTGAACACGGCGGCCCCGGCGTCCGTATGGAACGGTGAAACGTCCCCCGAGCAGGAGGCACCACCATGACGCAGTCGGCAATCCCCGGGCAGGGCACCACCCGCCGTGCCGTCGTCACCGCGGCCGGAGCGGCCGGGCTGGCCGCCACGCTTGCCGCATGCGGCAAGGACGACGACGGCGGTTCGGGCGGCGGCAGCGCGGACAGCGCCCAGGACACCGGGGGCTCGCAGCCGTCGCAGGGCGCGTCGCAGAGCGCGGAGGGCGGCCAGCCGGGCGGCGGGGACGGTATGGAACTGGCCAAGACCTCCCAGATCCCCGAGGGCGGCGGCATGGTCTTCAAGGACCACAAGGTCGTGGTGACCCAGCCCAAGGCCGGTGACTTCAAGGCGTTCTCGTCGATCTGTACCCACCAGGGCTGCTCGGTCGGCGATGTGAGCGGCGGCACCATCAACTGCCCCTGTCACCAGAGCAAGTTCGACATCACCGACGGCAGTGTGAAGGGCGGCCCGGCGCAGAAGCCGCTGCCGGGCGCGCAGATCAAGGTGCAGGGAAGCTCTATCTGGATGGCGTGACGGCCGTCCGCCGCCAGCAGGCGGCCACCTCGTCGGCCGTTGTGACGGCGGCCACCAGGGCGAGGGTGTGGCGGACCATCGCCGGGGTGTACGAGGCGGGCACCCCGGCGATCGCGTCCTCGGGCACCACGGCCGTGTAGCCGAGGTTGACGGCGTCGAAGACGGCGGCCGGGATCGCCACATTGGCCGACACGCCGGTGACGACCAGCGTGCGGCGGTCCAGATTGCGCAGCAGCGCGTCCACCTCGGTCCCGGCGATCGGCGAGAGACCGTGCAGCCGCCGTACGACCAGGTCCTCGGCCGCCACCGGAACCGGTTCGGCGATCTCCACCGCCGCGCTTCCGGTGAGCTGCCGGACCGGCAGTCGCTCGACGGCCCGGAACAGCGGTGCGTTGCGGCTCGCGCCGCGTCCGTCGGCGCGCCGCTCGGCCACCGCGTGCAGCACCTGGACGCCCGTGTCGTGGGCGGCCGCCACCAGCTGGGCGACACGCCCGAGCGCACCGGACTCCCGGGCCGCGGCGGCCAGTTCGGGTAGCGCGCTGTCCGGCCCCACCACACCGCGCTGGCATTCGACGGTGAGCAGGGCGCAGCCTTCCGGCCTGAGCAGTTCCACGAGGTCTTCGCGGGGGCGCGGGGGCGCGGCATCCTCGTGCGGGGGCGCGGCGTCCTCGCGCGAGGTCACGGCGTCTTCGCGCGAGGTCACGGCGTCTTCATGGGGGCTCGGGGTCACGGCGCGGGAGAGTAGCGCCCCTTGCGTCATCAAGGAAGAGCCACCATCCTGTGCCGGACAACGGGTTACCGGGAGGTACAGGTCGAATGACCGTCACCCAGCGGCGCGGGCGCCGCATCATGATGAGCCAGGACGAACTGGACGCCTTCCTCGCCGAACAGCGCACCTGCCGGGTGGCGACCGTGTCCGCGGACGGGCGGCCGCATATCAGCCCGCTGTGGTTCTGCTGGGACGGCACCGTCCTGTGGCTGTACTCCCTGACCCGCAGCCGCCGCTGGGCCGAGCTGCGCCGCGACCCGCGGATCGCGGTGGTGGTCGACGACGGGCACGACTACGGCGAACTGCGCGGGGTGGAGCTCTCCGGCGAGGCGGTCCCTGTCGGCGAGGAGCCGCGCACCGGCGTGTCGTGCCCCGAACTCGACACGCCGGAGCGGATGTTCGCGGCGAAGTACTTTGGCCTGGACGCCATGCCGCACGACGGGCGCCACGCCTGGCTGCGCCTGGTCCCCGAGGCGATCCGCTCCTGGGACTTCCGGAAGATGCCGCAGGGCTGAGAGGCCCGGGAGCGGGCCCCGGGCCGGGCCCCTGGTCGGCCGGCGATCAGTCGATGATCTTCTCGCCGACCGACCGCAGCACCTCGACCGCCGCCCGGATCGACGGCCTGCGATCGGCGTCGGCGCGCCAGATCGCGTAGATGTGCCGCCGCATCGTGGGCTGGCTGACCGGCACCATCCGCACCCCCTCGGGCACCGGGCCGCGGCCCAGCCGGGGCACCACGGCGATGCCCAGCCCGGCGGCGATCAGTGAGAGCTGGGTGTGGTGCTCATGCGCGGTGTGCCGGATCCTCGGCTCGATGCCCTTGCCGCGCAGGGTCACCATCAGCCAGTCGTAGCAGAACCCGCCCTTGGGCCAGGAGATCCACTCGTCGTCCACGAAGTCCTCCGGCTCGACCGCGTGCCGGTCGGCGAGGGGGTGGTCGGCGGGCATCGCGACATCCACCGGGTCGTCCAGCAGGGCGGCCTTCACCAGCCCGCCGGGCATCGGCAGCGGTTTGTTGTACCAGTCCAGGACCACGGCCAGATCGATATCGCCGCGCACCACCGAGGGCACCGACTCATCGGGCTCCATCTCCTGGAGCCGCACGTTCAGCTGCGGATGCTCGGTGCGCAGCCGGCTCAGCGCGTCCGGGAAGAGACCGCGGACCGCGGTCGGGAACGCGCCCAGCAGCAGCTCGCCGACGGCGTGGCCGCGCTGCGCCTCCAGATCCGCCTGGGCCAGCTCCACCTGGGAGAGGATGCGCGCCGCGTGGTCCGCGAGCAGCCGCCCGGCGTCGGTGAGCCGGATCCCGCGCCCGTTCTTGGCGAGCAGTTGCTGTCCGGTCTCCCGCTCCAGTTTGGCGAGTTGCTGCGAGACGGCGGAGGTGGTGACATGCAGCCCCTCGGCCGCCCCGCTCACGGATCCGTGGCGGGCCACGGCGTGCAGCGTGCGGAGGCGATCCAGGTTCATATAAGGAATACTACGTGATACCGCGAATGAATTCTCGCTTGTCCTAAGAGGTTGTAACCCACATCGTAATGGCATGACCTCAGCCGCCACCTCGGCGCCCCCTGCCGCCGCCTCCACCGCGGAGCCCTCCTCCGCACCCGCCCGCCGACCGCTCCTCGACTGGCGCGTCCGCTTCGGCGCGCTCTCCCTGGTCTGGGGTTTCAGCTTTCTCTTCATCAAGGTGGGCAATGAGGCGTTCGCCCCCTTGTACGTCACGCTCGGGCGGATGCTGTTCGGCACCGCCGTGCTGCTGGTGACGCTGGCGGTGAAGCGGGAGCGGCTGCCGCGCGGGGCGCGGGTCTGGGGCCATCTGGTGGTGGCCGCGTTCTTCCTGAACGCGCTGCCGTTCTCGCTGTTCGCCTACGCCGAGCTGACCATCCCCTCCACCCTGGCCGGGATCTGCAACGCCGCCTCGCCGCTGTGGGGGATGCTGCTCGCGGTGGTCGTGGTCTCCGACGACCGGCCGACCCGTCAGCGTGTCGCGGGTCTCGGGCTCGGCTTCATCGGCGTGTTGATCGTGCTGGGCGCCTGGCAGGGCTTCTCCGGCCAGGATCCGCTGGGCACCGCGCTGGCGCTGATCGCCTCGGCCAGCTACGCGGTCGGCTGGCAGTACGTCCGGCGCACGCTGAGCGACACGGGCCACTCCCACCTGTCCATGTCCAGCGGCCAGCTGCTGCTCGGCACGGTGCAACTCGCGCTCGTGGCACCGGTGTTCGCGCCGACGCCCACCTCCTTCCCGGTTCTGCCCCTGCTCTCGGTGCTCGCCCTGGGCGCGCTGGGCACCGGGGTGGCGTTCCTGGTCCAGTACGGGCTCGTCGACGAGGTCGGCCCGACGACGGCGATGATGGTCACGTACTTCGTCCCGGTGATCGCCACCACCGCGGGCGTGGCGATCCTCGGGGAGCATCTGACCTGGAACACGCCGGTGGGCGCCATGATCGTCCTCATCGGCGCGGCCCTGACCCAGCGGCGCTCCGGCACGCCCAGGGCCCCGTCCGGCGGGCGTTCGCGGACCGTACGGATCCATCGCACGGGCTCCTAAGCGAGTCGGGCGAAGACCGCTACGGTTCGGCAGCGCCCCGAAGGGGCGCGGGGCTGTGTCGATGTGCGGCTCCGCCGCGTGGGCGCGACCGGCCACAATGGCGCCGCGGACGGCCGACGACGCATCGCGGCACTTCCAGCGGAGCGCCTAGGCCAGCCGTCCCGACACCGTCGCCCCCGCCGCCGCGGCCACCGCGTCGGCGACCGTTCCGATCTCGTCGGCGGCCAGCGGCGAGACCGTCAGCCGCACCCCCGGTGGCGAGGCCACGCGGAAGCGCGCCCCCGGGGCGACGGCCCAGCCCGCCGCCAGCAGCCGGGCGACCGCGCCGGTCTCGTCCGGGACCGGCACCCACACATTCATCCCGCTGCGCCCGTGCGCGGCGACCCCCCGGGTACGCAGCGCCCGCACCAGCGCCGCGCGCCGCGTGTCGTACGACGCCGACACCGCCGCCGGGTCGACCGCGCCCGTCCGCCACAGCCAGGCGACCGCGTCCTGCAGCAGATGGCTGACCCAGCCCGGGCCCAGCCGCTGGCGGCCGCGCACCCGGTCCAGGGTGACGGCGTCGCCGGTGAGCACGGCGAGCCGCAGATCCGGGCCGTACGCCTTGGCGGTGGAGCGGACCAGCACCCAGTGGTCGGTGCCCCCGGCCAGGGGGCGCAGGGGGACGTCCACGATGCCGTGCCCGTGATCGTCCTCGATCAGCAGCACATCGGGGTGGGCGGCGAGCACGATCCGCAGCTCACGTGCGCGCGTCGCGCTCACCGTCGCGCCCGTCGGGTTCTGCGCCCGGTCGGTGACCACCAGCGCCCGCGCGCCCTGGGCCAGCGCATGCTCCACCCGCTCGGGCAGCGGTCCGTCGTCGTCGAGCCCGACCGGGACGGCGCGCAGCCCGAGCGCCGGGATCAGGTCGAGCAGACTGCCCCAGCCGGGATCCTCGACCGCGACCGCGTCACCTGGCCGCAGATGCGCGGCCAGCACCCGCTCGATCGCGTCGAGCGAGCCGGAGGTGACGGCGACCGGCCCGGGTGGCACCCCGTCCGCGTCGAGGGCGGTCCGGGCGAGTTCGGCCACCTCGGGGACGATGTCCGGCGCGCCGTACAACGTGGGGCGCTCCGCCGCCCGCGCCGCGGCCGCCGCGAGCGGCGCGCCGAGCGGCGGCAGCAGCGCGGGGTCGGGGTTGCCGCTCGACAGATCGCGTGCGCCGGCGGCGTCGACGCCGATCCACTCGCGGGGCGTACTGGAGGGGCGGGAGCGCACTCGGCTGCCCCGGCGCCCCGCGGTCTCGATCACACCTCGTTCGCGCAGCACGCGATAGGCGGCCGCGACCGTATTGGGATTCACCTCCAGCCGCTGGGCCAACTCCCTCAGAGGCGGCAGCAGTTGGCCCGGTGGCAGCTCACCGGCGCCGACCGCGCGCTCCACACTGGCCGCGATCTCGGCTGCGCGACGACCTACGATCGGATATTCTCCTAGCACAAACGCCATTTTGCACTAGTGCAATGGAGGACGCAAATGCCCGCCCCGGACGCCACCGCCGCGACCAACGCGCCCGACAACGCCTACCCGCCGACCGACCGCACCGTGCCCACCCGCTCCCGCGAGCGCGCCTCGTACGACCGGGAGGTGGTGCACGCGATCCTCGACGAGGGCTACGTCTGCCACCTGGGCTTCATACGCGATGGCGCCCCCGTCGTCCTGCCGACCCTCTACGGCCGGGTCGGGGAGCGGCTGTACGTACACGGCTCGACGGGGGCGCGGCCGCTGCGGATGGCGGGCCGGGCGGGCGCCGAGGAGCCGGGGCTGCCGGTGTGTCTCACCGTCACCCATGTCGACGGGCTGGTCCTGGCCCGCTCGGCGTTCCACCACTCCATCAACTACCGCTCGGTGGTGGTGCACGGCACCGCCCACCCGGTGACCGATCCGGCCGAGCGCACCGCGGCCCTGGACGCCCTGGTGGACCATGTGGTGCCGGGCCGCGCCGCCGACTCCCGGCCCGCCAACACCAAGGAGCTGGCCGCCACCGCCGTGCTGCGGCTGGACCTCGAAGAGGTCTCCGCGAAGCTCCGCACCGGCGGGCCCAGCGACGACGACGAGGACCTGGAACTCCCCCACTGGAGCGGCGTGGTGCCGGTCGCCCGCACCTACGGCGCGCCGGTCCCCGCCGACGACCTCGCGCCCGACACGCCGGTGCCCGACTACCTCACCCGGCTCTGACCGGGCCGCCCCGCCGTCCTCCGGGCTTCGTTCATGTCGTCGCACGCGGGGCGGCGGGGCCGGTCACCCTCTCGTCGCGGGGCGGCGGGGCCGGTCACCCTCCCGCCGTGAACTCCCGCTCCCCCTCCACCGGAGCCGAGGCCGCCACCGGCTCGGCCGGGGCGGCCTTCGGGGTGGAGGTCTGGGCGATCAGGGCGCCGGTCAGCACCACGGCACCGCCGACGACCTGCGCCACGCCCAGGTGCTCATCCAGCAGCACCCACGCCAGAACGGTCGCGATGACCGCTTCCAGACAGGCCACCACCCCGGCCACCTGCGGTGAGAGCCGGCGCACCGACACCACCCCGGTGAGATACGCGAGCACCGTCGCCACCAGCACGACCCAGGCGAGCAGCGCCGGCGCGGGGACACTGGCGCCCGCCAGATCGGCGCGCCCGGTGAGGACCGTCCAGTCCATGCCCCAGGGGCGGCTGACCACGGTCAGCGCCACGGCCCCGATCAGCAGTCCGTAGGCGATGACACCGAGCGGATCCGCCGGGTCCTGGCCGTCGCTGCCGTGGTCGGAGAGGACGAAATAGCCCACCTGGCAGAACGCCGCGCCGAAGGCGAGCAGCACTCCGAGGGGGTTGAAGCTCAGCCCGGACCAGACCTCCACCACACACATGAGCCCGCCGACGGCCAGCACGACCCCGACCGCCGCGGCCCGGCTCACCGGCCTGCGCTGGACGAACCGCACCCATCCCAGGACCAGCGCGGGCGCGAAGTACTCGATGAGCAGCGCCACGCCGACGGGGATCCGGGAGAGCGCCGCGAAGTAACACGCCTGCACCCCCGCGACGGCCAGCAGACCGAACCCCACCAGCAGTCCGGGGCGGCGGGTCAGCAGCCCGCGATGGCGCCAGGCCAGGGGCAGCAGGACCAGGGCCGCGCCCGTCACCCGCAGCCAGGTGACCTCGAGCGGCGCGAGCCCCGCCTCGATCAGCGGTTTGGCGGCGACACCCGATCCACCGAATGTGAACGCCGACACCAGGGCGAGCCCCAGACCGACGTTCCTTGGCTGTGAGTGATCTCCGGATACGCGCACCGGGCCATCATGTCAGCTCACGTCAGCACCGTCACCCCTATGACTACTGTCCGATTTCCCCCTCCAACGCGGTGACCAGTGGCGCGACGGCGACACCCGCGCGCCGCAGCACCTCCATGGCACGACACTCCCGGTCACGGACGAACGCGGCGAGGAGATCGAGGCCGTCGGCGCGGTACACGCCACGGGAGGCGGCGCGGCGGACCGCCGTATCGAGGGCGGCCGCCGCGGCGGGCGACCATCCGGCCATCCCGCTCCCCGCCGCCGACGCCACCCCCGATCCCTCGACGCTGCCGCTCCACCGGAGCCCGTAGCCGATGGCCCGCTGCGCCAGATACCCCAGCAGCCGGATCACCTGGGGCGAGCCACCGGGGAACGCGTCCCGTACGTCCGGGTCGGACTCGAGGAGGCCATGCAGCAGATGGGCGGTGTCGATCCGCGTGTCACCATCACGCACGGCACGCCGACGGGCTCCCGTGATCACGGTGGCCACCACGTCGCTCACCCGGTCCTCGCATCCGGTGTCGTCCGGGCCGACGGAAAGGGTAGGACTTCGCACACTCTCACCCCATCAGTCCCATGAGGCCGAAGCATCCTCGCCGGGAAGCATGTGCGCATCCCACCATGGTTGTGTGCGGATGACCGGTTCTCCTCCTCGGGGAGGAGGGGGGCGGAGACCGACCCTGATGGACGGGAACTGATGACCCGTCAGTATTGAATGTTCCGCGGCCCGGGGCTACGTTGCCCGGCACCGTCGCACCACACCCCGCAGCAACGTGCCGAAGGGACTCCCCCATGGCCGAGGTCAGCGCGCAGACACGCATCGAGGCACCGGCCGAGAAGGTCTGGGCCCGGCTGACGGACTTCTCCACGTACGGCGACTGGAACGCCACCCACACCAGCTTCCCGCAGGGCGGCCCGGCCGGCTTGGAGGTGGGGGCCACCTATCAGGAGAACATGAAGCTGATGGGCTTTCCGGCCGAGGTGACCTGGACCGTCGAGGAGTACCAACCGGCCCGGCTGCTGACCACCCGGGGCAAGGGCCCGATGGGCGTGAACCTCGCCATGCGGTACTCGCTGACACCGGACGGCGATGCCACGACCGTGCGCGTCGACGGGGATTTCACGGGGGCGGCGATCTCCCTGATGGCCGGGAAGCTGAAGGACTCGGCGACCACCGCACTCAATGAATCGCTGCGCAAGCTGAGCGCACTGGTCGTCTGAATCCCCTCGATCCCGGGCCCCGCCCCACCGCCCCCGTGCGGCCGCACCCCCGTACGACGGGATCAGTTCCCGCCGCCGTGCTCGGCGCCGCCGCTCGCCTCCTCCTGCTCGGCGAGGATGAGATACAGCCGCTTGCGCGACTCATTGATGACGGAGACGGCCTTCTGCCGCTGCTCCGCGTCGCCGGTCCGCCAGACCTGGGCGAACGCCTCCATCAGCCCGAAGCCCGCCTGGCGGACCTCCTGCATGGCCTCCCAGTCGATACCGCGTCCGGCCTCCTCCCACGGGGCGGCGGGCCCCGCCTCGGCCTCGGTGCGGCCGGCGTCGGTGAGCGCGAACAGCTTCTTGCCGCCCTCGCTCTCGCTGCCGATCAGCCCCTCGTCCTCGAGCAGCTGAAGGGTGGGGTACACCGAGCCGGGGCTGGGCCGCCAGGCTCCCCCGCTGCGCTCGGTGATCTCCTGGATCATCTCGTAGCCGTGCATCGGGCGGTCCTTCAGCAGAGCCAGGATCGAGGCGCGCACATCGCCGCGCCGCGCCCGGCCGCGCATCCCCCGGCCACCCGGTCCGCCGCGGCCACGGCCGCCGAACGGGGGGCCGCCGAAGGGCGGACCCTCGAAACCGGGGCCGAACGGGCCGAACGCCGCGCGCCGCCCCTCACGCCCCCCACCTTCGCCCCAGCCGCGGTGGCCGGGTCCGCAGTGCTCACGTCCGTGTCCATGTCCTTGAGAACGCATCGTGACGCTCCTTTCTATCGTCGATCCATCACGACACTTCAACGATATATCGGAACCGATCGGATGCCAAGCCCTTTCCCATGGGGGGCAGCGGCTCATGCGTACGGTGATCCGGCGTTATCGGCCTTTGAGCTGGACTTTTTCGAGTCCGGTGAGCGTTGTCGCGGACCGATGGGCCAGTTGTGGGGTACGCGGTTCGAGGGCATCCAGCCGATACGTGAGTTCCGGTGGGCGAAGGGAGGGGAGAGTTTCCCGGGCTGGTACTTCGCGGCGACGACCAGCGGCCACGATCGTCCGCCTGGCCCACGCCACCCGGAGATCCTGGTGACCACCCTGGAAACGAGACGCTGCCTGGAGTGCGACGCGGAGATACCGCCCACCGACATCATCGGCCGCCAGGCCCTGCGCTGTTCCCAGGCCTGCCACAAGGAGGCATACCGGAAACGGCATCCTCGGGCTCCAGCACAGATGGCTCCCTGCAGAGAGTGCGGCAAGAGCATGAAGATCCAGCCCGGACAGCGCTACCGCCTGTGTTCATCCGCCTGCCGACGGGCCAACTACCTCAAACACAAAGAAAAGTGGTTAGCCGAAGCAGACCCGGCCGACCCATCCGGACCACGCCTCTGCCCCGTCTGCGACGGCCCGATGTTCTCGGCAGCACGCCGGACACGCTCAGACCGATGCCGCCAGCGAGCACGTCGCCAACAGCTCAGGCAGCCTCCCGCGAACCCACCTTCTCCACCGCCGGTGACATCGCCGACACCACAACCCGCACCACCATCCCAGCCACCCGAACCAGCCCCCACGGCGCCAGAAGGCATATCGGCAGCGGAAGGCGCAGCCGTCTTCTTCTAGGCTGGCGCGGTGACTGATGAACAGGAACAGGTGCAGCCGTCGGGAGTGTGGGCCACGGCGGTGGGGGTGGCCAGAGTGAGAGCGCTGGAGACCGAACGGGAGAACGCCCTGTTCCGCGACCCACTGGCACAGGCCTTCGCCACCGCCGGCGGCCTATGGCCCTCCTCGCCGCCGCTGCCCGATGACGAGGCCGCGCGCCGCCGCCGACTGGCCGTGTCGTTCTCCATCGTCATCAGGACGAAGTTCCTCGACGACCTGTTGCAGCAGGCCTCCGCGTCCGGTGTCCGGCAAGTCGTGCTGCTCGGCGCCGGCATGGACAGCCGGGCCTTCCGGATGGACTGGCCCGAGGGCACCCGACTGTTCGAGGTCGACACCGCCGCGCCACTGGACTTCAAGGCATCGGTGCTGCGCCAGGAGCAGGCCGTCGCACGCTGCGAGCGGATCACCGTCGCGGTGGATCTGCGTGAGGACTGGCCAGGCGCGCTGGCCGCCGCAGGGCACGACCCGGCCGTGCCGACCGCGTGGATCGCCGAAGGACTGCTGATCTATCTGCCCGAGGACGCGGTGGAGCTGCTGCTGGACCGGATCAGCGCGCAGTCGGCGGCAGGCAGTCGGATGGGGCTGACGTTGGGCTCGCGGGGCGTGATCGAGCGCTTCGGCGCGGACGCCGTGCCGGGATCGGCGGCGTCCATGTGGGTCTCGGAGATGCCCGACGACCCGGTGGGCTGGCTGGCCGGACACGGCTGGAAGGCCGACAGCCACACCCTGCGCGAGCGCGCTGCCACCTACGGCCGCCCGATCAGCACCCCTCCGCAGCGCGAGGAGCGGCCCGGCGGACTGATCTCGGCGGTCCGCCGGTAGAGCGCCTCCAGACGGTCAAACTTCAGTGGCAATCGGTCAAGGTTCACTGTCACAGGACAGCGCCGAGCCGAAGAGCCTCGGCGCCCGCCAGGCGGAGGTGGGGAGGCAGGAGAGGGCCACGGCCGCTCCCGGTGGCCGATCCGGTATCGACGCGCAGGGCCGCTCCACGGGCAGCGAGAACCAGCGCGATCTCAGCAGCGGCGGTACTCGGCGCGGGCGACGGGCCACTCGTTCTCGTGAAGGACGAGCGCGGCGCCGTTGCCGGACCGGATCTCCAGGCGCACGGGCGGGGCCGCCATGCGCCGTCCGGGAGGGCGATCAACCCGATGCCGCCGCGCTGCAGGCGATGCCGCGCGGAGCGGTCTCCAACGAACGGGCGAGCACACAACTCCGAGAGTCTGATCGGCATCGGTGCGGGGCCTCGGCGTTCGCCGAGATTCGCCGAGATTCGCGGAATCGTCGCCGAGACAGGTCGAGCGTGACGCGGTCGGCTGACGTCAGTGGCCGTAGGGCGGCTCGAAACAGCCGGTCTCCATGAATGGCCCGTTGGTCTTGACCTCGTAATTGGTCTTCTGCACGAACGCCGTGACGCAGGCGTCGTCATGGACGCGAAGGCCGATCCGGGCGCCTTCGGGCGTGACGTAGTGGTCGACCTCGTAGCGCGGATCCATCGCCCGCACGGTGAGCGTCCCGCCGAGGCGCTCCCCCTTCGGGCCGATCCGCTCCTCCTCGTACCCCAGCCCGAGCAGCGCCGCGCGCACATTTTCGGGGTCCCACTTCTTCTGTCCCCACAGTCGCTTGAGTACGGGCTCGATGCGGTCGGCTTCCTTCCGCGCCTCCTTGGCACTGGCGGGGGACATCTCGCCGGAGCGACGGTAGGCGTTGTTGTCGCCCTGGTGCGGGGCACCGTCGACGGTCCCGGGCTCCACATACGGAGAAGCGGCAGCGGAACTGGGGCCGGCACTCGGGGATGTGGTCGGGGAGCCGGCCGCCACGTCCGTGCCGCGCCGCTCACCGCAGGCGGTCAGGGACGCGGCAACACCCAGGAGGAGAGCGGTCGCAACGACGTGTCTGCGCGCCCCCGGCATTGAGATCAGCATGTGTATGACTCTGCCATGACATGGGCGGAGTCGGGTGTTCCGTCACAACGGACCAGAACCCACGGCTCTGAAAGTCCCGCTCACCCCAAAGAGCCGATTCCCACCCTGCGGCTCCCTCTCCACCGGACAACCTCACCCAAGAAGGAGCCACATCCGGGCGATTGGCCATGGCTCACCCTCCCACCGCCGTCTACGGTCGGCTTATGCGGATACGAATCGTCGACGCGTTCACCGACCGCCCCTTCGCCGGGAACCCCGCCGGGGTCGTCCTCCTCGACTCCGACGGCTTCCCGGACGACCACTGGCTCCAGCAGGTCGCCGCCGAGGTCAACCTCGCCGAGACCGCCTTCGCCCACCCCCTCCCCCGGGCCGCGGAGGCCGACTGGGCGCTGCGCTGGTTCACCCCGGTCACTGAGGCGCCCATGTGCGGCCATGCCACGCTCGCCACCACCCATGTCCTGAAGACCACGGGGGCCGCGACCGGCACGGTCCGCTTCGCCACCCTCAGCGGGGTGCTGTCGGCGACGGCCGACGACGGCGGCTCGATCACCCTGGACTTCCCCACGGCGTCACTCACCGAGCTGCCAGCGCCCGAGAAGACGGCCGAGGTCGGCGCGCTCGGCGTCGAGATCGTGGCCGCCCATCACGCCGGCCCGTTCATCGACGACCTCCTGATCGAGGTGGCCGACGAGAAGACCGTGCGCGCCCTGGCCCCCGACATCGCCGCGCTCAAGCGGATCAGCCACCGGGGCGTCATCGTGACCGCGGCCGCCGAGGACCCCGGGCGCGGCTATGACTTCGTCTCGCGGCTGTTCGCCCCGGGCGTCGGCATCGACGAGGACCCGGTCACCGGCAGCGCGCACACCGCGCTGGCGCCCTACTGGTCGGCCCGGTTCGGCCGCGACGAGCTGACCGGGCTCCAGGCGTCCGCGCGCACCGGCCTGGTCCGCACCGCGCTGCGCGGCGACCGTACGCTGCTGACGGGCGGCGCCGTCACCGTCATCGACGGCGAGCTGCTGACCTGAGACCGGACCGGACGCGCCGGACGGCGGGTCAGGCCGTGGGCAGCCAGTCCACCCGGCCCGCCAGCGCGGCGTATCCGACGAAGGCCACGATGTCGATCAGCGAGTGGGCGGCGACCAGCGGCCCGACCCGCCCCCAGCGGCGGTAGAGCAGCACGAAGATCACGCCCATCGCCAGATTGCCGAAGAAGCCGCCGATCCCCTGGTAGAGGTGGTACGAACCGCGCAGCACCGAACTGGCCAGCAGGGCGGCCATCGGGGTCCAGCCCAACTGCCCGAGCCTGCGCAGCAGATAGCCGACCACGATCACCTCCTCCAGCACCGCGTTCTGCACGGCGGAGGCGATCAGTACGGGGATCTTCCACCAGACGTCCGGCAGCGACTCGGGCACCACCGTGAGGTTGCCCCCGGCGGCCCGCGCCCCGAGGTAGAGCAGCAGCCCGGTGCCGCCGATCGTGGCCGCGATCGCGGCACCCCACGCCAGGTCGAACCGCGGCCGGTCGCGGTCGAAGCCGATCGCCCGCAGCCCGGCGCCCTCGCGCAGCAGCAGATGGGCCACCAGCGCGACCGGCACCAGCGCGGTGGAGATGCCGAACAGCTGCCAGGCGAGATCCAGCCAGGGCCGCCCCGGCGCCGCGGAGGAGTTGAGATTGGCCGCCTGGTGCTTCAGCCCGCCCGGTTTGGTCACCGAGCCGATAAAGCTGATCAGCGCGGACAGCGCGCTCGCGCCGAGGGACAGCGCCAGCACGAGCAGCGTCTCATTGCGCAGCATCCGCCGCGAGAGCCCGTCCTCGACCACGGGCAACCCCGAGCCCCGCGCCTGTGACCGCACTCCTGTCCCCACTTCCGTCTCTCCGCCTCATCGGTGCACCCGCCCCGTTCACCGGACAATACGGGGTCATGGTCCACGGTGGGGGTGTCACCCGGAGAGATCGGTGGGCCAGGTGTGCACCGGCGCGTCGGTCCGCATCAGCGCGCAGTAGCGGCGGGTCATCGCCGCGAGGGCCGCGTCCCGGTCCAGTCCGCCGCCCAGCGCCCGACGGTAGGTGGCCGTCTGCCAGGACGCGCCGTTGACCCCCAGCTTGCAGCGCTCCTCGATCACGCCGAGATAGCGGTCGCGGTCGGCGGGCTCCACGCCCCAGGAGTCGAGGCCGGACGCGGCGAGCGGCAGCAGCTCCTCGCGGACCAGCCGTACGGCGGAGGTACGGGTCAGGGACGCCGACCGGCCGGACTTGGGCCACTGCAGGACGGCGTCGATGCCATGCCGGCAGGCCGCCTCGAAGTTGGCCGCGGCGGCCGCGAACGGCAGCCGGGTCCACACCGGGCGGGGCTCCTCGGCGAGCGCCCTGACCAGCCCGTAGTAGAAGGCGGCGTTGGCGATGACATCGGTGACCGTGGGTCCGGCCGGGAGCACGCGGTTCTCCACACGCAGATGCGGCACACCGTCCACGACGGCGTAGACGGGCCGGTTCCAGCGGTAGATCGTGCCGTTGTGCAGCGCCAGTTCCTGGAGCTCGGGCACCCCGCCGTCGTCCAGCGCCCGCAGCGGGTCCTCGTCCTGGCCGGTGGAGAGCAGCGGCGGGAAGTAGCGCAGGTTCTCCTCGAACAGCTCGTACGCGGAGTCGATCCAGCGCTCGCCGAACCAGGTGCGCGGGCGCGCCCCCTGGCCGGCGATCTCCGGCGGGCGCACATCGGTGGCTTGCAGGAACAGCGGCGGCCGGGATTCGCGCCACGCCTCGCGGCCGAAGACGAACGGCGAGTTGGCGCCCACCGCGATCTGCGCGGCGGCCGCCGCCTGCGCCGCGTTCCACGCGTCCGCGAAGCGGCCCGGGGTGACCTGGAGATGGAGCTGGACGGAGGTGCAGGCCGCCTCGGGGGCGATGGAGGAGCTGGCGTAGGTGAATCGCTCCCGGCCCTCGATGTCGATGAGGAAATCCTCGCCGCGGGCGGCCAGCATCTGCTCATTGAGAAGTTTGTAACGGTCGTCATAGGAGAGGTTCGTGGATCCCAGATCGTCCGCGGCGAGGGTTGGCAGAATTCCGATCATCACGATCTCGGAGGACACTTCCCGCGCCTTGCGATCGGCATATGACAAACCGGTTCGCAACTCTTCGGAGAGCTGATCGAGAACGCGTCCGTACAAACGGTGGGGCACGATGTTTACTTCAAGATTGCACTGCCCGAGTTCGGTCTGGAAATCATGACTCCCGATGCGCTCCAGAACCTCCGCGTTCATCATCCTCGGCAGCCCGTCGGCCCCGGCCAGATTCAGCTCGATCTCCAGCCCCATCAGATTCTTCGGGCGGTCGAATCGCTTGTCGTCCAGGAGCCGGCCCAGCCCGTCGAGGCACTGCCGCAACCGGACGCGCTGCCGTCGCCGGCCGGACGGGTCGAACTCACCGGCTATGAGCTTCTCCCCCATCGAAGCGTCCCTCCTCGAGTGGATCATCGGCGCCAGCCGTGTGCACACCACGCTCGATGATGCCCACCAATGTGATCGATAACGCCCCGCGATCCCGACTCAGCCGGTACGCTCTGTGGAACTGCGCATTGCGCCAGGGAAATGGACCAACGAGTTCCAGCCTACCGCGCGGGCCTCAAAATGCCAGGTCATATCCGTTCATCTGGCACTGAATCGGGGAAAATCCCCGCCTTCCCGGGGTCTGGATATCCTCTTGTCGGCGATATCGGCAGCGGCTAGATGAAACACAACGGGAACACTTGTCGTATAAACTCGGCTAACGAGGCAGAGAGATAACGCCCGAACGGTCTGTTCCGGCTCCCCTCTGACCCGTGTTCCACCGACAGCGCCGCCCAAACCCGGCCCGCTATCGCTTCACCGTGTCTTCAAAGCGAGAGGCGACCCACTATGCCGCTGCATGTGCCCCAGGCCCCCGCGCCCGCCCTGCGCAGCGTCCTCACGGCCCTTGATTCCCCCACTGCCGTCCGCGAGGCCCGCACCCCCGTGCTCTCCACCCTCACCGGCCCCTTCGAACCCGAACTCCCGCTCCCCGTCCATGTCCTGGACGACATCACCGCCCCCGACGGCCCGCCGCGCGCCCGGCTCACCGGCTGGCGATTCCTGATCCGCGACGGCGACCTTACGGTGGCCGCCGCGGAGGCGATGCTCACCGCCGACGGCTGGGCCTTCTCGCACTTCTCCGAGGGCCCCTACGTCAGCTCGGCCGAACTCGCCCTGAGCCAGGCCGAGTCACTGCCCTCGGCGTACCAGCCGCGGCTGCTGTCCATCCCCGAGCTCTACATGGTCACGCTCTGGCTGCACGGCGACCTGACCGCGGACGGCGCCGAAGGCGGCCTCGGCGCCGGGGACCTGCTGATGCCGCTCGCCCCGGCCCCGCCCGGTATCGCGGCCCACCGGGCGCACCGCGCAACCGATCTGCTGCCTCTCCTCACCCACCGGCTGACCCGCGTCCCCTTGCTTGGCTCACCCGCCTGACCTGGGCCTTCATCAGGTTGGGAGCGCCCCGTGACCGCCGGGTCACGGGGCGCTCCGCAGCATCCTCGTAACAGTCCGGCCGCGATGAACCGTCCGGACGGGTGATGCGTCATTATCTAGCGAGACCGGTACCGCGAAATCCCTGCGGTTTCCAGGCCGTAGGGCAACACTGGAGCAATCGACCGACTCAACCACGGGGGGCGGCCATGAACGCCGCAGCGAGCCGCAGGACCTTCACCACTCCGCAGCGAAAGAACCCTGTCATGTGCCAGCATCAACCACCCTGCCCGTCAGCCGACTCCGCCGACCGGGAGGCCGCCCACCTCGTGGCGCACCACCCGGAGCAGGGATGGAGCCTGCTGTGCAACGGCGTCCTGCTCTTCGAGGACACCGGTGAGCTGCTGCCGGACGGGCGCGTGATCGCACCGTGCCGACCGCTGGGTTCCGAGCACGTCGTCACCGCGGCCTGACGGCCGCCGTCGACGGCACGTACCTATCGGGGCCGGCCCGGCGCATCCGCCGCACCGGCCCCACTGACGCATCGCCGGGCTGAGCCCTCTCAGCCCTCGTAGGACTCCAGCGGCGGGCAGGAGCAGACGAGGTTACGGTCCCCGTAGGCCCCGTCGATCCGCCGCACCGGCGGCCAGTACTTGTCGGCCGCCGAGACCCCGGCCGGAAAGACCGCTTCGTCCCGGGAGTACGGGTGCTCCCACTCCCCGGTCAGCGACGCCGCCGTGTGCGGGGCGTTCCGCAGCGGATTGTCCTCCTTGGCCCACTCGCCGGAGCCGACCTTCTCGATCTCGGCCCGGATGGCGATCATCGCCTGGCAGAACCGGTCCAGCTCCGCCAGATCCTCGCTCTCGGTCGGCTCGATCATCAGCGTCCCGGCCACCGGGAACGACATCGTCGGCGCGTGGAAGCCGTAGTCGATCAGACGCTTGGCCACATCGTCCACGGTCACCCCGGTGGCCTTCGTCAGCGGACGCAGATCCACGATGCACTCATGCGCCACCAGCCCGCCGGGGCCGGTGTAGAGCACCGGGTAGTGCGGCTCGAGGCGCTTGGCGACGTAGTTGGCGCCGAGCACCGCGACCTGGGTCGCGCGGCGCAGCCCCTCGGCGCCCATCAGCCGGATGTACGCCCAGGAGATCGGCAGGATCCCCGCCGAGCCCCACGGCGCGGCCGAGACCGGGCCGACGCCGGTGGCCGGGCCGGCGGCGGGCTGCAGCGGATGGTTGGGGAGGTAGGGCGCGAGATGCTCGCGCACCGCGATCGGGCCGACGCCGGGACCGCCGCCACCGTGCGGGATGCAGAAGGTCTTGTGCAGGTTCAGATGCGAGACATCGCCGCCGAACCGGCCCGGCTCGGCGAGCCCGACCAGCGCGTTGAGGTTGGCGCCGTCCACGTAGACCTGACCGCCCGCGTCGTGCACGGTCGCGCAGATCTCGGTGATGTGCTCCTCGAACACCCCGTGGGTGGAGGGGTAGGTGACCATCAGGACGGCCAACTGGTCGCCGTACTGCTCGATCTTGGCGCGCAGGTCGTCGGTGTCCACCTCGCCGTCCTGGCCGGTTTTTACCACGACGACCTTCATACCGGCCATCACGGCGCTGGCGGCGTTGGTGCCGTGCGCGGAGGACGGGATCAGGCAGACGGTGCGCTGGGTGTCCCCGTTGGCCCGGTGGTAGGCGCGCACCGCCAGCAGTCCGGCGAGTTCGCCCTGGGACCCGGCGTTCGGCTGCAGCGAGACCTTGTCGTAGCCGGTGACCTCGGCCAGCCGCTCCTCCAGTTCACGGATCAGGGTCAGATAGCCCTGGGCCTGCTCGGCCGGTGCGAAGGGGTGCAGCGCGCCGAACTCCGGCCAGGTGACCGGCTCCATCTCGGTGGTCGCGTTGAGCTTCATGGTGCAGGAGCCCAGCGGGATCATGCCCCGGTCCAGGGCGTAGTCGCGGTCGGCCAGGCGGCGCAGATAGCGCAGCATCGCCGTCTCGGAGCGGTGCTGGTGGAAGACCGGGTGGGCCAGATAGCCGTCCTGGCGCAGCAGGTCCGCGGGCAGCGCGTCCGGCGCCGAGGCGTCCAGCTCGTCGATCCCGGGGATCCCGGAGGCGTCGCCGTTGCCGCCGTCCACCCCGAAGGCGGACCATACGGCGGCGAGCTGAGCGCGGCCGGTGGTCTCGTCGCAGGCGATGCCGACGTGGTCGGCGTCGGTCGGCCGGAGGTTGACCCCGGCCTCACGGGCTGCGGCGACGACCTCGGCGGCCCGGCCCGGCACCCGCGCGGTGAGGGTGTCGAAGAACGCGCCGTGCACCACCTCGACACCACCGGCCCGCAGTCCCTCGGCGAGCACGGAGGCGTAGCGGTGGGTGCGGCGGGCGATCGCCGCGAGCCCGTCCGGGCCGTGGTAGACGGCGTACATCCCGGCCATCACGGCCAGCAGCACCTGAGCGGTGCAGATGTTGCTGGTGGCCTTCTCCCGGCGGATGTGCTGCTCACGGGTCTGCAGCGCCAGCCGGTACGCCTTGTCGCCGTCGGCGTCCACCGAGACCCCGACCAGGCGGCCGGGCAGGTTGCGGGCGTAGGCGTCGCGCACCGCCATGAAACCGGCGTGCGGCCCGCCGAAGCCCATCGGGACGCCGAACCGCTGGCTGCTGCCCACCGCGATGTCCGCGCCCAGCTCGCCGGGCGAGGTGAGCAGGGTGAGCGCGAGCAGATCGGCGGCGACGGTGACGACGGCGCCGAGCTCATGGGCGCGCTCGATGACCGGGCGCGGATCACGCACCACACCGGAGGCGCCCGGGTACTGCAGCAGCACGCCGAAGACCCCGCGCTCGGCGATCTCGTCCGGGATGCCCTCGGCCAGGTCGGCGACGACGACCTCGACACCGGTCGGCTCGGCGCGGGTCCGTATGACCGCGACGGTCTGCGGCAGACAGTCGGCGTCGATCAGGAAGACGCCCTCCTTGACCTTGCCGACGCGCCGCGACAGCGCCATCGCCTCGGCGGCCGCGGTGGCCTCGTCCAGCAGCGAGGAACCGGCCGTGGGCAGCCCGGTCAGATCGGAGACGACGGTCTGGAAGTTCAGCAGCGCCTCGAGCCGGCCCTGGGAGATCTCCGGCTGATAGGGCGTGTAGGCGGTGTACCAGGCGGGGTTCTCCAGCACATTGCGCAGGATCACCGGCGGGGTGTGGGTGCCGTAGTAGCCGAGGCCGATCATCGACGGCAGCACCTGGTTGCGGTCGGCGAGCGCACGCAGCTCGGCGAGCACCTCCGGCTCGCTGCGGGCCGGCGGCAGGGCGTCCAGCGCCTCGGTGCTCTTGATGACGTCCGGTACGGCGGCCTCGGTGAGCTCGTCCAGCGAGCCGAAGCCGACCTGGGCGAGCATCTTGGCCTGTGCCTCGCCGTCCGGGCCGATGTGGCGCCGCTCGAACGGAGTACCAGGTTCCAAGTCGGAGAGTGCGATGCGATTTACGGTCATCTGCGGGGGCCTCCTGGTCTGTGACGACCTTCGAGGGGCACCGTGACTCGGGTGCCCGGACGGCCTCCCCCTCTGTCATCTCAACCTGAGAGCTTCACCGGCCCACAAACCGCCTGACCGGTTTTCACCGTCGGTGAGGAGGGGTTCCGGAACTCTGCTCGCCCGTGGCCCACCCTGCTTTCCAGAGTGACCTCACCCGCACGGTACGTGTGCCTGAGAGATTCCGGGGAGGGTTTGCTCCTTCGGCGCCTCCGACAGCGTCGGCGGAGGACTCTCCCGCACGGGGTCTGCAGCCACAGTCAGCGTACCAGCGGTTCTGCCGCGGGGGACGGCCGCGGGCGTTCGAGTGGCCGAGTGCGTCGATGTGGCTTTTTGTAGGTAGCAATGGGCACTTGTCACCTGCTTGTCATCTGTTTGCCACCTGTGGGAGAGAGCGTGCAGACCGATATCGACCCGCGGACCCTGATCGGCCGCAAGGCATTCGACCGCGAGGGCGCCAAGATCGGCACCGTGGACGAGGTCTATCTCGACGACGCGACCGGCAAGCCCGAATGGGCGGCGGTGCGCACCGGGCTGTTCAGCCGGGACGTCTTCGTACCGCTCGAACCGAGCGAGGTCGTCGGCGACACCCTGCGAGTGCCGTACGACCGGTCCCTGATCAAGGACGCCCCGGACTTCGGGGTGGGCCGCCACCTCTCCCCCGAGCAGGAGCTTCAGCTCTACCACCACTACGGCCTGGACGTCACGGGCTGAGCCCGTCCCGGCCCACCGGCCCCCGGGGCCGGTCCGTCCGGGCCCTCGGCCACGTCCGGACCCGGGCCTATGCCCTCACCCGGGGCCGGGCCCGTGGTCCGGCCCGGGTCCGGGCCCTCGGCCTCCTCCGCGTCCGCTTCCACGTCCGCGTCCGGGCGCAGCAGCGGCAGCGGGTCGGCAGGCCGTAGCGCCGGGTCGTCCACGGGAAACGTCCGTACCCGGCCCGGTGGCGACCATGGCTCCTCGAAGCGCACGGTCACCCGGCCCACTCCGCTCCCCTGCACCCAGCCCGCCCCGTACTCGGCGTGCCGTACATCGGAGCCCGGGAGCCAGCGTCGCGGCTTCTCAGCGTCCTCAGAGGCCTCTCCCGCGCCCTCTCCCACCGGCTCCGGCCTCTCGGGGCCCGGCGGGCGCCCGGCGTCCCCCAGGCCCCCGTGAGCGGCTTGGGCGGCCTGAACCGCTTCCGCGGCTTGTGCGGCCTGGGCCGCCTGGGCCGCCTGGGCCGCCTGGGCCGCCTGGGCGAAGAGATCCTCCTGCGTGTAGTCCGCCAGACCGCTGACGCCGACCCCCAGCAGCCGCACACCCGCCGTGGTGTCCACCCCGTCGATCAGCCGCGCCGCGGCCTCCCGCACCACCGCCGGGTCGTCGGTCGGCCCGCGCAGGGTCTCCGAACGGGTGAGCGTGGAGAAGTCGTACCGCCGCACCTTGATCACGACCGTCCGCCCCGAGCGGCCCGCCTCGCGCAGCCGTCGCACACAGCGGTCGGCGAGCCGCGCGATCTCCAGCTGCACCCGGGTGCGGTCGGTGACGTCGACATCGAAGGTGTCCTCGACCGAGATGGACTTGGCGTCCCGCTCGGCGACGACGGGCCGCTCGTCCCGGCCCTCGGCCATCAGGAACAGCGACGCGCCGTGGGCCCGGCCCAGCAGCCGCACCAGCTCGGCCTCGCCCGCCTCCCGCGTCTCGGCCACGGTGTGGATCCCGGCCCGGCGCAGCGTCTCCGCCGTGGCCGGGCCGACGCCCGGGAGCGTCCGCACCGACATCGGGCCGAGCAGATCGCGCTCCGTCCCGGGCTCGATGACCACCAGGCCGTCCGGCTTGGCCTGCTCCGAACCAATCTTGGCGAGCATCTTGGATCCGGCGAGCCCCACCGATCCGGTCAGCCCGGTGACGGCCCGGATGTCGGTCCGCAGCCGCTCCGCCACGGCTCGCGCCGCCGCCACGGTGGGCTCGGTGCCGCCCGCCTCCAGATCGACGAACGCCTCGTCCAGGCTCAGCGGCTCCACCAGGGGCGAGAGCGTGTGCAGCAGGGTCATGACCGCGTCGCTCACCTTGCGGTAGAGCGCGAAGCGGGGGATGAGGAACGCCGCGTTCGGACACAGGCGGCGGGCCTGGCCCATCGCCATGGCCGAGTGCACCCCGAACACCCGGGCCTCGTAGGAGGCCGTGGCCACCACGCCACGCGGCCCCAGCCCCCCTACGATCACCGGCTTTCCGCGCAGGCTGGGCTTGGCCGCCTGCTCCGCCGAGGCGTAGAAGGCGTCCATGTCCAGATGGAGAATCGTCGGCGCACCCCTCACACCTCCGATGCTGCCGCACACCACTGACAATGGGGCGGCACAACGGCCGGGGGCGGGCCCGGGGCGCCACTCGGTTCACCACCGGGGCGCCCAGCGGAAGGGCCGCTAACCGGCCCGGTTGCGACGCGCCGCGAGTTCGTCGGTCGGGTTGTGCCGGACCAGCGTCTCGCCGGTGTCCACCCGCTCGCCGTGCAGCTGGGAGAGCGCGCTCTCCACATCCCGCCAGACGACGCCCACGGCGATCCCGAAGACACCCTGGCCGCCCTGGAGGAGGTCCACGACCTCATCGGGCGAGGTGCACTCGTAGACGGTCGCGCCGTCGCTCATCAGCGTCATCTGCGCCAGATCGTCGAGCTCCCGGGCGCGCAGGTGCGCCACCGCCGCCCGGATGTTCTGGAGCGACACACCGGTGTCCAGCAGCCGCTTCACGATCTTGAGGACGACCACGTCCCGGAAGCTGTAGAGCCGCTGGCTGCCCGAGCCGTACGCCGGCCGGACACTCGGCTCCACCAGCCCGGTGCGGGCCCAGTAATCCAGCTGGCGGTAGGTGATCCCCGCCGCCGCGCACGCCGTGGGGCCGCGGTATCCGATCTGCTCCGTCCCCCCCGCGGCGGGCTCACGCGGCGGTGCGGCCTGTGCCGCGACCCGAGCCTTCAATGCCGGATCGGCCGA
Organism: Streptomyces rugosispiralis; assembly: GCF_024505145.1. GTDB lineage: Bacteria > Actinomycetota > Actinomycetes > Streptomycetales > Streptomycetaceae > Streptomyces > Streptomyces rugosispiralis. The sequence continues at coordinate 8,694 of NZ_JANIAA010000046.1, read as the reverse complement.
TCCGCCCCCCTGGAGCGCATACGGACCTCCGGCCGCCGTGCCGTCGCCGGTGCTTCTCACGCCGACCTCCGTCCTCGACCTGCCATCTTGAAGGTAGGCAGTCACCCGGGGTGCGTCAACGATCGCCACACTCGGCACGCCGAGTGATAATCACCCTAAGAGTGGTTTCCCGTGTCCCTCGTCCGGGAAAGGCTACTCGAATGCGCGAGCGAGGACCGGCATTCGGTTCAGAGGACCGGCATACGGCTCACTGACTGCTGGTTCCGAAGTCCTCGGGCGAGATCTGGTCGAGGAACTCGCGGAACTTCTCCACCTCGTCCTCCTGCTCGTCCGGGATCGCGATACCCGCGTCGTCCAGCACGCCGTCGCTGCCGTAGATCGGCGTTCCGGTGCGCAGCGCGAGCGCTATGGCGTCGGACGGCCGGGCACTGACCTCCACGCCGCTGGCGAAGACCAGCTCCGCGTAGAAGACCCCCTCGCGCAGATCCGTGATCCGGACCTCCGTGAGCTGCTGGCCGACCGCTTCGAGTACGTCTTTGAAAAGGTCATGGGTCAGCGGGCGCGCCGGAGCCATGCCCTGCTGAGCGAAGGCGATCGCGGTCGCCTCACCTGGTCCGATCCAGATGGGGAGGTAGCGGTCGCCTCCCACTTCACGCAGGAGCACGATCGGTTGGTTGGAGGGCATTTCCACCCGGACACCCACGACGTCGAGCTCGTTCACACAGCAACCCTAGGACGTGCCCGGCCGGTTTGGATAGTCGGGGCCCGGTCGGTCACCGCTCCTGGACCCTCAGAGCCGACCGCACCAGGGCCGCGTGCAGCTGTACGGAGAGCGTGGCCAGCTCCCGCACACTGGCCTCCGCATGCGCTCTGGTCTGCGGATTTCTATGCAGCCGCAGCGGGGCGACCACCTGCTCGACCATTCCCGCCTCGCGCTCGGCGGAGGCTTTCATGATTCGCAGATGACGTGGTTCCAGGCCGAAACGACCGAGCTCGGCGATGAGCCGGGCGACGGTCACCGCCTCGATGTCGTACCCGCCGTTCGCGGTCGGCGCAAGCAGCCCGTACGACTCCCATTCGGCCAGCTCCGCCTCGCTGACCTCGGCCGTTGCCAGCAGCTCGGCACGGCCGACCCGGGCGGCCGTGGGGCCGTCCGGGGCCGCGTCGGTGCCGCCGTCGAGCGGCCCGGGCTGCCGCGCCCCCTGCGAAACGGCAGGAAGCTGCAACGGCTCGCCCCGCTCCAGGGCGTCCAGATGCTCCCGGATGACCTTGAGCGGCAGGTAGTGGTCACGCTGCATCCGGAGGATATGGCCGAGCCGCTCCACATCCTGCTGGCTGAATTTGCGGTAGCCGGACGGCGTGCGCCGCGGCTCCACCAGCCCCTCCGACTCCAAGAAGCGGATCTTGGAGATGGTGACCTCGGGGAACTCGTCCCGCAACAGATTCAGCACCGTGCCGATGCTCATCGACCGGCTGCCCGTGGGGGCGGTGCCGGTATCGGCACCGCCCGACGGTGTCTGAAGCATGGACCTCCCCTGACGGGTCAGATGCCGACGCCCCGCTGGCTCGGGTAGAAGACCAGCCGGTACTTACCGATCTGCACCTCGTCCCCACTGGTCAGGACCACCGGGGCGTCGATCTGCTCCCGGTTGACATACGTCCCGTTGAGGCTGCCGACGTCCGAGACGGTGAAGCTGCCGTCCTGGCCGCGCCGGAACTCCACATGGCGGCGGGAGACCGTCACATCGTCCAGGAAGATGTCGCTCTGCGGGTGACGGCCCGCCGTGGTGACATCACTGTCCAGCAGGAAGCGGCTGCCGGAATTCGGTCCGCGACGGACCACCAGCAGCGCCGACCCCAGGGGCAGCGCCTCGACGGCGGCCTGCGCCTCCGGGCTGAGCGACGGCAGCGGCGTCTGCCCGGTCACCTCGGAGTCGTACGCCTCGAGACCCGAGATCGAAATGGTGGAGGTGGTCTCCGAGGCACGCTCGGAGGGCGCGCCGCCGCGCAGCGGGGCACCGCAATTGGAGCAGAACCGGCTGGCCTCCGCATTCCGGTGGCCGCACCGCTGACAGACCGGCAAGCCGAACCCTCCACCACTCTGAGAGGCCGATGAGCCCTCGAAACCTATGGGCCCGGCCGCGGAGGGGTCAACAGACGCGCCCTGCCCGCCGACCTGGTCACGGAAGAGCGGGCGCTCCTCGGTCCCCCCTCCGCTCTCCTCCGCGGCACGCGAGGCGCGGTGGCGGGCGGTGCTGCTGCCGCCGTCCTGGCGGGCACTCTTACCGAACAACTTCCCGAACAACTTCACGGGCGATTCCCCTTGACTGAAACAGACCCGCCCGTGGGGCAGGACAAACCCTCGATGCACACACCAGACGGTCCGGACATCCTCACAACGTCCGTGACCACCAGACAGTTTCCATCACGCGCGGATCTTCCGGTGCGTTGACCCCCCGCGTCCACATGGTCTCCCCGAGAGACCCTCATTTCGAACCGCCTCACCGTGATGACGACCGAGCGTAGTCAGGCCGCTTCGCCGATCGCAAGGCATCCACAACGATCTTCTTCTCCCGCCGCACGGACACAGTGGCCTGCTCCTTCTCCAGACTCTGCACCACCCCGCCCGGGATGTTCAGGGCCGGCTCCAGATCCTCCGGCTTGCCGATCACCTTCACAACATACGGTCGCGTGACTTTCCGTCCATCGATCCGGATCGCGCCACCGCTGTCCGAGAAGTAGGTGCCGGCGACCACGCGCACCGTGTCGATCTGGATCGCCTCGGCGCCCGCCGCACGCAGCTCCTGGACCGTGTCGAGCAGCATGTCCGACTCCACGGAGCCCCGGGAGTCGTCGATGGTGATCGTGATGCCAGGACCCTGTGCCGCCACGGTACCCGCGAGCACGCCGAGCTGCTGCTCCTTCTGGAGCGTCTGCTTCCGGGCCTCCTCGGCCTGGTCCGAGCTGTTCTCCAGCTCGGTGCGCTGGTTCTCGAGGCGGCGCTTCTCGTCCTGGAGCCGCTGGGTGCGCGAGTCCAGCTCGTCGAGGATCCGGACCAGGTCCTCCTGCCGGGCGCCGCGCAGCACGCTGTTCTCGTTGGTCGAGCGCACCTGGATGGCGAGACCCAGGCCGAGGCCGAAGAGCAGCAGGGCGACGATCAGCTGCGCCCGGGTGAGCCGCGGCGGCCATACGCCCTTCAGCAGCCGCTGGCGGCCGGTCAGGGCGCCCTCCGGCCCCCGATCGGCCCCAGGGCCCCCGGGACCGGGCGCAGGGCCGGTGGCGGGCCCGACACGCTCCCCGGGACCGCTCCGGGACCCGTCGGCGGGCCCGGGGCCCTCGGCACGCGCCCCGGGCGTGTCCGCCGTGACGGGCCGGCCCTGGGCCTGCGGCGGCAGGGCCTCGGGCAGTACGGCCTTGGGCAGGGGCCTCCTGAGCGCGAGGTCCTTGAAGCCGCCCGGCGGGGGCGTGGCGGGCCCGCCCGGCCGCTCCGCGGGCGCGTCACGGCGCTCGGGCCTCCGGGCGGGCGACGGGGTGCCCGAGCGCGGCGGTCCGGCCGCCGGCGGCCGCTTGGGCTCGGCGCGCCCGGGCTCGGCCCGCTCGCGGGGCCCCCCGGGGCGCGCGGGCTGTTCGGGCGTGTCCGGCCGACGCTGCGGCTCGGGCGACCGCCGGGGCGGCTCAGCGGCCTTCTCGGGCGTTTCGGCCTTCGCCGCTTGTCCGGGCTGAGCCGCTTGTCCGGGCTGAGTCGCTTGTCCGGGCTGAGTCGCTGGTCCGGACTGAGCCGCTTGTCCGGCCTGCGTCGGCTGCTCGGCCTGCGCGTCCCTCTCGGCCGGCCGCGGCGTGTCGGCCGACTGCTGTCGCGGCGTGTCGGCGGACCGTCGCGGCGTGTCGGCCTGCCGTCGGTTTTCGGCCGACTGTGCGCTCTCGGGCTTCTCCGGGGTGTCGTCGGTCGTCATCGGCCTCACGCCCGGAACACATGGCGGCGGATCGCGGCCGCGTTGGAGAAGATCCGGATACCGAGCACGACCACGACTCCCGTCGACAGCTGGGCACCGACGCCCAGCTTGTCACCGAGGAAGACGATCAGTGCGGCCACCACCACATTGGACAGGAACGACACGACGAAGACCTTGTCGTCGAAGATCCCGTCCAGCATCGCCCGGAAGCCCCCGAATACCGCGTCGAGTGCCGCCACGACGGCGATCGGCAGATAGGGCTCGACCACCGTCGGCACCACGGGTCGGACCACGAGTCCCACCACGACTCCCACGATGAGCCCCAATACGGCGATCACGATGTGCCCTTCCCTGTGTCGGCGTCACCCTTGCCGGAACCACCGGCTATCGGTTCCGCGGTGCGTACGATCAGGCTCGGCGCGGCCGGAAGCCGGAGCGAGTCCTGGGCGGAAATGCTCGTACGGATGTCATAGTTCTGCTGCAGCACATGCAGGTACTGTCCGTCCGCACTGTTCTGGAACGCGGTGCTCAGCCGCTGCCCGTCCCCCACCGCGAGCACCGTATACGGCGGCGCCAGTGGCTTGTTGTCGACCAGTATGGCGTCTCCCGCCGCCCTGATCGCCGAGAGGGCCGTCAGCCGCTGCCCGTTGATCGAGACGGCCTCCGCGCCCGACTCCCACAGGCCGTTGACGACACGCTGCATATCGTGGTCGCGCACCCGGCCGGTGTCGGAGAAGTCGGCGCTCTCCCGTGGTCCCCCACCGCTGCCCGCCGCGCCCTTGGCGTCGTCGACCACCAGCTTCACCCCGGGGCCCGTCACCTCGTTGGCCCCCGAGAGCAGCGCCACCAGGTCGGCCTTGGCCCCGCCGTGCTTCTCCAGTGCCTGCCGCTGCTTCTCCCCCACCTCACCACGGAGCTTGTCCACGCTCCTGGCGAGCTTGTCCGCGTTCGAGTTCCCCGTCTCGATGCGGTCGATCAGCTCTCCCCGCTCCTTGGCCAGCGTCGGCGCCGATATCCGCGCCTCGGCGGCCCCGACGGTGATGACGACCGCGACCAGAACGAGACCGAAGGCCAGCCCCAATTTGGCCCGCACGGTGCGCGGCAGGCCCGAGCGACCGGTCTCCCCGCGCCGCGCGGCGGCCTCGGCGTAGCCGTCGTCGAGGCTGTGGTCCATGACATTGGTCAGCAGCGACATGGACGCGTCGAGGCGCGGGCGCGGGCGCGGCGATGCTGTGCTCCGAACGGGGGGCTGCTGCGACATGCCGCACATCGTCGCACGTGGGGGCCGCCGCCACCGAATGGCCCCTCCGGCGTGCCGGATCCGGGGCCTCGGGACGGCGGCCCCACGCGCTCAGACGTGCTCGGGCGGCCCCGGGATCAGCGCCCCGCGCTGTCCACGACGCTCGACCACTCGTCCAGCAGGGCCTGCGCGGACGCGTCGTCCGGGCCCTCCGCCCACAGATGGGTGACCGCCTCGGCCGGGTCGGGCAGCACCATGACCCACCGCCCGTCGGTCTCCACGACCCGCACCCCGTCGGTGGTGTCCACGGAACGGTCCCCCGCGGCCTCCACGACATGCCGCATGACCAGGCCCTTGACCGCCCAGGGTGTGGCCAGATCGCGCCGCTGGACATGCGCCCGCGGAATCCGCGCGTCGATCTGACTCAGCGTCAGCTGAGTGCGCGCCACCAGCCCGATCAGCCGGACGAAGGCGGCCGTACCGTCGAAGACGCTGCTGAACTCGGGGATGATGAACCCGCCGCGCCCATCGCCTCCGAAGATGGTCGACTCCGACCGGGCGACCCTGGTCAGATCGTCCGCCGCGGTGGTCGTCCACTCCACCTGTGTGCCGTGGTACGCCGCCACCTGCTCGGCGATACGGGTCGTGGTCACCGGAAGCGCCACCCGCCCGCTGCGTCGCTCCGCGGCCACCAGGTCCAGCATCACCAGCAGCGCCCGGTCGTCCTCCACGATCCGGCCGCGCTCGTCGACGAGCGAGAACCGCTCACCGACCGGGTCGAACCGCACTCCGAACGCGGCACGCGCGGAGGCGACGATCTCGCCGAGCCGGGCCAGCCCCGACCGGCGGGCGTCGGCGGTCTCCGTCGGGCGCGACTCGTCCAGGCCCGGGTTGATGGTCAGTGCGTCCACCCCGAGCCGGCCCAGCAGGCTGGGGAGCACCAGCCCGGCGCTGCCGTTGGCGGCGTCCACGACGACCTTCAGGCCGGACTCGGCGATGCCGCTGATGTCCACGGCGCGCAGCAGCGAGCCCGTGTACGAGTCGAAGACGCTCGACGGGAAGCTGAGGTCCCCGATCTCGCCCGGGAACGCCCTGCGGTACTCCTGGCGGGCGTACACCCGGTCCAGCTTCCGCTGACCGCCCGCGGAGAGATCGGCACCCCGCTCGTCGAAGAACATGATGTCGACCGAATCGGGCACCCCGGGCGAGGTCCGGATCATAAAGCCGCCGGCGCTGCCGCGCGCGGTCTGCTGCCGGGCCACCGGCAGCGGCACATTCTCCAGGTCCCGTACGTCGATGGCGCTGGTCTGCAGGGCGGAGATCATCGCCCGCTTGAGCGCTCGCGCGCCCCTGGAGTGGTCACGCGCCGTGGTGACCGTGGAGCCCTTCTTGAGGGTCGTGGCGTACGCCCCGGCGAGTCGCACCGCGAGCTCCGGGGTGATCTCCACATTGAGGATGCCGGAGACGCCGCGGGCGCCGAACAGATGGGCCTGCCCCCGGGACTCCCAGATCACCGAGGTGTTGACGAACGCGCCCGCCTCGATGGTCTTGAACGGATAGACCCGGACGTTGCCCTGGACGATCGATTCCTCGCCGATCAGGCACTCATCGCCGATGACGGCCCCGTCCTCGATCCGGGCGGCGCGCATGATGTCGGTGTTCTTGCCGATGACACAGCCGCGCAGATTGCTCTGCTGACCGACATACACATTGTCGTGCACCACCGCCTTGTGGAGGAAGGCACCGCTCTTCACCACGACGTTGGAACCGACGACGGTGTGCTCACGGATCTCGGCTCCGGCCTCCACCTTGGCGTAGTCGCCGATGTAGAGCGGGCCGCGGAGCACGGCATCCGGATGCACATCCGCCCCTTCGGCGACCCATACGCCGGGCGAGATCTCGAATCCGTCGAGTTCGACATCGACCTTGCCCTCGAGGACGTCCGCCTGGGCCTTCACATAGCTTTCATGGGTGCCGACGTCCTCCCAGTAGCCCTCGGCGACATAGCCGAAGATGGGCTTGCCTTCCTTCATCAGCTGAGGGAAGACATCTCCGGACCAGTCGACCGGAACATCGGGATCGACATAGTCGAAGACCTCCGGCTCCATGACATAGATGCCGGTGTTGACCGTGTCCGAGAAGACCTGGCCCCAGGTGGGCTTCTCCAGGAAACGCTCGACCTTTCCGCCCTCGTCGACGATGGTGATACCGAACTCGAGGGGATTGGGAACGCGGGTCAAGCAGACGGTGACAAGGGCGCCCTTTTCCTTATGGAAATTGATCAGATCCGTAAGGTCGAAATCCGTCAGGGCATCACCCGAGATCACCAGGAAGGTGTCGTCCTTGAGTGCTTCCTCCGCGTTCTTGACGCTTCCGGCGGTGCCGAGTGGCTTCTCCTCATTCGCGTACGTGAGCTCCATGTCGAGCTCCTCGCCGTCACCGAAGTAGTTCTTGACGAGGGAGGCGAGGAACTGGACTGTGACCACGGTCTCGCTGAGACCATGCCGCTTGAGCAGCCGCAGCACATGTTCCATGATCGGCCGGTTGGCCACGGGCAGCAGCGGTTTGGGCATGGTCGAGGTCATCGGGCGCAGACGAGTACCCTCGCCCCCTGCCATCACGACGGCCTTCATATCGGAAGCGTCCTCCTTGAAGAGACGACGGTCATGCCGACCGTGCACGCCCGATGGCCCTTACACCTGAAGTCGCTACGGGCCCCGGCCTCTATGGACGCCGCTACGGCGAGCTCAGTCGGCCGCGGTGTCCGCCATGACGAGTCGGCGGACCTGAACCACGTAGAGGACTCCTGCCCACCAATAGAGTGTTGTACCCCATCCGGCGAACGCCCATCCGAAAATAGCGGCGGTCGTGTGAAGCCAGCCACTTCCCTCACTCAGAAGGAGCAACGGGAAAGCATACATCAGGTTGAAGGTGGCCGCCTTGCCGAGGAAGTTCACCTGGGGCGGCGGATAGCCATGGCGCCGGAGGATGCCCACCATCACCAGCAGGACCAGCTCTCGCGCGAGAAGGGCCGCGGTGAGCCAGAGGGGCAGGATCTCGCGCCAGGTGAGACCGACAAGAGTCGACAGTATGTAGAGGCGGTCCGCCGCCGGGTCGAGAAGCCGGCCAAGGCTGCTGATCTGGTTCCAGCGACGGGCCAGCTTCCCGTCGAGATAGTCACTGATACCGCTCAGCGCCAGTACCAGCAGCGCCCAGCCGTCGCTGTTGGGCCCGCCGAACTCGGGCCGGAGGATCAGCCACAGGAAAAGCGGCACGCCGACGAGGCGCGCCGCGCTGAGGATGTTCGGGATGGTGAGCACACGGTCCGTCTGAACGCGTGTCTCCTGTACCTCCACCCGGGAGCCTCCCGTGAGAAACAGGCCGATGATGCCCCATGACTCTACCGGTAGGCCCGCACAGGCCTCGCACCGGGGCGTAGTGGACATGGGCATGAAAAAACCCCGAGGGGAATGAATTTCCCATCGGGGTTTTTTGGAAGAA
>NZ_JANIAA010000045.1 GCF_024505145.1 Streptomyces rugosispiralis | reverse complement strand
AGGTGAACATGATGAGCGCCGGGGCTTCGGGCGTCGGGTGCGCGTCGGGCAGTCCGGTGCGCCGGACTCCGTGCGCGTCCACGACGGCCGCGGCGGCGACCCGGGCGGCGCCGGCGGCGAGATCCGCGTCCCCGGCCTTCGGGTGCAGCGGGACGGCGACGAGTTCCCGGTCGAAGCAGCCGAGCAGGATGTCCGCGAGGCGGTGGCCGTTCGGCAGCCTGATCACCACCCGTGCTCCTGCGGGCAGTTCGTCGAGTGCGGCGCTGTCCGCCGCGTACGTCGCGTCCTCGGTTGTGGTCAACGGGCCCTCCCGAGGGCTTCGGTGAGCTGGACGCCCACGGCGTCCACGTGCTGGGGCTGCATCACTTGGTGGTGCCGTGCGTCGACGTGTCCGACGGTCAGCTCGCCGCCGGCGTACGGCCGCCACAGTTCGTGCGTGGGCGCCGCGCGCCCAGGCTCGCCCGCGGCCTCGATGTAGGTGGTGTCGCCCGGGTAGCGTGGGGGGCGGTAGGCGCGCAGCAGCGCGTCGTTGTGCCGGGACACGGCGATGACGCGGGCGATGTCGTCCTCGGTGAGGCGGGCGAAGAGGCTGCCCGCGCGGCGCAGCAGTGCCGATACGGTGGTGAAGTCGAGGGTCTCCGGGGCGAGGCGGTCGTCGTCGAATCCGGCGGCCGTCAGGAGCAACCGGTGCACGCGGTGCTCGTCGACGGGCTCGGCGGGCCCGGCCCCGGTGGCGGCGACGGTGTCGACCAGGAACAGCGTCCCTTCGGGTTCGCCGAGTTCCCGCAGCCGGACGGCCATGGCGTGCGCCACCAGTCCGCCGAAGGACCAGCCGACCAGGTGGTACGGGCCGGACGGGCGCACCGTTCGCAGCAGCCGCAGGTAGCGCTCGGCCATCTCCTCGACCGTGCCGGGCAGGTCCGCCACTCCCCCGGTGTCCTCGGCCTGGATGCCGTGGACCGGGTGGTGCCGGCCGATGTGCCGCAGCAGGCCGGCGTAACTCCAGCTGATACCGCTCAGCGGGTGGACGCAGAACACCGGCGCGGCCGTTCCGGTGGCCCGGAAGGGCACGAGGTGTGCGGGGGCGGACGCGGTCGGCGGCCCGTCGAGCAATCGGCTCAGGGCGGCCGGGGTGGGGGCCTGGAAGACGTTCCGGAGGGCGGGTGCGAGGCCGAGGACGGCGCGTATCCGCTCGGTCAGCCGGGCGGCGAGCAGCGAGTGGCCGCCCAGTTCGAAGAAGTTGTCCTCGGGGCCGACCCTCGGTACGTCGAGCACCTCGGCGAACTGGCGGCACATCAGGTCCTCACGCAGGTCGCGCGGCGGCTCGGCGTCGGCGGCGGCCGCCCAGTCGGGCTCGGGCAGCCGGTCGCGCAGCAGCTTTCCGTTGACGCCGAGGGGCAGCCGGTCCAGGGCGAGCAGCCGGGCGGGCACCATGTAGTCCGGGAGGTGCCGGGTCAGGTGTGCCCCGACCGCGCCGAGATCCGCGGCCTTCGGGGTGACGTAGCCGACGAGCCGACGGTCGTCGGCGCCGCGGTCGTGCACGGCGACCGCGGCGGCCGTGACCTCGGGGTGCCCGCCCAGCACGGCTTCGACCTCGCCGAGTTCGACGCGGTGGCCGCGGATCTTCACCTGGTCGTCGGTCCGGCCGTGGAAGCGCAGCACTCCGTCGCGGCTCCACGACGCGAGGTCGCCGGTGCGGTACATCCGCCGGCCGGCCGGTCCGAAGGGGTCCGGCAGGAAGCGGGCGGCCGTCAGTTCGGGGCGGCCGAGGTAGCCGGTCGCGAGGCCCGCGCCGGCCAGGTACAGCTCACCTCTCGTGCCCGGGGGGACGGGGCGCAGCCGGTCGTCGAGGACGTAGGCGCGGGTGTTGCGCAGCGGCCGGCCGAGCGGCACGGTGCCGTCGGTCCGCGCGCCGACCGGGTGGGCGGCGGACCAGACGGTGGTCTCGGTCGGGCCGTAGCAGGCGAGCAGCGACGCGGTGGCGGCGGCCAGCTCCCCGGCGAGTTCCGCGGGGACCGCCTCGCCGCCGACGACGGCGCGTACGTGGCGCAGTTGCCGCGGTCGGCGTGCCACGAGCGTCCGCCAGAGCGACGGGGTCGCCTGCATCACGGTGACGCGATGCCGGTCGAGCAGCGCGCACAGCTGGTCGGGGTCGCGCAGCGCGTCCTGGCCGGCGAGGACCATGGCGCCGCCGGTGATCAGCGGCAGGTACAGCTCGGGCTTGCACATGTCGAAGCCGACGGGTGCGGAGGCCAGCATCCGGTCGTCGGGGCCGACCGCGAGCCGCTCGCGCAGGGCGAGCAGCAGGTTCACCAGCGCGGCCCGTGGCACGACGACGCCCTTGGGCCGCCCGGTGGAGCCCGAGGTGTACGTGACGTAGGCGGTGTCCGGTGGCACCGGCAGCGGCTCGGCCGCCCCGGTGGTGACAACGGGTCCGGCGGCGGGTCCGATGGCGTCGCGCACCACGAGGAGGGGGCGGGCGTCGGCCAGGAGTGCCGTGACGCGTTCGGCCGGCAGGGTGGGGTCGACGGGCAGGTAGGCGGCGCCGGTCGCCTGGACGGCGAGGAGGGTGGCGGGCAGGTCGGGGCCCCGGCGCAGCACCACGGCGACCAGGGCGCCGGGGCCCGCGCCGTGCGCGCGGAGTTCTCCGGCGAGGTGTTCCGCCCGCTCGGCCAGGTCCCGGTGGCTGAGCACGGTGTCGCCGTGCAGGACGGCGGGTGCCTCCGGGGTGCGGTGTGCCTGGGCCGCGACGAGCGCCGCCACGGTGGTGTCGGGCGTCTCGCGGTCGGTGCCGCTCCCCTGTCCGGTCAGCCGCTCGAGCTCGCCCTCGACGAGCACCGGCAAGTCGGCGACGGGGAGCTGGGGATCGGCCACTGCCGCGCGGAGCAGCCTCTCCAGGCGGGCGAGCATCAGACGCGCGGACGCGGGGGTGAACAGTTCGGTGTCGTACTCCAGAAGACCCTCGATCCCGGCCTCGCCGCCGTGGTCCGTGTAGTGCTGCCGCATGCTCCACAGCAGGTCCATCCGGGAGGCGCCGCCGTGCACGGCGACCGGTTCCGTCCGCAGGCCCGGCAGGTCGAACTCGGCCGCCGGGGTGTCCTGGAACGCCAGCATCACCTGGAAGAGGGGGTGGGCGGCGAGGGAGCGCGGCGGGTTGACGGCCTCGACCACCCGCTCGAAGGGGACCTCCTGGTGCGCGAAGGCGTCGAGGTCGGTGGCGCGTACCCGCTGGAGGAGTTCGGCGAACGTCGGCGCGCCGCTCAGGTCGGTGCGCAGCACCACGGTGTTGACGAAGCAGCCCACGGTGTCGTGCAGCGCGGCGTCGTGCCGTCCCGCGACGGGTGTGCCGAGGGGGATGTCATCCCCCGCCCCGAGCCGGTGCAGCAGTGCGGCGACCGCGGTGTGCATCACCATGAACAGGCTGGTCCGGGTGGTCGCGGCGAGCCGGTTCAGGCGGGCGTGCAGCGCGGCGTCGAGTGTGAAGGGGACGGTCTCCCCGCGGTGTGCGGAGACCGGCGGCCGGGGATGGTCCAGCGGCAGCCGCAGCACCTCCGGGGCGCCGTGCAGGAGCCGCGTCCAGTGGTCGACGCCGGTGTCGGGGTCGCGGTCGAGCAGGCGGATCGTGTGGTCCGCGTACTGCACGGGTGTGCTCGTCCACTGCGGGGCGCCGCCCGCGGCACGGGCCCGGTAGGCGGTGGACAGGTCACGGGCCAGCGGACCGAGCGACCAGCCGTCGGCGGCGATGTGGTGCAGCAGGAGCAGGAGTACGTGGTGCCCGGGTGCGGTCTCGTGGAGCACGGCCCGGACCGGGAGTTCGGTCTCCAGGTCGAAGACGTGCGCGGACGCGGCGGCGAGCAGTCCGGGCAGTTCCGTCTCCGAGGTGACCACCGTCTCGAACGGCGGGCCGTCGGCGTCGCGGATCCGCTGGTACGGCTCGCCGTCGTGTTCCACGACGGTGGTGCGCAGGCTCTCGTGCCTGTCCAACAGGTCGCCGAGGGCCGCCCGCAGGGGTTCCACGCGCAGCGGCCCGGTGAACCGGACGGCGAAGGACATGTTGTACACGGAGTTGGGGCCGGCGAACCGGTCGAAGAACCACAGCCGCCGCTGCGCGGGCGAGAGCGGTACGCGCTCCGGCCGCGGGGCGGCTCCCGTCCGGGTGGGAGTCGCGGCGGCGCCCTCCGGGAGGTGGCGTGCCAGGTCGGCGACGACCGGGGTGTCGAACAGGGTGCGGATGCTCAGCTCGCGGCCGGTCTCCGCACGCAGCCGGTTGATCAGACGGGTGGCGAGCAGCGAGTGTCCACCGAGGTCGAAGAAGTTGTCCTCGGCGCCGACCTCGGCCAGTCCCAGGGTCTCGGCGAACAGGTCGCACAGCAGACGTTCTCGCGGGTTCTCCGGCCCGCGGCTCACCGGCAGCGCGGTCTCCGGACGCGGCAGGGCGGCGCGGTCCAGCTTGCCGTTCCCGGTCAGCGGGATCTCGTCGACCGGGACGACGAAGGCGGGCACCATGTGCGCGGGCAGCACCGTGCGGGCGTGGGCGCGCAGTTCCGCGGCCCACAGCGTCTCGGCCGGGCCGGTCCCGGACAGCGTCTCGGCCGGGCCGGTCCCGGCCGGTCGCGTGGCCGGGACGGCGTAGCAGAGCAGACGGCCGCCGTCGGCGCCGGTGTCGGCGCCGGTGTCGGCGAGCACCACGGCCCGGTCCACGGCCGGGTGCTGTTCGAGGACGCGCTCGATCTCACCGGGCTCGATCCGGTAACCGCGGATCTTCACCTGCTGGTCGATCCGCCCCAGGTACTCCAGCGTGCCGTCCGGCCGCCGCCGAGCGAGGTCCCCGGAGCGGTACATCCGGGTGCCGGGCGCCCCGAACGGGTCGGGGACGAACCGGCTCGCGGTGAGCCCCGGCCGGTCCAGATAGCCGCGGGTCACACCGGGGCCGGACACATGGATCTCGCCGGGGCAGCCCGGCGGCACCGGTCGTAGCGCGTGGTCAAGCAGCCGCAGTCGGAGGTCGGGCAGCGCGGTGCCGACGACGCTCGCGGTCTCTTCGGGGTCGGTCAGCTCGGTGTACGTCGCGTGGACGGTGGTCTCGGTGATCCCGTACATGTTGACCAGGGCGGGCCGGCCCGGGCCGTGCCAGGAGCGGACGCGGGACGGTTCCAGCGCCTCCCCCGCGCATACGATCACCCGCAGGTCGGGCAGCGCGTTCGGGCCGGTCTCCGGTTCGGCCCGGAGGAGCTGGTAGAAGGCCGAGGGAGTCTGGTTCAGGGCGGTGACCCGCTCCCGGCGCAGCAGCGCCAGGAGGTCCCGGGGCGAGCGGGCCACGTCGTCCGGGACCACCACCAGCCGCCCGCCGCGGCCGAGAGCGGTCCACATCTCCCAGACGGAGACGTCGAAGGCGTAGGAGTGGAACAGGGCGTGGACGTCGGCGCCGAACCGGAACCACTCGTCGGTCGCGGCCAGCAGCCGTACGACATTGCGGTGGGTGACCAGGACGCCCTTGGGCCGGCCGGTGGAACCGGAGGTGTAGATGACGTAGGCGACCGCCTCGGGGTCCACGGTCACGGCGGGCGGGTGCGCCGGGTGGGTGGCGGCCGTGTCGGGGCCGTCGAGGAGGATCTGCGGGTGCGGGACCGGCAGCGGGACACCGGTCACGACGAGCACGGGGTCGGCTTCCGCGAGCACCCCCCGGATCCGCTCCTCGGGGTACGCCGGGTCCAGGGGCAGATAGCCCGCGCCCGACTTCAGCACCGCCAGGATCGCGACGACGAGGTCCGCCGAACGCTCCAGCACCAGGCCGACCAGGCGCTCCGGTCCCGCGCCGCGCTCGATCAGGAGGTGGGCGAGACGGTTGGCACGCGCGTCGATTTCCGCGTAGGACAGGGTGGTGTCGCCGTGGGTGAGGGCCGGGGCGGCCGGCCGGCGGCGCGCCTGCGCGGCGAACAGGGCGGTCAGCGTGGCCGGCCCGGTGTCCCGGTCCGGGGCGGGGGCGGGCGCTTCGAGGTCGGCGCGCTCGTCGGGCAGCAGCAGGCCGACGCGTCCCAGCGGTGCCGCCGGGTCGTCGGCCATCCGGTCGAGGACGGCGCGCAGGCGGTCGAGCAGACGGCCGGCCGCGTGGCCGTCGAACAGGTCGGTGCTGTGGTCGAGTTGGAGCCGCAGCCGGTCGCCGGGCACGGCGATCAGGGTCAGCGGGTAGTGGGTGCCGTCGCGGCCCTGGACCTCGCGCAGCTTCAGGTCGGGTACCAGGGTGGCCAGTTCCGCGTCGTCGACCGGATAGTTCTCGAAGACGACGACGGTGTCGAAGAGTTCGGCGTGCCCGGTGACCGTCTGCAGGGTCGTCAGATCGGCGTGCTGGTGGTCGAGCATGGACAGTTGCTGGGCCCGCAGGTCCGCCAGGCAGTCGGCGACCGGACGGCGTGGGTCCAGGCGGACCCGGACCGGCACGGTGTTGATCAGCAGGCCGACGATGCCCGCCGCGCCGGGCAGTTCGGCGGGCCGGCCGGAGACCGTGGCGCCGAACACCACGTCGTCCCGGCCGGTCAGGGCGCCGAGCAGGACCGCCCAGGCCAGTCGCACGACGACGCTGGTGGTCAGGCCGCCTTCCCGCGCCAGTGCCTCGACCCGGGCGGTGCACTCGGGGTCCAGCTCGGCGGTCGTGCGGCGGCGTGCCCCGGTCGCGCCACGCCGGCCGGTTCCGCCGACCAGGGTCGGGCCGTCCACGGACGCCAGCAGCGCACGCCAGGCCGACTCGTCCGCGCGGGCGTCCCTGGTGGCCAGCCAGTCGAGGAAGTCGCGGTACGGCGTGGCGGGCGGCAGCGGGTGACCGGCGTAGAGCGAGAACAGTTCCCGGACGAGGATCGGCATGGACCAGCCGTCGACCAGGAGATGGTGCGTGGTCAGGACGAAGGTGTGCCGGTCGGCGGACCCGCGCAGCAGCGCGGCGCGCATCAGTGGGGGGTCGGCGAGGTCGAAGCGGCGCCGGCGGTCGGCGGCGAGGAAGTCCTCCAGATCCTCCGGTGCGGGCGTCTCGCGCCACTCCACGGCGGAGCCCGGCACCACGACCTGGACGGGCCGGCCCGACGCACCGGGCCGGACACCGGCGGAGAGCTGCGGGTGCCGGCGCAGCAGGCGGTGCAGCGCGTCCCGCAACGCGTGGGCGTCCAGTGTCCCGTCGAGGTCGAAGACGAACTGGACGAGGTAGGGGTCCACCCCGTCGTGGTCGTAGAGCGAGTGGAAGAGCAGGCCCTGGGCCAGCGGTGGCAGCGGCAGTTCACCGGTGGCGCGGGAGCGGGCCCGGTCGACCAGCGCGGCCAGGACGTCGAACCACCGCTCGGCCAGCCCGGCGACGCGCGTCCCGTCGAGCAGGCCACCGGGCCAGGACCAGTGGGCGACCAGTTCGGGGCCGTCCGGGCGGTCGATGAGCACCGTGTCCAGCTCCACGGCGTGGCTCATGGCCGGCCCGGCCGCGGCGGCCGGGCCGTCGTCCGAGGGGGCCCCGGCAGCGGTCACGTCGGCCGACACCGACCAGGGGCCCTCGCCGCCGACGCCGAAGCGGCCCAGGTAGTTGAAGGCGAACTGCGGCGTGGGGCGGGCGGCGAGGGCGGGAGCGCTCTGCGGGTTGAGATAGCGCAGCAGACCGTGGGTCAGTCCGGCGCGGCCGGAGTCCCGGGTGCGGGAGCGCACCTGGGCGACCGCGCCGTCCAGGGCGATCGGGTCGGTCCGCGCCTCGGCCCAGGAGCAGCCGGGGTCGAGTACCACGGGATACAGGGTGGTGAACCAGCCGACCGTACGGGACAGGTCGAGGTTGTCCGCGAACTCCTCACGGCCGTGACCCTCCAGGTCCACGAGGAGCGCGTCCGGGCCGTCCCGCCAGTCGGCGGCGGCCAGGGCGAACGCGGTGAGCAGCAGGTCCTGCACCGAGCAGTCGAAAGCCGCGGTCGCCTCGCTCAGCAGTCGCGCGGTGAGCGCGCCGGGCAGGGTGGCCGTGTGGCGGCGCCGGGTGGCCTCGGTGTCCGACGCGGGATCCAGGGGGCGCGCGGCGACCGGTGGGTCCACGGGCTCCGGCCGCTCGTGGGAGAACGCGCGCAGCACGGCCGGGTGATGGGCGTACCCCACCAGCGCCTTCGCCCACTGCGCGAAGGACGTCCCGGTCGGTTGCAGCGCCGGGGTCCGGCCGCGGCGTACCGCGTCCCAGGCGGTGTCGAGGTCGTCCCGGAGGATGCGCCAGGAGACGCCGTCGACGCCGAGGTGGTGCACTGTGAGGGTCAGCGCGCCCGCCGCCCCGGGTCCGGGGTCCGACCAGCGCGCGTGCACCATCCGGCCGCGCTCCGGGTCGGTCGGCGGGCCCGGCCGGTTCAGCTCGACCGGCACGGTGGGCAGCACCTCGAGCGACCAGATCGGGCCCGTGGCGGTCAGGGAGAGCCGCAGCATGGGGTGGTGGTCGACGAGGGCCTGCACCACCGCGCGGACCTGCTCCTCGGTGATGCCCACCGGGGTGCGTACGGTCAGGGACTGGACGAACCCGTGGAGTGTGCCGCCGCGTTCGCGCAGCCAGTGCATGACGGGCGTCAGCGGCAACGCGGAGTCGTCCGCGTCGTCCAGCGCGATCCGGTGCGCGGGGAGCCTGTCGTCCGCGAGTGCGGCGGCGAGCCCGGCGACGGTGGGGGTGCGGAAGACGTCCGGGGTGCTGATCGCCAGACCGGCGCGCCGCGCCGCCGCGGCGAGTTGGATCGCCTGGATGCTGTCCCCGCCGAGCCGGAAGAAGTCCTGGTCGAGGGGGACGTCCGGCACCCCGAGCAGCTCGCCCACCAGCTCGGCGAGCAGCTTCTCTGCGGGCGTGCGCGGGGCCGCGCCCCTTCCGGCGCCACGCGCGGCGACCGGGGACTCCGGCGCGGGCAGCGCGGCCCGGTCCAGCTTGCCGTTGCGGGTCAGGGGCAGCCGGTCCACGGCCACCACCGCGGTCGGCAGCATGTAAGCGGGCAGCCGGTCCCGTGCCCGGTCGAGCAGCGCCGCCGTGTCGAGGCCGTCCGCCGCACCTTCGGCCGCGGTCACGTAGGAGACGAGCCGCCGCCCTCCCGGGTGCTCCTGTGCGACGGTCGCGGCCTGCCGGACCCGCGGATCGGCGCGTAGCACGGCGTCGATCTCGCCCGTCTCGATCCGGTGACCGCGCAGCTTGACCTGTCCGTCGGCACGACCGGCGAACTCCAGCCGGCCGTCGGCACACCACCGGGCCAGGTCGCCCGTGCGGTAGACGCGCGCCCCCGGCGGGCCCGACGGGTCGGGGACGAAGCGCTCCGCGGTCGCGCCCGCGCGCCCGACGTAACCGCGCGCCACCCCCGCTCCCCCGAGATACAGCTCCCCCACCGACCCCGGCGGCACGGGCCGCAACGCGTCGTCGAGAAGCAGCACCCGCTTGCCGTCCAGCGGGCCGCCGATGGGGACGGACGCGGCGTCCGCGGGCAGTTCCGGGACCGCGTACCGGGTCGCGAAGACCGTGGTCTCGGTGGGCCCGTAGCCATTGACGACGGTGAGTCCCGGCAGCGCCCGGCGCACCGCGCGGACGGCGTCCGGGGACACCACGTCCCCTCCCGTCCACACCTGGCGCACACCGGCCAGGCAGGCCGGGTCCTCGGCGGCGATGGCGTGGAAGAGTCCCGCGGTCAGCCACAGCCCGGTCACCCCGGTCTCCGCCACGGTCCGGGCCAGTTCGGCCGGGCCGACATGTCCCGGCGCGGCGACGACCACCTCACCGCCGGTCAGGAGCGGCACCCACAGCTCCAGGTTGAACGCGTCGAAGGCGTGCGGCGAGTGCAGCAGGACCCGGTCCGCGCCGCCCTCGGACCACCAGCGGTCGGCGGCGAGCGCGGCCAGGGCGCCCTGGGTGATGCCGACCCCTTTGGGCCGGCCCGTGGAACCGGACGTGAACATCACGCAGGCGAGGGCGTCCGGTGCCGCCCCGGCCCCGGCGGGCGCGTCGTCGGCGGCCGCGCCGGAGTCGGCCCGCACGTCCAGCAGGCGCAGACCGCGGTCGCGGGCGTACGCCACGATGGCGTCGCCCCCGGTGTGCCGGTCGGTGACCAGCAGCCGCGCGTCCGCGTCGGACAGGACGGTCTCCTGCCGGTGCGACGGGTCGTCCCGGTTCAGGGGTACGTACGCCGCGCCCGCCCGCACCACGGCGAGAGCGGCGACGACCAGATCCACCGAGCGCTCCAGAAGCAGGGCGACAGCGCGCTCCGGCCCGGCACCGGCGGCGACCAGCGCACCCGCCAACGCGGCGGCGCGCCCGTCCAGTTCGCGGTAGGTCAGCCGCTCACCCGTTCCGGCGCGGCGCGCCGCGAAGGCGTCCGGGGTACGGCGTACCCGGTCCGCGAACCGGTCGACGGCGGTGTCGGCGGGTGCGGCCGGGGTGGGCGCGCCCGTGCCCAGGGCGACGAGACGGCGGCGCTCCCCCGTGGTGGTGGTCGCGACTCGCGCCAGGGGCGTGTCGCGTTCGGCCCGCGTCAGCTGCCTCAGCACATGCGGGAAGCGGTCGGCGACGCCTCGCAGCAGGTCCTCGCCGTGATTGGCGGGGTTGGCGTCGAAGTCGAGGCGCAGTTCGCCGTCACCTCGGTCGTGCGCGAAGAA
Organism: Streptomyces rugosispiralis; assembly: GCF_024505145.1. Taxonomy (GTDB): domain Bacteria; phylum Actinomycetota; class Actinomycetes; order Streptomycetales; family Streptomycetaceae; genus Streptomyces; species Streptomyces rugosispiralis. The sequence continues at coordinate 72,727 of NZ_JANIAA010000045.1, read as the reverse complement.
TGACAGGTCCTCGGACGGCGGCGCCTGGAGGTTGCGGACGGTCGCGGTGACCGAACCGAAGCGCAGCGGCCGGTCGAACCGCTGGATGTTGAGGACCGGCCCGAAGAACCTGCGGCCGTCGTCGGGACAGTCCACCTCCCGGCGCAGGCGCTCGCCCCGGTAGCGCTGGTGGCGGCGCACCGCCCGCAGTTCTTCGGCCACTTCGTCGAGCAGGTGGCCGATGGACGCGGCCGGGTCGACGCGGAGCCGCAGCGGCAGGACGTTGGCCGTCATCGCCGGGACGCGGCGGACGAGTTCGGCGGACCGGCCGGCGACCGGCAGGCTCAGGACGACGTCCCGGTCACCGGTCATCGCGTGCAACTGGATCACGGTGGCCGCGGTGAACAGCCGGGTCCAGCGGTGTCCGAGCCGCCGCGCGCCGTCCCTCAGTTCGGTGAACTCCGCCGCCGGCACGCCCCTGCTCGCGCGCAACGACCGGTCCGAGGCCGCCGCCGGACCCGCTCCCAGCGTCGGGAAGTGCGACCGGCCCGCCAACCGCTCCCTCCACCGGTCGCCGTCCGCGGTGTGCTCGGCGGAACGGCGGTATGCCGTCTCGGCGTCGGCCAGCGCCCGAAGCCCGCTCCAGCCGCTCTCCGGCACCGGGGCGCCCTCGTACAGATGGCTGTAGACCTCGGCGACCCGTTCGGCGAACAGGGCCATGCCCGCCCCGTCCAGGGCGATGTGATGGACCCGGTGGAACAGCACGGTGCGGTCGTCGCGCACGCGCAGCACCGCGCCGAAGAACAGCGGCCCCGCGTCGCAGCCTCCCGCCTCGGCCATGGCCGCCCGCATCCACGTCAGCGCCGCGGCGTCCGGGTCGGGCGTCTCCCGCAGGTCGACCATCTCGACGACGTGCTCGACATCGGCGACGAGCCACTGCGCGGGGGTCGCCGAACCGGCCGCTCCGATACGGACGTTCACCGCCTCGCAGTCGGCGGCCGTCCTGGCGACCGCGGTCGCCAGCAGGTCGACGGCGACCGGGCCGTCCAGCTCGAGATACTCCGCCCACTGGTATGCGCCCGGCTCGCCGAACCCCCCGCGTTCGGCGAGCCATACCCCCAGCTGCGCGTCGGTGAGCGGTAGTTCGGCACGGTTGTCAGGCATATGAGTGAGCGTCCCCATCCGTCCCGTCGGCGGCATGCCGAAGACTGCCGTCCGATGTGTCCGTGTCAATGAAGAAACGATGCGCACCATCGAAACACGGAAGGCAATGGACAAGTAAAGCGATGGCAATGTGAGAGATCTCACGATTAGTCAGAGCATAATAGAGACGCAGGTGAAGAGGGTTGCGCGAGACAGAAGGAGGAATTTCGGCCGCGCCCGCGACTGCTTTACCTTCCTCGCCGGGAACTCGACCAAAAAGTCACTCCGGTGGCCGATTGATCTCTCTTGCCGAAAAGGAAGCCTTTCCGGCCTCGGTTCGAACGGGTCCGGCAAACGAACCGTTCTGTCCCGTAATCGGTGGCAGCGAAGGGTGACGGCGGCCGGCGGCATGGTGTGGTCGAGGTCAATGAGCTTGTGGGTGTGGTGTTTTCGGGATTCCCGGCCCTCGTCGCCGAGTGCGTGACGGACGAGGGAGACGTCATCCGGGTGCCGGCGCGACCGCTGGGACGATGCGGCGCCGTGGCCGGTGCGCGGGCAGCCGACGGGGCGGGTACGGCGCCGGCCTGCCCGGCGCCCGGCTGCCCGCGGCAGCCGAAATGATCCACGGTTTCGTGAATTCAGGATCGCGTGTACTGTCGTCGTGTGCTGACTGTTGCCTCCGACATCGAGGTGCTGGCCCGGTTCGGCCGCGCGCTCGCAGACCCGATCCGCTGCCGCATCCTGCTCGCCCTGCGCGACGCCCCCGCCTACCCGGCCGACCTCGCCGACGCGCTCGGCATCTCGCGGACCCGTCTGTCGAACCATCTGACGTGCCTGCGCGACTGCGGTCTGGTCGTCACCGTCCCCAACGGCCGCCGCACCCGCTACGAGCTCGCCGACGAACGCCTCGGCCATGCCCTGGACGACCTGCGCACCGCCGTGGTGGCCGTCGAGACCGACCGCACCTGTGCCGACGCCGACGCGAGGGGCTGCTGCTGACCATGGCCGCCGAGATATCGATATCCCTCGGTCCCTCCCCGGCCCGCCGCGACGTGCTCACCCGCCGGATACGGCTGCTGGTCGCGGCGACGATCGCGTACAACGTCATCGAGGCGGTCGTCGCCATCACCGCCGGGGCCCTCGCCTCCTCCACCGCCCTGATCGGCTTCGGCCTCGACTCCGTCATCGAGGTGTCCTCCGCCACCGCGGTCGCCTGGCAGTTCTCCGCCCGGGACCACGCCGTCCGCGAGGCGCGCGAGCAGCGCACCCTGCGGATCATCGCGATGTCGTTCTACGCGCTGGCCGCGTACGTCACCGTCGATGCCGTCCGGGCGCTCACCGGCACCGGGGAGGCCGAGCGGTCGATCCCCGGCATCGTCATCGCCGCCCTGTCGCTCGCGGTCATGCCGTTCCTCTCCGCCGCCCAGCGCCGCGACGGCCGCGAACTCGGCTCCGCCTCCGCGGTCGCCGACTCCAAGCAGACGCTGCTGTGCACGTACCTGTCCGCCGTGCTCCTGCTCGGGCTGGTCCTCAACGCGACCCTCGGCTGGTCCTGGGCGGACCCCATCGCCGCCCTGGTCATCGCCGCCATCGCCGTCAAGGAAGGCCGTGACGCCTGGCACGGCAAGGGCTGCTGCGCACCCACCGCCGCGGTGCCGGCCACCGGTGCGGTGCCGGCCACCGGTGCCGAGGCGGACGCGTGCGGCTGCCGTCCGGGGTGCGACTGCTGCAACTGACCGCCCACGCGCGGCTGAGGGCCCCTGCGTCGCGTGACGCAGGGGCCCTCAGTCGCCCTCGCCCTCGGCGTCTTCGGCAGCGTCATGGGGCAGGGCGTGTCCCATTCCGGTCTCGCCGGTGTGATGCGGTTCGCTCTGTTGATCGCGAGCGAGTGGGCGGGACGCCGTTGCGGGAACCCCACGCCCTCGGTCAGCTCCAGATCATGCAGATCCGGCGTGCGAAGTTGACGTATCCGATGCGCTGGAAAGCGTTCGCCATAGGGGTGTTGCCGAGATCCGTGGCCGCTCGGATGCGGGGGACATTCTGTGCGCTGAGGATCCGGGTGCCTTCGGCAAGGATGTCGTCGATGTAGCCGTTGCCCCGATGTTCGGGGAGTACGGCGAGGTAGCCGATGACGGGGTTGTAGTCGTTGCGGCCCGGGGTGACGAACCCCACCGGCTCGCCGTCCGGCAGTGTCGCGATCCGCCACCACTCCTGTGGACTCCGGTAGTGCGCGAGCTCCTCCTCATAGTGTCTGGCCGCCGCTTGGCGGGGGGACATCCGGGTCAGGCCGTCCCTACTGTGCGCGTCCAGCGTTCCGTCCAGGACCCGAGTCATCAGGGTGAGGATTTCCTCGGTGTCGCGGACCGGCCGGAACGCCAGGCGTCCCTTCGGCTCGGGGAGTGGCGTTCCGGGACGCCACTCCAGAAGCAGCCGTTCGACGAACTGGCGGGCGCCGGTGCGTTCCAGGGCGAGCATGCGGTCCTCGACGATGCGCCCGGTCACTCCGCCCTCGCGCCAATCGGGTGGGACGGCTCGGTTGTACTCGGGCGGACGGGCGTCGGCTGGGACCACTGCGGCCGTGGCAGCCCGCAGCAGCCGCACGCCGATGTCCACGCGATCGAGATCCGCGCCACTGTCGTCGAGGTCGAAGATGTCGTCGAGGTCGAAGATGTCCAGAAGGAATGGTGTGTCGTCTCCGGTCCGACCCCACCATGCGAGCCTGGCCAGTACGCGCTCGCCGCGAAGGGCGACCCACATCCATTCCGGACGTCGGCGGCCGGCGGCAAGGTCGTCCGCCAGTTCCTCGTTGAGGGTGTACGGCAGCTGGGAGAAGAGGACGAGTTCTTCGCGTCCGGTGATCGGACGCATGGTCAAGTCGTTTTGTTTCACGGTCACGGCACGCTCCGGTGAAGGCGCCCGTCCGCTCCGGGGTCAGATGTGGTCCGCACCCCGGGAGTGCACAAGGGCGGTGGTCATGGGGATCATGGGCTTACCCCTCCTCTCGCTGTCGTGGCCCCTCACTCTCGTGGTGGGGGTTCCGCCGTAACGTCTAGCCAAGCGCCGCCCCGTCCGCAAGCCCTTTTCGATCGCCCCGCGTCCGGCAGCGCCCAGTGAATCCCGGTGGCCTGCCCGTAGAGGCCCGCGGCCGTCGGCTCCTGCCCGGCTGGGACGACGGAGGTCCGGGACCACGGCCGAAGCGAGCCGGAGCGCTATCGTGGCGCCTCATGACCCACACCGAGATCGAGATCACCGCGGAACTGGTCCGGGATCTGCTGCGCGACCAGCACCCCGACCTGGTCGATCACCCCGTGCGGCTCGGTGCGCGTGGCTGGGACAACCAGCTGTGGCGGCTCGGCGACGACCTCGCCGTCCGGCTGCCCTGGGCGACGCTGGCCGCGGAAGCGCTGCTGCGCAAGGAGCACGCCTGGCTTCCCGCTCTCGCCCCGCGTCTTCCCCTGCCGGTCCCCGTCCCGCAACGTCTCGGCGAGCCCTCCGAGCGGTTTCCGCGGCCCTGGATCGTCACCACCTGGGTGCCGGGAACGCCCGCCGACCGCGCCCCCGCCACTCGCGCCCCGGCGGCCGCCGACACCCTGGCCACGTTCCTGACCGCCCTTCACCGCCCCGCCCCCGACGGGGCGCCGACCGGCCGCGACCGCGGCGGGCCGCTGACCGACCATGCCGAGGGGTTCGCCCGGACTCTGGCCTCGGCCATCGAGTCGGGGCTGATCCCCGACCCGGACGCCGTCCGCGCCGTCTGGGAGGACGCCGTCGCCGCGCCCGGCTGGACGGGGCCGGCGCTGTGGCTGCACGCCGATCTGCATCCGGCCAACGTCCTCACCGAGGGCGGCACCTTCTGCGGCGTGATCGACTTCGGCGACCTCTGCGCGGGCGATCCGGCCTGCGATCTCGCCGCCGCGTGGATGCTGCTGCCGGACGGCGCCGTCGACCGCTTCTACGACGCCTACCAGCCGACCCCGGACACCGCGACCCGGCGCCGCGCCCGCGGCTGGGCGGTGCTCAAAGCCCTCGTCTGCGTCCTCATCGGAGAGGCGGGCGTCCACGGACGTCCGGGCGGCAAGCGCACCTGGGGCCCACCCGCCCACGCCGCGCTGCGACGCCTCACCACGACGCTCGCACCACTCCAGTGACGAGCAGGCAGGTTGGTGCCCCGAATATGGAGCGGCGCAAAGGGCTGGTACGCGGGGCTGGCGACCGGACAGCCGCCGGATGCGCACACGCCACCCGTCTCCGCCGCTAACCGCGCCGCTCGTGGCGGTGCCACTCGCGTCCACCGTCGCGAGAGATCCACAGCCCTTCGCCCTTCACCAGGTCGTACGTCGCCGTCGTCGCGTCCGCGATGCCGTAGAGCGTCGTGCCGTCGACGGTCAACGACGTGAATCCCGCCGGCGTCCGCAATTCGTGGAAGGCGGCGTTGGCGCGGTCGTCGGCGAGCCAGTAGCGGCCGCCTTCCTCGCCGATCAGCAGCCGCCCGTCCGCGAGCGGCTCCAGGACCAGCGACTCCGGCCCGCGCTTCAGGTCCCTCCAGGGAATGCCACCGGCGAGGACCGTCCGCCAGTGTCCGCCGCCGTCCGTCGTCAGCAACAGGCCGCGCACGCCGCCGCCCCGGATGAGGGACAGCGCCGCGGTGCCACCCCGCGCGGCGAGGACGCCCCCCGTGTACGGCTTGGGGACGGCTCTGGAGCAAAGAGTGCGACCGTCGCGCTGCCATACGACGCGGTTGGGGTCATCGGTCAGGGGCTGGTCCAGGCTCCAGACCGTGCCCCGTTCGTCGACGGCGAGGTGGATGGCGTAGTCCGGCACTCCGGCCGGGGGCGCCACGGTGCGGGTGGCGGGGCGGTAGACGAGGGTCGGCTCCAGTTCGGCGAGCAGGACATCGCCGGGGCGGGTGCGCGACGGGGTCCCGGTGGTGACGGTCTTGTGCGGCTTGCCGCGTACGTCGAGGGCGTACGCTCCCTCCGCCCCCTCTCCCGGCGGCACCCGCACGAAGCCCCCGCGCACCCCCTTGAACGCGGGCGGCGCCGCCTCCGTGTCCGCGTGTTCCGCGTGCTCGGCGACCGTATGACCGTCGGGGCCGACGATGCGCCAGGCGGTGGCGGCCGGCCCCTCGTCGTCCTCGACATTGCCGGCCTTGTACGTCAGGAGCAGCGAGCCGTCGTCCGCGCGGACCACGTCGGTGGGTGCCCCGGCCGCCTCGATGACATCGGCGGGGCGCGGGTGAGGGTCTTCGATGACGCGCCTGTACCTCGCCTCGCGGTCCCCGGAGTCCCCGTCGCCGGAACCACCCGGGCCACAAGCGGCCAGCGCCAGCGCCGCACCCGCCGCAGCCGTGAGCCCGACCGTCCGCACCCCGCGTTTCCCCCACCACGCCATCGCCACATCCTCACACATGAAGCAACGGCCGCCCTAGCGGTAGGCAAGCGCCCCAGACCACGCAGACCGCCGTGCCTGCGGACCCCACCTCATACTCCGTCGCGTCCGTCGGCCCCTCCTCCCCGTGCGAGGACGCCCGCGCCCCTCGCCGTCCCGTCTGTCACGCCGGAATGCCGAAGACCGGTGTGAGCGTGGCTCGCGCCAGGGCGTGGACCACGAGCCGGAAGCCGAGCCAGGCGGGGGTCGCGTCGGTGGCGACGTCGAGCGTGGGGACGTCCAGCGCGTGCACGACGAAGACGTAGCGGTGTGGGGCTTCCCCCGGCCCGGGTGCGGCGCCGAGGTAGCCGTGTCGGCCTGCGTCGTTGGCCAGCGTTTTCGCGCCAGTGGGCAGGTATCGCCCTCCGGCATCGCCCGCCCCGGCGGGCAACTCGGTCACCGAGCCGGGGATGTCGAAGACCACCCAGTGCCAGAAGCCGCTGACCGTCAGTGCGTCCGGGTCGTAGCAGGTGACCGCGAAGCTCCGCGTTCCGGCTGGATGGCCGTCCCAGGCCAGGTGCGGGGAGCGGTCCTGACCCGGCCTGCCGAACAGGCTGCTGCGCTGGGCGACGGCCAGGGTCACACCGTCGGCGATGTCGGTGCTGCGCAGTGCGAACTCCGGTACTGCGGGAAGCGCGCTGTAGGGGTCGTAGCGCTCGGTCATGTCCGATCCTTCGGGCTCGTGGACACCTGGGTGATCGTGCGGCGCGGAAGCGATGCGGAGCGGCGGATTGTCGTGGTAGACGCAGGTCAGCCTGGCCTTACATGCCCATGGCCACCGCAGGTGTGGCGGACCGCCGCCTGCTCATACCATGCTTTAAAGGAGATATATCTGCTAACGGTAGCGAATACGGACAGGAAGGCGGTCGCGGGATGGCCAAGGTACTTTTCGTGATGACCGGTACGCCGTACTGGACGCTCAAGGACGGCACCAGGTACGCGACCGGCTACTGGGCCGAAGAGTTCGCCGCCCCCTACAAGGCCCTCACCGAGGCGGGCCATGAGATCACCGTCGCCACCCCCGGCGGGGCCGTTCCGACGGTGGACATGATGAGCCTGCGACCCGATATGGCGGGCAGCGCGCAGATCGCGCTCGATCTGGAGGCGATCATCCGCTCCGCGGAGGTGATGCGGCGCCCGATCCACCTCGCGGATGCCCGGCTGGACGACTACGACGCCGTCTACTTCCCCGGCGGCCACGGCCCCATGGAAGACCTGAGCGTCGACGCCGACGCCGGCCGCCTGCTGACGGCGGCCCTGCCCTCCGGCAAACCCCTCGCCATCGTCTGCCACGCCCCGGCGGCGATGCTGGCGACCAGGATCCACGGGAAATCGCCCTTCGTCGGCTACCGGGTCACCGGCTTCACCAACGAGGAAGAGGAGGAGGTCGGCCTCGCCAAGAGGGCCCGCTGGACACTGGAGACCGAGCTCATCGCACTCGGCGTCGACTTCACCAAGGGCGAGAAGTGGAAGCCCTACACGGTGGTCGACCGCAACCTGTACACCGGCCAGAACCCCGCGTCGGCAGCCCCCCTGGCGGAACGCCTGCTCAAGGTCCTCTGAGACGCCCGGCCGACCCCGGAGGGCATCCGCCCGGCGCCACAGCAGGTCTGCTCCTCGTGGACGGCGAGGCCGAAGTCCGGTTCCTGGTCGACCGTCCGCAACCGCTTCCGGCGGTGGCGTGACGTCGGCGTCTTCGAGGCCCTGCTGGGCAGGGTATGGCGCCGCGGCCCTGTCGGCGCCGACGCACCCGGCCGGAGGCGACGAACGGCCTGGACAGGCTCACGGCCGCGCTGGCGGACGGCTCGCCGGGCGGGGTGAAGGTGACCACCACCCGGCACGGTGAGCCGTGGATCAGTGTGCCGAAGCTGGAGAAGCTGGACGAGCCCACCGGCCTCCAGGCGCTCAAGGACGAGGTGGTACGTCGCTGGGGTGTCCTCGACCTCCTGGACGTGCTCAAGAACGCCGACTTCGACACCGGCTTCACCGACGAGTTCGCCTCGGTCGCCGCGTACGAGCGCATCGACCGTGCCGTCCTCCAACGACGCCTCCTCTTGGCCCTGTTGGCCCTGTTGGCCCTGTGCACGAACATGGGCATCCGGGCGATCGTGGCGACCGGCGAGCACGGCGAGAGTGAGGCGGCGCTGCGGCACGTGCGCCGGCAGTCCATGACCGTCGAACAGACTTCGAGGCGACCTTCCCGCGCATGACCTCGGCTCAGCGCGAGACCCTGGCCGAGCTACTCGCCCGCGTACACCCGGGACACCCCTGGATCGCGGGCCTGTAGCCAGCGGTTTACTGGTGTGACCGCCTAAAAGCCAGTGAACAAACCCCCATCTGCGCAACGGCGTCCGGCACGCACGCTCGCGGGTTGCCGAAAAGCCTCGGTCGACCGGCTTGGTTTGCGGTCCGGGATCGTGGTTGCCGACCAGATCACTCCGTTATGGGCAGGCACTCGGCGAGCAGGTCGACGACGTCCCGCCAGGCTCGCTGCGCGTGCTGAGGGTGAAAACCGACCCCAGGAAGCACGATGTGGTCGACCGGTGGGTGATGGAAGGCGTGCAAGGCGCCGCCGTAGACCACGAGGCGCCAGTCAACGCCCGCAGCCTGCATCTCGGCAGTGAATGCGTCCCGTTGCGCGGGCGGCATGATCGGGTCTTCCGACCCGACCCCGGCCCACACCGGGCAGTGAATGCGCGCCGTCTCGCCTGGTCGGCCCGTGGTCAGTCCGTTGACTGTCGCGATCGCGCGCAGGTCGACGCCGTCGCGCCCGAGTTCCAGCGCGATTGCGCCCCCGGTGCCGTAGCCGACGGCGGCGATCCGGTCCGGGTCGGTCCGCGGCTCGGCGCGGAGCACGTCGAGCGCCGCGTGGCCGATGCCTCGCATCCGGTCGGGGTCGGCGAGCAGCGGCATGCAACGGGCCAGCATCTCCTCGGGGGCGCCCAAATAGCGCCCGCCGTGGAGGTCGAAGGCCAGGGCCACGTATCCCAGCTCGGCGAGCACATCGGCCCGGCGGCGCTCGACGTCGCTGAGCCCCATCCCCTCGGGCCCGACCAAGACCACGGGCCGGCGATCGACACCGGCCGGGAGCGCGAGATGCCCGATCATCGCCAGGCCGTCGGCCACGTATTCGATCGTGCGCGTTGTAACCGTCGTCATGAGCCTGGACTGTAGTGATCGTCGAGCCCGGTCGGGCCGGTGTTCTGCCGCTGGCAGAAGGCAGGTCTCTGGCGTATTCCGGAACCACCCCGTCAGCGATTCAGCTCAGAGCCTGTGAACAAACGGCCGTCCGCCCCAAGGGCGGGCGCACCGGACGCCGCTGCTCGCAGCCGGGGTGACCGGTGCAGGAACGGGCGAGGCCGGCTCGCCGAGCCGTAGAAGCACGGCGTCGTCGTCGCGGATCACGTCGTCGACGCTGAGCCGGACGATACGGCTCACGGGCTGTGCGTAAAGGAGGACGATGACTCCGGCGGCTCGGAGACGCATGGGTATCTCCGCGTCGGTCAGCAGCCGACCAAGGGCATCGAGGCGCTCGTCCTCGCTCAGCGCGGCCCACCGGGAGTCTTTCATCGCGGGGATGGAGAGGGTGCGTCGACTAGCGGCGGCTCTGCATCTCGCTGCCGCCGAGCAGAAACTCGCCGCCATGCGCGCCCTCGCCACCCGGCACACCACCGTCCACCTCGGCATGCCCGACTTCCGCACCACCGCCGGCAGGCTCGCTGCCGACTCAGCCGAGAGTGACACCTCGGCGGCGGCGATCGCGGAGGTCGCCGGCCTACCCGCGCCCGGCGACAGCGGGCGCTGAGTCAACACCGCTGGGACGGGCTAGTTGTGGAGCATGAGCAGCACGAGCGGTGACGGCAGCGACACCACCATGCCGCACGTCGGCGGCAAGTTCGGCGGTTGGCTGGTGGCCCAAAGCCATTTCGCGGCTGCTCACCGCGCATGAACCGCATTCGTCCTTCTCGCCGGCTCGCGATGAGCTGGAGTGGGCGGCCGTGGTGACGCTCACCACCCCGTCTTCTACTGGAGCGAGCCCGGACTCAGATTCCGCAGCCGGAACCGCTGGAGGCGTGCGACAGAATCCGTTGCGCGGAGGCGAATGACTTCTTGGCGCCCGGGGTGCCTCCATTCACACAACCGCGAGAGCCGCCGTAGTTCTTGCGAGGGTAGTAAGAGACAGATCCAGAGGCGGGCATGACACGAATGGACCTGACTGTCGGTTCCGAAGAAGCCCAGGAGCACTTCAGGGTGCCGCTCGTCCAGTCGGGGTCGTTCTGCCCCCTTGGCCAGACACAGCGTTTCCCGTTACCGAACTTGCTCGTATAGAAGCAGATCGACGCTGAGGGACAGTCCCAGGCCGCTGCGACCCCGACTTCCGTGCTGCCGATGTGGCTGCTCCAGTTGGCCGAGGCCGAAGAGGCGGTGACGAACAGTACGGCTGCGGCGCCGGCGGAGCCAAGACTTGCGTAGGTGCGCTTCTTCAACGATATCCCCCAAATGACACAAGCCCCCCCAATCCGAGAGGGAGCACCCGTAGAACCCCCAACTCTGCGATACACACTCGCGTGATGTAAATAAATGGCCAATTATTGACCAAATATGGCCCATGTCCTGGCGGGATACCTGTGGCCTTCCATCCCGACCGGCGAGACGAAGTCGCCAGCCGGGGCCCTCGGCTGGACCCCGGCATGCCTCGTCGTCGGCGTCGCCGCGGCCGGGTCCCGCAGGAGTCGCAGGGCCCCGGGCGGCTCAGGGAGCTGGAAGGAGCACCGGATGAGCGTCACAGTCCGCGACACGCCCGACGACGCCCAGTCGGCGCGTTTGGCCTGGCCTTGAACGCCGTGGTGCTCTTCAACAGCCTCTATACATCGACGCCGCCGTCAAGCGGCCGGCCGCTGACGCCTTCACCCGGCCGCCGGCGCCCGGCCTGCGGCAACTACGCGACCCGAACAGCGACGGCGGGACGGACGACGGTGACGACGAGTAGCCGCGCCCCCGTCCAGTCGAAAGCGGTCCGGGGCCGGAGTCACCACCTATGACTCCGGCCCGGACCGCCTTGTGCGCGAGGCTCAGTCGGCCCGTGAGGGGGAGCTGAGAAGCTCGCGGTAGCGCTTGGCGTGCACGGCAAGGTCTTCGTCGGTGACGGTGCGGGCGCCGTGCAGAACCAGCGGCTCGGCGAGACGCATGCCGATCAGTCGGGCGGTGGCGTCAAGGGGTGCCAGCAGCTGGGTCATCGTGAAACGGGAAGCGGGATCGACCGCAGCGTACGACTCCTCCGGACCGCCCGTGGAGGTGACCAACTGCAAGGTCTTGCCGCGCAGTACGGAGCCACTGCCGCCATAGGCGAAGCCGTAGGTGAGGACCTGGTCGATCCATGCCTTGAGTACTGCGGGAACGGAGTACCAGTACCAGGGGAACTGCCACACGATCCGGTCGTGGTCGCGCAGCAGTTGCTGCTCACGGGCGATGTCGAAGTGGCCATCGTGGCAGGCAGGGCCGATTTCATGGACGGTGACGTGTGCGAGGTCGCTCACGGCCTCGGCCAGGCAGGCGGTAATGCGGGAGGAGGCCAGGTCGGGGTGAGCAACGACGACCAGGGTGCGCGCGGAAGGCGGGCCGGCTGACGTCGCGGAGCGAAGGCTGGGATGGCCCATCTGGGTTGATCCTTGACTGTGGTTGCGGGCGTCTCTTGTGACGGATCGTTCCATCACGGAGTTTGTGACGGAACGATCCGTCTGTCAAGCTGAGACCGTGCCCAGCGCGCGGCCAAAAGGGCCCACCGCGCACCGCGTCGACTCGATGTGGCGCATGACAAGCAGAGGGAGCGCGCCATGGCTCGCAAGACAGCGGAGGAGAACCGGCGCCACGTCCTGGCCGTGGCGAGCCGCCTGTATTACCAGCGCGGCATCCGCGCTGTCGGTATGGACCTGGTGGTCAAAGAGAGCGGGGTCGGCAACGCCACCGTCTATCGACAGTTCCCCACCAAAGATGCTCTTGCCAGCGCCTACACACAGGACCGCGCCGACGCCTGGTTCGCGCGTATGCGCCACGTCGCCGACCAGGTCGACGACCCGCGCGAGAAGCTCCTCGCGATCTTCACAGCCGTCATTGAGGAGACCAGGCTGCCCACCTTCCGCGGCTGCCCCATGCTCAACACCCATACCGAGTTCCCCGACCCGCAGCACCCCGCAAACCGTGTGGCGGTCGCCCATGAGCGGCGGGTCCGCCACTGGATGCGTGACTTGGCAGCCGACGCCTGCGCTCCCGACCCCGAGCAGCTCGCCGACGATCTGCTTCTCGTCCTCAATGGCGTCTACGTCACCGCCACGGTCCTCGGCCCCCAGGGCCCCGCCCAGCGCGCCGGCGAGCTCGCCCGTCGCCTCATCCGGACCGCCTGCGACGAACCTCGCCGCCCCTGAACTCGGCACCATGCCTGACCGGGCGGACGCCAGGAGGGGTGTCGGGGTCGATGCCCTGGTGGCGCGCCAGGGCGAGCAGGACGCGTCTCATGTCGTCCAGGTGCCATGCGCTGCTCGCCCGGTGCCGACCGCGTCGACGGCGTCGAGATCGTCGTTCGGTCTACCGGGCAAGCGTGACAAGGCCGCGGAAGCCGCTCACAACCACGCCCGTGCCCGTCGGCAAACGATCGGTTGACGACACATAGCTGAGCGTCGGCGTGCTCGCGGTGGGCGCGGACGGGTACCGGGCGCTGGTCTCCTACGGCGAGATCGCCCCGGGCTCCGGCAACCGGGGCGCGATCCTGGCCGTCGAGCAGGACGGGGCACCGCCGGCCCGACCCCGGCTGGTCGTGACCGGCGAGGTCACCGGTGGGCGCGACGTCAACGACGTCGTCGAGCTGGACGTCGTGCACGTCGAGCCCACCGGCTAACCCCGAGCGACCTCAGCGGTGTGCGCGGGAGTGTAGCGCTCGCCCATCACCTGGTCGCTCAGCGGGGCCAGCGCGGCCAGCGCCTCGGCGTCCAGGGTGAGTTCCAGCGCGGCCGCGTTCTGCTCCAGCCGGGCCGGGCTGCGGGTGCCCGGAATGGTCGCCACCGCCACCCCGAGCCGCTCGGCCTGGGCGTACACCCAGGCCAGCGCCACCTGGGCCGGGGTGGCACCCAGCCGGTCGGCCACCTCGCGCACGGTCTGCGCGATCTTCTCGTTGGCCTCACCCGCCTCGCCGGCGAAGCGGGGGTTGGTGCGCCGGAAGTCCTTCTCGCCCAGCGTGGAGCGGTCCAGGGTGCCGGTCAGGAACCCCCGCCCCAGCGGCGAGTACGGCACCAGCCCGACCCCCAGCTCGGCCATCACCGGGGTGACCGCCTCGACGTCGCGGGTCCACAGCGAGTACTCGCTCTGCACCGCGGTGATCGGGTGCACCGCGTGCGCCCGGCGCAGCAGCTCGCCGTCGACCTCGGACAGGCCCAGATGGCGGACCTTGCCCGCCTCGACCAGCTCGGCCATCGCCCCGACGGTCTCCTCGATCTCCACGTCCTGGGGCGGGCGGTGGGCGTAGTACAGGTCGATCACCTCGACGCCCAGCCGCAGCAGCGAGGCGTCGCAGGCGCGCAGCACGTAGTCCCGGGCACCGCGGATGCGGCGTGCCCGGTCGCCGGCGCTGCGGTCGATGCCGAACTTGGTGGCCAGCTGCACCTGGTCCCGGCGGCCGTGGATGGCCCGGCCCACCAGCACCTCGTTGTGCCCGGTGCCGTAGGCGTCGGCGGTGTCCAGGAACGTGATGCCCAGCTCCAGGGCCCGGTCGATGGTGGCCAGGCCGCCGTCCCAGTCGGCGGCGCCGTAGCTCTCGCTCATCCCCATACACCCCAGGCCCATCGCGCTGACGGTGAGACCCGGCGAGCCGAGCGTGGTTCGGGTGATCATGCGCGGATACTCCTCCTGCCCGGCGGACCGGGCGGTACCTCGAGGGCTGACGAACGCCTCCGACGCTAGGACTTGGAGCGCGCTCGAAGTCAAGCCGGAGGGCCGGCCCCTGCCAGCGTGTCAGGCGCGGCGGGGGCGGGTGAGGGTGAAGGTGAGGGTGAAACGGTCCACCGGCAACAGGTCGCCACAGGGCCCGGACACCGCGTAGTAGGTGACATGCATCGCGGTGGTGGGCCCGCCACCGCCCGGGTCCACATCGAAGGCGGCGAAGCCGTAAGAGTGCCTGGACCACCACCCCGGCAGTTCCCGCCACCAAAGCCTGCGGCGACCGCATCACAGCACGTCTGCCGGTGGGGCCGGCCCGCGCTGCGGCGCCCACCCGAGTTCGTCGTCCTCGTCCTCGACGCCGGTCGACGGTGTACGGGCACCTCGACAAGACCAGGACCGTGCCCCGCCAGCCGAAGAAGACCGCAGTCACGAAGCCCTGAAAGCCACCGGCGGGCTACTTGTTCCCTGGTGTCCGGGCCAGGACTCCGGGGCCGCCCCACAAGGCCCAGGGCAGCATGATCCGCCGATACATCATCCGGCGGAACAAGAACGCCGCCGACAAGCGCCTCACTGCCCTCGTCCACGGGGCGAACGCCGCCTGAGCCGCGCCGTCGGGGTCTGTCTTGGGTCGTCAGGTCCGGGGCGGTGGCGCACTCATCGCTGCCGTCAGGAACGTGATCGCCCATCGCCGGGCCGCCTCGCCCGCTACCGGGGACACGCAGCCAGGGGAGGGCTGCTGGTGGACCTGGAGGCGGTCGACGGCCGTCACGGCAAGGATCCCCCGCATCCGGAACCACAGCTCCTCCGGGGAAAGGCCGGGCAGTACGCGCGCGAAGGCTGCGAAGTAGCGCTCGCGGACCGAGTCCTCGGCCGGGCCGGTCCAACTGCGCACCTCCTCGGCCGGGTCGCTGAGGATTGTCACGATCAGCCGGGACGTCCGGGCGCCGCCCTCGTCGCCGGCCGGCATCTCGTCGAACAGCGGCCCCGCGAATGCCTCCACCAGTTCGCTGACCGGTGGGTCGGGGGTCCGGGCGAGCAATTTGTCGAGCCCGGCGCACTGGGCAGCGGTGATGGGCTCGATCACGCGGTGGGCGACTGCGGCCATCAGCTCCGCCTTCGAGCCGAAGTGGTAGCCGACGGCGGCCAGGTTCGCTCCGGCGAGTTTGGTTATCGCGCGGACCGAGGTGCCGCGGTATCCGTGCTCGGCGAAGAGGTGCTCGGCCGCGTCGAGGATCTGGGTGCGGGTGTCTGGGGTCGCCACACGAGGGACTCTACATATGCTTGAATAAAACGAACGTATGAATGAAACGAACGTATGAAAGAGGGCTGTCATGAAGCTGCTCGTGTACGGCGCCGGGGTTTGCGGCAGCCTGTTCGCCGCCCGCATGCACGAGGCCGGCCACGACGTCTCGCTCCTCGCCCGGGGCGAGCGCCTGACCGCCCTGCGCTCACAGGGAGTGCGACTCGCCGAGGAAGACGGCCCTGCCAAGCGGGTGCCGGTACCGGTGACAGAACACCCGGACGGCGGGTACGACCTGATCACCGTCTTCGTCCGCGCCCACCAGGTGGATGCGGTGCTGGCATCACTCGCTGGTGTCCAAGGTGACGTGCTGTTCCTGCTCAACTGGGCAGCCGGCCCGGAGACGCTGGGTGCGGTGATCGGCCACGAGCGGGTGCTGCTCGGCTTCCCCACGACTGGCGGCACGATGGACGGCGACGTGGTCCGCTACCGCAAGAGCAATTTCATCACCCGCCGGGTCGCGATGCCGATCGGCGAGGCCGACGGCCGTACCACCCCGCGACTGGCACGGATCGTGGAGACGTTCCGTACCGCCGGGTTCAACGCCAAGGCCGAGCCGCGGATGGATGCCTGGCTCAGGACGCACGCCGCGTTCGAGGTCCCGCTCGGTCAGGCGGTGCACGCGGCGGGCGGCCCGGTGGCGCTGGCCGACGCCCCGGACGCGGTCCGCGGCATGCTCCACCTCATGCGGCAGAACCTCGCCGCGCTGGAGACGCCGCCGGTGCCTCGCGCGTTCGCCGCGTTGCGGGCTCTGCCGCAAGGGCTCCTTGTGGCCGTGCTCCGGCGCTTCCTGAAGAGCCCGACGGCCGTGCACAGCGGACTCAACGACCTCTCGCCCGCCACGGCGGCCGAACTCGAGCGGCTGGCCGGACAGCTCCGTGCCCCCGCGGGAACCCGCTAAGCGACCCAGGACGGCGAACACCTCACCACGCACACCACCGCCAGTCCCACAGTCCTCGAACCCAGCTCCGCCGGCTCCACGGACGGCGACCGACCGTTTCCATGAGGTCGGCGCACTACAACAGGACGGACGTTGGTTGATGCGGCACCAGGGTCCGTCGCCTGGTCACCTGCCCCGATCAGGACCAGGCGGCTGCAGGCCGGGCCCGAACAGGCACCGGCCTTCCTGAGTGATGCCCTGATCAGCCCACCACCGAGGAACTTCAAGCCGTCCGTGAGCCCGCGGACGCCCCTGCTGGGTGCGCGCGATTGCTTTCCTAGGGGGCCTAGGATAAACCTAGAGCCTCAAGGATCTTAGGAAGGTGCATGGTGCGGGCCGGGCTGACAACGGAGCGGGTGACGATCGCGGGCGCGGAACTGGCGGACGACGTCGGGCTCGACCAGGTGACCATGTCTCAGGTCGCGCGGCGGCTGGGCGTGAAGGACGCGAGCCTCTACACGCACGTCCGCAGCCTGGAGGATCTGCGCGGTCGGATCGCGCTTCTGGCGGCGGACGAGAAGACCATCCGCATTGCGGAGGCGACCGCCGGGCGAGCAGGCAAGGACGCGCTCATCGCGTTTGCGAACGCCTGGCGGGAGTACGCCCATGAACATCCGGGCCGCTACACGGCAACGCAGACCCCGATCCAGATCGCCCCCGAGCTGGCCGCAAAAGCGCCCGGTCCACGGCGCGCTGTCGAGCTGACCTACGGCATGCTGCGCGGCTACGGACTGGCCGAGCCGGACCTGACCGACGCGGTCCGGTTGCTGCGCAGCACGTTCCACGGGTTCGTCGCCCTGGAAGCGGCGGGCGGATTCGCGCACGAGCGTTCGCCGCAGCAGTCCTGGATCCGCGCCCTCGACGCCCTGCACACCCTCCTGGAGCACTGGCCCGACTCCCGAGCAGGAGACTCCCCATGACCGACCGGACCAACGGCAGCCTGCGTGTGAACGGCGCGACCCTGCACTACGAAGTGCGAGGCCAGGGCCCGCTCCTGCTGCTGATCCCCGGAGGGACGGGCGGCGCGGCATCCTTCGACGGCATCGCCGCTGACCTGGCCACCGAATACACAGTCGCGACCTACGACCCGCGCGGCATGTCCCGCAGCACACTGGACGACCCCGACGCCGAGCAGCAAGTGGCCGAGCACTCCGATGACGCGTTCCGGATGCTGGAACTGCTGTCGCCCGGTGAGCCCGCCCAGGTATTCGGCGCCAGTTCGGGCGCGATCGTCGCCCTGCACCTGCTCACCGCCCACCCCGAACGCATCGCACGCGTTGTGGCGCACGAGCCGCCAGCCGTGGAGGTCCTGCCGGACGCGGCCGAACACCGCGCACTCCTCACACGCGTGCAGGACACGTTCCGCACCCAAGGGCTCATGCCGGCGATGGCCGTGTTCTCTGCGGGCCTCAAGAAGGACGGCGCCGCCGCCGAGCCGAAGGCCGAGCTCAAGCTTCCGCCTCAAGCCGCGGCACGGGCCGAGCAGACGATGGCCAACTTGCCGTACTTCGTCGGCCGCATCGTGCCCGGCTTCATGTCCTACGCCCCGGACATCCATCGGCTGGAGGGGCTGTCGGACCGGCTTGTGCTCGCCGGCGGACAGGACTCACGCGGCGAGTTGCCCTACCGCTCGGCCGCCTTCCTCGCCGAGCGTCTCGGCACGGAGCTTCAGCACTTCCCCGGCGGGCACATCGGCCTGACCACGCACCCCGCAGAGTCCGGCGAGCTGCTGCGGAAGGTCCTCCACACCGGAGGACCTACATCGCTGTTGTAGGTCCTCCGGAACGGGGCCATATCCTCAGAGCTGACTGCATATCAGGGCCACGTGCGCGCGTGCTCCCACTTCGTCCGTGGCCACGACACACAAGGCCGACGAGACATCCTCCAGGGCAGCCGGACAGAGCTGGCAGCCCTGGCTGCGGGGTCGGGTGTGAGTGGTCAGTCTCCCTGGGACCAGGCGGCACTCGGCAGTGACAGGTAGACGCCGAAGTCGACGAGCCCGGTCGCGGCGCGGATGTCCGCGTGGAGCGCGTCCACGCGCTCCTGCCGGTTGGCTTCCCTGCTGGCGGACCACTTCGACTTGATCTCGATCACCACCGTCAGGCCACTACGGTCCAGCGGGCTCAGCGGCCGGAAGCGGATCTCCACATCCCCGGGTCGCAGCTCGCCGTCGTACGGTTCCTCGGGGCACTCCACTGCCAGGGACACCAGATGTGGCAGCACCGAGCCGAGTTCGCGTAGCTGGGGCTCGGGCACCGTGGGCGCATAGGTCACTTCGACAAGCGGCATCCTCGACACTCTAGACGGAGCCCTCCCCCACCAGAACACCGAAACTCCACCGCCCCGGCCCCGGACGACCGCCCGGCGCCCCGAACGTGTGGTCGCCCTGGAGGCCGGTCGGCGATGCTGACGGAATGAGTGAAACGGCGTTGCCGGCTGTCGGCCGGCTGCCGCCGCCTGTACCGCCGGTACGAGCGCATGGCCGAGCACTTCCCCGCCTTCGTCGGCATCGCCGCAGCCCTCATCCGCCACCGAAGACTCACCAGGTGAGAGGCCGTACCGCGAGGCCGCGCCGCGAAGGACTCGCCGGCGGCGCCCACCGCACAGACCGCAGGCATGACGCATGCGGTTGACAGTCATGACTGAATTTGTCAACTTTGCCTACGTCAATCCGAACATGGAGGTGGTTGGTCTGTCCTCGTGGACTCTTCATGACGTCCCGGATCAGCGCGGCAGGTCAATGATCATCACCGGTGGCAACACGGGCCTGGGTTTCCAGGCCGCGTCGATGCTCGCCGACAAGGGCGCGGACGTCCTGATCGCCTGTCGCGACACGGTCAAGGCGGCCGCAGCGGTCGATCGGATCCGGGCCCGCCGCCCCCGCGGAACCGTACGGGCGGGCTTCCTCGACCTCGCCGACCTCGACTCCGTGGAGGCGTTCGCGCGCGAAGTCCTGGCGGGTCAGGAGCGCCTGGACGTGCTGGTCAACAACGCCGGCGTGATGTGGACGCCATTGACGCGTACGAAGCAGGGCTTCGAGTTGCAGTTCGGCACGAACCACCTCGGGCATTTCGCACTCACCGGCCACCTGCTTCCCTTGCTGCTGCGCACTCCCGACGCCCGGGTGACGACCGTGACGAGCCTGGCGCAGACACAGGGCCGCATCGACTTCGACGACCTCAACTGGAGCACTCGCCCCTACTCGACGGCAGCCGCGTACGGGCAGAGCAAACTGGCGAACATGATGTTCACACTCGAACTCGACCGCCGACTGCGCGCCGCCACCCTCGCCCTGACCGCAACGGCGTCGCATCCCGGCTGGACCAGCACCGAACTGACCCGCAACTCCCCCGCGTTCCTCCAGCGGGTGAGCCCGTGGTTCGGCATGCGCCCGGATAAAGGTGCTCTGACCACGATGCGTGCCGCCACCGACCCGGCGGCGCCCGGCGGAAGCTATTGGGGGCCGCGGCGCTTCTTCGAGACCAAAGGCCATCCGAGCCCCGGACGGATCATCCGGCGGGCGCGCGACACCACGGTCGCCGCCCGTCTGTGGGAGGAGAGCACCCGGCTGACCGGAGTCCGGTATCCCTTGGCCACGCCGACCGGTCAGGCCGGCTGACCATGCCGGACACTCCACAGCCTGCCGGGCGGCGAGACGGCATCGTCCGCGCGGCCGTCGGTGTCTTCCTGCGATACGGGCCCCGCAAAACCTCGATGGACGATGTGGCCCGCGCCGCGGAGATCTCCCGACAGGGTCTCTATCTGCACTTCACGACCAAGGACGCCCTCTTCCGAGCGGTCGTGACCCAGATGCTCGACGACCTGCGCTCAACGACCTGGCAGGCACTCGGTCGAGACGACCACACCGTGGAGGAGCGTCTTGCCGGAGCGTTCGAGGCATTCCACGCCGTCACTGTCGGGACCGTCGACCGGGAGACCTACGCAGAGATGCTGCGGGCAGCGCAAGCCTTCGCCGCGGCGCCGATGAGTCAGCTCGAACAAGACCTCGTCACGGACGTCGCCGCGCTACTGGCGCGGGGAGGGCACGCGAAGGCGTGGAAGGCGGCCGGGGTGTCCGCCGCCGACGTCGCCCAGCACCTCTTCGACGCCTCCGCCGGAGCCAAGTACGAGTCGGTGTCACTCGACGAATACCGCCGACGACTGGGCGTCTCCGTACGCATTGTCACTCGTCGATAGGGTCCCGGCACTCCTTTGTGCGTAGTGACCCGCCACGGCAGAGGGCCGGCACCGTGGAGTTCCTGGACCAGGCCACCGACCCCCACTCGGCGCTCGCCCTGAACACCCCCGGCCCCAGACCCCCGCGCCCTTGCCCCACTGATGGGTTCAAGTGCGGTGGGGCGGGGTCGTGATACCGACGCGGCCGAACCGGGTGTTCCCGGCCGACGACGCGGGAGGGCGGAATGTTGTGCCGATATATGCATGTTTCCGTTCCACTGCTAGGCAATGTGACTGGACCTGATTGTCGTACAGCCGACGCACAATGCTCGTGCGCGGGACCCCTTGATTTCTCAGCCCCAGAAGGGACAGTTATTCAAAGGGTCCCGAACCGCCGGTCGTCAGGCGGCAGCGCGCGGAGGCGCGATCTCCCACAGTCCATCCGGCGCGATTCAGCTCCATGTGCCCCGCCCCACACCCAGACCAACGCCCGCCTCACCGTATAGGACGCGGTCCCAGTGGAGTGCTACCGCCAGGCGATCAGCCTTGTGGCAGGGACCGTAGAAAGGCAATCAACGCTTCGTTGACGTCCTCGGGTCGCTCTTGTTGGATCCAATGGCCGCAGCCGGGCAGCACGATCGCGTCGCGCGCGTGCGGTACCGCTGCCGGACGGCCCGCGAGGAGTTCCGCGGCGCCAGGCAGGGTCCTTGCCAGATCCCGGTCACCGGTGATGTAGAGGGCGGGCTGTCGGATGACGGCGTTGTGCCAGGGATGGGTGAGTGCCCAATTGCGGTCGAAGTTGCGAAACCAGTTCAGGGCAGGGGTGAAGCCGGTGCGGGCGTAGTCTGCGGCGACGGTGTCGATGTCCTCCTCGGTGAGCCAAGGGGGCAGCGTGCTCGGCTCCGCCCAGATGTCCAGCACGTGTCCGCCCGCGGGAATGACCGGGCTCCACGGATACCCCTCGCCGGAGGCCCCGTAGAGCGCACGGCGCACTGTCGCGTGCGGGTCTTGTCCGAGTTCACGGTCGGCGACGCCCGGCCGCTGAAAGTAGGCGGAGTAGTAGTTCTCGTAGTCCTCCCCCGCGGCGGCGCGCAGCGCGGCCAGATGAGGGCCGTCCGCGTGCGGCTGGAAGGGAGTGCTCAAGGACACGACCGCGCATATCACCTCGGGCCGCATCAGCGCCGCGTGCCAGGTGACCGCCCCGCCCCAGTCGTGTCCGGCCAGGACAGCCCGCTCCTCGCCGAGTACGTGGATCAGCTGGATCACGTCGCCCACGGTGTGCAGGATCGTGTAGTCCTCGATGGCGTCCGGCTGGTCGGTGCGCCCGTAGCCGCGCTGGTCCGGGGCCACGGCGTGATATCCGGCCGCGGCCAAGGCCAGGAGTTGGTGGCGCCAGGAGTACCAGGTTTCCGGGAAGCCGTGGAGCAGCACCACCAGCGGCCCCGAGCCCGCCTCGGCGATGTGCATGCGGAGTCCGCCCGCTTGGACGAAACGGTGGGTGATCTCGGTCATCGGGTTGCGGGGCCGTCCTGGCCGGGGCCGACAGGCGCGTGGGCGGCGGTCCGCTCCCACGCCATCCGCAACATGTCGAGGAATGTGCCTGCTGGTTGGGCGCCTGAGACGAGGTAGCGCCCGGCGAAGAGGAACGCGGGTACGCCGTTGATGCCGAGCCGCCGCGCCCGCTCTCCGTCCGCCTGGACCGCCTCGGCGTAGTCGTGGCCGGCGACGATCCGACGTGCCTGGTCGGGGTCGAGCCCGGCCTCCGTGGCCAGTTGTACAAGGCTTTGTGGCGAGCCGAGGTCGGCGCGTTCCTCCGTATAGGCCCGCATGAGCCTCTCCCGCACGGCGTCGCCGATTCCCACGTCGTCGGCGTACGCCTGCAGTCGGTGGACGTCGAAGCTGTTCACCACCCGTGCGTCGCCTACCCGGTAGTTCAGTCCCAGCTCTGCGGCGAGTCCGGTGATCCGGTCCAACTGGGCCCTGATCTGCGTTTGGTGCATACCGAGGTTCCGGCCCATGCGCTCGGAGATGGTGGTCGTGCTCCGCGTCGGGGCGGCCGGGTCGAGCTGGAACGCCCGCCACCGCACCCGCACGTCCGCGCGATGCTCGAATTCGCCCAGCGCCAGCTCGAACCGGCGCTTCGCGATGAAGCACCACGGACATACCAGGTCCGACCAGATCTCCACGCCCAGTTCACTCATGGGCCTACCGTAGCTCCGGAGCTATATTCTGGTAAGTACGTACCTGAGAGTGCGCCCCTAACCAAAACGCAGGAGCCCAGGTGGCCGACGCAGCTACACCCCGCCGACATGACGTGTTCCACAGCGACTGCCCGGCTCGCGAAATCCTCGATCACGTGGCCAGCCGCTGGGGGGCGCTCATCCTGTGCGCCCTGGGCACCGGATCGCACCGGTTCTACGAGTTGCGCGACCGGGTCGACGGCATCAGCGAGAAGATGCTGTCGCAAACCCTCCGCGCCCTCGCTCGCGACGGCCTTGTCGAGCGCACCGTCGAACCAGCCACGCCACCTCGCGTCAGCTACGCACTGACACCGCTCGGCGTCGAACTCGCGGGCCGGCTGCAAGGGTTGATCGAGTGGATCACCGTGCGCGCCCAGGACGTCGCCGCAGCGCAGCGCGGATACGACCGGGCCGCGGCCGCACGAAGCCGCTGACCGGCTCGGTCACAGATCTCGACGAGGAGCCCTCTCTGCCGAGCGCCCGTTGGTTCTGAGAGAGCGGGATATCGAGCACGGAGGGCCGGGGAGCCGCCCTCTGATCAATTGTGGTTCCGCGGGAGCGTTATCCGGTCGTGTTGGTATTGCGGACTTGTGTGGCGGTCGTGAGCCGCCGGGTGATGAGTTGGTCGAGGCGTTCCCACGCGGGGCTGTCGATGCCGAGGTGGCCGGTGAGAAGGTCAATGGTCTCCGATGGCACGCGGTCGAAGCCGGGGAGGTCGGAGACCATCGTCATGCGCAGGGCGAGCCGCGTCGCCGCGTCGGCGAGCTCATCGAGTCGGGGATCGTCCGGGCTCCAGTCGATGGCGTCGTCGTAGCCGCGGAGGACGGCCACGTACTCGTCGTCGCCCAACAGGGCCGTACGTGAGGGCAGGATGGTTCGGGTGAGGTCGGCGGCGAGGGCGTAGCCGAGGATGAAGCCGTCGCGGATCGCGTGCTCGTGGCGTTCGGACAGGCCGATCCCACGTAGACGGTCCATGAACTCGATGGCCTCGGGGGGTAGGCAGAGGCGGTCGGGCCGGTCGAAGTGACGCAGCCGGGTTCGGCGTTGCTGGAGCCGGCGAATGTGGGCGCGCAGTTCGGCGTCGATCCGGTCGATCTGTTCCGTGGCCTGGTCGGTATCGGCGTCCAGCACGTCCCGGATGCGGGCCAGCGGGACACCGGCTTGCGCGAGGGTGACGACCTGGGTCAGGTCGATGATCGCCTGCGCATCGTAGCGCCGGTATCCGGAGGCGTCCCGGTCCGGTTCGGGTAGTAGGCCCTTGGCGTGGTAGACGCGGATGGCCTTGGTTGACACGCCGGCGTGTTTGGCGAGCTGCCCGATCGTAAGCATCCCCCATCATCGTCCTTGACCTTGCCCTTGGGGCAAGGTCGCAGGCTGGTTTCATGACCGCTCACGACTTCGATGAAGACACCCTTCGCGCGCTCGCGGACGAAGGCAACGAGACCGCACTGGACCGTCTCGCCGACCTCGCCGACGCCCGCGGTGACCTGGACGAGCTGTCGGAGCTGCTCGATGAGGGCAGCCGGCACGCCGGGCGACTGCTGACCCGCCGTGCCGTCGAACGGCGCGATCCGCGCGAGCTGCAGCGGCTCTCCGACGCCGGAAGCAAGGACGCCGAGACGGAGCTGGAACGGCTCCTCGGCGACGGGTGTCAGTCGTGACCAGTGACGTGTCCGGACCGGCGCCGGCATCGTCGCGGGCCGGTGCGGCCGCACCCGCGATCGTCGCGACAGGCCTGAGCAAGGCGTTCGGGAAGAAGGTCGCCCTGGACGGCGTCTCGCTCACGGTGCCGCGCGGGTCGGTGTTCGCCCTGCTCGGCCCGAACGGGTCCGGGAAGACGACTCTGGTGCAGGTGCTGTCCACCCTCCGCCTCCCCAGCGCCGGAAGCGCTGAGGTACTCGGCCACGATCTGCGCACGGCACCCGCCGAGGTGCGGGCCGGGATCGGAGTGACGGGCCAGTTCTCCGCCGTGGACAGCATGCTCACCGGGCTGGAGAACCTGCTGCTGATGGCGAAGCTCTACCACCTCGCCCGTGACGAGGGCGAAGCCCGGGCGCGCAGTTTGCTGAAACGCTTCGACCTCAGCGAGGCCTGGTCCCGACCCCCGTCGACCTACTCCGGCGGGATGCGGCGGCGGCTCGACATCGCCATGACCCTGATGGGCGACCCGGCGCTGATCTTCCTGGACGAGCCGACCACCGGGCTCGACCCGCGTAGCAGGCAGACGATGTGGCAGATCGTCCGCGAGTTCGTCGCCGAGGGCGTGACGGTGTTCCTCACCACGCAATATCTCCAGGAAGCCGACGAGCTCGCCGACCAGATCGCCCTGCTCGACCACGGCCGCGTCGTCGCCCACGGCACTCCCGCCGAACTCAAACAACACGCACCCGGCGCGCACATCACCCTGCGCTTCGCGACATCCGCCGGCCTCCACGCCGCGGCCCGCTCGGTCCCGGGCAGCACCCCGGACGCGGACGCGTTCACTTTGCGGTGCCCGATGGCAGCCGACGGCGGGGCGGTCAAACGAGTCCTCGACCGGGTTCCCGACGGCCTGCCCATCGAGGACATCACTGTGCACACGCCAGACCTGGACGATGTGTTCTTCGCCCTCTCCGGCACCACCCCGCAGACCCGTACCGAGGACACCGCGCGGACCGGAGATCACCGATGACGCTCGCCACCGCTGCCCAAGACTCCTCCGCCATGGTCGGCCGGGAACTGCGACACCTACGCCGCTACCCGCTGTTTCTGGTCGCCTCCGTCGCCCTGCCGGTGCTCATGTTCGTGCTGTTCGTCTACGTCTTCGGCGACTACGTGGGAGCCGGCCTATCCGGGTCCGGCAGCACCCTCAGCTATGTGGGCTTCCTCACCCCCGGCATCCTCGTCATGACCGTCGCCGCCGGAGCCCTGCCCTCCGCGGTCAGCGTGTCCACCGACATGTCCGAAGGCATCATCGACCGGTTCCGCACCATGCCCCTTGCCCGCGGCGCTGTCCTGATCGGACACGTCGTCGGCGGCATCTTCCGCACCGTCCTCGCGGCCATTCTGCTCACCCTGGTCGCCTTGTTCGTCGGGTTCCGGCCCGCCGGCGGCCCCCTCGCCTGGCTCGCCGCCGCCGGGATCATCCTCGCCTTCGCCTTCGCGCTCACCTGGCTCGCTGTTGCCATCGGCCTCGCGGCCAAGACCCCCACCGGCGCCAACAGCATGACCCAGATCATCTCCACCGTCCTGCCGTTCCTGTCCAGCGCGTTCGTGCCCACCGAGTCCATGGCCGTCGGCATCCGCTGGTTTGCCGAATATCAACCCTTCACCCCCGTCGTGGGCAGCGTCCGCGCGCTGCTGACCGACACCCCGGTCGGCAACAGCGTGGTCTTCGCTCTCGCCTGGTGTGCCGTCATCGCCGTCGTCGGCTACGCGTGGGGCCTCCGCTCCTTCCGCACCAAGACCGCATGACAAGGCCACTGAACGCCTGAAACGCCCTCATGAGGCGTGATCGACAGGCTGTATGTCCATGACGATCATGGAGCGATTGGTCCCGGACGGACTGTGGGAGTTGCTCCAACGGGTGGTGCCGGTCGCACCGGTCCGGCGACAAGGCGGTGGCCGTCGACGCTACGGCGACCAGGAGGTACTGGCGGCAATCATGTTCGTGGCTGCCTCCGGCTGCACTTGGCGGCAGACAAAAGGGGGAACTGACGGGCCCGAATCCCGTAGACCGGGGCAAGAAAGGATCGAAGATCCACTTGGTTACCGAGCGGACCCGCGTCGGCGCCGCCCCGCCAAACTCCACGCCGACAAGGGGTACGACTACGACCACCTGCGGAGGTGGCTTCACAGCCGGCCCATCACACCCCGTATCGCCCGTAAGGGCGTCGAGTCTTCGACTCGACCCGGGCGACACCGGTGGACGGTCGAGCGCACCGTGAGCCGGCTGGGCGGCTTCCGTCGGCTGCATCGCCGTTACGAGCGCAAGGCCGAGCACTTCCTGGCCTTCACCGGCATTGCCGTAGCCATCATCTGCTACCGCCGCCTTGCCGAATGACGTGACCGCTCACACTCGTTCTGCCTCTTCGGCGGGGTATGAGGCAAGGCCTGTTGTGGGGGTGGAGCGGCGGGCAAGATCGGGCAGGACGGTGGCCAGGCCGGCCACCGCCATGGCCGCGCCCAGCCAGAGCGGGGCGCGCAGACCCCAGGTGTCGATCACGGCTGCGCCGATGGAGGAGCCAAGGATGATGCCGAGGGTGATGAAGGAGGAGTGGACGGTGTTGACCAGCGGGCCGGCGTTTCCGGTGCGCTGGACGCGGGTCACCATGGCCGGGTTCATGGTGACGCCGACCAGGCCGATGCCCATCATGCAGATGACGGCCGGTGCGGGCAGGTCGGCGAGCAGGGCGAAGCCGGCCAGGAACACGGCGTTGAGGACGAGGCCGATGGCGAGGACAGGGACGGTGTGGCGGTCGGCGAAGCGGCCGACAATGTTGTTGCCGACGACGGTGGCGGCGCCGTAGGCGATCAGCAGGACGGGGACGGTGCCGGTGGAGAAACCGGTGACGTCGATGAGGATGGGGTTGAAGTAGCTGAAGGCGGAGAAGGTGGCGCCGATGATGAGCGTGCTGGTGGACAGCACCAGCCACAGCTTGGGCTTCTTGAAGACGCCGACCTCCTGTCCGAAGCCGCCGCCGCCCTCGGCGCGCTCGATGCGGTCCACGCCGAACAGGGTCGTCACGGCGGCGATCACGGTGATGGCGGTGATGGTCCAGAACGCCGCACGCCAGCCGAACCGCTCACCGACCAGGGTGGAGAGGGGCAGTCCGAGCAGAGTGCCGAGCATGAGGCCGTTCATCGCGACCGCGATCGCACGGCCGCGGATTTCGGGGCGGGTGATCTGGGCACACATCGAGATGCCCACACCGAAGAAGGCCTGCGAGGCGATGCCGGTGATGATCCGCGCGGCCATCATCGTGGCGTAGCCGGTCGCGGTGGCCGCCAGGACGTTGCCCGCCAGGAAGATGACGAACAGCACCATCAGTGCCGTCCGCGGCGGGAGTTTCATGACCGCCACGGTGAGGAACGGCCCGCCGGCCGCCATGGCCACCGCGAACGCGGTGATGAGGTATCCGATCTGCGGGATGGTGGCGTTCAGGCCGTCGGCCATCTGCGGCATCAGTCCGGCGACCACGAACTCGCTGGTCACCATGGCAAAGATGCCGAGTGCCAGGACGTATACGGCACGGGGCACGGTTCGGTCTCCTTTGGGGACGCCGCCACCGGCGTGGGAGCCGGGTGGCGTGATGATGAAGGGTTATGAATCGATCAGTTCAAAACTTGGGCATGGGCAAGCACCGCCCTGGGCGGAGCGTGGGTCAGCGGGTCAGTGGGTCAGTGCGTCGAGGGCGACCTCGGCGATCGACTCCAGCGCGGTCCGGTCGGCGCCGCCCTGGCTTGAGATGCGCATGCCGCCGATCGCCGCGTTGATGAAGCGGGCGAGTGCTCCGGCGTCCCGCTGGGAGGTGATGCTGCCGTCCCGGCGGCCTTCGTCGATCACCGCGCGCAGCACCGCGAGTCTGCGGGCGGTGTCGCGCTCCAGCATCCCCGCCGCCCGGCTGTCGCGAGCGGCCAGTTCGACCGTGGTGTTCACGGTCAGGCAGCCCAGACTGCGGCCGCCGGCCCGGTGCTCGGTCTCGCCGTCGACGACCATGGCGAACAGGGCTCGGATGCGGTCGGCGGCGCTGTGTCGAGTGTCCTCCAGGGCGGCCAGCTGGGCGGTGGCCATGGTATCGATGTAGTGGGCCAGCGCACGCTCGAACAGGTCGTGCTTGCTCTTGAACGTGTTGTAGATGCTGCTGCGCCCCAGTCCGGTGGCTTCGCACAGGTCCTGGGTGGAAGTGGCCTCGTAGCCTTTCTCCCAGAACGTGCGCATCGCCGCGTCCAGGGCCCGCTCCTCGTCGAACATCCGCGGTCGGGCCATGATGTCACCCTAGCCGTTTTAGATCGGTCGATGCAATACATGCATGCAAGCCTCCCCTTCACTGCCGCCTTGGGCCCACTGGCGCGGAGCGAGCCGGCGGGACCGAAGCCCCTCTTTCTGAACGCGACGCCCGCGCAGCCCTCCCGTCGCCAAATGCAACGACCTCTAAGCCATCCGTGGAGGTGTTCGCAAGTCGTGCGCACCCAGTCCCTGGCGGGCAACGCGACCGCCTGACGAAAGATCTGCGGCATTCACACCGACCCGTGATGAAGTCGGTCGAGCGCGTCAAGGGCCCTGGCAGTTCCCAGCGCGCGTCGATCTCCCCGACTTCCGCGGGAGCAACGTCCTTCACCGTATCCACTATCGGTCGACCGGCCCGGAGGGCTTCCGGTGTGAACCGTGATGTGTCCGGGGTGGCGACAGAACTGCTGGTCTCAAAGAGACCGGGCTCGGGCCGGCCAACGGCCCGGCCCGCGTCGCAGTGCGTCTCGTGGGTCCCTGCCGGGAGCAGCACCAGCTCCCGCTCACCAGTGCGCCGGGACGGAGGGGCGACGGGGCCGTGTCATCACGGCGAGGCCGATGAGAACGACGGCAAGGCCGAACCAGCGGATGGGTGTGAGGGTCTGGTCGAGCCAGGCGGCGGCGATGACAGCGGCGGCAGCGGGGTCCAGCAGGGAGATGGTGACGGCGGTGGGCGCACCGAGGTGATGGATGCCGTAAGTGAACAGCAGGTAGCCCACGGCGGTGGTGACCGCACCGATGTACAGGACGCTGATCCCGGCGCGAAGGTCTCCACCGGCCCACGCCAGGCCACTGGGCAGCCAGGGGATGAGAAGGAACGCGCCGACGCCGAAGGAGGTGGCGGTGGCGGTGACGGCGCCATGCCGCCCGGCGACAATCTGCAGAGCGCTCGCCTGCCCCGCGTAGAGAAGGGCTGCGAGAAGAGCCAGCGCGGCCCCCGGCAGGCTGAAGGTGGTGTGCTCACCGGGAAGCGCTACGAGGGACTATGCCTGTGATGGCAATGGCGGTTGCGACGGCCCAGGCCGCAGTTCGGCGATGTGGAAGGACCGACCGGAAACCTGGCGGTAACCGGCCCCAGGGTGCCCCAGATGACAGCACACAGCGCGGTGGCCACGGCGGCCCGCCCTCGCTGAGTGCAATCTTCGCCACGCACGCGGCACGCGGACGTGGGCGCGTCGAAAGCCAGCTCATCGTCCTGGGTTCGTCGAGTGAACACGGAGTCCTCGTTGGCGTATCGGGATTCGAACGGTGACGGGTGAGCCTGACCGTCAAGCGGAGAGGCGGGGGCCCGACTTCGGCGGCCGGCGTCGCCGGACTGCGGCTGATCCTCTACGCACAGAAGGTCCCCACCGTCAGCCAACTCACCGTCAATGACGTCCACGTCGACGGCGACACCGTCACGACCACGTTCGGCAGCTCACCCATCGTCCTCCCTGCACCACTGACCACGGCCCTCGCACGAACGACTTCAGCTCTGCTTGGCCTGAGCCTCCTTGGCGGACGCCTCGAGTCGGTTCCAGTAATCCTGGTACCACGCCTCGTCGCCGCCATCCATGTTGCTGTTGCCCTCCCGCATCCCGACCTTGCCGTCGATCAGCTCGCGGACGATGTCGGCGTGGCCGGCGTGCCGGTTCGTCTCGGCCGTCATGTGCAGCATGATTCGCTGAAGCGTCACGTCTCCGCTGTCGCCCCACCATGCGACGTGGCCCATCGCGTCGAGCGGCAGCGCCTCGATCGTCGCGTCCGCGTGCGCCCAGGCGCGGTGGTAGAGGCTGAGAACATCCTCACGCGACTCGTCGGTGGTCGCCCACATGTCCGAGTTGGCCTCGGCTCCCTCCTCGTGCCAGGGAAGCGCTTCGTTGTGCGGGCGGTCGAAGGTCGGGCCGAAGTACCCGAACTCGACGCTGGCGAGGTGCTTGACGAGGCCGAGGAGGTTGGTGCCAGTCGGCGTCAGGGGGCGGCGGATGTCGTACTCGGACAATCCATCCAGCTTCCAGATGACGGCTTCGCGGGCCGCTTTGAGGTAGCGGTGCAGGTCGTCTTTAGGATCATTGGGCTTCATGGGCCCGAGTCTCGCATCACCTGCCGACAGCGGTCGCGTGAGTTTTGCCCGGTGCCCAGGAAACATCAGCCGACGGCTGGGGCCGTCCACACCGCGAACCGGCCACTGATCGAGGCCATGGACCATCTCTTGGGCGGCGCCCCCCAGCACAGCGACGGCAGGCCCACCATCGCCTCCCTGGCCCGCGAGCCGGGCATCTCGCGGGCGACCGCCTACCGGGCCGACGAGATCTTGGAATCCTTCCGGCAGCGGGTCGCCGAAGGCTGCGAGTTCTCGGCCCAGCAGCAGCGGACTGCCGCTGGATGGGCGGAGGAGGTGGTCCGGCGTGGGGCCTCGGATGCCGTGGACGGTGGCGTGGCCATCGGGGCGGCCAGTTCGTGAAGGAACAGGAACTCACCGTCGGCCTGGCCTCCGGGTCAGGCTCCAGAAGTCGGGGTGCCGGGGCCCGGTGGGTGCCGGGAAAGGGGGTGAGGCCGCTGGCCGGGGGTCGCCTTCGGGGGTGCAGTGGAAGATCGCTTCGATGCGATGTGGGCCGGCCTCGGTGTCGGCGTGTTCGTGGTCGACGCCGATGTACTCGCGCAGCCACAGCGTCTTCTCGACGATGGCGGGCAGACCGGTCTCTTCGTGAGACCGACGACGGCGAGGGCACATAGCCGCAGGCCCGTACAGTCGAGGGAGATCCGGCCCGGAGCCCCCACCCATGGCTCCGGGCCGGACCGCCTTGTGCGCGATGGTGAGTCGAGGCGTCAATGAGCCGACCGCCTCACCGACGCCGAGCGCAGAGCCGTCTCCCCCGCTGGTGTGGACCTACGCGAGCCCTTCCTTACGGCCGCGTCGACTCACCTCGAGCGTCCGGGTCCACCTCACGCGGACCTGGAGCGTGTCCGGCTCTCGTACCAGTACGACTCCTGACAAAAGTGGTGGGCTTGACCTCGTCAGAGGTCGTGTCGTGCACGAGGCCGCCGGGTAGCGGGCGCGTTCAGCCGCGTAATCGCACGCGAGAAACCTGGCGACGTCGGCGATCACCCCCGGGATACTGGTCGCCCATGGATGAGGTCAAAGTCGTCGTCGCCCATTCCGAGCGTGCGACTCTGCGCGTCGGCGACGTGTTCCTGAAGGTGGACTCCGATCAGGCGCGCATCGACGTCGAGGTCGAGGCGATGTCCCTCGCGCCGGTCCCGACCCCGGAGGTCCTGTGGCGTAAGCCGCCCGTACTCGCGATCGCCGCGGTCCCGGGGACGACGCTCGGGCGCCTCGGCGGGCCGTCGACCGGGTCGCCGGCGGCGTGGGCCGCGGCGGGCGCCGCCATCCGGAAGCTGCACGACGCGCCGCTGCCGCCCCGGCCCGGCCGGGCCGGGCCGGGCGGAGCATCGTCGCGCTGGCGGCGGAACTCGACGACGAGTGCGAGTTGCTCGTGACGAACGGCGTCCTGCCCGCCGACCTGGTCACCCGCAACCGCCAGGTCGCCGAGGCCGCGCTCCGGCCGTGGACTCCCGCGTTCACACACGGCGACCTGCAGATCGCGCACGTCTTCGTCGACGGCGACGAGGTCACCGGCATCATCGACTGGTCCGAGGCGGGCCAGGGTGATGCCCTGTACGACCTCGCCACCTTCACGCTCGGACACCAGGAGCACCTCGACGACGTCATCGCCGGCTATGGCACCGACATCGACCTCGACGTGATCCACGCGTGGTGGTCGTTGCGAAGCCTGCTGGCGGTTCGCTGGCTGATCGAGCACGGCTTCGACCCGTCCGCACCGGGCTGTGAGGTCGACGTTCTGAGATCCCGGATGTGAGGCCGCGCGGGCCCGACGAGTGCCGATCGAACGCGGTGCGCGGAGTGGTAAAGGCGACTCCGGTGAGCGCATAAGACGCGTGAGAGGCAGCATATGAGCGGTGGGAACGCGGCGGCGTCATTGACCGCGCCACCAGTGGGGCGAAGAAGAGCGGTCCGGTGGTGGCCCGGTGGAGTGATCTCTTCAGGAGCGGCACGTTTTGGTGGTCGGCGCACGGTGGTCGGCTTCTTGCGACCGCGTCGGTGACAGTCGGGGCGATGTGCGCACGGTCGGTCGCGCGGCGCGAAGCGACGACTTCGCTTCCCGGGGGCTCAGTGCTTCGTCCGCGATGACGTCGGTGACGCTGCCCGGTCCGGCGATGTAATGCTCCACGGCGCGCCTGAACAGTTTCCCTTGGAGCCGTAGGCGCCGTAGCGGCTCGCGGAGGACAGCCCTGTCGCCTCGTGGAGTTGTGCGAGCGACGTGGCTTCGCAGCCCTGACACCAGAAGAGCGGCATGGCCGCTTCGAGGACGACAGGCTCATCGAAAGTGCGGGGACGGCCGACGGGTGGCGCTGAGCACCCCCAGAAATACGGATTGAACGATCCACTTTTGACCCGGCGAGCCGCCGGTGTCAATATGAGATCGATCAATCCATAAATATCGAGGAGACGTCCCCCGTGGCCACCACACCTCTTGCCCCGCCCCCCACCCATGCCCGACAAGGCCTTCCCGTGCCGGCACTGGCCATGATGGCCTGCACCGGATTCCTCGTGATCATGACTGAGACGCTGCCGGCCGGTCTGCTGCCTCAGCTGGCATCGGGACTCCAGGTCTCCGAGGGCGGCGCGGGCCAGTTGGTCAGCGCCTATGCGCTCGGCACGGTGCTCGCGGCGATCCCCGCGGCCGCGCTGACCCGCGAGTTGCGGCGGCGGGGCCTTCTCCTGGCCGGCCTCGGGGGATTCCTGGCGACGAACGCCGTCACCGCCCTGGCGCCCTCCCTCACCCTCGCCCTGGCAGCCCGCTTCGTCGCGGGAGCCTTCTCCGGCCTGCTGTGGGGCATGCTCGCCGGTTACGCACGCCGCATCGCGGCACCCGAGCACGCCGGGCGGGCCCTGGCCGTCGCCATGGCCGGAACCCCGGTGGCACTGTCCGTCGGGACGCCTCTGGGGGCATGGCTCGGCAGCACACTCGGCTGGCGATGGTCTTTCGCCGCGATGTCACTGCTGGCGGCGTTGATCATGATCGCTGTCCGCGCCGTAGTGCCCGACGCCCCGGGACAGCGCGCACAGACGCGGATGCCACTCCGGCGAGTGTTCGCATTTCCCGGGGTGCCCACCATCCTGGTGGTCGTCTTCACGTGGATGCTCGCCCACAACCTTCTCTACACCTACATCGCCCCCTACCTGCGGGAGTCGCACCTCCCGCTCCGCCCGGACCTCGCGCTGGTCGCCTTCGGCGTCGCCGCTCTCATCGGGATCTGGATCACCGGCCTGTTCATCGACCGTGCTCTGCGCAGGCTCACGCTGGTGAGCGTGGCACTCTTCGCCGTCGCCGGGGCGATTCTCCTGGCCGCCCAGGGTTCTCTCTCCTGCGCACTCCTCGCCATCGCTCTGTGGGGAGTCGCCTTCGGTGGCGCGGCAACCCACCTGCAAACAGCCATGAGCGCGGCAGCCGGTGAGAACGCCGATATAGCGAACGCGATGCTCACGACCGCCTTCAACGCCGCGATCTTCGGCGGTGGAGCCCTCGGGGCGGTCGTCGTCGACGGTCTTGGCGCCCGAACGCTTCCGGCAGTACTGATCGTCCTCGCCCTCATCGCGCTCGTCGTCGGCTTCGGCCGACGCACGGCCTTCCCCGTGAACACATGAGCGCGGACGAACGGACAGCAACCCCCGGTCATGGGGGTCTCCTGTTCGGCCGGACGGAACCGCAGCCGGACCGGCCCGGGCCCCAGTCCGGAGGCGAACCCCGCGGTACGGGCCGACCGTTCCACCGAGGGCTGCGGCCAGGAGGCCGCCGACCGCTCTCCCCTCAGCAGCGCGGCTGGGTCCGCGTCCACATGACGGGATCGGCCGAGCCCGCCCGCGACTCCCGAAGGTTCCGGAACACCGGCCAGACCCGAGAGGCCGTCCCAACAGTGTTCCGGAACCTGTCCGCCGCCCCCCAACAGGCAAAGGCTCCCTGGCAGTTGCGGAGCCCCAGCCGAAACGGCACCGGACAGCCGGGCACAGGTTGAAACTCAGGCTCAGGGCTGGACGGGCGGGTGGTAGGGCAGCGTGGTGGACAGCAGGGTGAGCAGGCCGAGCACAATCGGCAGCAGGGCGACGAGGTAGAGGAAGGTGTAGCCGACGATATCGCGGGCCTTGAGGCCGAGGACGCCCAGCAGCGGGAGCATCCAGAACGGGTTGATGAGGTTGGGGAGTGCTTCAGCCGCGTTGTAGACCTGGACGGTCCAGCCAAGGTTGACATTGAGGTCATTGGCGGCCTGCATGACGTAGGGCGCCTCGATGATCCACTTCCCGCCGCCGGAGGGGATGAGGAACCCCAGGATGATGGAGTAGCCGCCCATCATCAGTGGGAAGAGGGCCGAGGATCCGACGCCGGTGAAGGCTGAGGCCAGGTAGTGGGACAGGCTGTCGCCCGAGCCATTGGTGGCCTTGGTCATGATGGCGGCGATACCGGCGTAGAAGGGGAACTGGATGAGCACGCCGGCCGTGGCCGGAACCGCCTTGGTCACCGCCGCGAGGAACCGGCGCGGGCGCCAGTGCAGCAGCATGCCGAGCGTCAGGAAGAGCAGGTTGTAGGTGTTGA
The DNA here is from genome assembly GCF_024505145.1 of Streptomyces rugosispiralis. Taxonomy (GTDB): domain Bacteria; phylum Actinomycetota; class Actinomycetes; order Streptomycetales; family Streptomycetaceae; genus Streptomyces; species Streptomyces rugosispiralis. Next base: position 36,951 of record NZ_JANIAA010000045.1, on the reverse strand, counting down.
GTGCGGAGATCGCGACGATGGGGTCCTTGTCGGCGAACTCCTGCACGGCCCATCCGGCGACGAGGGCGACGACGACGAAGGTGAGCAGAGGGCTGTACTCCAGCCACTCCCCCGGCCGGGTGCGGGGCTGGTCGTCTTCGACGGGGTCGCTGGGGTCAATGCCGAGGTCGGCCGCGGTGCGCACGCTGTCGCCACGTGGCGCGGTGAGGTAGGCGATGGACACGCACACGACGATCACGACAGCCGCGAGGGTGAGTGACTGCCAGGTGAAGATGGTCTCCCGGAAGGGGATGACGCCGGTGATCGGCAGCAGGGAGGGTGGCAGGCTCTCCGCGTTGGCCTGGAGCTGAGCGGCTGAGGAGCTGAGACCGAGCGCCCAGCTACCGCCCAGGCCGAGGTATGCGGCTGCCGAGGCGGCCCGGTAGTCGATGCGCAGATCGCCGCGTTCGGCCAGGCGCCTGACGAGCAGGGCGCTGAAGATGAGGCTGAAGCCCCAGTTCAGCAGGGCGGAGGTGAGGCTGATGGCGGCGACCATGGCGACGGCGCCCCGCTCTGTGGCGGGGACTTGGGCCAGGCGGGTGATGACTCGCTGGATGGGGCGGGCGGTGGCCACGACGTAACCGCCGATGGCGACCATGGCCATCTGCATGGTGAAGGGGATCAGGTCCCAGAAGCCGTCGCCGAAGACAGAGGCGACCTTTGCGGGGCCCGATCCGATGCTCATTGCCGCGATGGCCACGATGGCCACGGTCAGGAGTGCGAAGACGAGGGTGTTGGGGAACCACCGTTCGGCCACGGCCGCGCTGCGGGTAGCGGCGCGGGCGAGGAATCCATCGCGTGGCGGTCGCTGAGGTGCGGAGTCGTCGCCCCCTTTGGGCCTCTGCTCGATCATGTTGGCTCCTGGCAGGTGTGGGCCCGGGGGGACGGACCGGGTGAGCGGTGGACCGCCGAGGTGGCGGTGAGGTCGGTGAGTGCGCTGCCGACCGCGTTGAAGACGGTGATCCCTTCCTGGGTACGGCGGCCGGGGATGGTGCCGGCGCACAGGTCGGGCAGGGTGCCGGCGATGTCGTCCGGGGTGAGGAGTCCGGCACCGATGGGCTGAGTCAGATCACCGGACTCGTGCGGGGCCTGTGGCGTGTCGATGAAGATGGTGCCGCGGCATACGCACTGGTCGTCAGCCTCTCGCATGGTGGGGCGAAAGCTGCCGACGAGGTCGAGATGGGAGCCGGGTTCCCGCCAGTCACCCTTGATCACGGGCCCGGTGGCAGGGGTGGCACAGCTGATGATGTCGGCTTCACCGGCCGCGGGAGCCAGGTAGGCCTCGGCGACGAGACTGCTCACATGCCGTGCTCACGATGGGACCAGGCGGGCATCAGCAGGATGGTGGCGCCGGTGTCGGTGTCGGTGTCGACGGTGTGGTGGTGGCGGGCAGGAGTGTTGGGGCCGGGAACGAAGCCTTACCGGAACGCGGGGACGGGGTCGTGGAACGGCGGTGCGCTGATGGTCTGTTGGGCGTCGATGTTCAGCATCGTTGTCTTTCGATCAGACGGTCAAGCGGTCAGGCGTCGAGAGTGACGTCGGTCACGGGCACGGCCTGACAGGTCAGGCACTGGTCGTCGGCCAGGTCCTCCGGGCGGGTGACCAGATGCGCGACCTGCCCGTCCAGAACGGTGATGGCGCAGCTTTCGCACTGGCCCAAACGGCAGCCGCTGGGCAGGCGGATCCCTTCCCTCTCCGCCAGTTGCAGCAGCGTGCCGTCTTCTCCGCGCCAGGTGATCTCGCGGTTGGCGCGGGTGAAGCGGACGGTGGCCTGTGCGCTGTCGGGGATGTCGACGCGCTGTGGGGCGGCGTGGAACTTTTCGGCGAAGATGTCGAAGCGTGGCACGCCCCGGTCGACAAGGCCGGCGGTGATGTCGGAGAGCATGCTCTCCGGTCCGCATAGGTAGAACCGGGCGCGGTGTTCGATGAGTCGGGCATCGACATCGGCGGCGCTGACGCGTCCGAAGTGGTGGTAGTCGCGGCCGAGGGCGTCGTGGGGTTCCGGTCGGCTGTAGTGGGTGTGGACGCGGAGCCGGGGGACGATGTCCCGTAGTTCGCTCATACGGTTCCGGAAGGCGTGTGAGGTGGAATTTCGGCTGCCATAGTGCAGTACGACCTCGGGGACGCTGCCGCCGCCGCGGGCCAGCGTCTCGAGGTAGCCGATGAACGGCGTGATCCCGATTCCGGAGGCGAGGAGCACGACCGGCCGACCGATGTCGGGCGGGATGGCGAACAGCCCTGCCGGCGCCGTCAGTCGCACGCGCTTCCCCGCACGTGCGGTCGCGTGCACCTGGCCGGAGACCTGTCCGTCCGGCAGGCGGCGCACGGCGATGCTGTACGACGTGCGGTCCTTGTCCTGCGCGGGGCCGGTCAGGGAGTAGCAACGTGCCGGTGATCGCTCCGCGGCCGCGGGGCCCGTGGTGGGGAAGCTGAGGGTGATGTGCTGGCCCGGCCGGAAATCGGGCAGTTCCGAACCGTCGGCAGGTTCCATGCGCAAGGCCAGGACATCGGCTCCTTCCGGTACGACGGAGACGATGGTGAACTCCTTGGTTCCCTCCCAATGAGACGTCACGATGGGCTGGATGTCGCAACTGCTGGACCTCATCGGCACCGACCCACTGATCGGGTCGCGTACGTCGTCGCCGATGAGGAGGTTGTAGTTGCTGCCCGTTTCGTCATAGGGATCGAAACTCGGCAGTGCCAGGTCCGCGGCCTGCTGCCACCAGCCGTATTCGGCGCATACGACGTCATCGTGCAGATCGTGGTCGATACGTGCGCGCATGCGGATCATCCCCATGCGCGTGGACAGCGCCACCCATTGGCCATCGCGGATGTCGCGCCGCTGTGCCAGTGCCGGGCTGATGTCGACAGTGGGTTCCGGGCTGCGCTTGCGCAGAGAGGACAGTCCCCGGTGCTGACTGTGGCAGAAGTAGCCGTTCTTCGCGCAGGTCAGCGACAACGGGTAGCGGGAGTCGGGTCCGGTACCGGGCGCGGAATGGACGGGGACGGCGGAGTAGCCGTGCAGCGCGAGCCGTTCCGAGTACAGCTCGACCCGTCGGGTCGGCGTGGCGAACCCGGTGACCTGGCCGTCTTCCGCGCTCTGGGCGTACTTGCGATAGACCGTCTCGAGGGGGACCCGGAGGCCGCGAGGATGGCGGCGGAGTTCGTCGACGGTCAGGCCCAGGGGCTCGAGCTGGTGATTCCAGCCGTCCGTGACGTCGCCGTCGAAGAAATCGGCGCCCATACCCAGACGCCGAGCGAGGTCGAAGACGACTTCGGTGTCGGAGCGGGACTGCCCCACCGGCTCCACCATGCGCGGCCGGAGCTGGACGTGTTCCTGGGCCCGCCGGCTGATCTCGAATCCGGCCCTGATCGCCTCGTGTTCCCAGGGGCTGTTGACCGGAAGCACGATGTCGGCGAACTGGGAGGTGGGGTTGGGGAAGAGGTCGAGGTGTACGTAGAAGTCGAGGTCGCGAAGAGCGGCGGCCGTGCGTCGCGGATCCGGCTGTGAGAGCACCAGGTTGCTGCCGAATCCGACCAGGGCTCGTACCGGGTACGGATCCCGCGACAGGATCGCGCGGCACAGATCCCGGCCGCTGATCCAGCCCTGGGCGGGAGGGCCGAGCGGGTGTTCCGCCATGCCGAGGGCCTTGGCCCGCTGGCCGTGTGGGAGCTGGGTAAGGTCGGTGGCCGGATTCAGGGCGTGCCGCGGCCATATGACGTTGCCTCCGGGCGCGTCGTAGCTGCCGGTCAGCGCGTACAGCGTGGCGATGGCTCGCTCGGTCTGGGTGGCATTGGCGTGTTGCCCGACGCCGGTCCACGCGTGGTAGGACACGGACCGTGCCCGGATGAGTGCGTCGGCGAAGGCGGTCAGCTCCGCTGGGTCGATGCCGGTGGTGCGGGCGGTTTCCTCCACATTCCATGGCCGGCAGGCGTCGCGGTATCGCTCGAAGGCGGGCTCGCAGTCGACCGCGCCGGTGCGTGTGCGCACTCGATGGGTGCCGCGCAGGGCGAAACGGCCGGGGTTCCGCGCGGCGCGGAGAGTGTCGTACGGCCGCCAGGTGTCGTCAACGGTGTCCCAGACGACGTAACCGTCGAGATCCGGATCAACCTCTTGGGCACGCAGAAAGCGTCCCGTGTCACGGCGAACGAGCAGGGGAGCGTTTGTCCAGCCCCGAACGAATCCGTCGTCGTAGCCCTGACGTTCCAGCACGAGCCGGGCGATGCCCAGGGCCAGGGCCGCGTCCGTACCAGGACGGACACGCAGCCAGTGATCCGCTTCCAGCGCACTGCTCGAGCGGCGGGGGTCGATGACCGCCAGGCGGGCTCCATCGGCTCGGGCTTGGGCGAGGGCCGCCGACTGAGCCAGCCATGTCTTGGCGGGGTTGTGCCCCCAGAGCACGGCGAGGTCCGTTGCGGCGAAGTCCGCGGTCGGCAGTGAACTTCCGAACGTGAAGGCGTGGGCCCAGTCCTTGTGCCAGTTGCAGACTTCGGTGGAGTAACAGGTGTTGGGGCTGCCGAAGAGGCGGATGAAACGCTCGATCCAGTCGATGGAGTCCGACAGTGGGGTACCGCTGGGCGACGTCACGGCGAAGGCCACGGCTTCCGCGCCGTCCCGAGCCTTGATCCGTCCCAGTCTTTCGGCGGTCTCACTCAAGGCTTCCTCCCAGCCGATGGGCTCCCACTTGGGGTCCGGATCGGTCTTGGGGGTGGTCCGCCGAAGCGGCTGGGTCAGGCGGTCCGGGCTGTGCACGATTTCTGGTGCCGCCCGTCCTTTCGGGCACATCGCCGCACCCGTCGGATGCTCGGGGTCGGGCCGCACTCCCCGCAGAGCGCCTGCCTCGATGGTGTAGACGGCACCGCATCGAGAGCGGCACAGCGTGCAGTATCCGTGCTTCTCAGTCATCATTACTCCTGAGTAACCGACTACCGGCCACCGGTTGCCGGTAAGACGTTATCCCGGTCGGATCTCCCCGGATACCAAGGCCTGCCGGACCAGGGCGAGCCTGGTGGCCACGACCAGAGCCGGCTGTACGGCATCGAAGCACTCGCGGAACGGGGCCCGGCCCGACAGCGTCTCCCCTGCTCGCGATCGCCGACCGCGAGCCTCTTCCGGCCCAGATCACCGGGCCGTGCTGACCACTTGCCCCACGCCTCCGCGCTGGCCCGCACGATGGCCGCCTTCCTCGACCAGGAGGGCCACTGGGCCGAAGCCATTGCCCTGCACCAGGCCGCCGCCCACGCTGCCCACACCCTCAACTCCCCTGACGCCGAAGCCCACGCCGTCCTGGACCTGGGCTGGGTACGGCGGCGGACGGGTGACTATCCGGAGGCCGCCCAGTTGGCCCAGCGGGCCTACGGCCGCTACCACACCCTCGACAACCGCCAGAACGAAGCCTGGGCCCTACTCGAGTTGGGCCAAATCAGCAGAGAGACGAGGAACTATGTCAAGGCTGCTGATCTTCTGGAGCGCTCCCGCGCCCGGTTCCACGAACTCGGTGACCGTAAAGGCGAGGCTGAGGCCCTCGCCGCCGCCGGGGACCTGCAGGCCGCCACCATCGGACCGGGGCCCGCGCTCGCCACCTACCAGCAAGCCCTCACCCTGGCCCGCCAGATCAACAGCCCCCTGGACCAGGCCCACGCGCTCGAAGGCACCGCCAACTGCCACGCCACCCTCCGCCACCACCGCGAGGCCGTCCAATCCCTGGCGGAAGAGGGAACGAACCACAGCACTGAAAGATCACCGGAGGGGTGTGATGGCCGGGTGTCTACGGCGGTGGATGTCGCGCGGGTCAACTCAAGGTCGTGACACGGCCTGTCGGTCCTCTGGTCTAGGGTCGCCCGCATGGCTGAGCCCTCGTTTCTGACCGCTGTGCGCGAGTCGTACGACACCGTTGCCGCTGACTACGTCGAACGCGTCCCGCCTCCAGCCGCGCTGGACCCGCTGTCACGTGCGATGCTGGCGGGGTTTGCCGAGCTCGTGCGGACGGCTGGTCCGGGGCCGGTCGCGGATCTGGGATGCGGCCCCGGCCGCGTGACGGCGCACCTGGCCGGGCTGGGAGTGTCCGCCTTCGGTGTCGATCTGTCACCGAAGATGATCGGGCTGGCCCGGCGCGCCTATCCGGACCTGCGGTTCACCGAGGGCTCGATGACCGCGTTGGAGATCGGGGGCGACGAACTCGGCGGCGTCCTGGCCTGGTACTCCACCCACCACACTCCCCCGCAGTGGCTGCCGGCGGTGTTCGCCGAGTTTCACCGCACGCTCGCGCCCGGCGGCTACCTGCTCTGGGGAGACTACGTCGGCGATGAACGGCTGCAGCCGACCCAGGGCTATGGCCGTCCGGTGTCCTACGAGTCGTACCTCCTGCCACTGGAGCGCGTGGTCGGCCTGCTGGAGCAGGCCGGACTCCTCGTCACCGCGAGGCTGGAGCAGGAGCCCGGCGGGCGGGTGAACAGACCGCACGCCTGCCTGCTGGCCCGCAAGCCCGCACCAATTCCGATATGACCGGAGATCAACAGCAGGTCACGGATCACCATGCCGATCACGAACATGACCGCGGGTTCGGCACTGAGCACGGGCGCCGAGCGAACGGTGTCCGGATGAGTTGGCCCGGGACGTAGACGCCTGGCCGACTTCGACATCACCGTCGCGCGGCCGTCTTGCGAAGCACCATGCCGGGGCGGTGCGCGGTGAAGGCACCGTCGCGCAGTACGGGGCGGCCGTTGACGAGGACGTGGCGGGTGCCCTCGGCGTAGCAGAGCGGTGCGTCGTATGTGGCGGTGTCGCTGACCGTCTTGGGATCGAAGACGGTGAGGTCGGCGACCGTGCCTTCGCTCACGGTGCCCCGGTCGGTGAGGCCGAGGCGGGCCGCGGGCAGTGCGCTCATCTTGCGGATGGCGTCCTGGAGGGTGAGGATCCGGCGGTCGCGGGTGTACCGGGCGAGGACCCGGGCGAACGTGCCGAAGTGACGGGGGTGGGGGTGGCCGTCGGTGGCCGTGTCCAGTTCCCAGCCGTCGCTGACGACTGCGCTCAGGGGGTGGCGGAGCACTGTGTCCACATCCGCCTCGGACATGGCGTGGTTGACGATCCAGACCTGAGCCTGGTGGGCACGCAGCACGTCGAGGGATGCCTCGGCTGGGTCGCGGCCGGTGGCGACGGCGATGTCCTGGACCGTGCCGCCCACCCATGAGGAGTAGCGGCCCGGTGGCATCGCGGCGATGACGGTGCCTTCGGGCAGGAAGGTGTGTCCGGTCTTCGCCCGGAGTTCCGCGGCGATCGCCTCGCGGGTCTTCGGGTTGTCCAGTCGGGCGAGGAGCGCGTCGAGGCCGCCGTCCAGCGCCCAGTCGGGAAGGCGGGAGGTGAGTCGCGTGGAGGACGCGGCGTAGGGGTAGACGTCGCAGGCCACGTCGAGTCCTTCCGCGGCGGCGGACTCGATGAGGGCCAGCGCCTCGTGCACCTTGCCGTGGTTGGCGGGGCCCATCGCCTTGAGATGCGAGACCTGGAGGCGCACGCCGCTGCGCCGGGCGGTGTCCAGGGCTTCGGTCACGGCTTCGACGAGATGGTCGCCCTCGTCGCGGATATGGGTGCTGTAGAGCAGCCCGGCCCGCCGGGCCTCGGTGGCCAGCGCCACGACCTCGTCCGTACCGGCGAACGATCCGGGGGCGTAGATGAGCCCGGTGGACAGGCCGAACACTCCCTGTTCGGCGGCCCGGACGAGGAGTGCACACATGTGGGCGGTCTCGTCGGCCGTCGCGGGGCGCAGTTCTGTGCCGACCGCGGCGATGCGGAGGGCCGAGTGGCCGACGAGGGCGGCGAGATTGACGCACGGTTCGGCCTGCTCCACCGCGTGTGCGAAGCCGGCGAAGTCTTCCCAGGGCATCTCGGCGCTGCTACTGCCGCCGCGGGCGAGCGTGGTGTCCAGCGCGTGGCGGCGTTCCGGGGTGATGGGGAAGGGGGAACTGCCGCAGTTGCCCGTGACGATGGTGGTGACGCCCTGTCTGACGCACGCTTCGGCGCTGGGCGTGTCGCATACGGTGAAGTCGGCGTGCGAGTGCAGGTCGATGAAGCCGGGTGCGACGACGTGGCCGGTGCAGTCGAGCACCTCCCGCGCGGTGGCGCCTGGCGCGGCCCGGCCGAGGAGGACGATACGGTCGCCGCGGATGCCGACATCGGCCCGTCGGGTGGGGCCGCCGGTGCCGTCGATGACGGTGCCGCCGACGGCGAGTACATCGAATTCGTACAACGTGCTTCCTTCGCGGTGGAATGCGGTGCGGGTACCTGGGAGCCCAGCCGGTCAGAGGAGCAGGGCGAGGATGAGGGCGTACATGGCCGCTGCCGGGATGAGGAGCGTCCAGCCCACCGTGAGCAGCGTCCTCAGCCGGGTGCCTTCGGCGAAGCCGAGAGCGGCCATCATGTTCGCGTTGGGGTAGGGGCCGTAGGTGTCGGCCTTCGATCCCCACAGGTAGGTCACCGCCCAGGCGGCGGGCGTGAGGCCGATGCTGGTGCCGAGCGGTCCGAAGACCTTGTTGAGCAACACCACGTGCGCGGCCGTGGCCCCCGGGACGCCGAGCCAGCCCAGGAGCGCCACGGCGATCGCGAAGGGCAGCGGGGCCAGGCCGTGCAGCTGGGGGCCGAAGCGGTTTAGGAGGACCTCGTAGGGCTGGAGTTCGTTGACCGCCAGGAAGAACGCGGCGAGCATCCAGAACAGCAGGAACGTCTCGACCATGCGTGCCGCGCCCCGGCAGAACGCGTCGATGGTGTCCTTGACGGACAGTCCACCCGCGGCGGCGGTGAGCGCGGCCATGGTGGGCAGGGCCAGCAGCGGGAACGCGGTACCGGACTTGCCGGCGGTGGCATACCCGACGGAGACCACGAGCGCCACCGCGAACGCCCAGGTGGCACGCGCACCACGGGCTCCGGACGGCTCGTCGCCCGCGCCCGTGTCGATGTCCTCGTAGAAGTCGTCGCCGGCGGCCGCGGAGCGACGCTGGACGCGCGGGACGACGACGAGCGAGAGGGCCAGGGACAGGACGGCGAGCGGGCCCGCGCCGACGAGCACGTACGTGCCGTAGTCCAGGCCGGAGGCGTCGAGGATGGCGATGTTGGATCCGGCGAAGGGGGCGAGGGCCAGCCCCGCGCAGCCGCCGAGGAACATGACGGTCGCGGTCGTGGAGCGGGTGAGACCCGCGCGGGCCATCACCGGGACGACGATCGGGGCCGCGATGGCCAGCGCTCCGGCGAGGGTGCCCAGGGCGAACGTGAGGACCAGACAGGACAGCATCACGCCGAAGTGGATGGCGAGTTGGCTGTCCCGGCGGGCCATGCGCAGGATGCCGTGGACCAGGATGCCGGCCGCGCCGGTCTGCCGCAGCACCTCGCCCAGACCGGCGCCGAGCAGGCAGATGAGGCCGATGAGGGTGACGGTGTCGCCGAGCGAGGTGCCGAGGAGGGTGCCGACGTCGGTGGGTGAACGGTGGACGAGGAGGATCGCGGCCAGCAGGGAGACCACGGTGGCCAGCAGAAGGTTCATGCCGCACAGCGAGAGCACCGCGTACATGCCGATCGGGAGCAGGCCCCAGATCGTCGGCGCGTGGATGACGAAGCCGAGTACCAGCGCGGCGATCAGTCCCGCGACGGCGATGGCGTAGGGCGCGGCGGCCTTCGCCGCGGGCATGCGACGGACGGCCGTCGCGGGCTCTTCGGTCAGTGCCACGTCAGTCTCCTGTCGGTACGAGCCGCGCGTGGGCCGCGTCGCTGCCCGCCTCGCCGAAGTCGCCGAAGTCGCCGAAGAGGAGCGCGTCCGCCTGGTCGACGCCGCTTTCGGCGAGGATCTCGGCGAGGGTCTGCTCCCGTCGGACCGTGGCGAACCGCGGGGCCGGTCCGTGTGTGGTGAAGCCGTGTACGGCGGGCCGGGCGAGGCTGTTGTACGACCAGGGGGTGGAGAAGTAGTAGCCGCCGGTGTCCAGCAGCACCACGAGGTCGCCGGGCGCCAGCTCGGGCAGCGTGCGCCCGCGGGCGACGAGGTCCCCGGCGAAGCAGCACGGACCCGCGACGTCCTGAACGCGCTCGGGAGCATACTTGGGCCGGCCGTCGCGGTCGTACACGGCGATCCGCAGCGGCCAGGCATCCGGCATGAAGACGGTGCGGGTGGCGATGTGCGCGCCCGCGTGCGTCAGCGCGATACGGCGGCCACCGGTGTCCTTGGTGTACTCCACGACCGCGGCCGTGAAGCCGTTCTTGGCGACCAGGGAACGGCCGAACTCGGTGACCAGGTCGTAGCGTCCGGTGAGGAGTCCGGGAACCGCGGCGCGCAGCCGCCGGACGTAGGTCTCGTACGTCGGGCGGATCTCGTCGTCGTCGAAGTTGACCGGCAGGCCGCCGCCGATGTCCAGACTGGTCACCTGCTGCCGTCTGGCCGCCGCGTTGATCTCCTCGGCGAGTTCGAACGTGGCGCGCACCCCTTCGCCGATCAGTTCCAGGGAGCAGCCCTGCGAACCGACGTGTACGTGCAGCCGGGTCAGCCAGGGCCGCTCGGCGAACGTGTCGAGGACGCGCTGCCGTGCCCCGGGATCCCGCAGTGGCACGCCGAACTTCGAACTGGCCGAGGCGGTGCTCATCGCGTCGATGGCTCCGGCGCCGACCTGCGGGTTGATCCTCAGCCCGAGCACCGAGGCGCTCTCGCTGACAGCGAGCAGTTCACCGATGCGGTCCACCTCGGCGAAGTTGTCGGCGTTCACCGCCACTCCCAGCTCCAGCGCATGGGCCAGTTCGGCATGGGTCTTCGCCGGTGAGTCCAGCACGATGCGTTCCGGCGGGAAGCCGGCGGCGACGGCCTGGGCCAGCTCGCCGGGGCTGGCGACCTCGCACCCCATGCCGGACCGGGCGAGCAGCCGCAGCACGGGGACCAGCGACGCGGCCTTGACGGCGAACGTGTGCAGTACCGGCGCGTCGCCGAAGGCCCGGTGCAGGTCGCGCACGGACTCCTGGATCCCGTCCGCGTCGACGAACCCTGACACCACCTGGGCCGGGCCGACCAGACCGGACCGCACCGCCTCGCGTACGACCAGGTCGCGCCGCTGCCGGCCGGCTCCGCCGTCTTGGTCGCGCCGCCGCCGGCCGGGTCCGCCGTCCTGATCGGCTCTGGCAATCCTCACGATCTGTGACCTCCTCGATGACACCAAGCGGGTACGGGCCACCAGAATCGGCAGACCGCGTGGAGCGGCCGCCGATACGCAGCATTCCGTCACGACAGCCGGGTAAATCGGCACTGTCCACCACACGCACACCGTGATAAGCAGAGGCATGCCGCACGAATCCGTCGACGAGAAGGATCTGGAGCTGATCAACGCGCTCCAGCTCACTCCTCGCGCCTCCTGGGCCCAGTTGGGCCGGGCCCTCGCGCTCGACCCCGTGACAGTGGCGCGTCGTTGGCAGCGGCTGACCGAAGCCGGGCTGGCGTGGGTCACCTGTGTGGTCGGCCCCTCCCTGCACAGCGAGTTCTGCGTGGCGTACATCGAGATCGAGTGCGTTCCCGACCGGTTGGACGACACGGCCACCGCTTTGAGCGCCGAGCCCCAGGTGCACTACGTCCACCACCTCACAGGCTCGTACGGGCTACTGGCCATGGCGGCGTCGCGCACATCCGCGGAGGTGTCGGGCTACCTGCGCGGCTTGGTCGGGCGGCTGCCCGGTGTCCGGGCGTACCGGGCCGAGATGCGGACCGTGGGCTACAGCGAGCCGAGCCGGTGGCGGCTGCGCAGCCTTGAACGGTCGCAGCAACGCGCGCTGGAAGCGGGCCGCGCACCGTCCGCGACGGTGGGCGGTGCTCGGGTGGACGCCGTGGACCGGGAGCTGTACCGCCTGCTGCACGAGGACGGCCGTATGTCCTACGCGGAGCTCACCGAACGCGCCGGGATCAGCGAGCCCACGGCGCGCCGCCGTGTGAAGCGCCTGCTGGCCCACCGGTTGCTCCGGCTGCGTTGCGAGATGGCTCAGTCCCTGTCGGGCTGGCCGCACTCGGCCGTCCTGTGGGCGAGCGTGGCACCGCAGCACCTGGAGGCCACGGCGCGCTCGCTGGCCGCCCTCCCTGACGTACGCCTGTGCTGCGCCCTCACCGGAGAGCGGAACCTCCTGCTGATGGTCTGGCTACGGTCGCTCGGAGATCTGCCGCGGCTGGAGGCGACGATCACCGAGCGCTCCCGTCACCTCACCATCGTGGATCGGGCCGCGTGTCTGCACACCGTGAAACAGATGGGCCGACTACTCGACAGCGAGGGGCGCAGCATCGGGCATGTGCCACCCGATGTGGAGGTGTTCCCGAACACCTGAAGCGATCATCCCGCAGTGGGCGGAACGCCCAGTGCCGGGCTGGCCCGTGTTCTCCCGCTCCGGCCGAGGGGCCGAAATGGGTGTGCTCCGCTTCAGGCGGTCGGCTCCGCGGTGCCGTTCCTCGGTTGTGGCGCGACGGACGGCTGCTCCGCACAGTCGAGCCAGGCCGAGGCGAGGGCGCGGTCGAGGATTCGTTGCCATCCGGCCGGGCGGGAGGGCTCCCGGCTGGCCGTGCCGGCCAGCCACAGCAGGCGGAGCAGGTCGTCCTCGGTGAAGTCGGGTGCGAGCGACCCCTCCTGGTGTGCGTCACGCACCAGTTGCCGCCCCAGAGCGGTGGAGACCTCGCACACGCCCTGCACGGCGGTCGCGTCCGGGAAGCGGCGCAGGATCGCGTCGTTGAGGGCCGGGTCGTCCTGCTGCAAGGCGATCATCCCGCGCACGAACGCCTCCAGGCGTCCGCGGGCCGTGGGCTGTGCCTCCACGTCGGAGCGCAGGGACTGGAGGCGGTGGCCGGCGACGTCGGGAAGGACGGCGTTGATCAGGGCTTCACGGGAGCCGAACCGGTTGTAGAGGGTGCCGATGCTCACGCCCGCGATTTGGGCGATTTCGTCGAGCGGTGCGTTGAGCCCCTTCGCCGAGAAGACCTCCAGCGCCGCGGCGCGGAGCTTGGCGATGTTGTCGCGGGCGTCGCGTCGCAGGGCCTTCGGGCTGGTCATGTCTGGTCCCCTCGCATCTTGAACTCGGTCTCATGTTAAGTGTTACAGTCCACCTTGAGGCTCGACTCAACTTAACGGAGGAATCGTTCGCCGTGCTCGACGTCGCCGGGATGAACTACGGCGAGTCCCGCTACGGCTCGATCATGACCTCTTCCCCGACCGGGTCATCGTCGGAACGGAGACCTTCCCGACCGTCATCGGCCGCAACTGGGCGCTCGTGCGGCAACATCCGCACGTGATAGGTGATTTCACCTGGACGGGGCTCGACTACCTCGGTGAGACCGGCCTTGGCTCCGTCCGGTACGCGGACCAGACGGACCAGGGGAACGGGTTGACGGCCGGCTACCCCGGCCTGACAGCCAACTGCGGCGACCTCGACATCACAGGGCATCCCGTCCGGTGTCGTACTACCGCGAGATCGTCTTCGGGCGCCGGTCACCGAGGAGGCATTCGGCGCGCACGTCCGTCGGACGTTCGACGGACGCGCCCTCGCGGTCATCCGGCCGACGGCCGTGGGCACGATCACGGTCATCGCGGAAGCCGGGGGCTGCGAACCGGTGAGCCGTACACTCCACGTCACCTCGTCCGGGCGGCGGCGCACCACGGCCGGCACCGCACTGGAAGGGGCCGTATGACCGGCTCGCGCGCACTCGCCGCGAGGTGACCGTGTCCTGTGGCCGTGCGCAGAGCTGGGTCCCCGCGCGTCCGGCGTGGGCCGCGGACCCGAGGGGGCCGGAGCGGCTGCGGCGATACGGGTCAAGCCGTTTCGCCGGCATCGGCCAGGAGGGTGCTGCCCGTCATGAAGGCCGAGAGGTCGCTCGCGCAGAACAGCACCACGCGGGCGATGTCGTCGGGCACGCCGAGCCTGCCGAGCGGGCCGGGCCGCATCACGGCCTTGATGGCTTCGGAGTCCATAGGAGTCCCGGCGGCGGCAGTAGCCTCCACTGCCGCCGACATGTTCCCCTCGGTCGGCACGAACGTCGGCGCGACGCCCAGCACGCGGATGCCGAACGGCGCGAACTCGAGGGCGAGCTGCCGGGTGATGCCGCGCGACGCGTGCTTGGAGCCGACGTAGGCGGCGAGCCCGGGTGCCGTCCCCCGGAACCCGGCTGTGGAGACGACGTTGACGATGACTCCCGTCGTCCCGGACTCGCTCATCCGGCGCGCGGCCTCCCGGGAGCCCAGGAAGACCCCGCGGGTGTTCACGGCGAACACCTCGTCCCATGCCTCGCCGGACATCTCGAGTGCGGACACGCTGGGGAATATCCCGGCATTGTTGACCCAGATGTCGACCCCTCCGAGTTCCCGGACCGCGAGGTCGGCGGCCGCGACCACGCTTGTGGGGTCGGCGACGTCCAGATGCGTGGCCAGCGCGCGACCCTCGCCACGGCGGTCGAGCTCCTCGGCCACGGTGGTGGCGAGCGTCGTCTCGATGTCGGCGACGAGGATGTCCGCTCCCGCCTCGGCCAGGCGCTCGGCGATGGCCCGGCCCAGGCCGCGGGCTGCGCCGGTCACCACGGCCCGTCGCCCGGACAGGGAGATCAGTTCGGCCAGGGACCGGGACGAGACGTCAGGTACGGGCAAATGCATGGTGTGTCCTTCCGGTGGCGGTACAGGTCAGATGCGGTTGCGGCGGGCGGTTTCCCCCAGCCAGGCGAGGCTGGGCTTCGGACGGCGCTCGAACGTCTCGCGGTCGACTTCCACCAGACCGAATGTCGGGTCCCAGTGCCCCCACTCGTAGTTGTCGAGCAGGCTCCAGTGCAGATAGCCGCGAACGTCGACACCGTCGGAGATCGCCTTGCCGAGGTGCTCCAGGGCTTCGCCGGTGTAGGCGATCCGGCGGGTGTCGTCCCGGGTGGCGATGCCGTTCTCGGTGACCAGGATCGGCAGTCCGCCGGTGACCTCGGTGGTGTGCCGTACGGCGATTCCCAGGGCGTCCGGCCGGTACGCGTTTCCCACGAGTGTGTTGTCCGGGTGTGCCGGATGCGGCTCGACGCCGTCCGCGCCGACCCACTGACTGGAATAGGACTGCACACCGACGAAGTCGTCGCCACGGCTCCCTTCCAGGTAGAGGTCCTCCCAGATGTACTCCAGTTCCCGCTTCTTCTGTTCGGCCCCGGGGCGGGCGACGAAGGCGCGGTTGGCGACCGTCCAGCCGATCTTCGCGCGGGTGTGCTCCCGCAGTACCTCCCGGACGGCTTGGTGCGCCTCGACCAGCCGCTCGCCGATCTTCACGTCGGGAGCCGGTAGTGGCGGCCGCGCTCCCCCGTTCTCGACGGTGGGACTCTGCCAGTCCTCGGCCGCCTCCTGGGTCCGGGCGGCCTGCGCCTTGCCGAGCATGGTGGCGAAGATGTTCGGCTCGTTCATGGTGACGACCCACTCGACGCCGTCCAGGATCGGGGCGACAGCCTCGGCGTACGCCCGGAATCGCGGTACGGCGCTCTCGCCGAGCCAGCCGCCCTCCCGGGCCGACCAGAGCGGGTTCGTGAAGTGGTGCAGGGTCACCACCGGGGTCAGGCCGAGTTCGAAGGCCGTCTCGATCATGCGCCGGTAATGGGCGAGTTCGGCCTTCGAGATCACGCCGGGGACGGGCTCGATCCTCGCCCACTCGACGCCGAATCGGTAGGCGTTCAAACCGGCGTCGGCAAGCAGACGCATGTCCTCGCGATATCGGTGGTAGCTGTCGCAGGCGTCGCCGCTGCGCTCCATTCCGGGTGTGCGCCCCTCGTTCGCCCAGAAGTCGCTGTTGAGGTTGTTGCCCTCGATCTGGTGCGGTGCCGAGGAGGCGCCCCAAAGGAATCCGGGGGCCAGTTCAGTCATCGTCGGCTGCCTTTCTGAGTGTGGGTGACGGCTGGTCGCGCGGCGCCGGGTGCTTGCCTGCGGTGCGTACGACCGCGTGCGGCAAGGGTGATCGGTGCTGGGGTCCGGGGCGCTCGCAGACGGCCGGGCAGTACGGAAGCACCGACGGCCGCTTCCTCATGCTGCGGGCGCCGCCTCGCCGGCGGTGACGAAGATCCGTACGTCCCAGGCGCCCAGGCCCAGTGCCGTACCGGCGGGCGCGGCCGTGGCGTCCAGGACGTCGGACAGTGCCACCGGCGCCGTGACCTGAGTGGGCTGCCAGCTCCAGTTGTGGACGACGTGGACGCGGTGTCCGTCCGGTGAGGTCGCGGTGGTGACGGTGACCGACGGCGGCAGGTCCTGCCAACCGTGGCGCGGGGCGGGAGCGAGCCAGACGGCCAGCGCCTGGGCCAGTTCGCGGCCGGGAACCGTGCCGACGCAGGTCACCCGGCCCGCGCCGTGTCGGCGGGAGGTGATGGCGGGCCAGCGGCCGAAGTGCGGATGGTCGTAGGCGGCGAGCACCTCGCTGTCCACAGCGGTGAGGCCGTCGGTCCAGCGTGTGGCGGTGGCCTGTTCCGGAAGCCGCAGCGGACTGCTGGGCACCGTGCGCAGCGGGATGTCGTCCCTCAGATTGCTGAACTCCTCGTAACTCGCCCCGGCGGCTTCCACCAGCCGCCCCGGTGCCGGCTCCTGGCGGGCCCGGCCCTCGTGGTCTGCGTACCCGGTCCGCGGTCCGAGCACCAGGTGGCCGCCCGCCTGCGCGTAGGCCGCGAACCAGTCCAGCGTCGAGTCGGCGGCCAGGTACAGCGCCGGGACGACGAGGACAGGGTGGCGGCGCGCGGCCTCCTCGGCGCTCATGCCGGGGCCGTCCCCGCGTGGGTCGTGCAACTGGCGGGCGTGCATGATCCGGACCTGGCGGCCGGAGTCGAAGGCACCGCGGTAGAACGGATCGAAGATCTGGTGGTACGAGGCGTCGTCGGGCCCGCCGTTGCGGTCGGCCAGCGGCGGGTGCTTCTGCATCAGCCACTTGCTCGGCGTCGAGTAGACCATGGTGAGGTCCGCGTCCGGCTCGAGGCCGGTGACCAAGGGCCCGGCCGTTTCGAACTCGGCTCCCAGCCGGGCGAGTTCGTCGTAGGTGCGACCGGGTCTGCCGCTGTGCGGGAGGACGCCGCCCCAGTAGGTCTCGGCGCCGAAGTGCAGGGTGTGCCAGTGCCAGTACTCGATCATTCGCGCCCCGCGGGCGACCAGCGCCCATGCTGCTTGACGCCACTGGCCGTCGTAGGCGGGGCGGTTGTTCCAGGGGGCGCCGATGTTGGCGGCGTTGGTCTCGGTGACCAGGAACGGGGCCTGGCGGGAGGAGTAGATCCGGTCCGCGATCTGGAAGATCGTCCAGACGCCAGTCGGCTTGTTGTGCTCGGTCTTGCGTTCGTCGGGCAGCAGCAGGGCGTCCTGCATGTCGTAGTAGGGGTTGCCCGCGGTGACGTCCAGGGCGTCGGTGAGTTCGTCGTCGTCCATGGCCGGGAGAGGGTGGGAGACGCACGTCGTGACGAACTGGTCGGGGCGGGCGTACTCGCGGACGATGCCGGCCTGCCAGGCGATGAACTCGGTCGTCTGCCTGGCCTGGAACTCCCGCCAGGCGACGTCGTACTGCGGCTGTGCGTTGCCGTCCGGTGTCCACAGATCGGCCCAGGTGGTCAGGCGATGTGACCAGTGGACCAGGCCCCACTCGCGGTTGAGGGTCTCCACGTCGCCGTACTTGTGGCGGAGGTGGTCGGTGAAGCGCTGAAAGACGCCGTGGTTGTGGAGGAGCCGCAGACCGGGCTCGTTGTCCACCTGGAATCCGATGACCGTTGGGTGCCGGGCGTGGCGGCTGAGGATGCGACGAATCACCCGCTCCGCGTGGAAGCGGAAGGCGGGGTGGGTGTAGTCGACCTCCTGGCGGGCTCCCCAGTCGATCCGCTCGCCGGTGCGCCGCTCACCCGCGATCTCCGGATACTGGCGCGCCAGCCACGGCGGGACCGCGTAGGTCGGGGTACCCAGGATGACGGCGATGCCGCGTTCGTGGGCGCCGTCGAGGACGGGCTCGATCCAGTCAAGGTCGAAAACGTCGTTCTCCGGCTCCCAGGTCGACCAGACCGACTCACCGACACGGATGACGGTGAAGTGCGCCTCGGCCATCCGGTCGAGGTCGGACGTGAGCCGCTCCTCCGGCCGCTCCGCGAGGTAGGGGGGCCGATACTCGTGATAGTAGGCGGCGCCGAACAGGACCCGCTGAGGCAGCTGGAACATGACTTTTCCTTCGGATCGGGTGGAGCGCCGGCCGCGGGTGGCGTGCGGCTGGGCCCCGTTGAAGGCGTCGGGATTCGGACGGCGTGCGGCGGGTGCGGAGTGGCCGGGCAGCGGGCGGCGGCGTGCCCGGGGTGGCCGCCCGTATCAGTCACGCGGGGGCCGGGTGGAGTCTCGTACGACCAACTGCGTGGCCAGTTCGACGTGGTGGGAGTCGATCTTCTCCTCGGCGGCCAGCTGAAGGGCGGTGCGCAGGGCCACGGCCCCCATCTCGCGGACGGGGCCGTGGATCGTGGTCAGTGGCGGGGAGGTCACCTGGGCCAGCGGGGTGTTGTCGAAACCGACGACGCTCAGGTCCTCCGGCACGCGCAGGCCGCGCCGCCGGGCAGCCTCGATGACACCGGCGGCCAATTCGTCGGAGGAGGCGAACACCGCGGTGGGTGGCGGGCTCACGGCAAGGAGCCGCCCTCCGTGCTCGATGCCCTCGGCGGCGTGGAACGTGCCGGCATGGCGGATGAGTTCGGGCAGCACCCAGGCGCCGGCCGCGTCCATCGCGCTGCGAAAGCCGTGCAGCCGGGCCTGGTTGGAGCCGGCGTGCTCGGTGCCGCCGAGGTAGGCGATACGGCGGTGGCCGAGGGAGAGCAGATGCGTGGCCGCGGCGTGACCGCCGGAGAAGTTGGTCGCACCGACGCTGACGATCGAGTCGTCGGGCAGCGACTCCGGATCGAGCAGCACCAGCGGCATCCGGACCCGGTTCAGGGCTTCGCGGATCGGGGGTGACAAGGTGTTCGCCGTGACCGCGATGACGGCGCGCCGGCCGGCGGCGGCCAGGCCGCGGGCCCAGGTGGCGGGATCGGCCGCCGGATCGTGGTCGCCGCGCCTGCCCACCACCACGGCGATGCCCTCACGGGCCCCGGCGTCCACCACGCTCTGAATGATGTCGGTGTGGTAGATGCTCAGCCGCTCGAACCCGAAGAAGAGCTCCACGGTGGGGTGCGAGCGCAGGTCGTCCCGGTATCCGCCGTAGTTGTAGCGGCGCAAGAGTTCCAGGACCTTGTCGCGGGTCTGCTGCGCCACGTCGCGGCGACCGTTGATCACCTTTGAGACGGTGGCCACCGATACGCCGGCGGTCTCGGCGACCTTCGCAAGGGTGACGCGTTGGGGATCGGATGCCATAGCTCTCCCGAGGCGAGGTGCGGGTCAGCGGGCCCGCGCTGCGCAACACCGTAGCACCGAAATTATTTTCGTAATGTCTCAAGATCAGGGCCGTTAGTACACAGGGAAATTGATGGCGCGGTAAGGCTTGACGGGCCTGTGTCGCCCACTTAGCGTTCACCGCCAGCACGACAGGTAGAAATTAGTTTCGAGCAATTGGGACCCATCTTTCGGTCCTTGATGACTGGTGGCTCCTCGCGCGATGTCTTCGCTACCGATCCAAAGGGGCAGACCCGAGATGACGCGATTCCACACGGCGGACCCGACGGGTCCGACCAGCACCACGGGACCTTCCCGACGCCGCTTCCTCCTGGGAGCGGCCGGTACCGGTCTTGCCACCACCTCGCTGGCGGCCTGCGGTTCCGGCGACTCGGGCAGTTCGGGCGGCGGCTCGGAGATCGTGTTCATGAACCAGTCCCGCGGCCAGGCCGCGACGCTGAAGGCGCTGGCCAAGCAGTACACGAAGCAGACCGGCGTGAAGATCAAGATCGATGACGCCGGCCCTACCGACTTCCTGGCCAAGCTCCAGTCGAGCTCCCAGTCCCGCAACATGCCGGACATCTACTCGGCGGTCGACGGTCACTCCATGGCGCCCTACTACAAGGCCGGCTGGGCCATGGACCTCACCGACCGGATGAAGGGCAGCTGGGGCGACAGCTTCCGGCCCGCCACGCTCAAGACGACGACGTTCGGGGCGGACAATCCACAGGGCGTGAAGCCGGGCATCTACAGCGCCCACTGGGAGACCCCGGCCCTGGGGGTGTTCGTCAACGCCGCGATGTACGAGGCCGCCGGTCTTGAGCCGGACCGGTCGCCCGCCACCATGAGCGAATTCATCGATCAGATGCGGAAGATCAAGAAGTCGGGGAAGGGCCCTTTCTGGTTCGCGACGAGCCTGTCCAACCAGTTGGTCCAGTCGTACGCGTCGAACTACATGAGCGACGAGGAGCTGAACGCCACCTTCGTGGGCAAGAACAGCTGGAAGAGCGAGGGCTGGCGCAAGACCTTGCAACTCGTGGTCGACCTGCGGGACGCCGGTGTGATCGCCAATGGCTCGATTCCGAGCGGCACCACCGACAACCCCACCGTGGAGAAAGCCTTCTTCAATACCCAGGGCGTCGCGGCCATCTTCGACGGCACCTCGGTCGTCGGCGTGGCCCGTGCGACCGCTCCGGACTTCACGGACTTCCGTTCCTTTCCGCTTCCCAAGGCCGATGACGGCACCCGGACACCGCGTCTGGTCGGCGGCGCGGCCAAGGGCGCCGCGGTCAACCCCCGCAGCAAGAACGCGGCCAAGGCGCTGAAGTTCCTTCACTGGCTGACCGCTGCGGACCAACAGCAGGTCTGGGCCGATGGGGTCCCGCTGATACCCTCGGCGCACGCGGTGCCAAACAAGAACATCCCCAAGCAGCTCACCGGCATCGCCGCGAAGATCTCCGATGTCCAGCTCGTCCAGAACCAGATTCTGGAACAGGTCAACACCGCCCTGCAGAAGGGCACTCAGGCCCTCGTCCTCAAGGAACGCACGGTCGACCAGGTCCTCGGCGACCTCGACGCGGCGCAGAAGAGCGCGTAGTGAGGCGCCGCAGTCGCGTGCTGGCGGCCTGGCTCTTCCTGTCGCCGGCGCTGGCCGTGATCGCAGTGTTCACGGTGGTCCCGTTCGTGCAGGGCATCCTGCTGAGTTTTCAGTCCTGGGACGGGGTGAGCCTGGACACGCCCTACGTCGGGCTCGCCAACTACCGCTATGTGCTGCACGACACCCTGTTCTGGGGCTCTATGAAGAACGCCGTCTTCTACGGCGTGGTCGGCCTGGTCGTGGCCAACGCGGTGTCGATGGCCATGGCGCTGGCCGTACACCAGGCCCGCCGAGGTGCGGCGTTCTTCCGCACCGTCTACTACCTGCCCGGAGTGTTCTCCACGGTGGTGGTGGGCGTGATGTTCTCGTGGTTCCTCGACCCGAACATCGGGATCATCAACCAGACGCTCAAGGCCGTCGGTCTCGACGGTCTTCAGCACAACTGGCTGGGTGACCCCAAGACGGCCCTGATCGCGGTCGCCGCCGTGTTCGTCTGGTACCACTGGGGCTTCGGCTTCATCCTCTTCCTCGCCGGTCGGCAGGATGTGCCCAGGGAGCTGTACGAAGCCGCGTCGCTGGACGGGGCACGGGGCTGGGCCCAGTTCCGCAACGTCACCTGGCCCGGGATGTCCCACGTCACCGGCATCGTCAGTGTGCTGACCCTGCTCAGCGGCCTGCAGATCTTCGGCACCGTCCAGGTGCTGACCAACGGCGGCCCCGCCGGCCACACCGAGGTACCCACCCTGCACATCTACCAACAGGCCTTCCAGTACAGCGAGTACGGCCGCGCGGCCGCGATGTCCGTCATCTTCGGGCTGTGTCTGGTCGTCCTGGCCTGCGTCCAGCTCTGGGTCTCCCGCAGGCTCGGCGGAAGCACCGACTCCCGGACGGAGAAGGGACGTTGACCGTGAACACGCTTCTCGATCCGGAACGGGGCTCCACCGCGAAGCCGGTGCCGACGCCCACGCCGAGCACACCACGCCGTGGCAGTCGCCCGCGCGGACCGCGCGTGGCACTGTACGCCCTGCTGATCGCCGGAGCGCTGGAAGCGCTGGTGCCGGTGGTGTGGGTGCTGAGCGGATCCCTGCAAAGCGCCGAGCAGCTGTACAAGGGGACCGACCCCATCCCCCACCCCTTCGAATGGGGCAACTTCGCCGCCGCGTGGAACGAGGGCGGTTTCAGCCAGTACCTGCCGAACAGCCTCCTCTACACCACGGCCGCGGTCGTCGGCATCCTGATCATCGCGAGCCTGGCCGGATACGCACTGGCGCGCATCGAGTTCCCCGGACGAGGCGCCGTCGTGGCCGCCATTCTCATCATCATGATCATCCCGTTGCCGGCCTCGTTCATCGCCCAGTACAAGCTGCTGATCACGCTCGGGCTCGCCAACACTCGCATCGGCTACGTCCTCGTGCTCATCGCAGGAGGGCTGCCGATCTCCATCCTGATCATGCGTGGGTTCTTCGCCGGCCAGCCCAAGGAACTGGAGGAGGCCGCCGCCATCGACGGTGCCTCCCTGCTCGGCACCTTCTGGCGGATCATCCTCCCACTGGCCCGGCCAGGTCTGGCCGCGGTGGCCGTCATCCAGGCGATGCAGGTCTGGAACGAGTACCTCATGGGCCTGGTGCTGTTCAACGACAGCTCGCTGATGCCCGTGCAGCGCGGGATCACCAACTTCGTCTCGGCGGAGTCCCCGCAACAACAGATCCTGCTCGCCGCCTCGCTCATCGCGGTGCTGCCGATCGTCGTCTTCTACGCCATCGCACAGCGCCACATCATCAGCGGACTTTCGGCGGGAGCGCTCAAATGACCAGGCAACGGCCAGTCAGGAAGCGGCAATGACCATGAGAGTTCGGCGTGCACGTACTCTCCTCACCAGAGGCACCGCGGCCGCCGTACTGACACTCGCCGCGGCCCTGTCCAGCACCCAAGTCCCGGCTCCCGCCCCGGCGTCCTCTGTCACAGACGCGGCGGACGCGACCGGACCGCGGGTCGACATCAGGGAACTGCCGGTGCCGCCGACTGTCCCGCAGGACGGCGTGTGCACCCACCCCACCGGCTGCGTCTCGGCCGACTGGGGCGGCATCGGAACACCCGGCTTCTCCTGGGACCCCCACTACGTTCTCCTGGGCCTCAGCTATGCCGGGGCATCCGACTCCGGCCCCGCGAGCGTTTACAGCGGACCGCAGGTACTTGTGGTCCGTACCGACGGCACGACCTTTCCGAACGGTGAGGCATGGAAGTGCATCACCTGCGGGGTGTCCTTCGGGTCGGACATCGCCACCAGCCAGTTCGTCTACCCACCCGCGAACGAACTGCCCGACCGCAAAAGCGTCCTGGTGGGCAACGGCATCCTGGAATGTGGCACCGAAGGAGCCGAATACGCGGTCACCGACCCGCGCTGCACCCCTGCCAATACGCGTATCACCCCCATCTACTGGAACGACAAGCCGCTCTTCGCCACCAACGATGACGGCGACAACAACGGCCGGGAGTGGCGGCTGAGTCCCGACGGGGTGCACATGGTGTTCAACGTCGTCGACTTCAAGGCCCTCACGGAGATCCCCTACGTCGGCCGACTCACCTACGACAAGCAGAACCGGCGCTACCACCTCACCAACGTCTCGGTCCTGCAGAATCCGTCGTCGGCGTATCAGCCGCTGGTCGTCACGTCCGGTAACCAATTGCGTTTCAGTCAGGTCGGCATGGTCGGCGAGCCACGCGGCTTCACCAGCGACGGGCGGGCGACCCTTGGCATCCAGAGCCTGAACTCCGACAGCATGGACGCCTGGGCCACCGACCTGGCCACCGGCGTCTCCCGGCCGCTGACACGGCAGGCCCACTACACCGACCCGATGTCGATGTCACCCGACGGCAAGTCGCTGCTCGCCGAAGAGGTCAACGGCTCGGGACGCCTGGACTTCCTCTCCGGGATGCCGGGCATCCCGCCGATCACCGCTCAACTGTCCACCGCCCCCTACGTCTCCGGAATCCGCAACAACGGCAACCGCCGCTTCTTCTCACCGTGGCTCGTCGATGCCGAGACCGGTCGCGGCTTCCAGCTCAACGCCGGATCCGACCCGAGCTGGAACGCCGCCGCGGATCCGGTGTGGCTCGCCGACAGCACCGCCGTGGTCTACGCCGAGAACCTGGCCTGTGGGGCCAACCCGACCCCGCACCGCTGTGCCGACTCGACAGAACCCGGCGGGCGCAACAGCCGGTTGCTGATCGCCCGCTTCCCGGACCTCAAACCCAGCGCACCCGTCTCTCCCGCGCCGGTCTCCGACCAGACCTGGGGCCTGCCCTACGACCCGGACACGACTCCCCAACCGGCGAAGCCGGTGCCGACCGGCACGTACGCGCTGCCTGGGCGCGCCCAGGGCTCGGCCACCGTACAGATCGCCAACAACAGTGCCGGCACTCGGACCCTCAGCATCGCCGTCGACTACCGCGACTACAGCGACGACGGCACACACATCATCAACGGCTCCGAGAAGGTGGAGCGGGTCTCCGACCCGACACTCGGCTGCACACCTGGGACAGCCACAGCCCTTGCCTGCGTCACCTGGACCGAGGACCTGACACTCTCCGGCCGGCACACCGGCGCCAAGCGCACCGGCCCCGATGGCTTCACCCTCGGCCCGTCCACACTGTCTCAGAACTTCCAGGCGGTTGGCACACTCACCACCACCATCGACGGGACCGCCTATACCCAACCGGCCAACGGCAACTGATTCGCGTGACATTCCGCCAGTGTCGGCAGTCGCGCGGTTCTGACCCGCACAACCACCGATGTCGGGCTCCCTGCGAGGGGTTCCCACCGCCCACCCCCGACCGGACACCGGAGAAGACAGACCTCATGGCCCCCAGCGCTCACGACGCCCCCAGCGCCCCCTACGACCTCGCGATCGATTTCGGCGGCGACCGGTTTCCGGTGTCCGGCGGCCGCCCTCGGCTCTCCTGGAAACCACCCAAGAGCGCCGCGGCCCCGAGCGAGTACGAATTGGAGATCCACAGCGACGGGCGTCCGCCGCACTACGCCCGTGTCGCCGACCACCTGTTGATCGACTGGCCGACGCGCCCACTGCGCAGCGGCGAGCAGGTCTCCTGGCGCGCCCGATCCCATGCCCCCGACGGGACCTCCGCATGGAGCACCTGGCACACCTTCGAGGCCGGCCTGCTCGACGAGGACTGGACGGCGCGCTGGATCACTCCAGCGCACGATCCGGAGGTGGCCCGCCGTCCGCCCGGCACGCGGCCGGCGCACGTCCTGCGTGGCACGTTCCATACCTCCGACGTGGTCCGCGCCCGCCTGTACGCCACGGCGCTCGGAGTGTACGAAGCCTTCGTGAACGGCGAGCGCGTAGGCAGCGTGGAGCTCTCGCCCGGCTCGACCTCCTACGACCGCACCCTGTACGCCCAGGCCGCCGACGTCACCTCATCCGTTTGTCCCGGCACCAACACCATCGAGGTCGTTCTGTCCGACGGCTGGTACCGCGGCCAGGTCGGTGCCTTCCGTAAACCGGCCGGCTGGGGAGAACTCCTCGCCGTACGCCTGGAACTGCGTCTCGAACTCGCCGACGGGACGCGGCAGGCCGTACGCAGCGACGAGCACTGGACCTCCGCCGCCGGGCCCGTCACCCGGGCTGACCTGATGGACGGCCAGATCACCGACTTCCTGGCGGCCCGAGGCCCGGAGCGCCCGGTCCTCGCCGACGCCGTCACCGCGCCCGCGATCGACTGGTCCCCGGCCCCGCCCGTACGACGTATCGAAGACCTCCCCACCGCCTCCCTCACCCGGCTGCCGAACGGCGCCTGGATCGCCGACTTCGGCCAGAACGCCTCCGGCTGGATCGCCCTGGCCGACCTCGGCCCGGCCGGCACCCGCAGCGTGATCGACTACGGTGAGCACCTCGACCCCGCCACCGGCGACCTGACCACCTCACATCTCGACATCCAGCGCCCGGGCGACCCGGTGACCGTCTTCGTCCAGCACGACGAGGTCGTCTCCTCCGGAGCGGCCGACGACGTCTTCGAACCCCGCCACACCATCCACGGATTCCGCTATGCCCGCCTGGTACGGGGCGACACCCCGCTGGACGCGTCGAGGCTCACCATGCGGGTGGTCCATACCGACCTGCGCCCCACCGGCACCTTCGCCTGCGCCAACGAGGACCTCAACCGCCTCCACGAGGTAGCCCGTTGGAGCTTTCGCGGCAACGCGGTCGACGTGCCCACCGACTGCCCCACCCGCGAGCGCATCGGCTGGACCGGCGACTATCAGGTCTTCCTCCCCAGCGCCACGCGCCTCTACGACGTGTCCGGGTTCAGCCGCAAGTGGCTGCGCTCGGTCCGCGACGACCAGCTCGACGACGGACGCATCGCCAACTTCTCCCCGGACGGACGGCGCATCAAGCTCCGCGGCGATCAGCGGCTGGACATGATGACGGGCTCCGCGGGCTGGGGCGACGCCATCGTGCTGGTGCCGTGGGAGCTGTACGAGACCTACGGCGACCGCCGGGGGCTCGTCGAGAACTGGGACGCGATGGTCCGCTGGGTCGAGTGGGAGCTGGCCACCGCCCGCACCGCCCGCCACCCCTCCCGGGTGGCCCGCTCGACCGAGCCCCTGCCGCACGAGGAGTTCATCTGGGACGGTTCCTTCCACTGGGGCGAGTGGGCCGAGCCGAAGCCCCGCGCCGAGGACGGCTCGCTCGTCGAACCCACGCGGGGCGACCCCGACGCCTGGATGAGGTCCGACAAGGGCGAGGTGGGCACCGCGTTCCTGTATCGCTCGACCGCCACCCTCGCCAGG
This sequence comes from Streptomyces rugosispiralis, assembly GCF_024505145.1. Lineage (GTDB taxonomy): Bacteria > Actinomycetota > Actinomycetes > Streptomycetales > Streptomycetaceae > Streptomyces > Streptomyces rugosispiralis. The sequence goes on along the minus strand of NZ_JANIAA010000045.1, from coordinate 10,141 downwards.
ATCGCGCGTGTCCTGGGCCGCGAGGCCGATGCCGCCCACTACACCCGGCTGGCGGAGCGGATCAAGGAGGCATGGCGGACGGAGTTCCTCGACGACGCCGGCCACACCACCGTCGACACCCAGGCGAGTTACGTCCGCGCCCTCGCCTATGGCCTGGCGCCCGAGGCGCTGCGCGACGCCGTCGCCGCGCGTCTGATCGCGCGCATCGAGGCGGCCGGCACGCACCTGGGCACGGGGTTCCTCTCCACCGCCGACCTGCTGCCCGTCCTGGCCGACACCGGCCATGCCGACCTCGCCTACCAGATTCTCCTCCAGCGCAGTTCGCCCTCCTGGCTCGGCATGCTCGACCGCGGCGCCACCACGATCTGGGAGGACTGGGACGGCGTCGACGAGAACGGCATCGCCCGGGACTCGCTCAACCACTACAGCAAGGGCGCCGTCATCCGCTTCCTGCACACCCACACCCTCGGACTGCGGCAGGCCGAGAACTCGGTGGCCTGGGAACGGTTCGTCGTCGCGCCCGTACTCCACCCGTCGGTCGACTGGGCGCGCGGCACCTACGACAGCCCGCGCGGCACCATCGCCGTCGCATGGCGCACCGAGGGCAGCGAACTGTACATCTCCGTCGATGTCCCGCCCACCTCCACCGCCACCGTCGTCTTCCCTGACGGCGAAGCACTGACGGCGGCCCCGGGCCGGTTCACGGCGCATCGGCGCCTGGGTGCGCGGCGCATGGCGGATGACCACCGCTGAGCGCGCTCGACAGACGCTCACCAATATCGTCTGGTCGACGTGAAGAAGCGGTCGTGGTCGGAGCAGTGGTGTCCGTCGCTGCTCCGGCTTCTGTGGGGAACGCGCTGGGGTTCGGCCGATGGGCGACCGCGGTCGTCGGACACTGTCCACGCACCGGGCGCCAACGCAGGGATAAGTCGGCCGGGCCGCGTCCCCCGTCCCGGAGATCATCACAGTGTGCCGGTGTGGCCCAGGATGACATCGGGTCATGGCGCGGCGTCGCTCGGGCTGTCGTCGGACCCGGTGGTGCCGTCGGCGCGGTGCGGCCCTGGTGCGTTGAGCCGGTAGTGGTCGCCGATCATCCGCAGTGTGAAGCACGCGACGGCCGCCCCCAGCGCGGCGGGCACACCGTAGACCCCGCCGCGTTCGCACGCGACGGTGATCCCGGCGCCCAGCAGCGCGGGGATGGCGTACAGGTCTGCGTACAGCACCGTCGGCAGGCGCAACACCAGCACGTCGCGCAGTGTGCCGCCGCCGACGCCGGTCACCACGCCGAGCAGCACCGCCTGCGGTGCGCCGATGTGATACTCCAGCGCGGTGGTCGCACCGGTGACCGCGAACAGGCTGAGGCCGGCCGCGTCGAACACCGTGATCAGCGTCCTGTAGCGCTCCAGGTGCCGCCACAGCAGGAACGTGACCATGCCGCCGGCCACCGCGACCGCCAGGTACCGCCAGTCGCTGAACGTGGCCGGGGGCAGTGCGCCGGCGAGCACGTCCCGGAGCACGCCACCGCCCAGGGCGGTCACCATGGCGAGCGTGAGCACGCCGACGATGTCCAGGCGTGCCACTCGCGTCGCCGTGAGCGCGCCGTTCAGCGCGAACGCGAACGTGCCCAGCAGGTCGAGCACGAGGTGCAACATTCCATAGCCATGCATCGCCGGCCCCTCACGCGTCCCGCCGTCGCTCGTCTTGACGCCCTCGGCACTCTCTCACCAGGTCACAGTGGGCGCACCGCGTTGACCCGAACGGCCGACACGCGATGCGCGACCTGCCGCCCGCTGACACCCTGGACCCCGGCGGGATCAATGGCGGACGAGTGACATCCGGTGGGGGCGCGAGCGGAGGTAACGCCGTGACAGCACGTGGCCGTGACACGGAACAGGGCGCGGTGGTGCTGATCGCCGGACGGAGCTGGGACGGACTCGCGGACCGGCCCTCCGGGCACACCGAGGTGGCGGTGCGCAACGGTCGGATCGCCCAGGTCGGGCCGGCTGTCGACCGCGCCGGCGCCGAGGTGGTCGAACTCGGCGATCGCATGCTGCTGCCGGGACTGATCGACTGCCACGTCCACACCACCGTCGATCCCGGCCGGCTCCTGCGGGCCTTCGTGTCCGACGGATCGGCGGCGATCGCGCTGCGCGCCTTGCCGGTATTGCGTGACCTGCTCCACCGTGGCTTCACCACGATCCGCGACCTGGCCACCTTCGCGGCCGAGCCGGTCACGCTGTACCTGCGCGACGCCATCGCCCGTGGTCACATCGTGGGGCCACGGATGATCGTCGCGCCGTACCTCATCTCCGCGCGGGGCGCGCATGGCGACGCCTCGACGCTGCTCGCGTCACACTTCAACCGTGAGATCGGCGCGCTGGCGGACGGTGCGGACGAGATCACGCGCAGGGTGCGCGAGAACATCCGTGCCGGCGCCGACTGGATCAAGTTCGGCGCCACCGGCGGCTTCGCCACTCCAGCCGACGATCCCACACAGACCACCTACACGCAGGAGGAGATGAACGCGCTGGTCGCCGCAGCCCGCGACCTGGGCATCCCCTGCACCCCGCATGCCTACGGCGACGAAGGCGTCTCACGTGCCGTCGCCGCCGGTGTTCGCTCGATCGAGCACGGCAACCTCGCCTCGGCATCGACACTGGCCCGAATGACGGAACGGGGCGTGTTCCTCGTGCCGACCCAGTTCATGGTCCTCGACGCGCTCGACCACCTGGACGACGACAGCTACTGGGAGGGCAAGGACCCAGCGGAACGAGTGAAGTTCACCCGCCACGCCGACCAGCTCCGTCGCTCCGCGCACAACGTGGCCGCGAGCGACGTGCGCATCGCGTTCGGCACCGACGCCGGCATGTTTCCGCACGCCGACAACTGGCATGAGTTTCCGGCGATGGTCAAGTCCGGTATCGCCACCGTGCGGGCCCTGCGCGCTGCCACCAGCGTCGCCGCCGACCTGCTCGACCGGCCCGATCTCGGACGCCTCCGGCCCGGCGCGACCGCCGACCTGGTCGCACTGCCCGCCGACCCCTTTGACGACATCACGGCCGTTGCGGGCATCGACTTCGTCATGCGGGGCGGTATGGTGCACCGCACTCCCCCACCTGGTGTCGCCACGGCCACGCCGTAGCCGTAGCCGAAGAAGGTGTTCACCCCGTGGTCAAGGGATCCTTGCCTGCCCTGGGAGGCCGGAAGGGATCGTGCACGGGGTCATGGGAGGTACGAGCCCAAACCGGTGCGCGAGGCGGTTCGAAGGACAGGACGACCGGGGTCCGCTCCAGCGCGGCGAGCCGGAGCAGGCCGTAGCCGATCCCGGCGACGCCGGTCATCAGGCCGGGCGTGCTGAGCCCTTCCGGCACGCCGCAGATCGGACCGTGTTCGTCGAGCGTGACGCATACGGCATGGATGAGCCGCTCGGCGAGGGCCTGCCCACGCCCGTTGTCCGAGGAGTGCGACGCGGTGACGAGGAACTCGAGGTTGCCGAGCTCCCCGTGGCACAGGGAGAGATTGCGTACGGTGACAGCGCCGCGGTCGGCGTAGTGTGCCGCGGTCGCGTCCAGTGCAATGCCCAGGCCGGCGAGCGCGGCCCCGGCCGTGGGGTGGTCACCTCGTGCCGCCGGCACCGAACGGGCGATTCCGATGCCCGGCGCTCCGTGGCACCACGCCGTCATGGTCGTGCCCGCGGCCGAGCCGGGCCGCAGATCGGGCCAGCGCGGGAGGCCGGGGGTGAGAAGGCTGTCCTCATACCGGAAGGCGTCCTGGACGGTTTCGTCGTAGCGCGAGGTGCCCGTCACGGCGGACCACCGGCTGAGCGCCAGGGCGATTCCCGATGCCCCGTGCGCCATGCCACACAGCGGACGGTCCCCGGCGATCTGGGAGTTCCACCCCATACCCGCGTCCTGGGGGCGCCCGGCCCGCACGAGGGCATCGGCGCAGCGGGTCGCCAGGTCGGCAACGGAGTCGCTGGGCAGGACCGCCTGTACGGCGCTGAGACCCAGCAGGACACCGGCGAGGCCGTCCACGAGATCCGGCTCCGTCGCATCGGCGACCGCTCGGTCCAGCCTCGGTACGACATCGGCGGTCAGCTCGGCCAGGAGGTCGAAGTCGCCCGTGGCGGCGGCCCAGTGGGCGGCGAAGTACATTCCGCAGTCGACCTCTCCCGTCAGCCCGAGCGCGGGCACACCGCCGGGTGGGGCGGGCAGGTGCGCGAGGCGGCGGGCCCTGCGGGCGAGCGAGCGCGCCACTTCGGCCGCCGTCTCCGCGTAGGAGTCGGCTCCGGTGACCAACCCGAGGTGAAGCAGGAAGAACGCGATTCCGGCCGCTCCCGAGTACATGCCGGAGGAGGTCGGCGCCAGCCGCCAGGCCGAGGGCCCGGACGGAGAGATCCCCAGCCAGCCGATGTCGTCGGCGGTACGGAGCGCGGTGGTCACGAGCGTGTCGCCGATCCTCCGCGCCCGAGCGACCAGGGCTTCCCGGCTCACCGGGCGCGCGGCACCGGTCACCCTGTGGACGGGCCACGACGCGTCCAGGCTCTCGGCCGCCGTGCAGGCGAACGCCGACCTGATCACCCATTGCTGGTGCCGCATGTCAGTCGGCGAGAATCCGAGGACGCGGTCGCGGACGGCTCGCAGTCCCGTCGTCTCCAACGCGTCGTCGATCGTCGTCCCGTCGCCGCCGAGCAGCCCGCGTCCGTCGACGATGCTGGTGAACAGGGGAATGTCACCGTCGGCCAGCTGCCGCCGTTCGCTGGCCGTCACCGCGGCACCGGCGTGGTGGCGACCGAAGCGGGCGAAGGTCCGATCGAGGTACTGGTCCCGGTCCACGGCGTTGCGCAGCAGGTTGGGGTGGTAGCTGTCCCACAGGAACGAGCTGTAGGTCTCGGTCGCCTCCAACACACGCCGGACGGAGTCGTCCCGGAACCGTTCCAGCAGGCCGCCGGGTCCGGCGAGTGCGGACTTCCGCCGTTCCAAAATGCGGTACATCAATGCGAAACCGGCGGTGATGTCCTCAACGTGATCAGCCGGGCGTACGGTTTCCCCCGCCAGGGTCGGGGCGTTGCGGGACTGGCCGGTCCGTATCCGGCGGTGGACGATGCGCATGGTGTCCGTGGCGGGATCCGCCCAGGTCGGCACCTGCCCAGGCGTCAGCTGGCCGGGCCGGTAGCTGATGCCGGACAGGTCGGTCGGTACCTGGTCGGCACCGCCGAGCCGGACAACGGGGTTCGGCAGCAGGCCGGTGGCCAGCACGGTCGACAACACCAGCCTGCTGGTCACCTCGTCCTCGGCGCCCTCGGAGCGGCGCAGCTCGGCGCCGAACAACGCCTCGAGATCGACCAGATAGGGGTACTCGCCGGCGGCGATCACGTTCTCGAAGTGCAGGTCGGTCGCCCGTAGGGCGTGTGCCAGCGCGAGATAGCCGCCGTGGCGGCGGTAGAAGCGCCCGACCTGGCCGGTGTCGGAGCACCCTGACGGCGCCACGAACTCGGACCAGCCGTGGTCGTCCCGGCATACCAGCTCCAGGGTGGGAAAGGCCGGCTCGAACCCCTCGTCGTTGGCCCACGCCAGCAGGGTCTGGAAGTGCTCGTCCACCCGGAGGGAGCGCGGCTTGTAGACGATCTTTTCTCCGCCGTGGAACGTGACGATGCCGACCGAGCGTCCTCCGCGATGGCTGTCCCCGACGTCGAAGGCGATATCGGCCAGGTCGCCCCGGCCGATCGCGTCCCAGTCGGCGCAGAGGTGCTCGCAGAACTCCAGCCGTGCGCCGACCCAGGCGTCCACCAGGGCGCCGCACTCCCTCAGCAGCGTGGGGTACGTCCGCCATATGGCGAGCGCACGACCGGGGTCGGAGAGCCAGGAGGCGAACGCGGCGAAGCGCTCCGCGCCGTCGGCACCGGGCAGTCTCCCCCGCAGCCGAGCGATGTTGAGCTCCAGGATCAGAACGCGCAGCACCAGGCGCGTCATGGCCCGGCGTGGCCACGTGCGGGCCAGCAGCGCGCACAGCCGATCGGCGTCCACCGGGGTGCCGACGGCTCGTACGGCAGCCCGGACACCCGTCGCCAGGGTGTCGACCCCGCGGTCGACGAGGGGGCGGACGAAGTCGAGCAACCGGCCGATCCGCTGCCGCTCGGGATCGCCCTCTGTGCTCCAGACCCCGAGGGCCCGCGATGCGGCCGACGCACCAGGATCGCTCCCCCACGGAAAGCCGTCCAGCCGCGAGAGCCACACCGGGGGCCGCACGAAGCGGCCGCGGACCTCGTCGGCAGTCTCCCGGCAGAGTCGCGCGAATCCTTCCGGGGTCAGCCCGCGCCGCCGCAGAACAGCGGCGAACGTCTCATCCTCCGAGTACGGGAACATCTCGCGGAGAGCGGCCAGCTCTTCGGAGACGCCGTCGCCGCCGCCGGGCTCAGCGGGCGGCTCGCCATGAGCGGTGAGCCGCTCCCCCAGGCGGGTCGCCAAGTACCACTCACTGGTACGTGCGTCGAGATGGTCACCGGTGACGTCCAGGTCTGACGGCATGGGAAATTCCAGGAGGGGTTCGGAGGCAGCGGCAGATGACGGTCCGGGGCGCGCCGCTCTGCGGCGCGCCCCGGACCCGAAGACGGGCGGCACACGTCCCGGGAGCCGCGGTCCCGCGCTCTTCAGTGGGTGACGGGACGATCCTCAGCCCGCGCAACAGTTGTCGGAACTGTCACCAAAGGTCATGACACAGGACGTAATGCAGACGACGGAAACGGTGCTGGCCTCCACGGCCTGTGCCCCATTGAAGGACACGATGTCCTGGAACATGCCCGCGGGGTTGGCGGGAATGGCCCGGAGTTCCGCCTCGGACAGCGAGTCACGGAAACGCTGGTCGGTCCAGGCTCGCACGACGGTATCGACAGACATGGACTGCATCCCTTCCTCTCGGTGCTGCCGATCAGGCTTTCGGAGGGAAGGGCGCGGTGTCATTGACCCCGAACGCAGAACTGTTGACATCGCGCGCACGCCGGTACCGGACCGCCCACCCCCCCTGCAGCGCGCGACCGACCCACCGCACGTTCACATTGCGCCATGTCTCGCCCCTCGCTTTCCGGACAGCCCGCCGGTTCGCCTCCCGCCGAACCTGAACCAGCACGGCCACGGCAATGGGAATCTCTTTACCACGACGGGAATCCCTTTACCGCCCCCAGGGAACTAACGCGGACAGCCGGGCCGGAACCGGCTACCGTACCCACTACACATTAAAACAGAGATAAATGCTCGGTGAACATTGATTCAAAGAGCCGCCGAAGAGGCCGGGGCAGCAACGACGGAAGGCGCTGTCCAAAACCTCGCGGACGCGGTGTCGAGCGAATCCAGTTTGCCCCCATTCGCGCATCAATGCAGCACTCAACGTTTTATCCCCTCCGCCTTGACCGCCCCCGACGCCGCCTCCTACGTTTCTGCCGTCGGATTCGGGCGATTCGCCTGATGCGGGGAACGGCGAAACATCTGCCGAAAAACGGCGGGAGGGTGCGGCGAAGAAGATCGCAAGGCCGCCTGTGACCGCATTTTTGCCAACCAGGCAAAGGCAGAGTGCGGCGACCACCGAGCCGCCGAGCAGAAAGGGCCGGATGACCCCATAAAAAGCGGCCATCCGGCCCACCCGGTATGAGACACATTGGAGGCGAGGGGATTCCATGATGACTCGGCGCGGCCCGGTCGGTACGGCGACGTCGGTAAGAAATCATTTTTCTCAGAAATGATCTGGGTCGGCTTTGCAATGGCGTTCGCGCAGGGCTCGTGAGCGGGCCTTGGCCATGGCAGGGCGCGAATGTGGGACAGGGATGGAGGCGGCGCGCATGGCCCTACCGCAGGGACGCAGGAGCAGCAGCTTCACCCGGCTGCTGCGGCATGGTTTCACCGACGCCGCGGCGGCGCAGCGGCTGCTGGACGCGCCCGGTCTGGCCTCGGTGCGGAGCGATCCGGTGCTGTTGGATGCGCTCGGGGCAAGCGCCGATCCCGATCTGGCGCTGCGCGGGTTGGTACGGCTGATCGAGACGCTTCCGGAGGCCCCCGCGGACAGGGACGACAAGGAGTGGGCCGACTCGCGACAGACGTTGCTGGACACCCTGGCCGCGGCGAAGCCGATGCGCGACCGGTTGCTGGGGGTGCTCGGGGCCTCCGAGGCGCTGGGCGTCCATTTGGCCCGGTATCCGCGCCACTGGCAGGCGCTGGTGACGTACGAGCCGGCCGATCTGCACCTGACCGCTCCTGGCTTCGAGCAGGCGCTGACCGAGGGGATCTGGGGCGCGCCGGGGGTGCGGCTGACCCGGTCGGACGCGCTGCGCGTGGCGTACCGGCGGGCGCTGCTGGCGATCGCCGCGCGGGAAGTGTGCGGTACGACGGACGTCACCCGGGCCGCCGCCGAGTTGGCGGACCTGGCGACCGCCACGCTGCGGGCCGCACTGGAGATCGCGGCGGAGGAGCGGCCCGAGGACGCGGCGGCGTGTCGGCTGGCGGTGATCGGGGTGGGCAAGTTCGGCGGGCGGGAGTTGGACTACGTCTCGGATGTGGACGTCGTCTTCGTCGCGGAGGCCCTGGACGGGGTGGAGGAGTCCAAGGCCGTACAGGCGGCCAACCGGCTGGCCGCGCGGCTGATGCGGATCTGCTCTGATGAGACGGTCGAGGGCACCATCCGGCCGGTCGACGCGAGTCTGCGGCCGCACGGGGGCGACGGCCCGCTGGTGCGGACGCTGTCCAGCCATCTGGCGTACTACCAGCGGTGGGCCAGTACGTGGGAGCCTTGGGCGCTGCTGAACGCACGGCCGGTGGCGGGTGACGGGGCACTGGGCCAGGCGTACGTGGCCGCGCTGATGCCCCTGGTCTGGCAGGCGGCCGAGCGTAGGAACTTCGCGCCGGAGGCGCGGCAGACGCGCCGCCGGGTGGTGGAGGACATCCCGGCCGCGGAGGCCGACCGAGAGCCGAAGCCGGGCCCGGGGGGCCCGCGGGACGTCGAATGCGCGGTACGGCTGCTGCAGTTGGTGCACGGCCGGTCGGACGAGTCGCTGCGCGGCGGCACCACGCTGGACGCGCTCGCGGCGCTGGCCGCGGGCGGTTACGTGGGGCGTTCGGACGCGGCGGCCCTGGACGAGGCGTACCGGTTCCTGCGCTCGGTGGAGCACCGCGTCCAGCTCCGCCGGCTGCGCCGCACCCATCCGGTGCCAAGGGACGAGGCGGAGCTGCGGCGGCTGGGCCGGTCACTGGGGTTCCGCACCGAGCCGGTGACCGAGTTGGGCGCGGCGTGGCGGCGGCACGCGCGCGAGGTGCGGCGGCTGCACGAGAAGCTGTTCTACCGGCCACTGCTGGGCGCGGTGGCACGACCGGAGACCGGAGAGGCCCGGTTGAGCTCGCAGGCGGCGGGCCGGCGGCTGGAAGCCCTGGGCTATGCCGACCCGTCCGGCGCGCTACGGCATCTGGAGGCCCTGGCGTCCGGGGTGACCCGTAAGGCGGCGATCCAGCGGACGCTGCTGCCCGTGCTGCTGGGCTGGTTCGCCGACTCCGCCGACCCGGACGCCGGGCTGCTGGGCTTCCGCAAGGTCTCCGACGCGCTGGGCAGGACGCCGTACTACCTGCGGCTGCTGCGCGACGAGGGCGCCGCGGCCGAGAACCTGGCCCGGGTGCTCTCCGCCGGGCGGCTCGCCCCCGATCTGCTGCTGCGCGCCCCCGAGGCGGTCGCCCTGCTCGGCGACCCGGAGGGGCTGCGCCCGCGCGGCCGGGCCCCTCTGGAGCAGGAGGTGCTGGCCGTCGTCGGCCGCGCCGACGGCGCCGAACAGGCGGTCGCGGCAGCACGCAGGGTGCGCCGGCGCGAGCTGTTCCGCACGGCCGCGGCGGACGTGATCGAGAGCGCGCGGCCGGCCAACGGGGCGGTACGGCCCACCGTGAGCTGGCCGCCGCCGAGCGGCGACGACGCCCCGGCCACCCCGCCGACCCCGCGCGGCACGCGGCCCGCGGCCGAGATACCCGGCGCGCTGCGCGACTTCGAGCCCCGCGTCCCGGCCCGCCCGTCGAACCGTACGGCGCTGCCCCAGGAGCCCGCGGGCCCGGGGGCGCTGGCCGACATGGTCGGTGACGCCGTCTCCGACATCAACGCCGCGACCCTGGCGGGCGTG
>NZ_JANIAA010000044.1 GCF_024505145.1 Streptomyces rugosispiralis | reverse complement strand
CAAGCACCGATCCGGGACCCGAGGCGCGGCCCCGACCCAGGACCCGAGGCGCGGCCCCGGTTCGCGGTCTAGGGCGAAGCCCCGATCCGGGGTCCGGGGCGCAGCCCCGGTTTCGGGGCCCGGGGTGGGGCCCCGGTTTCGGGGTCCGGGGTGGAGCCCCGGATTCGGGGAGGGGAGCGGCTTGCTGCGGGTGGCACGGTCTGCTGGACGCGCCCAGGCCCCCGGCGGAGCGCCATCGCCGCTCGCGCGCCCGGCTCACCGGCGGCCATGCGCGCCGCCATCCGCACGCCAGGCGGCGGAGCCGCGAGCGGCGCCCCGGGCGCGGCGTTGACCGGCGGCGATGCCTCGGCCCGCGCGCGGGCGCACGCGATACGCAGCCGCTTCGCACACGCGCGACCGCCGCGCCGGGGCGAGTGCGTGGCACCAACTGCCTCCCGGAACCCCTTGCGTTGACATGACCGCGTCGTCACTCTGTTACCTGGCGCCCACCCCACAGCAACCCGGCGCCGCGACCATGGCCGGGCATCAGGGGCCAACGACCCCCCACCCTCAAGGGAGTTCGCATGTCGGACACGTCTTCTCGTCGTCGCGTCTACGCGCGTCGCGCATCCGTCTTCGGCGGGTTCGTCGCCCTGCTGGGCACGCTCGTGCTGAGCGGGCCCGCCGCCGAGGCTTCCCCGCCCACCCCGCCCAGCGCCGCCACCGCCCGCACCCAGCTGGCCTCGCTGACCGTCAAGGCCGAAGGCTCGTCCGACGGTTACAGCCGCGACAAGTTCCCGCACTGGATCACCCAGAGCGGCACCTGCAACACCCGTGAGGAAGTCCTCAAGCGCGACGGCAAGAACGTCCAGACCGACTCCAGCTGCGCGGCCACCAGCGGCACCTGGTACTCCGAGTACGACGGCGCGACCTGGTCCGCCGCCAGCGACGTGGACATCGACCACGTGGTGCCGCTCTCCGAGGCGTGGAAGTCCGGCGCCAGCAGTTGGACCACCGCCCAGCGCCAGGCGTTCGCCAACGACCTGACCCACTCCCAGCTCATCGCCGTGACGGACAACGTCAACCAGTCCAAGGGCGACCAGGACCCCGCCGAGTGGCTGCCGCCCCGGAGCGCCTACCACTGCATGTACGCCCGCATGTGGGTCTCGGTGAAGTACACCTACAAGCTCACCCTCGACTCGGCCGAGAAGTCCGCGCTCAGCGGCATCCTCAACGGCTGCTGAGCCACCGTTCCATCCGGCGCACCGGCCGGAGGAACCGCCGCACCTCCTCCGTCGTTCCGTACCGTACGCATGACGAGCACATCGAAGAACGACGGAGGAGGTCCGGATGGCCGGGCTGCGCCTGGGACCACTGCTGCGCCAAGTCGACTGGGAGACCGGTACCGGCGCGACCGTCTGGGTCGAGGCCGACCGGCCGTGTGAGGCCGAGGTGCGGTGCGCCGACGGCGCGGGCGGCACCGCCCGCACCTGGCGGATCGCGGATCACCACTACGCCCTGATCCCGGTCACCGGGCTGCGGCCGGGCGGCGAGACCGCCTACCGGGTGCTGCTGGACGGTGAGCAGGTCTGGCCGCTGCCGGACTCCCCGTTCCCCGACAGCACCATCCGCACCCCCGCCCCGGGCGCGGACGCCACGGACCCCGCGCCCGTGCGCGTGGCCTTCGGCTCCTGCCGATGGGCCGCGCCGCCCTCCGACGCCTCGCACGACCCCGTGGGGCCCGACGCGCTGGACACCCTCGCGCAGGCGCTCGCCCGCGCCCCGGAGGCCCCGCGCCCCGATGTGCTGGTGCTGCTGGGCGACCAGGTGTACGCGGACGAGACCTCCGCCGAGACCCGCCGCTGGCTGGCCGAGCGCCGCGATCTGAGCGAACCGCCGGGCGAGCAGGTGGCGGACTACGAGGAGTACACCCGGCTCTACTACGAGTCCTGGCTGGACCCCGAGGTGCGCTGGCTGCTCTCCACCGTCCCCAGCTGCATGATCTTCGACGACCACGACGTCATCGACGACTGGAACACCAGCGAGGCGTGGCAGCGCCGGATGCGCGCCACCCCGTGGTGGCGGGAGCGGATACTGAGCGGGCTGATGTCCTACTGGGTCCATCAGCACCTGGGCAACCTCTCCCCCACCGAACTGGCCGCCGACCCGCTCTACGCGGAGGTGCGCGCGGCGGAGGACGGCACCGAGGCGCTGCGGGAGTTCGCCGCCCGCGCCGACGCCGATCCGGGGTACACCCGCTGGAGCTACCGCCGCGACTTCGGCCGCACCCGGCTGCTGATGGTCGACACCCGCGCGGCACGGGTGCTCGAGGAGGGCCGGCGGGCGATGCTGACCGACAAGGAACTCGCCTGGGTGCGCGAGCAGGCCATGGACGGCGTGGGCGGCGCACCCGGCTTCCCCGCCGCCCCGGAGGAGCCCGAGCCCTACGGCGGCCACGACCCCTCCGGCGGCTACGGCTCCTCCAGCGGCCACGACGCTCCCGCCGGCCACGACGCTCCCGGCGGCTACGACCATCTGCTGCTCGGCACCTCGCTGCCCTGGCTGCTGCCGCACTTCGTCCATGACGTGGAGGCGTGGAACGCCTCGGTGTGCGGCGGCGGACGCGGTGGGCGCTGGGCGCGGATCGCCGAGGACCTGCGGCAGCGCGGCGACTTGGAGCACTGGGCCGCGTTCCCCGAGTCCTTCGACGCGCTCACCGACACCATCGCCGAGGTGGGCGGCGCCCCGGGGGCGCCCGCCACGATCAGCGTGCTCTCCGGCGATGTGCACCACGCCTATGTGGCCACCCCCGACTGGTCGCGGTGGCCGTCCCGGCCGCCCCGCAGCCAGGTGCGCCAGTTGACCTGCTCCCCGGTCCACAACAGCATCTACGCCTCGATACGGCTCGGCTTCCGCTTCGGCTGGAGCGCCGCCGGCCGCGCCCTGGGCCGGGCGTTCCGGCGCCATGGCCGGGTGCCGCACCCCCGTTTGAGCTGGCACAAGACGGGCGGGCCCTGGTTCGGCAACCAGTTGATGACGCTGACCCTCCGGGGCCGTACCGCCCATCTGCGGCTGGACCAGGCGCAGTCGGACCCCGCGGGCGGCGGGGCCCGGCTGGTGGCGGCGCTGGAGACGGACTGGGCGGGCCGCTCGACCCCTTGAGTGCTGTTCCGCGGCATATGCCTCGTGATACAGGCCACAACGGAGGGGTACGTTCCGGAGACCGGGTCGATTCGTGTGGAGCGGGCGGCATGATGGGCGCGCATCGTGCGTCACATCTGCCCCGGGAGACACAGCCTTGGCCGGAGACCCCCACGCGATAGCCGTCGTCGGCGCCGGGCCGCGCGGCACCAGCGTGCTGGAGCGCCTGTGCGCCTCGGCCCCGGAACTGGCGCCCGGCACCCCGCTGACCGTGCACATGGTGGACCCCTCGCCGCCCGGTGCGGGACGGGTCTGGCGCACGGCCCAGCCGGACGAGTTGCTGATGAACACCGTGGCCTCGCAGGTCACCCTGTTCACCGACGCGAGCGTCGAATGCCGCGGACCGGTGCGGACCGGGCCGAGCCTGTACGAGTGGGTCACCGCGCGCGGTCTGGCGCCCGGCCTCGGCCCGGACGACTACCCCAGCCGCGCGCTCTACGGCCGCTATCTGGAGTGGGTGTTCGGCGAGGTGGTGCGGGGCGCGCCGGACACCGTGACCGTCCGGGCGCACCGGGCCCGCGCCGTACGGCTGGAGGAACGGGCCGACGGCACGCAGATGCTGACGCTGGATGACGGCAGCCGCCTGGAGGGGCTGCGCGCGGTCGTCCTGGCCCAGGGTCATCTGCCGGCCGCCACCGACGCCACGGAGCGGCGGTACGCGGCCCACGCGGAGCGGTACGGGCTGCGCTACTACCCGCCCGCCAACCCCGCCGATGTCGACCTGTCGCTCATCGCACCGGGCGAACCCGTGCTGCTGCGCGGTCTCGGCCTCAACTTCTTCGACCACATGGCGCTGCTGACGGCGGGCCGGGGCGGCAGGTTCGTCCCGAACGGCCACGGCGGTCTGGTCTACCGGCCCTCGGGGCTCGAGCCACGGCTGTACGCGGGGTCGCGCCGCGGCATCCCGTACCACGCGCGGGGCGACAACGCGAAGGGGCCGTGCGGCCGGCACACCCCGCTGCTGCTGACCCCCGATGTGCTCGGCCACTTCCGCAAGCGCGCGGACGCGGGCGACCCGCCGGACTTCCTCACCGAGATATGGCCACTCGTGGCCAAGGAGGCCGAGACGGTCTACTACGAGGCGCTGCCGGCCCTCCGCGCCCCGGAAACCCACGCCCCCGCCGCCCCGGAGGCCCCGGAGGCCCCGGAGGCTCCCGGGCCCGGCTCCGGAACCCCCGCCCCGTTCACCCCGGCACACTTCAGGCGTCACTTTTTGGCCACCGCGCACGGCAGCCCCGAAGAGGCCGCGGTGCTCGCGGAGTACGGCGTTCCGGAGGCGGAGCGCTGGTCCTGGGACGCGGTGGCCGAGCCGTACCGCGGACGCCGGTTCACCGGGCGTGACGAATTCCGGCGGTGGCTGCTGGCCTACGCCCACCAGGACGCGGCGCACGCGCGGCTGGGCAATGTCGAGGGCCCGGTCAAGGCCGCCCTCGACGTGCTGCGCGACCTCCGCAACGAGGTGCGTCTGATCGTCGACCACGGCGGGCTGACGGGGACGTCCCGCCGCGCCCATCTGGACCGCTGGTACACCCCGCTCAACGCCTTCCTCTCGATCGGCCCGCCGCGCCGCCGGATCGAGGAGATGGCCGCGCTGATCGAGGCGGGGGTCCTGGATGTCCTCGGCCCGCGGCTTGAAGTGACCTTGGAAAGTCCAGACCAAGACGGAGACGAGGCCGGTTTCGCCGCCCGGTCGGCGGAGGTGCCGGGCCCGCCGGTGACGGCCACGACACTGATCGAGGCGCGGCTGCCGGAGCCGGATGTGCGCCGGACCGCCGATGAGTTGCTGATCCATCTGCTGGAGACCGGGCAGGGCCGTCCGCACCGGGTGGAGGGCTATGAGACCGGCGGCCTCGATGTCACCACCGCCCCCTACCGGCTGGTGGACGCCCAGGGCCGGCCGCATCCGCGGCGGTTCGCCCTCGGGGTGCCGACCGAGGGGGTCCACTGGGTGACGGCCGCGGGCGCACGGCCCGGCGTGAACTCCGTCACCCTCTGCGACACGGACGCCGTGGCCCGTGCGGTGCTGCGCGTGGCGACCGCGCGGGAGCCGCTGCAGGAAGGTGCCCCGATGTGCGCCGCGGGGCTCTGAGGAGCGGGTTCGGGGTGTCAGGAAGGGGTCTCCGGGGCAGTCACATTGGCAGGAACTTGAACTTGCAACAAAAGGTGAGGGGAACCTAACCTGGCGTTTCCGCTGTTCCCCGTCCCCAGGAGCAAGGAGCTCCCCTCCCATGCCTTCTTCCCCCACCCCCCGCACCCTCGGCGAGGCGCTCGACGGCGCCAAGCCGTATGCCCTCTCCCTCTTCCGCATCGTGGTCGGGCTGCTGTTCTTCTGCCACGGCGCCTCGTCGCTGCTCGGCTGGTTCGGCGGCATGATGGGCACCGGCAAGACCATCGAGGCCGGCACCTGGCCCGGCTGGTACGCGGCCGTCATCCAGCTCGTCGGCGGCGCGCTGGTGATGCTCGGCGTCGGCAGCCGCAGCGCGGCCTTCATCTCGTCGGGCTCGATGGCCTACGCGTACTTCCACGAGCACCAGCCCGAGAAGCTGTGGCCCATCCAGAACGGCGGCGAGCCCGCCGCGATGTTCTGCTGGGCCCTGCTGCTGATCGTCTTCACCGGACCCGGCCCCTGGGCGCTGGACCGGATATTCGGCTCGGCCCGCGCGAGCGAGGCGGCGCCGGAAGCGCGGCGCGAGCCGTCCCGGGTCTGACGGACGGCGAACCGTCCCGGGCCTGACGGACGGCGAACCGCCCCGGGCCTGACGGACGGCGAACCGCCCCGGGCCTGACGGACGGCGGCCGGATGTCACCTCGTCCGGCCGTCAGTTCCGCGCATTCGAGGTCACATCGACCATCGCGCCATGCGGGGCCGAACGCCCCGCATGGCGTGATTCGAACAACATCATCACACCCCTTACCGTTATCCTCTTCAGGCACAGGCGTACGCTGTATGGCTGTTACAGGCTGACGCCTGCCGCTTCCCGGCGACATGCGCAGCGGGGGGACCGGGATCGGGAGTAGAACGTTGTTGGAACATTTGGGGTCGCTGACCAACACCCCATGGATCTACGCGGTGATCGGGGCATCCGTCCTGCTCGATGTCTTCCTGCCCGTTCTGCCCAGCGGAGTTCTGGTCATCACCGCCGCCACCGCGGCCGCCGGCACCACCGTTGACGCCGTCGGCGTGGTGCGCCAGGCCGGCGCCGCCGACTTCCCCGCCATGTTCGGACTGATGCTGTGCGCCGCGACCGCCTCCGTCCTCGGGGACATGGTCGCCTACCGGCTGGCCTGGCGCGGCAGCGACCGGCTCGACCGCGCCATCGCCCGCTCCCGCCGACTCACCTCCGCACAGGAGAAGTTGGGCACCGCGCTGGTGCGCGGCGGCGGTCCGCTCGTGGTCATAGCCCGCTTCGCGCCCGCGGGACGCTCGGTCGTCAGCCTGAGCGCGGGCGCGGCCCACCGGAGGGTGAAGGAATTCCTGCCGTGGTCGGCGGTGGCCGGGCTCGCCTGGGCGGCGTACAGCGTGGCCCTCGGCTATGTCGGCGGCCAGTGGCTCGGCGCCACCTGGCTCGGCACGGCGGTCTCGGTGCTCGCACTGTTCGCGGCGGGCGCCGGTGCCGCGTATGTGATGAAGCGCCCGGCTGAGAGGGCGGCGGGTCCGCTCCCCACGGGTCCGGCCGGGCAGCCGCTGCCCGGTGCCCACCAGGCGCGGTAGGGCCGTGTCGGCGACCGATTACGGATCGGCCCGCGATACCGGCTACGGTCCCTGCATGCGTACCCCCATCGTGCCGGCTCCGGCATGCTGACCCGCGCCGCCGGGATGGTCGCCGCGTTCCTCGCGGGCCTCGCCCTGGTCGTCGCCGCGGTCCTGGTCGTACGGCATCTCACCGAGCCCTCGGAGCCCGAGCTGCCGGTGATCCCGGAGGCCAGGCGGCCCGTCGTGGAGGCCGCGGTCCGTACCTGCTCCGCGCTGAGCGTGCCGCTGCTGGCCGCCCAGATCGACGCGGAGAGCGGCTGGCGCCGGGACGCGGACTCCGGGCACGCCCAGGGCATTTCGCAGTTCTCCCCGGTCACCTGGAAGGAGTGGGGCCAGGACGGCGACGGCGACGGCAAGGCCGACGTCTGGGAGCCCCGCGACGCCATCCCCTCACAGGCCCGCTACATGTGCCATCTGTACCAGGTGGTCAAGGCGGTTCCGGGCAGCGGGACCAAGCTCGGCTCGACCCGGCTCGCGCTCGCGGCGTACAACGCGGGGCCGAACGCGGTGCTCCGGGCCCGCGGCATCCCGAAGATCCTCGAGACGCAGGAGTACGTCGACAAGATCCTGAACGAGCTGCTGCCCAAGTACCGGAAGAGCGAGAAAAAGTACCAGGAGAGCGAGGCGAAGCACACCGGCGGTGCCTCCGCCTCACCCTCCACACCGGACTCCCCCTCGCCCTCCGGCGATCCGTCCGGGCCCGCCTCCGGCTCCCCACCGGCGGCTACGCGTCAGCCGTGATGAAGTCCTCCACGGCTCGTACGAGTTCCTGGGGTGTCTCATCGGCGGGGTAGTGTCCGGCGAACTCCAGCTCCACCAGCTCGGCGTTGACGTACCAGCGCAGCCAGGTCTGCCGCATCACCTCCGCCGTGAGCGCGGGGTCGTGGGCGCCGACCACGATCCGGACCGGCACCTGGGCACCGGCTATGTCCTCGTGGAAGTCCTCCAGCGCCCAGGAGTCCAGCCACGCCCGGAGCGCCTTGGGGTCGCTGTGCTCCAGTGAGTGCCGCACCATCAGATCCAGCCAGGCGGCCGGGTGGCGGCCGCCGGTGGTCAGGTCGATGATCTCCCGGCGGTTCTCCGGGCGGTCGGCGGCGGCCGCGAACAGCTGCCACTGCTCGCCCTCCATCGGCACCCCGCTGGCCGGCACCGGCGCGACCCCGACCAGCCGGCGGACCCGCTGCGGGGCGGCCGCCACGACGCGCTGGACGACGGCCCCGCCCATCGAGTGGCCGATGAGCGAGAACCGCTCCCAGCCGAGGTGATCGGCGAGCGCGAGCAGATCGCCCCCGGCCTCGCCGGTGGTGTACGCGCCGGGGATGTCGCGCGCCTCGCCGTAGCCGCGCAGATCGGGCAGCACATAGGTGAACCCGCGCCGGTCGACGTGCGGCAGCATCGCGGCGTACGCGGCCCGGTCCGAGAACCAGCCGTGCACCGCCATCACATGGTGCGGCCCGTCGCCGACGGTTTCGTACGGTGGAACGAGGGGTGGAACGATCGGTCCCATGGCACCTCCGGTCCCAGTCGAATACGGGCGCGCGGCGCGTGCCCGTGGGGGACAACGGTGACGTCTCCCGCTTCGGGTGGGCAAGCCCGGTGCGCATATGCGTGCCCGCGATACGACCCGGGAAGGGGCCGTATCGCGGGCACGGGGTCGTCCGTGTGACGGAGGGCACTACGGACAGTTCACGAGGTTCGCCGCATTGTTGCCGGAATTGGATGACCCGCCCGTGTTGTTGATGACATGGCCTCTCGTACTTCACCGGGTCGGCCGGCCGCTCCGATCCCGGCCGAGGTGAACGGTGCGGATCCGTCCCCACGGCTGAGGTCGGAGCGGGCCGAGGATTCGCCTCACCACCCGTTCACGATCAGGCCGTTGGTGGCGGCGGGGACGCCGAATGGCCCCGGCGGTGATTCGGGGGCCGCCTATGGGCGAGCGTGTGCTGCGTACGGGCGAGCCCCGCCCCGGTGGCCGCGTGTCCGCCGCGCCGCCCGAGGGCGCCCGTAGTCTGATGGCCGCTGTGGCGCGCCATACGGGGATCCGGCGGAACAACGGCCTCCGGCGCCACGGCGCCACCGCGCTGCGGCTCATGGCCGTCGCCGCCCTCTACTACGCGGGCGCCAGGATCGGACTGCTCCAGGAGTTGGTGCGCGGTCAGGTCACCCCGCTGTGGCCGCCGACCGGTATCGCCCTGGCCTGTCTGCTGGCGCTGGGCCCGATGGCCTGGCCGGGCATCGCCCTCGGCGCCGTCGCGGTCAACGCCCCCATCGGCCCGTCACCCCTGGCGGTCCTCGCGATCGTGGCGGGCAACACCCTGGCCCCGGTCTGCTCATATCCGCTGCTGCGGCGCATGGGCTTCCGGCCCGCCGTGGACCGGCTGCGGGACGCGCTGGCCCTGGTCTTCCTCGGTGCCCTGGCGGGCATGCTGATCAGCGCCACGGTGGGCACCGCCGCGCTCCTGCTGTCCGGCGCGCTCGCGCCGGGTGACTTCTGGACCACCTGGTCGGTGTGGTGGACGGGCGACGCGATGGGCGTCCTGGTGATCACCCCCGTACTGCTGGTGCTCCGCCGCTGGTGCTCCGCCGCTGGTGCTCCGCCGCGCCCGGCTCCCGCGCGGCGTCGGCCCGTACCGCCTGCTGGAGGCGGTGGCCCTGCTGCTGGGCACGGCGGGCGTCGCGCTGGTGGCCATGCGGACGGAGGTCAGCCTGCTCTTCCTGGTCTTCCCGTTCCTGATCTGGGCCGCCCTGCGCTTCCAGCTCGCGGGCGCCGCCCCCTGCTCGCTCATCGTCACGGTCCTCGCGGTCGCCTCGACGGCGGAGGGTACCGGCCCGTTCTCCGACCACTAGGGCCTACTACGGCGCCGCCGGATGCGCCCACGGGCACCGCCGGGGCAGGCGGGGCGCGGGCGGGAGCCAGCGGGACAGGCGGGAGCCGACGCGACAGGCGGGGGCCACCGGAACAGGCGGGGCGCAGGTGGAACCCGCCACCCGCCACCGGCCATCCCTTCCAGCGACTCTCGACGGACAGGGACCATGACCGCGACCATGACCTCGACCCACACAGCTCACACGCCCCACACGGCTCACGAGACCCACACGCCCTACGCCACCCGCTATCTCTATCTGACCCGCCACGGCGAGGCCACGCCGGACGAAGGCGCGCTCACGCCCACCGGCCGCCGCCAAGCCACGCTGCTCGGCGAGCGGCTCCGGGGCGTTCCGCTGTCGGCGATCCACCACGGCCCGCTGCCCCGGGCGGCCGAGACCGCCCGGCTGATCGGCGACCAACTCGACGGCGTACCGGCACATGCCTGCGAACCGGCCGGGGACTATGTGCCGTACACGCCCCGGCGGGACGAACTGCCCGCCGATTCCGCCGACTTCCTGCTCGAATTCGTCCATCGCTTTCCCCCCGGAGAGCGCGCCCGCGGCCCGCTGCTGGCCCGTGCCGCCGAGGAGCGCTTCATGGGTCCGGTGGACGGGCCCGAGGACCGCCATGAGCTGGTCGTGACGCACAACTTCCTCATCGGCTGGCTGGTCCGGGCCGTGCTCGACGCCCCGAAGTGGCGCTGGCTCGGCCTCAACCAGTGCAACGCGGCGCTGACCGTCATCCGCCGGCCTCCGCCCGGCCGACCGCCCTCGGTGCTCTTCTCCAACGACATGGCGCACCTGCCCGCGCCACTGCGCTGGACCGGCTATCCGCCGGAGCTGCGGATCACCTCCTGACCGGCCCCGTGACCCCGTGACCCCGTGGCCCCCGGGCCCCGCTGCCCCGCGCGGGCGGACCGTCTTTCCGCCGGGGGCCGGACCCGCGCTGTTGGGCCCGGCCCCCGCCGTGTCCGAGTTACGCAAGCAGCCCAGCAAGCGTGAATAAGGACAGCCATACGCTAGGGCCCGGCACTGACAACGGGGCTCCTCGCCGGGGATGCGCGGGGTGTGCGCGGTCCGGTTCGCGCCACCCGCCCCGGGCCGAACGCATGAGCGATTCGCCAAGGGCAGAACGCTGTCCCCTTCCCGTCGGGCGCGACGCTCCTACTCTGAGGGGGTGAGCAGCCACGCGTCGAACCGAGCCCGCGTCATTCCCCTGCGTCCGGCCACCGCGGACCCGGCGCACCGGGCGGGAGCCACCGCCGGGGCCGGAGCCCCCGCGGCCGCCCCCGCCCCGGCGACCCCCGCCGTTCCGGGCGCCCCGGGTGCCCCCGGCGGACCGGAGCGGCCCGGCCGGGAGCCGGTGAAGGAGCCCTTGTGGCGGGATGTCGTCGGTGGCGTGCTGCGGCGCGAGCGCCTCGCCCAGGAGCGCACGCTCAAGGACGTGGCCGAGGCGGCCCGGATCTCGATGCCGTACCTCTCCGAGCTCGAACGCGGCCGCAAGGAGGCGTCGTCCGAGGTCCTCGCGGCCGCCGCCCGCGCACTCGGCCTCGGGCTGGCCGACCTCCTCGCGATGGCCCAGGGCGAGCTGATCCGCCTCGTCTCCGGCCCGCGGCGGCGCGACGGCGCGGCGAGGTCGGTCACGTCCCTCACGTCTGTCACTTCCGCGACGTCCGTCACCTCCGCCACGTCCGTCGCGGACCGCGGGGCGCGGCACGCGGGGCGGCAGGGCGACGTACGCCTGGCCGCCTGAACCACCGCCGCCCGAGGCGCCGCCCCCTGAGACACCGACACCGTCAAAAACCCCGGCCCGTCCGCCGGCTCAGCACCTCGTCGGCGAGCCCGTACGCCACCGCCTCCTCCGCCGTGAAGACCTTGTCGCGGTCCATATCGGCGCGGAGCGTGGCGGCGTCGTGGGGCGTGTGGCGCGCGAGCACCTCCTCGACCTGCGAGCGGATCCGGAGCATCTCCTTGGCCTGCAGGCTGAGGTCCGAGACCGTCCCCTGCTGACCACCGCTCACCGGCTGTCCCAGCAGCACCCGGGAGTGCTCCAGTACGAACCGCCGCCCGGGGTCTCCCCCGGCCAGCAGCACCGCCGCGGTCGAGGCCGCCTGCCCCACGCAGAACGTGGAGATGGGCGCGGACACGAACGTCATCGTGTCGTAGATCGCCATCAGCGAGGTGAACGAGCCGCCCGGTGAGTTGATGTAGATCGCGACCTCCTGCTCCGGGCTCGACGATTCGAGGTGGAGCAGCTGCGCGATGACGACGTTGGCCACGCCGTCGTCGATCTCCGTACCGAGGAAGATGATCCGCTCGGACAGCAACCTGCTGTAGATGTCGTACGCCCGCTCCCCCTGTGTGGTGCGCTCGACGACGGTCGGAATCGTGTACTGCCCCATGTCAGATCCCCATCCTGCGCCGCGTACCGGCGGGCCGTACGTCCGCGAGCGACTCCACGACCCGGTCGACCATTCCGTACTCCTTCGCCTGCTCCGGTGTGAACCACCGGTCGCGGTCACCGTCGCGCGAAATGGTCTCCACGCTCTGCCCGGTGTGTTCCGCGGTGATCCGCTCGATCGACCGCTTCATGAATTCGAGATTCTCGGCCTGAATCGCGATATCGGCCGTGCTCCCTCCGATACCGGCCGATGGCTGATGCATCATGATGCGGGAATTCGGCAGCGCGTAGCGCTTTCCCGTCGTGCCGACGGTGAGCAGAAACTGCCCCATGCTGGCGGCGAATCCCATGACGAGCGTGGAGACGTCGTTCGGAATCAGCCGCATCGTGTCGTAGATCGCCAGCCCCGCCGTCACCGAACCACCCGGGCTGTTGACGTAGAGGCTGATGTCCGACCGCGGATCCTCGGCCGAGAGCAGCAGCATCTGCGCGCACACCCGGTTCGCGGACACCTCGTCCACCTGTGTGCCGAGAAAGACGATGCGCTGGGTCAGCAACTGCGCGGCCAGGTGATCGTCGAACCGCGTGGGTGCCGTGTCCCCCTCCGCGGCTCGCGGACTCATTGCCGGCTCCCAGCCGGTGGCGAATGTTCCCATTGGACCTCCCTGTGAATACCGCGACCCACACCGCCGCGGTCCTTTCACCATCGCCCCAATTCCGCCGCACGGTAAGGAATGTCGGCCCGCAGCAGATTCGCCCACGGCAGACCCCGCCATCGCGCGAGGGGCGGTCTTGCGGGAGCGTCCCACCGATCCCGACACTGCGGGGGGGGGGAGGCGGGGAACCGAGCCGACAGGGGGCCGCGACAATGACTGCGCGACGGCGACGTAAAGCGGTGTTACGACGGTTGAGGGCACGGCTGCGCCGAACGGCCTGGAGCGGCGGCGCGGCGGCGGCCCTCGCACTGGCCCTGACCTGGAAGACCGTATGGCCGTACATCGTCGGCGCGGTCCTCGTCGGCGTGCTCGGCGCCATCGGCTGGTGGCTGCGGAGGACGCGGCTGCGCACCGTGGCGCGACACCGGGCCTGGCAGACCGACGAGGAGAACGCGGCACGCGAACGGTCCATGGCCGAGGTGGACGCCATGACCTGGCAGCGGTTCGAGCGGTACGTCGCCGAGCTGTGCCGGCGGGACGGCTGCACCCAGGTGGTCGTCTCCGGGAGGTCGGGCGACCTGGGCGCGGACGTCATCGGCCGCATGCCGGACGGCCGCCTGCTGGTGATCCAGTGCAAGCACTACGCACCCCATCGCACCGTGCCGAGCGGCGATATGCAGAAGTTCCTCGGCACGGCGAAGGCCGAACACGGCGCGGATGTCGCGGTGTTCGTCGCCACCTGCGCCTTCACCCGGGAGGCGGAGAAGCTCGCGCTGAAGCACGAGATCCTCGCCCTGCACCGGAACCTGCTCGGCGCCTGGGTGCGGGGCGCCACCCTGGAGTCCCTGCTCCCCCTCAACGGCACGGGCCACGGCACGGGCGCCCGCACCGGCCGTAGGCCCCGAACCAGGCACACCGCTCGGCAGGGCCCACCGGGCCCCCGCTGAGCGCCGTTCTCAACGCGGCCCGACGACGCGGCCCGACGAGGCCCGAGCGGGTCAGGAGAGCCAGTCGACGTAACGGGCGGGGGCCGGCCGGGCACCCGGGTCCGTGAGGACCTCCCCCTGGACGGCGGCGAACATCCCGGCGGCCGGGTCGGTGACGACGGTGCGAGTACGGGATCGGCCCGGCCGCGAGGATCTCCTCCTGGAGCGCCTTGGCCCGGTAAGGGGCACGAGGCAGCGAAACGGGGCGCGCGAGACATCTCCGCGCGCCGCCACGCTTCCGGCGCTTCAGGTGGCGGATGGCGTCGTGCCCCCCTGTTCGCCGGACAGGTGGAGGGCCGTGATGCCGGTGAGGACGAGGTCGATCCCGGCGAGGAACTGCTCGCGGTCGTCGTGCTCGCGCACCTGGGCCGCGACGGCACGGATGAACGGGTAGTCGTCGGGGTCGAGGTCTTCCCATGCCTGCGACGCGGCGTCGAGGAACTCGGCGCGGTCCACGTCGGGCGCGAGGGCGCGGGCGCTCGCGTTGTTCGCGGCGTTCTGGCCGGCGGCGCCGAGGATGTAGTGCACCAGTGCCGAGGCCGCAGTGAACCAGTGGCCCTCGGGCACGCCCAGCGCGCGGACCTGACGGCCGATGTTTTCGAAGATCTGCGGCGTCACCGAACCCCAGGGGCTGCGGGAGAGCTGGAGAGCGAGCTGCGTGGGGAGCCACGGGTGGTCCGCCATCGCGTCGAACAGACCGAACGCGATGGCGCGGATCTTGTCCTGCGGCGAGTCCGGCGACTTGGCCGACTCGGCCGACTCGGCCGGCTCAGCGGACTCGCCGCGCGTGGACGGCTCGGCCCGCGCGGACGACTCGACCCGCGCGGACGGCTCGGCGCGCGGGGAGTCGGCCGCCAGGGCGGCGGCGACGACCGCGTCCGTCGCGGCGTCGAGCAGCTCGTCCTTGTTCGCCACATGCCAATAAATCGCGCCGGGCCCGGTGGCGAGGCGCTCGGTCAGCGCCCGGAAGGTCAGACCGCCCTCACCGGCCGTGTCGAGCAGTTCGACGGCGGCTTCGACGATGCGGTCGCGGGAGAGCGCCTCTGTGCGCCGCTGGGACCGGCGCGTCCGTGTTGCCATGCCGCCATTTTGACATGACTGGAGCGACGTTCCATCATGGAGCGGCGTTCCAGCGTTGGAACGGCATACCAGCGAGGCTGTCCGGACTGGCACCGGGCGGTCTCGATTCACGAAGGAGTAGTCACGATGCGCACTCCCGTCACGATCATCGGCGCCGGACTCGGCGGCCTCACGCTCGCCCGCGTCCTGCACGTCCACGGCATCCCGGCCACCGTCTACGAGGCGGAGTCCTCCCCGATGGCTCGTTCACAGGGCGGGATGCTGGACATCCACGACTACAACGGCCAGCTGGCCGTGCGGGCGGCCGACCTGATGGACGAGTTCCACGGTCTCGTCCTGGAGGGCCGCCAGGCGATGCGGGCCCTCGACCGGGAAGGGACCGTCCTGTTCGAGAAGACCGACGACGGCACGGGTGGACGTCCCGAGGTGCAACGCGGCGAGCTGCGGCAGATGCTGCTCGATTCGCTCCCGGCCGGCACGGTCCACTGGGGTCACAAGGTCAGCGGGACCCGTGCCCTCGGCGAGGGCCGCCACGAGGTGACGTTCGACGACGGCAGCACCGTCGTCACGAGTCTGCTGGTCGGCGCGGACGGCGCATGGTCACGGGTCCGGCCGCTGCTGTCCACCGCCATACCCGAGTACACCGGCGTGTCGTTCGTCGAGACGTACCTGTACGACGCCGACACCCGGCACCCCGCCGCCGCGAAGGCCGTCGGCGGCGGGTCGCTGATGGTGCACGCGCCGGGCCGGGCGATCCACGCGCACCGGGAGAGCGGCGACACCCTGCACACCTACGTATTGCTCCCCAGGACGCTGGACTGGTTCGCCGAGATCGACTTCGCCGATGCCGCCGCGGCCACGGCGCGGATCGCGCGGGAGTTCGACGGCTGGGCGCCGGAGCTCTCCGCGCTGATCACCGACGGCGACACCCCGCTGGTCCTGCGCCCCCACTACGCCCTGCCGGTCGAACACCGGTGGGAGCGGGTGCCGGGGGTGACCCTGGTCGGCGACGCCGCCCATCTCACGGCCCCGAACGGCGAAGGCGCCAACCTGGCCATGCTCGACGGCGCCGAACTCGGCAAGGCCCTCGCCGCGCGCCCCGGCGACATCGAGGCCGCGCTCGCCGAGTACGAGCAGGCCATGTTCCCCCGCAGCGCCGAGGTCGCCGCCGAAGGCGTCGGCAGCGACGAGCTCATGTTCGGCGACGACGCGCCCCACGGCCTGGTCAGCATGTTCAGCGAGTTCTTCGGACAGGAGCAGGCCCAATGATCCGGTGACCGCCGTAGGTTGAGGTCCTGTGGTCGCTGTTCCTACATCAGGCAGGACCCCAGCCACGACGGCGAGCAACCACAGGTTCCAGGGCCTGGAGTGGTGCGCGAAGCGCAGGACCATGACCGGGGGATGGTCCAGCGCGTCCAAGGCGCTGGCGCGAGGTGGCCGGGGGACGGCGTCAGCCCCCGGCAGTCGATGAGCGTGCGCAGCACACGAACTCTGTATGGTTGGAATATCAGCCGAGTGCTTGGATCTCGGTCGCCAGCCTGTCCTGGCTGGCCGCCCACGACGCCAATAGGGCTAGACCGTCCGCGGTCGCCGTGCCGGCGGGCGCGGTGTAGACGTTCAGGAGCAGCCCGGGTTCGGCAGGCATCTCCATCGACTCGACGTCCAGGTCGAGCTGGCCCACTACCGGATGGTGCACACGCTTGCGTCCGGACCGGTGGAGTCGAACGTCCTGAGATGCCCACCGGTGCCGAAATAGTTCACTGCGTGTTGACAATTCACCGACTAGGGCGATCAGCTCCTCGTCGTGCGGATTGCGGCCGGCTTCCATGCGTAGCTTCGCGGCCACGTCGCAGACGATTCGGTCATAGTCGACGAAGAACGTTTTCGCCGCTTCGGGATCCAGATACACGAACCGCGCGGTGTTCGCCGGCCGTCGCGTGTCGGCCAGCACCGGTGAATACAGCGCGCGGGCAAGTTGATTCATGGCCAGGACGTCATAACGACCGTTGCACATCCAAGCCGGCGCATCGGTGATGGCGTCGAGCACCTGCTGAAGCGCCGGACGCACCGTCACGGCGGGTCGCCGGCGGCGTGGACCGCTGGACGCCCTGGACTGCCGCGCAAGGTGGAATAGGTGATCGCGCTCGGCCTCGTCAAGTTGCAAGGCAGAGGCCAACGCGTCGAGCACCCCGTCGGAGGCGCCGGTGAGGCCGCCGCGCTCCATACGCACGTAGTAGTCGACCGATACCCCGGCTAGTAGAGCTACCTCTTCGCGGCGCAGACCTTTGACCCGGCGGTTGCCGCCGTAAGCGGGCAGTCCGGCCCGCTCGGGCGCGATCCGCGCCCGACGCGAGCGCAGGAATTCCTTGATCTCAGTGCGCGGATCGATCGTGGCCACCACGTCACCCTAGGCCCTGTCCGCAGGCGAAGGGAGGTACTGCTGGTACCCCTATGACTGCGCTGAGACCCGACTCGGAGGTGTTCACGGGGGCCGTCGGCCGCCGGCGAAGCCTCGCGCCGACGCCTAGGTACCTGATGCGGTCGTGGCGATGCCGCCGTCGATCGGGATGATGGTGCCCGTGAGGTAAGCTCCGGCCCGGCTAGCGAGGAATACGGCGATACCTGCCATGTCGTCGTCGCGGCCGAGCCGGCGCAGAGGGGCCTTCGCCGCGATCGTGTCGCCGATGGCATCGAGCGTGGACGCCATCATCTGCGACGGGAACGGTCCTGGGGCTACCGCGTTCACCGTGACGTGCTGTGGGCCCAGTTCCCTGGCAAGCACCCTGGTGAGTTGATGGAGTGCCGCTTTGCTGCTGGCGTACGAGTAGTTGGGCGACTCGGCGACGTGGATGGCGGCGATACTGCCGATGTTAATGATCCGCGCGGGATCATCGGCGGTGCCCGCCTTGCGAAGTGCGGGGAGCAGCGCCTGCACCAGCCAGAACGGCGACTTGAGGTTGAGGTCGATCACCGTGTCCCAGGCCTCGTCCGGGAACGTCTCCAGCGGCTCGCGCCACATCGCTCCCGCGTTGTTGACGAGGATGTCCAGGCGCCCCGAGTCGGCCTTGACAAGATCAGCGAGGCGCTGACACTCGTCGTACCTGGACAGGTCGGCGGGGAATGCTTGAACGTCGCCGAATTCGGACAGTAGACGCTGTGCCTCCGCGCACGCGTCTGCCTTGCGTGAGCTGATAATGACGCGGGCGCCCGCCTGCAGAAGGCCGCGCGCTATCATCATTCCAATGCCCCTGGTGCCGCCAGTGACAAGTGCGTACTTCCCCCTCAGATCGAAAAGGTCTGTGTGAGTGGTGAACTGGTTGTCCGCCATTGGTCTTCGTCCCTTATGTCGTGGAAGCATGTGCTGACACGGTCACGCGTGCGGTGCGGCTGAATTGAACTGATGGGGGTAAAGCTGCCGTGCGTGTCCATGGAGTGTTGTCGGCACTTTCGTTCAGGGCGCCTGGGATGGGTTCTCGGGCGGCCGCCGTGCGCGCCTCCCGTGGATCCATTACTTCACCTCTGTGTACCTGGGAGCCGGCTCAATCAGGTTGACAGGCGTCCTGGACGCCTGGGAGAGCCTGGTGATACAGGTACTGGGAGAGCCTCCCTTGCTGTCCACCGTGAAGTTCACGGTGCGGACCCTCGGCGCCGCCGGCCACGAGGGCACCCCGGCCGCCAGCCCGGACAGCCGATGAACCCGGTCAGCCTCCAAGTCCACCTGCGGGAGATCGGTGTCCCGCCGCAGCGCGGCAGGACCTCCGCAATCCGACAACTTTGTGCTCAAGTGTCGTCGGCGATCGCCTGCCTGCGATCACTTGCGAAGCCGAGAACGGTACTCGCCCGGGGGCATGCCTCGGGCACGTCGGAAGGCACGGCTGAAAGCGTGCGGCGAGGCGTAGCCGACCGCGCCGGAGATCGATTCGACCGGCTCGTCGGTGTCGCGGAGCCGGACGGACGCCAGGTCCATGCGCCACTGCGTCACGTATGCGCCCGGCGTCTGTCCGAGCGCGGACCGGAAGTGCCTGGACAGTGTCGTTCGGGAAACCGCCGTCGCGGCCGCCAGGGACTCGGTGGTCCAGGGGTCTTCCGGTCGGGCGTGGACACATGCCAGGGCGTCGCGCACGACCGGATCACGCATCGCGCCCAGCCATGAGCCGGGCTGCTCCTCCGGGTGGCGGGCCAGCCAGACGCGTACGAACTGGATGAGCAGAAGGTCGACGATGCTGTTGACGGCGGCGGTGGTGCCGATCTGCGGCTGTGCGAGCTCCGCCGTGAGAAGCTCGACGGTCTTTCTGAGCTGTGCGTTCTCCCGGCTCGTGACGTGCATCGGCCGGACGAGGGAGGTGAGCACCGGCGTGCTCACCTCCGGGTCCTGCTCATAGCGCAGGACGAGCACTTCCGTCCGCGCCGGCGTCGAGCCCAGGTGCAGGGCGCTGCCGTCGGTGAGGGCCTGATCCGTCGCCTTCCGGTCACAGGGACTCATCGTCGTGCTGGACCCGCCGGCTATCCCGTGGGCGGTGCCCGGCGCCAACAGGACGGCGTCTCCTGCCTGCACCTCCAGGGGTCTCCCGCCCGGGACGTGGAGCCACGCCGTGCCACGGGACACCACGTGCAGTGCCGCTGCCGGAGAGGACTCCAGCCACAGGCCCCAGGTTCCTCCGGCCTTCAGTACGACCCCGAGCGCCCCTCGCGCACCCGACACACGCAAGGCCTCCGCGAGTACGTCCATCGTTCCCTTCTCGTCGACGGGCGTCAGATCACATCAAGAACGATCTTTCCGTGCACCTTCCGCGCGAACAGTGCCTGGACGGCGTCGTCCACGTCCTGCCAGCCGCCTCGCAGTCCGACCGGTGCCGAGAGCCTCCCGGCGGCCATGAGGCCCAGCAGGTCCGTCAGCTCCCCGCTGGTCGGCGTCATGTCGCCGTAGGTGGCGATGGAGCGGGGTTCGCCGAAACCGAACAAGCCCCCGGACGGAAACGTGGTGTCCTGCCCCGAGGAGTATCCGACCAGGTGGATGGTGCCGCCTTCGGCGAGGAAACTCCACGCCTGGGCCACCAGCGGCCCACCGACCGTGTCCAGGACGAGGTCGAACCGGCACTCGGTCTCGGCCAGGTCGGTCAAGACCTTGTCGGCCCCGAGTTCGCGGAGCCCGGCGGCCCGGTCCGGCGAACCCACGAGTGCCGTCACCCGGGCGCCCGCCAGCGCCGCCAACTGGACGGCGAAGTGCCCCACGCCCCCGCTGGCACCGGTGATCAGGACGTCGCGCGCCAGCACGGAACGCTTGCGCAGCACCCGCAGCGCGGTGGCTCCGGCGATCCCCAGCGCGGCAGCGTCGGCCAGATCCACACCCTCGGGGACGGTGCCGAGCGAGGCGGGGCTGACCGCCACCCGCTCCGCCCACGCGTGGGGAGACATCCCCAGCGCGACGCGCGTACCTTCGGGTGGCCCCGAGCCGTCGGATGCGGCGCGCACCACGACGCCGGCCGCGTCGTGACCGTGCACAGCGCCGGCCGGCCACTGGTGCACGTAATTCAGCTCTCCGAAGTTGAGACCGATATGCCGTATCTCGACCAACGCCTCGTCGCTGGACGGCACGGGCTCATCGACATCGGCGAACCGGACGGGTCCGGCCTCGCCGTGATCGACCACTAGGGCGCGCATGGGGTGTTGCCTTCTCTCGTGGATGCACCTGAACACTCGGCGCGGCAGTGGACGAAGTGCGTGAATGCCGCACTGCCGCCTCCCTGAAACCCTACGCAGGACCAGCTCGGCGACCAGTCCCGGGAGAGTCGATCAGTTGACGATCTGTATCAAGTGCGACTCGCGCGGCGTCGAACTCTGCACGCGTCCGGTGGATGACGCTGTGACGGGCGCGGCACCACTCTGACGGATCGCGGGGTTTGCCGGGGGGCATGTAGCAATGGCGTGTCCAGGTGCGGTTCTCTCCGGGACCGGGCCGGAAGAGTGCCGGGCCCGGGTGCTCCCCTTCGCCGACGACAGCTTCGACGCCCGCGTGTCCCATATGGCGCTGGATGTCGGGCGGGGTACCGGCCGGCTCGAGTCGGCCCGAGCGGAGGGCCGGGGAAACCACCCCGAGGGCGGCGGTGGCGCCGCTCTCGGGGCTCGAGCGGGGGGTCAGCGGCGGGTTTCGATCTTCAGGTCGCCCTTGGTCACCTTGCGGATGTGGTCACTGGCGAGCAGGCCGTGCGGGGCGCCGAGTTCGATCGCGCCGGCCTCGTCGAGGCGGGCCAGTTGGGCGGCGGTGAAGTCGACCTCCAGGGCACCCAGATTGCTCTCCAGCTGCGCGGGGGTGCGTGCGCCGATGATCGGTGCCGTCACGTTCGGGTTCCGCAGCGTCCAGGCCAGCCCGACCTGGGCGGGGGTGTGGCCCAGTTCCGTGGCGACCTCCTTCAGGACATCGGCGATGGCGAGGTTGCGTTCGGTGAGCGTGCCCAAGCCGAGGTTGAAGTTCTTGCGGGTACCGTCGTCGGATCCGGCGTTCGTCGCGGACAGGTCGTCGCGGCTGTACTTGCCGGTGAGCACCCCGCCGGCCAGCGGTGAATACGGGACCACACCCAGCCCCATCTCGCGGGCCATGGGGATCAGGTCACGTTCCCCGGTGCGCTCGATCAGGTTGTATTCGATCTGCAGCGCGACCAGCGGTGACCAGCCGCGCAGATCGGCGATCGTCTGCATGCGCGACACCTGCCAGGCCGGGGCGTTGGAGATCGCCACGTACAGGACCTTGCCCTGCCGGACCAGGTCGTCCATGCCGCGCAGGATCTCCTCGACCGGTGTCGTGAAATCCCACACGTGCAGATAGAGCAGATCGATGTAGTCCGTATTCAGCTGCCGCAGGCTGGCTTCCACCGACGCGAACAGGCTCTTGCGGTGCGAGCCCCCGGAATTCGGATCGCCGGGCCGGCGCAGCGTCGTGTATTTCGTCGCCAGCACCAGACTTTCGCGGTTGTCGCGGGTGAATTCGCCCAGCAGACGCTCGGAGCTGCCATCGGTGTAGGTGTTGGCGGTGTCGATGAAGTTGCCACCGCGCTCGACGTAGAGGTCGAACAGCTTGCGCGCCTCGTCCTGCTCGGCGCCCCAGCCCCACTCGGTACCGAAGGTCGCCGTACCCAGCGCCAGCGGTGAGACCCGCAGCCCGGAGCGGCCCAGCAGCCGATAGGTGTCGAGGGTGAGCGACATCGTGTCCTCCTGTGCGTGTGATCCGTTGCCGGGAACAAGCCTGGGACCGCCGCGAGCCGGGGATAAGGGAAGGAAATTCCTGGGAACACCAGTCCTACCCTTGCTGTTGGATCGGACATGACGACCACCACCGTGGACGCGACACGGGAGCTGGCCGCGTTCCTGCGGACCCGACGCGAACGCCTGAACCCGGACGATTTCGGCCTGCCGTCGCGTCGGCGGTCCCGGCGGACCCCGGGGCTGCGTCGCGAAGAGGTCGCCGAGCTGGCCGGGGTCAGCATCGACTACATCGTGCGGCTGGAGCAGGGCCGCGGGCTGCGGCCCTCGGCGGACGTGGTGGAGGCGCTGTCCCGGGCGCTGCGCCTGGGCCCGGACGAACGCACCTATCTCTTCGACCTCGCCCGGCAGCGCCGCCCCCGCGACGCCGGCAAGCCCGCCACCACCGCGGTGCCGCCGCTGGCCCGGCTGGTCGCCGACCTGTCGCCGCTGCCGGCCATGCTGATGAACCACCGCTACGACATCCTGGCCTGGAACGACGAAATGGCGAGGCTGCTCCTGGATTTCGGCACCCTGCCGCCGGCGCGGCGCAATTCGATGTGGCTGTGCCTGATGCATCCGCGGATACGTGAGTTCTACGTCGACCGCGAACGCGTCGTACGGGAGGGGATCGCCCATCTGCGCGCCGCGTGGGCCGCGCATCCGGAGGATCAGGCGTTGACCGACCTCATCACCGAATTCACCACTCATGACGAGGAATTCGCGCGCCTGTGGTCCGAGCGAGATGTCAAGGTCAATGGCCGCGGGGCCAAGGCGATACGGCATCCTGACGTCGGTGAGCTCGCGGTGCATTTCGAAGTGCTGATGCCACTTCAGGATCCGGACCAGCGGTTGCTGATCTTCCGCGCCGCGGACGAGGAGAGCCAGTCGGCATTGGACCGGTTGTGCGCACGGTGATGTCGGACCGTCCATTCGCGCACCGAGTTCGCGCGATGAGTTCGCGCACTGAGCCGAGCCGTCGTTCCGGCGTCTTTCAGGGGGTGGTCGCGGTGCGGCGGAAGTCGCTCGGGTTGACGCCTCGGACCCGTTTGAACGCCGCGCTGAAACCGAACGGGTCGGAGTAGCCCACGGTGCGGGCGATGTCCGCGACGGTCGCGGCCTCCCGCTCGACCAGGAGGTCCGCCGCGAGCGTCATGCGCCAGCGGGTGAGGTAGGTCAGCGGGGGTTCGCCGACCAGGTCGGCGAACCGCTTGGCCAGCGTCGAACGCGACACCCCGGCGCGCTCGGCCAGCGTGGCGACCGTCCAGGGTGCCGCCGGTTCGGCGTGCAGCAGGCGCAGCGCCCGGCCGACCACCGGGTCCCGCTGGGCGGCCCACCAGGCCGGGGGCTCGCCGCCGGGCCGGTCGAGCCACTCGCGCAGTGTGCAGACCAGCAGCCAGTCCAGCAGCCGGTCGAGGACCACCTGCTGGCCCGGCGTGTCGACGGCGACCTCGGCGGCGAGGTGGTCGAGCACGGGGTCGGCCGTGCCCCCGGCGTCCACCCGCAGCACGACGGGCAGCGCGTCCAGCAGCCGGCGGCTGATCTCGCCGCGCACGGGGTAGGCGCCGACGATCAGGGTCGTCGCACCGTCCCGACCGCTGTCGTTCCCGTCGTCGTGCCAGCCGCGCCGGTGCCTGGTCCCGCCCTGCTCGGGCGTCGCGCAGTGCTCGCCGCAGGCGATCGGCTCGGCCCGGGTGCCGACCTCGTCGACGAAGGTGAACGTCCCAGGGCCGCGTACGACGATCGTCTCGCGGGCGCGGAGCCGCTCGGGCGGACGGTGCTCCGGCACGATCCAGCCCGACCCGGTGAGCACGGTGCACAGGGTCAGCGGCGCGCCGTCCACGAAGTGCAGCGCCCAGGGCGGGGACAGGGTCGAGCTGCCGAACAGCGAGCCGTGAGCTCGCACCCCGCGGATCAGGTCACTGAACGCGTCCACCTCAGTGAGTTTAGACGAATACACAGGTGATCCGGCTCTTCACCCATGGGATCGTCCGGATCGGCCGTGTTCAATCGGCGTCATGAGCAACGACACCACTCTTGTCCTCGGCGCGACCGGCAAGACCGGTCGGCGGGTCGTCGCCCGGTTGCGGCTGGGCGGCACGCCGGTGCGTACCGCCTCCCGGTCGAGCCGGACCCGGTTCGACTGGTCCGACCCCGGCGGCTGGGACGCGGCCCTGCGCGGCGTCGCCGCCGCCTACGTGGTGGCCCCGCCCGTGCCGGGCCCGGCGCACGAGTTCGTGGCCCGCGCCGAGGCCGCCGGGGTGCGGCGGCTGGTCCTGCTCTCCGGGCGCGGCGCCGACACCTGGGGCGACTCCACGTTCGGACTGGACATGCGCTCGGCCGAGGACGCCGTGCGCGGCTCGGCGCTGGAGTGGACCGTCCTGCGGCCGTCGAACTTCGCCCAGAACTTCGACGAGGACGTCTTCCACGCCCCGCTGGTCGCCGGGGAGCTGGCGCTCCCGGCCGACGCGGTACCCGAGCCGTTCATCGACGTCGAGGACGTCGCCGACGCCGCGGCCGCGGTGCTGACCGAGCCCGGCCGGCACGCCGGGCGGGTCTACGAGCTGACCGGACCGCGTGCGCTCACCTTCGGCGCGGCCGTCGAGCTGATCTCCCGGGCGTCCGGGCGGCCCCTCAGCTACCGGCGGGTCTCCCCCGCCGAGTACGCCGCGTCGCTGGTCGAGGAGGGCTTGAGCGAGGACGACGCCCAGCACGTGGCCGAGATGTTCGTAATGATGGAACGCGGGCTGCTCGCCGGGACGACGGACGACCTCGCCACCGTGCTGGGGCGGGCGCCCCGGACCTTCGAGGACTACGTCGTACGGGCCGCGGCGGCGGGCGCCTGGGGGCGCCCCGACGGCGGTTGACCGAGCCGCTCGACCGTCGTCCCCGGAACGCCCGTTCCGCCGTTCCCCCCTCACCCATCGGAAAGGCCGTGATGAGCACCGACACCAGTTCGCTGACCGCCCAGGACCTCGAGTTCCTCCGCCGCCCCCTGCACGGGTTCCTGTCCGTGGCCGAGGGGCCGGTTCCGCCGCAGCCCCGGCCGGTGTGGTTCGAGGCCACCGCCGAGGGCACGATCCAGCTGTTCACGGCCCCGGACTCGGTCAAGGTACGGCGGCTGCGCCGCGACCCCCGCGCCTCGATCGTCGTCGCCGCCCCCGTGGGGGAACGCGAACGCTGGCTGTCGGTCGCCGGCCGTACCTCGGTGGAACCCGGCGGAGCACACGAGTTGTGCGCCCGCCTGGCCGCTCGTTACTGGGATCTCGACGACCCGGCCCGCGCCCACGACCTCGCCGAGATCCTGGCGACGGAGCAGCTTCGTCTCGTCATCCACCCGGAGACCGTAAGCCGCTTCGCCTTCTGACCTCCGCGCCGACCTGTCGCGGCGGTTGAGGCGCAACGCCATGTCAGGGGCCGTGTCAGGGGCGTGACAGGCGGGTGTCAGGCCCGGCCGGGACCGTGTTGGACATGAAGAGTTCGGCGATCGCAGTTTCCGGGCTGCGCAAGGCATATGGCGACAAAGTCGTGCTCGACGGCATCGACTTCGAGGTCGCCGCGGGATCGGTTTTTTCCATGCTCGGCCCGAATGGGGCAGGCAAGACGACAACGGTGAACGTCCTGACGACGTTGATGAAGGCCGACGCCGGAACGGTGCGCGTCGCCGGGCACGACGTGGTGACGGGGATCAAGGAGGTACGCGCGGTCATCGGCGTGACCGGTCAGTTCGCCGCCGTGGACGAGCTGCTGTCGGGCCGGGAGAACCTGCGGCTGATGGCGGACCTGAAGCGCGTCCGCTCCGGTGACCAGGTGGTCGGGCGGCTGCTGGAGCGGTTCGACCTGGCGCAGTCCGCGGACAAGATGGCGGCGACCTACTCCGGCGGTATGCGCCGGAAGCTGGACCTGGCGATGACGCTGGTCGGCAACCCGCGGATCATCTTCCTGGACGAGCCGACGACCGGTCTTGACCCGCGCAGCAGGCGCGCGATGTGGGGGATCGTCCGCGAGTTGGTGGCCGACGGCACGACCATCTTCCTCACCACCCAGTACCTCGACGAAGCCGACCAGCTCGCCGACCGGATCGCGGTGCTCGACCAGGGCCGCCTGGTCGCCCAGGGCACCCCCGAGCAGCTCAAGCGCCAGGTCCCCGGCACCCATGTCCGGCTCCGGTTCGCCGGGCTCCGCGAACTCGACGCGGCGGCGGGGGCCCTGCCCGGGTCCACCCGGGACGACCAGGAGCTGACCCTGCGGGTGCCCAGCAACGGTGACTCGAAGTCGCTGCGGGCCCTGCTGGACAAGCTCGATGAGCACACGATCACCGCGGATGCGTTTTCGGTGCACACACCGGACCTCGATGACGTCTTCTTCGCCCTGACCGGTCACGCCACACAGGCCGCGGACACCACACACGAAGCACACACCACACACGCCACAACGGAGGCGATCGCGGAATGAGCACTGTCTCGACGTCGTTCGGCGACGCGGCGATCATGCTGCGTCGCAACTTCAAGCACACGGTCAGGAATCCGGTCACGGTCTTCCAGGCGGTCCTGTTTCCCGTCGTGATGATGCTGATGTTCGTCTACGTCTTCGGCGGCGCCTTCAAGGTCACGGGCGAGTACATCGACTACGCCGTGCCGGGCTTGACCGTCATGGCCATCACCTACGGGCTGGGCCCGACCGCGGCGGCCGTGAACGGCGATATGACGAAGGGCATCAACAACCGGTTCAAGGCCATGGACGTCTCCCACGGCGCCGTGCTGGCCGGTTATGTCGTCTCCACCACGGTGCGCAGTCTGATCGCCGACGCGGTCATCGTCGGCGTCGGCTTCGCGATGGGGTTCCGTCCGCATGCGAGCTTCCTCCAGTGGCTCGCCGTGATCGGCCTCATGCTGTTGCTCGCCTTCGCGACCAGCTGGCTCACGGTCGCCATGGGCCTGGCCGCCAAGACCGTGGAGTCGGCGGGCATGGCCACCGTGCCGCTGATCATGTTGCCGTTCCTGAGCAGCGCGTTCGTACCCGCGGACACGATGGGGACCGGGGTGCGGCAGTTCGCGGAGTACCAGCCCTTCACACCGATCATCGAGACGCTGCGCGGGCTGCTGTCGGGCGGCCACCCGTCGACCGGCGACGCGTTCACGGCCGTCGCCTGGTGCGTCGGGTTCACGCTCGTCGGGTACGTATGGGCGATCGCCACGTTCAGGAAGCGAGCGTGACCTCGACCAGCTGGGACCAACTGGTGCGCGTCCCGTCCCGGGTCGCCTCGGCGAACTTCGCGTCGCCGAGGCGGCCGCGCGCGGCCCGCTCGATCCGGGCCAGGTCCGGGTGGGCGTGGTCCCGCCGCCCGCGTACGGCCGTGCTCGCCGCGAGCAGCCGCGCGGCCTGCGCGTGCTCGTCGCGGCGCAGTGCCAGGTCCGCGACCCCGACGAGCACATGCGCGGTCAGCACCACGTACCCCACCTCGACCGCCGCCTCGCAGGCCGCCGCGCGGTGCGCCCGCGCCTCGCCGAGGTCGTCGGCGAGGTAGCCGAGCAGGTCGTGCGTCACCGCGCGGATGTCCGCCCGCTCCGCGTCGCCGCCCAGCATGGCCGTCGCGAGGCCGAGTTGCCGGCGGGCCTCCTCGGCGTCGCCGTCCCACCGGGCGAGTTCCGCCCGCGCGAAGGCCAGCTCGGCCAGCGCGTCCGGCCAGGTGACCCGCTCCGCGCAGCGCCGCGCCTCGGCCATGGCGGCCGCGCCGGCGTCCTTGTCGCCCAGCAGCCAGTACAGCTGCGCCTGCCGCGACCGCAACCGGATGACGTCCTCGGTGGCACCGACCTCGCTGACGACCGCGATCGCCTGCTCGTAGTGGTCGCACGCACCGGCGAAGTCGCCGCGTACGGCGAGCAGATTCGCCAGCTCGGTCAGGGCGAGCGAGATCCCGTACCGCTCGCCGAGCGCCCGGAACTCGGCGAGCGCCGCCTCCAGGTACGCCTGCGCGGTCGGGCCGTCCGGCCGGACCTGGCTGCCCCGGGGCTCCTGGTCCTCCTGGTCCTCCTGGTCCTGGCCGTCCTGCCTGCCCGGCCCGTCCCGCCCGTCCTGCCTGCCCGGCCCGTCCTGCCCGTCCTGCCTGTCCTGGCCACCCCGCCCGTCTGGCCCGTCCTGCTGCCTCTCTTGCCCATCCAGCCCGAACACGATCCGCATCTTGCCCATGTGCCACCGGGCCAGCGCGCACACCCAGGGATCCGCGTCGTCCAGCAGCGGTGCGAACGCGGTCAGGGCCGCTTCGGGCGTGTGCAGCATGCGTTCCAGCACCGCGATGAACTTCACCCCCGGGTGGTAGTGGCCGCGCCGACTGAGCCGGTGCGCCTCGTGGATCCACTCCGCGGCCTGGCGCTCATCGCTCCGCCCGGAGGTCACGAAGTGCACGATCAGCGCGTACACCATGGCCCGTACGTCGTCGGGCACCTCCCCGGGGGTTCTGGTGGCCGCGGTGATCAGCTCCAGGCCCTCGGTCCTGCGCCCGCCGAGCCACCAGTACCAGCCCGCGCCCGCCGCGAGCCGCATCGCCGCCGACGCCTCGCCCGCCGCGAGCGCGCCGCGCATCGCCGCGCCGATGTTGTCGTGCTCGGCCTCGAGCGTGGCCAGCCACTCCACCTGCTCGGCGCGGCGCAGACGCGGCTCCGCGGTCTCGGTGAGCTCGGTGAAGTGGGCGAGATGCGCATGGCGCGCCAGGTCCGACTCCCCCGCCTCCGCGAGCCGGTGCCCGGCGTACTCCCTGATCGTGCCGATCATGCGGTAGCGCGGGGCGCCGCCGCCCTCGGCGACCAGCAGCGACTTCTCGGTCAGCGCGGTGAGCAGCTCCAGCACCTGCTCCCGCTCGACTCCGTCGCCCGCGCAGACCCGCTCGGCGGCCTCCAGGCTCGCCCCGCCGGAGAACACCGAGAGTCTCCGCAACACCGTGCGTTCGGCGTCGGTGAGCAGCTCCCAGCTCCAGTCGACCATCGCGCGCAGCGTCTTGTGGCGCGGCAGCGCGGTACGGCTGCCGCTGGTCAGCAGGCGGAAGCGGTCGTCGAGCCGGTGGGCGAGCTGATCGATGGACATGGTGCGCAACCGGGCCGCGGCCAGTTCGATCGCCAGCGGCATCCCGTCCAGCGCCCGGCAGACCCGCACCATCGTCGCCAGCGTACGGACGTCGGCCGCGAGGCCCCGGCGCACCGCCCCGGCCCGGTCCCGCAGCAGCTGAACGGCGGGCGCGGAGCCGATCTCGTCCGGGCCCGCGTCCCCCTCCGGCAGGGCCAGCGGCTCGACCGGCCACAGCGCCTCCCCGGTGATGCCGAGCGGTTCCCGGCTCGTCGCCAGGATCCGCAGCCGCCGGCACTCCCCGAGCACCCGGTGGGCGAACACCGCCGCGGACTCGATCACGTGCTCGCAGTTGTCCAGGATCAGCAGCGCCTCCCGCTCACGGACCGCCGCGATGAGCCGGTCCGTAAGCTCCGCGTTCGGCGCGGCGCCGAGCAGGGCGTCCCGGAGGCCGAGCCCGGCGAGCGCCGACTGCGCCACATCGCCGTCCGCGCCGATGGCGGCGAGCTCCACCAGCCAGGCCCCGTCCGGCAGTTCGCCATCGCCGAGCAGCGTGCGCGCGGTCTCCGTGGCCAGCCGGGTCTTCCCCGCGCCGCCCGGCCCGATCACGGTGGTGAGCCGGTGCTCGGCGATCAGCCCGCGGACCGCGGCCACATCGGCACCCCTGCCGACGAAGCTGGTCAGCTCGGCGCGCAGGTTGGTCCTGGGGCTCTCCTCCCGCCGCCCCAGCTCGCCGCGCAACAGCGCGACGTGCAACGCGGCAAGCTCCGGCGAGGGGTCGACGCCCAGCGCGTCGGCCAGCGCCTCCCGCGCCCGCTGGTACACCTGCAGCGCCTCGCTGTCCCGGCCGGCCGCGACGAGGGCCCGCATCAACGCGCCGACGAGCCGTTCCCGCACCGGGTGCGCGGCCACCAGGTCGGTCAGCTCCGCCACCAGCTCCGCACCCCGCCCGAGGGTGACCTCCGCCTCGGCCCGCTCCTCCGTGGCGGTCAGCCGCAACCCCTCGAGCCGTACGACCGCGGCCTCGAACGCGGCGCTGTCCTGCGGGCCGACGTCCTGCATGGCCGTACCGCGCCACAGCTCGAGGCCCTCGCGCAACCGCCGCACCCGCCGGGCCCCGTCCTCGGCACGGCCCTGGCCCGCGCCGACGAGCCGTTCGAACCGCACGGCATCCACGGCATCCGGCTCCACCAGCAGCCGATAGCCGTCCGGCTGCCCCTCGATCACCCCGCCCGGCAGCGCCTTCCGCAGCCGGGAGACCAGGCGTTGCAGGGCGTTCGCCGCATCGGCGGGCGGCCGCTCCCCCCAGATCCAGTCGACGAGCGACGCCTTCGGGACCACCTGCCCCGGCCTGAGCGCAAGGGCGACCAGCAGCCCGCGCAACCGCGCCCCCGGCACGTCGGCCAACCCGCCGTCGTCCGCGCGCACCTCCAACGGCCCCAGCATCCCGATCCGCACCCGCTGATTTTGCCATGGGCGTGTCGCGAGCCGTCCTGGTGGCGGTGTTCGCCATGGGCACTGTTCGCCATGGACGCTGATCGCCATGGGCACTGTTCGCCATGGGCACTGTTCGCGCGCATGGGAGGATCGGGCCGTGTGCTCACCGCCGCCCTTCGGGGAGAAGCTGCGGGCCGAACTGGGTTCGCCCCGCCGGGTCCGCGGGCTGGAGAGCAGTCCGCGATCGCGGGTGTGGCGGGCCGAGCTGTCCGGCACACCGGTGGTGGTCAAGCAGCTCATCGAGGGCCCGGAGGCCGCCGGGCGTTACGCCCGCGAGGTGGCCGCGTTACGGCTCGCGTCCCGGGTCGACCCGCCCGTCGCACCGGGGCTCCTCGGCACCGACCCCGCCGAACGGACGCTGGTCCTGGAGGACTTGGGCGATCGGCCGCCGGCCGACGACTGGGTGATCGGCTATGCCGAGGCGCTGGCCCGGCTCCACGCGGCCACCACCCCTGACGACATCGGCCTCCTCCCCGCCTGGTCCGGTCCCACGAGCGAGGACATCGGCTCCTTCCTCGGGCTCGCCCGGACGCTCGGCCGCACGGTGCCATCCGCGGTACGGACCGAGCTGGACGACCTCGTGAACCGCCTGACCCAGGCGTCCGGGCACGCCCTGCTGCACGGCGACCCCTGCCCCGGCAACGACATCCACACCGGCAGCGGGGTCAGGTTCATCGACTTCGAACAGGCCGCGCTCGGCGATGGACTCATGGAACTCGCCTACCTTCGCATCGGCTTCCCGACCTGCTGGTGCGCCACGGCCCCGGCCCAGCCGCTGCTGGACGCGGCGGAGGACGCGTACCGGACAACCTGGCGCCATGCGACAGGCGCCGATCTCCAGGACGATCTCACCGACGCGTGCGCGGGCTGGCTGCTCCGAGGCGACGCGCTCGTCGAGCGGGCTCACCGGGGAACCGCCGACCATCTCTCCAAGGTCCCCCATGCGGACTGGCGGTGGGGCACGGCGACGGCCCGCCAACGGCTCGTCCACCGCCTCGGGGTCGTCGGCCGGATGGCCGTGGACGGCGGCGAGCTCGAGCATCTGGGCCGGCTCGCCATGGCCATGCGCGCCACGATGCTCACCCGTTGGCCCGCGCTCCAGCCGCTCCCCTCCCGGCGGCCCTAGGGTCCTTCTCCCACGGAGATCCGTCAGAAGGACCCTGGCCCGGCGCGGACCGCCGGGGCGGTGTTCTCGCCCGTGGTTCACGGGGCCGCCGCTGGAGGCCGCGGTCAGCCGGGGCAGCCGCGTCAGCCGGATACGTCCATGCGCTGGGTGCCGATCACCGACAGCAGCCGCAGCGCCTCCTCCGCCGGGGAGCCGGGATCGGCCGTGTAGATCACGACTCGCTGGTCCCGGTCGGTGATGTCCAGGACATCGCAGTTGAGCGTGATGGGACCGATCAGGGGGTGCCGAAAGGTCTTGTGCGGGGCGGGTTCGACCGACAAGTCATAGGCGTCCCACAGCCGGGCGAACTCCGCGCTGCCGGCCACCAGGTCCTTCACCAGCGTGGCCACTTCGGGGTCGTCGGGGTAGCGAGCGGCGGCGGTCCGCAGATGCCGGGCCGCGTTACGGCCGAAGATCTCCATGCCGGACTGGCTGTACCACTGCCGCTCCCCCACGCGCGAATCGAGGAAGGTACGGCGCAGGAAGTTGCGCTCATGGCGGGGCAGGGCGGAGAAGTCCTCCAGGAGGGCGGCCGCCAGGTCGTTGTGGGCGATCACCTCATAGGCCGCGGACAGTACGACCGCCGCGGCGTGCGGTAGCCGCCGCAGCAGGTCCAGGATGCTCGGGCGCACCTCGCGGGAGGGTCCTGGCGGCGGGGTGGGCGGGGCACCGGCGAGGTAGTGCAGATGGGCGCGCTCGGCGTCCGACAGGCGCAGGGCACGGGTCAGACCGGCCAGCACCTCGCGCGAGGGCCGCGGGCCGCGGGCCTGCTCCAGCCGCGTGTAGTACTCG
This sequence comes from Streptomyces rugosispiralis, assembly GCF_024505145.1. Lineage (GTDB taxonomy): Bacteria > Actinomycetota > Actinomycetes > Streptomycetales > Streptomycetaceae > Streptomyces > Streptomyces rugosispiralis. Next base: position 50,850 of record NZ_JANIAA010000044.1, on the reverse strand, counting down.
GTCGAGATGTACGCCAGCTGCGCCACCTCCTCACGTCGCAGCCCCGGGGTACGACGCCTCGGCCCGGCGGGCAGCCCCACATCGGCGGGGGTGATCCGCTCGCGCCTGCTGCGCAGGAAACCGGCCAGCTCTGGTCTGTCCATGGTCCCGAGTGTGCACGGGGCCTGCGAAGCCGATCCAGGTACCGCGGGTGCCTGGATGAGGGCGCGCGGCGGACACAGGCTCGTCGGCATGGACAACACACGGACCACCGACGCCTCCACCCCCGCCGCCCCGGGCCTGCTGGCCGGCAAGGTCGCCTTCATCAGCGGAGCCGGCCGCGGCATCGGCGCCGCCGCGGCGCGGCTGTTCGCCCGGGAAGGCGCCCGGGTACTGCTCGCGGCCCGCACGGAGGACCAGCTCAAGGCGGTGGCCGAACAGATTCGGACGGCGGGCGGCAGCGCGGAGTACGCGGTGTGCGACCTGGCCGACGCGACAAGCGTGCGCGCCGCCGTCGACCGCACCGTGGCGGTGTACGGCCGGCTCGACGTCGCCTTCAACAACGGGGCCATCGGCACGCGGCAGATCGGCCCGATGGACCAGGTGCCGGAGCCGGATTTCGACCAGCAGTACAGCGTCAACCTCAAGGGCGTCTGGCTGGCCCTGGCCGCTCAGGTCGTCGCGATCAGGGCGACGGCCGGTACGGGCGCCATCGTCAACACCTCGTCCGTCGGCGGCTGGAGGGGCAACCCCGTACTGCCCGCTTACAGCGCGATGAAGCGAGGCGTCCACAGCCTCACCGAGTCGGCCGCCGTCGCCTACGGCCCGGAAGGCATCCGCGTCAACGCCATCGCCCCCGGCACCACGCTGACCGAGATGATGCGCCACTGGGAAGCGGAATCACCCGGCGTCATCGACCAGCTCAACGCCCGCACCCCGCTGCGCCGCGCGGCCGACCCCGAGGAGGTCGCCGAGGCCGCCGCCTGGCTGCTGAGCGACCGCGCCTCCTATGTCACCGGAGTGGTCCTCTCCGTCGACGGGGGCATGCAGGCCTCGTGAGCCGAGGAAGCGTTCCGGCTTTCGCTCGTAGTGGCGATGTGGAAGTCGCAGGAACGGCCACCTCTAGGGTGTGCGTCTCCAAGGTCCATTGATCGGCCCCGGAGGTGCCATGTCCCTGCAGATGACGTTGCGTGCGATAACGCTCGATTGCCTTGATCCGCTGGCTTTGGCGACGTTCTATCAGCAAGCCACGGGCCTCGAACCGCACCCGAGTTCCGATGCCGACTTCGCCGGTCTCACCTGTGAGGATGGCCTCTTCATCGGCTTCCAACGAGTCGATGACTATCGCGCCCCCCGCTGGCCCGAACAGAGCGTTCCCCAGCAGTTCCACCTTGACTTCGCCGTCGACGACCTGGATGAAGCCGAGGCGCGACTGCTGGAGCTGGGCGCGGGCAAACCGGATCACCAGCCAAATGACAGGTGGCGGGTCCTCACTGACCCGGCGGGGCACCCCTTCTGCCTGGTCAGAGGCTGATTGCGGCGAGCCCGACCGCCCGCTGGAGGGTGCTGCACCCGCCAGGGATTTCCACGGCCGGATGTAGACCGGTCGTCAGCTCGGCTCGCCCGATCCTGTGGGCCGGGGCGGGCGCATTCACCCTGCCTGGGAGTGAACCGCCTCACACGCTAACGGCCTTGCCCCATACCCTGACAGTGATGAGCTGGACAGAGAGGGGCAAGGCCATGTCATCTGATGCTACCCCGGACCCACTGGACCACCCGCTGGTCTTCGGCCAGCGGATGCAAGTCCTTCGAACGCGCCGGGGTATGAGCCGTACCGTCCTCGCCGGTCTCCTCGGTAAGTCCCCGAGCTGGGTGAAGCAGGTCGAGAACGGCACCCTTCATACCCCCGGACTTCCCATGATTCTGCGCATCGCCGAGGTGCTCCGCGTCCGCGATCTCGCCGAGCTCACCGGCGACCAGAGCCTGCCCATCGACCTCTTCATCGGCCCCGGCCACGCCAAGCTGCCCGCCGTGCGAGCTGCGATCGATGCCTTCCCGCTCGCCACCGATCGCGAGGCACCGTCGGCCGCGCACCTAAGCGCACGTCTCGAAAGCGCCTGGGCCGCCCGCCACTCCGCGCCGAACCACCGAGAAGTGATCGGGGGTCTCCTGCCGGACCTCATCCGAGATGCGCAACTTGCTGTACGCCAGGCGGACCGTGTTCCCGAACGGCGCGCAGCTCAAGCGGTCCTCTCCGAGGTCTACAGCCTCAGCCAGTTCTTCATCGCCTACCAGCCCGACTCCGCCCTCCTGTGGCGCGTGGCCGAGCGCGGCATGGTCGCCGCCCAGGAGAGCGAGGACCCACACGCAATCGGCGTAGCCGCCTGGCTCACCGCACAGGCCCACCGCGACAGCGGCCCCGCCCACTTCGACGCAGCCGACGCCGTCACCTTGGAGACGCTGCGCTACCTCACACCGCTGCTGCCGGACGGGTCGGACGATGTCCGTGCCATCGCGGGCGCCTTGCAGTTCGAGGCCGGATACACCGCCGCCCGACGCGGCCACACTGGCACTGCGTGGGGCTATTGGGACACCGCCCGCGAGATGGCCAAGCAGCTCCCCACCGACTACTACCACCCCGTAACGTCGTTCTCTCGGGCCATCATGGGCGCGCACGCGGTGACAGTCGCTGTCGAGCTACGGGCGGGTGGGGAGTCCGTGCGGCAGGCCGCGAAGGCGGATGCAAGGACCATCCGTTCGCGGCCTCGGCGAGCCCGGCACCGGATCGAGGAGGCTCGGGGCTACCAGTTGGACGGGCAGTCGGAGACCGCGCTGGCGACGCTGGATAAGGCGTACGAGGCAGCTGCGGAGACGATCCGGTACAACGGTTACGCGCGCCGCATCATCTTGGAGGAGACCGAGTCGAAGTCTCCGGCGCATCGCCGTCGTGCTGCCGAGCTGGCGGTGAAGATCGGCGTGCTGGCTGCCTGACTTGGTGTTCGAGGGGCAGGATCTCTGCCCCTTCTCCGCCCCCGGCGTTCTTACGGTCGTTGCCACCTGATCACTGATGACGCCGGGGGCTGACCGTGCCGACGAATCCCCAAGTCCTGCCGTGGACACCGCCGAACACCGAGGACGTTGAGATATTACCGGTGGGCAAATGGTGGGACGCCATCTCCGCGCGCACCGCCGTCGCGGACCGCGCGCTGGAGTTGCTCGGCAACCGATCCGGCGCTGTGATCCAGGACGACACCTACGGCAAGACGTACTGGCTTGTCGGCATCGACACTTCCACCGTCCGCAGCTGGCGCATGCGCGGAGTCCGCATCCTCGCCGAACTCTCCGACGAAGGCACCCTCCTCGGCGTACCACCCGCCTCCTGGGGGCCTGAGCACAGGACGTACTGGCGGATCCCGCTCGGCCCGGACCGGTATCTGACCGACACCAATCACCTGGTCCGCGCCCTGAGCCAGGCCCTCGACGACGTCCTCGGCCCGGAGCCGAACGGCCGACAGCTCTGCTATCGCTGCCAACTTCCCACCGACGAGCCGGTCCCGGTCGAGGTGGAGGGCAGCGGCAGCGACGTCGGCAAGGTCACCTATGCCTGCCCCGCCCACGCGCCGCTCTACTCGAAGCGGCGGCCGCGGAGCCTCACCAGCGCGGCCGCAGGCGAGCACGAGGGGCGGCCTCGATGACGACCAGTCCCCAACCCTCGCTGCTCCCGGGCATCGCACTGCCGGACCCCGACACGCTGACCGGGCCCCAGCTGGAGGGCTGGAACTGCGCCCTGTGCGGGCGGCGGCTGATCGCCGACCAGCTGCTCGGCACGGTCGTGTGGACCTGCGGCAGCAGGCCCCGGGAGGTCGAGCTGTGGGTGTGCCGGCCGCTGTGCACCGAGGCTGGTGCGGCTCAGCAGGGCGGTGGCCACGGGTGAGCGCCTGGACGAGGTCGTTGTCCCTCCGTCAGCGCGCCGTGTGGTTCTGCTTCGCGAGCGCCCCGGCCCCATAGGCCGGGTGGGCCGTCGGAGCCCGGGAATCCCCCGCCCCGGACTGGACTTCGCCGCTGACGGCCCACCCTCCTGGACACCCTGCGGCCGGTGCAGCCGGGACAGCCGCCGACCACAGGGCAGGGACTCCGGCCCCGAAAACGGGACCGCGGGCCGGAGTCCCCACACAGAAGATCCACACACGAATGGAGAACGCCATGACACTGACCATGGAACGCACGCAGACCGACCCGGCCATCAGGCCGTTCGGGCTGTCCAAGGCCGTCCCCGTTGCCGACGACACGCTCGTCATGCCGGCCCTGCACCTCTGCCTCGAGCGGCAGATCAACGTCACTGCGGACGGGGTGCCGTTCATCAACGAGCCGTCGATGAAGACGCAGATGACGACCACCACACAGACCAGGGAAGACAGCCAGCTGGCCACCGACAACGAGAACGACACGGACTGACGTCGGCTGACAGAGGGATCTGAATCATGACCGTCCTGGTGCTGACCCGGCCCGCTGATGCGACCGCCGACCTGGTCATAGCCGAGCTCAACGAGCGATCCGTGCCCGTGTGCCGCCTCGACCCCCGGGATTTCCCGGAGGCCATGACGGTGGCGGCGGGGATCGGCCTCCACGGCGCACTGTGGGAGGGCGTCTTACGTGGTCCGCACCGGGACGTGTCCCTTGGCGACATCCGGTCTGTGTACTACCGCCGCCCCGGCGCCCACCGGCTCCACCCAGAGATGTCCGAGCAGGACGCACGATGGGCCCAGGCCGAGGCACGGGCCGGGTTCTGCGGGCTGCTGTACGCGCTGCCCTGTCTGTGGGTGAACCACCCGAACCGCAACGCCCTTGCCGCCTTCCCACCCGTCGCCCTGGCCGCCGCAACCCGCTGCGGGCTCTCCGTACCCCGGACGCTGATCACCAACGACCCGGCCGAGGCCCGTGCGTTCATCTCCGCGCTGCCCGGCCAAGTCGCCGCGTACAAGGCACTCGGCACCACCCACCCCAGCGATCACAACGATCATCCACAGGCCCTGTGGACAACGCAGGTCCGGCCCGACGAGATCGATGATTCCGTCAGACGCACCGCGCACCAGCTCCAGGAGTGGGTGGACAAGGCGTACGAAGTACGGCTCACCGCGGTCGCGCACAGCCTCTTCGCCGCCGAGATCCATGCAGGGCCGGACGCTGCCCGCCTCGATTTCCGGGCCGACTACGACAGCCTCATCTACAAGCCGTGCGAGGTGCCCGAGCGCATCGCCCGGGGCGTCCACATGCTGACGCTCATGTTCGGACTCCAATACGTCGCACTGGACTTCCTCGTTAACCCACAAGGGCGCTGGTACCTGATCGACGTCAACCCCGGCGGCCAGTGGGGATTCATCCCCGACCTGCGAGCGCCCATCACCCGAGCACTCGCTGACCTACTGGAGAGGGCCCATCCGTGACATTCACCGCCGCACCATCCGCTGACGAACTGCGCCAGCACATGGCCGACCACCTGGTGAGGACTGGCCGCATCCGGTCCAAGCCCTGGCGCACCGCCTTCCTCAGCGTCCCCCGGCACGAGTTCGTCCCCGACTTCACCGTCCGGGCACAGGGCAGCCTGCACCGGTACAGCCAGGGCGACCCCGCATGGCTGGCCGCGGCCTACCAGGACGTCTCCCTGCTGACCCAGTTCGACCAGGACGGCACCGCCACCAGTTCCTCCACGCAGCCTTCCCTCATGGCCGAGATGCTCGAGGCCCTCGATGTGCGGGACGGCGACACCGTGCTGGAGATCGGCGCGGGCACCGGCTACAACGCCGCACTGCTCTCCCACCGCCTCGGGCCCGACCATGTCGTAACGGTCGACGTCGACCCCGACCTCGTGGCCACGGCGAAGACCCGCCTTCGCTCGGCCGGGTACGAACCCACCCTCGTCGCGGGGGACGGCATGACCGGCTGCCCGGAGCGCGCACCGTACGACCGGCTGCTGGCGACGTGCGGAGTGGGCCGCATCCCGACACCCTGGCGGGACCAACTCCACCCGGGCGGGGTGATCGTGGCCAACATCGGCTGCGGCATCGTGCGCCTGGTCCTCGCGGCCAACCACTCGGCCGGCGGCCGGTTCCTCCACGGCCTGGCCACCTTCATGACCGCCCGGCCGACCCCCAACACGATGGGGACCACTGCGGGGCGACTCGTGCAGCCGCTGCTGACGTGGTCCGGCCAGACCCGGGAGATCACCCTCCCTGCGGTCCTGGACGCCCCCGGAGCACAGTTCCTCACGTCGCTGCTGCACCCGCAGGTCAAGGAGTTCGCCTTGGGCAACGGGGGCCAGGAGATCAGGTGTCTCTTCGACCCGGAGAGCTCATCGTGGGCGCGAATCACCATGACCGGGGCCGGAGTCATGACCGCTCGACTCGACCACGGCGGGCCGCGTGATCTGTGGGCCGAGCGGGAGCCGCTGCTCACCCAGTGGCGGGATGCCGGACGGCCGGGGCATGAGCGCTACGGCCTGACCGTCTCTCCCGACGGGGTTCATACGCTGTGGCTGGACGAGCCGGACGGCACCAGCTGGCGACTGCCGGACTAGACCACCGTGGATCTTCTGCCACCGTTCGGTCGCACAGGGTTACACGCCGTTGTACATCCATGACCCTTTGGGGATGCGGCACCTATGTGGCATCCGGAACGGGAACGGCCCCTCAACCCGGACGAGTTGAGGGGCCGAACCACGCGCTGACCTGCGATAATCACTGTGGGCGCAGACGGGTTCGAACCGCCGACATCTGCCTTGTAAGGGCAGCGCTCTACCGCTGAGCTATGCGCCCCAGGGGAGCTGTCAGCCTACAGGGTTTCCGGGGTGGTGCCGCAATTGTGGGGAAGGGGCCCCGGAGGGGGTGGACTCGGGTGGGAGAAGTCCACAGATCGCGAACCGAACCGAGCGCTGTGTTCGTCAGTGTCGGGTGGGAGAATGACATTCGGACCTGGGCGATCCATCGGGAGCGGGAAGTGGCGGCGTCATCTGCAGAGGAGTCTGCGCGTCCAGCGCGCCGTCCGCGTCGTCCGCGTCGTCCCTCCGTGCTCGGGCTGGTGTTGCTGCCCGTGCCGTTGCTGGTCGCGGTGGGGTCGTTGTCGTTCGCCGGTGGGGGCGGGGGGCGGCGGTGGTTCGGGGGGCGGGGGGAGAGCCAGCGGGCGGAGGCGCAGGCGGCCAAGGATGCCGCCGCGGCGGCGTTCTACGAGTTGGACACCGCGCAGCGGGATCTGCGGATCTCCATCGAGACGATCACCGCCGTGGACGATTCGCCCGCCGCGCGCCGGACCGTGGCCGACTTCTCGGCGCTGGAGCAGCGGATCGACCAGGTCAGCCAGGACTACATCACGGCGGTGGACGCCCATGATCTGGACCGGGACGATCTGGACGCGGCGACGGCCTCCCGGGCCCGTGCCGACCTGACCAGGGCGAAGGACGCGCTGGAGCGGACGAAGGCGGATCTGGACCGGTTCGGGCAGGGGCTGGGGCCGCTGCTGGAGCAGGCCGAGACGCGGTTGGCACGGTTGGCGCCGGCGGTGGAGCGGGCGCGGCAGGCGCTGCTCGCGGCGAGTAACGCGCTGGACGCGGTGCGTGCGTCGGGGCTGCGGGCGGACGATCTGGCGTCCCGGCTGGCGGCCCTGTCGCCCGAGCTGACCAAGCTCAACCAGGGGGCCGGGCAGCACGGTGTGCAGGAGACCCTGCGGCGCGCCGACGACGTGCTGCGCAGGGCCGAGGCGGTGCGCGGGGAGGCCGAGCGGCTGCCGGAGCGGGCGGCGGAGATCGACAAGCGGCTGGTGTCGCTGCGCACCCGCGCCCAGGCGATCACCACCCGGGCCGCCGGGGTCGAGCCCGTCCTCAGCGAGCTGCGCCGCCGGTACACCGCGGCCTGCTGGCAGGATCTGCAGCCCGTCCCCGCGCAGGCGGAGCGGGACGTGGCGCAGGCCGAGGAGAAGCTCAAGGAGGCGCAGGCGGCGCGCGAGGAGCAGCGCTGGCCGGATGCCACCGCGCTGCTCGCCACCGTACGGGCGCTGCTGAACAGTACGGACGAGGCCGTCTCGGCGGCCGGAGACCGGCTGCGGCGGCTGGACGAGGTGTCGTACGACCAGCAGCAGGAGATCGAGCGCACCCGCTTCGCGATCCGCGACGCGCAGCGGCTGGCCATGGCCGGGCGCAGCACCCCCGATCCGCGCCACGCGCGCCCGCTGGACGACGCCGTGGAGCGCCTCGAGCGGGCCATCGCGGGTCTCGAGGGGCGGCATCCGGACTGGTGGCACTTCCTCTCCGAGACCGAGGCCGTACGGCAGACCGCCGCCCGGGTCGTCCAGGAGATCCGGGACGAGCGGGGTGGCGGGCATTGAGCCCGCGCGAAGCCAAGGGCTGATTCGGGGGGCTGACCTGCGGTTCGGTGGTTATGCTCCTGCCATGCCTCGCTATGAATACCGCTGCCGCGCCTGCGGCACCACCTTCGAGCTGAACCGGCCCATGGCCGAGTCCTCCGCTCCCGCGTCCTGCCCGGACGGGCACGACGACACGGTGAAGCTGCTCTCCACCGTGGCCGTCACCGGCGCCGCGTCCTCGTCGTCCGCCGCCGCCTCGGCCCGGCCCCCGTCCGGCGGCGGTGGCGGCGGTGGCTGCTGCGGGGGCGGCTGCTGCGGTTGAGCCTGGGGGGACCGGGGCGGATCCTGGAGATACGTACCCGTGCCACGCCTCCGGTTGTGCGCGTATACGCCGTGGACGTCGTGTACGTCGTGGACGCGCCGGTGACGTGGCGGTCCACGGGTACGGCCCCGACCGCGAGAAGCGCGAAGAGCGCCAAGAGCGCGCGGCCGGGGTCCGGCGCCAGCAGCAAGGAGGCCGGAGATGGCTACGGGCCGCCCCTCCCCCATCGGTCCTCATCCCGCCGGGGTCGCCCGGCACTTCCCGGAGCGGATCGGCGCGCACACCACGCTCGATGAGCATCTGCCCGTCGATCACCGGCTCAGCAAGGTCTATCGCGTCGGCGCCGGGTTCATGGGGCTGGTGCTCGTCGCCTTCGGCATCCTGGGCCTGATCCACCGGGTCGGCTTCTTCGACACCGGCAGCAACACGGTCGCCGGGCTCAACACCAACGGCACGCTGAGCGTGCTCTCCATCGTCATCGGGCTGCTGCTGTTCATCGGCATGCTCATCGGAGGCAACTTCGCCTCGTCGCTCAACATGGTGCTCGGGCTGCTCTTCCTGCTGAGCGGGTTCGTCAATCTGGCGCTGCTGGAGACCCCGTACAACTTCCTGGCGTTCCGGATGCAGAACGTGCTGTTCAGCTTTGTGGTCGGACTGCTGCTGATGTGGTTCGGGATGTACGGACGGGTCAGCGGCGGACTGCCGCATGACAATCCGTACTGGGTGACCCGCCACCCCGAGCAGGCCGAGCGCGAGGCCGCCCACGCGCGTGAGCTGATCGCGGCGCGGGAGCGGGCCGCCGAACGGGGCGGTACGGCCGTCGAGCCCGGCGCCCCGCTCACGCCCGAGGCCCCGGGTGTGCTGCCAGGTGGGCCGGGTGGGACGGGCGCCCCGGGTGGGACGGGTGGGACGGGTGGGGCGGGCGCCCCGGGTGGCCCTGTCGAACGGTCCGGGCGGTCCGGTCAGCCGCCCGGCAAGTGGGGCAAGCTGGATCAGCCGGGGGGCGGCGAGCAAGCCCGAGCCGCCGGGCGGGCCACGCCCGGCGAGCAACCCGGGTCCCCCGGGCGCTGGGCCCGGATCCGGCGGCGGATCCGCGACCGGCGGCTCAGCTGACCCGGCGCGCGAGCGTCAGACCGTCGGCGACGGTGAGCATGACCGCCTCCATTCGGGCGTCCGCCGCCACATGGTCGTTGAACGCCTGGATCGCGGCGCCCCCGGGCGAGGGCGCCGCCTCCATGACCTGCGCGTGGTAGAAGACGTTGTCCGCGACGATCAGACCGCCCGGGTTCATCCGCGGGACCAGTTCCTCCCAATACGGGATGTAGTTCTCCTTGTCCGCGTCCAGATAGGCGAGATCGATATGGGGCTCGGCGGGCATCGCGCGCAGCGTGTCCAGCGCGGGCGCGATCCGCAGGTCGATACGGTCCTCGACACCGGCCTTGGCCCACGCCTTCCGCCCGTACGCCGTCCACTCCTCCGACACATCGCAGGCGATCAGCCGGCCGTCGGCGGGCAGCGCCTGGGCCATCGCCAGCGCGGAGAAGCCGGTGAACGTGCCGACCTCCACGATGTGGCGGGCGCCGATCAGCCGGACCAGGAAGGCCAGCAGCGGGGCCTGCTCCTCGGCGGACTGCATCCCGGCGTGGCCGGGGAGGTTGCGGTGGGTGACCTCGACGAGTTCGCGCAGGACCGGGTCTAGCGGCGGATTGTGCCGCAGGACGTAGTCGTACAGCTCGGCCGTGATCGGTGTGCTCTTGCTCTCGGCCATCCCGGCCTCCCTTTCGGCTCCTCGGCTCCCCGACCGGATTCCCGGCTGGTTCCCCGGCCGGTTTCCCGGCTGGCTCCCCGACCGGTTCCGGTCCGGTCCGATCCAGTCCGGTCCGATCCAGTCCGGTCCGGTGCGTTCCGTTCCGGTGCGTTCCGTTCAGCTTCAGCTTCCCAGATAGCGCACGACCGACGCGATGGCCGAGCGGTCTCCGCTGGTCAGTCCCGGCCGCGGGAGACGGCGCGGATGATCTGGCTGCGAGCCCGCGCCCAGGTGACGGAGGAACGCTCGCCCAGGGCGCGGATGATGGCCTCGCCCGCCGCGACGCCCTTCTCCTCGACCACGGTCAGGTGGGGCGCCGACCAGCCGATGTCGGCCAGTTCGCCGTGGCCGGGGCGCCAGGCGCGGTCGGCCGCGAGCAGCAGATCGGTGTCGAGCAGCGAATCGCCCGCGGCGAGCACCTCATCCGCTCCGATGCGGCTCTTGATCTCGGCGACGGCCGCGCTCTTGGTGAGCGGCTTGGGCACGGCGTAGATCTTGCGGCCCTGGAGGGAGACCGTCCAGCCGCGCGGGTCGGCCCACTGGGCCAGCTCCTTGACGTACCCCTCGGGCAGCAGCTCCCGTTCGACCACGAGATAGGCGAACAGTTCCTCGGCCACCCGCTCCTTGAGCAGCCAGGCGGGGTCGGCGGTGGCGCTGAGGTGGGCGCGCACCTCCTCCAGGGGGGCGCATCCGTCGTCGAGTGCGCTGCGCACCCGCTGGTGCCAGTCGGCGTCGGGCTCGCCGTTGACCAGCAGTTGGCCGCCGTTGGCGCAGATCGCGAAGCGGGGGGCGGGGCCGGGGAGGCGGATACGGCGGTACTGCTCGACGGTGCGGGTGGTCGTGGGGACGAAGACGGAGGTGCGGACCAGCTCGGCGAGCAGCCCGGCGGCGGCCTCGGTCAGGTACGACAGCGGCTTGCCCTCGTACGTTTCGACGCACAGCAGCCGCGGGGCCTCGGCGTCCGGCATCTCGAGGCCGAGGGCGGCCGTGGAGTAGATCAGGGTACGGTCGAGGTCGCTTGCCACCAGAACGCTCATCTTGCCGCCACCGTTCTCTCGTGTCTGCCGGCGGCGATGCCCGCCGTGTTCGCGGTGTTCGCCGTGTCGGCCGTCTTGTCGGGAGCCGTGCCGACCGTCTTTCCGTCGGCCCCGGTGGCGCCCCGGGTGTAGCGCGGGTGGATCAGCCCGACGCAGGTGTAGGGGAGGTCGTCGGTCTCCTCGACCGGCACTCCGCGCTGCTCGGCGAGCAGCCGCACATGGTCCAGGTCAGCGCCCGCGCCGCGCTGGGCGAGGATCTTCCACGGGACGCGGCGCAGCAGCACCCGGGTGGTCTCGCCGACGCCCGGCTTGACGAGGTTGACGTCGTGGATGCCGTACTCCTGGCTGATCCGCTCGACCGCGGCCCAGCCCTCCCAGGTGGGGGTGCGGTCGGTGGCCGCGAGCCGCCCGGCGTCGGCCAGGGCCGCCTCGGCGACCTCGGCGAAGCGGGCCGAGACGGTGTCCAGGAAGTACCCGGAGACATCCGAGCCGGCGAGTTCGCGGTAGTACTTCGCGCCGTGGAAGTCGTCCGGGCCGACGAGGTCGGCGCGGAGCACGGTACGCGATATCAGCCCGGAGACGGTCGAGTTGAGGCATGCGGAGGGGACGAGGAAGTCGTCCCGGGTGCCGTAGGTGTCCACACACCGGCCGGGGTCGGCGAGGACCGCGATCCGCGGATCGAAGTCCGGGTACGGGGCGAGGGCGTCCGAAAGCTCGCGGGTGATGGCGCCCTTACCGGTCCAGCCGTCGACGAAGACGACGTCGGACGGGTCGTGGTGGTCCGCCAGCCAGCGCAGCGCGGCGGTGTCGATGCCGCGGCCGCGCACGATGGAGATCGCGTAGTGCGGGAGGTCCAGCCCGTGGGCGTGGCGCGCCCAGCGGCGCATCAGCACCCCGACGGGGGTACCGGCGCGGGCGAGCGAGACGAGGACGGGGCGCGGGGAGCGCTCGGCGAGCACCGTCTCGGTGACCGCGCCGACCGCGCGGGCGATCCGGGCGGCGGAGGTGTCGAGGGCGGCCCGGAACAGCTCCTGGTAGCTCTCGCTCGGCTGGTACTCCACGGGCAGCGACTCGGCGTAGTGCGCGCCCCCGCTCTGGATCGCCTCCTCCCGCTCCTCGGTGGGCGCTTCGAGGGTGACGTGGGAGAAGTCCTGGAGCAGCCAGCCCACCTCTTCGGGGGCGTAGGACGAGAAGTCCGGCCCGCGCAGGGGCTCGTACGACGGTTGGTGCATGGACGGTGCCTGTCGTTCGGGGACGGTGTGGGGGGTGGGTGGGGTGGGTGGGGTGGGTGGGGTGTGGGGGCGGTAGGACGGCACCACGGCCAGCACCAGCCGGTCCGTGTGCCCGCTCAAACCGGCGAGCAGCCCGTCGGGCGCGTGCAGCGCGGGCGTGTCGGCGGTCGAGTCGACGACGGCGACGACGGCGTCGAAGCGGCGGCCGGGGTCGGCGCCGGGCGCCACGTTGTACGCGTAGCGGGGCCCGGGGCCGTCGGCGGGGTCGTCGTGCGCGGGGAAGGTCAGCCGGGTCCTGATGGCGTACCCGGGGTCGTCGACGGGGAGCACCGGCGAGCGGGTGGTCGTCGAATACCGCACCTCGACGCCGTCGAGCGCCTCGTCCAGCGCCTCCGCGAGCCGCAGCGGCGCGTATATCAGCTCCTCGAAGCCGAGGACGAGGACGCGCCGGAGGGGGCGGGGCGGGGTGGGGGCGTCCGGCGTCGTCGTCCCCAGGGCGGCCGCGAGGCGGGTGGCCAGGGTGGGGAGGGCCGCTTCGAGGCGGGCGCGGTGGACGGGGGTGAAGCCGTGGCGGCCGCCGTCCGGGAGCCCCTCGGGCCAGCCGAGGTCCACGCGGACGGCGGCCGGGCCCGCGCCTGGGGCGGTGGCGGGAGCGGTGACGGCCTTACGGTCGTCGTCGGCGGCCTTACGGTTCTCGGCGGCCGCCTCGTGCTCGGCCACCAGCTCCGCGCCCCGCTTCAGGACGTCGTCGGGCAGGTGGACCGCTCCGGCCGCGGCGGCGACCAGGTCGACGCGGGCGCCGAGGTCGGCCGCGAAGGCGTCCAGGCGGGCGCGGTCCTCCGGCGAGCGCATGTCCACCAGGGCGACCACCACATAGTGGTCGCGGGGGAAGCGGCGGTGGAGGGCGGCGATGGTGTTGAGGACCGTACGGCCGGTGGAGAACTCGTCGTCCACGAGGACCAGCGGGCCCGTCGAGGCCAGGAACCCGGGGTCCTCGGGGAGCAGCAGATGGGAGGTGGCGTGGCTGTGCTCCTCCTCGAAGCCGCCCACCGTGGCGACGCCCGGAACCGGGCGGCGGGTGGAGTGGAGGTACGGGGCGAGGGCGAGCCCGTCGGCCACGCTGTGGCCGAGGCCGGTGGCGGTCTCGGCGTACCCGAGCACCACCGCGTGCGCCGCCGCCTCGTCACCCAGCAGCTCCCGCACCCGGCGGCCGAGCCGCACGCCCGCGCCGTGGACGGTGGCGGGGCGCTGCGGGACGTGCTTGCCGAGCACGTTGGAGACCAGCAGATGCGCCCGCTTGGGGTTGCGCCGCAGGGCCAGCCCCAGCAGCTCACGCAGCTCCGCGCCGTCGCCGTTCGGTCCGCCGCCGCCGTTCGGTCCGCCGCCGTTCGGTCCGCCGCCGCCGTTCGGTCCGCCGTCGACGTTCCGGCCGCCCTCGCCGCCCTGGCGGCCCTGACCGCCCATAGCGCTGAAGCCGTCGTCGTCCCCGTCCACGGCCCCGTCCGCGCCCCCGGCCAGCCGTACTCCCAGCCGGTCCGCGACCCACTGTCCCGACCACACGTTGCCCACGCTCACGCCGCCCTGCGCCTCGTTTCCATCGTCCTTCGTCCCTCGCCCTTCGCCCCTCGTCCCTCGCCCCTCGTCCCCGGGGCCCGTGCCGGCCCGGTTCGCGCTACGTCCGCAGGCTCGCCGCCAGCAGTTCCACGAAGCTCACATCCTCCCGGGCCACTCCGAAGACCTCCGCGCGCCGCAGGGTCCGCTCGGCCCAGGCCCGGTGCGGCTTCACCTCGTTCATTTTGTTGGTGTACGAGGAGCGCAGCACACCGCCCCCGCAGCGCTGCGGCTCGAGGATGTCCACCGCGTCGCTGAACTCCTCGTGGCTGACCACGGAGAGCGCGTGCACCGGGGCCACATGGCTGGGGTGGATGCAGGTCTTGCCCTGCAGACCATTGGCCCGGTCCAGCTCGATCTCGCGCAGCAGCCCGTCCATGTGGTGCTCGATCAGCGCGGTGCGCAGCGACTCGGCGCGGCCGCTGCTGAAGGGGCTGATCCGCAGCTGCGGCTTGAACATCCGCTCATGCGGTTTGAAGTACTCCCACACCGGCCCGGTGATCGTGAAGCCCGTGCCATCGGCCCGGCCCAGCATGTTCACCACGTCCGCGATCACGGACGCGACCAGTTGGACGTCGTAGGCGGTCATGTCCGGCGCCCTGCGCAGCCCGTACGCCGAGCACAGATCGGTGACCCCGAGGCGCAGCGCCAGCACCCGCTCCCGGTACTTGTCGACAATCCGGCTGATGCCACTGAGGCTGTCGGTGCGCGTTTCGCGGTGCATCAGCTCCGGCGATTCGAGGACCGGCATCGCGAACAGCCGCCGTCCGCCCAACACCTCGGTCACCTGGGCGGTTTCGGCCGACAACAGCGCCTCGAGGAAGGCCCCGCCACGCTCCTCGGTGAACTTCGGCAGTACGAATCCGGACAGCAGCCGCACGCCCGCGCCGAGCCGGGAGACGAGATCGACGATCTGCCCGGGGGTGCGGACCCGGATGAAGAGCAGCGGCAGCGAGGTGCCGGGGGCGCGCCCGGAGAGTTCCGCGAATTGCCGTACGAGGTTCTCCTCCGCGCCCGCCACCTCGGCGTCGTCAATGGAGTCCTCCAGGCACAGCACCATGGAGACCACTCCGCGACCTGCCTGTTTGACGATGTCCTCGGCCAGCTGGGGCCGGGTCGCCGGGCAGTACAGGGTGGCGCCGAGGGCCACGGCCAGCGTCCGGGTGGGCGAGTCCACGTCGAATTCACCGGGCTCCCGGTGGAAGAGGTTCGCTCGCACCTCGACGGGCAGATGTTCGAAATGCCGCATACAACTCCCCGCACTGCCGGTATGCCGCCTCGGTCACGCTGACCGCGGTTGGCCGATAATCGTACGTGTGGCCATGGGTCAAAAGTTCCCCAAGGGCGTGAAAATCACGTAACCCATGTGCGTCCGCGTGGTGTCCGGCATGCCCGCCCTGCCACCCCGTACCACCCCCGCACCGCCGCCCGCCGCGTACCCTGCGTTGTCCCCGCACCCACCGGGAAGGCAGGATTGCCGCCATGACGCAGGCGATGCTGAAGGGATCGAACATCCCGCTGGAGGCCACGGCCATACGCGCGGTGCTGCGCTGGACCCCCGGCACGGACGTACCCGACGTGGACGCCTCGGCGCTGCTGCTGGGGCCGGACGACCGGGTGCGCTCGGACGAGGACTTCGTCTTCTACAACCAGCCGCAGCACCCCTCGGGTCTGGTCCGGCATCTGCCCAAGAAGCCGAACCAGGACACGCTGACGGACACCATCGAGGCCGAGTTGATCGGGCTGCAGCCGGAGGTCCGCCGGGTGGTGATCGCCGCGTCCGCCGACGGCGGCACCTTCGGGCAGGTACGGGATCTGAGCCTGCTGCTGTACGACGCCTCGCCCGGTGCGCCGGACGCGCCGGACGCCGAGCCGGTCGCGATCTTCGCGGTGCTGCCGGACACCGGCAAGGAGACCGCGCTGATCTGTGGTGAGGTCTACCGGCGCGGTGACGGCTGGAAGTTCCGGGCCCTGGGGCAGGGCTATGAGTCGGGGCTGGTCGGGCTGGCCACGCAGTACGGGATCTCGGTGGAGGACGGCGAGGGCGCCCCGGAGGACGACGCCGCGGCCGAGCCGGAGGCCATCGCCGCTCCCGAGCCCGCCGCCGTTCCCGAAACCCCGGCCCCCGCCCCTGAGCCCGCGGCCGCCGCGCCCCCCGCACCCGCTTCGGCCCCCGGCACGCCGCCCCCGGCGCCGTCCGACGCGACGACCCAGGCCCATCCCCCGGCCTACGGCTATCCGCACCCGGTGTCGCCCGACCCCTGGGATCCGCAGCGCACCCAGCCCATGCACCCCGCCGCCGCGCAGGGCGACAGCGGCTACGCCTATGTGCCGTCACAGGTGCCGCCCCTACCCCCGCAGGCCCCGGGCACGGGGTATCCGCAGCCGCCCGCCCAGGCCCCGGCACAGCCCGGCTACGGCTATCCGCAGCCGCAGCCGGGGTACGGCTATCCACAGCCCCCCGCGTACGGCTACCCACAGCAGGTGCAGCCGACGGGGCCGCTGCCGCCGCCCCCGCCGCCCATCCCCGCCCAGGTGCCGGACCCGCATTTCGTCCTGCCGCCGCAGGGCCCGCAGTTCCAGAACCGATGAGGACCTACAAGGACCTACAAGGACCTACAAGGACCGGTAAGGACCGGTAAGGACCCATGAGGGCCCATGAGGACCTATAAAGACGGACGGGGGCGGGGCCGCGGGGCGAGCCGGGGTCACACCTTGGACTTGTAGCCCCGGCCCCACTGGAGGCCCCAGCCGTACAGCCGGTCCAGCTCCGCCTGGAAGCCGTAGACGTACTTCACCTCGCGGCGGACCATCATCTCGCCCTTGACGTTCTCGATCAGCACGACGGCGCAGGAGCGCGCCTGCGGGGCGCGCTCGTCGAGCGCGATCTCCACCCGCGGCCCATTGCTCGGATAGAGCGTGACCAGGCCGTGGGTGCGGTCGAAGGCTGGGGTGCCGTCGTAGATGTAGACGAAGACGAGCAGTCGCTTGATGTCGTCCTTGTGGTCCATGTTGACGTAGACCGTCTCACCGGACCCGGAGCCGAACCGGTCGTCGCCGCTGAGCTTGATGTACGGCGCCTCGTTGAGATTGCCGAAGAACTCGCCCAGCGGCTGCACCACGCCCTTGGAGCCGCTCTTCAGCTCGTACATCACCGCGAGGTCGAGGTCGACATTGACCAACGCGGGTCCCTGGGCCTGCACCGGCTCGGGCTTGAACATCTGCAGCGGATGGCGCAGCGAGCCACGCCGCGACCTGCTGTTGAAGTCCGAGGTGCGCATCTGCCAGGAGAGGTTGATGCGCAGATTGCCGGTGGCGGCCCCCTGTTTGGTCAGCGAGATCGACGCATGCCGCTTGGTCAGCTCGACCACACCGGACGCGTCACCACTGTCGAACTGACGCCATGCGGACCGTCCCCAGTTGTTCCAGAACGCCATGGTGCGCACCCCCACCCTTCGTCGCTCGCCACCTTGAGGCTGCCCAGAGGCTGCCCAAAGACTGCCCGGGAAACAGCCCCACAAGCCGCCGTCCAGCCGTTCAACCGCCGCGGGGCGGCCGGGAGGTCGGAAGACCTCGGCCGCCCCGCTCAGAGCGTTCCTCAAACGCCGCCGGGTCACACTCCCGGCGGCCGGACTCCCGGCGCTCAGACTCCGGAAGTGACTTCCGTCTTGGCCTCCGAGTCCTCCCCGGCGGCCGCCTCCCGGCGGTTGCGCCGAACCGAGGACCAGTACGAGGCGGCGATCAGCACCACGCCCACCAGGCCGGTGATGACCTCGTTGATCTCGTACTTGATCGTGACCAGCAGGATCACGGCGAGCGCGCCGATCGCGTAGTGCGCGCCGTGCTCCAGGTAGACGTAGTCGTCCAGGGTGCCCCTGCGGACCAGGAAGACGGTCAGCGACCGGATGTACATGGCGCCGATGCCCAGACCCAGCGCCATCTCGAAGATGTCGTTGGTGACCGCGAAGGCGCCGATGACCCCGTCGAAGGAGAAGGACGCGTCGATGACCTCGAGGTAGAGGAAGAGGAAGAACGCGGCCTTGCCGGCCAGGCCCATCACGGAGGTGCCACCGGAGCCACCGCCGCCGCTGCCGTTGAGCTGGGCGTTCGGGGCGGCCTTCGCCTCCTCGTCGCCCTCGCCCCCGGCCTCACCGGCCTCGTCGTCCTCGTCTTCGTCCTCCTCCTCTTCGAGCTTGTCCTCGAAGTAGCCGGAGATGCCGCCGACGATCAGATACGTGAGCAGACCGGCGACGCCGGACAACAGGACGGTGGCGGTCTTGTCACCGCCGCCGTGGGCCACGTCGGTGGCCACGGTGGTGGCGGTGATCAGCAGCACGAGCAGGGCGACCACGATCGAGAACGTGTCCAGCTTGCCCAGCTTGGCGAGCGGCTTCTCCAGCCACCCCAGCCACCTGATGTCCCGCTCCTCGAAGATGAAGTCGAGGAAGATCATCAGCAGGAAGATCCCACCGAAGGCCGCGATCGCCGGATGCGCCGCCGTGACCAGGTGCTCGTACTTGTCCTTGTCGTTGATCGCCAGATTGACGGCCTCGATGGGGCTCATCTTGGCCGTGACGGCGACGATGATCACCGGGAAGACCAGCCGCATACCGAAGACGGCGATCAGGATGCCGACGGTCAGGAAGATCTTCTGCCAGAAGGCGTTCATCTTGCGCAGAATGCCCGCGTTGATGACCGCGTTGTCGAATGAGAGCGAGATCTCCAGGATCGAGAGGATCCCGACGATGGCGAGCCCCTGCCACCCCCAGAGGACGCCGGCCAGGGCCAGACCGATCGCCGTGACGGCGAACGACCAACCAAAGGTTTTGAGGAGCACTGCCTACCCAATCCTTCGTCGTAAGGTCTCCCCCGCGCGCTTTACGCGGTTTTACGAAACGTTGACTCCGAAGTCTAGAGCGATGCCTCGCAGACCCGACGCGTACCCCTGCCCCACGGCCCTGAACTTCCATTCGCCGCCGTAGCGATAGACCTCGCCGAAGATCATCGCGGTCTCGCCGGAGGCGTCCTCGGAGAGGTCGTAGCGGGCCAGCTCCTGGCCGTCCGCCTGGTTCACCACCCGGATGAAGGCGTTGCTGACCTGCCCGAACGTCTGGCGCCTGGCCTCGGCCTCATGGATGGAGACCGGGAAGACGATCTTGTCGACCTCGGCCGGGACCTTGCCCAGATCGATCAGCAGGGACTCGTCGTCACCCTCGCCCTCGCCGGTGAGGTTGTCGCCGGTGTGCTCGACGGAGCCCTCGGGGCTCTTGAGGTTGTTGTAGAAGATGAAGTACTCATCGCCGAGCACCCGCCCCGACCGGCACAGCAGGGCGCTGGCGTCGAGGTCGAACGGCGCTCCGGTGGTGGAGCGCGCGTCCCAGCCCAGGCCGATGAGCACCTGTGTGAGATTCGGAGCGGCTTTGGAGAGGGAGACATTGCCCCCCTTGGCGAGTGTGACGCCCATGATGCTGTTTCCTCCCCGGGTGTTGCGTGGGTGATACGCGTCCGGCGCCGCACCCCTGCCCCTGGGGCGCGGGGGGTGCGGCGCCGGAATGATTGCCCTGTCGACGGCCTTCGGCGGCCTTCGACGGCCTGCTCGGACGTCGCTCAGACGTTGACGCCGAAGTCCTGCGCGATACCGCGCAGACCCGAGGCGTACCCCTGTCCGATGGCGCGGAACTTCCACTCCGCGCCGTTCCGGTACAGCTCGCCGAAGACCATGGCGGTCTCGGTCGAGGCGTCCTCGGAGAGGTCGTAGCGGGCGAGCTCGTTGCCGTCGGCCTGGTTCACCACGCGGATGAAGGCGTTGCGCACCTGGCCGAAGCTCTGCTGACGGGTCTCGGCGTCGTAGATCGACACCGGGAAGACGATCTTGGCGACATCGGCGGGGACACCCGCCAGGTTCACCTTGATCTGCTCGTCGTCGCCCTCGCCCTCACCGGTGAGGTTGTCACCGGTGTGCTCCACGGAGCCGTCGGGGCTCTTGAGGTTGTTGAAGAAGACGAAGTTCTGGTCGTTGCCGACCTTGCCCTCGGCGTTGGTCAGCAGGGCGCTGGCGTCGAGGTCGAAGTCCGTGCCCGTGGTGGTACGGGCGTCCCAGCCGAGACCTACGACGACCGCGGTCAGGTTCGGGGCTTCCTTGGTCAGCGAGACGTTGCCGCCCTTGCTGAGGCTGACTCCCACGAGTCCTCCCAAAAAAGGTTCGTCAGGAGCACTGCGTGCCCCTTCATCAAAGGTTTCCCATCAGGATCAACGCGTCGATCCTAGTGAGCGGTTCCCGACCACTACAGGGTTTCGGGGGCCTTGGCTACAGGGCCTCCAGGGCCTTGACGTAGTCGTTGAGGTCCCGGGCGTCGGGCAGGCCGTTGACGACCGTCCAGCGCACCACGCCCTCCTTGTCGATCACGAAGGTGCCGCGCACCGCGCAGCCCTTCTCCTCGTCGAAGACGCCGTAGGCGCGGCTGGCCTCGCCGTGCGGCCAGAAGTCCGACAGCAGGGGGTACCCGAGGCCCTCCTGCTCGGCGAAGACCCGCAGGCTGAAGGGCGAGTCATTGGAGACCGCCAGCAGCTGGACGTCGTCGTTGACGAACTGCGGCAGCTCGTCGCGGAGCGCGCACAGCTCGCCGGTGCACACGCCGGTGAAGGCGAACGGGTAGAAGAGCAGCACGACGCTCTTCTCGCCCCGGAAGTCGGAGAGCCTGACCGACTCACCGTGCTGGTTCTTCAGCTGGAAGTCAGGGGCCTTCGCGCCGACCTCTATCGCCATGGGAGCCATCCCTTCGCTCACGTTCGGAAGATCATGTTCGACATGATCAACGATTGAATTGATCAAGGTTTGAATTGATCATGTGGTGCGCGGCCCAGCCTACGCTCAGAGCCCCCCTCCGTAAGGGAACGGAGGGGGGCTCTGGAGTGTGGATCCGCCGGCCTCAGCGCTTGCCGCTGCGCGCGGCCTTGGGTGTGACCAGACGGCTGCCCGTCCAGTCCTTGCCCGCGTTGAAGCTCTTGGTCTGGGACAGGCCGGCAGTAGTCGCCGCCTCATTGATGTCGCTCGGCTCGACATAGCCGTCACGGCCGGTCTTGGGCGTCAGCAGCCAGACCGGTGCGCCGTCGTCGATCATCTGGATGGCGTCCACCAGCGCGTCCGTCAGATCGCCGTCGTCCTCCCGGAACCACAGCACAACGGCGTCGGCCACATCGTCGTACTCCTCGTCGACGAGCTCCTGGCCGGTGATCTCCTCGATGGACTCGCGGAGCTCCTGGTCGACATCGTCGTCGTAGCCGATCTCCTGGACCACCTGCTCGGGCTGGAAACCCAGCCTCGCGGCAGGGTTGGTCCGCTCCTCCGCGTGGTCCGCGGTCGCGCTCACGGATTGCCTCCTGTCATCTTGCATTCACTCTTCGAGTCTGTGGGTCCCGCGCGCGTACGCGAGGGCTTGGGCGTAGTCCACACGGGCCGGGCGGATCGCGCAAGTACCCGGCCAGCGATCCCGCCCAAACGTTGACGTGTCGCCGCAACTCCCATCATGGAGGAACGACACACAACAGCGCGCGGCAGACCGGATTGCCCGAGGATGTCCGGCTTACGTGTGTGTCTAGCCACCCTACGCCGCTCCCGTGCCGAACGGTCGTACGCAGACGACCCCGGTCGTGGGCGTAAGGTTGCGATTCGGCCGTCGCCGTTGAGACGGCACGCCGGAGCGCCCGTCTCACCTGGTGATGGTTACCACTCGGTAGAGGTGACGTATCCCGTACCCGAGGTACACGATGGAGAACGGCGCGACAGCAGCAGAGCACGAATCCATGTCCGTGCACAGCACGACCGAAAAGCGAAGGAATAGCGTGGCTTCCGGATCCGATCGCAACCCGATCATCATTGGCGGCCTTCCCAGCCAGGTCCCGGACTTCGATCCCGAAGAGACCCAGGAATGGCTCGACTCGCTCGACGCAGCCGTCGATGAGCGAGGCCGGGAACGTGCCCGCTACCTGATGCTTCGCCTGATCGAGCGCGCCCGTGAGAAGCGCGTCGCCGTGCCCGAGATGCGCAGCACGGACTACGTCAACACCATCGCCACCAAGGACGAGCCGTTCTTCCCGGGCAACGAGGAGATCGAGCGCAAGGTCCTCAACGCGACCCGCTGGAACGCGGCGGTGATGGTCTCCCGGGCGCAGCGCCCGGGTATCGGGGTCGGTGGCCACATCGCCACCTTCGCCTCGTCCGCCTCGCTGTACGACGTGGGCTTCAACCACTTCTTCCGCGGCAAGGACCACGACAGCGGCGACCAGATCTTCTTTCAGGGCCATGCCTCCCCCGGCATCTACGCCCGCGCCTTCCTCCTCGACCGGCTGAGCGAGGACCACCTGGACGGATTCCGTCAGGAGAAGTCCAAGCTCGGTCACGCGCTGTCCAGCTACCCGCACCCGCGGTCGATGCCGGACTTCTGGGAGTTCCCGACGGTCTCCATGGGCCTGGGCCCGCTCGGCGCGATCTTCCAGGCGCGGATGAACCGCTATATGGAGGCGCGCGGCGTGGCCGACACCTCCAACTCCCACGTCTGGGCGTTCCTGGGCGACGGCGAGATGGACGAGCCGGAGTCGCTCGGCCAGCTCTCCCTGGCCGCCCGTGAGGGCCTGGACAACCTGACCTTCGTGGTCAACTGCAACCTCCAGCGGCTCGACGGCCCGGTGCGCGGCAACGGCAAGATCATCCAGGAGCTGGAGTCGCAGTTCCGCGGCGCCGGCTGGAACGTGATCAAGCTGGTCTGGGACCGCACCTGGGACCCGCTGCTGGCGCAGGACCGCGACGGCATCCTGGTCAACCGGCTGAACACGACGCCGGACGGTCAGTTCCAGACGTACGCGACCGAGACCGGCTCCTATATCCGCGACCACTTCTTCGGTGACGACCAGCGGCTGCGCAAGATGGTCGAGGGCATGACCGACGACCAGATCCTGCACCTGGGCCGCGGCGGTCACGACCACAAGAAGATCTACGCGGCGTACTCGGCGGCCAAGGCCCACAAGGGCCAGCCGACGGTGATCCTCGCGCAGACCGTCAAGGGCTGGACGCTCGGCCCGAACTTCGAGGGCCGCAACGCGACCCACCAGATGAAGAAGCTGACGGTCGACGACCTCAAGCGCTTCCGCGACCGGCTGCACCTGCCGATCCCCGACAAGGAGCTGGAGTCCGGCCTCCCGCCGTACTACCACCCGGGCCGGGACTCGGAGGAGATCCAGTACATGCACGACCGCCGCAAGGCGCTGGGCGGCTACGCGCCGACCCGTGTCGTGCGCGCCAAGCCGCTGCGGCTGCCGGGCGACAAGACCTACGCCACGCTGAAGAAGGGCACCGGTCAGCAGCAGATCGCCACCACCATGGCGTTCGTCCGGCTGCTGAAGGACCTGATGCGGGACAAGGAGATCGGCAAGCGGTTCGTGCCGATCGCGCCCGACGAGTACCGCACCTTCGGCATGGACTCGCTCTTCCCCTCGGCGAAGATCTACTCGCCGCTGGGCCAGATGTATGAGTCGGTCGACCGTGAGCTGCTGCTGGCCTACAAGGAGTCGTCGACCGGGCAGATGCTGCACGACGGCATCTCCGAGGCGGGCTGTACGGCCTCGCTGATCGCGGCGGGCTCCGCGTACGCCACGCATGGCGAGCCGCTGATCCCGGTCTACGTCTTCTACTCGATGTTCGGCTTCCAGCGCACCGGTGACCAGTTCTGGCAGATGGCCGACCAGCTGGCGCGTGGCTTCGTACTGGGCGCGACCGCCGGTCGTACGACGCTGACCGGTGAGGGTCTCCAGCACGCGGACGGCCACTCCCAGCTGCTGGCCTCGACCAACCCGGCGGTCGTCGCGTACGACCCGGCGTTCGGCTTCGAGATCGCCCATATCGTCCAG
The DNA here is from genome assembly GCF_024505145.1 of Streptomyces rugosispiralis. Classification (GTDB taxonomy): domain Bacteria; phylum Actinomycetota; class Actinomycetes; order Streptomycetales; family Streptomycetaceae; genus Streptomyces; species Streptomyces rugosispiralis. Next base: position 26,607 of record NZ_JANIAA010000044.1, on the reverse strand, counting down.
GACGGTCTGCGTCGGATGTACGGCGAGAACAGTGAGGACGTCTTCTACTACCTCACCGTCTACAACGAGCCGATCCAGCACCCGGCCGAGCCTTCGAACGTGGACCGCGAGGGCATCCTCAAGGGCCTCTACCGCTACCAGCAGGGCGAGAAGGGCTCCGTACCGGCCCAGATCCTCGCCTCCGGCGTCGCGGTGCCGTGGGCCCTGGAAGCCCAGCGCGTCCTGGCCGAGGACTGGAACGTCAAGGCGGACGTCTGGTCGGCCACGTCCTGGAACGAGCTGCGCCGGGACGCCATCGAGGTGGAGGAGCACAACCTGCTCCACCCGGAGGAGGAGCAGCGCGTTCCGTACGTCACCCGGAAGCTCGCGGGCGCGGAGGGCCCGAAGGTGGCCGTCTCCGACTGGATGCGTGCGGTTCCCGACCAGATCGCGCGCTGGGTACCCGGCACGTACCAGTCGCTGGGCGCGGACGGCTTCGGCTTCGCCGACACCCGCGGCGCGGCGCGGCGCTTCTTCCACATCGACGCCGAGTCGATCGTGCTCGGCGTCCTGACGGAGCTCGCCCGCGACGGCAAGATCGACCGCTCGGCCCTCAAGCAGGCGATCGACCGCTACCAGCTCCTCGACGTGTCCGCCGCCGACCCCGGCCCGGCGGGCGGCGACGCGTAGCCGTCTACGACGGCGGCAAGCCGTGACGCGGGGCGGGCTGAAGGTTCAGCCCGCCCCGCGTCGTCGTATGCCTGGTGCCAGGGCTACACGAAGGACGGAGGCGCCGCCCCCGCCCTCCCAGCCGGGGATCCAGGGGCTCCGCCCCGGGCGTCGGCCCCCGGATCCCAGACCGTGGATCCCAGATTCCCGGGCCCGACCCCGGACCCCAGACCGCGGACCCCTGACCCGCGGCCCCGAACCCCCGGACCCCGGCCCCAGGCTCCCGGCCCCCAGGACCCGGCCAAGCCAGGACCCCGAACCCGGCCCCGGGCTCCCGGACCTCCAGGACTCAGACCCCCGGGCCCCGGGCCCCGGGCCCCGGGCCCGGGGGTCGGGCGTCGGGCGTCGGGCCCGGGGCGGGCTTGGTGCTCCGGCTCAAGTGCCGCGCCTGGCTTCCGCCGGTCCCGATGGCGGCGGAGCCGCACCGGATCGACCGCCCCACGGACGGCGGCGGGCCACCCGCTGCCGTCCGGCGGGACGCTTGCGAACACGCCCGAAGGACACCCGGGGTCCAGGGGCGATGCCCCTGGTTCGGGAAGGGGCGGGGCGGGGGGGCAAACAGGCCCCGGGCCGCCGGTCAGCGTTCCCAGATTTTGAAGGCGCGGACCTGGTACGGGGTTTCGGGGGCCCAGGTGCCGGTGGGATAGGTGTGGAACTCGGCCGTTTCGGCGCACTCGCGGCTCTGATAGGCCGTCACCGGGCGGCCCGTACGGTTCGCCAGGGACGCCGCGGTGGTGCCGGACGGCAGGGCGACACAGCTTTCGATGTCGACGTCGGCCAGTTCATGGATCTGGCGCGCCCCCGTGAAGCCGCCGCTCCGCCACAGGCACAGCTGCCCGGCGGCGCAGTTGCCCAGCCGCGGTGGGGCAGCCGCCGCGGCCGGGGCCAGGGTGGCGGAGAGGGCCAGCGCCGAGACGGCGACCGTAATGATCTTGCGCATAACGATTTCGCTCCCCGTGTGGAAAGAACAGAACGGGAGCCAGCCTGTCCGCCGGCTCCCGTTCGCCACCATGGGGTCGATCAAGGTCCACCCTGATAGGGGGTTGACCGCGAGGGGTCAGATGTGGACGGCGCCCCCGGCCGCGTCCGCGTTCTCACCGCGCTTGGTGAAGGCCGCGACCAGCGCCGCGACCACCGAGACGACGGCGGCCACCGTGAAGGCGAACCCCATCCCTGACACGAAAGTGTCATGCGCGACGGCCGTGATCTTGCCCGCGACCTCCGGCGGAGTGCCCTTGGGAACCGGGGCGATGCCGACCTCGACCGCGTCCGACGCCTTGGACTCCGCGCCCTCGGGCATCGGCGGCAGCCCGGCGTCGGCCCACTTCTCCGGCAGCGTGCTGTCCACCCGGCCCGCCATGACCGCGCCCAGGACGGCCGTACCGAGGCTGCCGCCGACCTGCATCGCGGCCTGCTGGAGGCCGCCGGCGACACCGGCGTGCTGGATCGGGGCGTTGCCGACGATGACCTCGGTGGCGCCGACCATGACCGGGCCGAGGCCGAGGCCCAGCAGGGCGAACCAGACGGCCATCTCGACGCCGCCGCTGTCCGCGTCCAGCCGGGACAGGCCGAACATCGCGACGGCGGTGATCATCATGGCGCCGACCAGCGGCGTCCGCGGCCCGAACTTGGTGATCAGCGCACCGGCCAGCGGCGAGGCGACGATCATCATCGCGGTGAGCGGCAGCAGATGCAGCCCGCTGTCGACGGGGCTCATCCCGTGCACGTTCTGGAGGTAGAAGGTGACGAAGAACAGCCCGCCCATGAAGCCGAAGGCCATCAGCAGCATCAGCACGGTGCCCGCGCTGAGCGGCACCGAGCGGAACATGCTGAGCGGCAGCAGCGGCTCCGCCGTCCGGTTCTCCCAGAAGATGAAGACGGCGAAGCAGACCGCCGCCAGGGCCAGGAAGAGCAGCGTGCGCTGGTCGGTCCAGTGCCAGTCAGCGGCGTTGATGAGCGCCCAGATGAGGCAGAACATGGCACCGGACAGCAGCACGATGCCGGGGATGTCGAAGGACCGCGGCGCCTGCTCGGCGCGGTGGTCCACCAGGAGCAGCAGACCGAGGACCACGGCCAGCACGCCGACGGGCGCGTTGATGAAGAAGACCGACTGCCAGTTGACGTGCTCGACGAGCAGTCCGCCGACGATGGGCCCGGCGGCGGTGGAGGCGCCGATCACCGCGCCCCAGATGCCGATGGCCATGTTGAGCTTCTCGGCGGGGAAGGTGGCGCGCAGCAGCCCGAGCGCCGCGGGCATCAGCAGCGCACCGCACAGGCCCTGCAGCACCCGGAAGGCCACGACGAGCGACACCTCGCCGGAGAAGCCGATGGCGGCCGAGGAGATGGCGAAGCCGACGACGCCGATGAGGAAGGTCTGCCGGTGCCCGAAGCGGTCACCCAGCTTGCCCGCCGTGATCAGCGCGACGGCGAGGGCCAGCAGATAGCCATTGGTGATCCACTGCACATCGGCGAGCGAGGCACCGAGGTCCTTCTGGATGGCCGGGTTGGCGATGGCGACGATCGTGCCGTCGAGGGCGACCATCGTCACGCCGAGGGCGACGGTGAGAAGCGTCAGCCACGGATGACCCCGAAGCCCCTTCGGGGCATCGGCTATGGGAGGTTCCGGCGCCGAATTGGCGACGGTGGTCGAAGAGGTCATGACCGGAGGCTAATGTCAGCGTCTGACAATTGACAAACCGATTCATCCGCCGGTAACTGACGTTTTTGTCACAGGTATCCTGAGCAGCCGCAACGCGGCCCCACACCGGTAGAGAGCGAGCCGACAGGTGACGACGGACGAGGCAGTGGCGGGCACGACGACGCCACCACCGGCCGGGCTGCGCGAGCGCAAGAAGCAGCGGACGCGAGCCGCCCTGGTGCGCTCCGCACTGGAGTTGTTCACCCGTCAGGGATACGAGCGGACGACGGTCGACGAGATCGCCGAGGCGGTCGAGGTCTCCCAGCGCACCTTCTTCCGGTACTTCGCCAACAAGGAGGAGGTCGCCTTCGCGAGTCAGGAGTCGGCGGAGTGCCACTTCTTCGCCGCCCTGTGCGCACGCCCCGCGGGCGAGGCGCCGCTGGCCGCGCTGCGCGGGGCGACCCTCGACGCCTGGGGAAGCATCGGGGGAGCCCTCGAGCAGCTGGTGCCGCCCGAGCTCCATATGCGGATGTACCGGGTGATCGAGTCCACGCCGAGCCTGCTCGCGGTCCATCTGCGCCGCATCGCGGAGCTGGAGGAGCGGCTGGCGCGCGAGATCGCCCGCCGCGAGGGGCTGGACATCGACGCCGATCCGCGGCCGCGGCTGGTGGTCGCGATGTTCGGCGGGGTGATCCGGGTGGCCGGGAAGCTGTGGACCGAGGGCGACGAGGACAGCGTCGTCACATTGCGAGACCTCACCGCGTTCCATCTTGATTACGTGGGTCCCACTCTCGCCGAGAAATGGGATAAATAGCATCAATTCCGGCATAGCCCCCAAGCATTCCCGCTTTCAAACGTGATATGAATCACGGGATTTGGCACGCGACGCCGCGCTTCTCCTAGGGTGTCCCGCGGTGACTTCCTTCTCGGAGCTCGGCTCCCCCTCTCCCGGTTCCACCGCCTGGCGCGCCCTGCTCGCGCTGGCGGTGGTCTTCGTCCTCCTCGCCACCACCGGCTGGACGGCCGTACGGAGCCACAGAGGAGCCCCGGACGCGCTCTCCGCGTCGATGGACGCCTGGCGCCATGGATCGCTCGGCGGCCGCGCGCTGCCCGATCCGTACGGCTCGCCGCGCACCCTCGGCCGCTGGTTCGGCTCGCTCACCAAGGCCCAGACCGACCGGGTGGTGCGGCGCTATCCGCTGGCCGTGGGCAATCTCAACGGCGCGCCGGTGGCCCTGCGCTACCGCGCCAACCGCGTCGCCCTGTTCAAGGCCCGCGCCGACGAGCGCAAGCGGATGCACGACCCGCGGCTCACCCCGATGGGCCGCTCGGACGCGACACGCCGGATGAACCGCTATGCGGACCTGCTGGGCGCCGGGCGGCAGATCCTCTCCTTCGACCCCTCGGGCGCCGGGCGAGCCGCCGAGGTCTTCGGGGACCTCGCCCACGCCAACCGGGTTTCGATCGTGGTGCCGGGCGTGGACACCGACATCCTGACGTTCCAGAAGACCGAGCGCCCGTACACCGCCACGGTCGGAATGGCTCAGGCGCTCTACGACAACGAGCGGGCCGACGCCCCCGACACCAAGACCGCCGTCATCGCCTGGGCCGACTACACCAGCCCGGCCGGGATCGGCATGGACGCGGCCACCGGCAAGCTGGCCGCCCAGGGCGCGGTGCGGCTGCGGGCGCTGGTCAACGCGCTGCCCTCGCTCTCCCGGGTCTCGCTGATGTGCCACAGCTACGGCTCGGTGGTGTGCGGGGTCGCCGCCCGCGATCTGCCGCCCAAGGTCACCGATATCGCGGTGGCCGGCAGCCCCGGGATGCGCGCCGGCCATGTCTCCGACCTGGGCACCAGTGCCCGGGTGTGGGCGATGCGCGACTCCGGCGACTGGATCGAGGACATTCCGCATCTGGAGTTCGGCGGGCTCGGCCATGGCGCGGACCCGGTCTCCTCCGGCTTCGGCGCCCGGGTGCTGGCCGCGGACGGGGCGAATGGACACGCCGGATACTTCGAACCGGGCACGACCAGCCTGGACAACTTCGCGCGGGTGGGAATCGGTGCTGTCCAGTCCGTGAGCTGCGGCAACGGCGACGACTGCACCGCAGGGCTACGCTGACGCCCGGCATAAACACCGGAAACTCTAGTGACGCGCGTAGCCTCAAAGGGGGACGGGCGGGCCACCGCCGCATACGATGAGCCGCATGGGTGATGTGCTGGCCGGTTTTCAGACCGTCTGGGAGTTCGACACCGACTCCATGCTCATCCGCTTCGAACGGGGGATCCGCACGCCGAAGCTGCTCCAGGCGCTCGGCGAACGCCGCATCCCCTTCGAGGCGCTGTCCGGGGTGGAGCTCGCCGTGGGCAAACGCGGAACGGTGGTGCTGCGCGCCGTGCCCAGACCGGGCGCCGACCCGCTGATGGACGCCGCCGACGGCCAGCTCAAGGAGGCGTACGACCCGTACCGCCTGGTGCTGCCGGCCGAACGGGAGACCCTCGCCGACTACTACGCCGAGCGGATACGCGAGTCCCTCGGCCCCGACGCGGACACCGCGGCCGAGGCGCATCTGGTGACCGTGCCCCCGCCGCCGCTGTCCTTCAAGGCGTACGACGGCAAGGCGTCCTTCGACGGCAAGGACATCTCCTTCCGCTGGTTCTGGACCGGCGCCTCCTCGGAGAAGTGGAAGGTCGGGGACCAGCGCTTCCGGATCGACGAACTCACCGGTGTGGAGTGGCGCTCGCCGGAGAGCCGGGGCTCGGCGGGCACCATGCCCAAGGAGGGCTCCGCCAAGGCCGGTGCCGCCAAAGGGGGTTCCGCCAAGGACGGCACGGCCAGGAACGGCACCGGCAAGGTCACCCCCAAGGGCGGTGGCCACGGCCATCTGCGTCTGCTGCGGCGCTCCGCCGAGGACCAGCCGGCCGACCGCCCCGACCGGGACCCGGCGGCCGTCGTCTTCGGGATGGGCTACGGCCTCGTCCACCAGTCGCTGCCGTTCGCCGCGTCCGTCCTGGAGGCCATACGGGCCTCCTCCCCCGTGCCGTGCGCCGAGGGCGCCCCGGCCCCGAGCCGGGCCGCCGCCCCGCGCCGCGACCCCGCCGACATCGCCGAGCGCATCCGTCATCTGGGCGACCTGCACACGGCCGGGCTGCTGACCGACGACGAGTTCAGCGCGAAGAAGGCCGAGTTGCTGGCGGAGTTGTAAGTGTCCGGCTCCCCCTCCGCACCGGCCGGCGAGGCCGCCGGCCAGGCGTCCGCCGCCGCGTCCTCCGGCGCCGCGGCGACCGCCGCCTCCTCCACCGCGCACGAGAGCCTGCCCAAGGCCGCCCGGCGGCAGGCGGGCGGTCTCGCCCGCGCCCTGGTGACCCCCAGCTATCCGGCGACGCCGCTGTTCGCCCAGTCGCCCAGGAGCTGGCTGCGCAGGGTGCCGTACGGCGTGGCGATGGTCCTCACCACGATCCTGGTCCCCACCACCGCCCAGATTCTCTCCCATGACTACGGGGTGGGCGGCGGCGTCGCCACGCTGCTCGGGATCGTCCAGAGCACCCCGCTGCTGCTGTCCGTCACCCGCCCCCTCCAGGCGTGGTGGATCGTCTTCCTCGCCGACCTGGTCTGCGCCCTGGTGGTGCTCGGCACCGCGGACCACCTGGAGAACCGGGTGTGGCCGTGGCTGCCGGGCGCCATCGTCGGCTATCTCTTCCTGCTGCTCGCCCTCGCGCTGCGCGAACCGCGCCGCACCCTGGTGGCGGTGTGGCTGGTCACCGGCGCCGCGGGGCTGGCGCTCGGCATGGCCTTCCCGGACAAGAGCAACGGCAGCAATGTGGTGCTGTTCGTGCTCAGCGGCGTGGTGCTGCTGGTCGCCGGGGCGCTGCGCGAGCGCGGGGACGCCCAGCGGCGGCTGGCCGAGCAGGAGACGATCAGCGAGGCCGAACGGGCCCATCGCACCCTGCTGGAGGAGCGCACCCGGATCGCCCGTGAGCTGCACGACGTGGTCGCCCACCACATGTCGGTGATCACCGTGCAGGCGGACAGCGCCCCGTACCGGATCGGCGGTCTGCCGTCCGAGGCGGAGCGGGAGTTCTCCACCATCGCCGCCACCGCCCGCGAGTCGCTCGCCGAAATGCGACGGCTGCTGGGCGTGTTGCGCAGCGAGGAGACCCGCGGGGAGCGGGCGCCGCAGCCGGGGCTGCGGCAGGTGCCCCAGTTGGTCGAGGCGACCGTACGGGCCGGCATACCGACCACGCTGACCATCGCGGAGGACGTGGCCGAGCTCGAACCGCTGCCGCAGGCGGTGGGGCTGTCCGCGTACCGCATCGTGCAGGAGGCGCTGGCCAATGTGGTGCGGCACGCGCCGGGCGCCACCACCCGGGTGGCCATCTCCGCCGAGGACGGCTCGGCGCTGACCCTGCTGGTGGTCAACGGCCCGGCCGACAGCGCACCCACCAAGCCCCTGGAGACCAGCGGCACCGGACATGGCCTCGTCGGCATGGTCGAGCGGGTACGGCTGGTCGGCGGCATGCTCGACACCGGCCCGCTGGCCGACGGCGGCTTCCGCGTCGCGGCCCGCCTCCCCCTGGTAGACCTCGAAGAGACGGACCCGTCATGACCATCAAGGTGATCATCGTCGACGACCAGGCGATGGTACGGGCGGGGTTCGCCGCCCTGCTCGCCGCGCAGAGCGATATCGACGTCGTCGGCGAGGCGCCGGACGGGCGGGAGGGCGTGGAGGTCAGCCGCCGCAGCCATCCCGATGTGGTGCTGATGGACGTCCGGATGCCCGAGATGGACGGGCTCGAGGCGGCCCGGCAGCTGCTGGACCCGCCGCGCGGGGTCATCCACCGGCCCAAGGTCCTGATGCTCACCACCTTCGACGTGGACGACTACGTCTACGAGGCGCTGCGCGCCGGGGCCAGCGGCTTTCTGCTGAAGGACGCCCCGCCGGCCGATCTGATCTCCGCGGTCCGGGTGGTGGCGGCGGGCGAGGCGCTGCTCGCCCCGTCCGTCACCCGCCGGCTGATCGCCGACTTCGCCCGGCAGCGCCCCGCGCCGCGCCGCGACGGCCCGGCCCTGCGGCGCAGCGGGCTGACGCCGCGGGAGACCGAGGTGCTGGAGCTGATCGCCCGTGGCCTGTCCAACCAGGAGATCGCCGAGTCGCTGGTGCTCGCGGAGCAGACGGTGAAGACCCACATCGGCCGGGTGCTGGCCAAGCTGGGGCTGCGCGACCGCGCCCAGGCGGTGATCTTCGCGTATGAGTCGGGCCTGGTGACACCGGGTCAGTGACCCCGGCCGGGCGGCCACCCCCTACTGGGGTATGACACCCCACTTGGCACCGGGGGGTGACGTACCGCCACCCGACACCTCTCTACCTTTCCCTCCGCCACCGACGGATCCACCGACGGATCCACCGACGGAAGAGGGAAGCCGCCGCCATGCCCCAGACGCTACGCACCAGGCACTACGCACGGCGCCTGATCACCGCGGCGCTCACCATCACCGTCATGGCGGGGACGGCCGGCTGGACGGTGGCCCACGAGGAGCAGGCCATCACCGGGCCGCCGCCGGGCACCGCCGCCTGGCTGGCGGACCATTCGCTGGGCGGGGCCGGGCGCGAGCTGCCCGATCCAGCCACCGCCTCGCCCGCCGGGATCGCCCGGTTCTTCGACCGGCTCACCGAGGTCCAGCGGAAGGCGCTGGTCATCCGGCACCCCGAGGTGGTGGGCAATCTGGACGGGGCACCGCTGAGCCTGCGGTACGAGGCCAACGCCCGGTCGATCCGGGCCGCCTGGCACAAGGAGCGGGAGGCCGACCCGAAGAGCCCGCTCGCCGAGCGGTACGCGGCGCTCCTCCGGCCCGGCCGCCAGATCCTCGCCTTCGATCCGCGCGGGCGCGGCCAGGTGGCGGAGGTGTACGGGGATTTGGCGGCGGCCCGTCGCACGGCAGTGATCGTGCCCGGTTCCGACATCGACCTGGACGACTTCGACCGCACGGGCCACCCGTACGGCACCCCGGCCGGGATGGCCCGGTCGCTGCGGGCGCGGATGGCCGAGGACGCGCCCGCGACCCCGACCGCCGTCATCGCCTGGGTCGGCTACACCACCCCGGTCGGGCTGGGCCCGGACGCCGCCACCAGCCGGCTGGCCAAGGCGGGCGCGCCCCGTCTGGACCGGTTTCTGGCCGGGCTCGCCGTGACCACCGCGGCCACCGCCGACGCCCCGCCCGCCGTCTTCTGCCACAGCTACGGCTCGGTGGTCTGCGGTCTCGCCGCCTCCGCGATGGACCGCACCCGCGTCTCCGACCTGGTGGTGCTGGGCAGCCCGGGGATGCGCGCGGACAGCGCCGCGGGCCTGCGCACGGGGGCCCGGGTCTGGGCGGCGCGGGACCGCACCGACTGGATCCGGCGGGTGACCGGCTATGACTTCCTGGGCCTGGGCCATGGCGACGACCCGACCGATCCGTCCTTCGGCGCCCGGGTGGTCTCCTCCGAGAGCGCCCACGGGCACACCGGCTACTTCGCGCCCGGGACGGACTCGCTGCGCAACTTCTCGCGGATCGCGCTGGGGGACTTCGACGGGGTGCGGTGCGCGGAGGAGGACGGCGGCGGTCCGGGCACGGGGCCGGACTGCCGCCAGGGCCTCGTCTGACCGCTGTCCCCGGCCCGGCGCCGTCCGTCACCCGCCGTCCGTCACCCGCCGCCGGTCACCCGCCGCCCCTTACTCCCGGCCCGCGCTCGTCGCGCTCATATCGGCGTAGCGGGCGCCCGCCACCTGTCCGGCGATCGGCTCCAGCGCGGCCAGCTCGTCCCCGGTCAGCTCGATCCGGGTCGCGCCGGTGTTCTGCTCGATCCGGGCGCGGGTGCGGGTGCCGGGGATCGGCACCACGGCGAGCCCGTGCACCTGGGCCTGCTGCTGCACCCAGGCCAGCGCGATCTGGGCGAGCGTGGCCCCGCGCGCCTCGGCGATCTTCCGGAGCGGCTCCAGCAGCGCGGCGTTGGCGGCCGCGTTGTCGCCGGTGAAGCGGGGCTGGAGGCGGCGGAAGTCGTCCTCGCCCAGCTCCTGCTCGGCCTGGACGAAGGAGCCGGTGAGGAAGCCTCGACCGAGCGGCGAATACGGGACGAGGGCCACGCCCAGCTCACGGGCGGCCGTCACCACGCTCTTCTCGATGTCGCGGCTGAACAGCGACCACTCCGACTGCACCGCCGCGATGGGGTGCACCGCGTGCGCCGCGCGCAGCTCGTTCGCCGTGACCTCGCTCAGCCCGAGGTGCCCGACCTTCCCCTCGGCCACCAGCTCGGCCATGGCGCCGACGCTCTCCTCCAGCGGCACCTCGGGGTTGCGCCGGTGCATGTAGTACAGGTCGATGTGGTCCACCCCGAGGCGGCGCAGACTGCCCTCGACGGCCTGGCGGATGTACGGGCGGTCGTTGCGTATCCGCTGGCGGCCGTACGGGTCGCTCTCGTCGCGGTCGATGGCGAACTTGGTGGCCAGGGTGATCCGGTCCCGGTTGGCCCGGACGAAGGGGGAGATGAACTCCTCGTTCCGCCCGAAGCCGTAGACATCGGCGGTGTCGAAGAGCGTGACGCCCAGGTCCAGGGCCCGCTCCAGCGTGGCCCGCGCCTCCGCCTCGTCGTGGGTCGGTCCGTAGGCCCAGCTCATGCCCATGCAGCCCAGGCCCTGGACGCCGACCTCGGGGCCGCCGGTCCCCAGGCCGACGGTCACGATGGTGTCGTTGGTGCTGTCGCTCATACGGTGTCAAACCTCTCCGACGCCCTCCGGGCGTCAGCGTAGACATCGATCTTGAAGTCGAGAACTTGGAGCGTGCTCTGGAGCTCGGCGATCCGCTCCCGCACGTTCTCGCGGTGCGCGGTCAGCAGCTCCTCGCGCTCGGCGAAGGTGTGCTCGCCCTCCCGCACCAGCTCGGCGTAGCGGACCATGTCCGCGACCGGCATCCCGGTCAGCCGCAGCTTGCCGACGAGGTCGAGCCAGTCCAGGTCGCGGTTGGTGAAGCGGCGCTGGCCGGTGTGGGTACGGTCCACATGGGGCATCAGCCCGATCCGCTCGTACCAGCGCAGGGTGTGCGCCGTCAGCCCGGTGTGGGCGACGACCTCACTGATCGAGTAGCGGTCCTGCCCGGTGGGCCGGGGGTGGCCGTCCCTTCCCGCGCAGTTCTTCCGCGCCTTCACCGGGGCGCTCTCCATCACGGTCATGCCGATTCACCTCTCGCAGGTCGCGGATCCGCACGCCTCATCGACGTCTTCAACGCTATTGACTTGGAGTGCACTCCAAGCAAGCGGGGATTTGGGGCAACCTTGGCGCCCGCGGCGGGCCACTCCCCTCCCCGGCCCCGTCCCTCAACCGGGGCTCCGCCTCCAGACCCCGGGGCCCAGGGGCGGAGCCCCTGCCATGCGGGCACCCCGTAGGCTCTGGGGCATGGAGAGCCTACGGATGATCGAGAACTGGCCGGTTCCGACGGCGGCGGCCGCCGTCGTGCGTGCGGACGGCACCCTGGCCGGATCGTACGGTCCGACCGGTCATCGTTTCCCGCTCGCCTCGGTCACCAAGCCGCTCGCCGCGTACGCCGCGCTGGTCGCCGTCGAGGAGGGCGCGGTGGAGCTGGACGAGCCGGCGGGGCCCGAGGGCTCCACGGTGCGCCATCTGCTGGCGCACACCTCCGGGCTCGCCTTCGACGAGCACCGCCCGGTCGCCGCGCCCGGCAACCGCAGGCTCTACTCCAACGCCGGGTTCGAGGTGCTGGGCGACCACATCGCCAAGGCCACGGACATCCCGTTCCCGGAGTATCTGCGCCAGGCGGTGCTCCAGCCGCTCGGCATGGTCGCCACCGATCTGCCCGGCTCGCCCGCCAAGGACGGCGTCTCGACCGTGGACGACCTGGTGCGCTTCGTGGCGGAGCTGCAGGCCCCGCGGCTGCTGGCGGCCGAGACGCTGGCCGGGGCCACCTCCGTGGTGCACCCGGGTCTGACGGGTGTGCTGCCCGGCTACGGACATCAGCGGCCCAACGACTGGGGGCTCGGCTTCGAGATACGCGACGGCAAGTCGCCGCACTGGACCGGTGCCTCCTCCTCGCCCCGCACCTTCGGGCATTTCGGCCAGTCCGGGACATTCCTCTGGGTGGACCCGGACGCGGGCGCCGCCTGTGTGGTCCTGACCGACCGGGCCTTCGGCCCGTGGGCGATCGAGGTCTGGCCCACGTTCACCGACGCGGTCCTGGCCGAGCTGTAGCCCTCGGCTCAGCCGTAGCCCGGCTCCGTGTGCATCTCCCAGATCAGCAGCTCGGCCGGGCCCTCGGCACGCGCCTCCAGTCCCTCCGCGGCGGAGATCCGGGCCGCGTCGCCGGGGGTGAGGGTCTCCCCGTCGATCCGCGCCGCGCCGCGCACCGCGTGCGCGTACACCCACGGCGCGTCCGGCAGCGCGGTACGCTCACCGTCCACCAGCCGCCGCACATGCAGCACCGCCTCGGTGCGCTCGAGTGCGTACGGGGTGCCGTCGGCGATGCCGCGCACCACCTCGTACGCCGGGTCCGTGGCGGCGGCGGGGCCCGGCATCAGCCACATCTGGACGAAGGTGAGCGGCTCGGCACCCGCGTTGCGCTCGGTGTGCCGCACCCCGCTTCCGGCGCTGAGCCGCTGGACGTCGCCGGGGCGCACGACGGTCCGCGCGCCGGTGGAGTCCTCATGGGTCAGCTCGCCCTCGACGACCCAGGTGACGATCTCCATATCGCGGTGCGGATGTTCGGCGAAGCCCGCGCCGGGCGCGAGCCGCTCCTCGTTGCAGGCCGTGAGCGAGCCGAACCGCACATTGCCGGGGTCGTAGTACCCAGAGAAGGAAAAGGCGTGGCGCGTCTCGATGCCCACGCCCTCCCCGCCCGGATACCGTGCACCGGACCGCTGTATCCACATCACCCGGTCCACGGTAGTGCGCCCCGCACCGTCCGCCCCGCACCGTCCCTACCCCCGCGTACACCTCCCGCCCCCAGCGCTCACCATCCGATAAGGCAGTCTTGTCCTCGTGCCTGAACCAGCCTCGAACACCCCGCATCCGCACAGTGCCACCCTGCGCCGCCTGGAGAAGTCCTCCGGGAAGCTCGCCGCCAACGCCATCGCGCGCATGGACGAGCAGCTGCCGTGGTACCGGGCGATGCCGCCCGAGAACCGCTCCTGGATCGGGCTGGTGGCGCAGGCGGGCATCGCGGCCTTCACCGAATGGTTTCGCCACCCCGAGGCGCCCCAGGCGATCAGCACCGATGTGTTCGGCACCGCCCCGCGCGAGCTGACCCGGGCGATCACCCTGCGGCAGACCGTGGAGATGGTCCGCACGACCATCGAGGTCATGGAGTCGGCGATCGACGACGTGGCGGCCCCGGGCGATGAGTCGGTGCTGCGCGAGGCGCTGCTGGTGTACGCGCGGGAGATCGCCTTCGCCACCGCCCAGGTGTACGCGCAGGCCGCCGAGGCGCGCGGCGCCTGGGACGCCCGGCTGGAGTCGCTGGTGGTCAACGCGGTGCTGTCCGGTGAGGCGGACGAGGGGGCGCTGTCCCGCGCCGCCGCCCTGGGCTGGAACTCGCCCGAACATGTGTGCGTGGTGCTGGGCACCGCCCCCGACGGGGACAGCGAGCTGACCGTCGAGGCGATCCGGCGGGCCGCCCGCCACGCCAAACTGCAGGTGCTCACCGGGGTGCTGGGCGACCGTCTTGTGGTGGTCGCGGGCGGCTCGGACAATCCGCTCCAGGCGGCGAAGGCGCTGATCGGGCCGTACGCCCCGGGGCCGGTGGTGGCCGGTCCGGTGGTCTCCGACCTGCTGGCCGCGACCCGCTCGGCGGGGGCCGCGGCGGCCGGGCTGAAGGCGTGCACCGCCTGGCCGGACGCGCCCCGCCCGGTGCTCGCCGACGATCTGCTGCCCGAGCGCGCGATGGCCGGGGATCCGGCCGCCCGTGAGCAGTTGGTGGAGGAGATCTACAGACCGCTGGAGGAAGCCGGTTCGGCGCTGCTCGAGACACTGAGTGTGTACCTCGAACAGGCGAGCAGTCTGGAGGGTGCGGCCCGGATGCTCTTCGTTCACCCGAACACCGTCCGCTACCGGCTACGACGTGTGACGGACGTCACCGGATGGTCACCTTCGGACGTCAGGTCGGCGTTTACTCTGCGCATAGCCCTGATCCTGGGACGTCTCGCCGACGCGAACATATTGCCCTGACCGTTTGTTGGACCCCCACAATTCCCCTGACGGTTCTTCGTCCTTGTCCTCACGGGCGAGCCGGACCGTCCACAAGAGAGAGTGTGAGAGTGCTCGTACTCGTCGCTCCCGGCCAGGGCGCTCAGAAGCCCGGCTTCCTGACCCCTTGGCTCGACCTCCCCGGCGTCACCGAACGTCTGGCCTGGTGGTCGGCCGTCTCCGGCCTGGACCTCATCCACTACGGCACCAAGGCCGATGAGGAGGAGATCCGCGACACCGCGGTGGCCCAGCCGCTGCTGGTGGCCGCCGGTCTGGTCGCCGCCCACGCGCTGTTCGGCGAGGGCGTCGAGGGCGCGACCGGTCTCGCGGAGCTGCCGAACCGAATCGGCGCGGTCGCGGGCCACAGCGTCGGCGAGATCACCGCGGCCGTGGCCTCCGGTGTGCTCACCGACGAGGCGGCCATGGTGCTGGTCCGCCGCCGCGGACTCGCCATGGCGGAGGCCGCGAGCCGCACCGAGACCGGAATGGCCGCCATACTGGGTGGTGAGCAGGACGATGTCGTCGCCCACCTCGACAAGCACGGACTGACCCCGGCGAACGTCAACGGCGCCGGGCAGATCGTGGCCGCGGGCACCGCCGAACAGCTGGCGGCGCTGGCCGAGGACAAGCCGGAGGGGGTGCGCCGCGTCGTACCGCTCAAGGTGGCCGGCGCGTTCCACACCGACCACATGGCCCCGGCGGTCGCCGCCCTCGAGGCCTTGGTCGCGGGCGTCCCGGTGGCCGATCCGCGCACCCGTTACGTCTCCAACCGGGACGGCGGGGTCGTGACGACCGGGGCCGGGGTGATCGAGCGGCTGGTCGCCCAGGTGTCCAACCCGGTGCGCTGGGATCTGTGCATGGAGACCTTCCAGGGGCTGGGCGTCACCGGGCTGATCGAGGTGGCCCCGGGCGGCACGCTCACCGGCATCGCCAAGCGCGCCCTGCCGGGCGTCACCAATGTGGCGCTGAAGACTCCGGACGATCTCGACACGGCCCGTGCGCTGATCGAGGAGCACGCCGTTCCCGTCGACACCCCGGCCGAAGAGGAGCTCCGAGAAGCATGACCGCGAAGATCAAGCCCAGTAAGGGCGCCCCGTACGCGCGCATTCTCGGCGTCGGTGGCTACCGTCCGACCCGGGTGGTGCCGAACGAGGAGATCCTCAAGCACATCGACTCCTCCGACGAGTGGATCCGCTCCCGCTCGGGCATCGCCACCCGGCACTGGGCCGGTCCGGACGAGACGGTCGCCGCCATGTCCGTGGAGGCCGGAGGCAAGGCCATCGCCGACGCCGGTCTGACGCCGGAGCAGATCGGCGCCGTGATCGTCTCCACGGTCTCGCACCTGAAGCAGACCCCGGCGGTCGCCACCGAGATCGCGCATCTGCTGGGCACCGGCAAGCCGGCCGCGTTCGACATCTCGGCGGGCTGTGCGGGCTTCGGCTACGGGCTGACCCTCGCCAAGGGCATGATCACCGACGGCACCGCGGAGCATGTGCTGGTCATCGGGGTCGAGCGGCTTTCGGACCTGACCGATCTGGAGGACCGGGCGACGGCCTTCCTGTTCGGCGACGGCGCCGGCGCCGTGGTGGTCGGGCCGTCCAAGGAGCCCGCGATCGGCCCGACCGTCTGGGGCTCGGAGGGCGACAAGTCCGACACCATCACCCAGACGCTGCCCTGGGACGTCTACCGCGAGCAGGACGCCGCCGACGTGCGCTACCCGGCGCTGCGCCAGGAGGGCCAGGCCGTCTTCCGCTGGGCCGTCTACGAGATGGCGAAGGTCGCCCAGCAGGCCCTGGACGAGGCCGGGATCAGCGCGGACGAACTCGACGCGTTCATCCCCCACCAGGCCAATATGCGGATCATCGACTCGATGATCAAAACCCTCAAGCTGCCGGAGCACGTCACGGTCGCCCGTGATGTGGAGACCACCGGCAACACCTCGGCCGCCTCCATCCCGCTCGCCATGGAGCGGCTGTTGGCGACGGGGCAGGCGAAGAGCGGCGACACCGCGCTCGTCATCGGATTCGGAGCGGGTCTCGTCTACGCAGCGACGGTCGTTACCCTTCCTTAAGGCTCCACAGTCCATATCCACGCAGCTCCGCAGAAGTCGGACGCTGCGCCACCACCGCAACACACCGAAGAAGGAGCGCCGCAATGGCCGCCACTCAGGAAGAGATCCTCGAGGGTCTCGCCGAGATCGTCAACGAGATCGCCGGTATCCCGACCGAGGACGTCCTGCTGGACAAGTCCTTCACCGACGACCTGGACGTCGACTCGCTGTCCATGGTCGAGGTGGTCGTCGCCGCCGAGGAGCGCTTCGACGTGAAGATCCCGGACGACGACGTCAAGAACCTCAAGACCGTCGGCGACGCCGTCGAGTACATCCTCAAGCACCAGGGCTGAGCCCGAATCAAGGCCGGTCGTCGCCACCGAGCGGTGGCAGGTCCAGCACCTTCTACACGTGGAGTAGGAATTCCTGTGAACTCGACCAATCGCACCGTGGTCGTCACCGGTGTTGGTGCCACGACGCCGCTGGGTGGCGACGCCCCGTCGACTTGGGAGGCCATGTTGGCCGGCCGGTCCGGCGTCCGCCTCCTGGAGGAGGAATGGGCGGCCGAGTTGCCGGTCCGCATCGCCGCGAAGATCGCGGTGGAGCCGGGCACGATCATTCCGCGTCCGCAGGCCCGGAAGCTCGACCGTTCCGCGCAGTTCGCGCTGGTCGCGGCTCGTGAGGCATGGGCGGACGCGGGCTTCACCGCCAAGGCGGGCGAGGACTCCTCGATCGACCCCGACCGGCTCGGCACGGTCATGGCCTCCGGGATCGGCGGGGTCACCACCCTGCTCGACCAGTACGACGTGCTGCGTGAGAAGGGCGTCCGCAAGGTCTCCCCGCACACCGTGCCGATGCTGATGCCCAACAGCCCGGCGGCGAACGTCAGCATCGACCTCAACGCCCGCGCGGGCGCGCACACTCCGGTGAGCGCGTGCGCCTCCGGCGCCGAGGCCATCGGCTACGCCATCGAGATGATCCGCACCGGCCGCGCCGATGTGGTCGTCGCGGGCGGCACCGAGGCGTCCATCCACCCGCTGCCCATGGTCGCCTTCGGCAACATGATGGCGATGTCCAAGAGCAATGACGACCCGCAGGGCGCCTCGCGCCCGTTCGACGTCGACCGCAACGGCTTCGTGATGGGCGAGGGCTCGGGCGCCATCGTCCTGGAGTCGGCGGAGCACGCCGCGGCGCGCGGCGCCCGGGTGTACGCGCAGGCCATCGGCCAGGGCATCTCGGCCGACGCCCACCACATCACCCAGCCGGAGCCGTCCGGCAACGGCATCGGGAACGCGCTGCAGAACCTGGTGGAGAACACCGGCATCAGCGGTGGTGAGGTCGCGCACGTCAACGCGCACGCGACCTCGACGCCGCAGGGCGACCTGGCGGAGATCAAGGCGCTGCGCAAGGTGTTCGGCGACGACGTGGACCACATGGCGGTCTCCGCCACCAAGTCCATGACGGGCCATCTGCTCGGCGGCGCGGGCGGTGTGGAGACGGTGGCCAGCGTGCTCGCGCTGTACCACCGGCTGGCCCCGCCGACGATCAACATCGGCTCGCTGGACCCGGAGGCGGACGCGGACGTCGTGACCGGCGAGGCGCGGGCGCTCCCGGCCCAGGGCCCGATCGTGGCGCTGAACGACTCGTTCGGCTTCGGCGGCCACAATGTGGTGCTGGCCTTCCGCACGGTCTGACCGCTCGGCGCCGTGCGACGCTGATATGTGGGGGTGGCCCGCCTCCGGCTCCGGCCGGGGCGGGCCATCGGTTGTGTCAGGGCCGTTGGGGTGTCGGCTCAGGGGGCTTCGCCGTCGAGTTCAGGGGGCTTCGCCGTCGAGCTCAGAGGGCATCACCGTCGAAGCTGGCGAAGTACGAGGCCACCATGTCCTCGTCGCCGTGGCCCGCCTCGATCGCGCGGCGGAACCGCTCCGCGCCCGCGGCCGCCAGGTCCAGCCGCACTCCGGCGCGCTCCCCGGCCTGCACGATCAGCCGGGCGTCCTTCTCGGCGGTCTTGGTGGCGAAGCTGGGCTCGAGGTCACCCCTGAGCACCTGGGCCGACTTGACCCGCATATAGCCGTTGTCCAGCGGGCCGCCCTCGACCGCGGCCAGGAAGCCCTGCCAGTCCACGCCGAGCCCCTTGGCGAGGGCGGCCGCCTCGGCGGTGGCGTGGGTGATGTTGAGGACCCAGCTGTTGAGCACCAGCTTGAGCCGGGTGGCGGCGGCGCTCTCCGCGGTGTCGCCGACCCACACCGTACGGCTGCCGATGGCGTCGAAGACCGGCCAGACGACCGGGCGGACGGGGTGCGGCCCGGCGGCCAGCACCAGCAGTTGTCCGCTCTCCGCGGGCTGCTTGGTGCCGAGGACGGGCGAGTCGATGAGGACGAGGTCCTTCTCGCGGGCGAACGCGGTGAGCGATTCCAGCGCCTCAAGACCCGCCGTGGTGGCCTGGGCCCACGCGGTTCCGGGGCGCAGCGCGGGGGCGGCCTGCCGCATGGTCTCGAGCGCCACGGCGCCGTCGTAGAGGATGGTCAGGACGACATCGGCGCCGTCCACGGCCTCGGCCGGGGTGTCGGTGACGCGTACGCCGTCCGCGGCCAGCGGCTCGGCCTTGGATCGGGTGCGGTTCCACGCACGGACCTCGAGCCCGGAGCGGGCGAGGTTGCGGGCCATTCCGGAGCCCATGATGCCGGTGCCGAGGACCGCGACGGACGTTGCCGGGTGTTGTTCGGTCATTCCGCCACGCTAGAACCCGAAGAGGGTTTCCGGCCAAAGTGATGGCGGCGCGTCAGGCGCTCAGACGACCTGCCCGCTCAGACGACCTGCGCGCTCAGACGACCTGCGCGCTCAGACGACCTGGTGCAGCCAGCGGACCGGGGCGCCCTCACCCGCGTAGCGGAACGGCTCCAGTTCGTCGTCCCAGGGCTTGCCGAGCAGTTTGGCGATCTCCGCCTCGAGGTCGCTCTCGCCGCGGGCGGAGCGGGCGAGGGCGGCGCGCAGCCGGTCCTCGGGGATCAGGATGTCGCCGTGCATTCCGGTGACGGCGTGGAAGATGCCGAGCTCCGGGGTGGAGCTGTAGCGCTCGCCCTCGGCGGTGGCGCAGGGCTCGGCGGTCACCTCGAAGCGCAGCAGATGCCAGCCGCGGAGCGCGGAGGCCAGTTTGGAGGCCGTGCCGACCTCGCCCTGCCAGGAGAACTCGGCACGCCAGGTGCCGTTCGCCGCCGGCTGCTTGATCCAGTCGAGATTGACACGCACGCCGAGGACGCCCGCGATGGCCCATTCGACGTGCGGGCACAACGCGCGCGGAGCGGAGTGCACATACAGAACTCCACGGGTCGTCACCGGTGCCTCCTGTGCGGTTCGAGGTGCGCCTTCCCCAGCGGCCTCGCGCCCGTACCGGTCCCGCCCGGGACATCGGATCACATTCTGCCCTAGTGATCGCTCCCACACCAGTCTCGACGTCACCTTCAGTGAAATTTATCGTGCAGAATTCTCTAGAAAGTGGACAGTATGTGACGGGGCGTAATGTGCTGCTACCGCATAGCGCGCCATGTCGCCGGGACGACGCTCATCTGGCACAAGAAAAACGTACCGTGCGAGGCAGCCGGAGGAGTGACGTACCGTCGGTCCGGATAGATATCACCCAACAGCCGGAGGGGGAACAGCCATGCGGGTCAGCGCGACACGCCGGAAGCGATCGGCGGCCGCTTCCTCGACCACGCGTACGATCGTGCGCCCGTCCTCGCGCGGCGCCGGGCGCACCGCCGGGCGCGCCTTTTCGCGCTCCGCCGGGCGCACCGGCGTGGTGCTGTTCACCACCGCCGCCGTACTGAGCTCCGCGGGCTGTTTCGGCAGCTCGGACGACCCTTCCCGGCACGGGCCGGCCCGCGAGGGGAAGACCCCCGGCGCCAAGCGTGCCGTCGTCTGGAACCCCCGGCCGACCTCGATCGCCTCCCTGGGCGACTCCATCACTCGCGGCTTCGACGCCTGTTCGGTGCTCTCCGACTGCCCCGAGGTGTCCTGGTCCACCGGCACCGATGTGAAGAGCCTCGCCCAGCGGCTGCTGCCCTCCGCCACCGCGGGCGCGGGGACCCACGCCTGGAACTTCGCCAAGACCGGCGCGGTCGTGGCCGACCTCCCCGGCCAGATCGAGGCGGCCACGGTCCGCAAGCCGAAGCTGATCACCGTGATGATCGGCGCCAATGACGCGTGCCGGGACTCGGTGGACGACATGACCTCCACCGAGCAGTTCCGCACCACCTTCACCTCGGCGCTCACCCGGCTGCGCCGTGATCTGCCGAAGACCCAGGTGTATGTGGCGAGCGTGCCGGATCTGAAGCGGCTGTGGTCGGAGGGGCGGAAGAACGTCTTCGGCCGGCAGATCTGGAAGCTGGGCATCTGCCCTTCGATGCTGAAGGACTCCCAGGACCTGGACGCGGCCTCCAACGACCGCCGGCAGCGGGTGGCGGACCGGGTGACGGAGTACAACAAGGCGCTCAAGGACGTGTGCGGGCGGGATGTGCTGTGCCGGTTCGACCCGGCGGTACACGAATACCGCTTCACCACGGACGAGCTGAGCAAGTGGGACTGGTTCCACCCCAGCAAGGCGGGCCAGGCACAACTGGCCGAGATGGCCTACCGCCGCATCACCGCTTCCGCGCCCTGACCCCTGGCCGCGCCCGGCTCCCGGCCAGGGGCCGGGGGCCGGGCGCGGGGCGCCCCTCCCTTTATGCGGCTCCGCCGCACGGCAGGGGCTCCGCCCCTGGCCCCCGGGGCTTAGGACGCAGCCCCGGCCGTGCGGGGTCTGGGGCACAGCCCCGGCCCTCCCGAGGCCTAGGACGCACCCCCGACCCCCCGGGGTCCGGGGCACACCCCCGGCCCTCCCGAGGTCTAGGACCAAGCCCCGGCCCCGGGGGTCTGGGCCGCACCCCCGGCCCCCGGGGTCTAGGACCCAGCCCCGGCCCTCCGAGGTCTGGGACCCAGCCCCAGCCGTCTCGGAGTCTGGGCCCACCCCCGCCCCCCGGGCTCTGGGGCACAGCCCCAGCTCCAGGTCTGCGGCGCAACCCCAGCCCTCTCGGGTCTGGGACGCAGCCCCGGCCCCCCGAGGCCTAGGACGCAGCCCCGGCCGTTCGGGGTCTGGGGCGCAGCCCCGGCCGTGCGGGGTCTGGGGCACAGCCCCTGCCCTCCCGGGGTCTGGGGCAGAGCCCCAGGTTCGGGAAGGGGCGGGGCGAGGAACAGCCCGCCGCAGGCGTCGCCGATTCGTCGGCCACCCTCTGACCGGCGGACGCGAGCAGCCTCGCCGCGCGCCCGGCGGCGGCGTAGCTCAGGCTGTCGGCCGCACGGACACCGGGGCCGACAGGCGGCGGTCGGCGACGCTGCGGCCCGCCTCCGCGGCGTAGGTGCCGGGGATCAGGCGCCAGGCGCCCTTCTTCTCGTCCCAGATCTCCGCCGCCCGGCGGGGCACGGGGATGGTCGCCTCGGCCGTCTCCCCCGGGGCGGCGGAGACCGAGGCGAAGCCCGCCAGGCGCCGCACCGGGCGGTCCCCGGCACCGTCCCGGGCGCCGTCCTCCGCGTCGCCCCCCGCGCCGCCCTCCGCGTCGTCCTCCGGCACGGTGAGGTACAGCTGCACGACCTCACGGCCCGCCCTGGCCCCCGTATTGCGGACCCGCACGGTCACCGCGCCCAGCGCCTCGCCGTCGCCCTCCGCGGGGGTGAAGTCGATCGCCTCGTACGCCCAGTCCGTGTAGCCGAGGCCATGCCCGAACCAGTACGCCGGAGCGATCCCCTCCCGCCGCTCCCACGCGCGGTAGCCGATGAACACGCCCTCGTCGTAGACCAGCCGGCCCTCGCTGGGCGTCACCGCGCTGACCGGGGCGTCCTCGAGCCGCTGGGGCCAGGTCGTGGGCAGGCGGCCGCCGGGCTCCTCCGCGCCCAGCAGGACGTCGGCGAGCGCGGCCCCGGCCTCCTGGCCCGGGAACCAGCTCAGCAGCACCGCGGCGACCTCGTCCCGCCAGGCCATCTCGACCGGTGCGCCCGCGTTGACCACCACCACGGTGGGGGTGCCGGTGGCGGCGACCCGGCGCACCAGCTCGTCCTGACGGCCCGGCAGCCCCAGGTGGCCGCGGTCGAACCCCTCGCTCTCGACCCGCTCGGTGGTGGCGACCACCACCACGGCCGCCTCGGCCGCCGAGGCCGCGGCGACGGCCTCCCGGATCAGCTCCTCGGCGTCCCGCTCCGGGGCCCGGTGCAGCAGGCTGAAGCAGACGGCGTCGAGCAGGGCGTCCTCGGGGCGCGCCACCGCGCAGCTGAGGCTGACCTCCACCGGTTGACCCGCCGTGAGCCGCACCCGGCCCCGGGGCACGGGCGAGCCCATGAACGCCTCGAAGGGGTCGCCGACGTCCGACGGGTGCTCCTCCCCCTCGAAGAGCACCTTGCCGTCCACGGCCAGCCGGAGGCCGCCCAGCCCCCTGGTGCCGAAGGAGTGGGCACCGCTCTCGCGCGGGGTGAAGGTGCCGACGGTCTCGACGGTGTGCAGCTCCTCGAAGCGCACGCCGTCGGGGAAGTCGCTGATCCACTGCACCTGCCCACTGGCCAGCCGGGACTCGCCGAGCACCCGCCCGTCGGCGGCCCGGACCACCGCGCGCAGCTCGAACCCCTGTGCGGCCGGGGCGAGTTCATCGGTGGGGTCGGCGCCCACGGCGTAGCCGAACTCGACGCCCGGCGGCAGCGCGGCCCGCAGTCCGTCGAGCGGTGAGACCACATGGTCGGGGAAGACCACCGCCGAGCCGCCGCCCAGCACCCGGGCATCGCGCGCCGCGGCGCCGATCAGGGCCAGCGACCGCACCCCGCCGGGCGCGCCGGGGGCGAGGGGCAGCACCGCTTCCCGGCCGCCCGCGCCCTCGTTCCGCAGCAGCACGAAGGACCGCCGGGCGATCTCGCGGGCCAGCGCGTCCCCGTCGATGGGGCCGGGCCGGTCGGCGGGGGCGACGGCCGGGGCCGCGCCCTCCAGCGCGCCGACCCGGGCGGCCAGGGTGAGCAGCCGCCGCACCGCCTCGTCCAGCTCCGCCTCGCTCACCTGGCCGTCGCGCACCGCGGCGGCCAGCGCCTCGCCGTAGACGGTCCGCGGGCCGGGCATCGCGACGTCGAGCCCGCCCTTGAGCCCCCGCACGGTGTCGCGGGCCGCCATCCAGTCGGAGACGATGAAGCCGTCGAAGCCCCACTCACCGCGCAGCACCCCCTGCTGGAGCTCGCGGTGCTCGGTCATGGTCGAGCCGTTGACCCCGTTGTAGGCGGCCATGACGCCCCAGGGGCGGGCGTTCTTGACGATGGCTTCGAAGGGCGCCAGATACAGCTCGCGCAGCGCCCGCGCGCCCACCCGGTTGTCGACGGTGAAGCGCTCGGTCTCCGCGTCGTTGGCCACGAAGTGCTTGACGGTGGTGCCCACCCCGCCGTCCTGGACGCCGCGCACATAGCCGGTGCCGATCTCGCCGGTGAGATACGGATCCTCGCTGTACGCCTCGAAGTGGCGGCCGCCCAGCGGGGAGCGGTGCAGATTGACCGTCGGCGCGAGCAGCACATGGACGCCCTTGCGCCGCGCCTCCTGCGCGAGCAGCCGCCCCGCGCGCCGGGCCAGCTCCGGGTCCCAGGTCGCGGCGAGCGCGGTGGGGCTGGGCAGGGCGATGGAGGGGTCGTCGGCGGTCCAGTGGACGCCGCGGACGCCGATCGGGCCGTCCGACATCACCAGGGAGCGCAGCCCGATCGCCGGGACGGCGGGCAGGCTCCACATGTCCTGCCCGGACAACAGCCGCGCCTTGGTGTCCAGATCCAGCAGGCCGAGGGCCTTCTCCACGGCCTCGGCCGTGCCGAGCCCGCCGCCCCCGCCACCCTTGCCGCCCTCGCCGCCCTCGCCGATCGCGTCCGCCATCGCTCGTCCCTCCCGGTGCGGGTCCCGTCCGGTCCTCGTCCGGGGTCATCGTGGACCTGAGTACCTGTTACGAGGTAGGTACCGTTATCGATTCGTTATCAAACATGCTCTACGGTACGAGCATGGAGAGGGCGACCGAGCGCGGTACCAGACGTGGTGAGGAACGACGGGCGGAGATCGTCCGCTGCGCGCTCGAAGTGATCGCCGAGCGCGGCTACCGGGGCGCGACCCTCGGCGCGGTCGCCGAGCGGGTGGGCCTCACCCAACAGGGGCTGCTCCACTACTTCCCCACCAAGGACTCGCTCCTCATCGCCGTGCTCGAGGAGCGCGACCAGTGGGACACCGGCTCCGCGCGGCGCGACGGAGGCCACGTATGGCCGCTGGACCTGCTCGCCTCGCTGGTGGACTACAACGCGATGCGCCCCGGCATCGTCCAGACCTTCTCCGCGCTCCTCGGCGAGAGCGTCACCGACGACCACCCCGCGCGCGGCTTCTTCACCCAGCGCTACGACAAGGTGCGCGCCGACATGGCGGCCATCCTGCGCGGCGAGTTCGGCGACCGGCTCCCCGGCGGACTCACCCCGGAGGCCGCCGCGCCGCTGCTGGTGGCGGTGATGGACGGGCTGCAGTTCCAGTGGCTGCACGACCGGGACGCGGTGGACATGCCCGCCCTCTTCCGGGCCTTCGTCTCCCTGCTGGGGCAGGGAGACGAAGCGGCCGAGGCGTGACGGCCGTACGGGCGGCGGAACCGTCCTGTGACGGTGGCTCAGTTGCCGCCGCCCACCAGCCTCACCCCCTGGTCGACCCCGGCCACGTTCTTCGGCATCGGCACGAAGGAGTCGCCGCTGTCGAACCTCAACAGCGTGACCTCGGCCTCCGCAGGCCCCGGTTCGTACCGTCCCACGTTCACCGCGTCGATCAGCCAGCGGTGCCGCAGTCCGTCACAGATCGCGTCATAGCCGCCGAGGCCGTGGCGCTCCCGGCCCTGGGTGAGGGTGACGAGCACGCTCGCCCGCGTGTACTCCATCCCTTCCCGGACGCATCGGTAGCTGCCGTACAGCGTGACGGATCCGTCCGGGCTGACGTCCCCGGTGCGGTCGATGGTCAGATCGTCGTTCCAGGGCAGGGGCAGACGCGGCCGGTCGTACCCACCGTACCCGCCGTACCCACCGTGCCCGGCGGGCACGGCATGGTCGGCGGGCGCGGCGTGGGCGGCCGGTGCCGCCATGAGAAGAACGGTAAGGGCGCCGAGGGCGCGGCGGCGGTTGCGCATGGACGTACATACCTCCACGGGAGTTCAGTTGCCCGTACAGCTACCGGGCGGCCGAACCCGTCCGGGGGAACCTCACCCCCGTGCGGCGTGTCCGGCACCGCCCAACGGGTGGCCGCCGGGCGCCCGGTTGACCCCGGCGTACCGCCCACGGCTGCCCCACAGCGGCGCGTCCGCCCGCCCCACGGCGCCGCGTCGGCCTGCCCCTCGCGCCACGTCCGCCCGCCCCCGGTGACATCCTTACGGTGCTCGCCCGCGTCCTTGCGGTGCTCACCCGCGTCCTTACGGCTCTCACCCCGCCCCCTTACGGCACTCACCCCTCCCGGGCCACCCCCTCGGCCGTCCCCTCCGACGCGACCACGTGCGGCCGCCGTGCCCCGGGATCGCCCCGCAGCCCCGGGGCCAGGGCCAGGGTGACGGCCACCGAGACCGCCGCCAGCGTGGCCATCGCCACCGCCGGTGAGGTGGGCTGTGCCAGCGCGCCCGCGAGGGCGGCGGACACGCCCTGCATGGTGAGCATGCCGGAGGAGTGCAGCCCCAGGGCCTGGCCGCTCATCTCGTCCGGCGTCAGGGCCATCAGCCGCTGCTGGAGCGCCAGCGTGGCCGAGAAGCCGATCGAGGCGAGGGCGACGGCGGCCAGCGCGAGCGGCAGCGGCGGACGCAGCGCGAAGACCAGATACGGCGCGGCGAGCAGCAGCCGCAGGGGCGCCGCGAGCCGCTCCCGCCGGTGCGGCGGGAGGAGCCGCCCGGTGGGGGGGGCGCCCATCAGCATGCCGAGGGAGCCGCGGCGGAGAGCAGC
>NZ_JANIAA010000043.1 GCF_024505145.1 Streptomyces rugosispiralis | reverse complement strand
CCCCCCCCCCCCCCCGCCAGGCCCCCCCCCCCCCAAGCCCCCCGCCCCCGAGCCCCCCGCCCCCGGGGCCCCCCGCCCCCGCCGGGCCCCTGACCCGCCGAGACCCCCCGGCCCCCGAGACCCCCCGCCCCCGAGGTCCCCGCCCCCAGGCGACCCTGACCTCCGAGGCGCCCCTACGCCCCCCGAATCGCCGTCCGGGCCCCCGAGGCGCCCCCTGAGCTTCCGGTCCTCCGGGACCGCTGATGTAATCGGGGGCATGGCCCCCGACCCGCTGTCCTCGCCCCCGCCTGTGATCCCCCCGGGGATGCCCCCGCTGGCCACCCCCGGTCAGCGCTTCACCGCCCGGCTCATCGACATCGTCATCCTCGGCGCGATCTGGACGGTGGCGCTCACGGCGACCGGCGCGCTCCAGTACACGATGGACCACCCGGGCGAGCAGGACATGGGCAAGGTGACCCTCGCGCTCGTCATCACGATGGCGCTCTACTTCGGCTACGAGGGCGTCATGCTGGCCCGCAGCGGACAGACGCTCGGCAAGAAGGCACTGCGCATCCGGGTGGCGATGCTGTCCGACGGGAATGTGCCGGCCGGTCAGGGCTGGGTCCGCGCGGCGGTCTACGTACTGCCGGGGATGCTCATCCCGCTGCTCATCGGCACGGTCTTCTGGCTGGTCAACTCGGCCTCACTGCTGTGGGACAAGCCGTTCCAGCGCTGTCTGCACGACAAGGCCGCGCGGACCGTCGTGGTGTCGGCCGTGCAGTGAGGGTGTCAGCCGTGCAGTGAGTCGGCGTGCGCCCGGGTGTGCGCCCTCGCCGGGTCGGCCGGTCCGGACCCCGCCACGGGGCGGTTGGTGCGGACGGTGCGGCCGGTGCGGGACACCCGGGCCACCGGCACGGTGACGGCGACGAGGAGCCCGAGAACCAGCCCGACCACGGTCACCACCGCCACCCCGAGCCCCGATCGGGTCTGGGAGAGCAGCAGCATGGCGAAGGTCGAGAGAACGACGGTGGCCGAACCATAAACAAGCTGTGCAGGAGTCGGACGCGGCATGGCGGGATCCGTCCTCGGGGGCGATATGCAGGGGGCATGAGTCAGGCCGAAGTGCACCGTCAGTCCTGACTCTACGGTCCTGCATGCCCGAGGGGAACGGAAGTAAGCGTGACCTCACCCACGACGCTGTTGCACAGGGGGCGCACGGAATCATCGGGTGTGCCAACCGGCGTGCAAGGCGCGCCCGTTGCTGTCCGTTAAACGGAACGTCGGGATCGCAGAACGTACTTGTCTCATCAGTCCAAGTCAAGGTCTGTCTTTTCTCCTGCCACTCCGGTCAAATGTCCGGCACTGGTGTGGAAAGGGGAGGACTGAGCGAGTGAACAGCCAACGGAGGACGGTCAGATCGGCCGCCATAGCCACAGTGGTGGCCGCGCTCGGAGCGGCGGCGCTGTCGACCGGCATGGCCCAGGCGGACGCACCGTCTACGCGTGTTGAGCGCCATGATCCGGCGCCCGCGAAGACGGATGTCCAGCACGATCTCGAGGGTCCCTACAGCAAGCAGCGGGAAGCGCAGCGCCAGGAGGCGCTGCGGCAGGTCATCTCCGGCGACGCCAAGGCGACCACGCGCGGGGCGTCCAAGGTCGTGAAGCTCGGCAAGGGCAAGTACGTCGAGCTGGCCCGGGAGAAGACCGACAAGATCTTCACCATCCTGGTCGACTTCGGCGACAAGGTGGACAACACCACCATGTACGACCCGGACGGGGACGGTCCCGAGCCGCCGGTGAAGAAGTACGGCGGCGACCCGGGCCCGGCGCACAACACCATCGCCCAGCCGGACCGCGCCAAGGACAACAGCACGGCCTGGCAGAAGGACTACAACCGCCAGCACTTCCAGGACCTCTACTTCTCCAAGGACAAGAAGAAGGAATCCCTGAAGAAGTACTACGAGAAGCAGTCCTCGGGCCGCTACTCGGTGGACGGCGAGGTCTCCGACTGGGTCAAGGTCGACTGGAACGAGGCCCGCTACGGCTCCAACTACTGCGGCGACACCAACTGCGCCAACGCCTGGGACCTGATCCGCGACGGCGTCAACCAGTGGGCCAAGGACCAGAAGGCGGCCGGCCGCACCGACGCGCAGATCAAGGCGGACCTGGCCAAGTACGACCAGTGGGACCGCTACGACTACGACGGCGACGGCAACTTCAACGAGCCCGACGGCTACATCGACCACTTCCAGATCGTCCACGCCGGTGAGGACGAGTCCGCGGGCGGCGGGGCCCAGGGCGAGGACGCCATCTGGGCGCACCGCTGGTACGCGTACGGCACGGACGCGGGCAAGACCGGCCCCGGCGAGAACAAGTCGGGCGGTACGCAGATCGGCGACACCGGCATCTGGGTCGGCGACTACACCATGCAGCCGGAGAACGGCGGCCTCGGCGTCTTCGCCCATGAGTACGGCCATGACCTGGGCCTGCCGGACGAGTACGACACCACCGGCAAGGGGGAGTCGTCCGTCGCCTACTGGTCGCTGATGTCCGCGGGATCCTGGCTCGGCACCGGTAAGGACGCCATCGGCGATCTGCCCGGCGATATGAACGCCTGGGACAAGCTCCAGCTGGGCTGGCTGAACTACGCCTCGGCCAAGGCGGGTAAGAAGTCCACCCACACTCTCGGGGTGGCCGAGTACAACACCAAGAACAAGCAGGCGCTGGTGGTCGAGCTGCCCGCCAAGGCCGTCAAGACCGAGGTGGTCGCCCCCGCCGAGGGCTCCAAGCAGTGGTGGAGCGGGATGGGCGACGACCTCAAGAACACCCTGACCCGGTCCGTGGACCTCACGGGTAAGTCCAAGGCCAGCCTGGACCTCCAGGGCTGGTGGGACATCGAGGAGAACTACGACTACCTCTACGCCGAGGTCTCCACGGACGGCGGCGCCAACTGGACGCCGGTCGACGGCACCGCGGACGGCAAGGCCATCCCGCGCGACGCCGGTGACAAGCCCGCGCTGACCGGCACCTCGGGCGCGTACAAGAAGCTCTCCTTCCCGCTGGACGCCTACGCGGGCAAGAAGATCGACCTGCGCTTCCGCTACCAGACCGACGGCGGGGTGGCGCAGAAGGGCTTCGCGGCCGACGCGATCACCCTGACCGCCGACGGCGCCCCGGTCTTCAGCGACGGCGCCGAGGGCGACGACAACGGCTGGACGGCGAAGGGCTTCTCGCGCATCGGCGGCTCCTTCACCAAGGACTACCCGCAGTACTACCTCGCCGAGAACCGCCAGTACGTGTCGTACGACACCACCCTCAAGACCGGTCCGTACAACTTCGGCTGGGCCTCCACCCGGCCCGACTGGGTCGAGCACTTCCCGTACCAGAACGGGCTGCTGATCTGGCAGTGGGACACCTCGCAGCCGGACAACAACGTCGGCGTCCACCCGGGCAGCGGTCTGATCCTGCCGATCGACGCCCACCCGGCCGCCGAGAAGTGGGCGGACGGCAAGCTGATGCGCAACCGGATCCAGGCGTACGACTCGCCCTTCAGTCGGCTCCCCTCGGACGGCTTCACGCTGCACAACGACGGCAAGGCCGCCAAGGTGAAGCCGAAGCCGGGCGTCCCGGTCTTCGACGACCACAAGGGGACGTACTGGGACAACAGCAACCCGACCGGCAGTGTCAAGGTTGCTGACACCAACACCCGGATCAAGATCCTCAAGGAGCTCCCGGGCGGCTCGACGATGACCGTCCAGGTCGGACCGTCCGCCTCCTAGATCCACACCAGTCTGCGTTTTCGCAGGTCAGAGCGGTAACGGCCGTCGCCCCCTAGCGGGCGGCGGCCGTTCGCGTTTAGATGCCCCTACGACCTTCTTGTTGACACGACGTCTCACGGGGGACATGACCCGCAATGGCCGACGGAGGATTCACCAAGCTGCCGGGCGGCAGTGTGGTGGTCGCGCTGACGCTGCCGCGCCCGCTGGGCGAGGGTGGCGTGCGCGTACTGGTACACGCCGCGAACCGCCAGCGAGCCCTGACCAGGCTCCGCAATCTCGGGCTGCGCGCTGTCTATCTGCGCGGCAACACCGCGCCGCCGACACCCGACGAGGTGACGGCGGTGCTCCACCATCCCGACGGGGTGGTCTGGCGCACCGCGCCGGACCGCGGAGGGGAGCTCTGGCATCCCATGGCCGCCCTCCTCAGACCCCCGGCCCCGGCCTCGTAGGGGGTGTCCGAGGGGGCGTGGCGCCTGCGGCGGGCTGTTCCCCTACCCGCCCCTTCCCACAACTGGGGCTCCGCCCCAGACCCCGCTCCTCAAACTCCCCCAGCTACCGCTGGGAGGTGCCCCCTGGAGGGGCTGGAAGGCGGGGCTCCGCCCCAGACCCCGGGGTCCAGGGGCGAAGCCCTTGGTATCGGGAAGGGGCGGGTAGGGGAAAGCCCCGCCTCTTGCGCCCCATAGCGCCGGGGCCCGGGGCGGCGGCCGATCCAGCCTTGCCGGTCAGGCCGCCGAGTAGCGGTCGGGAAGGGGGCTGGAGGGCGTTCTGGGCGCCTCCGGGGTCCTCAGACGACCGGTTTGCCGCTGAGCTCGACCCCGGCCGCCCGCAGCTCCCCCAGGGCGCGCTCGGTCGTGGCCGGGGAGACGCCCGCGGTCAGGTCCAGCAGGACATGCGCCGCGAACCCCTCGCGGCGCGCGTCCAGCGCCGTGGCCCGCACGCAGTGGTCGGTGGCGATGCCCACCACGTCCACCTCGGTCACCTCCCGCTCGCGCAGCCACTGGGCGAGCGGGGTGCCGTGCTCGTCGGAGCCCTCGAAGCCGCTGTACGCCCCCGTGTAGGCACCCTTGTCGAAGACCGCGTCGATCGCGCCGGAGGCGACGGCGGGCGCGAAGTTCGGATGGAACCCGACGCCCTCGGTGCCCGCGACGCAGTGCACCGGCCAGGTGTGCTCGTAGTCGGGATTGTCCGAGAAGTGATCGCCCGGATCGATGTGGTGATCACGGGTGGCGACGACGTGCCGGTAACCGGGCGTGGCCTCCCCGATCAGATCGGTGATCGCGGCGGCGACATCGGCGCCCCCCGTCACCGCGAGGCTTCCGCCCTCGCAGAAGTCGTTCTGGACGTCGACGACGATCAGTGCCCGGTGCATGTCACCGAGGGTAGACACTCCGCGTCGATTGCGGCAGTGGGCGTGCCCCGCGTTCCCGTTCATGACCCGTCCGCCTCTCAGGCCCGCGCGTACTCGGTGGGCAGGACCGGCTCCCCGCGCGAGAGCTGGGTCGCCGACAGCGGCAGCCCGGCACGGGCCGCGATATGCCGGTCCCGCGCCGCGTCCAGCGGCTCGCGGGCCACGATCTCGCCCCCGCGCACCAGCTCGACCAGCAGTTGATGGGCCGCCAGCGGCTCGGGGATCTCACCGGTGCCGATCACCTCGGCCTCGGCCACCCCGTGCTCGTCCATCCGCCGCGCGGCCCATTTGCGGCCGCCCACCGAGGCCTTGGCGCCCATGGACTTCTTGGCCACCGGCAGCAGCGGCGCGTCCGCGTCGTCCGAACCGGCCCGCGCCACCAGCTTGTAGACCATCGAGCAGGTCGGGTGGCCGCTGCCGGTGACCAGCTGGGTGCCGACCCCGTACGCGTCCACGGGGGCCGCGGCCAGCGAGGCGATCGCGTACTCGTCGAGGTCGCTGGTCACCACGATCTTGGTGTTCTTGGCGCCCAGCTCGTCCAGCTGCTGGCGCACCCGGTGGGCGAGCAGCAGCAGATCGCCGGAGTCGATCCTTACGGCGCCCAGGTCCTTGCCGGCCACCTCCACGGCGGTGCGCACCGCCGTGGCGACGTCATAGGTGTCCACGAGCAGGGTGGTGTCGCTGCCATGCGCCTGGACCTGCGCCGTGAAGGCGTCCCGCTCGCTGTCGTGCAGCAGGGTGAAGGCGTGGGCGCTGGTGCCCACGGTGGGGATGTTGTAGCGGAATCCGGCCGCGAGGTCGGAGGTGGTGGTGAAGCCGCCGACGTAGGCGGCGCGGGCGGCGGCCACGGCGGCCAGCTCATGGGTGCGGCGGGCGCCCATCTCGATGAGCGGCCGGTCGCCGGCGGCGGTGGACATCCGGGACGCGGCGGCGGCCACCGCGGAGTCGTGGTTGAGGATGGAGAGGATGACCGTCTCCAGCAGCACCGCCTCGGCGAAGGTGCCCTCCACCCGGATGATCGGCGAGCCGGGGAAGTAGACCTCGCCCTCGGGGTAGCCCCAGATGTCGCCGCGGAAGCGGTAGTCGGCGAGCCAGCCGAGCGTGGGCTCGTCCACGATCCGCTGCTGGGCGAGGAAGTCCAGTACGCCGGTGTCGAAGCGGAAGTTCTCGACGGCGTCCAGCACCCGCCCGGTGCCCGCCACGACGCCGTAGCGCCGGCCCTCGGGGAGGCGCCTGGTGAAGACCTCGAAGACCGAGCGGCGGTCGGCGGTGCCCGCCCGCAGCGCGGCCTGAAGCATGGTGAGTTCGTACCGGTCGGTGAAGAGTGCGGTCGACGGCACGTCCACCGGCAGTCCCAAGTCCGCAGTGTCCATGGTTGACGATGCTACCTCCGCTACTCGTCAGAGTGACGAGATCTGGGTGCCGGTTTAGGCGACGGCCCGTGCCGGGTGGCAGCATGGGACGTGTGAGTGTCGCGCCCGTGGAGATCGAACGTCCTGAATCCCGTGAAGCACCCTCGTCGGTGCCGGAACCCGACGTTCCCTGGGTGACGGTGGTCCATAACGACCCCGTCAATCTCATGAGCTATGTGACCTACGTCTTCCAGAGCTACTTCGGCTACTCCAAGGACAAGGCCAACCGTCTGATGCTCGACGTCCACCACAAAGGCCGCGCGATCGTCTCGAGCGGCACCCGCGAGGAGATGGAGCGCGACGTGCAGGCGATGCACGGCTACGGCCTGTGGGCGACCCTCCAGCAGGAGCGCTGATGTCGGGACGTTTCGAGTCGCTGCCGGGCGGGGGCGCCGCCATCGCCCTGGACGAGGTGGAGATCTCCATCCTGCGCAGCCTGGCCATGCAGCTCGCCGAGCTGATCGGTCCGGGCGACCAGCCCGCCGGGGGCGATGACCCGCTGGCCGCGCTCTTCGCGGACGGCCCCAGCAAGCCGCCGGAGGATCCGGCGCTCGCCCGGCTCTTCCCGGACGCCTACTCCCCGCCGGACCGGGAGCTCGGGGCGCGGGAGGAGAAGGAGGCGCGGGAGGCGTCCGCGGAGTTCCGCCGCTTCACCGAGAACGACCTGCGGGCGCGCAAGCGCGACGACGCCCTGGCGGTGGTGCGCGACCTGGACGCGCTGGACCCCGGCTCCGCGGGCGGGGCCCCGGCGGTGCTGGAGCTGGCGCCGGACAGGTCCCGGAGCTGGCTGGGCGCGCTCAACGACCTGCGGCTGGCCATCGGGACCCGGCTGGAGGTCACCGACGAGGAGGACGGCGGTGAGCTGCTGGGGCTGCCGGACTCCGATCCGCGCAAGCCGATGGTCATGGCGTACTTCTGGCTCGGCGGGCTCCAGGAGACCCTGATCGAGACGCTCATGCCGGAATGATTTCTTCCGGCAACTACTGAGTGTTCGTTTAGAGGATGCTCAACTCCGGATAACGATCGCATCACTGCGATCGTTATCTTTGTTGCGCAGTGCAACTTTTGTCCGCTTCTCCCTGTGGTGTGCACCACATGCGACACAGTCGATCAGTCTGACGGTCGTGGTAAATCTTCACGATCGCAGCCAGCCGCCACAGGGAGAAAGGCGCAGCAATATGACCTCAGCGGCTCCTGAAGAGGGCTATGAGCGCGGCCTTGGCAGTCGCCAGGTCCAGATGATCGCTATCGGCGGCGCCATCGGCGTCGGCCTGTTCATGGGTGCCGGGGCGAACATCGCCAAGGCCGGCCCGAGCATCATCCTGATGTACGCCCTCGCGGGCGTGATCGTCTTCTTCATCATGAGAGCGCTCGGTGAGCTGCTCCTCTACCGGCGGTCCACGGGCTCCTTCGCGGAATACATCCGGGAGTTCCTGGGCCCGTTCTTCGGCTATGTGACCGGCTGGACCTACTGGCTGCTGTGGGTGGTGACCGGCATGGCCGAGCTCACGGCCGCCGCCATCTACATCAACTTCTGGTTCCCCTCGATCCCGCAGTGGGTCAGCGCCCTGGTCTTCCTGGTGGTGCTCTTCGGGGTGAACCTGATCTCGGTCAAGGTCTTCGGTGAGGTCGAGTTCTGGTTCTCGATGGTCAAGGTCACCGCGATCATCGGCATGATCGTGATCGGCCTCGGCGTGCTCACCCTCGGTTTCTCCGACGCCGGTGACACCGCCGCCGCCTCGAACCTCTGGTCCCATGGCGGGTTCTTCCCCAACGGCATCGGCGACAGCCTGATGACCCTCCAGGGCGTGATGTTCGCCTACATCGCCGTCGAGCTCGTCGGCGTCACCGCGAGCGAGTCCGAGGACCCGGAGAAGACCCTGCCCAAGGCGATCAACACGCTGCCGTGGCGCATCATCATCTTCTACGTCGGCGCCCTGACGGTGCTGCTCGCCGTCGTCAAGTGGACCGAGTTCTCGGCCGGCGAGAGCCCCTTCGTGCACGGCTTCTCCAAGATCGGCATCCCCCTCGCCGCCGGTATCGTCAACTTCGTGGTCCTGACCGCGGCCCTGTCCTCCTGTAACTCCGGCATGTACTCCACCGGCCGGATGCTGCGCGACCTGGCGACCAGCGGTGAGGGGCCGAGGATCTTCGCCCGGCTCAACCTCCGCAAGTCCCCGGCCATCGGCATCACCTTCTCCGTCCTCTTCATGGCCATCGGCGTGCTCCTCAACTACGTCGTCCCCGAGAAGGCGTTCACCTACGTCACCTCGGTGTCCACGGCCTGCGGCATCTGGACCTGGCTGATGATCCTGTTCGCCCACATCCGGTACCGCGCCGCGTTCCGCGCGGGCCGGCTGCCCGCCTCGTCCTTCCCGGCTCCCGGCGGCTCGGTCTTCAGCTGGGTGGCGGTGGTCTTCCTGCTGTTCGTGACCTGCCTGGTCGCCTACGACAAGGACGCCCGGGTCTCCCTGTACGTCGGCGCCGGGTGGGCCGTCTGCCTGGTGATCGGCTGGTACGTCCTCAAGGCCCGCGGCGGGGCTCAGCCGCTCGACCAGAGCGACGCGGCGGAGCCGGAGTACGCGCGCAAGTAATCCGTATCGCCTTTCGGGCGTGACATCTCAGCAGGCGGGCTCCGGACCAGTGTCCGGAGCCCGCCCGCCCGTCTCCCACCACCACCCTCGACGGAGGCTCCCCCAGACTCCGTCCGGGAGGTGCCCCCCGCGCGCCACCCCTTTTTTCTTTCCTATTGTGTGGTCATGCTGACCATCACCCAGGCGCTCCACGACAAGATCGTCGCGCACGCCCGCGCCGACCACCCGGACGAGGCATGCGGTGTGATCGCGGGCCCGGCCGGAAGCGGCCGCCCCGAGCGGTTCATCCCGATGCTGAACGCGGCCCGTTCCCCCACCTTCTACGAGTTCGACTCGGGTGACCTGCTCAAGCTCTACCGCGAGATGGACGACCGGGACGAGGAGCCGGTGGTCATCTACCACTCGCACACCGCCACCGAGGCGTACCCCTCCCGCACCGACATCTCCTACGCCAATGAGCCCGGTGCCCACTACGTCCTGGTCTCCACGGCCGAATGCGGCAATGACGAGGGACCCTTCCAGTTCCGGTCCTTCCGGATCGTGGACGGTGAGGTCACCGAGGAAGAGGTGGAGATCGTCCCGGGTGGCTGAATCGCCGAGTGGTCTCGCATCGCGGTCACTACCCGTCCGTATCGCGGGATTGCCTACCGGAGCCCGGTTCGGGAATCGATACGATGAGTCCATGGTTTTCGATGACGTGAGCGAGAAGACGCCGGGCATGCTGCTCGTGGCGCGGCTCCACGTCGACCTGTGCCGGCTCGCCAGCGCGATGTGTCCGCGCCGCGCCGTGGCCGCCTGAACGCGCGCCCGAGACGCCCCGACGCCCTTCGACGACGCCCTCCCGGCCGCTCCCGGTCCGGGAGTCCACCCCGCCCTCCGACAGGAGCTTAAGAATGGCCATCGAGGTCCGCATCCCGACCATCCTCCGCACCTACACCGACGGCCAGAAGGCGGTCGAGGGCAGCGGGGCCACGCTCGCCGACCTCTTCGCCGACCTGGAGAGCCGGCACTCCGGGATCCAGGAGCGCCTGGTCGACGGCGGTGAGCTGCGCCGCTTCGTCAACGTCTATCTGAACGACGAGGACGTCCGCTTCCTCGACGGCATCTCCACCAAGGTCTCGGACGGCGACAACGTGACGATCCTCCCGGCCGTCGCGGGTGGGGCTCTCGGGGCGGAGCCCCGTCCCGCTGGGGTGGTGGCCGGGCGACGGGATGGGGCCGCCGGGGCGGAGCCCCGTCCCGCTGGGGTGGTGGCCGGGCGACGGGTGGGAATGCTCTGATGCGGTACGACAGCCCCCTGGCCGCGGTCGGCAATACGCCGCTCGTCGGGCTGCCGCGGCTCTCGCCCTCGTCCGACGTACGGATCTGGGCCAAGCTGGAGGACCGCAACCCCACCGGCTCGGTCAAGGACCGCCCGGCGCTCCATATGGTCGAACAGGCCGAGAAGGACGGCCGGTTGACCCCCGGCTGCACCATCCTCGAGCCCACCTCCGGCAACACCGGGATCTCGCTCGCGATGGCGGCCAAGCTCAAGGGCTACCGCATCGTCTGCGTGATGCCGGAGAACACCAGCGAGGAGCGGCGCCAGCTGCTCGCCATGTGGGGTGCGGAGATCATCTCCTCGCCCGCCGCCGGCGGCTCCAACACCGCCGTCCGGGTGGCCAAGGAACTGGCGGAACAGCACCCGGACTGGGTGATGCTCTACCAGTACGGAAACCCGGACAACGCGGGCGCCCACTACGCCACCACCGGCCCCGAGATCCTGGCCGACCTGCCCTCCATCACCCACTTCGTCGCCGGTCTGGGCACCACCGGCACCCTGATGGGTGTCGGCCGCTTCCTGCGCGAGAACAAGCCGGACGTCCAGATCGTCGCCGCCGAACCGCGCTACGACGACGTCGTCTACGGACTCCGCAACCTCGACGAGGGCTTCGTCCCCGAGCTGTACGACGAGTCCGTCCTGACCACCCGCTTCTCCGTCGGCTCCGAGGACGCGGTGTCCCGCACCCGGGAACTCCTCGCCCAGGAGGGCATCTTCGCGGGCGTCTCGACCGGGGCCGCGCTGCACGCCGCCCTCGGTGTCGCCCGTAAGGCGGTCACGGCCGGGCGGAGCGCCGATGTGGTCTTCATCGTCGCCGACGGCGGCTGGAAGTACCTCTCCACCGGCGTCTACACGGCGGCCACCACCGAGGAGGCGATCGAGACGCTGCACGGCCAGCTCTGGGCGTAGGGGCCGATCGGCCGGTGGGGGCACGGGCCGGGCGACACCCGGCTCCGTCCTGGTGATTCCGCCCACAACGCGGGCCCGTGGAGGAGCTGCCTGGGCTTTTGCGCCTTACGCTCGTGGGCACCGCATGACCCCCCGCACCCGCCCATGGCCCTCGGCATGGGGACCCCTCAAGGAGGTTCCTGCTTCATGAAGCTCACCGTCGTCGGATGCTCAGGGTCGTTCCCGTCCGCGGAATCGGCCTGCTCGAGCTACCTCCTCGAGGCCGACGGCTTCCGGCTGCTCCTCGACATGGGCAATGGCGCCCTTGGCGAGCTGCAGCGCCACTGCGGTCTTTACGACCTCGACGCCGTACTGCTGTCGCATCTCCACCCCGATCACTTCATCGACATGTGCGGATACTTCGTCGCGCGCTACTACCGGCACGACGGTGGGCGCGCCGAGGCGATCCCCGTCTACGGCCCCGAGGACACCGAGCGGCGGCTGGTCCAGGCGTACGACGACGTGCCCGACGAGAAGTCGATGCGCGAGGTCTTCGACTTCCACACGCTCACGCCCGGGAGCTTCGAGATCGGGCCCTTCACCATCCGCGCCGAGCGCGTCTGCCACCCGGTGGAGGCGTACGGCTTCCGGATCGAGTACGGCGGCCGCTCGCTGGTCTACTCGGGCGACACGGGCCCCTGTGAGGCCCTGGTGGACCTGGCCCGGGGCGGCGACCTCTTCCTGTGCGAGGCGGCCTTCACGCACGGCAAGGAGGACATCCCGGGGCTGCACCTCAACGGCCGCCAGGCGGGCGAGCACGCGCTGCGGGCGGGGGTCGGGGCCCTGGTGCTCACCCATGTGCCGCCGTGGACGGACCCCCAGATCAACCAGCGCGACGCCCAGGCGGTCTTCGGCGGCCCGGTGGAGCTGGCCAAGGCGGGCGCGGTCTACGAGGTCTGAGACCCGCCCCGCCCTGCTGCGGCTCCCGGAACCGGACCGTCCAGGGAGCTGCGGCGGGGCGGGCAGCGCGCCGGGTCAGACGGCCCGGTCCGGCAGCTGTGTCAGCACCCGGGCGAGCATCTCGAAGTCCTCGGTCACACTGTGACCGGCGCCACGCTCGACCGACTTCCGGTACGCGGGCAGGATCGTCTCGTAGCGGCCGCTGGCGAGGGCCAGCGTCGACTGCAGTTCGAACAGACGGGCCATGAGATGGCGATTGGCCGGTTCCTCGGCGCCCTGCACCGACCCGATCTCGTCGACGAGGGCCGAGAGCCGGCCCAGGAGCCGGCTCGACTCCAGCAGTGTGCGGTAGTACGTGGCCTCAACGGTCCGTCCCGCCTCGCCGAGCAGGGCCGCGTACGTCCGCAGTGCGTCGGCCTCGCCGAGTCCGAGGGCCAACTCGCACAGCAGACTCCAGGAGTCGACGATCCGCTCGGTCCGGTAGCCGGGCGGACCGGCGGGCAGGGTCTCGCCCGCATGCGCGGCCAGCAGCGTGAACGCCGCGCGCAGCTCCTCCTCGGACGCCGATCGGTGGTCGAGCCCGTCTCGGACCTCGTAATACACCCACTTCGGATTGTCCGGCTCCTCGGTCCGCGCCAGCCGGTCCAGCCTGACGTACCGCTCGCGCTTGCCCCTCTGGTCGACCACTTCCGGCAGGTAGCCGGAGTGGTCGAAACGGGCGTCGATCTGCACCCGGGCCGGGGCGCGGCCGTCGGGGTCGTACGGGTGCTCGTGGACCCGTCCCCGGAATCGGAACGGGCCGTCTGCCCGTAGCACCCGCTGGGTATTGCTGTACACCGGGCCGCCCACGTCGGCGATGACGGGGGAGACGACGAAATCGGAGTCGGGCAGTAGGTAGTCGAGCACCGACAGCGCACGGCGGAGCCGGCCCGCGTGCGACGGCACGAGGATCTCGTCGGCGTCCACATGGCACAGCCAGCCGTCGGTGACCTCGCCGAAGGCGAGATTGCGCTGCCGGGAGAAGTCGTCGGCCCAGGGCGCGGACAGGATCCGCGCGTCGCCTCGGGCGCGCAGCGCCTGCTCGGCGGTGCCGTCGACGGACCCGGAATCGACCAGCAGGCAGTGATCGGCGTCGTCGGCGAGCGCGTTCAGACAGCCGGCGATGCGCTCCTCCTCGTTCGAGGTGAGCACGACGGCGGTCACCGGACGGGGGCGGTGCGAGGCGTAGCCGGCTGCCAGGTCCGCGGGGTCGGCGGAGGACAGCGGGGTGTCCGCGAGGTCCAGTGACACGGAGGTGACCAGGGCCAGGTCGGACGCCAGGCGGGAGGCGGGGATGCCTCCGGGCACGTGGACGAGATCGAGCAGGTGCGAGAACTTCATCGCGGCAGAGGGCTTTCCTGGCAGAGGTCGGACGAGGGGGCGAGGGAGTGTTCCAGGTCGAACGCGGCGTCCCCGACATGCCCATGCGAGACCATGATCTTGGTGCCCTCGACCATGCGGAGCGCGTCCCAGATCCGGGTGAGGGTGTCCCGGTCGATGCCGCTGAACGTCTCGTCGAAGAGGTAGATCCGGGGGCCGTGCAGGACGGCGCGGGCGATCGACAGACGCTGGATCTGGCCGCGCGAGAACCCCGCGCCGGTCTCCCGTACCGGCTCGTCCAGCCCTTCAGGAAGGCTGTCGACGACGTCCAGGAAACAGGCGACGCGGCAGGCATCCAGAACGTCGGCCGTGCTGTGCGGTACGCCCAGGGTCAGGTTCTCGCGCAGGGAGGCGGTGA
The DNA here is from genome assembly GCF_024505145.1 of Streptomyces rugosispiralis. Taxonomy (GTDB): domain Bacteria; phylum Actinomycetota; class Actinomycetes; order Streptomycetales; family Streptomycetaceae; genus Streptomyces; species Streptomyces rugosispiralis. The sequence goes on along the minus strand of NZ_JANIAA010000043.1, from coordinate 70,676 downwards.
GCAGGACCGGGGTCTCCGGGACGTACAGGACGTGCCGCGGCAACTCGGCCGATGGGATGTGGCTGATCTCGGCGCCACCGAGGGTGATACTGCCCTCGTATCCGGGGTGCATCCCCGCGAGCAGGGTGAGGAGCGTGCTCTTGCCCGAGCCGTTCGCGCCGCGCAGGAGCATGCTTGCGCCGTACGGGACATCGAGGTCGAGTCCGCGGATCGTGTCCTGCCGGGCGCCGGGATGGCGGAACCGCAGGGACCTGATCGAGAGGTCGGCCGACTCCCGTGGCGTCTCCGCCTGCTCCACCGGCAGCGAGAGCCGGGCGTCGTCGCGCTGCATCACCACGTCCCGGTACCGGCCCAGGGCGGCAGAGGTGCGCTGAACGGTCACCTGGAAGGACGCGACGGAGTCCATGGCGCCGAGGAAGTAGCCGGCCATGGTCAGGAATCCGAAGACCTGGCCGACGGTGAGCGCCCCGGACATCATGCGGCTCAGCCCCGCCCAGGCCGCCACCACCGTGAAGACGGTCTGACTGGCCGTCTTGATCACGGAGTTGACGTTCTCCAGACGGCCGAGCCGCGTCTCCGACTCGATTCTGCGCCGCAATGCCCTGCTCATGCGGCCGAAGGCGTAGTCGCCCCTGCCGTAACCGGTCAACTCCATGTGTCCCCGCAGGGAGTTGAGTGTCTCGGATTTCAGTGTGGCGTCCCGCTGGAGAGCTTCCGCCGCGGCGTTCCTGATGTGCGGGTAGAGGAGGACGGAGCTGAGCACGTTGACCGCGGCGGGCGGGATCAGGAACAGGAAGAGCGAGGGCCCGGTCACGAGCAGATAGCCGCCGACCGAGAGGACGACACAGATGTCGATGGCCGCCCTGACGGAGGCCGCGGTGACGAGCCCCTGGATTTCCTGCACATCGTCGATCCGGCTCACCAGGTCACCGGCTCTGCGGCTTTTGAAGTAACCGGCCGGAAGCCGCAGGAGTTTATGCAGGTAGCGTTCCGACAACTGCCGTTGGAGCGACTGGCTCAGGGCCACGATGGCGCGGCCCCGCAGATACTGGACGCCCGCTGCCGCCAGGGCGATCCCGATGAACTCGGCCGACATGACAGCCAGCGCCCGCCGCGAGCCGTCTCGCATGACGCGGTCCACCGCCATCTGGACGAACAGGCTGTTCAGCAGGGCCACCAGGGCCACGACGACGGTCGCCGCCAGGATCAGCAGGAGCCGCCCCCGATGGGCTCGGGCGGCCTGCCACACCAGACCCTGCGCACGGGAGGCGCGGATCCGGGCCCCCAGCGGCAGCCGCGCCATCGGCCTGTCGGTGACCAGGGCCTCCCCGTGGAAGACCTCGGCGAGGACCTCGGGCGCGACGCGCATCGGACGCTGGAGCAGTGGGTCGCCGACGATGAAGTGGCCGCTGTCGGTGGCCTCGTGGACGACAACGAAGTGCCGGTCACCGTCCTCGTCCAGCAGGATGATCGTCGGTCCCGCCAGCCGTACGGCCTGCCGCAGCTGGTCGGTGTCCAGCCGGAGGAGTTCGCTGTCGACGCCGTAGCCCCGCAGGACCTCGCGCAGCCGGAGCAGATTGGAGCCGCGTTCGCCGAGCCCCGTGGACTCGCGCAGGAGTGCCGCGTCGACCACGACCCCGTGCCGCATGAGCACGGCGCGCAGAGACGCCGGGCCGCAGTCGGTGTCCCCCGACTGATGGGTGTGGTATCTCTGCCACTTCACCGAAGAACTCCTGGCCGGGAAAAGAGCGCGCCCGCCGCCGGACGGGGCGGGCGCGGATCCGTACTACAGCTTGTCGCAGCCCAGCGACTTCCAGAGCTTGTAGTAGTCGCCGTAGCTGCAACCCATAGGATTGCCGATCTGAGCGAAAATCCACTCGCACTGGGCGCGGCTCGGCTTCTTGCCCTCGCCGGAGGCGGCGGCCGCCTCCTCGTCGCTGAGTGCGGCGAACTTCAGCTCACGCAGAGCTTGCAGGCTCATAGTTTCCCCAGTTTGTCGTTGGTCTAGGCCATGATTGACCCGGTCGACACCGTAGGCTGAAGATTTCGGCGTGATCAAGGAGAGGACCCGTGATTATGATCACTGGATCTTCCGGGCCGGAAATTGCATCTGGTAAACAAGGGGCTTTCTGCGGGATTAACGAAACGGGCGCGCCGAATTCCCCGATCCGCAGTGCGGCCGGGGAATTCGGCGTGATCGAGTTTCGGGAAAGTCCTACTTAGCCTCGGCCTTCAGAATTTCTTTCAGCTCCTCGTCCGACTCGCGGCCTGGGGTTGGCAGGTTGAACTTGGTGATGGCGAAGCGGAAGATCGCGTAGTAGACGGCGCCGAAGCACAGGCCAACCAGCATCAGTCCCCATGGATTGCTTGCGATGCCCAGGTTCAGAGCCCAGTCGATCACGCCGGCCGAGAAGCCGAAGCCGTCCCGCATGCCCAGCGCCCAGGTCAGAGCCATGGAGATACCGGTGAGGACCGCGTGGATCGCGTACAGGACCGGCGCGATGAACATGAAGGTGAACTCGATCGGCTCGGTGACGCCGGTGACGAAGGACGTCAGCGCGAGCGAGAGCATCATGCCGCCGATCACCTTGCGGCGCTCCGGGCGGGCGCAGTGCACGATGGCGAGGCAGGCGGCCGGGAGGCCGAACATCATGACCGGGAAGAAGCCGGTCAGGAACTGGCCCGCGGTCGGGTCGCCGGCCAGGAAGCGCGCGATGTCGCCGCTCTTGCCGTGGTAGTCGCCCGCCTGTAGCCAGGGGAACGAGTTCAGCAGGTGGTGCATGCCGATCGGGATCAGCGCGCGGTTGGCGACACCGAAGATGCCGGCGCCGATGGAGCCCGAACCCACCAACCACTCACCGAAGTTGTGCAGACCGGTACCGAGGACCGGCCAGATGTAGCCGAAGACGATGCCGAGTATCAGGCCGGCGAGGGCCGCCAGGATCGGGACCAGTCGACGGCCGCCGAAGAAGCCCGCCCAGTCCGGCAGCTTGGTGCGGTAGAAGCGCTGGTAGAGCAGCGCGACGGCGAGACCCATCACCACACCGCCGAGCACCTTGGCGTCGGCCGGGGCGTCCACCATGACGACCTTGCCGTCGACGGCCGTCGCCACCTTTGGCAGGCTCTTGTCGGTGAAGGTGCCGAGCACGTTCTTGAAGACCAAGTAGCCGACGACCGCGGCGAGCGCGGTCGAGCCGTCCGACTTCTTCGCGAAGCCGATCGCGATGCCCACGGCGAACAACAGCGGCATGTTGTCCAGGATCGCGTTACCGCCGGCGGCCATGAATGAGGCGATCTTCGTCAGGAAGGCGGGGAATTCCGGTCGCCCGAGCATGTCGGTGTTTCCGAGGCGCACCAGGAGGGCAGCGGCGGGCAGCACCGCCACCGGCAGCATCAGGCTGCGGCCGATGCGCTGGAGCGCGGCCATCACGCTGGCGCCCTTCTTCTTCTCCGCCGCGGGGGCGGCGCTGGCCGTCGTCACGAGTTCCTCCTGGTGAGGCGGGCTCTCAGGGGATGGGGGCGGCCCGCGCTATGGTCTAAACCACATGTGGTGTAGACCTGTTGTAGCACGTAGGGCTCCGTTACACGTAGGGGTCCGATAAAGGAATCTATCCTTCCATGTGACGGCCGACCCTCCACCCCGCATAATGGTGTAGACCATTCTCGGTTGGTTGTAACGCGGACAGCAGGACGACAGGGAGCGAACATGGCCAGCAAGGCTGAGAAGATCGTCGAGGGGCTCGGCGGCATCGACAACATCGTCGAGGTCGAGGGCTGCATCACCCGACTCCGTACCGAGGTCAAGGACGTCTCCCTGGTCGACGAGGCGCTGCTGAAGGCCGCGGGCGCCCATGGCGTGGTGAAGATGGGCAGCGCGATCCAGGTGGTCATCGGCACCGACGCGGACCCCGTCGCCGCCGAGATCGAAGACCTGATGTGAGCCGCTGAGCCCGTCGCGCCGCCCTCCGGGGCCAGGGAGATCCATCAGAGGCCCCCTGCCCCGCCGCGGACGCGGACCGGGGCCCTTCGCGATGCCGATAGGCTCATCCCATGTCTCGTATCGACGGCCGCACCCCCGACCAGCTCCGCCCCGTGACCATCGAGCGCGGTTGGAGCAAGCATGCCGAGGGCTCGGTCCTCGTCTCCTTCGGCGATACGCGGGTCCTGTGCACCGCGAGCGTCACCGAGGGCGTGCCGCGCTGGCGCAAGGGCAGCGGCGAGGGCTGGGTCACCGCGGAGTACGCGATGCTGCCGCGCTCCACCAACACCCGGGGCGACCGCGAGTCCGTCCGCGGCAAGATCGGCGGCCGTACGCATGAGATCTCCCGGCTCATCGGCCGCTCGCTGCGCGCCGTCATCGACTACAAGGCGCTCGGCGAGAACACCATCGTCCTGGACTGCGATGTCCTCCAGGCCGACGGCGGCACCCGCACCGCCGCCATTACCGGCGCCTATGTGGCCCTGGCCGACGCCATCGGCTGGGCCCGCGGGAAGAAGCTGATCAAGGCCACCCGGCAGCCGCTGACCGGAACCGTCTCCGCCGTCAGCGTCGGCATCGTCGGTGGCGTCCCCCTGCTCGACCTCTGCTACGAGGAGGACGTGCGCGCCGAGACCGACATGAACGTGGTCTGTACCGGTGACGGACGCTTCGTCGAGGTGCAGGGCACCGCCGAGGGCGAGCCCTTCGCCCGCGAGGAGCTGAGCGGGCTGCTGGACCTCGCCGTGGCGGGCTGTGACGCCCTGTCCGGAATCCAGCGCGCGGCACTGGCCGAGGGGAACTGACGGCGGCATCGGGCAACCACCGCGCGGCGCCTGGCGTTTAGTCAGGTACCAGCACCTTTCCCGGGGAAGGACCCACTTCATGGCGCCGCGCCTCCGTCACCGCCGTACCACCGCCGTCACCGCCCTCGCCGCCGTCGCGCTCGCGGTGCCGGTCACCGTGGGCTGCAGCGCGGTGGAGAAGGCCCTGGACTGCGCCCAACTCGCGCTGGAGATATCCAACGACGTGGACGACCTCCAGGACGCCATGGTCGGCGCCGCCATCGACCCGCAGCAGGCCGACAAGATCCTGGATGCCCTCGACAAGGACATCGACAAGGTCGGAGACCGCACCGACAACGCGGACGTCGGCAAGGCCCTCGACGACCTCCAGAAGGCCGTGGACAACGTCCAGAAGTCCGTCGACAGCGGCGAGGACCCCGATCTGAGCCCGGTCAAGGACGCGGCGGGTGAGCTGACCAAGGTCTGCTCGCCCTGACCGCCCCCCGATCGGCACGCGCCATCCACCCTCGATAATCGAGAACTATGCAGCAACGCACTGACGGACACCCTCCGCACCCCCGCCGTCTCATCCTCGCCACCCGCAACGCCTACAAGATCACCGAGCTGCGCTCGATCCTGGGCGAGACCGGTCTCGACGTCGAACTCGTCGGCGCCGACGCCTATCCGGAGGTCCCGGACGTCAAGGAGACCGGCGTGACCTTCGCGGAGAACGCCCTCCTCAAGGCCCATGCCCTGGCCCAGGCCACCGGCCACCCCGCCATCGCCGACGACTCCGGGCTGTGCGTGGACGTCCTCGGCGGCGCCCCCGGCATCTTCTCGGCCCGCTGGTCGGGCCGGCACGGCGACGACCGTGCCAACCTCGAACTGCTGCTGGCCCAGCTCGCCGACGTTCCCGACGAACACCGCGGCGCCCACTTCGAGTGCGCCGCCGCCATCGCCCTCCCCGACGGCACCGAGCGCGTGGTCTCCGGCCGGCTCACCGGCACCCTCCGCCACGAGCCCGTGGGCGGCGGGGGTTTCGGCTACGACCCGATCCTCCAGCCCCATGGCGAGACCCGTACCTGCGCCGAACTGACCCCGGACGAGAAGAACGCCATCAGCCACCGCGGCAAGGCGTTCCGCGCCATCGCCCCGGTCGTCCGCGAACTCCTGGGGTGAGCGGCCCCCGTAGAGCGCCGCGGGCCCGGCCCGCGGCGAGGCGGGCCGGGCCCGCGTATGCGTGGCGTGCGGCCGGAGGGACTCGAACCCTCACGGGTGTTACCCCACTGGGACCTAAACCCAGCATGACTGCCAATTCCATCACGGCCGCTCGGCACGGTCATGGTATCGCCTGGTGAACGGGGGCCGGGGCGGGAGCCCCGGGTCCGTCACAGCCCCAGGTCTTTGATGATCTTGGCGACGTGGCCGGTGGCCTTCACGTTGTACAGGGCGCGCTCGACCTTGCCCTGCTCGTCCACGATGACGGTGGAGCGGATCACGCCCGTCACCGTCTTGCCGTAGAGCTTCTTCTCGCCGAAGGCGCCGTACGCCTCCAGGGTCTCCTTGGAGGGGTCGGCGAGCAGGGTGACCGTCAGGTCCTCCTGGGCGCGGAACTTGGCCAGCTTCTCGGGCTTGTCCGGGGAGATGCCGATGACGTCGTAGCCGTGGCCGGAGAGGAACTCGAGGTTGTCGGTGAAGTCGCACGCCTGCTTGGTGCAGCCGGGGGTGAGGGCCGCGGGGTAGAAGTAGACGATCACCTTGCGGCCGGCGTGCTCGGCGAGCGAGACCTGCTTGCCGTCCGCGTCGGGGAGGGTGAAGGCGGGGGCGGTGTCGCCGGGCTGCAGTCGCTCGCTCATGGTCTGGTGCTCCTCGTGGCATCGGGGGTACACACCCGACATTAGCCAGCTTCCCGTCCGGGGGTGCCGTGGGGCGGTGAGGAGAGCGAGCTGACAGACTGTCCACTACGAATCATCGAGACTGACGGAGGCAGCGCGGTGTCGGATGCCAGGACCCCTGCGCAGATCGAGGCGGACATCGCCCGCAGGCGGCAGGAGCTCGCCGTGACGCTCGACGAGATCGGGGTGCGGGTGCACCCGAAGACGATCATCGGGGACGCGAAGGCGAAGGCGGCGTCGGCCGTGGACCGGACCGCCGGGCGGGCCTATGTGTCCGTCAACCGAGTGGTGACGGGCGTGCGCGGCCAGCTGGTGTCGGAGGAGGGCGAGCCCCGCATGGAGCGGATCGTGCCGGCCGCGCTCCTGGTGGCCGGGCTGGTCGGCCTGCTCGCGCTCTCGGCCAGGTCCTCCCGGTCCGCCAAGACGTCCCGCTCCGCGCGGTGCGCCAAGCGGCGCCGGTGAGGGAAGGGCGGCGGGCTCCGGCCCCCCTGAAGGCTTCATCTCGCCCTCCGGCCAGGTACGGTCATGGCGTGAGTGCGAACACGACCCATGACAAGCTGCCCATCCGGATGCTGCACGATCGCGTGCTGGTCCGTACCGACATTCCGGAGGGTGAGCGCCGGTCGTCCGGCGGAATCGTCATCCCCGCCACCGCGGCGGTCGGCCGGCGGCTGGCCTGGGCCGAGGTGGTCGCGGTCGGGCAGAACGTACGGACCGTGGAGCCCGGTGACCGGGTGCTCTACGACCCGGAGGACCGGGCCGAGGTCGAGGTCCGCGGGGTCGCCTACGTACTGATGCGGGAGCGCGATCTGCACGCCGTGGCCGCCGAGCGGCTGGAGGGCGCGGACGACTCCACGGGGCTGTACCTGTAGGCGACCGTCCAGGGGCGCCCGCCGGGTCGTGACGCCTGCGGCGCGCTGTTCCCCTCCCCGCCCCTTCCCGAAACCGGGGCTCCGCCCCAGGCCCCGGGCCGGGGCTCCGCCCCAGGCCCCCGTACCGGGCTCTGCCCCAGGCTCCCGTACCGGGCTCTGCCCCAGGCTCCCGTACCGGGCTCTGCCCCAGGCTCCCGTACCGGGCTCTGCCCCAGGCCCCCGGGCCGGGGCTCTGCCCCAGGCGGAAACGGGGGCTCCGCCCCAGACCCCGAAACCGGGGCTCTGCCCCTAGGCCCCGAAACCGGGGCTCTGTCCCAGGCCCCCGGACCCGGGGCTCTGTCCCAGGCCCCCGGACCCGGGGCTCTGTCCCAGGCCCCCGTACCGGGCTCTGCCCCAGGCCCCCGGACTCGGGGCTTCGCCCCAGGCCCCCGTACCGGGCTCTGCCCCAGGCTTCCGGGCCGGGGCTTCGCCCCAGGCTCCCGGGCCGGGGCTCTGCCCCAGGCGGAAACGGGGGCTCTGCCCCCAGACCCCGAAACCGGGGCTCTGCCCCAAGCCCCCGAAACCGGGGCTCTGCCCCAAGCCCCCGAAACCGGGGCTCTGCCCCTGGACCTCGGGGCCTGGGGTGGAGCCCCTGCCGCGCGGCGGAGCCGCATATCGATGCCGTGGGACGGGGCGCGGCCCCGGCTCGGGGGCTGGGGCGGGGCCCCGGTTTCGGGAAGGGGCGGGGAGGGGAAAGATCCGCTCCGCGCCCCCTCGGGGCGCCGCTCAGCCGCCCACCGGGCCTCCCGGGTCGCCGCCAGGATCACCTGGCCCACCCGGGTCGCCGGGGCCGCCGGGGCCCCCGGGGCCGGGCTCGGTCGTCGGTCCGCCGGTGGGGAAGTCCGTCGGCGGGGTGGGGATCGTCGGCTCGTCCGTCGGCAGGGTCGGCGCGGTGTCGGTCGGCGCCGTCGGGACCGACGTGTCCGGCGGGGCGCCGGTCGGGGGAGTGGTGACCACCGGCGGCGGGGAGCCCGTGGGCTGCTGGGTCTCGGAGCCGTCGGGGGTGTCCGTGCCGTCCTCCAGCCGCAGATCGAACTCGGCCGGTTCCTTGCCGTCCAGCGCCCCCGCCGTGTACTGCGCCCAGATCTCGGCGGGGTAGCCGCCGCCGTTGATCCGCTCCAGCCCCGTCGCCCCGTACAGCGACTTCTGCACGCCGGTGTTGGAGTCCTGGCCCATCACCGCGACCACGGTCGCCAGATCCGGGGTGTAGCCCGCGAACCAGGCGGCCTTGTCCTCCTCCGCGGTGCCGGTCTTGCCCGCCGCCGGGCGCTCGGCGCCCTGGGCGGCGGTGCCGGTGCCGCCGTCGACCACGCTCTGCAGTATCGCGGTGGTGGCGTCGGCGGCGCCGCGCGGGATGGCCTGGCGGCTCTCCCGCGCCGGGAGATTGATCCGCGCACCGTCCTTGGTGACCCGCTCGACCAGGCTGTACCGGCCGTGTTCGCCGTGGTTGGCGAGGGTCGCGTACGCCTCGGTCATGTCCAGCACGCTCGCGGTGGCCGGGCCGAGCGCGATCGAGGGGGAGGCGTGCAGATCGGGGGTGCGCCTGGGGAGGCCCAGGTCGATGGCGGTCTGCTTGACCTTGGAGGGGCCGACGTCCTCGGCCATCTGCGCGTACACCGAGTTCACCGAGTTGTCGGTGGCCGTGGTGACGTCGATGTCGCCGTAGTCGACGTCGTCCTCGTTGGCCGGGGCGTAGCCGGTGGGCCCGCCGGAGCCGATGACCTCGCGCTTGTTGTCGCCGTTGTAGAGGGTGTCCGCGGTGATCGTCTGGCCGTCCTGGGTGGTGGCCCCGTAGCGCACCGCCGAGGTGAAGACGAATGGCTTGAAGGTGGACCCCACCTGGTAGTCACGGCGGGTCGCGTTGTTGACGAACTGCTTGGTGTAGTCGATCCCGCCGTAGAGGGCGACCACCTTCCCGGTCTTGGGGTCGATCGAGGCGCCGCCCGCGCGGACGTAGCGGTCGACCTTGCGGTCCTTGCTGAGCTTGCTCATCAGCCGGTCCCGCACGGCCTCCGTGAAGGCGTCCTGCTTGTCCTTGTCGATCGTGGTGGTGATGCGGTAGCCACCGCGCGCCAGGGTCTGCTCGTCGATGACCCCGTTGCTGGTGAGGTAGTCCTCGACGGCCTCGACGAGATAGCCGCGCTGGCCGGACATGCCGGAGGGGGCCTTGGCCTCGGAGGGCCCGGGGAAGGTCATCTTCTGCCGCTCGGCCCTGGTCAGCCAGTGCTTCTTCACCATGCCGTCCAGAACGTAGTTCCAGCGGGCCATGGCCCGGCCCTTGTTCTGCGGGTGGGCGACGATGTCGTAGGAACTGGGGGCGTTCAGCAGGGTGGCGAGATACGCGCCCTGGGCGGTGTTCAGCTCGCCGATGTCCTTGCCGTAGTACGCCTGGGCGGCGGCCTGGATGCCGTAGGCGTTGCGCCCGAAGTAGCTGGTGTTGAGGTAGCCCTCCAGGATCTTGTCCTTGCTCACCTCGCGGTCCAGCTTGATCGCGATGAAGAACTCCTTGACCTTGCGGGAGACCGTCTGCTCCTGGTCCAGGTAGTAGTTCTTCACATACTGCTGGGTGATGGTGGAGCCGGACTGCTTGCCCTTGCCGGTGGCGGTGTTCCAGGCGGCCCGGAGCATCGCCTGGGGGTCGATGGCCGACTCCGCGTAGAAGTCCCGGTCCTCGGCCGCGAGCACCGCGTGCTGGATCCGCTTGGGCACCTGGCTCAGCTGGACGTTCTCCCGGTTGACCGTGCCCTCGCGGGCCAGCTGGGAGCCGTCGGAGTAGAGGAAGACATTGCTCTGGGCGATGGCGGCCTTGTTGGCCGGGGGGATCTCGACGAGCAGATAGCCGGTGACGAGCCCGCCCGCGATCAGCAGGACGATCAGCAGGAAGCCCCCGAGGACCATGCGCCAGGTGGGCAGCAGACGGCGCCATCCGGTGCGCTGGGGACGCCCCTTTCTGCCCTTGGCCGGTTTGCCCTCCGGCAGGCCGTCCGCGCGGTGCGGCGTGTCGTGGTTGCCATCGCCGGCGCCGGGCCGGTCACCCGTTCCGGCCACGCCACCATCGATCAGCTGGGGCTCGTCGTTCATGTCTCCTGAGACTCCTCGGCCGCCGTCGAAGGTTGCGCGGCGGTGGGATCGTGCACGGTCGGGCGATTCGCGTCGTACGCCCGATAAAACACTGTCGCATCATCCGTTCCGGGCCGAGGACGAGGCGCGCACCTGTGACTGGTCTGTGACCGGTCGAATGGATGATTCCGCTCACACCATCCGGTGAATAATGCCTGGCCGTCTCTCCCGTCACCCCACTAGGCTCCGGATTTTGGCGCCGTTCGGGGCGGTGCGGTCGGGCCGGCCGGGCGGTGCGGTCGGGAAGGGGAGGCGGGGGCGGATGCGGCTGTACGCGGCCGTCGCGGTCAGCGGCTTCAAACGCTACGCGACGTATCGGGTCGCCACGGTGGCCGGGGTCTTCACCAACACGGTTTTCGGCTTCATCCTCGCCTACACCTACACCGCGCTGTGGGACGAGCGGCCGCACCTCGGCGGCTACGACCTCGCCCAGGCGCTGACCTTCGTCTGGCTCGGCCAGGCGCTGCTGGCGGCCGTGGCGCTGATGGGCGGCGGCTTCCAGGAGGAGCTCCAGGAGCGCATCCGCTCCGGGGACATCGCCGTGGACCTCTACCGCCCGGTCGACCTCCAGATGTGGTGGCTGGCCACCGAGCTGGGCCGGGCGGCGTTCCAGCTGCTGGGGCGCGGTGTGGTGCCGATGGCCGTCGGGGCGCTGGTGTTCGAACTCCGGCTGCCCGCCTCACCCTTGACCTGGCTGTGGTTCCTGCTCGCCGTGGCGCTCGCGGTGTGCGTCGGCTTCGCGGTGCGCTATCTGGTGTCGCTCGCCTCCTTCTGGCTGCTGGACGGGACGGGGCTGTCCATGCTGAGCGGACTGCTGTGCCTGTTCTTCTCCGGGATGATCCTGCCGCTCAACGTCTTCCCCGGGCGGCTCGGCGAGATCGCCCGCGCGCTGCCCTGGGCGGCGATGCTCCAGGTGCCGGCGGATATCTTCCTGGAGGAGCGCCGGGGCTCGGGGCTGCTGGAGGCGCTCGGCTTCCAGGCGGGGTGGGCGGTGGCACTGCTGGCGGCCGGACGGGCGCTGCAATCGGTGGCGACCCGGAAGGTGGTGGTCCAGGGTGGCTGAGTCCGCCGTGTCCAACGGGCTGCGGGCCTATGGCCTGATCGTCGGGATGTGGGTGCGCTCCACGATGGCGTACCGCACCTCGTTCCTGATCATGACGTTGGGGAACTTCCTCGCGACCGGCCTCGACTTCGTCGCGATCGCGCTGATGTTCACCCACATCGGGGAACTGGGCGGCTTCACCCTGGACGAGGTCGCCTTCCTCTACGGCACCACCAGCGTCGCCTTCGGCCTCGCCGATCTCGCGCTGGGCACCATGGGCCGGCTGGGCCAGCGGGTGCGCGACGGCACGATGGACACCCTGCTGGTGCGGCCGGTGCCGATACTCGCCCAGGTGGCCGCCGACCGCTTCGCGCTGCGCCGGCTGGGCCGGATCACCCAGGGGGCGGTGCTGCTCGGCTGGTCGGTGGCCCGGCTGGACATCGACTGGACGGTGGACCGGGCGCTGCTGATGCCGGTGATGCTGCTGAGCGGGGGCGCCATCTTCGGGGCGCTGTTCGTGCTCGGCGGCGCCTTCCAGTTCTGGGCCAAGGACGCCTCCGAGGTGCAGAGCGCCTTCACCTTCGGCGGGACCACGCTGCTGGAGTACCCGCCGACGGTCTTCGGCAAGGAGCTGCTGCGGGGCGTCACCTTCGTCATCCCGCTGGCCTTCGTCAACTGGCTCCCGGCGCTGCACATCCTGGGCCGCCCCGATCCGCTGGGGCTCCCGGACTGGATCGGCTTCGCGGCGCCGCTGGTCGCGGGCGGCTGCTGTGCGGTGGCGGGGCTGGCGTGGCGGGCGGGGCTGCGGGCGTATCAGAGCACGGGGAGCTGAGGGGAATGGTCGTGGGGAATGGTGTCGGGGATGCCGTGGACGCTCTGATCGAGCTCGACGGCGTCGAGAAGGTGTTCCAGGTGCGGCGCAAGGCCGGGCTGATGCGCCGCGAGCGCCGCGAGGTGCGCGCCGTGGACGGCATCAGCTTCCGGGTGCCGCGCGGCGAGATGGTGGGCTACATCGGCCCGAACGGCGCCGGGAAGTCCACCACCATCAAGATGCTGACCGGCATCCTGGTGCCCAGCGGCGGGCGGCTCAGGGTCGCCGGAATCGACCCCTCCAGGGAGCGGACGAGGCTCGCGCGCCGGATCGGGGTGGTCTTCGGGCAGCGCACCACCCTGTGGTGGGACCTGCCGCTGCGCGATTCGTACGCGCTGGTGCGGCGGATGTACCGGATCCCCGACGACCGCTACCGGCACAACCTGGACCGCTGTGTGGAACTGCTCAACCTCGGCGCGCTGTTGGACGTGCCGGTGCGTCAGCTCTCGCTCGGCCAGCGGATGCGCGGCGATATCGCGGCCGCCCTGCTGCACGACCCCGAGGTGCTCTATCTGGACGAGCCGACCATCGGGCTCGACGTGGTGAGCAAGGCGAAGGTGCGGGAGTTCCTGCGCGATGTGAACGCGGAGCAGGGCACGACGGTGCTGCTCACCACCCACGACCTGACCGATATCGAGCTGCTGTGCAAGCGGGTGATGGTCATCGACCACGGGCGGCTGGTCTACGACGGCGGGCTGGACGGGCTGCACGCGGTGGGGGAGAGCGAGCGCACCCTCGTGGTCGACCTGGAGCGGGAGCTGCCGCCCATCGAGGTCCCCGGCGCCCGGACGGTGCGGGTCGAGGGGCCCCGGCAGTGGCTGGCCTTCCCGGCGACCAGCAGCGCGGCGCCGATCGTGGCGGCGGTCGCCGACGGCTGTCCGCTGGTGGACCTCTCGGTGCGCGAGCCCGAGATCGAGGACGTCATCGCGAGGATGCTGCACGGGGCGGAGGACCGGGCGGGGCGGACGACGTAGTGGGCAAGGGCGCGGTGTGGGAGAGGGCCAGGGCGGGTGCCCGCCATTAGTCTGTCCGTATGACGAGCGCTGGTTCTTCGCAGGGGGCGAGCCCCGATCTCCCGGACCCGGCCGGGATGCGGGCATCGGACGCCGAGCGTGAGCGGATCGCCGAGGTCCTCCGCGAGGCGGTCGCCGAAGGCCGCCTGGACATGGAGGAGTTCGAGGAGCGGCTGAGCGCGGCCTACGCGGCGCGCACCCATGGCGAGCTGGAGCCGCTGGTACGGGACCTCCCGGTGCCCGGCAGCGCCGCTCCGGCCCCACCGGCCCCGGCCGACCGCACCGGCTGGGCCGAGCGGATCGGCGGTACCCCGACCTCGAAGTGGGCCGTGGCGATCATGGGCGGCTTCCAGCGCAAGGGGACCTGGACCGTTCCGCGTGCCTTCACCGCCTTCGCCGTCATGGGCGGCGGTGAGATCGATCTGCGCGAGGCCCGGTTCGAGGGCCGCGAGGTGGTGATCCGCTGCTTCGCGCTCATGGGCGGGGTGCAGATCATCGTCCCGCCGGACCTGGAGACGCATGTCAGCGGCATCGGACTCATGGGTGGTTTCGACCACACCGGGTCCGCCGATGGGGACCCCACCGGCCCCCGGGTGACCGTCACCGGTCTCGCGCTCTGCGGCGGGGTCGGCGTCGAGCGCAAGCTCCGCAAGGAGGAGCACCGGCGCATGAAGGAGGAGCGCCGCCGGCTGAAGGCCGAGCGCCGGGAGGAGCTGCGCGCCGAGCGGCGCGAGGAGCGTGCGGGGCGCCGGCTGTCCCTGGAGAAGGAACGCCGCGAGGACTAGGGCCTGTCTGGGCGCTCCGCGGGGAGTGGCGCGATGCGTCGTTGGCCGACTGCGGCGCCGTCGCGGCTGGTCGCGCCCCCGCGGCGGAGCCGCACATCGACACAGCCCCGCGCCCTTTCGGGGCGCTGCCCGAACCGTAGGGAGCGCCCTCCGGAGCTCGTCCGGGCCCTCTCGGGTCCTCTAGAGCTCGGCCGCCGTGCGGCCCCGCAGGTGGTCCAGGTCCAGCGCCCGCGCCATCGCGCGGTAGCCGTCGTCGCTCGGGTGCAGATGGTCGCCCGAGTCGAACATCGGGCGCAGCCGCAGCGGGCTGATCGGGTCGCGCAGCGCCTTGTCGAAGTCCACGACCTCGTCGAAGACCCGCCCGGCGCGGATCTGCGCGTTGATCTGCTCGCGCACGGCGTCCAGCTGGGGGGTGTAGCCGCGGTGCCCGTAGAAGGGCGTCAGGGTGGCTCCGATGACCCGCAGGCCCCGGGCGTGGGCCTGCTCGGTCAGCCGCTTCAGGCCCCACACGATCCGGTTGGGGTCGGTCTGGTGGGGGATGCGGAGTATGTCGTTGACGCCCAGCTCGATGATCACGGCCTTGACGCCCGTACGGGACAGCACGTCGCGGTCGAAGCGGGACAGCCCGCTGGGGTTGTTGGGCGGGAACTGGGTGCCGTCGCTCAGCACGCGGTTCCCGCTGATGCCCTGGTTGAGCACGCCGAAGCGGGGCGCCCCGGGTTCGCTGCGCAGCCGCTCGGAGAGGAAGTCGGTCCACCGGTGGTTGGCCCCGGCGGTGGAGGTGATGCCGTCGGTGATCGAGTCACCCAGCACCGCGACCGCGCCCTCGGCCTGCTTGGACCACACGTCCACACCGGTCAGATAGCGCCAGTACGGGCTCTGCTGGGTGTAGGCGGCGCCCTCCGTGTCCTCCGTACGGTCGCCACGCGCCAGGTACGAGGTCTGGCGGGCGTGCGGGTGGTAGGTCACGGAGCCGGACGCCTGCGGGGTGTAGGTGGTGACCAGCAGATCGGCCGCGTCCGGGACGGCGAGCCGCACCGGGTCGCTGGTGGTCGCCTTACCGGGCGGGATCGTCACCCAGGTCCGGTTGTCGAAGGTGAGACGGCGCATGGTGCCGGCGGCCGCGGTGGGGTTGCTGGGCGCGGCGGCCAGCGCCACCGAGGCATGCGTGATCGTCAGCGGACGGCTGCTGTAGAAGTTCGAGAGCTGGATCCGGGTGCTGGTGCCGCCGATGCTGGTGTGCACCACGTTCCGTATCGACATGCCCGAGAGGCCGCCGCGCAGCGTCCTCGGCTCGGCGGCCGCCGCCGAGGTGGACCAGGTGCCCACCCAGGCACCGGCCGAGGCCGGGGCGGCCGAGCCGCGGGCCCCCTGCGCACGGGGGTCCGAACCGCCCTTGTCACCACCGAGCCCGATGA
This sequence comes from Streptomyces rugosispiralis, assembly GCF_024505145.1. Lineage (GTDB taxonomy): Bacteria > Actinomycetota > Actinomycetes > Streptomycetales > Streptomycetaceae > Streptomyces > Streptomyces rugosispiralis. The sequence continues at coordinate 54,860 of NZ_JANIAA010000043.1, read as the reverse complement.
ATATCGCGGTGGAGACGAGGATCACCACAGCCGCCAGCGCAGCGAGCACGGCATACCCCGTGCGTCTGGGCATTGGGGGCATGCTCATGGGCGGGCTGTCTCCTCGGGCAGACGGAGCCCGAGGCTCCGGAAGTGGACGGGAACGGCGGGTGGAATCCGGCATTGCCGATGCGGTCCGGTCGGTCTCCCATGATCCCATGGTGGGACCCGGCTCCGCCTGTCGGCCTGCCCCCAATGTGCTGGGTCGCTCCCCCAGACAGACGACGGGAACTCACCGTTCGTTCCACCCATGGGCGACCGAGACCGGAAAGAGACAATGCATGGGGAGACGGGTCGACCAGGTGGAGCGTATGGAGCGAAGAACGACTGGTGAGACGGCAGTTCCGCGGTCTCGGGGCGCGGCTGTGCCCTTCGTCACGGACAGCCCCCTCGACGCGGAGCGGCGGCGCGGGGTGCGCCGGATGAAGGCGTTCGCCACCGGGCTGCTGCTCGGCGTCGCACTGGTGTACGTGCTCGCCACCTGGGCGCGGTCCTCCGGCATCGGCGGCTGGCCCGGCTACGTGGCCGCGGCCGCGGAGGCGGGCATGGTGGGCGCCCTGGCCGACTGGTTCGCGGTCACCGCGCTCTTCCGGCGGCCCATGGGGCTGCCCATTCCCCATACGGCGATCATCCCCACCAAGAAGGACCAGCTCGGGGCCAGCCTCGGGGAGTTCGTCGGGGAGAACTTCCTCTCCGGCGACGTCGTACGGATGCGGCTGCGCGCGGTCGGCATCGGCAGCCGGCTCGGCACCTGGCTCGCCGAGCCCGAGCACGCCGACCGGGTCACGGCCGAGCTGGCCACCGCGCTGCGCGGCGCGCTCACGGTGCTGCGCGACTCCGATGTGCAGGCCGTGGTGGGCGAGGCGATCACCCGCCGGGCCGACAGCCAGGAGATCGCACCGGGCCTGGGCAAGCTGCTGGAGCGGGTGGTCGCGGACGGCGGCCACCGCCGCGCCGTGGACCTGGTGTGTCTGCGCGCCCACGACTGGCTGGTGGAGCACAACGACTCGGTGATGCTGGCCGTGACCGGTGGCGCCCCCGGCTGGACGCCGCGGTTCGTGGACCGCAAGGTCGGCGAGCGCGTCTACAAGGAACTGCTGCGCTTCGTGACCGAGATGCGCGACATGCCCGACCATCCGGCGCGCGGCGCCCTGGACCGCTTCCTCACCGACTTCGCCGGGGATCTGCAGTCCGACACCGACACCCGGCTGCGGGTGGAGCGGGTGAAGAGCGAGGTGCTGGGGCGCGGCGACGTCCAGGACATCATCGCCTCGGCCTGGGCCTCGGTGCGGGCGATGATCGTCGCGGCGGCCGAGGACGAGCGCAGCCAGCTGCGGCAGCGGGCCCGGGCGGCGATTCTGTCGCTGGGCGGGCGGATGGTGACGGACCAACGGCTGCGGGACAAGATCGACGGCTGGCTGGAGGACGCCGCCGTCTATGTGGTGACGACGTATCGGGACGAGATCACCTCGCTGATCAGCGAGACGGTGGCGGGCTGGGACGCGGACCACACCTCGCGGAAGATCGAGGCGCATATCGGCCGGGATCTGCAGTTCATCCGGATCAACGGCACGGTGGTGGGTGCCCTGGCCGGGCTGGTGATCTATACGGTCTCGCGGGCGCTGGGCGGATAGCGCGCGGGCGGTGGTTGGCGGGCGGTTGGCTCGTGGCGCCGGGCGGTTGGCTCGCGGCCCCGGATGGATTGCCGCGTCCCGTCTCTGGAAGGTGCGCGCGGCCTGGCCTATGGTGCGCGCGTGCGACGTCGTGGTGGGCGTGCCGTGCTCGCCCGGGGACTGTGGACGGCCGGTGAACTAGCCGTCACCCTCGGGGTCGTGGTGCTGCTCTTCGTCGTCCACCAGCTGTGGTGGACCAACCGGCAGGCCAGGGCGGGCGCACGGCACGAGGTGTCGGTGCTGGAGCGGCGGTGGCAGGACGGGGCGGCGGACCCCGCGACGCCGACGCCGGGGGCGACGGGATCCGCCGACTCCGCTCAGGGGGACGACCGCGGCCGTGGCCATGACCGTGACCGGTCGGCCGGGAGCGGCGCCGGGGGCCGAGGGCCGCGCCGGGACCAGGCGTACGCGGTGCTGAGGATCCCGCGTATCGGCCTTACGGTGCCCATCGCCGAGGGCATCGGCCGCGCGGCGGTGCTCAACAAGGGCTATGTGGGCCACTATCCGCGCACCGCACAGCCGGGCCAGGCGGGCAACGTCGCCCTCGCGGGCCACCGCAACACCCACGGCGAGCCCTTCCGCCGGCTGGACGAGGTGCGCCGGGGCGACACGGTGCGCGTCGACACCGCCGACGCCCGCTATACGTACGTGATCGAGCGCACTCTGCCGCGCACCTCGCCCGCCGACGGGACGGTGATCGCGCGGGTGCCGTACAGCTCCGCCCACCCTCGCTACCGCTACACCGAGCCGGGCTACTACCTCACGCTGACGACCTGCACCCCCGAATTCACGTCTCGCTACCGCTTGGTGGTCTGGGCCCGGCTGCGGGCCGCGGCCCCACGAGTGCCCTGACCTGCCGTCGATCGTCTGCGGCGCCGTCGTGGCTGGTCGCGCCCGCGCGGCGGAGCCGCATATCGACACAGCCCCGCGCCCCCGCGGGGCGCATCCGAACCGCAGCCGAACCGCAGCCGAACCGCATCCGAACCGCAGCCGACTTCCGCCGATCTGCTTAGACTGGCGGAGCCAGGAGGGGAGACCGGTCCGGGAGAGGGGGGACGGGACGGTGCCGCGACGACTTGACGCGCTGCGGGCGCAGTTGGGCGTCTGTCTGTTCCTGCTGACCGGGGTTCTGCTGGCGCAGAGCGGTGTGGTCAGCGCCGTCGCCCTCGCCGCCACCGTCGCGACCACGACCGCCGTCGCCGCCGCGCCGGCCATATGCGCGATCCTGGCCTCCGGTGGCCGAACACCCGTTCCCGCCGGGCGGATTCGCACCGCGATACGGGACCGGGAGCGCCGTACGGCGTTCCTGCCGCAGCGGGATCCCGATGCCGCTGGACGCCCGAGGCCCCGAGCGCCGGGCCGTCGCCTGCCGACGGCCGCGTAGGCGCACCGCTTCTTTCAGCCTCTCCAGGGGGCACCTCCCAGCGGTAGCTGGGGGAGATCGAGGAGCGGGGTCCGGGGCGGAGCCCCGGAATCCCAGGATCCGTACCGCCGCGCCACGCGGCTCGTCACGCCGATGTCTTCCTCACTCCGGCACGACGAGACCCGCGGAGGGCTCCCATGTCCCTTTTCTCATCCCTCGGCTCCCTGTTGACCACCATGGCGGACGGCCTCGATCCGCTCTTCGGCGCGTCCGCGGCGGCGGCCGCCATCGTCCTGTTCACGCTGTGCGTCCGCGCCGCGCTGCACCCCCTGGTCCGGGCGGCGGCGCGCGGCGAGAAGGCGCGGGCCGCGCTCGCGCCGAAGATCACGGAGCTGGGCCGCAAGCACCGGGACGACCCGGAGCGGATGCGGCGCGCCATGGCGGAACTCCAGGCGGAGGAGGGCGCGTCACCGCTGGCGGGCTGTCTGCCGACCCTCGCCCAGCTTCCGGTCTTCTTCGTCATGTACCACGTGTTCTCCACCGGCAGCGGCGCCGGAGACCTGCTCGACCACACGCTCGCCGGGGCCCCGCTCGGCGCCCACTGGGGCGGGGTGCTCAGCGGTGGGCCGGGGCTGGTCTACCTCGGGCTCTTCGCGCTGATCGCGGCCGTGGCCACCTGGACGTATCTCCGCGCCCGTAAGGTGACCGTCCCCGGGGCGTCCGGAATGGCCCGGGCGCTGCCGCTGCTGTCGTTCGGCACCCTCGTCACCGCCGCCGTGGTCCCGCTGGCGGCGGCGCTCTACCTGGCGACCAGCGCGACCTGGACGGCGGTGGAGCGGGCCCTGTTGCAGCGCTGACGCCGACCCCCGCCCCGGTCACCCTTGGGACCGATGTCCCAGTCCGTGAACGAGGTCTTGCGGGCTGGACGCCCCTGAAGGGAGGATCAATCGGCCGGTAGGCGCCTCGCACCGGCCTGTGACCTCGGGAGTCTTGGGATGAAACTGCTGCGAGTCGGACCGGCGGGCGCGGAACGCCCCGCGCTGCTCGATCAGAACGGCACCCTGCGCGATCTGTCCGCCCTGGTCCCGGACATCGACGGCGCCCTCCTCGCCGACGAGGCCGCCCTCGCGCGGGTGCGCGCGGCGGCGGCCGCCGAGGGGGACGACGCGCTGCCCGCGATCGAGGACGGCGGGGTGCGGATCGGCCCGCCGCTCGGCCGTATCGGCAAGATCGTGTGCATCGGGCTGAACTACCACGACCACGCCGCCGAGACCGGCGCGAGCATCCCCGAAGAGCCCATCGTCTTCATGAAGGCCCCGGACACGGTCGTCGGCCCCCAGGACACGGTCCTCGTCCCGCGCGGCAGCGTGAAGACCGACTGGGAGGTGGAGCTCGCCATCGTCATCGGCCGCACCGCCCGCTACCTCGGCTCCGACGAGGCCGCCCTCGCCTCGGTCGCGGGCTACGCGGTGGCCCACGACGTCTCCGAGCGCGCCTTCCAGATCGAGCGCGGCGGTCAGTGGGACAAGGGCAAGAACTGCGAGACGTTCAACCCCCTGGGCCCCTGGCTGGTGACCGCCGACGAGGTCCCCGACCCGCAGGCCCTGGGCCTGCGCCTCTGGGTCAACGGCGAGCTCAAGCAGAGCGGCAGCACGGCGGACCAGATCTTCGGTGTGGCCCATGTGGTCCGTTACCTCAGCCAGTTCATGACCCTCTACCCCGGCGATGTCATCAACACCGGCACCCCGGCGGGCGTGGCCATGGGCCGCCCCGAGCCCAAGCCGTATCTGCGCGCCGGTGATGTCGTCGAGCTCGAGATCGACGGGCTGGGCCGCCAGCGCCAGGAGTTCAAGGACGCCTGACGCGGGACCGGATCATTTGAACGGGGGAGGGGCGGACCCGCCGGGCCGCCCCTCCCCCGACTCGGCCCTGGGCCGTTCAGCCCCGGACCGTCGACAGATAGCGCTCCAGCGCCGCCACTACCAGTGCGTGGTCCTCGGCCTGTGGCAACCCCGAGACCGCGACGGCGCCGATGACGCCCGTGCCCGTCACATGGATCGGAAAGGCGCCCCCGTGCGCCGCGTACCGGTCGGGGTCGAGGCGCGAGGACTCCTCGAAACTGCTGCCCTTGGCGCGGAAGCGGGTGCCGACCAGGAACGAACTCGCCCCGTAGCGCTCCACGACCCGGCACTTGCGCTCCAGCCAGGCGTCATTGTCCGGGGAGGTGCCCGGCAGGGCGCGGTGGAAGAGGCGCTGACCGGCCCGCTGGACGCCGATCGTCACGGCGGCGCCGCGCTCCTGGGCCAGGTCGGCGATGAGGCAGCCCAGCCGCCAGGCGTCGTCGTTGTCGAAGTGGGGCAGCCGCAGCCGGCGCTCCTGCTCCTCCAGCTCCGCCACGTGGGATATCGCGTCGGTGTGCTCGCTCATGCGGGGACCTCGATCCGGACGGTACGGCGCTCCGCGGCCGCCACCCGGGCCGCCTCCAGCACATGCAGGGTGGCCGCGGCCTCGGCGGCGGTGACCGGCGGCGGGGTGCCGTCGCGGAGGGCGGCGGCGACGGCGGCGTAGTACGCGGGGTAGTCGCCCGGGAGGGTCTCCACCGGGGCGCCGCCGCCGGTCGTCGGGGACTCTCCCGCGCCCAGCCGGCCCCAGTCGCCCTCCGGCTCGGCGCCCCATTCGGCGGACGGGTCGCCGGGGCGGAGCCCCTCGCGCAGGGCGGCCTCCTGCGGGTCGAGTCCGTACTTCACATAGCCGGACTCGCTGCCCAGCACCCGGAAGCGCGGACCGAGCTGGGCGGTGGTCGCGCTCATCCACAGATGGGAGCGGACCCCAGTGGTGTGGGTGAGGGCGATGAAGGTGTCGTCGTCGGTCTGCGCCCCGGGGCGGCGCATATCGACCTCCGCGTAGACGGACTCGACCGGGCCGAAGAGCGTGAGCGCCTGGTCGACCAGATGGCTGCCCAGGTCGTACAGCAGCCCGCCGACCTCGGCCGGGTCGCCGGACTCCCGCCAGCCGCCCTTGAGCCGCGGCCGCCACCGCTCGAAGCGGGACTCGAAGCGCTGCACCTCGCCCAGCGCGCCCTCGGCGAGCAGCTTGCGGAGGGTGCGGAAGTCGTTGTCCCAGCGGCGGTTCTGGAAGACGGTCAGCAGCAGTCCGCGGGCCTCGGCGAGCGCCGCCAGCTCCTCGGCCTCGGCGGCGGTCGCGGCCAGCGGCTTGTCCACGACGGTCGGCAGCCCCGCCTCGAGGGCGGCGCGGGCGAGCGGGACATGGGTGCGGTTCGGGGAGGCGATGACGATCAGGTCCAGCTCATCCGCCCGGTCCCACAGCTGATCGGCGGAGTCCACGAGCCGGACGTCGGGGAACTCGGCACGCGCCTGCCGCTGCCGCTCCGGGCTGGAGGTGACGATGGTGTCGAGGGCCAGCCCCTCGGTGGCCGCGATCAGAGGGGCGTGGAAGACGGATCCGGCCAGGCCGTAGCCGATCAGTCCCACTCGGATGGTGCTGCTGTCATCGGTGGCATCCATGGGGGCCACTTTGGCAACAGTGTTGCCAAAGTGCAAGCGGTGGCCACAATGGAGGGGTGAACAGCACGATGTCCGGAGCTTCCGGGCCCGGAGCCAATCTGACCGCCCTGCGCGGCCATAACGCCGCACTCGTCCTGCGACTGCTGCGGGACGCGGGCGAGGACGGCATCAGCCGGCCGGAGCTGGCCGGGCGCACCGGCCTCACCCCCCAGGCCGTCAGCAAGATCACGGCCCGGCTGAGGGCGGAGGGGCTGCTGGCGGAGGCCGGTCAGCGCGCCTCGACCGGCGGTAAACCGCCCACCGCGCTCCGGCTGGTCCCGGACGCCCGCCATGCGATCGGGCTCCAGCTCGACCGTGACGAGGTGACGGCGGTCCTGGTCGACCTCGCGGGCACCTCGGTCGCCGCCCGCTCGGCCCCCTTCGACTTCGGCGCGCCCGCGGAGGAGGCGCTCGCGGCGGCCACGGCCGAGGTCAGGGCGCTTCTGGCGGACGCGGCGGCCGGCGGCGTGGTGGGCGGAACGGCGGGTGGCGGTATCGCGGCGGGCGCCGGTAGCGGCATCGCGGCGGGCGGCGGGACGGACGTCGCTGCGGGTGGCGGCATCGCCGCGGGCGGCGGTACCGACGTCGCGGCGGGCGCCGGTAGTGGCTTGGCCGCGGGTGGCGGGCTGCTCGGTGTCGGCGTCGCCGCGCCCGGACCGCTCGACCACGGCTCCGGCGTGCTGCACCGCGTCACCGGCTTCCCCCAGTGGGACGGCTTCCCGCTGCGCGACGCGCTCGCCGAGCGGCTCGCCCTCCCCGTCGTCCTCGACAAGGACACCAACGCCGCGGCGCTCGGACTGGTGACCTCCGGGACCGCCGAGTCGGCCGCCTATCTCCACCTGGGCACCGGCCTGGGTGCCGGTCTGGTGCTCGGCGGGGATGTGTACCGGGGCGCGCGGACCGACGCGGGGGAGTTCGGGCACCAGGTGATACAGCTCGACGGGCCGCCCTGCGACTGCGGCAACAACGGCTGTCTGGAGGCGCTGTGCCTCGCCGCCGTCGCGCGTGGCGACCGTACGGACGCCGCGCGGCTGCTCGGCATCGGCGCGACCAACCTCGTACGGCTCCTCGACATCGACCGGGTGCTCCTGGGCGGCCGGATGGTGCTGGCCGACCCGGAGCCGTACGTTCGTGGTGTGGCCACGATGATCGCCGAGGACTCCGCCCGCGCCAGTCGGCCCCCGGTCTCCGTGGACGTCGTGGAGCGGGGCGAGCGGGCCGTCGTCGAGGGCGCCGCCCGGCTGGTGCTCGCACCGCTGTTCGCACTGGGCTGATCGAGGGGGATCCTGACCGCCAGTCGGGGGCAATCCGGGCCTGGTGCGGTGTGTCGGCGTGCGGACGCGGAATGTAGCGGAGTGCTCGGGGAAAACCGCAGCACAGCAGAGGTCACTCATGCGCTTGCCCACCGCACTGTCCCTACGAGCTGTCCTACCGGCGGCCGCGCTCGCGTTCGCCCCGGCCCTCTATGGGGTCCCGGCGTACGCCGCCGAGGCCGAGCCCGCCGCCTGCGGGGACCGGAACGCCTCCGACTTTCCGATCGAAGCCCATCTGCGCGGCGGGCCGGACCAGTACGCCCAGGGCGGCGGCTGGCGCGGCTGGCATCTCGAACTGCGCAACGCCACGGACACCGGCTGTCGCGCCATCCACCCCATCGCCGTCCTGGTCGACGAGGCTCGTCAACTGCGGCCCCGCCATATCGGCTTCGAGTTCCTGGACCCTTCCGCGGACGGCGGCGCCACCTGGCGGACCGTCTCCTTCCAGACCACGGACGAGGACGAGAACATCGGGGTCTTCGAAGACCACTTCAAGGGCTTCACCGTGCCCGCGCACAAGACCGTCGACGTCCAGGTGCGCACGCGCTTCACCGCGGACGCGCCCGAGGGGCCGGTGACGGCCAACGCGATCGCCGTACAGCGGCGTGCGGACGACGGCGACTGGGTCGGGCAGTCGAACGACTATGTCTTCCGCGTCGGCGGGGCGGCGACGGCTACGGGTACGGGTACGAGTACGGGTACGAGTACGGGTTCGGGTACGAGTACGGGTACGAGTACGGGTACGAGTACGGGTTCGGGTACGAGTACGGGTTCGGGGACGGGTGCCGGTTCGGGGACGGGTGCGGATGCCGGGGCCGGTACTCCGCCAGATACCGCCACCGGTACCGGAACCACGGGCCCGGACGCCGGAACGCGTACGAGGGCGGCCACGCGCCCCGGCGGGCTTACGGTTACGGAGACCGGGACGGATACCGACGCAGGCACCGGAACCGCCACCGACGGGGACGACGAGACGAAGCCCGCTCCGGAGCCGAGCACCCGCTCCAAGCGCCCCACGGCCACGCCGAGCCGAACGGCCGAGGAGACGGAGACCCCCTCGGCCGTTCCGAGCCGGAAGCCGAGCGCCACCAGAAGCCCCGGTGCGATCCATAAGGAGAGCAGCCCGGCCGCGGTGCCGCCCCGCGCCGACAGCGACGTTGATGCCGACACGGAGGCGGGCGCCGACGTCGGCGCGGAGGCCGACACCGGCACCGATCCCAGCGCCGAGGAGGACGCGGGGACCGGAGCGGATACCGACGCCGATACGGATACCGAGTTGGGTGCGGACGCCGATACCGACATGGACACCGACCTCGGGGCGGACCCGGGCTCGGACCCGGGCTCGAACCCGGGCACGGACCCGGGCTCGGATTCAAGCGCGGAGACCGATACGGGTACCGACGCCGATACGGGCACCGGCACCGGCACCGGCGCCGAGACCGGTACCGACACCGGCACCGATGCCGGTACCGGCCTCGACGAGGGCCTGGAAACGGACACCGACCTCGGTACCGAGACCGACCCCGGCACCGACGCGGGTACCGACCTCGGCACCGACACCGGGCTGGGCACGGAGACCTACGACCCCGGCGCCGGAACCGGCCTGGGCACCGAGACCGACCCCGGCACCGACACCGGGCGCGAGCCCCAGGCCGAGCCCGGCACCGGTACCGGCGGTGACGGCCGCCACGAGGAGGACGGCGGCCATGAGCGCGAGCACGAGCGGATGCCCGAACTCGCCGCGACGGGCCGTCACACCGCCCTGCTCGCGGGGCTCGGCGTCATCAGCGCCGCGCTCGTGACCTGCGGAACCGTCCTCGTGGTGAGGTCCCGGCGCTCGGGGGTCTGAGCCTCCCGCGCCCCGGCGCCCTCATATCCGGCGCGGGTACGAACTACTGGCCCCGGGGCCCCTCGCCCCGGCGGCGCAGTTCTTCGTCGACCTTGTCCGAGCCGGACTGGATCTGCTCCGAGTACTTGCCGCCGGTCTTCTTGTCCGCGGTCTCGGCCCCCTTACGGGCGCCCTTCCGAGCCTTGTCAGGGTTCTTGCTGATCGCGCCCTTGAGCTTGTCCATCATGCCCATCGCGGCCTCCTTACGGTCCGGCCTCACGGCCCGACTCGTTCCACGGAGGGGCGGATTCCGCCCCTTCCCCAGGATCAGACACCTGTGCGGATCTGTCGCGCTGGGACGGAGCGCGAACGGACGGCGAACGGAGCGTGCTCCGGAACACAGGGCGGTCGCCCCAGCACTTTGCCCGGTTAGGCTGAGGTCGTCGCCTGAGTCGATTCCGAGCGGAGAGCAACCAGTGGCAGAGCGCAAGCCGATCAAGTCATGGCTCACCGACATGGACGGTGTGCTGATGCACGAGGGCATACCGGTGCCCGGTGCCGATGCCTTCATCAAACGGCTGCGTGACTCGGACACGCCCTTTCTGGTGCTCACCAACAACTCCATCTACACCCCGCGCGACCTCCATGCCCGGCTGTCCCGCATCGGCTTGGACGTTCCGGTGGCCAACATCTGGACGTCGGCGCTGGCCAGCGCCCAGTTCCTGGACGAGCAGCGCCCCGGCGGCACCGCGTATGTCATCGGGGAGGCGGGGCTGACCACCGCGCTGCACGACATCGGCTACGTCCTTACGGATGTCGAGCCGGACTATGTGGTGCTCGGCGAGACCCGTACGTACAGCTTCGAGGCGCTCACCAAGGCCATCCGGCTGATCAACGACGGCGCGCGGTTCATCGCCACCAACCCCGATGAGATCGGCCCCTCGGCGGAGGGCGCGCTGCCCGCCACCGGCTCCGTGGCCGCACTGATCACCAAGGCCACCGGCCAGGAGCCCTACTTCGTCGGCAAGCCCAACCCGCTGATGATGCGGTCCGGGCTGAACGCGATCGGTGCCCACTCCGAGTCCAGCGCGATGATCGGCGACCGGATGGACACGGATGTGCGGGCCGGGCTCGAGGCCGGTATGGAGACCTTCCTGGTGCTCACCGGGGTGACCAAGGCGGCAGAGGTGGACCGGTACCCGTACCGCCCGTCCACGGTCGTCGAGTCCATCGAGGACCTCGTGGAACGCATCGCCTGACCCGTCGGTGAGCGTGGCGCAACCCGTCGGTGAGCGTTGGCGTGACCCCCCGGTGAGCCCCGTGCCCCGGATGGCGCAGTAGGCGCCCGCAGCGGATGCGGGGCCCTGCCGGGCGCGTGAGCCTCTTGGTATCGGGAGGTTTCACCATGCGCGTTGTCGCACTCACTCTCTGTACCGCAGCATGCGCCGCCGTCGCGGCGGTGACGGCCGCCGTTCCGGCCCTGGCCGACCAGCGCCACTCCGCCACCACCACGATCCGGATCAGTCCGCGGGCCCTCGCCCCCGGCGCCGAGGTCGAGGTCTGGGCCTTCGGCTGCCCGGACCGGATGGCCACCGCCTCGTCGCCGGTGTTCGTGGATGACGCGGAGCTGACGCCCGAAGGCGACGCGCTCTTCAGCGAGGCGACGATCCGCTCGACGGCGGCCAAGGGGGCGCACCGGGTCACCCTGGACTGCGCGGGCGGCGGCCTCGTACGCGGGGACGGAACGGACGCGGAGGGTACGGGCGGGGCCGGGCAGGACGGCGCGGGCGGCGTCGCCCTCGCCGTGGAGCGCCCGCCCTCGCCCGTCGCCCCCGTCCGCGCCGGCGGGGGCGGCACCGCGCCGGACGAGGCGCGGCCACGCGACGACATCGGCGCCGCGGAGGCGTACGGCCTGGTGCTCTCCGGCGGTACGGCCGTGGCCGTCGGCGGCCTCGCGGTCCACCGCCGCCGCCATCCCTCCCGTACCGCGAGCTGATCGCCACCGATCTGGATACCGAGATGGACGGACACATGGACGGCATCGGGAATCGCTTCTCCGGCCTCGGGCGGCCGGCCATCGGACTCGCCTGGGCGGCGCTGCTGCTGGGCCTGTGGATGTGGGGCCGGGACACGACGGAGGGGACGGGGGGTCCGGCGCCGATGACCGGGGACGTGGCCGCGGTCGGGCGGCCGTCCGCCCATCCGCTGCCCCCGGCGCACGCGCCGCTGGCCTCCGCCCAGCCGCGGCGAGTGGTGATCGAGGCGGCGGGGGTCCGCGCCCCGATCGTCGCCAGCGGCCTCGACCGCGACGGAGCGGTGAAGCCCCCGCCCTTCAGCCGCCCCGGCACGGTCGGCTGGTACCGCGCCGGCCCCGAACCCGGCTCCCCGGGCGCCGCGCTGCTGGTCGGCCACCTGGACACGAAGAACAAACCGGCGGTCTTCCACGAGCTGAGCGACCTCAAGCGGGGGGAGCGGGTGCGGGTCGCGCGGTCGGACGGGACGACGGCGGAGTTCACGGTCGAGGACGTCGAGGTGGTGCCGGAGAAGCACTTCGACGCGCGACGGGTGTACGGGTCGCGGTCCCATGACCGCGCGGAGCTGCGGCTGATCACGTGCGGGGGCAAGTACAACCGCTCGACCCGGACGTATTCGGCGAACATCGTCGTCTCGGCCTACCTGACGGGCACGATGCGGTCCCCCGACAACGTGTCGGCGGGCAGCCGCAATGCACCGCACTAGCCGATGTGACGGGCGGCGCCTGCGGCGAGCAATTCCCCACCCCGCCCCTTCCCGAAACCATGGGACTCCCCCCTGCACCCCCACCCGGGGCCCCGCCCCAGCCCCCACCCGGGGCTCCGCCCCAGCCCCCACCCGGGGCTCCGTCCCAGGCCCCGCCGGGGCTGCGTCCCCAGGCCTCGCTCGGGGCTGCGTCCCAGCCCCCGCCCGGGGCCCCGCCCCAGGCCTCACTCGGGGCTGCGTCCCAGGCCCCGCCGGGGCTGCGTCCCCAGGCCTCACTCGGGGCTGCGTCCCCAGGCCTCGCTCGGGGCTGCGTCCCAGGCCTCGCCGGGGCTGCGTCCCCAGGCCTCACCCCGAACTCCGTCCCAGACCCCGCTTGGGGTCCGCCCCCTGCACCTCAACCCGGGGCTGTGCCCCAGCCCCCGCTGGGGGCTGCGCCCCAGACTCCGTTCGGGGCTGTCCCCCCAAGCCCCGCTTTCGGCCGCGCTCCGGGCCCGTTCGGGACTGCGCCCCGCGCCCCGCATGGGGCTTCGCCCCTGCAGCTCCACCTGGGGCGGAGCCCCGGCTCCCCCGCCCGGGGGAAGCCCCCGCACCCTCACCGGGGCGGAGCCCCCACCTCCACCTGGGGCGACCCCCGCACGCCCACCGAGGCGGAGCCCCCGCACGCCCACCCGGGGCGGAGCCCCCGCACCCCCACGCGGGGCGGAGCCCCCGAATCTCACCCGGGGGTTCGCCGGGGCGGAGTCATCGCAGGCGTACGGGCGAAAAGAGGGGTGGGTTGTGGATGAGGGCATGGTGGTTCGGGGGGGTATGTAAGGATTGATTCGACCGGTCTTGTCCCGCCGGGGGAGCGCCGTTCGTTCCCCGGGGTGTGCACCCAAGGGGGAGTGGATGTACGGCAGTCGCGCCGGCCGTTCGCGTCACGTCGCCCGTGCTCGCGTGGTTTCCGTCGCCGGGGCGCTCCTCTCGTGCGTTGTGGTCTCCGGGTGCTTCGGGGCCTCGGAGGGGGGCAGCGATCATGCCTCGGTCGCAAGGCAGCCGAAGCAGCGGCCCAAGGCCACGATCCCCTATTGGGTGAATCCGGACGGCAGCGCGGCGCGCCAGGTCGCGGCGTATCGGAAGAGGGGCGAGGACGACGAGGCCAGGCTGATGGAGAAGATCGCGGAGCAGCCCATCGCGGAGTGGCTGGGGGTGGACGACCCGGAGGGGCAGGCGCGGGGGTTCACCGCGGCCGCGGACGAGGTGAACCGGGATGCGCTGCTGGTCTTCTACAACATCCCGCACCGCGACTGCGGGCAGTACTCCAAGGGCGGCGCGGCCGACGGCGACGCCTATCGCGCCTGGCTGGACAGGACGGTCCGGGGGATCGGCGACCGCCGGGCGACGGTCATCCTGGAGCCCGACGCGCTGCCGCACGCGGTGGACGGCTGTACGCCCAAGAAGTTCCACGAGGAGCGGTACGACTTACTGACCGGTGCCGTGGACAAGCTCAAGGGGCTGCCCCGCACCAAGGTCTATCTGGACGCCGGGAACCCGCACTGGATCAAGGACCCGCGCCGGATGGTCGAGCCGCTGAAGCGTGCCGGTATCCGTAAGGCCGACGGCTTCGCGCTGAATACCTCGAACTACCAGACGACCCAGGAGAACCGGGCGTACGGCAAGCGGCTGTCCGCGCTGCTCGGCGGCAAGCCCTTCGTGATCGACACCAGCCGTAACGGCAATGGCCCGGCCCCGGGGAAGAACGACCCGCAGGCGTGGTGCAACCCGAAGGGCCGGGCGCTGGGCGAGCGGCCGACCGTCGACACCGGGGACAAGCGGATCGACGCCTATCTGTGGATCAAGCGTCCGGGCGAGTCGGACGGTACCTGCAAGGGCGGTCCCACCGCGGGTCGGTGGTGGCCCCGGTACGCGCTCGATCTCGCCCGTAACGCCGACCGTAAGGACAGCAGGAAGGACAGCTAGAAGCACGGCTGGACGGCCGTCACTTCTTCGTGGGGGCGGGCACCTTCACCCACACCGCCTTCGACGGCGTCCCCTGGCCGTCCACCGCGTTGAGCATGTACCACCCCGGCGGCACCATGGACGAGTCCTTCGGCAGGGTCACCGTCACCCCGTCCTTCGACCGCGTGAAGTCGAGGGCGATCGACCGCTGCTCGACATTGGTCACATGGGTGAAGGAGCCGGGCCGGATCAGCCGCATCTTGGTGATCGCCGACGCCTGCGCGGTCCGGTAGGTGGTCTTCCCGCCGAGCTTGACCGTCCTGGGCGCGGTGTCGGTGAGCTTCGGACGGGAGTCGCGGAAGAGATACGGCGGGGTGTAGAGGTCGATCTGCTGCTGGAACTCACCCGGCTTGGTGTTGGCCTTGTCGGCGAAGAGCGAGTCCGAGCCGAAGGTCATGACCCGGCCGTCCGGCAGGAGCAGCGCCCCCGAGTGGTAGTTGCGGCCCACCAGTGGATCGGCCACCGCGCGCGAGGTGTTGCTCTTCGGGGTGTAGAGCTCGGCCTTCAGCACATTGGTGGCGCCGCGGCCCCGGTAGTCGCCCGAGCCGTTCGTGGTCAGAACGGTGTCATCGGGGAGGATCACACTGCTCGGATAGCGCGCCTTCGCATACAGATCCGGGCCATCGCGGAACCGCGGCTTATCGGCATGCAGATCGACGATCCGGGTCTTCGCCGTGGACTTGGGGTCCTCGCCGACCCCGCCCCCGCCCTGCACCATGTACCGCTGGTCCTGTGCGGGCGGCAGCAGCACCGACATCGACGTCTCCAGGGCGTCCGAGTCGCTGATGCCCGGGACCACGTCGAACCGGTTGGTCTTCAGATCCCAGATACCGGGCGTGCGGCCCTTGTTCTCAGGGCCGTATCCGGCGTTCGAGCCGGTGTAGAAGATCCGGCCCTTGTCGGTCAGGAACAGCGCGGGGTACGTCGGGAAGAAGCGCTTCTTGGGCAGGTACTTCCACTTGTTTGTCTTGGGGTCGTAGATCTCGTTCTTCCCCGGCACCACCTGGCCGATCTCGTCCAGCCCGGAGACCGCGAGCACCTTGCCGTCCTGGAGGGGGGTCAGAGTCGGGTACCAGCGGGCCTCGTTCATCGGATCGACCGGGATATACCGCTCGGCTTTCGGGTCGAACTCATACGCCTGCTTGATGCCCTGGAAGTCCTTCTTGTCGAACGACAGCTTCTGGGCGATCCCGTAGAAGTTCCGCTTGTCCTTTCCCTTCAGCCCGGAGATCCGGTAATTGTCCTCGGTTCCGGTCTGGTATTTCTTCCCCTTGCGCAACGCCTCCACATAGACCCGCACCGTGCTCGCGGTGACGGTGACCTTCCCCTTGCGGTTCTTGCTCTTCGTCGCGCGTGGCACGAGAATCGGGTCCTTGGACTCGAAGGTCTTGCCGTTCTCCTTCCCGGTGAAGCGGGTCCCGGCGGGGAGGGTCTTCGGCTTGTCGGGGCTCTCGTTGTGGACGAACATCAGTCCGCCCGCCTTCTCGACATTGCCCTTGAGCTTCTCATAGCGCTGGGTGCCGCCCGCCACCAGCAGCTTTCCGTCCGGGAGCTGGCTGTGCCCGGAGCAGAAGAGGTCCTTGGGGGTGGGAATGTTGGTGAAGGTGTTCTTCTCCGGGGCCCACAGGACGCTGCGGAAGGATTTGGCGGCGAAGTTCTTGGCGTTGTTCCCGGAGCCGGCCACCAGCAGCACCTTTCCGGTGTGCAGCAGGGCGGCGTGGATCGTGTTGATCCGGTATTCCTCGGGGACATCGACCACATCCCAGTGGCCGTTCTCCGCCTTGTACTCCGGTTGGTTGATTTTGTACGCGTGGTACTTGTCCGAGCTGAAACGGTAGAGGGCCGGGCCGTTCATCCCGGCCAGCACGAAGATGGCCGCCGCACCGATCCCGAAGCGGCGGGTGCGGCGACTCGGTCGGTACTTCACTTCTTATCGTCCCCCAAGGGCGGGCTGCGTGTTCCGTTTCTCCTGGCGGACGGTCCACCGCCAGGCGATGATCGGCGCGGCTGTGACAGCCAGGGCAAGTGATGCCCAAACGGTCATCGCGGGATGACTGTGGCCGAAGTGGAAGGAAGAGGCGAGCGACCCGCCGAAGACCACCAGGAAGAAAAGATGGATCCGGAAGGTGCCGAAGAGGGTGTCGGGGCTCGCCGAGTCGCCCTTCGGCGTCACCACGAAGCGGCTCTTGCGGCGCAGCACGGTATCGAGCAGCGAGCGGGCGTAAATGGGCGCGGCCAGCGCCGTCATGACCATTCCGGCTACCCCGCCGGACCCCTCGGGCTCATGGGGAGAAACGTGGGCAAGGGGTGGGTGTCCGCGTCCGGCTGGAAATCGGCCTCGGTGCCAGTGAATTCGGACAACAGTTCCAAGGGTGAATATGTGGCTCTGGTGCGCCATTCGGGCTCGGGGGATGGCACCCTGCTTCAGGCGCGATCGCCGTGTCGATCTGTGGTGGCGGGCCAAGGGGAGGGCTGCCGTGATAGCTGGGCACACCGCGGGCGACGCGTTCGCCGATCCCACTTCCGCGTCGCGGTTCGCCGATGGTGACCGGTCGCTCGGGGTGCCGCGTCACGTGGCGTGTGTGATGGACGGGAACGGACGGTGGGCGGCCCAGCGGTCGCTGCCGCGTACGTCAGGTCACCGGGCGGCGGAGACGACCGTCATCGACGTCATCGAGGCGGCTCGGGCCGCGGGCGTGGAGTGGCTGAGCCTGTACGCCTTCTCCACCGAGAACTGGAGCCGGCCGGGTGCCGAGGTCGACTATTTGATGCGGCTGGTGCGCGCGGTGGTGCGCAAGCACGCGCCGCTGCTGCACGTGCGGGGGATCCGCTGCCGCTTCCTCGGGGTGAGCGACCCGAGGATCCCTCGGGGGCTGGCACGCGACTTCGCCGACCTGATGACACTGACCGGCGACAACCGAGGTATGACCTTGACCGTCGCGTTCGATCACGGCGGCCGCGGGGACATCGTCGCGGCCGCACGGTCGCTGATCCGCGCGGGGGTGGCGGCCGAGTCGGTGGACGAGCGGAGTTTCGCCGCCCATCTGCCCTTCCCCGACACACCCGACGTGGACCTGGTCATCCGGACCTCGGGGGAACAGCGCATCTCCAACTTCATGCTCTGGCAGGTCGCCTACGCGGAATGGGTCTTCCCGGCCGTGTTGTGGCCCGACTTCCGCGCGCCGCACTTCCTCGAATGCCTGCACACCTACCGGCAACGCGATCGCCGCTTCGGCGGCGTGCTGCCCGAGCGGAACGGAGATTCCCGATCATGACCATCGCAGACGGCGGAACCCCCGACAGCGCCCAGGACGGTGCGACCGAGTTCGACGGCGGTACGTCACGGCCGGGCGCGGCGGACGGACCCGGGCCGTTGTTCGGCGCGGGCTCGCAGTTCCAGGAATTCGTCAACGATCCGCGGTGGGCGCTGGCCATGGTCCGGGCGACTGTCCTGGAGGCCGCGCACCCGCAGGTCGGCGCCGCGCTGATCGAGAACTCCACCTTCGTCGCCCACCCGTGGCGACGGCTGCGCAACACCTTACGCAGCTTGCAGCGCATGTTCGGCGACGACGAGCAGGTACGGCTCCGCGAGGCGGCACGGCTGAACCGTCTCCACGCACGGCTCAACGGAACCGACCCGCGGGGCCGGCCCTACAGCGCGATGGACCCCGCTGTACGGGCCTGGGTGGTGGCGACCATCTTCGAGTCCACCGTGACCATGTGCCGACTGAGCGGCCAGCCCCTTGAGCAGCACGCCATGGAGCGGCTGTACACCGAGTTCCGGGCATACCTGGCCGCCATGGGCGACGAGGCCGGTCATCTGCCGCCCACCCTCTCCGAGTTCTGGCCCTACTACGACCACGTGGTGGCGCAGGAACTGGAGAACACCGAGGCGATGCGGATCATCCTCTACAAGCTGTTCGACCATCTGCCCGCTCCGGCCCTGCTGGGCGGGTTGCCCACGCTGTGGGCCACCGGCCGGGCCGTCGTCGGCCCGCTCATCGGGGCGATCACCGTTGCCTCGCTCCCGGAGCCCTTCCGGCGGCGTGCCGGGCTGCCCGAGATGCCCGGTGCGCAGACCCTGATGCAGGGGGCCTATCTGGCCGTCGGTCTGGCCCGGTTCCTGCCGGACGGCTGGGTCCGGGCCGACGCCATCGCCGACCTGCTGGCTCTCTCGCCGCACAGTGACGACCCGCGAGCCCGGGCGGTCACCGCCCTGCACGACAAAATGCGGCGGGCCGGTGCCCTGATCCGGCTCATCACGCCGCTCCCGCCGCAACCGGAACCCGGCTTCCGCACCGACGCCGAACGCAGTGCGGAGGAGTTCTTCCGCGAGGTTCTCGACCAGACCGGCGACGGGTACCTGGACTGGCCGGACCTCGCCGCCATGGCCCGCGAACTGTCCACCCGCCTCGATCTGGCGGAGCCCGAGGAAACGAGGCTCTACAACGCCTACGCCGACTGGTGGCGTGAGCTCCAGACGGCACTGGACGCCGACGGTGACGGCCGCGTCAGCGCCCACGAGTACGCCGCCGCCGTTCCCTCCCTGGCCGGTCCCGCACTGATCAAGGTCGCCGAGGTCCTCTTCGACGCCACGGACAAGAACGGTGACCAGCACATCGACGCGGACGAATACCGGACGCTGTTCCGGACCGCGTTCCACCGTGACACCGTCGGCACCGACCGTACCTACACGCGCGGCGCCTTCATCGGGGATTTCCTGGCCTTCATGTCCGGCCGCCGGCGATCGGCGGCCTACGACCCTCTGCTCGCCCAGGCGTGAGCCGCTCAGTCGCGATGCGCCGACCGCAGCCGGATGCGGATGTTCCCGAAGTGGTCGCGGATCGCCTCTTCGGCTCGTAGGGCATCTCCCGAGCGCACCGACTCCAGGATCTCCCGGTGCTGCTTGCAGGTGACCCGCGGATCGGTCGGCACGTCCACGAGGTCGGTGCGCACCCGGTGGAAGGCGTCCCAGAACGCCTCCAGCACCTCGCTCAGCAGCGAGTTGTCCAGACTCCCGTAGAGCGCGGCGTGAAACGCCCGGTCCGTCTCGGCCCGCACCGAGCCCTCCGCCGCCTCCGCCTCCATCCGCCGCACGACCGCGTCCAGCTCGGCGAGATCCGCCTCCGGGATCCGCCCGGCCAGCCGTGCGATCAGCCCCGTCTCCACGGCCTCGCGCAGCTCGAGGAGTTCGAGGAGGCTGTCCTCGCCCCGGTAGTGCCCGGCGACGGTACGGAAGATCAGCCCCTCGATCATCGGCACCATCGACATCGGCCCGACGTACGTCCCGAAGCCGTGCCGGATCTCCACGATCCCCATCGCCTGCAGCGCCTTGAGCGCCTCCCGCACGGAGTTGCGGCTGACGCCGAGCAACTCCATCAGCTCGGTCTCGGTGGGCAGCGGGGCGCCCGAGGGCAGCCGCTGGTCGATGATCAGCCGCTTGATGCGTTCCTGGATGTCGTTCGTCATCCCCCGCGAATGGGAACGCGAATGGGAACGGGAATGCGAACTCGAGTGTGCCGCCACCGCCACCGCCACCTCCGATCCGAACAGCTTAGCGGCGGCTGCGCGAGCAGGTCAGATGTGCGGGATGAAGGCGGCCGGGCAGCAAGACCGTATGGGCGCGGATCACCGAGTCGAGGTGACTTTGAGCATGCGGGCGGGGGGTGGGGGCCGGGGCCTCGTCGCCGGCCGCCGGGCCGGTGGGGGCGGGCGCCGTGGCGGCTTCCGTGCCCGAGGGTCGGGGCCGATCCGGGGTGCGGGTCGACGGGGCCAGGGCGGCCCTCCGGGTACCCCCCTAAAAAACGCTTGATCTGAAGCAACTAATTTGTCAAACAGTTTCGAGAGGGGTACCCCACCCCTGGCAAGGCGGTCCGGCAATGGCCCCCGCCCCGGCGGACCGTAGCCGCCACCGGCGGCCACATCCGGCCGCCCGGCGCCCGGCGACGCGGCCGCGCCCCCCACCCCCTGCCCCGCTGCTCAAATGCGCCGAAGGCGCGAGACGGCGCCGCGCTCGACCGAACCGCGCAACCCAACACTCCCTCCCCAAGGGGCGGCCCGGCGTGATCGACCGGCGCACCAGCCGCGCTCGACCCGGTCCGCACCACGGTGCGCCGGGGACCGAGCCCTGGCGTGTGTGTCTGCGGTGCGGAAGATTCTGCTGCGCCATCAATTCGGTGCATTACCGAATGAGTCGCACTGGAGGGGAACATGTCGCCTATTCGCATCTTTGTCGCAGCGGTCGCCGTCGCCGGGGTGCTCGTCGGCTCGGGGGCCGGCGTCGCGACGGCCGCCGCCGTCAGCCGCTTCGACGACGGCAGCTTCGAGACGCCCAGCGTGGCGGCCAACACGTTCGTGAACGTGGGGACGGGTGGGACCATCGGGCCGTGGAAGGTCACGTCCGGAAACGTGGACCACATCGGGGACGGCTTCTGGCAGGCGGCCGAGGGGGGCCAGTCCGTGGACCTCAACGGTGGCGGCCCCGGCACGGTGGAGCAGACCTTCACCACGGTCCCCGGGAAGAAGTACTCGGTGACGTACTCCCTGGCCGGCAACCCGGCGGGAGGCCCGCCCGTGAGGACCGGGAAGGTGCTGATCGACGGGCAGAACTTCCAGGACTTCAGCTTCGATGTCACGGGCAAGACCGTGACGAACATGGGCTATGTCACCCGGGAGGTGACCTTCGTGGCCCGTGGCACCTCCACGACGCTGGCGTTCGCCAGCACCAGCACCGGCACCGGCGCCTACGGGCCGGTCATCGACGACGTCAGGGTCAGCGCCTGCACGCCCTGCCCCTCCTGCGACTGATCGCGAAAGGGAGCCCCGGCGCCGCACGCGCCGGGGCTCCCCGGTTCCCCGCAATTTCGTTCAAGGCACCGTTCAGGCCGCCGTTCAGGCCGCCGCGCGCTGGCTGCGGGCCAGGGACGTCGCGGCCTTGCGGCGCTTCGGCGCGAGCACATCGACCGGGGCGCCCGCGCCGCTGCCCGGCGTCTCGCGCCAGCGATTCAGCCGGACCACGACCTCGGCCAGCCGCCGATCGCCGGGACGGACGGCCACGTAGAAGAGCGACTCGTCCGGCTTGCGGTCGTCCCCGCCCCAGCGGACCACGCCGTCGAGTTCGGCGAGGATGTCGCGGATCACGACCTCCTGCTGGGGGAAGAAGCCGCCCTTGGCACCCGGCGGGTAGTGGCCGGGCCGGATCCGGACCGCCGTCCCCGACGCCTGGTTGCCCTCCGGCAGCCCCTTGCGGACCGTGCCGGGGCTGCGCCAGCCGATCACATCGCCCTTGCGGAGCTCGTCGATCTCGTAGTGGAAGCGGCGGATCACATGGACCAGCACCGCCTCCGGTGCGCCGATGCGGACGGTGACGCCCTCCAGCGGGGTGCCGGGCACCGGACGGGACCAGATGGCTCCGCCGCCGTCGGCGACCTTCTCCATCTCCCAGCCGTTGGGGCTCGGTCTGCCCGTCAGCACCCGGGCCTGGTTCGCCCGGAAGCGGCGGTATGCCTTCCGGATCTCCTCGCCGGTGGGCGTCTTGGAGTGCGAGGACGCGGCGTACGCGGGCGTCGCCAGCAGCGCGGAACCGGGGAGGGAGGCCAGCGCGGCCGCGCCGAACAGCGCACCGGAGCGGGCGAGCAACTGCCTACGGGATGGGTCGAACACGCTCATTCATCGTCCCCTCGTGACGGTAGGGCTGGTGGACCGGTTCTGGTCGCGGGCCACCACGGATACGGCGCCGGTGGCGATGGCCAGGACGAAGGCGATGCCCATGGCCGGGTTGACGTATCCGGGGACCGCGGCGGCGTAACTTCCGCCCTTGTCGATCTGGCAGGTGAAGCGAAGGGGAAGGTAGCTCGCGGAGTAGCGGTCGACCTGAGCCGCCTTCTCCGGCCCGCCCGCCTTGGCGCACGCCTCGCGCATGGTGTCGCTCTCCATGAACATCACATGGAGCGCGCCCCAGATGTACAGGGCGATGGTCGCGCAGACGGACAGCAGGGCGATTCCGCGGAACCATTCGGCCCGGCTCTTCCGGCGGCCGGTGCGCTTGGCCATGCCGGAGCCGAGGAGGGCGAGCAGGGTACAGAAGGTGATGACCCCGATCAGGCAGATGAACAGCAGCAGGATCGAGTTGAGTCCATCCGGCGAATCGGACGCCAGCGATGAAGGTGATTTGCTCACCGCATCATCCTGTTGTACTTCTCGAAGATGTAGTAGAGCGGCATGCGCTTCTTGGCGTCGGTGAAGGCGGGCTCCTTCGGGCCCTGGTAGCGCCGCAGCACCTCGTAGATCTCCGACTCCTTGTAGTCCAGCGAGGGCCGGCGGATCCCCGTCTCCGCGTCGACGCTGCCGGGCTTGCCGTCGGCTCCCCAGATATGGGCGTGGCCGACGGAGGTGAGGGCGAAGTCGTTGTCCGTACGCAGCTTGTCCCACACCGAGAAGACGTCGGAGTCCTTGTTCGGGTCCTTCGGGGTGCCGGTCACCAGGCCGGTCCTGATGGAGTTGTTCCAGCAGTACACGCCCACCAGCCCGAACATCTGGGCCACACCGGTGCTGCTGTCGCGCAGCGACACCACTCCAGGCAGGTCCTTGGCCCAGTCCGGCACATAGCCGTTGTGATAGAGCCACACCCCGGCGTCCTTGACCAGGTCCTCATTGCCGTAGTGCCGGAACTCCCAGAACGCCGTGGTCTGGATGAGCGCCTTCCGCATACCGTAGGCGCGTGCCGTGTTCGTCACGGCGACATCCCCGGCGATGATCGTTTCCAGGCACTGGGTGGTGGTGTAGATCCGCCCGTCGTCCTCGGGGAAGCCGATGGACTGCATGTAGGTCTGGACGTCGTAGAGCAGCCCCGGGAAATAGGCCTGGTTGAAGAGGCTGTCCGGCATCGTCGCCACCGGGGGATTGAACGACCCCTGTCCGGTGTCCAGGCCGGAGGCGATGTTGTTGTCGATGTTGATCGAGCCGTCGCCGGAACCGATCGTCTTGGTGACGATCTGGTCGAAGGCCCAGTTGGGCGGCAGCGGATAGCCGTAGTTCCCGGAGAAGCCGCTGGACATGTCGGAGACGAAACTCGCCGTGGCATGGCCCGCCTCGGAGACCCGGATGCACACATTCCGCGGCCCGTAGACCCCGATCTTGTACCGGTTCCCGGCGATGGCCATGCCGTCCACGATGCCCTTGAAGTGCGGCAGCACATTGTCGGTGACCTCGTAGTCGTACGCGTCGAAGTCCACGGCGAAGAAGATCCGGGTGCCGTCCTTGAAGCCGTGGTCATCGGC
The DNA here is from genome assembly GCF_024505145.1 of Streptomyces rugosispiralis. Taxonomy (GTDB): domain Bacteria; phylum Actinomycetota; class Actinomycetes; order Streptomycetales; family Streptomycetaceae; genus Streptomyces; species Streptomyces rugosispiralis. The sequence goes on along the minus strand of NZ_JANIAA010000043.1, from coordinate 31,066 downwards.
CGCGTTCGCCGCCGCGATGGCCGCCGCGTTGCCCGCGGTGTAGTTGAAGCCCGAGGCGTCGCGGCCGAAGGTCTGATAGATCGGGAAACACCGGAGCCCGTTGTCGGCGAGGGTCTGGAGCTCGCCGATCTGGATGGCCTTCTCGGGGAGATCGGTGGTGCTGGGGTTGGTGAGATAGCGGCCGATGTACTTGTACCCGGCGGCCTTCAGGGTGTTGGCGCGAGCCTGGGTGATCTTGGTGACGCCGTCGCACGCCTGGCCCTGGCGGTCCTGGTCGCCGTAGGAGACCAGGAGCGACGCCCAGGTGGAGTAGTCGCCCTTTCCGGTGACCGGGAGCTTGGCGAAGTCCTGGAAGCTGTTCACCGCCGACTGCAGCGCCGATCCGAACGAGGTGCTGAACGGTACGTTGGGCCGCTGGTTCAGGATCATCGCCGCGGAGAACAGCCGCACCCAGGTGCTGGTCTCGCCCGAGGCGACGGTGTGCTGCTTCAGCCCGGACTGGGTGCCGGGGCCGAAGTTCCCGTTGGCCACGCCGTCGGCCATGCCGAGTTCGTACTGCACCGCCAGCAGCATGGACTTGGCGACGGTCCGCGAGTGGTGTCCGTCGCACGGGATGATGAAGTAGTCCTGGCGCTTGACGTAGTTGGCGTTCAGATGCTGCTGCACGGTGCGGATGCCGGTGCCGCCGTCACCGGTGACGATGTACGCGTCCATGGTGAGCAGCCCCTTGAAGACCTTGGGGGAGAGGCTGCCCGCCTCGAAGACGCCCGCCACGCCCATGTCGGTCATCAACTCGGTGAGCGAGTTCGCCACCGTGGAGCTGAACGCCCCGTCGATCCCGCCGCCGTTGTACCCCTTGCAGTACAGCCCCGACTGAATGATCTTCGTGAACTTGGCCGAGGGCGTCGTGCTGGCGGTGAGCTTCGGGTACTTCGACTGGAGCGTGCTCAGCGTGGTGGGGCCGAAGCTGTCCGAGAGGCTGGTGATGCCCAGCTCGTACTGGAGCGCCCGGGTGAGCGCGTACATCACGGTCCAGCTCGTCTTCCCGTCGACCTCGAGCGCCGGAATGCCCAGCTTTCCGCCGTACGTGTCGTTGATGAACTGCTGCGCCCGCATGACCATGGCGTCGGCCATGACGTCTCCTTCAGTGCCGAGTGACGGGGGTCAGTTGCACGCGAAGACGTAGTCGGACTTGTAGTTGATGTAGAGGCTGCTGGAGGTCTTGCCCATCTTGGCGGTCACCGGGGCGCAGGCGAGGCTGGAGACGTAGACCGGGCCGGCGTACTCGCTGAAGTTGCCCGAGTCGGTGTCGCAGCCGGTGCCGTCCACCTTGCAGACCTTGAGGTACATGTACTGCGAGGCGCCGTAGTTGTTGTCCATGATCGCGCAGCCCTTGCCGCTGTTGGTGTAGCTGAACAGCGTGGCCAGGCGCATGTTCGGGTCGGTGCCCTCGGGCAGCGGAATGACCTTGTTCAGCGTGTAGCCGGTGCCGCACACGGTCGCGGCGGCCGCGGTGGGCCCGGGGTTGGCCTTGGCGAACGCCTTGGTCTCGGCCGATGCCAGCGGGGACACCTTGACGTCGGCCGCCGCGGGGCGCTCGGCGGCGGAGGCCTGGGGCGCGGTCAGGGTGAGGACGGCGGCCGCGGCGGAGGCGAGGGCGGCACCGAGGGTGGATCTGAGGATCGTGGACATGGACGTACCCCTCCCGTGAAGGCTGATGAGAGCGAAGAACGCGGGGCCCCTCCCCAGGGCCCGAACGCGATGACAAGCGCTTTCTGCGCTGTGGTCGCACGGAATGTATGGGCTGGTCATGACCCTGGACAAGGGGTCTAGACAAGTCGGGGGAGCGGAGCCTGGCCCTCCGGTGGCGGGTCGTCACGGAGGAGGTATCGGGTGCGTCCCCAATGGGTGGATAAAGCGACTCATGTGCAATGAGCTCGGTATACAGAGGGTTGAGATGTGTCCCTGGTCACTATCTCCGGACTCGGGGAACGGGCGTCAGGGCGGCCGGGAAGGCCGCCGCGCACCCCCGAAAAGCGACTGGGGCTTCTCGGAGAACCGAGAAGCCCCAGGTCAGTGGCGTAAGCCAAGGTGCGCCGCCAGGGACTCGAACCCCGGACCCGCTGATTAAGAGTCAGCTGCTCTAACCAACTGAGCTAGCGGCGCATGCTGACACGGACATTCTACCCGACCCGGGAGGGTGCTCAGGGCGCCGTCAGGGTCCGTCCACCCGGCGTCCACCTTGCGCCATTGGTATGGACATGACCATTGGCCCTGGATACTCTCACACTTGGTCTAGACCGCCGTGCACGGCTCGTCGAAGCACTCCCCACGTCTTCAGGAGCGAAGCATGCGCAAGAAGATCAGCGCCGCCTTCATCGGCATCGGTCTCGCGGCGATTTCCGTCCTCGCGACCGGCGGCAGCGCCTCCAGTCACGGCTACACCGACTCGCCCATCAGCCGCCAGAAGTTGTGCGCCAACGGCACGGTGACGGGCTGCGGCGACATCCAGTACGAGCCCCAGAGCGTCGAGGGCCCGAAGGGCTTCCCGTCGGGCGGTCCCGCGGACGGCACCATCTGCGCGGGTGGCAACAGCCGGTTCTCGCAGCTCGACGACCCGCGGGGCGGCAACTGGCCCACGACCAAGCTGACCGCCGGCCGGAGCTACACCTTCAACTGGCGGTTCACGGCCTCCCACGCGACCACGGACTTCAAGTACTACATCACCAAGAACGGCTGGAACCCCAGCCAGAAGCTGACCCGTGCGAGCCTGGATTCCCAGCCCTTCCTGACCGTTCCGTACAACGGCCAGCGTCCGCCGTCCACGCTCTCCCACTCGGGGACCATCCCGAGCGGTAAGACCGGCAGACACGTGATCCTCGCCGTGTGGACCATCGCGGACACCTCGAACGCCTTCTACGCCTGCTCGGACGTCCAGTTCTGACGTCGCTGGTGTGGTGCCGCCCCGGGGCGGCACCACACCGTCGTCATGCGATCAGGCGTCGAACACGCCCGCCTTGGCGCTCCGGACGAAGGCGGCGAGCACCGCCGGCACGGTGGTCAGGACGGTGCCGGGGTCGTCGCTCTCCCGCAGCCGGACGCGGCCGCCGGCGGCGGCGACCTCGACGCACTGTCCCTCGCCCACGGAGTAGGAGGACTTGCGCCAGTGGAGGTGGCGATGCGCGGTCATTGCAGAGGTGTTCATATGTGGGGCCCTCTTTCTCATACCAGACCAGCGATGAGGGCCTTCGTCGCATCCGTGGACAGCGCGCGGTCCACGATATGGCCGAAGGCGTCGGCGAAGACGTTGACGTCGTCGACTCCTTCGACGTATGTGGGGCCGCGCAGGTTCTCCTGGGTGACCACATCCGGCATCGGGCCGGGGAAGGCCACGAGTGTGAACGCTCCCGCGTCCCCGGGGTTGGGCGCCGCGTCGATCGGCATCACCTGCAGCGTGACCGTGGGCCAGTCCGCCACGTCCAGCAGCCGCTTCAGCTGAGCGGCCATGATGCCGGGCCGACCGGTGAACCTGCGGCGCAGCGCGGCCTCATGGATGACGGCCCACAGCCGCAGCGGATGGCAGGAGCGGGTGAGAACGGCCTGGCGGGCCAGGCGCACCTCGGCGAGGGCGTCGACCTCGGAGGCGGTTCGGGCCACGGCGTTCGCCGCGATGGTCTCGCGGGCGTAGTCGGCCGTCTGGAGCAGACCGGGGACCACCAGTGAGGCGTAGTCGCGGACGCTCTCCGCGTCGCTCTCCAGCGAGATGTAGTCGGCGTAGGCGGGGCCCACGACGCCGCGGTAGGTCTGCCACCAGCCGCGTTTGCCCGCGTCCTTGGCCAGTCCCTCCAGGGCGATACGGGTGTTGGGGTCGGTGACGGCGTAGGCCCGCAGCAGGGTCTCGACCTCGCTGGTGCGAATGGTGGCGTTGGCGTTCTCGATCCGGGAGAGCTTCGGCGCCGTCCAGCGGCGGGCGTCGGACGATCCGTTCGCAGCCGCATTGAGTGCGTCGGCCGCCGCGTCCAGTGTCATCCCCGCTTCGGTGCGTAGTTTCCGTAGCGTGGAGCCCAGGCGCCTGCGCCGAACGGTGGGCACTGGCTGGTAGGACATGTCGCCAGTCTGTCGTATTGCCAACTACGCCTACCAGCCAGGCATATGCCAGTCTTGTGCGAGTGGGTCGAAACATTGCGAGTGGGACGTTCCATAGGCCAGGATCGCTAGGGGACACGGCAGCGCGTCGTGCTTTGGAGGGGCCCCGGAGCATATGGCTGAGAACATCTCGCAGCGATACGAACTGCGCCTCCGTGCCCATCCCCGGATACTCGCCGACATACGGCGTGCCGTCGGGGCGCGACTGCGGCTGTGGGGGCGTGAGGAACTGATCAGCGCGGCGGGTATGTGCGTCACCGAGTTGCTGTCCAATGTCCACAAGCACGCGGCCTCTCCCGAATGCGTCCTCACCCTGGAGAACCTTCCGCACGGGATCCACGCGGCGGTCAGCGACACCGAGTCCGCGCTGCCGGTGGTCAAGGAGCCGGACTTCCTCTCCGAGAGCGGCCGGGGGATGTTCCTGCTGAGCAAGACCGCCCATGACTGGGGCACGGATCTCACCCCGACCGGCAAGACGGTCTGGTTCACCCTCCACGCGGAGTCGGTGGAACCGTGACCGGCGGCGCCGGTAGCGTGGAGCCCCGACATGCGGCAGGGGGCGGGTCATGGATCCGGTGACGACGGGTGCGCTGGTCGCGGCGGTGAACGCGGCGGTCTCGGGCGCCGGAGGCGAGGCCGGGCGGCGGGCCCTGGAGTCCTTCGGCACGCTGGTCCGCAGGGTGCTGCGGCGGGGCGATGCCGAACCGGCCGGGGAGCCGGAGCCGGGTGGTCCGGATCCGGGTGGTCCGGAGCCGGGTGGTCCGGAGCCGGGTGGTCCGGATCCGGTGGCGATTCCGTACGACGATGCCGCGCGGCTGCGCCAGTTGGCCGATCTGCTGGTCGAACGGGCCCGGCGGGACCCGGAGTTCGGCCGTGACCTGACGGCCTGGATGCGCGAGCACGGCGAGGCGGCCCGGGAGCCGGGTACCGTGCACAACTCCATCGGGGGCAACGCCCGTATCACCGGCCCGGTCATCCAGGGGCGGGACTTCCAGGGGCCGATCAGCTTCGGTTGATGCCGATCGGCGGTGCCGAGTTGGCAGTAACCGGACATCAGCCCCCACTCCGCGTCGCCGAACGGCGTCGTATCGCTGCGGTCCGTAGTCTCCGCGGGTCCGGAAGGTGCACTCGCCGGTAACTTGTGGACACGCGCCCCGGCGCATCGGTGGTGCGACACCATGACGCGCGGCGCCGTGCGCCGTTTTGTCAACTCTTTACCTCACGCCCCGCGTTGACGCGGTCGCTGTGTGCGAATTAGTGTCGTCATGGATTTCGCACAATGCTGCCCGCGCATTTCGGGGCAGGGAAATTGACGAGAATCAGGCCGGTATTCGCATAACCAGGTCACTGTCACCCGGCAGGGGAAGTCATGGTTGGTCTTGTGAGGGTGTCCGAGCCTTCTCCCATGAGCACGGAGACTCCCTCGTCAGGCGCCATCGACTATGTCGAGCACGCGCTGCTGGCCGCCCGTGACCTGATCGAGTCGACGGTCACCCGGCACCGAAGGGAGCTGGCCCAGGACTCCTGGGCGGGGACGGCTCTGGGGAAGGTGCCGCTCGCCGAGGTCGTCGACACATTGGTCGACTGTGCCGAGCGGACCGTCGGCGTGGTGCTGTCGGGGGACGAGGAGCAGACGCGGGCCGTCTGCGCCGCCCTCGCCCGCCCGGTCAGGGGAGCCCGGCGCGCCGTCGTCGTACGGATGTTGTGCGAGGAGCCGGTGCTGGCCTCGGGGGCGGTACGGGCGCTGGCGCGCACCGATCCGCGGTGCGAGATCCGGATCTGCGACGGCGGGCTGCCCGCGCTGCCCGAGGCGCTGCTCATCGATGGCGAGGTGGTCTACCTCAGAAGGGGGCCGTCGGAGCCGGGGCGGGGCCCGGGGCAGGCGTCGCTCGTCGAGGACCCCGCCACGGTGCGGGCCCTGGAGATGATGTTCGCCGGGACCTGGGGGAACGCCGTGGCGCTCGCGGACTATCCGCGGCTGGGCGGGCGGTTGTGCCCGGACTCCGTACGGCGGATCCTGGAGTGTCTGCGCACCGGCCACACCGATGAGGTGGCGGCGCGCCAGATGCAGGTCTCCTTGCGCACCTACCGCCGGTACGTGGCGGAGATCATGCGCGAACTGGGGGCCAACTCCCGCTTCCAGGCGGGGGTGCGGGCGGTGGAGATGGGGCTGCTGCCCAGCCGTCACTGAACGGCGCTCGAGACCTTGACCACGTCACGAGGCGGAAAGTGCGGGAATATCGACATGATGGAGCGCGGACGCGATCCTGGACCGGAGGCCGCGCTCGCGGGGGACACCCTGGAGGGGGCGCTGCGGGAGGTACGGGACCTCATTGAGTCCACGGTGGTCCAGCACCGCGCCCGGCGGGCCCGGGACGCGCGGTTCACCGAGGTGGGGGTCGAGGACGCCGCGTTCCTCGCCGCCGCCGAGGAGGTGATCGGCCAGGCGGGGCGGAGCGTGGACGCCGTCTTCCCCGAGTGCTCGTCCCGGATGGCGCCGGTGCAGGCCGCGCTCGGCGCGCTGCTCACGGACCTCGGCGAGCCGGTCGGGGTGCGGGTGCTGCGCGGCAGAGCCGCCCCTGGCTCCGGTTCGGCCGGGTCTGCTTCCGGGGCCGCCGCCGCGGGAACGGCGCCCTCGGGGCCCGTACCGCGGCCCATCCCCGGGCCCGTGCCGCCCGCCGAGGCGCCCGGCGCCGCCCCGGCCGCCCACCCCGCGCAGGTGCGGATCGCGTCGGTGCCGCTGCCCACGGCGGTGATCGCCGACGGCCGTACCGCCCTGGTGTGCACCGAGGCCGAGGAGGGGCGGCAGACCTCGGTCATCGAGGACCCGGTGGTGGTGGCCACCCTGTACGGCATGTTCCGCTCCATCTGGGGCGGCGCCGTGCCCGCCGCCCGCCCGCTCGACTTCGGCAACCGCGCCCGCACCGAAATGGTCCGCCGGGTGCTGGCCCGGCTGCGCGACGGGGTCACCGACGAGGCGGCCGCCCGCGATCTGGCGATCTCGGTGCGCACGTACCGCCGCTATGTCACCGGGATCCTGGAGCTGCTGGAGGCCAACTCCCGTTTCCAGGCCGGGGTGCGCGCCACCGAGCTCGGCATCCTTGGAAATAGTTCCGCATGATTATTTCGTTTTCCCCATCGACATTGTGATCCGGAGCGTGCTGGCGATAGGTTGCCTGCGGGCGTGCCGAGATCTGGCAACAGCCGGTAATGCAAGGGGATTTGGGGATGACCGAAGGGCACGGAAGGGGCGCGACCGCCACGGCGGGCGCGGACGGCGAGTCGACCGCGGACGGGCCGCATTCACCCCGACCGGGACATGGGCGAAAGACCGGCGACGGCGGCGGAAATGGTGAGAAGTCACGGCCTGGGACCGGCCGGAAAATGACCGGAGCGGCATCCGGCGCGACTCTCGCCGACCGGCGCGGAACGCTGGCCCGGAGTGTGCTGCCGCCGCTGGTATTCGGGCTGTTGCTGCTTGTCGTCTGGGACATCGTGACCCGGACCGGCGCCGTTGCGGAGTTCTATCTTCCGGCTCCGCTGGACCTCGCACGGCAATTCCTCGACGACGTGTTCCACGGTGATCTCGTCGACTACACCGAGGAGACGGTGTGGGAAGCGCTGGCGGGCAGCGGTATCGGCATCGGAGTGGCGCTGCCGCTGGGCTATCTGATCGCCCGCAGCGAGATCGCCGCGGCGGCCCTCCAGCCGTATGTGGCCGCCTCGCAGGCCATGCCCGCGGTGGCGCTCGCCCCGCTGCTGGCCCTGTGGATCGGGTACGGACTGCTGCCCATCGCGGTCCTCTGCGCGCTGCTGGTCTTCTTCCCCATCCTCGTCAACACCGTGCTGGGGCTGCGTTCGCTGGACCCCGATGTGATGGGGGCCGCGCGGGTGGACGGGGTGGGGTGGTGGGGGATGCTCTGGTACATCGAGTTTCCGCTCGCCCTGCCCAGCGTCCTCGCGGGGGTGCGCAACGGCCTCACGCTCTCCATCACCGGCGCGGTCGTCGGTGAGTTCGTGATGGGCGGCGACGGACTGGGACAGCTGCTGTCGGTGCAGCGCCAGGAGGCCGACACCATCGGACTGTTCTCGACGCTCGTCATGCTCGGCCTTCTCGCCGCCGTCTCGTACGGAGTGGTCCGCCTGGTCGAGCGGCTCGTTCAGCGCGACTGACAACTTTCACCCAAGAGGAGAAGTACGTGCGTTTCGTGCAGACGTCCATGAGGCGTGCCCACAGACATCGGGTCACGGGCGCGGCCGCCCTCGCCTCGGTGCTGGCGCTGGCCACTTTGACCTCATGCGCCGAGGAGCCGAAGAACACGGGGGCCAAGGGCGGCGCAAGCATTACGGTGGGGCTGACCTACACCCCCAACATCCAGTTCTCGCCGTTCTATGTGGCCGCCGAAAAGGGCTACTACAAGGACGCCGGACTCAATGTGACGCTGCGCCACCACGGCGCGGCCGAAGATCTCTTCGGGGCTCTCACATCGGGCAAGGAAGATGTGATCTACGCGGGCGGCGACGAGATGCTTCAGGCGCGTGCCAAGAATGTGCCCGTCGTGGACATCGCCACCTTTTACCAGAAATACCCGGTGGGGCTGATCGTGCCCAAGGAATCCGAGATCCGGACCCCCGCCGACCTCAAGGGCCGGAAGATCGGCACCCCCGGTGCCTTCGGCGAGACCTATTTCGGTTTGCTGGCGCTTCTGAAGGAGGGCGGCCTTTCCACCAAGGACGCCAAGGTACAGAATATCGGCTTCACCCAGCAGGCGGCCCTCACCGGAAACAAGGTCGAGGGGGTGATGGGCTATCTGAACAATGACGCCGTCTCGTTCAAGGAGGCGGGCAAGGAGGTCCGGTCGATAACCCTCAACTCGGGTTCGGCGGGGGATCAGCTGGTCGGTGTGGGTCTCGGCGCCAAGAAGAAGACGCTCGACAAGCGCGGCGGCGACATCAAGAAGTTCGTCGACGCGTCTTTGCGCGGATTGCGCTATGCGATCGACCACCAGGACGAGGCCATCAAGCTCAGCGAGAAGTACGTCCCGGGACTGCGCGGCGAGAAGCAGCGGAACAACGCCCGCGCGGTGCTCAAGGCCACGGCGCCGCTGATGAAGAACGACTCGGGCGAGCTGGGCGCGATCGACCCGCAGACCTGGACCCGGATGGCCGACTTCATGTACGACCAGGGGCTTCTGGAGAAGAGCGTCACACCCGAGGACGCCTACGACACGTCGTATCTGCCCAAGTCATAGCCCGGTTCGGCGGGTGGTCAGGTGCTGCCCGTCGTCCGGTGAGTGAGCCCTGAAAAGGGGTGCAGCGCGGCGGCCACGGTGAACGCGGCCGCCGCGCCCAGTGCGAGGGCCAGCCAGCCGCCCGTGGCCGAGGCGTTGGCCACGACGAACAGCCCGATGGGTGGGCCGGAGGCGGTGCCCAGGTTCCAGGCCAGTGACGCCAGGGCGCTCGCCCGGCCCACCGCCTCGCCCGACCAGCGCAGCAGCAGCGGGTAGAAGGCGGAGGAGTACATCAGCTCGCCCGCCGCGAAGATCACCGCGAACGCCAGCAGCAGTCCGTACCGCACGGCGGCCGGGGCCGCCTCCCCGGCCAGCGCCGCGCCCAGACCGCAGCCGAACGCCCCGGTCCACAGCACCGGACCGGCGGCCAGGCTCACGGTCTCCGGCAGCCGTTCCAGCCGGCGGCGGAGCAGCGGCTGCAGGACGATCAGGGCGAAGGAGTTGGCCGCCACCACGGCGCTGACCCAGCCCAGCGTGACCGCCATGCGGTCGTGCATCAGCAGCGGTACGGTCGCCTCGATCTGGGTGAAGCCGACGATCGCGAAGAGCGCCTGGGCCAGGATCAGCAGCGCCATCGGGCGGGTTCGCAGCAGGGTGCGATAGGTCGGCCCGGCCCCGGACGGCTCTGCTCCCTCGGATGGCTCCGCCGACTCGTGCCGCTCCCGCCGCCGGGGCCGTACGCCCAGGATCACCGCGATCAGCGGCAGCGCCGCCAGCCCATTGGCCAGGTACAGCCAGCGCAGCGCCCCGACCGGGGTGGCCGCGCCGTGCAGCGCCAGCCCGGCCACGACCGAGCCCAGCCCGATCCCGGCGTTGTTGACGATGTGCCGGATGGCGAAGGCCGAGCGGCGGCCGTTCCCGGGGACGGCGGTGTCCACGATGCCCACGATGGAGGCGTAGAAGAGCCCGAAGCCCGCCCCGACGCACACCCCCGAGGCGAGCACCAGCGCCACCGAACCGGCCGGTGCCAGCAGGGCGTAACCGACCGCGAGCGCCGCGCCGCCCAGCGCGCCCACCCGGTGCGGGCTGCCCCGGTCGGCCAGCGGTCCGCCGGCCAGGGCGGCGGCGAAGCTGGCCGCGGCCATCGCGATGAAGTAGCCGCCCGCCGCCCGGCCACCGAGCCCCAGCAACTGGCTGATGTAGATCGAGGTGAACGGGAAGCACAGCCCGTTGCCCAGGCTGGAGAGCAGCAGCGCGCCCATGAGCAGGCCGAAGCGGCGCCCCAGGGGCGTACGGGGCGCCGTGGCGCGGTTGGCCGTCACGAGGTGAGCGCGGCCCGCACCTTGAGCAGCTCCTCGACCCCGCGGAACTCGTACGGGGCCGGGAGGGAGAGCACCACATGGACCGCCCCGGCCTCGGCGAACCCCTCGACCAGCGGTAGCTGGTCCGGGTTGACCATCACCGTACGGGCCACCGCGCCCGGGTCCCGGCCGACCCGTTCGCACCACTCGTCCAGCACGCCGCTCAGCTCGCGGAACTCGGCGACCGGGTCCTCGGAGGCCCAGCCGTACCAGTTCCACCAGTCGGCCTCGCGGGCCACCAGCTCCAGGGTGCGCCGCCGTCCGGCGCCGCCGATCAGCAGCGGAAGCGGGCCCGCCGGGCCGGGGTTGAGCTTGGCCAGCCGCTCCTTGACGGCGGTGACGGACGCGGCGAAGGCGTCCATGCGCCCGGCCGGTCCGGGGAAGGGCAGTCCGTACTCGGTGTGCTCGGCCTCGAACCAGCCTGCGCCAAGACCCAGCACCAGCCGCCCGCCGCTGAGCTGGTCGACGGTGCGGGCCATGTCCGCCAGCAGATGCGGATTGCGGAACGCGGTGCAGCTCACCAGGGGCCCGATGGTGGCCTGCCGGGTCTCGACCGCCATCGCGGACAGCAGCGACCAGCACTCGTAGTGGCGCCCGGCGGGGTCGCCGGTGTGCGGCAGGAAGTGGTCCCAGGTCCACAGCGAGTCGACCCCGATGGCGTCGGCCTCCCGCCACGCGGTGCGCAGCTCGGCGATTCCGGTGTGCTGGGGGTGGAGTTGGACGCCTACGCGCAGGGACACGGAGGGGAATCCTTTCTCTTGGCGGTTCGGGTCTTTATGCCGGTGCACCCGCGGCGGGCGGGCGCCGCGGGCGGCTACGGCGTGACGACCACGCGGTAGACGGGCGTCTCCGCGGCCTGCTTGAGCGCCTTCTCGACCTCGTCCAGCGAGTAGCGCGCCGTGACCAGCGTCTCCAGCCGCCCGGACAGCTCCCCGCCGCGCAGCAGTTCGGCGGCGGCGCGCCAGTCGTCCGGCTCATGGCTGAACGAGCCGGTGACGGTCAGCTGGCGGCGGTGCACCTCATAGCCGGGGAGCTCGGCGGGCGGGCCGCCGGGGCCGCCGCCGTAGAGGACGATGGTGCCGCCGTCGGCGACCGCGGCGAGCGCCGAGGCGATGGCCTCCTTGGACGCGATGGTCACGATGACCACGTCCGCGGGCGGCAGTTGGCCGACGTCCTCGGGGGTGACGGCCGCATCGGCGCCCGCCGCCGCGATGGCGGCCAGCCGCTGCTCGTCCCGTTCGACCGCCGCGACGCCGCGGGCCTGGAGACGCGCGGCGACGGCGAGGTGGAGATGGCCCATGTAGCCGGCGCCGATGACGGTGACCCGGTCCCCGGCGCGGAAGCCGCCGCGGCGCAGCGAGTGGACCACACAGGCCAGCGGTTCGCCCATGGCGGCCACGGCGGGGTCGGCGTCGCCGGCCGGCCACACCCGGGAGGCGGGCAGGGCGATGTACTCGGCGAGCCCGGCGCCCATGGTGATCGCGCCGTCCTCCCGCTTGTGCCCCTGGAGCGCGACGCAGATGGCGGTCTGGCCGCGCCGGCAGCTGCGGCAGGCGCCGCAGCGCGGCAGCCCGTCGAGGGTGACGAGGGAGCCGACGGCGGGCATGTCCTCCAGCGCGGCGGCCTTGGCGCCGATCCGCTCGACCCAGCCGGATATCTCATGTCCCGCGGCGGCGGGGTAGACCGTCATCCGCCCCGCGTAGAGATTGGCCTCCATGGTGCAGATGCCGCAGGCCGCGATGCGTACCAGCACCTCGGAGTCACCGATGTCGGGGACAGGTATCTCCCGGGTCTCCACCTGGCCTGCCGCCGTGATGACAGCTGTCCGCATGTGAACTGCCTTCCCCGCTATGGATGTTGTGCCGGGAGGCTATGCCGGAGCGACCGGGGTGGCAAGGAAGAACGATCACATGCTGGATCGCGCTCCGGAAGATGTCCTGCGGAAGCCCCACCAGATGATCAGGGCTCCGGCCGCGGCGGCGGCCGCGCCGACGATGGAGGCCACGTGCATGGCGTGGACGAACCCCTCGTCGGCGATGTCCGACAGCCGGGGCAGCCGCATCTTCGCGCCGAGCAGCCGGGTGGCCTCGGGCGACTCCGCGGCGCTGTCGGCGGCGCCGGACGGCAGCCCGCTCAGGCGCGGGGTGACCCGGTCGCGGTAGACGCTGACCAGGACCGAGCCGAGGACCGCCACTCCGAGGACGCCGCCGATCTGCCGCAGCGAGTTGTTGACGGCGGAGCCCGCGCCGGTCCGGTCGGCGGGGAGGATCGCCATGATGGCCTCGGTGGTGGGGGCGACGGCGGCGCCCATGCCCAGGCCCTGGAGGATGAGGAAGACCCAGAACAGCGGCAGTCCGCTGTGCTCGTCGAGGAGGACGTACGCGACGAAGCCGGTGGTGGCGATCAGCATGGCCGCGGTGACGACCGGGCGCACCCCGTAGGCCCGTACCAGCTTGGCCGAGAGCGGGGCGCCCAGCAGTACGCCGAGGGCGACCGGGGCGATGGAAAGACCGCACTCCAGCGGGGTCTGGCCGTGGACGCCCTGGAGATAGAAGCTGGTGTAGTACATCGAGCCGTTGAGCCCGAAGAACGTGAGCATGACGGCGACGCTGGCGCCGGTGAAGCGGATGTCGCGGAAGAGCCGGACGTCGAAGCTGGGGTTGGCGACGCGCAGTTCGACGAGGACGAAGACCGCGACCAGCAGCACACCCCCGGCCAGCGAGGCGACGATGGCCGGGTCGGTCCAGTCGTTGCGGTGGCCGCCCTCGATGACGCCCCAGACGATGGCGAAGAGCCCGGCGGTGGAGAGCACCACGCCCAGCGGGTCGAACTTCTGCCGCACCCGGGTGACCACACCGGGCAGGAATACGAACGATCCCGCCACGCACGCCACCACGATCGGCACGTTCACCAGGAAGACCGAACCCCACCAGAAGTGGTCGAGCAGCACTCCACTGAGCATCGGCCCGGTGGCGATCGCGATTCCACTGGAACCCGACCAGATGGCGATCGCGGTGGCCCGGTGCCGCTCGTCGAAGACCTGGGCGATCAGGGCGAGGGTCGCCGGCATGATCAGGGCGCTGCCGATGCCCATCGCGCCGCGGGCCACGATGAGTTCGGTGGCCGAGCCGGAGTAGGCGGCCCAGGCGGAGGCGGCGCCGAAGAGCACCATGCCGGTCAGCAGTAAGCGGCGGTGGCCGTAGCGGTCGGCGAGCACTCCGCCGGTGAACAGCAGCACCGCGAAGACCAGGGTGTAGGAGCTGATGCTCCACTGGAGCTGATTGGGGCTGGCGCCGAGCCCCTCGGTGGGGTCGGCCAGGGTCTTGAGGGCGACGTTCAGCACGGTGTTGTCCAGCCACACCGCGAGTTGGGACAGGACGAGCACCGAAAGTGCGAGCCATTGGCGACCGGTGGGGGAGTGGGAAGGACCGGCCTGGGTGGCATCGGTGGTCGCGGTGTTCTGTGCAGCCATGGGGGCGGCGCCTTTCGGGACCCAAGGCATGGTGGGGGGTCCGCGTCGTATGGCAAGGGATGGCGTGCTGGCTCTAGAGGAAGTTACCAATCCGCCGAGCGGAGGCGCAGCCCCTTGCCGGCACGGGGAGGTGTCGTGGCCGGAACGCGAGGGTATTTCCCGGCGGGAAGTGTCCCATAAGGAACGATCTTCCTTGCCGTGTGCCAGGGGGCTCGTTACTGTTCCCGGAAAGGGAACGGGGGTGTCCTTTGAGCCATTTCGGAATTCAACCAAATGGGCGAGTGCCTATTGACGGATTTGACGGGGAGGTGGGTGCGGGGGGCGCGGTTCGAACGGAGCCGGACATGGGTTCTGACAACCTGGAGGAGACTCTGGGCCAGGCGTTACGCCTCCTGGAGTCCGCCGTGCACCACCACCGCCGGTCCACGCTGGCCTCGGCGTCCGCCGAACTGCCGGTGGACGGGGAGGCCGTGGCCGGGTGGGTGGCGCGGCTGGTGCTGCGCGCCGAGCGGGATGTGATCTGGGGTCTGCCGGAGGTCACGGGCGAGGACCACGCCCGGCTCGTCGGGCAGACGCTCGCCCAGCTGGCGGGCAAGGGGGTCAGGACCCGGATGCTGTGCCCGCCCGCGGTCATCCGGGGCGCGGCGTGGCAGCGCTCGGTGGGCACCGTGGCGCGCCTCGAGGTGCGCGTCTTCGAAGGGGTGCGGCAGGAGCTGGTGGTGGTCGACGGCGCTGCCGTCATCGTGCCCGACGCCTCGCCCGGCGAGCCCGGTGGCTCCCGCGCCTCGATGATCCAGAACTCGACCGTGGCCGATATGCTGCACCAACTGCTGTGCGGCATGTGGGACACGGCCCAGCGCCCGATGCGGCCGCTGTCGTTCGAGGGCGGTGCGCGCGGCCGGGTGCTGCGCGAGGTGCTGACGCTGATGGCGGAGGGCTACAAGGACGACGCCGCGGCGCGCAAGCTCGGCCTTTCGGTGCGTACCTACCGTCGCTATGTGGCCGACATCATGCGGGACCTGCGGGTCGAATCGCGGTTCCAGGCCGGAGTGCGCGCCGTGCGCGCCGGGCTGATGGAGTCCGACCCCGAGTAGGGGTGGGTCGGCGCACCAGGACGGCGGCCGGACCGTCGCACCGGGGGCGGCCGTCG
Source organism: Streptomyces rugosispiralis (assembly GCF_024505145.1). Lineage (GTDB taxonomy): Bacteria > Actinomycetota > Actinomycetes > Streptomycetales > Streptomycetaceae > Streptomyces > Streptomyces rugosispiralis. The sequence continues at coordinate 15,706 of NZ_JANIAA010000043.1, read as the reverse complement.
GGTTATTGGCGGTTTGAACGTTATTGGCACGCTTCTGTCCGCCGGCGACCTGGCAGCTTCCTGCAGATTCCATCTTCTGACCGTGGGGTAACCGGCTGTCATCTGCAGCTTTATGACATGCCGACTAGTCGAACGCTGGTGTTCATCGGGTGCGTGACAGCTAGTGGACTCTGGGGTTGTCCCCTCCCGGACCGGCGCCTAGCGTCAGCGGAAGCTTCGTCGCTTTGCCCATGCCCGAAAATGGAGGTGCGCGGTAATGACCGCCATCGTCGAAGAGCGTCGTGAAACCATCAAGGAAATCGTCACCGATATTCTTGAGATCGACCCCGACGAGGTCACCGAGACCAGTCTCTTCAAAGAAGAGCATGACGCGGATTCACTGCGTGCCATTGAAATACTCGCGGCATTGGAGAAGACCTTCAATATTGTCATAGACCAGTCCGAACTCAGCCGGATGGTGAACCTCCGGGGCGTCTATGAGGTTGTCTCCGACGCGGCGGGCTGGTGACCGCCGGATCCTGGCGGACTCCTCGGAAGGCAGGGCGAAATGCGTGGTGAGCCGGGTCGTAGGGTCGTTGTCACCGGCCTCGGGGCGGTGTCCGGCATCGGCATCGGCGCGGCGGAATTCCTCGCCGGACTGCGCGCCGGGAAGAGCGCGGCGGGGCCCATCACCGCGTTCGACACGGAGGGCTTCGACCGCTCTACGGCGTGTGAGGTCAAGGATTTCGAGCCGGACCGGTGGATTCGAAATCTCGATGTGCGGACGCTGGGCCGGGCGAGCCGGTTCTCGGTCGCGGCATCCCGTATGGCGGTGGCCGACGCCGGATTCCCCGAGCCGGAGAGCGCGTTGCGCGACATCCCCTGTCTGATCTCCGTCGGCACGACCGACGGCGAGTCCAGGGACCTGGACCATCTGGTCGAGGAGGAAGTGGACCTGGGGCCCGAGCGGATGGATCCCACGGTCGCCCGGCGGGTGCCCGCCGGACGGCTGTCCAGCGCGATCGCCCAGGAGTTCGGCCTCACCCGCGCCGAGGCGGTCACCCTTCCCACCGCGTGCGCCGCCGGGAACTACGCGGTCGGCTACGGCTACGACGCCATCCGTGGCGGGGACGTGGACGTGGCGCTGTGCGGCGGGGCCGACGCGCTGTGCCGCAAGACCTTCACCGGCTTCTACCGCCTGGGCACCATCGCCCCCGAGCGCTGTCAGCCCTTCGACAAGGACCGCAAGGGCATCCTGACCGGCGAGGGCGCGGGCATCCTGGTCCTGGAGAGCCTGGAGTCGGCGCTGGCCCGGGGCGCCCGTATCTACGCCGAGGTGCTCGGCTACGGCCTCAACTGCGACGCGGACCACCCCGTGGCCCCCAACCAGGACAGCGTGGTCCGCTGTATGCGGCTCGCCCTGGAGAACGCCCGGGTCAAGCCGGACGAGGTCGACTTCATCTCCGCGCACGGCACCGGCACCAAGGCCAACGACATCACCGAGGCCCGCGCCATCCGCCAGGTCTTCGGGGACACCGCCCCGCCGCGCACGGTCTCCATCAAGTCGATGATCGGCCACTCCATGGGCGCCGCCGGGGCCCTGGCCTCGATCGCCTGCTCCCTCGCGCTCACCGAGGGCTTCATCCCGCCGACCATCAACCATGAGCACACCGACCCCGAGTGCGGGCTGGACTGTGTGCCCAACCAGGCCGTGGCAGCGGACCTGAAGGTGGTCCAGAACAACGGGCTGGCCTTCGGCGGCAACAACGCCGTCGTCATCTTCGGCAAGGCCCGAGCGGACTGGTCATGAGTCAGCTGGTGACGGGCGCGGGCGCGGTGGCGAGCGTGGGCGAGGGCGTCGACGAGGTCTTCCGGGCCCTGTGCGCGGGCACCAGCGGACTCGGCGAACTGCGCGGTTTCGACCGGGAGCGGTACCGGACCCGCCACGCCTACGAGATCGACGACCGCCCCGCGCCCGGCACCGACCTCCCGGGCCGCGCCACCGACTGGCTGCTGCGCGCGGTCGGCGAGGCCGCGGCCCAGGCGGGGCTCGGCGAGGACCTGAGCGAGGTGCCCGTCCTCATCGGCACCGGACTGCGGGAGCTGCGCTCGGCCGAGCTCGCCTGGCGCGACGGCACCCCCTTCGACATCGGCCGGCTGCACTTCGGCACCGCGCTGCGGACACGTTTCGGCGCGGTCCGCACCCACACCTTCTCCGGGGCCTGCTCGGCCTCCCTCTACGCGCTCGCACTCGCCGCCGACCTGCTGACCACGGGGGCCGAGGACACCGTCGTGGTGGCCGGAGTCGACACCCTCACCGAGTCGATGTACGGGCTGCTCGACCGCGTCAACAGCGAACCCCCCGACCGCGTCCGGCCGTTCGACCGGGACCGCCGCGGGGTGCTGATGGGCGACGGCGCGGCCGCCGTGGTGCTGCGCCGGGAGGACCCCGGCGCGGAGAGCCGCGCGCTCGGCCGGGTGCGCGCCGTCAGCATGAACTGCGACGCCAACCATGTGACCGCCCCCGACCCGCAGGGCATCGCGCGGGCGGTGCACGAGGCCCAGTGGCGGGCGGGCGTCAAACCCGGCGACATCGACCTGGTGCTGCTGCACGGGACCGGCACCCAGCTGAACGACGCCGCCGAGGCGGCCGCCATAGCCGAGGTCTTCGGCCGCGAGGTCAGCGGGCCCCTGATGACCGCCATCAAGTGCATGACCGGCCACACCTCGGGCGGCTCCGGGCTGCTCAGCCTCATCGTCGCGCTGGAGTCCCTGGCCTCCGGCCGGGTGCCGCCCACCCTGGGCCTGGCCGAACCGCTGCCCGAGGCCGAGGCGTTCCGCTTCGTCCGGGAGGAGGCGCGGGAGGGCGGGGATCTGCGGGTCGCGCAGATCGACGCGTTCGGCTTCGGCGGGGTCAACGCGGTCGCCATCGTCGAGAGGGCCGCCCGATGACGCATGGCCCCGGCGAAGTCGTCGTCACCGGCGTGGGCCTGGCCGTCCCCGGTGCCGGCACCCCCGAGGCGCTGCTGCGCCGCACCGCCTGCCCCGTCACCGGGCCGGCCCCGGAACCGTTCGACACCGCCGCCCGGATCGGCCGCCGGGGCCACCGCTACAAGGACCGGGCGACCCGGCTGGCGCTGTGCGCCGCGCTGGAGGCGCTGCGGAACGCCGGTCTGATCCCCCCCGAGGGCGAGGAGGTGACGGTGCCCGGCGACACCGTGGGCGTGGTCGCCAGCTCCAACCTGGGCAACCTCGACACCGCCTGCCTCACCGCCGCCGCCATCGCCGAGCGGTCGGCCGTGGACCTCAGCCCCATGAGCCTGCCGAACGCCTCCAGCAATGTGATCGCCTCCTGGGTGGCCATCCGCCACGGGCTGCGCGGCCCCAATCTGATGCTGTGCAACGGGGCGACCTCCGGGCTGGACGCCGTGCACTGGGGCGCCGCGCTGGTCGCCGCGGGCCGGGTCCGGCGCGCGGTGGTGATCGGCGTGGAGACGCACAACGCCGTCGTGGAGGATCTGCTCGGCCGGTCCGGCGGTGAGCTGCTGGACGGCGCCGCCGCCCTCGTCGTCGAGGGTGCCCGCTGGGCCGAGGCCCGGGGGGCGCGAGCCGTCGCCGCCCTCGGGCCGTACGAGCGGCGGGCCGGGCTCGGCGGCTGTGTCGAGGCCCTGCTGCCCGACGGTGCCGCCCCCGGCGTCTGGTTCACCCCCGAGCGTTACGCCGAGGGGCCCGCCGGGGCCGTACCGGTGCCGGGGACCGTGCCGCGCTACGACGTCACCGGTGCGGTGGGCCGGGCGTCCGGGGCCCTCGGGGTGCTCCAGTGCGCGGCGGCCGTCGGCTGGCTGGCCCGCGCCGGGGCCGGAGCCGGAGCCGGAGCCGATCCGGAGGCGGGAGTCGGGAGCGCCGCCTTCGAGGCCGGTCCCGGGGCCGTGCCGGACCCGGTGCCCGCGTCCCGTCAGGCGCTGATCACCAGCGGGGACGACACCGCGGACGCCGTGGCCGGACTGCTGTTGCTGCCCACGCCCGACCGGTGCCCCCCGCCCCCCGCACGTGCCGCCCTTATCTCCATGGAGTGTTCCCGATGACCGCCGCCGCCCCGCCGATGTCGACCAAAGCCCTGCTGACGGACGTCACCACCGTCCGGCTGCGCCCGCGCTACGAGGGGTCGAACATCTGCACCTGGATCGGCTTCAAACACGTCAACTACCTCGTCGAGGAAGCCGTGCTGGTGCACTTCGCGGACTCCGGCGCGCCCGCCCGGCGGCTGTACGAGGAGCACGGTCTCGGGTTGGACATCGTTGCCCTGGAGACCCGCATCCTGCACGCCTTCCACATGGACGACGTGGCCGAGGCCGAGGTGGCGCCGGACACCGAGGACGACGACCGCACCCTCGGCTTCCGGGTGACCCTCCGGGTGGAGCGCGACGGCTCGGTCCTCAAGGCCGTGGCCGCCAAGGTGCGGGTCTCGCTGCGCGCCGACACCTATCTGCCGGAGGCGGGCGAACCCCCGGCCGAGTTCGCGCCTTTCGTGGTGGACCGGCTGGGGGCCGAGGCGCGCACGGGCGAGCCGGCGCCGGTAAGGATGCCGCTGCCGGACGGGGACGAGGCCGCCGCCCTGGCGTCGCTGACCGTGGGCCGCAACGCCTACGCCTGGAAGTGGAACATTCCGTACCCCTACTGTCACTTCACCGAGCGGCTCCAGATGTCCGGCTATCTGCGGCTGATGGAGGAGGCCAAGGACCGCTTCGTCCTCGACCGCGGCATCTCCATCAAGACCCTGCTGGACGACCGCAAATGGATACCGGTCGTCCCCCAGTCCTCGGTGCGCGTCATCGACGAGGCGGTGATGGAGGAGGACCTCTACTCCGTCTACACGGTCGAGGAGATCTTCAAGGACCTCACCTACACCGCCCGGATGGACTGCTTCGTGGTCCGCGACGGAGCGCTCACCCTCACCGCCACCGGCCGGATCACCCACGGCTACGCGGTGATCGACAGCCGCAGCGACTGGCGGCTGGTCCCCTTCGACCGGCGGGTGCTGGACGCGCTCGGCGGAGAGCAGAGCGGTACTTGATGGACGACGTACTGGTCACCGGCCTCGGCGCGCTGTCCCCGCTGGGCGCGGGCGTCGACGCCTTCTGGCGCGGGATGCACAAGGCGGACACCGCGCCGACGCGGGTCCCCGATCCGCTCGCCCGGATGGACCATCCGCTGATGTACCTGGTGCCGGAGGCCGACGTTCCGGACGGCCCCGAGGAGCAGGACGGGCTGCCGCTGGGGCGTGGCTCGCGGTTCGCGCTCGCGGCGGCCCGCGAGGCGGTCGCCGACGCGGGGCTGACCGTGGTGCCGGGGCCGGGCGAGCGGCCGGAGGCCGGGGGCCCCGATCCGCGCCGGGTGGCCGTCGCCCTCAGCTCCGGTATGGGCGACACGGATCTGCACGAGGGCTGGTGGACCGGCGAGGCGCCCGCGTCCGGCCGCTGGGCGCCCCCCTTCCCGCTGGCCTCGGTGGTCGGCGGGTGGTTCGGCGCCCAGGGCGTCAACACCTGTGTCAGCAACGCGTGCGCCGCCAGCGGCTACGCGCTCTCGGTGGGCGCCGACCTGATCCGCTCCGGCGAGGCCGACGTGGTCATCGCGGGCGGCGCCGAGGCGTACTCCCGGGTCGCCCTCGCCTGCTTCAACCGGCTGGGGGCCATCGACCCCGAGCGCTGCCGCCCGTTCGCCGTCGAGCGGCGGGGCACCGTCTTCGGCGAGGGTGCCGCCGTGCTCGTCCTGGAGTCCGCCGCGCACGCCCGCGCACGCGGCGTGCGCACCGTCTACGGCCGTCTGGCGGGCACCGGCTGGAGCTGCGACGCCTACCACGCGACCGCCCCCGAGCCCTCCGGCGAGCAGATCGAGCGGGCGATGCGCGAGGCGCTCCGGGAGGCGGGGGCGGAGGCCGAATCGGGGGGCGAATCCGGCTCCGGCGGGCTGGGGTTCGTGATCCCGCACGGCACCGGCACCGCGCTCAACGACGTGGTGGAGAGCCGGGTGCTGGACGCGTTGACCCCCGGTACGCCCCTCTACAGCGTCAAGGCGCTCATCGGGCACACCGGCGGCGCTGCGGGCGCGTTCGCCGCGCTGGCCGCCGGTCTGGTGCTGCACCACAGGACGCTGCCGCCGAACGTGCCGGTCGGCGAGCCGGACCCGGAGTGCGCGGTGCCGCTGCCGTCCGGCTCCGCGCCCATGACCGGGGCGTACGGGCTGGTCAACGCCTACGCCTTCGGCGGCAACAACATCTCGCTCGTCTTCGGGGAGGCCGCCGCGTGAGCAACGGATTCGGGGAGGCCGCCGCGTGAACAGCGAACCGGTCGTCGGCCTGGTGGTGACGGGCATCGGCACCGTGGACGCGGACGGCTTCGACTTCCGCACGGCGCTCGGCCGCCACGGCTACAAGTACCTGCCCGCCGCCTCCCAGTACTTCCTCGCCGCGGCCAAACGCGCGCTGGCCCAGGCGGGCCCGGACGCCCTGGAGGCGGTCGGGCCCGAGCAGCGGGGCGCGGCGGTGGGCACCAACAGCGCGGCCGTCGCCCTGCACCACCGGATGGACCGTACGGTCACCGAAACCGGGGCGGGCGATCTGTCGCCGGTCACCGCGCCCTACTTCTCCATCAACCTCTTCGGCAGCCGGCTGGCCACCGAACACGACCTCAAGGGCTTCAACCTCACCCTCACCAGCCCCCGGGTCGCGGGCCTGGAGGCGCTCCAGACCGGCCAGCGCGCCCTCGCCTCCGGCCGGGCCAGGCGGCTGCTGGCCGGGGCCACCGAGGAGGCGCTGCCCGAGGGCGAGCCGGGGGCGGGCCTCTCGGAGGCCGGGGCCGTCGCGCTGGTGCTGGAGCCCGAACCGGCGGCCCGGAGCCGGGGGGCGGCGGCGCTGGGCCGGGTGGGCGTCCGCTCGTTCTTCCTGCCGCCGAAGGCGGCCGCCTCCGCCGAGGGGGCCGAGCACGCCGCTGCCCTGCTGCGGGACGCGCTGGACGCCCTCGGCCACCGGCCGGACCGGCCGCTGGCCGTCACCGCCGTCCTGGACGGCTCCCCGGTCGGCGCGGCCATGGCGGCGGCGCTGGACGAGAAGGCGCTGGGCGGACGGGCCCTGGGCGGACGGGCCCTGGTGGGGCAGCCCGAGCGGGTCCCGGCGGGCGCGGGCGCCCTGGAGCCGGTGGCGCGTGTGGCCGCCGCCCTCGGCGCACCGGAGGGCCACCCCCACGCCGTGGTCACCGCGGCGGCCGAGGGGAACGCCGCCGTCTGCCTGATCACCCCGGGCGCCCGGCTGGACGCGCCCGCCGGTGCCGACGCGAGCGCCGTAGCGGAAGCGCCCGCCATACCGGAAGCGCCCGCCGGTGCCGACGCGAGCGCCGGAAGCGAGCAGCCGATGAGCGGACGACGAAGGGGGAGCGACCGATGATCACCCGACTCGAAGGTTCCTGGTGCCTGGTCCTGGGCGCCTCCAGCGGTATGGGCCTGGCCATCGCCCATGAACTGGCCCGCGAGGGCGTCCACATCCTCGGCGTCCACTTCGACACCACCGACGGCCAGGAGAAGGCCGCCGTCGCCCGGGAGGAGATGCGCGGCCACGGCGTCGAGGCCCACTTCTTCAACGCCAACGCCGCCTCCGCCCGCACCCGCGAGGAGCTGCTGCCCCGCTTCGAGGAGCTGACCGGCGGCACGGGCATCCGGATCGTGGTGCACTCCCTCGCCTTCGGCACGCTGCTGCCGTACGTCGGCGCCGAGGGCGAGGACAGTCTGACCGCCCGCCAGATGAACATGACGCTCGACGTGATGGCGCACTCGCTCGTCTACTGGACCCAGGACCTGTTCACCGCCGGGCTGCTGCGCCAGGGCGCCAAGGTGTACGCGATGACCAGCGCCGGGGGCACCAGGGTGATGCCCCACTACGGCGCCGTCTCCGCCGCCAAGGCCGCCCTGGAGTCCCATGTGCGCCAGCTCGCCCTGGAGCTCGCACCCTCCGGTATCGCCGTCAACGCGCTGCGCGCCGGGGTCACCCCGACCCCGTCCATGGAGCGCATCCCCGGCAGCGACCGGCTCGCCGCGCACGCCCGGGACCTCAATCCGCACCGGCGGCTGACCCGGCCCGAGGACGTCGCCGAGGCGGTCTCGCTGCTCTCGCGCACCGACTCCTCCTGGATCACCGGCAATGTGATCGGCGTGGACGGCGGTGAGCTGCTGACATGACGGCCCATCTGCTGATCGAGAGCGGCGGGCCGCAGACCGGGCCCGCCTGTGCGCGGTTCCTCGGCGATGCCGCGCGGCTGGCCAGGGACGGTCACCAGGTGGTGCTGTTCCTCGTGGAGAACGGTGTGACCGCCGCCGTCCCCGGCACCGCCCCGGGCATCGAGACGTTCCTGAGCGACGGCGGCGAGCTGTGGGTGGACACCTTCTCCGCCGCCCAGCGCGCCGTGCACGCCGCCGATCTGACGCCCCGGGCGCGGCTGGTGGAGATGGACGACGTGGCCGCCAAGCTGCTGGAGCCGCGGATCAGGGCGGTGTGGCACTGATGCCCAGGCCCGTCCCCCGTACCGATGTGCTGCTCAACCTCTTCGGCGCGCCCCACCAGACCGACCTGGTCACCTCGGCGCTGCGGCTGGCGGCCGCGCTGCTCGGCCGGGGTGCCCGGGTGCAGATCTGGACCTGCGGCGACGCCACCCGGCTGACCGGCGCCGCCCTCGGCGACACCAAACCGCGCGACTACACCGACCTCGGGCGCGAGCACCCCTCCACCGCCCGGGTTGTCCGCGAGCTGATCGAGGACCACCCCGACCGGCTGTACTGGTACGTGTGCCGCTTCTGCGCCGAGGAGCGGGGCGCCGCAGAGCAGATCCCGCAGGTGCGCACGCGGGCGCCGTTCGTCTTCGCCGAGCATGTGAACGCGGCGGACAAGAGCCTGCTCATGGGGGTGTGCTGAGCCATGGGCGACCAGGCGCGCTGGCTGCTGATCGTGGAGAAGGCGTACCGGGGCTCGATCGAGACCCAGTACGCCGACGTGCTGTACTGCGTGCCCGATCTGCACCGGCAGAGCGGCGGCTGCGATCTGGCGCTGCGCGGCCCCGCCGCCGGCTACGCCCTCGACACCGGCTCCCGGCCCTCGCTGCGGCTCGGCGGCCGCACCCTGGACACCCTGCCCCATCCGCCCACCTCCGTGGCGAAGCTGCTGGCCACCGGGGTGACCGTGCTGGTCGAGGAGGACGGCCTGGCCGCGCTCGGCCGCACCGCCGCCGAGCGGCTGCTGCCCGGCGTACGCGTCATCGGGGGCGACGACCTCGCGGCCCGCTGGCCCTCGTACGAACAGGTGTGGTTCCTGTGACCCGCCCCTCCCACGGCCCCTTGGCCTCTACCGAAGGAGTACCCGAACCCATGGTCAACGCCCCCTCCGGGGCAGCCCCGGTCATCTCGGCCTGGACCGCCGTATCGCCCCTGGGGCTGCGCGGTTCCGACTTCACCGCGGCCCTGCGGTCCGGCCGCTCGGCCGCCCGGCCGCTGGACCCCGAGGAGTGGTCGGCGCCGTTCCGCGAGGCGAGCCTCGTGCCCGACTTCCACATCCGGCAGATCCTCGGCCGCAAGGGCACCCGCTCCATGGACCGGGCCACCGGCCTCGCCGTCACCGCGATACGCCAACTGCTGACCGGGGAGCGGGAGTACGGCGAGGGCGAGCGGCTGCCTGGGGTGGGCGAGGAGACCGGTCTCGCGCTCGGCACCAGCACCGGCTCCGCCCAGAGCATCATGGACTTCACCCGGGACTCGCTGGTGGGCGAGAAGCCCTTCTACGTGGACCCGGCCCGGTTCCCCAACACCGTGATGAACTGCGCGGCCGGCCAGTCCGCCATCTGGCACGGGCTCAGGGGCCCCAACACCACCATCGCGGGCGGCCGCGCCACCGGACTGCTCGCCCTGCGGTACGCGGTGCGGCTCCAGCGGGCCGGACGGGCCGGCGCCGTGCTGTGCGGGGCGGTCGAGGAGTTCTCCTCCGCCCGCGCCTGGCTGGAGTGGCACGCCCGCGCGGACGAGAACAGCGCCGCCGTGCTCGGCGAGGGCGCGGCCGTATGGCTGCTGGAGCCCGACGCCTCGGCGCGCGAACACGGCCGCGAGGGGCTCGCCGAGGTGGTGGGCCTGGAGTTCGGCTGCGCCGCGGACGCGAAGGCCGCCCGTACGGTGCTCGCCGAGACGATCGTCCGGCTGCTGGACCGCACCGGGGTTACCCCCGGCGAACTGAGCGCCGTCGCCGACTCCGGTGCCCCCGGCGCCGAGGGCGAGGCCGAGCGCGACGCCCTCGCCGACGCCCTCGGCGGCCAGGAGCCGCCGCGGATCACGGCCGCCGACACCATCGGGGACACCTGCGCCGCCGCGGCGGCCTTCCAGATCGCCGCCGTGCTCGCGATGGCCGAGCGCAAGGAGATCCCCTCCGGCGGAACCGCCCTGGTCACCACCGTGGACCGGGACGGCGTGGTCGGCGCGGCCCTGCTGCGGATCCGGTGACGGGCCGCCGCCCCCTGAACTGAAGGAGCTGGATGAGATGACGGACCGAGAGACGACGGCCACGCCCCCCGCGGCCCCCGGCGACGCGGCGCCCCGTACGGCGCTGGTCTTCCCCGGGCAGGGCGCCCAGAAGGCGGGCATGGGCGAGGCGTGGCGGGACGCCGCGTCGTGGGCGGTGGTGGCGGAGATCTCCGAGTACACCGGTATCGACGTCGAGGAACTCCTGCTGAAGGCCGACGACGAGACGCTGCGCCGCACCGACCTCGCCCAGATCGCCGTCTTCACCGTCGAGGTGCTCGCCCACCGCGAGGCGGCGGCCGCCGGGCTGCTGGGCGGGGTGGTGGCCTGCGCCGGGCACAGCCTGGGCGAGTACACCGCGCTGCACGCCGCCGGGGCCGTACCGCTCGCCGACACCGCCCGTCTCGTCGCCGCCCGCGGCCGGGCCATGCGCGCCTGCGCCGAGCGGTCGCCCGGCACCATGGCCGCCGTGGTGCGGCTCGGCCCGGAGACCGTGGAGACGCTGGTGGCCCGGGTCCAGGAGGAGGGCGGCCGGGGGGAGGGCGGCCGGGTCTGGATCGCCAATGTGAACGCGCCCGGCGCCATCGTGCTCTCGGGCACCGCCGAGGCCGTGGACCGGCTCGCCGAACTGGCCGTGGAGAGCGAGGGCAAGGTGATCCGGCTCGCCGTCGGCGGCGCCTTCCACAGCCCGCTGATGGCCGCGGCCGCCGACGAGCTGCGCGCGGCCCTGGCCGCCGTGGACTTCGCCCCCGGGCACACCCCGGTCGTCGCCAATGTGGACGCCCGCCCGTACGCGAGCGGCGAGCACTGGCGGGACCTGGAACTGAACCAGCTCACCAGCCCGGTGCGCTGGGAGGAGAGCGTCCGCACGCTCGCCGGCGAGCTGGGCTGCGTCCGGTTCGTGGAGCTGGGCCCCGGGCGCCAGCTGACCGGCATGATCCGCCGGATCGCGGACGGCGCGCTCACCGTCCCGGTCGAGTCGGCCGCCGCCCTCGCCAAGCTCACCACCCCCGAACCCTGAGCCACGCTCTGAGAGCGGAAGGAGACCCCGCATGGCCGACGCCACCGCCGCCCTGGACATGGACGAGCTGCGCACCTTCGTCGCGGATGTGCTCGACGTGGACGAGGAGGACGTCACCGACGACGCCGACTTCGTCAAGACCCTCGGCGTGGACTCCCTGATGGCCCTCGAGGTCATGGTCGTCCTGGAGAAGAAGTACTCGGTGAAGCTGGAGGAGCGGGAGATGAAGGACATCACCACGCTCCGGAAGGTGCACGACCTGCTCGCCTCGAAGATGGGGAAGTGAGATGACGACGGCCGCGTGCGGGCCGGTGGACGGCACCGTGGAGGTCGTGGACCCGGGCGTCCCCGGTGAGCGGCCCGCCCGGTGCGTGGCCGTGGTCGGCGCGTCGGAGAAGGTGTTCGCCGGGCACTTCCCGGGGTTCGCCATCTTCCCCGGAGTGTGTGTCGTGGAGTACGTCCAGCGCGGTGCCCTCGCCACCATGCCGGAGCGCGAACCGGGCGGGCGCTGGGTCCTGGCGGCCGTCGAGTCCTCCCGCTTCCTCAGCCCGGTCTACCCCGGTGACGAACTGACCAGCGAATACGTCTGGTCGCGCAAGGACGGCGGCTGGCGCTGCCGGGCCTCGGCGGCCACCGGGCGCGGGCCCGCCGCGCAGATAAGGCTGCGCTTCGAGAACCGGGACGCGGACGGCGCGGCGGCCGGGGCGGGGGAGCGGAGCGACCAAGACGTACGCGCCCGAGGAGCGGACGCCGGATGATCACCGTCGACGAGATCAAGCGGAGGCTGCCGCACCGCTACCCCATGCTGCTGGTCGACCGGGTCACCGAGCTGGTGCCGGGCGAGCGGGCGAGCGGGCTGAAGGCGGTCACCTGCAATGAGCCCTGGTACGAGGGGATGCCGGACACCGCGACCGAGGAGGACTACCACTATCCGTGGACGGTGCTCATCGAGTCCTGGTGCCATGTGGCCGGGGTGCTGGTCACCTGGGACCGGCCCAACCCCGATGTGCGCTCGGGCAAGGCGATGCTGCTCGGCGGCATCGCCGATGCCGAGTTCCACCGGCCGGTGGTGCCCGGAGATGTGGTGGAGCATCATGTGCGGCTGGCCCGCCAGGTCGGCGAGACCTATGTCTTCGAGGGGGAGAGCCTGGTCGGCAAGGAGACCGCCCTCACCATAGGGCGGCTGACGATGACCATGCGCCCGGCCTCCGACCTGGCCACCCCGCCCGCGACCGCTCAGCCCGCGACCGCTCAGCCCGCGACCGACCCGCCCGTGCCCGACCCGCTCTGATCGCAGACCACCCCCGGGAGAAGGACCTCACCGTATGTCCGACCGAATATCCGACGACACGGGCCGCGCATCCGGTGACGAGGAGCCGACGCCTGACGAGCCGCGGACGTCTGACGAGCCGCCGACGCCCGACGAGGAGCCGACGCCGCGCGTCGCGCTGGTCTCCGGCGGCTCCCGCGGCATAGGCCGGGCCACCGTGCTCCGGCTGGCCCGGGACGGTTTCGATGTGGCGTTCTGCCATCGCTCCAGCCCCGACGCCGCCCGTGAGCTGGAGGAGGAGGCGGCCCGGCTCGGTGGCGGGCGGGTGCTCGGCCGACAGACGGACGTCCGCGACGCGGGCGCGGTGCGCGAGCTGGTCGCCTTCACCGAGGAGTCGCTCGGCCCGGTCGAGGTCGCGGTCACCTCCGCCGGGGTCACCCGGGACAATCCGCTGCTGCTGATGACGGACGAGGAGTGGCGCGGCGTCCTGGAGGTCAACCTGGACGGCACCTATCACCTTTGTCGTTCGGTGGTGTTCGGAATGATGAAACGCAAGTCCGGATGCGTCATCAACATCTCGTCCGTGGCCGGTGTCCACGGCAATGCGACCCAGAGCAATTACGCGGCCTCCAAAGCGGGGATCATCGGCTTCACCAAGTCGCTCGCCAAGGAGGTCGGCCGGTACGGCGTTCGAGCCAATGTGGTGGCACCCGGCTTCATCGAGACCGATATGACGGCCGGGCTCTCCGACCGGATGCGCGAGGAGGCGGAGCGGAGCATCCCGCTGCGCCGCTTCGGCCGTCCGGAGGAGGTCGCCGACATGGTCGCGTACCTGGTCGGAGCGGAGTATGTGACCGGCGCGGTGTTCCAGGTGGACGGCGGCATCGTCCTCTGACGGGCAGCGCCGCACCGCTGTGCGGGCGGTGCGCACGATGTGATCGCTCGCTGAACGAGCGTTACGCAGGAGACGGACGAGCGAGGGGGTACGGACGTGGCAGCCAAGCGCAGCAAAGTACCGCGGTTCTATTTCAATTTCCGCAGCCCGTACAGCTGGATCGCCTACCGTGATCTGATGGACCGCTATCCGGATGTCGCACAGGCGGTGGAATGGCGCCTGTGGTGGGAGCCGGACGCGGACGGGGAGCGCCGTATGGCCGAACACGGCCATCACTTCCCCTATTCGGCGATGTCCCGGGAGAAGCATCTCTATATCCTCCAGGATGTGCGCCGACTGACGACCGACCGCGGGCTCGCGGTCAGCTGGCCGGTGGATCACGACCCGGTCTGGGAGGTGCCCCATCTGCCGTACTTCCTCGCGCTCGACGCGGGGCTCGGCCCCGCCTGGATCGAGCGCGTCTACCGGGCGCGCTGGCAGGAGGGCCGCGACATCTGCGACCGTACGACCGTCGCGGAGATCGCCGGGGAGCTGGGGCTGCCGGCCGATCGGGCGGCAGCGGCCGCCGATGACGAGGAGCTGCGCGGTGGCCGGGGGCTCCAGGCCCTGCTCGCGCTCGGCGACGCCGGGGCGTTCGGGGTGCCGTTCTTCACTCACGGCTATGACAAGTTCTGGGGCGTGGACCGGCTGGCGGCCTTCGTCGCGTCGGTCCGCTCCGGGTCCGATTCCGGTCCTGGGGCCGGTTCGGGTTCCGGGGCCGGCTCGCGGTCCGGCTCCAGGTCCCGGGACACGCCCCTCGCCGGGGCGGCGGACCCGGACGTCGCCGAGCTGTCGGACGCGGACTTCGCCGCCGCCCGGTCGGCCGATCCGGGCCATGCCGGAGGCTGTGGCTGACTCTTCGCCCGCCCGCTCGTTCACACGTTGTCGCCCGCCCGCCCAGCCGCCCGTCCCGACCGAGACGAGAACGCCCTGACCGCCGACGGACACTCCCCCTCCTGGAGGACGCAGATGCCCGAGCCACGCCAGACGTCGGCGCGGCCTCCTTCCCTGGGAGCCCGCGCCCTCTCGGCCGCGGCCCTGCCGATCGCCCCGCTGTTCGGGGTCTCGCTGGCGTATCTGGCCTTCCATCCGCGGCGCCGGGAACAGCGGGAGCACCCCCGGGACCACGGGCTGCCCTGCACCGAGCTGAAGGTCCCCTTCGGGGCGCGGAAGCACCTCGACGCCTGGCTGTGCCCGGGGTCCCCCGAGAAGGTGGTGGTGCTCGGGCACAGCATGGCGACGGCGAAGGACCACAGCCTCCGCCACGCCAAGTTCCTGCACGACGCCGGGTACACCGTCTGTCTGTTCGACCACCGCAACCACGGGGCCAGCAGCGACGACCGGGCGCTGTTCGGGCTCGGCGACCGGTTCGCGAGCGATGTCACCGCCGTGGTGTCCCATCTGCGCGGCCGGCGTGGGTACGGCACGGCACGGATAGCCTTCTACGGCTTCTCGTTCTCGTGCTTCTCGTCCATGTGGGCGCTGACGCACGACGGATTCGAACTTGACGCGCTGGTGTGCGACAGCGGGCCGGGGCACGACGTACCGCCGCTGCTGCGCAAGTTCCTGGAGGCGGAGGCGCTGCCGCTGCCCGCCGTGCTGAAGGGCGAACCCGCCCGTTCGGTGGTGGCGCGGACGCTGTGCGCGGTGGGACCGGCCATGCTCCGGGCCCAGTGGCCACCGCCCGCGACGGGCAAGTTCGCCAAGATCCCCCTGTTGTTCATGTCGGGCGAGCACGATGCGATCGTGCCGCCCTCCTCGGTGGACGCGCTGGCCGAACGCTATGCCCAAGCCGAGACGCACGTCCTGCCGGGAGCCGAGCATCTGCTCGGGCTGGAGACCGATCCTGAAGGCTACGCGAGCGTGGTGCTGGATTTCCTCGAGCGGGCCCTGGGGTAGCCACCTTGACCGTCCCCGACGGGACGGAACTTTTTCGGAAGAGGGAAGAGAGAGCATGCAA
>NZ_JANIAA010000042.1 GCF_024505145.1 Streptomyces rugosispiralis | reverse complement strand
AGTAGTGGTTTGCCGCCGGTGCGGCTCAAGTGCTGACCGGGGAACCGTTACGGCTCCGTGGCAGCTCGGAGTACATTACGGATCGCCCGGACCTGTGTCAACCGCGGCTGGGCCGAATGCCTCAGTCGAGGTCGCTCAGCCGTCCCTCGGCGTCGGGCTGGTCCTCCTCCACCCGGCGCAGCACACGGGTGAGCATCTCGCCGAGGGCCCCGCGCTCCTCGCTGGAGAGGTCCTGGAGAAGGTCCGCCTCGAAGACCGTGGCCTGGCGCATCGCCTCGACCCACTTCTCGCGGCCGTCCGGGGTCAGCTCGACGATGACGCGGACGCGGTTGTCCGCATCACGCTCACGGGTGACCAGGCCCTCGTTCACCATGCGGTCGATGCGGTGGGTCATGGCGGCGGGGGTGAGGCCCAGCCGCTTGGCCAGGTCGCCGGGGCCCAGGCGGTAGGGAGCCCCGGACAGGACGAGCACCTTGAGGACCTCCCACTCGGAGTTGCTGATCCCGAGCGTGGCCGACTGGCGGCCGTAGGCGACGTTCATCCGCCGGGTGAGCCGGCTGAGCGCGCTGACGACCTGCTCCACCTGAGGGTCCAGGCCCTGGAACTCGCGCTGATAGGCCGCGATCTGCTCTTCGAGGCTCAGCAGGTCGTCCGGGTCGGGGGTCTCCGCCATGTGTGGAGTATGACACGAAACTCATTGGCGCTGAAGTCCTTCACTCTGTACTCTTAAGCATTGAAGTTTAGCTTCGAAGTCTTCAGACATCGACCCTCCGGGCTGACCCGCAGGTCAGGCCCGTAGTCCTTTGATTCCTTCTCGACCTAGGTAGGTGAGTGTGACCACCGCGATGGGCGCAGCGCTGCGCCGTATCCAGCTGGGCAACGCGCTGAGCGCGTTCGGCAACGGCTTCACGGTCCCGTTCCTCTTCGTCTATGTGGCGCAGGTGCGGGACCTCGGTGCGAATACCGCGGGCATGGTGCTCGCGACGTTCGCCGTGGCCGCGCTTGCCGTGCTGCCCTTCATCGGTCGGGTGATCGACCGGCGAGGGCCGCTGTCCGTTGCCGTCGCGGGCGCGGTCGCCGCCGCCGTCGGATCGATGGGTCTCGGGCTGGCGGGGAGCGAGCCGCTGGTGATCGCCGCGGCCGGAGTGCTGGGCGCGGGCATAGCGGCCATACAGCCGGCGCTGGCCACGCTGATCGTCTGGTGCTCGACGCCGACCACCCGGTCGCGGGCCTTCGCCACCCAGTTCTTCCTCGGCAATCTGGGCCTCGGCGTCGGCGGACTGTTCGGTGGGCTGCTCGTGGACACCTCCGCCGCCTCGAGCTTTGTGCGGCTCTTCGCGATCGACGCGGTGATGTTCCTGGTGCTGGGCGCGGCGGTGGCGACCGTAAGGCTGGAGCGGACGCCGGTGTTCGACGGCCCGGTGCCGACCGTCGATGAGCGGCTCGGCGGCTCCGGCGGCTGGCGTGCCCTGCTCGGCCACCGCGCCATGGTGCAGCTGTGCGTGCTGGGCTTCGTCATGTTCTTCGCCTGCTACGGCCAGTTCGAGTCCGGGCTGTCGGCGTTCGCGGTGGATGTCGCCCGGATATCCCCGTCGATGCTGGGCATCGCCCTGGCCGCGAACACGGCGGCGATCGTGCTGGCGCAGTTCGTCGTGCTCAAGTTGGTCGAGCGGCGGCGGCGCAGCCGGGTGATGGCGCTGGTCGGGCTGGTCTGGACGGTGGCGTGGTGCGCCGCCGGGACCGCCGGGCTGATACCCGGGAGCCAGGCCGTCGGTGTCACCGCGATCATCTCGGCGTACGCGCTCTTCGGGCTCGGTGAGGCGATGCTGTCGCCGACCGTCGCGCCGCTGGTCGCCGATCTGGCGCCGGCGTCGGCACTCGGTCAGTACAACTCGGCATTCGCGCTGGTCAAGCAGCTGGCCCTGGCGGTGGGCCCGGCGGCCGGCGGGCTGCTGGCGGGCGCCGGGCTGTACGGGGCGTACATCGTGACGCTGATCGTCTGCTCGCTCGGCATCACCGCGCTCGCGCTGATGCTCGGCAGGCGGCTCACGGCCGAGCAGGACAATCCGCTGCGGGCGGTCGCCGGGACCGCGGTGCCCGAGCCGTCGCGGACGGCCTCGTCGGACGAGGTGACCACCGCGGCCTGACCCGCCCGTCCATTCCGCCATCGCCCTGGCGCGGCGAAGGAGCCAGTCGGCTCCGCCGTGCCAGGGCGATCTGTCGTCGGTCGGGGGCGGCCGTGTCCCCGCTCAGGCCCGCGCGCCCGGGGCCCGTGGAGCTAGTCCGCGGGCAAGGCGAATTCGCACCACACCGCCTTGCCGCCGCCCGGTGTGCGGCGTGAGCCCCAGGACGAGGCGATGGTCGCGACGATGGAGATGCCGCGTCCGGCCTCGTCCACCGGTTCGGCCCGGCGGCGGCGCGGCAAATGCTCATCGCCGTCCGTCACCTCGATGATCAGGCGGCGGTCGGTGCGGCGCAGCCGCAGCCGCATGGGCGGGGTGCCGTGCTGAAGGGAGTTGGCGACGAGTTCGCTGGCGGCGAGCACGCCCAGGTCGCGCAGCTCCATGGGGAACCGCCAGCTGGCGAGGACCCCTGATGCGAAGGCCCGGGCGCGCGGTGCGGCCTCGACCCCGCCGAGGAGTTCCAGCGCGGCGTTGTGGAACAGCTCCGCGTCATGCCCCGTACGGGCCGGGTGCTGGAGGACCAGCACCGCCACGTCGTCGTCGTGCTCCGCGGTGATGCCCAGGGCCCTGATGAGGCGGTCGCACATCACCTGGGGCGAGCCGGTCGCGCCCGCGAAGACGCGCTCGAGCGCGGCCACTCCGTCGTAGATGTCCTTGTCCCGCCGCTCCACCAGGCCGTCGGTGTAGAGGACGGCGCTGGCCCCGGGGCCGAGCGGGACCGAGCCGGTGGTGTGCAGCCAGCCGCCGGTGCCGAGGGGCGGTCCGGTGGGCTCGGAGGCGCGGCGCACGGTGCCGTCCGGGTCGCGGACCAGGATCGGCAGATGGCCCGCGGAGGCGTAGACGAGGCGGTTCTCGTTGGGGTCGTGGACGGCGTAGACGCACGTGGCGATCTGGTGGGGGTCGATCTCGGCGGCCAGGCCGTCGAGGAGCTGAAGCACTTCGTGCGGCGGCAGGTCGAGCCGGGCGTAGGCGCGGACTGCGGTGCGCAGCTGGCCCATGACGGCGGCCGCCCGCACGCCGCGGCCCATGACGTCGCCGATGACGAGGGCGGTGCGGCCGGCGCCCAGGGTGATGACGTCGTACCAGTCGCCGCCCACCGCCGCGTCCGTGCCGCCGGGCTGGTAGGTGGCGGCGACCCGCAGATCGTCGGGCTGCTCCAGCCCTTGGGGGAGGAGGCTGCGCTGGAGGGTGACGGCGGCCTCGCGTTGGAGGCGCTCGCTGGCGCGCAGCCGCTCCGCGGATTCGACCTGGTCGGTGACGTCGGCGCCGAAGACGAGCACGCCGCGGACCGGCTCGGTGGGCGTGCCGGTTTCGGTGTCGGTGTCGGTGACGACTGTCCCGGTGGCGACCGCCTCCGGCACGGCGACGGCCTTACGGACGGCGGCTTCCCGGATCGATCCGTCCACCGGCGATCCGTCCACCGGCGATCCGTCCACCGGCCTGCCGTCCACGGCTCCCTCCTCCGCCCGCTCGTCCGTCGGCTGCGCGGCGGCGACGGCCCTTGGCGCGGCCATCTCGATCGGGGAGCAGGTGAAGGTGTAGTAGCCGTGGCGGGACCGGCCGAGGCCGGGGGCCACGCCCTCCCGCCGCGGCCCGGGCGTGGTGGCCGGGCCGCCCGCGGGGACCTGCCGGGACTTGACCGTACGGGGCTTGCCGCTGCGCAGGACCTGGTCCATGAGCGGCAGCAGCCCCAGCTCCCTCAGCTCGGGCAGGGCCTGGCCGGCGGGTGTGCCGGGGGTCCGGGAGCCGAAGAGCTCGACATAGGTGTCGTTGAGGTAGGCGATGCGGTGCTCGGGGCCGTAGACCACCGCGACCAGCGCCGGCACCTGGCCGAGGAGGTCATGGGCGGACAGCCCGTCAAGGGTCGGGACAGCGGCGGGCGGCGCGGTGTCGGAAGGGGCGGCGGCGGGAGGCTCGCCGCGCCCGGAGGGGCCGGCGCTCTCGCCCCGGGCCGCCGGGACGGAGCCGCCGCCCGCGGCGGCCGCGGGCTTCGGCCGCCGCGCACCGCGGTCTGCCCGGGCGGCGATGCGTCGCTGGGTTCGGGGGAGCCGGGCGCTCCAGCGCGTGAAGTTCACTGCGGATTACCTCGTGGGGTGGTGGCTGAGCGGCGCGCCGGAGCGGGATCGGGGAGATGGGTGCGGGTACGGGGGACGGCCCCCAGGGGAATGCAGCAAACTTCCGAATCCTCGCGATTGTCACTCTTTGCAGATACGAGCCCACCCATGGTCACACGACCAGTGTGGCCGACCGGACTGACATCCGTGAGACGCCGATCGTGGGAGGGGAGTTCCCGGCTCCGCCCCGATCGGCTCAACTGGCCCCGGGATGGCGACCGGTGTCCGCGGCGAGTTTGAACTCGGCGCGCGGGTTCTCCAGCGACCCCAGCGAGACGATCTCGCGTTTGAACAGCCCCGACAGAATCCATTCGGCCAGCACGCGTGCCTTACGGTTGAACGTCGGCACCCGGCTGAGGTGGTAGACGCGGTGCATGAACCACGCCGGGTAGCCCTTCAACTTGCGCCCGTAGACGTGAGCGACGCCTCTGTGGAGCCCCAGGGAGGCCACGGAGCCCGCGTACTTGTGCGCGTAGTCCGTGAGCGGCTGACCCGCGATCGCGGCGGCCACGTTCTCGGCGAGGACCTTGGCCTGGCGCACGGCGTGCTGTGCGTTGGGGGCGCAAACCGCTCCGGGCCGGTCGGCCGTCAGGTCGGGCACCGACGCGGCGTCCCCGGCCGACCAGGCGTGCTCCACGCCCTCGACCTGGAGCGCCGCGGTGCATTTGAGCCGGCCGCGCTCGTTCAGCGGCAGATCGGTGGAGGCGAGGATCGGGTGCGGTTTGACGCCCGCGGTCCACACGAGCGTGCGGGTGGGGAAGCGCGAGCCGTCACTCAGTGCGGCGACCCGGTCGGCGCAGGAGTCCAGGCGGGTCTCCAGCCGCACGTCGATATTGCGGCCGCGCAGCTCCCGGACGGCGTACTTGCCCATCTCCTCGCCGACCTCCGGAAGGATCCGGTCGGTGGCCTCGACGAGGATCCACTTCAGGTCTTCGGGGGCGATGTTGTGGTAGTAGCGGACGGCGTACCGGGCCATGTCCTCCAGCTCGCCGAGCGCCTCGACGCCCGCGTATCCGCCGCCGACGAAGACGAAGGTCAGCGCCGCGTCGCGGACGTCCGGGTCCCGGGTCGAGGAGGCGATGTCCAGCTGTTCGAGGACGTGGTTGCGCAGGCCGATGGCCTCCTCGACGGTCTTGAAACCGATGCCGAACTCGGCGAGGCCGGGGACCGGGAGGGCGCGGGACACGGATCCGGGGGCCAGCACCAGCTCGTCGTAGTGGATGTCGACCGTGCCGGTGCCCTCTTCCTCCGTGGCGAGGGTTCTCACGGTCGCGGTGCGTTTGCCGTGGTGGATCGCGGTGGCCTCACCGATGACGACCGTGCAGTCGGGCAGGACCCGCCGCAGCGGCACCACCACATGGCGGGGCGAGATCGATCCGGCCGCCGCCTCGGGCAGGAACGGCTGATAGGTCATATACGGCTCGGGGTCCACCACGATGACCTGCACGCCGCCGTGCCTCAGCTCCCGCTTCAGCTTTCGCTGGAGGCGCAGCGCGGCGTACATCCCGACGTAGCCACCACCGACAACGAGAATGCGCGCTGGTTCCTTCACCCTCCCATGAGGCACGTGCGACCGCGGTTTGTCCACAGGCCCGGCGAATTGTGTGACCGGACGGCTCGGTACGCCCCGAGCCGCGGAATCGGTTACACGTACGAAATGTCCGCAGGTCAGCCCCGGGGTAGGTGGGGGCAGGCGGGCGGATAGCCGGAAAGAGGCGGTCTGCTGCTCTGATCGGGGGGCGTTCTGTCCCGAGCTACCCTCTTCTTTCTTGACCTGCGCTCAACTATGTTCGTAGTTCGTCGGGGTTGTGACTGCCTCGACAGTCTGGGCGGGGAGTCTCCGGGGGGAGACATCATTACCGGGGGATCACTTATGCACCTTCAGGGTTCGTCATGGTCCGCAGCCGTCGCGTCGTCGGACGGAAACGGCGGACGGAACACACCGCTGCGCGTGGACGCGCAGCGCAATCTGGAGCACGTCCTGCGGGCGGCGCGCGAGGTCTTCGGTGAGCTGGGGTACGGGGCTCCGATGGAGGACGTGGCGCGCCGGGCGCGGGTAGGGGTGGGCACCGTCTATCGGCGGTTCCCCAGCAAGGACGTGCTGGTGCGCCGGATAGCCGAGGAGGAGACGGCAAGGCTGACCGATCAGGCGCGAGCGGCGCTGGGTCA
The DNA here is from genome assembly GCF_024505145.1 of Streptomyces rugosispiralis. Taxonomy (GTDB): domain Bacteria; phylum Actinomycetota; class Actinomycetes; order Streptomycetales; family Streptomycetaceae; genus Streptomyces; species Streptomyces rugosispiralis. The sequence continues at coordinate 82,570 of NZ_JANIAA010000042.1, read as the reverse complement.
GGAGAACGAGCCGTGGTCCGCGCTGGCCCGGTTCCTGCGTACTTCGGTGGCGTCCGGCGCGGGCCGGCTGCTGCCGCCGCAGGTGCTGCGGGTCGGGGTCGACGTGGAGACCGAGATCCGGCTGCCGCAGCAGCGGCAGGCGGCGTTAGCCGCACCGGCCCAGCCGGAGCTCCGGCTGGTCGAGCGGCCGATGGTCGTTGAGGACGAGCCGGACGACGCGGGCGCCGCGGCGCTGCTGGAGGTCGTCGGGCAGCTGGTGGAGCGGGCACGGGCCGCGGGCGAGCTGCGCCCGGATGTGACGGTCGCCGATGTGCTGCTGGTGATCGCCACGGCGGCGCCCTCGCTGCCGGACGCGGCACAGCAGGCGGCGGCCTCGGCCCGGCTGCTGGACATCCTGCTGGACGGGCTGCGGTCACGCCCTGTGAGGTGATGCCGTCGGCCCTGGACCCGGGGGCGAGACATGTGCTCGTCTTCGCGCGTCGGTTTCGGGGGTGAGCGGCGCGTCTCGCCTCCTCCGTATGAGTGACGACACGAGTGACGACATGTGACGGTCGGCCGGGGTGTTGCACCTGGTGCTCGTGCCCGCGTCAGCGGGCGGGCGGCGGTGCGGCGCCCCGGTCGGCGGTTATGGCCTGGTCAGCGGCTTTGGCCGCGTCGGCGGTCGCGGCCGGGTCGGCCTGATCGGTGGTGTCAGGGACAGCGGCAGCGGCATCGCCATCAGTGGGGTCGGCATCCGTGGCATCGGCGGCGCCGGGATCGGCGGCGTCGGCGGCGTCGGCATCGGCATCGGCGGCGCCGAGAGAGCACAGCGCCTCGTCGAGCAGGCAGAGGGCCTCCTCGGGGGTCAGGGCCGTGCTCTCGGTACGCAGCTTCTCCACCGCGTCCTGGCCCAGCGCCTCGCTCGCGCACGCCGCGGTCGCGCCGACGTCCCCGGCCACCAGCGGTGAGCGCGGCAGCCCACCGCGCCAGCCGTCGGCGGCGCCCAGCAGCCGCGCCGCGAGCCGCTCCTGTCCGCATCCCGCCAGAAGCTCGGCAGCCGACTCCGCCTGATGAGCCAGCAGCAGCTCCATGGAGTTCACCGTGAGGCCCTCGCGCAGCGTGCTCCGCAGCTTGCGCAGGCCGCCGGCCAGATCGCCCTCCAGGCCGGTGATCCGGGCGTCCAGTCCGTTGGCCACGACCCAGAACTGCGGTGGCGAGGTGCCGCGCAGCGCACGCTGTCGCGCGGCGTCGCAATGCGTCCTGGCCCGCGCCAGATCACCGCGTATCAGCTCGGCCTCACTGCACACGATGAGGTTGAAGGCCTGCACGTCCTGGGTGCCGCAGCGGTCCGCCTCCTCCTCGGAGCGCTCCACCAGCCTCAGCGCGCCCGCCACGTCCCTCTCGTGGACGGCGAGGTCGGCGAGGCGGGTGTAGAGGAACGGCACCTCGGTGTGGGCGCCGAGCTCCTGCGCCAGCCGCGCTGCCTTCTCATAGGCGGCCCTCGCCTCCGCGAACCGGCCGCGATGGGTGGCGATCTCGGCGCACGCGCCCTCCACCTGGGCGAGCATCCAGCGGTCGCCGACGCGGGCGGCGAGATCGCGCAGCTCATCCAGGTCGTCGTCGGCGCCCTCGACGCCGCCCGGCATGTCGATGGCGAGGTGGGTGCGGTACATCAGCGAGACGCCGAGCGCCCAGTCGTCGCCGTGGGCCCGGCAGTCGGCCACGACCCGGTCCATGAGCGGCAGCATCTCGCCGCTGAAGCCCTCGATGACGAAGGCCGTGAAGGGCCACAGCAGTCCCGGGAAGCACGCGCTGCGGGGCCCTGAATGGCTCGCGTAGGCGTCGCGCATGCGTACCGCCGCGTCCCGGATCTCAGGGTCGTTCAGATCCGGGCCGGTGCCCTGCTCGACGAGCAGGAAGAAGAGCAGCAGCCGCAGGTCCATGAACTGCCAGTACCGGGTGACCTCCTCGTCGACGCCGTACTCGCCGTCCGGAACCCGGGCCGGGACGAGCGGGAACTGGTCGAGGGCATGGCTGCCGCCCGGTGCCCGGCCCACCTCGCCGTCCGTGCCATGGGTGCGGCGCTCCAGGGCCAGGGCACGGCCGACCCAGGCGGCGCCCTCGTCCCGGTAGTTGCGCAGCCACCAGAACCATGCCAGGTCGCGGATGAGCGCGAAGACGGTGTCCTCGTCCGCGGCGGTCAGGGAGCGGTGCAGCGCCGCACGGATGTTGTCGAGGTCGGTCTCGACGAGGCGCAGCCAGGGCAGTTGTCCGGCGGAGCGCAGACGGGGCTCGGCGGTGTGGATGAAGTCCCGGAAGTGGGCGGTGTGACGGGCCGCGGCGGCCTTGTGGTCGGCACGGGCCGCGGCGTCCTCGGTCGCGCGCTCGCCGACGTACTCGTTGATGGTCTCCAGCATCCGATAGCGGGGCTCGCCGCCCACCGGGCCGGAGGGCTCCGCCGCCGAACCGTACGACGGATAGTCGACGATCAGCAGCGACTTGTCGACCAGCGCCCCGAGCAGTTCCAGCACCTCGGCGGGCGCGATCCTGGCGTGGGGGCGCGCATGAGAGCGCGTGGGGGCGCGCGTCTCGGCGTACGCAACCGTGTCGCCCGGTGTCGGCGTGCTCGCCATCGCGTCCGTAGGGACGTCATGAATGCCGACCGTAAGGACGTCATGAATACCGACGCCGTCCTTGATGACGCCATCGGGGTCCGTGCCGTCCGTGCTGTCCGTGCTGTCCGTGCCTTCCACACATTCCGTGCTGTCCGCGCCGTCCGTCAGGGCGCTCGCGCCGGGCGGGGCGTCCGCGCACACCGCCTCGGCCGCGGACAGGGTCCACCCGCCCGCGAAGACCGACGCACGGCGCAGCACGGTGCGCTCGCGCTCGTCCAGGAGGTCCCAGGACCACTCGACGACGGCCCGCAGGGTCTGCTGGCGGGGGAGCGCGGTTCTGCTGCCGCTGGTCAGCAGGCGGAAGCGATCGTCCAGCCGGTCCGCGATCTGGCGCGGGGTCAGCAGCCGCAGCCGCGCCGCGGCCAGCTCGATCGCCAGCGGCAGACCGTCCAGGCGGCGGCAGATCTCCGCGACCGCGGCCGACGTGTCCGGGTCCGCCGCCGGGTCGAAGCCGGGCCGTACGGTGGCGGCGCGCTCGGCGAACAGCTGGTGGGCGGGGGCGGGCGGCAGCGGCTCCACCGGCCTTACGGTCTCACCGGGCACCCCCAGCGGCTCCCGGCTGGTGGCGAGCACGGTCACCCCCGGGCAGTGCGCGAGCAGGGTTTCGGTGAGCCGGGCCGCGGTGTCGATGACGTGCTCGCAGTTGTCGAGCAGGAGCAGCAGCCGGCGGTCGGCGCAGTACTCGACGAGGCGACTCGTCGGATCCCCGCCGTCCGGGCCCGTGGTGCGGCTCTCGAGCCCCGAGGCGAGCAGCATGGTCTCGCGGCGGCCGACGGCGCTCAGGACGGCTCCGGGGACGGCGGAGGGCTGGTCGAGCGGGGCGAGTTCGGCGATCCAGACGCCATCCGGGTAGCCCTCCGTCACGGTCGCGGCGGCCTCCTCGGAGAGCCGGGTCTTACCGGAGCCGCCAGGGCCGGTGAGGGTGACCAGCCGGGCGCCCTCCAGGTCGCAGAGGATGTCGCCGATCTCTTTCTGGCGGCCGACGAAGCTGGTGAGGCGTGCCCTGAGATTGCCGTGCGGCAGCGGCGGCACGGCGGTGCGCGGGCCTGCGGTGCGCGGGTCCACGGTGGGCGGGCCTGCGCCGGGTGGGCCTGCGGTGCGCAAACTTGCGGGGCGCGGGCCCGTGGGGCGCGAGCCCGTCTCCCCGCCGTCGAACGCGCCCCTGGCCGTCCTGCGGCCGTCGAGCGCCGTGCCGTCGTCCGCCCGGGTTCCGCCCCCGCCCCCGCCCCCGCTCCCCTCATGGCCGTCGGCCCGCGGCAGAGCGGCCTGCGCGGTGGGCCCCCCGCCGCGCGGCTCCTGGAGGACCGGCTCGGCGTCCGTCGTCAGCAGCCGTCTGTGGAGCTCCTTGAGCTCCACTCCCGGGTCGGTGCCGAGGCGGTCGGCGAGGATCCTGCGGACGTCCTCGTACGCGGCGAGGGCGTCGGCGGAGTGACCGGCCGCCCGCAGCCCGCGGATCAGCTGGGCGTGGAACGTTTCGTCGAGCGGATGGTCCGCGACGAGCTCGCGCAACTCCGGTATGACGTCCGTAGGGCGGTCGAGCGCGAGGTCGGCGTCGATGCGGCGGTGCAGCGCGGTCAGCCGGAGCGCCTCGGGGCGGGCGGCGGCCGCGTCCCGGTCCGGCAGATCGGCGAGGGCCGGGCCGCGCCACAGGGCGAGCGCCTTACGGAGGGTGGCGGCGGCCGTCTCGGGGTCGTCGGCGTCCAGGGCGCGTATGCCCTCGTTCGTCAGCCGCTCGAAACGCAGCAGGTCGACCTCGTCATGGGGCGCGGCGGTCGCGAGGCGGTAGCCACCGGGCGAGGAGACGACGGCATCCCTGCCGATGACCCGGCGCAACCGGCCGACCAGCGCCTGGAGCGCAGCCGGCGCGTCATGCGGAGGGTCGTCGGCCCACACCTCGTCGATCAGGACGCCGACGGGGGCCGGGGCGGTGCGTGCGGCCCTTACGGCGAGCGCGGCGAGCAGCGCGCGGATCCGGGGGCCGCCGAGGGGGAGCGGGTCGCCGTGGTCGTCGCGCGCTTCGGTCGTGCCGAGGATCAAATACCGCACAGAGGTCATTCTCCTAGGTCGCGGATTGCCGCTGGGGAGATGGTGCGGAGTGGCGGCGGAGGGGTCCATTCGTTTTCGTCCGCCGTAAGGACGGCGGCTTCTCGTCCCCCGTGGGAACGCCGGCTCCTCGTTGCCCGTAGGAACGTTGCCGGTAGAAACGTTGCCGTAGGAACGTTGCCCGTAGGAACGTTGCCCGTAAGAACGCCGTGTTCCGGCGCGCGGCAAGCACGCCCGCTCCCCGAGCGCGAGGGGGCAAGCACCCGGCTCCCCGAGCGCGAAGGGGCAAGCGCCCCCGCTCCCCTGGGCGTCAGCGCCCATGTCCCGCAGGACTCCCCGGGGGCGCGATGTCACAAGGCGGCCTCGTGCCGCCTCGGTGCGGAAACCGTCACAGGCTCGGCCGCGGCACCACTCCGCCCGCCACGGCCCGCTGCCGTGGCGCCGCGGTGCCAGTCCAGCAGGTGCCGCGGCGGGCCAGCAGGCGCCGCAGCCAGACTTCGGTGGAGACGAGCTCGGCCAGGCCGTCCAGGGGCAGCCGCTCCCCCTGTGCGGCGGCGCGCAGCGCCTTACGGACGACACGGGCCTCGATCAGGCCCGCGTCGGCCAGCAGCGGCGCGTCGAAGAGGGTCATCAGCTCGCCCGTCCAGGTGCGCATGCCGGTCCGTACGGCGGCTGTGTGGGCGGCGTGGGAGGTCGCTCCCCAGCCGGGGGGAAGCTCCCGGATGCCCGCTCCGGCGAGGACCGACCGCAGCACCGCGGCGCGTGCCCCCGGTTGCACCCGGAGCGCTTCGGGGAGCGCTCGGCAGGCCCGTACGACCTGGTTGTCGAGAAAGGGCGCGTGCAGGCGCTGGCTGCGGATCTCGGCGGCCTGCTCGAAGACGCGGTGGTCCGCCGCGTAGCGGGCGAGGGCGGCGTCGGCGCGGCGCTCCCCGGGGCGGCGCAGCAGCACGGGGCGCACGGCCGCCTCCTCCAGCCGGACGGACACCTCGGCGAGCGTCTCGCCGGTGAGCCAGCGGGCGGCGGGCCCGGGGCGGCACCACGTCAGGGCGGCGAGGGAGGCGGATACGGCGCCGGGGCCGTGAAGCGCCTGCTCGTCGGCGAAGTGGCGCTCCATGAGTCGCGCGGCGGCCTCCTGGACACCGTCGCGGTAGGAGGTGCGGGCCAGCCGTCGCGCGGCCCGGTAGACCGTGAAGGGCACGAAGAAGGACTGCGCGGAGGGGCCGTCGGCCTTGGCGAGCGCCGTCGCGGGGCGCAGCAGATGGCGTCTGCGGCGGTCGAGCAGCAGGTCCGCGAGGCGTGCTGGGTGGGCGTCGAGCACCTGGCGGGCGCCGTGCCCGATGAAGTGGTCGGCGCTGCCCGCGGCCAGCCGGCGCCGGTGGTGTTCGGCGATGACGAGGGAGGGGCCGGGCTCGTCGGTAAGGGCGCCGGTGTCGAGGCCCGCGTACGGCAGGGCGTCCTCGCCCGCGGCAACGACCACATGGTGCAGCCGCGGATTGGCGGCGATGGCTCCGGCCCGTTCGAGTTCGGCCTCGCGGGTGCGGGCGCCGCCCGACGTGGCGAGGTCGTTGAAGGTGACGGCCAGGAGCCGCTCGCCCGCCTCCGTGCCGTGCCCGAAGAGGGTGCCGGGCATCCCGGGGAGACCGGCGGCGAGCAGGGCGAGCGTGGCGGAGGCGCTGCCTCCGGACAGATCGGCGCCAATGCCGGGGGCCGGGGCGCCGCGGGCGGCCCGCCGCTCGGCGGGCCCCATGCCGGGCACCGGGCCGGGGTCGAGGTCATCGGTCTCGGGGGCGTGGCGCGGGGCGGTGAGCCGGGCCCGTACGGCCTCCACGAGGGCGTCCCGGACCGCGTCCACGGCCTTGTCCTGCTCGAGCGGGGGCGCGGCGACGGCGAGGGACGCGGTGGGCTCGTAGCCGGTGATGTCGCGGGCGCCGTCGCGCAGGATCAGCGCATGGCCCGGAGGGACGCGCCTGACGCCCATATAGGGCGTGCCGTCGCCCATGGCCTCCGGGGAGTCGGGGCAGGCGAGCAGCGCGCCGAGGTGGCCGACGTCGAGCTGCGCCTCGATGAGGTCGGCGAGCGGGAGCGCGGCGGTGGCGTAGGCGGTGCCGCCGGCCCAGTCGGTGTGGAAGACGGGCCGGGCGCCCGCGAGGTCGCCGACGATGGTGACCCTGCGGCCGACCTGGGCGACGGCCGTATAGCTGCCGGACCAGGCGGTCAGGTGGCGCAGGGCGCCGCCGCGGGCGGCGAACAGGCCCACCCGCAGTTCCTCGTCGGAGGCGCCGCAGCAGCCGAAGACGGCGAGGCGGGTGAAGGGGTCGGTCTGGACGACGCGTACCTCATCGGGCCGCCAGTCGCCGACCGCCCACAGGGGATCGGGGTCGGACCACAGGAGTTGGGCGCCGACCGGCTGGATCGCACGGCCCTCCGGGGAGACCGGGCCGGATGCGGTACTGCTCCACCCCACCAACCACCGCATCGCCGCCTCCACAGGCTGTGGGCATCCAGGGCAACCAAGAATTAGGTGCCATCATGCACAGCACGTTGACGGTTTCGGCATCGAACCGGACAACAACATGGATCTCCTGGATGTCCTGTGACCACATATGACCGCAGTAATCGCAGAGTTGATCCCAGGGGGTGACGCCTCTCACGAAGGCATCCGTAAGGAGCCCATCGAGGGAACCACCGCCGGTAGCGACCCACCGTTCCGCCGCGGCCCATGCTGCCACGATTGGGGCGCGCAAGAGCGCAAGGGCATCGACGAGTGTGCGGAGCGGCGCGCAAGAGGCGCACGAAGGGGCGCACGGAAAGGGCGCAGACCGAGCGCCGAGCGGGTGCCAATCCGCAGACCACACGCGGGCCTTACCGCTCCACGCCACGACGGCCACCGCGTGCGGCAGCACTCACGGCATGTGCTAGGCGCCCCACGGCTCCAGGGGAGAACTGGGCGGAATCCATGCCGAATCCGGGCGTGATCGACGCGGAGGAGGGCTTCCCGCGTCGGGCCTCCCCCTCCCCGGCCCGACGCGGGAGCCCGGCCGTGAGGAGCGATATTCAGCCAAATTGCCGTGGCGCTCTCGTTGGTCTTGCGGACGACCTGTAAGGACTCAACTTCCGCCTCTCGCGCCTCCTGACACGACAGTCCGGGAGGCGGCATTCGCCTCCCGGACCGTTCCGCCGCCCGCGGGGAATGAGGCGGCGGCGTCCCCCAGCCCACTGGATCCAGTACAGCGGGCCGACCCACGCAGGACCCATCGAAACGTCCCCGCCGCGACGGAGACAGAGCGCACACACGGGCGCACAGCCACACACACCGGGAGCACACGTCACGCCCCGCACGCCCGTTCGTACAAGAATCTCGCCATCCGGTACACCACCTCTTAACGGTCGGGATGCGGCGAACTACGCTGGGTTTACGAATGCCCCGCGCCTATGCCGGGGCGGCCGTCGGTGCTGTCGAGGGGTGCGCATGTCCAGGGAGCCACGCGGGCCGAACGAAAAGCTCGGCACCGTTCTCGCCCTCGCTGGGATCAGCAATGCCGGGCTCGCGCGCAGAGTCAACGACCTCGGCGCCCAGCGTGGCCTGACGCTTCGCTACGACAAGACGTCCGTCGCGCGCTGGGTGTCCAAGGGCATGGTGCCCCAGGGCGCCGCGCCACACCTCATTGCGGCTGCGATCGGGAGCAAACTCGGCCGCCCCGTCCCCCTGCATGAAATCGGCCTGGCCGACGCCGATCCGGCCCCCGAGGTCGGGCTCGCCTTCCCGCGCGACATCGGCCAGGCCGTCCGCTCCGCGACCGAGCTCTACCGGCTGGATCTCGCGGGTCGGCGTGGCGGCGTCGGCATCTGGCAGAGCCTGGCCGGATCTTTCTCAGTAAGCGCGTACGCCACACCGGCCTCGCGCTGGCTCATATCCCCGGCCGACAGTTCGGTGGCCCGCGAACCCAAGGACGCCGAGGACGGAACCACCGCCGCGAGCACCACGGGCACGGCGTCGCCGGACGCCATACCGCCGCAGCGTGTCGGCCACAGTGACGTCACCAAGCTGCGCGAGGCCGCCGAGGACGCGCGCCGCTGGGACTCCAAGTACGGCGGCGGCGACTGGCGTTCCTCCATGGTCCCCGAGTGCCTCCGGGTGGACGCGGCGCCCCTGCTGCTCGGCTCGTACAGCGACGAGGTCGGACGCTCCCTCTTCGGCGCCACCGCCGAACTGACCCGGCTCGCCGGGTGGATGGCCTTCGACACCGGCCAACAGGAGGCCGCACAGCGGTACTACATCCAGGCACTGCGCCTGGCCCGCGCCGCGGCCGACGTCCCCCTGGGCGGCTATGTGCTGGCGTCGATGAGCCTCCAGGCCACCTACCGGGGCTTCGCCGACGAGGGCGTGGACCTGGCCCAGGCCGCCCTGGAGCGCAACCGCGGCCTGGCCACCGCCCGCACCATGAGCTTCTTCCGGCTCGTGGAGGCGCGTGCCCAGGCCAAGTCCGGGGACGGGCCCGCCTGCGGGGCGGCCCTGAAGTCCGCCGAGGGCTGGCTGGAGCGCTCGCGGGCGGGCGACCCGGATCCGTCCTGGCTCGACTTCTACAGCCACGAGCGGTTCGCGGCCGACGCCGCCGAGTGCTATCGCGATCTCCGGCTGCCGCGCCAGGTGCGGCGCTTCACCGAGCAGGCGCTGGCCCGGCCGACGGAGGAGTTCGTACGGTCGCACGGACTGCGGCTCGTGGTGTCCGCCGTCGCCGAACTCGAGTCCGGCAATCTGGACGCCGCCTGCGCGGCGGGCGCGCGTGCCGTGGAGGTCGCCAACCGGATCTCGTCCGCGCGCACCACGGAGTACGTGCGCGACCTGATGCGGCGCCTCGAGGCGTACCGCGACGAGCCGCGCGTCGCCGAGCTGCGCGAGCAGGCCCGGCCGCTGCTGGTGGCGCCGGCGTGAGGGGCGTGGGAGCGGATGCGAGCGGCGCGAGGGCGGATGCGAGCAGCGTGGGAGCGGATGCGAGCAGCGTGGGAGCGGATGCGAGCAGCGTGGGAGCGGATGCGAGCAGCGTGGGAGCGGATGCGAGCAGCGTGGGAGCGGATGCGAGCAGCGTGGGAGCGGATGCGAGCGACCGCGATGAGTGGTGAACGACCGGGGGTGAGCGGTATGGCGGGAGCTGACCGGAGTGGTCGGATCAGGGGCGATTCACCCGGAATGCGCGACTCGGCATGAATCGATCCACATGACCGGCCGACCTAGCCCGGACCTTAGTCCTCACATGGGTTTCAGGCCGTTGTCAGTGGCGCAGGTCATGATAGGGATCGACGGTCGGGCGACTGGACGGTGTGGCGCGTGGGGAGGTGACATGGCGTGACGGCGTTGGACTGCGACGTGCTGGTGATCGGGGGCGGGATCGTCGGCATGTCGACGGCGTATGCGATCACGCGCGCCGCGCCCGGCATTCGCGTGACCGTGCTCGAGAAGGAGGCGGGCCCGGCCCGCCATCAGACCGGGCGGAACAGCGGCGTGATCCACAGCGGTATCTACTACCGGCCGGGGTCGCTCAAGGCGCGGTACGCGGTGCGCGGCGCCGCGGAGATGGTGAAGTTCTGCGCCGAGCACGGCATCGCGCACGAGGTCACCGGCAAGCTCATCGTCGCCACGGAGCGCTCCGAGCTGCCGAGGCTCCACGGCCTCGTCCAGCGCGGCAGGGAGAACGGCATTCCGGTGCGTGAGCTGGGCCCCGCCCAGATCGCGGAGTACGAGCCATGGGTGCGCGGCCTGGCCGCGATCCATGTCGGCACGACGGGCGTCTGCGACTTCGGCGCGGTGGCGGCCCGGCTGGCCCGGCTGGCCCAGGACGCGGGCGCCTCGGTGCGGTACGGGGCACAGGTGCGCACCATCGGCCGGCGCCCCTCCGCGGTCGCCGTGCGCACGGGGGACGGCACGGTGCTGCGTGCGCGGGCCCTGGTCAACTGCGCGGGGCTGCACTGCGACCGCGTCGCCCGGCTGGCGGGCGACGACCCGGGCATGCGGATCGTGCCCTTCCGCGGTGAGTACTACGAGCTGACGCCCTCCCGCGCCGCGCTGGTGAACGGTCTGGTGTACCCGGTGCCCGACCCGGCGTTCCCGTTCCTAGGCGTCCATCTGACCCGTGGCATCGACGGCGGCGTCCACATCGGGCCCAACGCGGTGCCGGCCCTCGCCCGCGAGGGGTACGCCTGGCATACGGTGCGCCCGCAGGAGCTGGCCGGCACGCTGGCGTATCCGGGCTCCTGGCGGATCGCCCGCCGCCACTGGCGGTACGGGGCGGGTGAGCTGCGGCGTTCCCTGTCCAAGCGCGCCTTCACCGACGCCGTGCGCCGCCTGCTGCCGGATGTGACGGCCGACGACCTGATAGCGGCCCCGGCGGGCGTGCGCGCACAGGCGGTGCTGCCGGACGGCACGCTGGTGGACGACTTCCTCATCTCGCAGTCGCCCCGGATCGTCCATGTGCTCAACGCCCCGTCGCCCGCGGCCACGGCCTCCCTGCCGATCGGCCGCGAGGTCGCCCGCCGAGTGCTGGAGACCCTGCGGACGGGGTGACGGAGGGGTGACGGAGCGGGTGGGGTTGAGGGGGTAGGGGCCGGGGCCGCCGCCTCCGTACGGCCGGAGAGCGTTGCCGAGATACGGGCCGTGGCCCGCCGCGACCGTACGGGCCGAGCCCAGCCGCCGCCCTACAGGCCGAACCCAGCCGCCGTAAGGACCAGCCCCCACCGCGGAGGCACGGGCCAGGGCCTGCCGCGGTCGTACGGCCAGGGCCAGCCGCGACCATACGGGCCGAGTCCAGCCGCCGTCGTACGGGCCGAGTCCAGCCGCGACCGTACGGTGGGCCAGGCCCAGCCGCCGTACGAGCCGAGGACCGCTGCCGAGATACGGACCGGGGACCGCCACCGCCGTACAGGCCGAACCAGCCGCCGTAAGGACCAGCCCCCACCGCGGAGGCACGGGCCAGGGCCTGCCGCGGTCGTACGGCCAGGGCCAGCCGCCCCCGTACGGGCCGAGCCCAGCCCCGACCGTACGGTGGGCCAGGCCCCGCCACCGAGGTACGGGCCGAACCCAGCCTCCGCCGTACGGCCGAACCCAACCACCACCGGCCCAACCCAACCGCCACCAGCCGAGCCCAACCGCCGCCAGCCGAGCCCAACCGCCGACCCAGGGGCAGGGCCCACTCGCCCAAGGGCCCGCTCACCCACCCCCGCCGGGTCGGCACGGCCGAGCCTCGCCGCCCCGCCCGTAGAATCGAAGCACTGTGTCCGAGAAGCCCACCGCCCCCGATTCCCACGTGGAGCGCGCTCTGCCCGCCCCCCGTGACCGCAGCGAGCCGATGTTTCCCGGCGGCCCCGTGGCCGACCCGGCGGGCTCGCACCATGAGCGCCGCATCCGCTCCTTCCGCCCCCGCCGCGGCCGGGTGACCCCGGGCCAGGGCGAGGCGCTGCGCCGCCTGTGGCCGCAGTGGGGCCTGGACATCGACGGGCTGAGCCGTATCGACCTCGGTGAGTTGTTCGCCACAGCGGCGGGCCCGCGCCCCGGCCTCCCCGTCGTACTGGAGATCGGCTTCGGCATGGGGGAGGCCACCGCGCAGATGGCCGCCGCCGACCCCGGCACGGGCATCCTCGCCGCCGACGTCCACACCCCCGGCCAGGGCAATCTGCTCGCCCTCGCGGAGCGGAACGGCCTGGACAACGTCCGGGTCGCCAACGGCGACGCGATCATCCTGCTCCGCGAGATGCTGGCCCCCGCCTCGCTCTCCGGGCTGCGGGTCTTCTTCCCCGACCCCTGGCCCAAGAAGCGGCACCACAAGCGGCGCCTCATCCAGCCCGAGTTCATCGAACTCGCGGCCACCCGGCTGAGGCCCGGCGCACTGCTGCACTGCGCGACCGACTGGGAGCCGTACGCGGAGCAGATGCTGGAGGTCCTCTCCGCGAGCCCCGCCTTCGACAACTCCCAGGCCGACGGCGGCTACACCCCGCGCCCGGACTTCCGGCCGCTCACCAAGTTCGAGGGCCAGGGGCTGCACAAGGGACACCTCGTCCATGACCTGATCTTCCGCCGCAACGACACATAACGCCCCCAAGGGGATGGGCATAACCCCTGAGTCCCCCTCCCCCTTTCGTTAGGGTCGGTTGAGTGCATCAGTCCCCGCCCCCGCAAGAGCCGCCCGAACCACGACCGGCGACGCCGCCGTACGAGGCGCCACAAGGAGCGCGGCACGAGGCACCACACCGCGTGTCACACGGGACACCGCAGGACGCACCGCACGAGGACGCACCGTACGAGGCGACGCAGGCGGCACACGCGCCGCCCGCCGGCGCCCCACACACCGGCGCCCCACACGCCGACACCCCGCACACCGGCACCCCGTACGCCGGCGTCCCGCACGCCACGCCCTGCGGCTCCCCTTACGGTGACCAGCACCCGTGGTTCAACACCGGCGCCGCACCGGCAGGCTGGCCGCAACCGCCCCGTCAGCGGCTGTGGGGCCCAGGCGGCCGCCTCGCCCGCGTCTGGCACAACAAGGCGCTCCGGGCCACCGCGCTCGCCGGTCTGCTCTCGCTCTCCGGCCTGATCATCCTGGCATTGGTACGCGAGCAGACGGGCACCAAGGGCTTCCTGGTGGGGCTCGGCCTCGCCGTCCTCCCCGTGCCGCTGATCATCGCGGTCTTCCGGTGGCTGGACCGCGTGGACCCCAAGCCCTGGCGAAACCTTTTGTTCGCCTTCGCCTGGGGGGCGTGCGCGGCGACGCTGGTCGCGCTGATAGCCAACGGTTTCGCCACCGAGTGGCTCATGACCACCGTGGACTCCTCGTCCCCGACCGGCCAGGCCGACGCCGACGCCTGGGGCGCCACCTTCATCGCGCCGTTCGTGGAGGAGAGCGCCAAGGCGGCCGCCGTCCTGCTGCTCTTCCTCTTCCGCCGCCGTGACTTCAATGGGCTGGTCGACGGGGTCGTCGTCGCCGGAATCACCGCCACCGGTTTCGCCTTCACCGAGAACATCCTCTATCTCGGCTCGGCCTTCGTCAGCGACCAGACACTCGGCTACTCCGGCATCCGGTCGACCACGGCCGCGACCTTCTTCATCCGCGCCGTGATGTCCCCCTTCGCGCACCCCCTCTTCACCTCGATGACGGGTGTGGGCTTCGGCATAGCCGCCGCGGCGGCGCGACACCAGCGCGTCCGCCGCGTCCTCATACCGATCGCGATGCTGCTGACGGCGATGGTCCTGCACGGCGTCTGGAACGGCTCGGCGACCCTCGGCGGCTACGGCTTCCTCATCGTCTACGCCCTGTTCATGGTCCCGGTGTTCGGGTTGCTGACCTGGCTGACGCTCTGGTCCCGCACCAAGGAGCTGCGCGCGGTACGGGAGCAGCTCACCGCCTACCAGACGGCCGGCTGGCTCACCCCGCCCGAGCCGCTCGCGCTGTCCTCGATGCGCGCCCGCGGGATCGCCCGCGACCTCGCCCGCCGCACCCACGGCGCCGCGGCGGCCCGTACGGTCGGCGAGTACACCGCCTTCGCGACCTCGCTGGCCCTGTTGCGGCGGCGGGCGTACCGGGGTACGGCGGGGCCGGACTTCACCGCGCGCGAGAAGGAACTGCTGGACCGGCTGTGGGAACGGCGGGAGACCGCCCAGCCCGCCCTGGCCCACGCGGCGCTGTCGGTGCCGCTCCCCCGGCCGCGCCGCGCACCCCGGCCGGCCCCGGGCACGATGCCCGCACCGTTCTGGCCCGCGGGGCCGTACGGCGGCGGGTACGCGTACGGCTACGGAAGCGGTCAGGGCTACGGCTACGGAAGCACCGCGTCCGGCTACGGCTATGGCAGCCCGGGACCTGGCACCGGCTACGGCAACCCCGGACCCGGCACCGGCCACGGCGCCCCCGGATCCGGCCACGGCTACGGCAACCCCGGACCCAGCCACGGCCACGGCGCCCCCGGATCCGGCTACGAGCCCGGCTCCGGCGGCCAGGCACAGCACGTGCCCCACCCCACCTACGCACCGTGGGGCACCCCTCCCTCACATGGCCCGCAACCACCGCGAACGCCGCAACCACCGCAGACCCCACGGCCACCGCAGACCCCCCAACCGCCGCGGGGCCCGCAGCCACCGCGGGGCCCACAACCGCCCGCGAATTCGGCGACGCCCCACACCTCTCCCGTGTCACCCGTGTCCTACGGATCCGGCGGCCCCGAAAGTCGTCTGTAACCTCCCGCCCCTTTCGGACGTGTTCCTACATAGAAGCGGGGAGCATGCGGGGGCGCGGGGGATTCATGTCAGGACCATCACCTTCATCCACACCATCCGATTTCGACCAGTTCTATACGGTTACGGCGAAGCGGCTCGTGGCCGCGGTCTATGCGGCGACGGGCGATCTCGCCGAGGCCGAGGACGCGGTGCAGGAGGCGTATGCCCGGGCGTGGCAGCGCTGGGACCGCCTCACCGCCGAGGGTGATCCCACGCCGTGGGTGCGCACCGTCGCCCTGCGTCTCGCCGTCAGCTCCTGGCGCCGCGCCCGTAACCGCATGCGGGCCCACTTCCGCCATGGCCCGCCCCCCGATCTCCCCGATCTCGCCCCGGACCGGGTGGCGCTGGTCCATGCCCTGCGCGGGCTGAAGCCCGAGCAGCGTACGGCCGTGGTCCTGCACCACCTGCTCGATCTGCCCATTGAGCAGGTGGCCCGGGAGACCGGCGTCTCCCCCGGCGCCGTGCGCACCCGGCTGAGCCGTGCCCGCAAGGCCCTCGGCTCCCATCTCGCCGACCCCGAAGCCACTGCCGACACCGAGGCACCGACACCGGCACCGGCACCAACACCGGCACCGGCACCGGCACCGGCACCAACACCGGCTCCCCATCCGCCCGTCTGCCACCCCAAGGAGGTGCCCTCCCATGGCTGATCTGGACGAGCGCCTGCGCGATATCGCTCGTGATATCGAGCCCTCCATACGGCTGGCGGGCCCGGAAGCCGTGCGTGCGCGGGGCCACCGGCGCCGCGCACGGCAGCGCACCGCGATCGCCGCCGCTGCCGTCCTGGCGGTGGCCGCCGTGACCGCTGGCTCCTGGCGGCTGCTGCCGGGCGACGACTCCACCCGTACGCTGCCGGCGGCACCGCCCGCCCCGCGAACGGACCGCGCCCCAAGGGCACCGATCCCGGCCGGCGCACTCCTCCGCCCCTCTGCGCTGCCGTTCGACGCGATGATGCGCTGGAAGACGGCCGACTCCACCATCAACCCCACCGACGAGGGCCGGGCACCGCTGCTCGACCTCTCCCCCAGCTGCCGCCTCGACGGTCCGCGCCCCCTTGCCCAGCGCACCCGCGACTATCAGGGCCGCAAGGCGGAGCAGGCGCGTCACACCATCAACGCCTATGCGAGCGCCGGCGAGGCCGCGAAGGTCTTCGCCTCCCTCGAGGAAACGCTGAAGGACCGATGTGGCCCTCCCAAGGCGCTGGGCACCACCTCGTCGCCCAAACTCGCGGCCGGCCGGCCGACCACCATGACCTACGGCTGGCATTCGCCCCGCGCACCGCATGACGCCCAGGTCGTCCTGATGCGCTCGGGCACCCGGGTCGGGGTTCTCCAGGCCGAGGGCATCGGCAGCCCGTCCGGCGACTACACCGACGGCCCCTCCGCCTACTGCATATCGGTCTCGTTGTGGCGCCTCGATCCCGCCGCCACCGCCTCCCCCGGTCCGTACCGGGCCAATCCCGAGGAGGTGAAGAGGCGTTGCTGACCCACTCCTCCGCTCCCGCCACCACCCCTCACGACTCCCGCAAGAGGTCCGCCGTGCTCTCCGTACGTTCCCTGCGCACCCTCACGGTGCCCGCCATCGCCGTCGCCCTGCTCGCCGGATGCCAGTCGGCGTCGAAATCCGCCTCGGTGGACCCGGCCGACGCCAAGCCCGCCCGGATCACCATCACCCCGGGCAGCGACTCGGCGGCGATAGCCCCCGACGCCCCGGTCAAGGTGGCCGCCTCCCACGGCACCCTCACCAAGGTCCGCATCGTCCCCGACGGCGCGGGTTCCCAGGCCGTCCCGGTGACGGGCGCCCTCTCCCACTCCAAGACCAGCTGGCGCTCCAACCGCACCATGACCCCGGGCACGACCTACACCGTCGAGGCCACGGCCACCAACGCCGCCGGCAAAACCGCCGTCCAGCACTCCACCTTCCGCACCCGCGCCGCCCAGCAGGTCAACGGCGTCACCGTCACCCCGTCCAAGAGCGCCACCGTCGGCGTGGGCCAGCCGGTCTCCCTGGCCTTCGACCATCCCGTCACCGACAAGGCAGCGGTGGAGCGCAGCCTCTCCATCTCCACCAGCCCGAAGGTCGAAGGGTCCTGGGGCTGGGTCAAGGACCCCCTCACCGGCATCGAGCGCGTCGACTGGCGCCCCAAGGCCTACTGGCACAAGGGCACCAAAGTCACCCTCCGCGCCCGCCTCAGCGGCGTGAACACCGGCGACTCCCGCTACCTCCGCCGCGATGTCTCGACCACCTTCACCATCGGCACGGCCCGGATCTCCAAGGTCGACATCAAGAACCACACGATGACCGTCTACGAGGACGGCCAGAAGCAGAAGACCATCCCCATATCCGCCGGCCAGCCCTCCTACCCCACCTGGAACGGCACCATGGTCGTCCTCGACAAGGCCCCCATGGTCAATATGACCAGCGAGTCCGTCGGCATAGCCGACCCCTACAACAAGGACGTCCCCTGGGCCGTCCACCTCACCACCTCGGGCACCTACGCCCACGCCGCCCCCTGGAACGAGGGCCTCGGCTACTTCGGCCAGTCCAACCAAAGCCACGGCTGCGTCGGCATGTCCCTCGCCGACGGCAAGTGGTTCTACAACCGCGCGACCCGAGGCGACATCGTCGAAATATCCGGCTCCACCCGCGCCACGGTCTCCACCGGCAACGGCTTCGGCGACTGGAACCTCCCCTACCCCTCCTGGCAAAAGCTCAGCGCCCTGCGCTGAGCCCGCTCAACGATCCGGGCACCCGCGCCAGCAGGGCGCGGGTGCCCGCAAGCACGCAGAGCGAAGGATCGTTACTGCTCGTCAACCATTCCCCAAGCGACAGCCATAGGCGACCCCGCCCACCCGTCCAC
Source organism: Streptomyces rugosispiralis (assembly GCF_024505145.1). GTDB lineage: Bacteria > Actinomycetota > Actinomycetes > Streptomycetales > Streptomycetaceae > Streptomyces > Streptomyces rugosispiralis. Next base: position 64,758 of record NZ_JANIAA010000042.1, on the reverse strand, counting down.
CGTCTTCCAGATGGACGCGATGCCCCGCTTCTCGAGATAGGGGGCATATGCCTTGATGTCCTCGGTAAAGAGCGCCAGAAGGAACGGCTCGCCCTTCCCCTGCTCCTCGTACAAGAAGTGGCTGTACTCGTAGAGCTGTCCCAGCGCCTCACGCACTGCCTTGGTGGGGTTGCCTCGCTTCACGGTCTTGGCTTCCACCAGCCACTCCACACCGTCCCGCCGCAGCACAATGTCCTTGGGGTGCATCTTCGTTGTGATCGGCACGAAGCCACGCTCCTCGATGTACTCGCCGAACAAGCGGACCAGCACTTCGTGACTACGAGACTTCTTGATCTTCCGCTGACGGATAAGCACGTAGTAGTCGCTGCCATCCTTCGGGCGGAAGCCGTCCAGGCCTGCGTGTTCTTCTTCCTCACCCGCTACGCGCTTGGTGACCGGTAGCCCGTTGGAGGCCATCTCGTCTCTGAGGTTCCGCTCCACGGCAGCCGCGTGTTGCAGGACTTCGGCCATGTGCCAGAGATCCTCACGCAACTTGATCTCGGATGGCATGGAGGTAATCCTGTAGGCCCGCGCCACGACACTGCCCGCCTCATACGAACGAGCTCGGTCTACCCCGCTCTTAAGGTCAAGACGGATGCCCCAGCCCTTCACAAGATCTTGTGGCAGTCCTTCAAACAAGAGCTGGGCTCTCCTGCTTAGGTACATGCGACGCCTCACTCCGCGGCCTAGACGCCCTTCCAGTGACGTGACACCTTGCTGCAGCGTCAGCGAGACCGTGCTGAGATCGGCCGCGAAGATGTACGCAAGGTAGAGCCCCCGCTTTGGATCCTCTGTGATCTCAGGATCCATAACGCCGATCCACGGAGTCTCGGTAGCGCCACCCTTCCCTCCGTACCCTGCGGCCTTATAGCCGACCGGCAACCCCTCCAAGCGCCGGCCTCTCACACTCCTCAGCAGCTCCTGGCCGGGTACACCCTTCTTCAAACCGGCCCCCGTGTCATATGTACTGGCCACGCCAACAAGCAGTTCGCGTATATCCATGCTTGAAACTATGCATGAACGTACTGACGTCAGCGCAATGCGATCGCACCGCTCGCAGAACAACTCCCCCGCTAAGGGGCCCTTTCAAAAAGCTGGGATCTTGCGAGCGAGGGTCATGCAGTGCGCGAGCTGAAGGAAGGCGTCATGCATGTCGTCTCGGGCTTCCCAGCGGGTTCGTAAACGGCGAGGGCCGTGGAGCCAGGCAATGGCGGACTCGGCAACCCACCGCACCCGCCCCAGACCCGAGCCGTGTGGCTGACCACGCCGGGCAATCTTCGGGACGATGCCACGCTCACGCAGACGGCGGCGGTAGCTGTCGTGGTCGTAGCCACGGTCGGCATACAGTTCGCGGGGCTTGCGCCGGGGCCGACCCCGCTTGCCCCGTACCGGCGGCAGATCGTCGACCAGCGGCAGGAGCTGGGTGATGTCGTTGCGGTGTCCGCCGGTGTGCGGCACCCGCAGCGGGTTGCCGTGCGCGTCGGTCAGCACGTGGTGTTTCGAGCCCGGGCCGCGCACGGTCAACCGGGCTCGGACCGGCTTTTGGGCTGCGTCGTCTGCGCTTGACCTGCACGTGCGAGACATTGACCGCGACGCGGGAGAAGTCCAGACGGTCCGCTGCCCGTAGCCGGCCCAGGTGTCATGGTGCCCCCCACACACACAACACACAGCACGGAACCACGTACAACTCCACCGTGCCACAACAAGAACTTTCCGCAAGGACCCCTAAGAGCATTCGACGCAGCCACGATCCTTGCGAGTAGGAACGAAAGGACGGAGCCGTAGGCCCGCAGGCAGCCGTGAAAAGGTGGCTCTGTTCGCGGAGGACGCGACAAGTGTCGGGTTCATTGGGCTCGAGATCGCACGATCTCGGTGATGCACACCGCCGCCTCGTCGGGATCTTCGTGCTCCCACACACGAATCACACTCCAGCCAGCTTCTTGGAGCAATTGGTCGGTCTCCCGGTCGCGTGCGCGATTCCCCTCTATTTTCTGCCGCCAGAAGCCGCTGTTCTGCTTGGTCGCCGGTCGATGGTGTTCGGGACATCCGTGCCAGAAGCAGCCATCAACGAATACTGCGACCTGAGCCTTGGTGAACACTACGTCGGCTGTGCGCCGCAACTTTGGTAGCGGCCTCATCGAAACTCGATAGCGCAGACCACGTCTGTGCAATGCTCTCCGAAGAAGGAGTTCCGGCCTGGTGTCTCGCCCCCTATTGGCAGCCATGATCGCACGCGTCTCACGTGATGAGGCCCATGAACCTGCTGGAGCTGGCTCTTCAGAGAGAAGCTCGAGAGCCCAGGCCGCCGCCCACGCTTGCTTCAGGTTCGCAGCGCGAGTGGAGCCATCCACCTCTCCGACATAGCGTTCCCTAGTTCGGCCAGCCTCCGACCAACGCAGATACGCTCGAATCCGCCGCGTGCGTTGGTACACGCGCAACGCGATCGAGGCGCGTGCGAATCTCCCCTCGCCGACGTCAACCGTCCGCCTGTGCTGCCCTCCAGCAGCACGATCTTGCTCCGCCACACGAGCGGCAGCGTTCATGTCAGCCTTTGGCTTCCATGCGCGTTCCGGAGGCGTTCGGTCCTTCCAACGCCGAGATCGAGCACTCGCGGCCCCAGTCACTTCCGCTTCCTCTTAGACGCGTCTTCCAGCGCGGCAGCTACGGCCCTGGCGAAGATCTCACCCAGCTTCACCGGGACAGCGTTTCCAAGCTGCCTCATCTTCTCGCCGCGTGGCCCCTCTAGGACCCACCTGTCTGGGAAAGTCATGACGCGCGCGGTCTCGCGCACCGTCATATATCGATAACCCTTACCTTCGTCAAAGGTATCGTCATCCAGCTCCATGACCGACTCACCACCGGGCACACCGTGCACCCCAGCCTTCACGGTCTTCGCAGGCCTGTCCAACACATTCGGGGTGTGGCCGGCGTACTTACGTGCACCAGGCCAGGCGACGTGATCGCGGACACCTCCCACCACCCGGTCAGCTGGACTCTTGGGCTTTAGATGATGCTCAAGTACCTCAGGTAGTGGCTTCTCGGCGGGCGTTCCGTCTTCCCAGTCGATTCCCTTGAGCGCGTCGCGCAGTGTCCTCCAGGGCTTCTTGCCGTCTGGCACATCGAGCATCGGTGGCAGCCTATCGATGACCTGTTCCTTGACTCGATCGTCCACATCATCATGGCGCTTCCAATACGTTCCTCCCTCCTGCATCGAGTGGATGAGCGCTGCTTCCGAGTACTCTTCTTCCGGCTGGAACTCTTCCCATTTAACCGTAAGGTCCGCCCGAAAAGCGATGATGATCACACGGTGGCGTATCTGCGGCACACCATAGTTCGCGGCATTTACTTCAATAGGGTACACCTCGTATCTCCGAGACGGGTCTACCGAGCCCTCTTTGAGGCTTTTCTCAAGAATTCTATTATGCTCCTCCCAACTCACCCGGTCGTCCCGTTGAACAAAAGGCAAGCGCATCTCATTCAGGATGTAATTGAAGTACGGCTCGAAAGATGGACGTAGCAGGCCACGGACGTTCTCGCAGATGACTGCCTTGGGTCTCATCTCTCGAATCGCCCGAAACATCTGCGGAAACATGTTCCGCTCGTCTTCCGTGCCCTTATGGGCTCCGCCAAGACTGAACGGCTGACAGGGCGGCCCACCCGCGAGGACATCGACCCGGCCCTCGAGGAAGTCGAAGCTGGGGATGTCGCGCACGTCACCTTCGACGAGTGGCCATTCCTCGCCCGTTGAGACAGTCCTGTCACTCTTGTCCCGTGACACGGCCAGGTTGGCACGAAGAGTCTCGCAGGCCCGCTTGTGGAACTCGTTCACCAGCAGCGGCCGGAAGCCAGCATTGTGGACGGCCATCGCGAGCCCTCCGCCGCCAGCGAACAGCTCGACGGAGGTACCTACTTCGAGGCGACCTTCTTCCAGATCAGACATGCGCAAAGCATACCGCGGAGTTGGCGACCTTCGACATCTAGCCACAGAAGAACTTTTCGGGATCCAGTAGCGTGTATAGGGTCTTGTTGATCACAATGGCTAGGGGGCTCACCCAATGACGCCGCACGCTCACGGCGACACGCAACTCGCGCACGACGCCGAGTTCAAGCTCAGCATCACCAAAGCGCTCGGTGATCAGTTGGCGTACGCCCTCGAAGGTCTCACTCCCGCGCCTCTCACGCTTGAGAACATTCGCAGCCTGCACCCCCGCCCAGGCGTCTACCAGCTCTACTTGCACGACGACCTCGTCTATGTCGGGAAGGCCGACCGCTCACTTCCTCAGCGGATAGAGAAGCACTTCCGAAAGATCTCAGGTCGTTCCAACATCGACATAAGGGACATGAGCTTCACCTGCCTGTACGTCGACGAGGACTTCGGGGCTGTAGCGCCGGAACGCTTGTTGATCAATAAGCACAGAGAGCAGGGCGAGGTCCCGTGGAACTATAACGGCTTCGGGAACAACGACCCAGGCAAGCGCCGCGACATGACCGAAGTCGACGACGATCACTTCGATCGCTATTATCCGATCGACCTTTACTATGAGTGCACCGCACTGCCCCATGAGGTGGCCACCTTAGACGGCACGCTCACGCTGAGCACACTACTCCAGTCCGTCAAGCAGCAACTTCCATATGTCTTCCGGTACGAAAGTTCTAAGCACTTCGACGAAATATATGTATCCGTTCCTAAACTTCCAATTAGCGCCCACGATTTGCTTGTGTTGATTTCGAAATCACTCCCCTCGGGTTGGCAGATCACTGCGTTGCCAGGATATGTGATCATGTATCCCAAGATCGAGGATTATCCAAGCGGGTGGCGGTACTACCGGGGCGCAGACATCATTTACTCCGACTGATATACGCCCGTACGAAGTCCATGCATGAGCTAATCAGGACACTAGGAAGAGTGAATCGGAGGAACCTTGTCGACGCCGCCCTCGCCTCCGCCCTCGGAAGACGAGCAGCAGGTCGCCCCAAAGCGCCCGCATAAAAAGCGGCGCAACATGAAAGTTTGGGCTGCCACGGCACAGACTTTCGATCCATACAACCCCCTCGACCTCGATAATCTAGGTCGCAGTGTTGAAGCAGAGCTTCTGAGACGCCCGGCTGAGCCCCTCGACCAGATGCCGCACACTTTCGGCGCTGGCGTGTACGCGATCTATTACATCGGTCCGCACGAGTTGTACGCTCCAATTAACTCAGAGGACTGCGCAATTCCCATCTATGTAGGGCAGGCGCGACCCAAGGGAACTCGGAAGGGGTCCGAAGACCTGAGCAAGAAGTCGACCGCACTATGGGATCGAATCGAGGAGCACAAGGACTCCATCAAGGCAGCCCGGGACCTAGATGTTGGTGACTTTCGCGTCCGATACCTGGTCGCCATCGAGGCTTTCGTAAGCCTCGCTGAACGAGTAATGATCAGACAATATCACCCCCTCTGGAATAGCGTGGTTGACGGATTCGGCAACCACGACCCTGGGGCCAATCGACGCCGGGACAGCAGACGACCTCCATGGGACGAGTTGCACCCGGGGCGATGGTGGTCCCACCCTCTAAACATGCCCAAGCCCAGTAAGACGCCGTCGGAGCTATCTCGTAACCGCATCCAGGCATTCTTCGCAGGTGAGCTCTCGGAAGAAGTGATCCAATTGATTGAGAGCGGCGAAACTGGCGAGGTCGAGTAGGAGCCCTACAACGCAGCGCTCAGCTAAGTGGATTGAGTGACGGGTATCAGTACTACTCGAAACTTAACTCACCAGTTTCACTCGGCAATTCCCTGCGAGAAGTCGAGTTCTTTGAGCGAATCCCGATGTAACCGGCCTATGCGTGTATTGTTTACAGAACAGGAACGGTGGTGGATTGAACTTCGATACTCCGAAACGGATAGCTCACCTCACAGGACGTACTCTGAACTCGTAGGGCGTCAAGCCCGCTTACCCAACCGCATTCAAACCTGACTCGAAGTGGGTCTGGGCGCGGTCGAGGATATCGTCGGGGTCGAGGCCGTGGGCAGTGAGCCAGTGCAGGAGGTCCAAGATCAGACTGGTTACCGACTCTTCCAGGACCGGGCAGCGGGTAAGCCGCGCAGCCGGGCTGCCGACCGTGTGACCGTACGCCTCCATGACGACCGTTGCACGCTGGATTCGGCGGCGGGATTCGTCCCGGACGATACGAAGCTCGCACCAGACCGCTTTACCGACCGCCGTGCGAGTCGTACCCCATGCCGTTGAGAGGTCTGCGAGGAGTTGCAGGCCGCGGCCAGATTCTTCCTCGGAAGTCGGGTGGAGGCTCTGAGGCTCCTTGTGGCTGATGTCGTGCAGTTCTACGCGTAGCTGATCCGCGTCGGCATCGAGAACGAGAGTGGCTGCGGTGCCCTGGCCGACGTGTTTGATCACGTTCGACGCCAGCTCGGTGACGATCAGTTGTGCTTCGTCGACAAGGGTCAGCATGCCCCAGGCGGCAAGTTCTGCTCTCACTGCTCGGCGCAGGTCGGCCACTTGAGGGGCTTCGGCATTGAAGGGAAGAACACATCGGCGTGGTCGGGGTTCGGTGACTGCGTAGTGGTACATGGCCACACTCCCTTGGGCGCCACGTCAGCGCTGCGCCCAGCCGTGTCCGTACGGCTGCGCTGCGTAGCCTCACTGTCGCGAGTATGACACTGAGAAGTCTCGTCATGTAACTTCTCAAAGCGTTCTCGAAAGGGTGAATCCGGTGGTTCGCCAACTTCGCCCGGTCATAGGCTTGTTACCGCTGGCCTCGTCCTTCACCGCCAGCCCCAGAGGAAGAGGTAGCCGTCATGCCAGCGCGGGCCACTACCCGTCGACGCCAACTCGGCGTCATGATGCGCAAGCTCCGGGCCCGTAAGGGGATGACGCTGGAGGAGGCAGGCCGCCTCATCGGGGTCTCGAAAGCGACGGTCAGCCGGTACGAGACGCAGGAAGGGCCTGTGAAGTGGCCGATCGTGGACGCGCTGTGCCGTGAATACGGGGCGAGTGAGACGGAGCGGAAGGCGGTGGTCGGCCTCGCCAAGGACGCGAAGCGTCAGGGGTGGTGGACCTCCTTCGCGGATTCCCTGCCGGAGAGCATGAACCTGCTCTTCACGTTGGAGGACGAGGCGGTTCGAGAGGATCACTTCGCCTGTCTGTATGTGCCGGGGCTTCTGCAGACTCGCGGCTATACGGAAGCGGTGCAGCACGCCTCGGAGATGCGCCTGTCCGCGGAAGAGATCGAGCGCCTCGTCGACCTTCGGATGAAGCGGCAGGAGATCCTGAGCCGTCCGAAGCCACCGCATCTGTGGGCAATCCTCGACGAGTCGGTGATCCGGCGCGTGGTCGGTTCGCGTGAGGTGATGCGGGAGCAGCTGGGTCACTTGTTGCGCGCCAACGAGTCGCCTGACATCACGCTTCAGGTGCTGCCATTCGCCAAGGGCGCCCACTCAGCGGCCATGGGAAGCTTCGTGATCCTCGGGGGCGCCGAGCCCTCTTTGGACGTCGTGTACGTCGATATCCACGTCGGCTCGCTCTTCATGGAGAAGGACGAGGAACTGGAGCGCTACCGGGTCGCGTTCGACTACCTTCGCGCTCAGGCGCTGGACATGGCCTCGTCCTCCGCTCTCATCGAACGCGTCCGTGAGGAGATCTGATGCGCGAGCCCTGCATATCCGACAGAGACGGTAGCTGGTTCAAGTCCTCCTACAGCGGTGCCGGCAACACCGAATGCGTCGAAGCTGCATTCCGGCCAGGCTCGACCGCCGTGCGGGACTCGAAGTATCCGGGTGGGCCCGTGATCGGGGTCTCGCATCGCGCGTGGGCGGACTTCGTGGCGGCCGTGCGGGATGGGCGGCTGGACTGAGGTCCGTTTTCGCGAAGATCTGACCGGCTACTGCGTACGTCGATCTGACTGCCCTACCAAGGCCGCTTGCCCGGGGCAGGGGCTGCGGACGATCATTCCCGGATGAGAGCCGAGGTGCGGGCGTTCGTTGCCGATGGGCCGCTTCCCGGTGTGGGGGCGAGTGGGGAAGAGATCGACAGGCGCGTCGAGCAGCTTGATGCGATCTCCAGACCGGTCACGACCCAGGAGGCCAGGGCTCTGGCTGATTGCTTTGGGCCGGACGATTGCCATGGCGTCGCCTGGACGCTGGCGCATCTCATCGAGACGGGCCCGAACCCCGTCCTCCCGTCAAGCCCGAGCCGGACGCCAACGAATGGCGGGACCGTCTCTGGACGCGGGCCGTGAATGCGGGCCTCGTGGAGGAAGGCTGACGGGTCGGCGACGGCTCCCCGCGTCTGCTGCGTAGGGTCGGGGCCAGGAGATCCTTGGAGTGGGAGGTAGCGGGATGGCTGGAGTGCCGGCGGGGGTTGTGGCTGCGGGTGGGTTGGTCGGGGGGTACGGCGTGGCTCGGTGGACCGAGAGGCGGCCCTTGGGTGGGGTTGCCCTCGCGGCCGCCGGGGCGGTGGCCGCTCGGGGGTGGCGGGAGAAGGCGGGGAACGGGACCGCCGCCGCGCTCAGTGCGGCGTACGTCGCCGCGTTCGCCGGGTCGCACCCGCTGGCGAAGAAGATCGGGGCCTGGCCGTCCGTCTTCGCCGTCGCCGGTGGTGTCGCCCTCGTGTCCTGGGCCCTCGCCGATCGGCGGTAAGGGCCCCGGGTCGTATGGGTGGCTCAGGCGGGCGGGGCTTGTTGCCCGCCCGCCGTCTTACCGTCCGCCGGGCGGTTCGCGCCCGTCCCGCCGCCTTCCGGTCAGTCCTTACGGCGCCCGTCCCGACGTCCTCCCCGCTTTCGGTCAGTCCGACGCCGACGTCAGCAGGTCCAGTTCCGGCTGGGTCAGCTTGAGGTCGACCGAGGCCAGGAGGGCGGGGAGCTGGGCGGTGGAGCTGGCGCTGGCCAGGGGGGCCGCGACCGTGGGTTGGGCCAGGAGCCAGGCCAGGGCGACCGTGGCGGGTTCGGTGCGGTGGTTGGCGGCGACGTCGTCCAGGGCGGCCAGGACCTTTTGGCCGCGCTCGGTCTCCAGGTACTTGGCCGCGCCCGTGGAGCGGGGGCTGTCGACGGCCGTGCCCGGGCGGTACTTGCCGGTGAGGAAGCCGGACGCCAGGGAGTAGTACGGGATCGTCGCCAGGTCGTGGCGGGCGGCGACCTCGGACAGCTCGCCCTCGAAGGTGTCGCGCGATACCAGGTTGTAGTGCGGCTGGAGGGCGACGTAACGGGCGAGGTTCTCGCGGGTGGAGAAGGCCAGCTGGGCCTCCAGGCGGTCCGCGCCGACGTTGGACGCGGCGATCTCGCGGACCTTGCCCTCCCTGACCAGTTCGTCCAGGGTGGTGATGATCTCCTCCACCGGCACCGACGGGTCGTCGTAGTGGGTGTAGTAGAGGTCGATGTAGTCGGTGCGCAGCCGCTGGAGGGACTCCTCGACGCCCGCTTTGATGGCGGACGAGGTCAGTCCGCGCGGCTCCGGGACGCCGGCGCCCACCTTGGTGGCGAGGACGACGTCGGAACGGTTGCCGCGGGAGGCGAACCAGTTGCCGAGGATGGTCTCGGACTCGCCGCCCTCGTTGCCCGGTACCCAGGCGGAGTAGACATCGGCGGTGTCGATGAAGTTGCCGCCCGCCGCCACGTAGGCGTCGAGCACCCGGAAGGACTCGGCCTCGTTCGCGGTCCAGCCGAAGACGTTCCCGCCGAGGGAGAGCGGGAAGACGGACAGATCACCGATCTTCTGTGTGTTGTCAGCCATACATTTTTACAACGCGTGGCTGGGCGACGTTGTTCCGGCCGGCGGGCGTTCGTGAAGGGCGGCCCCGTCGGGACGTAAACCGGCGACCCTGGCGTCAAGGGGGGAGAGAGCGCCAGGGCCGCCGGGGTATCAGGGGTTCAGCCCGTGCTGGCGCAGCCAGGGCATCGGGTCGATCGGCGAGCCGCCGCCCGGCCGGACCTCGAGGTGGAGGTGCGGACCGGTCACATTGCCGGTGGCGCCGACGCGGGCGATGACGTCGCCCGTCGACACCTTGCCGGAGGTGACCACCATCGAGGACAGATGGCAGAACCAGAGCTCGGTGCCGTCGCTCAGGGTCAGCACGATGCGGTAGCCGTACGAACCGGCCCAGCCCGCCTGGGTGATGGTGCCGCCGTGCAGCGCCTTGACCGGGGTGCCGGTCGGGGCGGCGAAGTCCTGGCCGGTGTGGTCGGCCGACCACATGTCGCCCGCCTGGCCGAAGCTGGCGGTCAGGGTGTACGAGCCGACGGGGAGGGTGTACGCGGCGGCGAGCCTGGCCTGGCGCTCGGCCGCGGCCTTCTTCTCGGCCGCCTCCTTCGCCCGCTGCTCGGCGGCCCGCTTCTCCGCCTCGGCCTCGGCCTTCCGCTTCGCGGCCGCCTCCGCGGCCTGGTCGGCGGCCTTGCCCGCGGCGGCCTTGGCGTCCTTGGCGGCGGCCTTCGCCGCGGCGGTGCGGCTGTCCTCGTCCGCCGCGTTCTGCTGGTTCTCGGCCTGCTGGAGGATGCGGGCGCGGAGCGCCTCGCCGGCGTCGGTGGTGCCGCGCTGCTCGTCCTCGCTGGTCAGACCGGCCTGGGAGAGCGGGGCGGCGGCGGTCTGCGCGTCGCTGCTGTCGTCCGACGCCCAGGAGCCGATGCCCGGCAGATCCTTGGCGGCGGGCAGGCCGGCCTTGACCTCATCGGCGACATGGCCGAGGTCCGGCATGGATATGGGGAGCGCCGGACGGTCCTTGGCGCTGGCCATACCGCCCGCACCGACCGCCGCGATCACGCCGACCCCGAGGACGGCGCCGCTGCGCGCCATGCTTCCACCCCGCTGCTTGGCCACGCGGTGCCGGCCGCGTACGGGAGCGATGGACTCCTCGGTGGGGTTCCACTCCTCCCAGGTCTCGGCCTCGAATCCGGCACCGGGGCCCTCGGAGTCGCCCTCATCCGCATAGCGGTCGTCGGTGGCGAACGCGTAGGGGTCGTCGGTGGCGAACGCGTAGGGGTCGTCGGGGGCGAACGTATAGCGGTCGTCGGGGGCGAATCGGCCGTCCCCTGAGCTCATCCCGCCGCCGGCGTCGAAGCCGGGGCCGTAGGCGGTGGCGGTCCCCAAACCGCCTCCCCGTGTGCGATACGGGGCCTCGTCCAGGACAGACCTGTTGGACGCCACGGAGGCGCACTCCTTTCCTTCCCTCTCGCCTACCGGGTTAGCTGACGGGTTCGGAGCAGGAAGGTCTCCTACGGGTCAGGTTCGACCCGATTCACCCCAAGGTTGTTGGTTCCCCGGTTCCCTTGGTGCTGCTGGTGGTGCGGTGCTGCCGCTGTGCGTACGGGATTCGGCGACGGCGCACGGTGCCGCCCTTGCGACGGTTGTGACGACCGCGCTGCGTTATCGAACGTTAATAGAGAGCGCGATGTGATTCCAAGCTGTTCCGAGGAATCCGCGCACCTTTGGCATGAACTTAGCGCTCAAGAGGGGACAGATGGGGGCGAGTCAACGCACTGGGCAAGAGTTGGCAAAACCGCATACGGATCGATCGTGCGCCAATTGTTATGCGGAGGGGGCTCGGTCGGTTACGCACGGTGTTCGGTGCGGTGCGGTGGATCGGCCGGTCGGTCGGCTATGACGGCGCGGGGGTCGGGCTGTCGTTCCCCCCGTCGTTCCGCCCGTCGTTCGCCCCGTCGTTCGCCCTGTCCTTCGCCCCGCCGTTGCCTCGCCCGTCGCCCCGCGCGTCGCCTCGCCCGTTGCCGCGGGCCGGGGTCCGTCGGACCGCCAGCAGCGCCATGTCGTCCGGCGTCCCGCCACCCGTATGGCGCTCGACATCGGCCACCAACGCGTCCAGCAGCTCCTGCGGACCGGCGAAGCTGCGGCCGCGCAGCCGCTCCTCCGGGTCGTAGAACTCGCCATGGCGGTCCCGGGCCTCCGTCACCCCGTCCGTGAACAGCAGCAGCGTCTCGCCCTCCGCGAACGCCAGCTCCATCACCCGGTCCGGCCAGCCCGCCAACTCCCCCATCCCCACCGGCAGCGCCGACGTCTCCGGCTCCAGGGCGCGCACCGCGCCGTCCTCCTCCAGGAGCAGCGGCGGCGGATGGCCGCGGTTGATCAGCCGCAGGGTGGAGCCGCCGCGCGGGATTTCGGCCACCACGGCCGTCGTGAACCCCTCGACCACCTCCAGGTCGGCCCGCCGGGCGCCCTCGCGCTGCAGCGCCCGCTCCAGGCGGCCCACCAGCGCCTCCAGGGTCGTCTCCTGCTCCGCCGCCTCCCGGAAGCAGCCCAGGAGGATCGCCACGACCTCCACGGCCCCCAGCCCCTTGCCGCGTACGTCCCCGACGGTCAGCCGTACGCCGTGCGGGGTGTCCTGGACCGCGTACAGGTCACCGCCGATCGCCGCGTACTTCTCCGCCGGCACGTAGCGCGCGGCGACCTCCAGCCCGGCGAGCCGGGCGGGCGGCGCGGGCAGGACGGCGCGCTGGGCCGCCTCCGCGACACCGCGCGCCGAGGCGAGCCGGTGGTAGCTGCGGCGTACGACGCGGTTGATCACCACCGCCAGCACGGTCACGGTCGCCACCGTGATGATCTCGGTGGCCGCCTGGGTCGGGTCCCTGACCCCGTGCAACTCCGCCAGCAGACACGTGGTGAGGACGGCGATGACGGCCGTGACGATGGTCTGACGCAGCGGTAAGAGCGCCGCGGCGACCAAAGGGGCGGCGGCGAAGAAGGGCGATGCGGTGTAGCCGGGCGGGGCGGCCAGGTCGAAGGCGATGCCGCCGAGGATGAGGATGGCGGGGACCAAGCGGGCCATACGGCGACCCGGGGGCTCGTTGTCGCTCTCATCGACCGGAGCGGGCCCCGCGGTGGGCCCGGCGGGCGCGTCGGCGGCGGCACCGGCCGGGGCACCGGTGCCGATGAGCGTACGGGCGTGGGTGGTGGGGCGGCGGCGGGCGACCGGGCGGGTCAGCCGGGACCAGGCCGTACGCCGCTCCGTACGGCCCTCCGTACGGGCGCCCGTACGAGCCCTGCTCCCTCGCACCCGCACCGGCTTCTCTCGCTTCCCTGGTCCGCGTCCCGCCGCCGTCACGGCGTCACGGCCTTGCCGCCATGGCAGCGTCACGGCCTTACCGCCGTCGCGACGTCACGGCCTTACCGTCGTCACGGCGTCACGGCCTTACCGCCGTCGCGACGTCACGGCCTTACCGTCGTCACGGCGTCACCGTGGTCACCAGGCTTCCGGCTGACGGGCCGCCAAGCGAGCCGGTGTCGGCCAAGCGGGTGCTGGACGGGTGGGGATGCGTGCCGGGCACCGTACGAGGGCGTCTCGCAGCCCCAGCGCAGACGCCATACGCCATACGCCATACGCCATACTTCATGCGCCATGTCATACGTCATGCGTCATGCGTCATGCGTCGGATGTCGCGCGTACGTCAGAGGTCGACGCCCAGCGCGCGGGCGTGGCGGTCCGCCGCGAGCTCCGCCGAGACCTCGTCGAGGTACACCTCGCACACCAGCCGGCCGTCCCGGGTCAGATTGTGCTCCAGCTCCCACAGCACGATCTCGTCCCCTCCGGCGAGCAGGAAGGCGTGCTCATAGAAGCGGCACCAGGTCGCGTCGGGACCACCGGAGCGGCGCCGGGGCTTGGGCGCGAGGGCGATGTCATGGGCGAACGCGGTGGCCAGCAGCCGTACGGTCTCCTCGCCCGGCCGGTCGGGGTTCTCCGCGCGGCGCAGGACGCGACGGGCGTGGTCGGCCGAGTTGTCGGCCACGTACGCACGGGAGTTCTCCACCGGCTCGGCCGTGTGCAGCAGCTGGTCCGGGAGCCACAGCGGTAACCCGTCGAGCTCCTCCCAGCGGGTGCCGCCGAGCCGCTCATGGACGCGGCGCTCGGCCAGCGTCAGGGCGTCCTCGTCCGCATACAGCTCGTACAGCGGGCGGCCTCCCTCGCCCGTGTTGTGCTCCAGTTCCCACAACAGCAGGCTGCTGCCGTCGGCGAGCAGGAAAACGTGCCGGTAGGTGCTGTACCCGAGCTGGCCGCACCGCTCATTGCACTGTCGACAGGACCGCAGCTCGGACTGGTGCATCAGGGCGCTGCGCGCCTGGGCCAACACCGCCTCGTCGATCTCGAAGCCGTTCTGCGCACGGGCGAGCAGCCCGTCCATCAGCTCGGCCGGGGTCCCTTCCCCTCGTGAGTGCCCCATGCCTCTCCTCCCGCCTCCCGGCGTTGATTCGCCGCGCCCCCCCGGGCGACCACTTCGCGCACTTAGCGTAGCGGCGTGAACACGCGCCGCGCTGCGGTTCGGCGAAGCTGTCGGTGTGACCGTGCCTCACTCACCCCTGCGTCGTAGAGCCTGGATGTATCACTCGTCCGACCGGTCGAACAAGCCCGTGGGGCGAGGGCAGGGGCGGGGGCGGTGCGACCCGGCCGGTCGGCGCGGCGCCACCCCCCGGCCGTCCCCCGGCCATTCCGCATCTGCCCCCCGGTCATCCCGCGGCCGCTCCCCAGCCATCCCGTGGCCGCTCCCCGGCCATCCACCAGCCGTCCCCCGCCGCCCCTCGGCCATCCCCGGCCGCCCGACAGCCGCCCTCCTCCCCCTCCCCCCTCTCATAAAAGGGGCTCAGATTCCGCTGAGCCAAATGGCGCTCGCATTGGTCCCCCTTAGCAGGATTCTCGGATAACACGCACCGGAAGAGCCGCACTATGCCGGACGGGTGAAGCTGACTGGCGGCCCGAAGCCTTAACTGATGAGCTTCGTTGTGTCATGCGTCCGTGAATTCGCGGAGCAACCCAGACGGAGGATTTAAGTGAACATCGGCAAGAAGGCAGTTCTCCTGACCGCGGCCGCCGGCGCTCTGGTCATCGGTGGCGCGGGCGGTGCCCTGGCCAACAACAACGACGACTTCATCGCGCAGTTCAACCACTGTGACACGTCCACCGGTGCCACCACCAACACCGGCGGCGCCGCTCCGACGGGCGACATCAACCTCGGCTCGGACTGTGTCAACTTCACCAACGGCAGCGGCTCGGTCGTCCAGGCCAACAAGTGCGACACGTCCACCGGCATCACGCTGATCACCGGCGCCGCCGCCCCGACGGGCGACACCAACATCGGCTCCAAGTGCGCGAACATCGCCGTCAACGAAGACAGCGGCCGCCACTGAGTCGCTGACCCTTTCATGGTGTTCCCGCCCGCGGTAACACCATGAGGCATCCCCCCGTTGGGAATCGCGGCCCTGGAAGCCTCCCTTCCAGGGCCGCTGCCATGAAAGAGGCTTTCGGCGACGGTGCTGAGCGCACCGTATCCGAAGCCCGATTGGAGGCTCTTTATGCACAAGCGCAAAAGGACGGCGCTTCTAGCGGCGACCGTGGGCGCGCTGCTCATCGGCGGTGCGGGCGGAGCCGACGCCACCGAACCCGGTCCCAGCCGCTCGGGCGGCGCCAACGGCGGGACACAGAGCAATCGCTGCACCACCAGTTCCGTCATCGGCCCCATTACCGTGGCGGCCGGCCCGACCGAGATCAGCAATCAGACCGACTGTGTCAACACCGCCGAGTCGGGTGTGACGACGCAGGAGAACCGCTGCCGTACCCACTCCGTCATCGGCCCGATCACCGTCGCGCTGGCTCCCGGATCCGAAATCAAGAACGGGACCAACTGCGTCAACGTCAGCGAGTCGGGAGGGGTCACGAAGCAGACGAACAAATGCCGCACCACCTCCGTGACGGGCCCGATCACGATCGGCCCCGGCTCCGAGATCACCAACGAGACCAACTGCGTCAATGCCGCCGGCGCCGACCCCAAGAACGAAAATCAGGGGAAGAGCGCGAACGGGACGAAGAGCGGCAAGAGCGGTGGCCAGGGAAACCGTCAGCGGTCCTGAAACACCGAATTCCGGAACCCGCCACCGAGCTCCGGAAGCATCCGCTCACCATGAACGCGGCCTTGGGGGAAATTCCCCCCGGGGCCGCGTTCATTTTTTCGTTTCCATCGACGACTGAATATACCTTTACTGTGGCGTATGGGTGATGCTTCCGATACTCCCGGATCCCGACTTGCGGAAACCTCGTTCAAGAGGTGTCTGCGGAATTTTCGCGGAGAACCCGATATGGAGGCACCAGAACAATGCAGATCGGCAAGAAGGCAGCTCTCATGGCCGCGGCGGCCGCGGGCACAATGGTGGTCGGCGGCGCCGGTAGCGCGAGTGCCCATGGCCTCTTCCCGCAGTCCAGCGGGGCTCAGCGAAACCTCTGTGACACGTCCACCGGCACCACCACCAACACCGGCGGCGCCGCTCCGACGGGCGACATCAACCTCGGCTCGGACTGCATCAACTTCGCCAGCGGCTTCAACGCCACGCCCATCCAGGCCAACGACTGCGACACGGCCACCGGCACCACGCTGATCACCGGCGGCGCCGCCCCGACGGGCGACACCAACATCGGCTCCAAGTGCGCGAACATCGCCCTCAACGAGCCGGAGCCGGTCGTCATCGTGCACAAGGAGGCGCCGAAGAAGGAGCACAAGGCGAAGGAGCAGCACAAGGCCAAGAAGCACCACAAGGCCAAGTCGGAGCACAAGGCCAAGGAGCCGCACAAGAAGGACAAGTGCGAGCACAAGGTGAAGAAGCAGCACAAGGTCAAGGTCAAGGCCAAGAAGAAGGACTGCAAGCACTGACGGTCGGTCGAGCAGGCGGTCAGGCACGCACGCGGCGCCCCCGGAAGCGCGACTTCCGGGGGCGCCGCGGCGTTCAGCCTCTTTCTTCAGCCCCTTTCTTCGGCCTCTTTACTTCAGCAGCTTTTTTCAGCAGCCCGCGAGGGCCGGTACGCACTGGTTCGGGTTGTTCCCGGTGACCGTGGTCGCGGAGAGCGCGATCGAGCCGCCGTCGGTGAAGATCCCGCCGCCCTGACCGCCATTGGCCGTATTACCGGTGACGGTGTCGCCGATCATTTGCGTGGTGCCCGCGTGCTGAAACACACCGCCGCCATTCAGCGTGGCGGTATTTCCGTTCACCGTGGTGGCCTGCACGAGCAGCGCGCTGCCCATATTGGCGATACCGCCACCGAAACTGCCGGCGGTGTTCTCGGTCACCCGGCTGCCGTTGATCGTGAGATCGCCGATGGCGGTGGAGATGCCGCCGCCCTCGAAGTTGGTGGTCTTGTTCCGCGCGATCCCGACGGCGCCCAGCAGCGTCGTTCCGAAGTTGCTGACGCCACCGCCCGAGCTGTCCGCGGTATTGTCCGAAATGTTTCCGCCCGAGACGCTGAGGGTGGCCGACGTATTGATGTGAATACCGCCGCCGTCCCCCGCGGAATTCTGCGTCACATCCGTGCCGGAAAGCACCGCCGAGCCCCCCGAGGCGATCTCGACGCCTCCGCCGACGTTGCTCGCGGTGTTGCCCGTGACCGTGGACTGGATCAGCCGCAGCGAGCCCCCGTCGAGGATGCCGCCGCCGTCGGTGCCCGCCCCCGAGGTCGCCCGGCCGCCTGAGAAGGTCACGCCGTTGACCGTAAGGCTTCCGCCGGGCGCGATCTCCGCGATCCGGAAGTCCGCCGCGGACGCACTGCGTCTGATGGTCGCCAGGGTCCCGCTGATGGTCACGTCACGGGTGATGAGCGGCAGTCCGTCGGCGCCGTTGGGACCGGTGAACGCCGCGGAGCCCAGCGTGTAGACACACCCCGTGGTCAGGGCGACGGACCCTCCCGAGGGCGAGCTGTTGGCCTCGCTCACCGCGTTGACCAGCGCCGCCGCGTCCCCGCAGGGCACCGGAGCCGCCTTCTCGCCCTCCGTGCCGCCGCCCCCCTTTCCTTCGGCGGACGCCGGAGCGGAGACCGCCCATGCCGATACCGCCAGCGCCATGACGGGGATCAAACCCCGGATCGTTGTCGCGAGTCGCACGAGGAGTCTCCTTACGCGTTTCCGAGCAGCGGACCAGACGCAGCAGGTTCAGGCTCTGCGCTCGAGTACCGTTCGGCATCCGCTCAAGCGCCGGTCGAGTGAGACTCGATCTTCCGTACGACGGGAGTGAGAACCCCCCGGTCCCAGGCCGCGGAAGACAGCGCGACGGGACCCGCGGGAACGATGAAACCGCAGGTCGCCGATGGCGCCTGCGGTTTCCGAGGTGGGTCATCAGGGGCTCGAACCCTGAACCAATGGATTAAAAGTCCACTGCTCTGCCAATTGAGCTAATGACCCGCACCCCCGCAGCATAGCTCGGCGAGGGGCCAACACCCGAGCCAATACCCTCCGGGAGCGAAAGGCCGTGCAACAGCGTGGTGTTGCACGGCCTCCAGCACGGCCCGATGAGCCGTTGCCCACGGCCCGATGAGCCGGTCGCTCACGACCCGATCAGGCGTCGCGCACGGCCCGATCAGCCGTTGCGCTTCCAGCGCGGCTTGTCGGCGCGGCGGTCGAAGGACCGGTCGTGCGAGCTGTGGGAGCGCTCGTACGGACGGCCGCCGGTGGCACCGCCCCGGTGGTCGTCACGACGGCCCGGGCGGTCGTCGCGACGGTCCCGGTTGAACGGACGGTCCCCGCCACGGTGGTTGTGGTCGCGGCGCTCGAAGGAGCGGCCGCCACGGTCGTTGTTGTCCCGGCGGTCGCGGCCGAAGCCACGGTCGTCGCGGCGCTCGTACGGACGGCTGCCGCCACGGTCGTCCCGGCGGTTGAAACCGCCACGGTCGTCCCGGCGGTCGTCCCGCCGGTCACGGTTGAACCCACGGTCGCGGCCGAAGCCACGGTCGTTGTCCCGACGGTCCCGGTCGCGGTCCCGGTCGCGGCCGAAGCGGTCGTCACGACGGTCGTCCCGGCGGTCATCGCGCCGGTCGCGGTTGAAGCCACGGTCGCGGTCGCCGTCCCGGCGGTCGTACGAACGGCCACCCCGGTCGTCACGGCGGTTGAAGCCGCCGCGGTCGTCCCGGCGGTCGTCCCGCCGGTCACGGTTGAACCCACGGTCGCGGTCGCCGTCCCGGCGGTCGAAGGAACGGCCGCCCCGGTCGTCCCGGCCCCGGTCGTTGTCCCGGCGGTCGTACGAGGAGCGGCGCGGCGCCTCGCCGTCACCCGCGCCCTCGGCGCCCTCCGCGGCCCCCGCGCCCTTCACGGCGGGCACGGTCGCGGGCTCCGCCGTGCGCTGCGCGGGCAGCGTCACAGCGGCGGCCTCGGCCACCGTCTCCGCCCCGGCCTCGGCCCCGGCCGCGGGCTCCGCCGGTGCCACGGTCTCGCCGCGCTCGCGCGCCGCCCGCGCCGTCAGACGGTCGGCCTCCTCGCGCAGTTCGACCGCGCGCCGCTGCACCCGCTCCAGCTGCCGGCTGAGGTCCTCCGCCTCGCGCTCGGCCTGCTTGGCCGCGTTCGAGGCCGCCTCCGCCTGCACCTCGGTGAGCGAACGCGCGCCCGTGATCCGTGCCACATCCTCGTCGAAGGCTCCGCCGCCACCGACGATGTGACGGGAGGCGTCGACGCCCGCGTCCTCCATCAGCCGGAAGATCTGGCGGCGCTGGTGCGGCAGGGCCAGCGAGACGACGGTGCCGCTCTGGCCCGCCCGGGCCGTACGGCCGGAGCGGTGCAGATAGTCCTTGTGGTCGCCGGCCGGGTCCACGTTCAGCACCAGGTCGATGCCGTCGACGTGGATACCGCGCGCGGCGACGTCCGTGGCGACGAGCACATTGACGTACCCGTCCTTGAAGTCGGCCAGGGTGCGGGTGCGCGCACCCTGCGTCATACCGCCGTGCAGCGCGTCGGCGCGTACGCCCGCGTCGCACAGCTGCTCGGCGACGCGGTCGGCGCCCAGCTGGGTCCGTACGAAGATGATGGTGCGGCCCTTGCGCGCCGCGATGGCGGCGGTGACCGGCGCCTTGTCCTTCGGCTTCACGACCAGCACATGGTGGGTCATGGTCGAGACGGCGCCCGCGGACGGGTCCACCTCGTGGGTGACCGGGTCGACCAGGTAGCGCTTGACCAGGGTGTCGATCTCGTTCTCGAGCGTCGCGGAGAACAGCAGCCGCTGTCCGCCCCGCGGCACCAGGTCGAGGATCTCGGTGACCTCGGGCAGGAAGCCCATGTCGGCCATCTGGTCGGCCTCGTCGAGGACCGCGATCTGCACCTTGTCCAGGGACGCGGCACCGCGCTCGATGATGTCGCGCAGCCGGCCCGGAGTGGCGACCAGGATGTCCACGCCGCGCTCCAGGGCGTAGATCTGATTGCCCATCGAGGTGCCGCCGCAGACGACCTTGAGCTTGAGGCCGAGAACATCGCCGTACGGCTGCAGCGCGTCGCTCACCTGCATCGCGAGTTCGCGGGTCGGGGTGAGGATCAGCCCACGGGGACGCTTCTTCTCGGTGTGGCCGCCGGACAGCGTGGTCAGCAGCGGAAGGCCGAACGAGAGGGTCTTGCCGGAGCCGGTACGGCCGCGGCCGAGGATGTCGCGTCCGGCGAGGGCGTCGGGGATGGTCGCGGCCTGGATCGGGAAGGGCGTGGTGACGCCGTTCTGCGCCAGCTTGCGGACGATCTGCTCGGGGAGGCCGAGGTCGGCGAATGTGATGTCGGGCGCCTTAGGGGTCTCGGGGGCTTCCGTGGCGGCTTGCGCGTCCTGCTCCGACGGCTCGAACGGCTCGGCCGGGGCGGTCAGCTGGCTCGTCTCGCTCGGCTCCTCGTGAGCGGGCATGACGGCGTGATCAGTGGAAACGGACATGCGAAATGCGAAACCTTCCGGAGTCTCGGCACGCGCCCAAACTCCGTGTGTTGTCGCAAACGACCGCCTCTATGCGGTCAGCCACGGGATGGCAAGGAACGCGCCTCGCGGCGCACTTCTACGAGGCGCCGGGCAAATGGGATCAAACGATCTACCACCATACGCACCTCCACCCCTCAAGAGCAAATTCACTCCATCCGCGCAGGCCGGCGACGACAGGGCCCTGTCCCGCGGGCCTGTCCCGTGGGCTTACCCCGTGGTCCTGTCCCGCGGGCTTATCCCGCAGGCTGGTCCGGCGAGGAGGCCGGGGCGGTCGGGGGCTCGGGGTCGGTCGGCTTCGGGTCCGGCGCGCTCGGCGGCGGGCTCGACGGCCGGGGCGCGGGCGGCGCGTCGGACGGGGTGGCGCCGCCCGGCTGCGGCGGGGCGGAGGGGGCCGGATGCTGGTGCGGGGCACCCTTCTCACCGGGCGGGGCGGAGGGCCCGGCCTCGGGGTCGGTCGCGGACGCCGAGGCCGACCGGTCCTCGCCGTCCTTCTTCTTCCCCTTCTTACCCTTCTTCCCCTTCCCGTCCTTCTCGTCCCGGTCGGAGTCCGCGTACGGCCGCCCCCTGCCGTCGGAGCGCACCACGGCGCCGCCCGTGTCCGCCGCCTCGCCCTTCTGGTGGGAGCCACGGTGTTTGTCCGGCCGCTCGGGGTCGTCGGAGATGCTCATACAGCCGCCCAGCGCCATGGCGACGGCGACGAGCGCCGCGACCGCCGCCGCCCCGCGCACGGCGGCACGGGGTGCGTGCCGGGAGCTGCGGGCGGACCGCGCGGTCCGGGAGCCCCGGGCGGCCCGTGGGGAGCGGGGGGAACGGGCGGAGCGGGCGGGGCGCGGAGCGGGGGATCCGGGCACGGGGGATCCGGGCATGCGCGGGACACCTCCAGACGACAGGGATGTGACGCCCTGCCCAACTGGCCCCGCCCCGCCCAGGACACGCATGCGGTACGGGCCCACCCCCTCGCGTGGACCGCGCGTCCGGCGTCGGTCGTAGGCGGGGGCGGATGTGGGCGGATATCGGCCGACGGACCTGGGGCCGCCGAACGGGGTCAGCCGTACCCGAGCGCGTGCAGCCGCGCGTCGTCGATCCCGAAGTGGTGCGCGATCTCATGGACCACGGTCACCTCGGTCTCCTGGACGACGTCCTCCCGGGTCTCGCTCAGCCGCAGCGTCGGCCCCCGGTAGACGGTGATCCGGTCCGGCAGGACGCCCGCGTACCACTCACCCCGGTCGGTGAGCGGCGTCCCCTCGTAGAGCCCGAGCAGCTCGGGATCGTCCGTCGGTGGCTCGTCCTCCACGAACACGGCGACGTTGTCCATGAGCCGTGTCAGCTCCGGCGGGATCCGGTCCAGCGCCTCGGCGACCAGTTCCTCGAACTCCTCGCGCGTCATCTCCAGCACGAGGCCATTGTCGGGCAGCCGGGCCCGGAAAGGAGCCGTCGGCGCCAAGCTATCCGCGCCGGACGCCTCCGGATGTCTCCGGACGCCTCGGAGGACGCCTCTGGGGACACCTCGGAGGACGCCTCCGGCCGCCCGGCGCACCGCCCCGCCCGGCGCACCGCCTCCGGCCGCCCGGCGCACCGCCACCGGGCGCGGGCCCACCGCCGCGCCGCCCCAGGCATACGCCCCCGCGCGCCCAGCATACGCCCCCGCGCGGCCGGGCATACGGGACCAATGGCCCGCGAACCGCTCCGGCTGCTCCGTGCCACCGCTCAGCGCGCGGGCACCGCGGCCGTCTCCCCTCTTCGCCGCTTCCGCCGCTCTTCCCCTCACCGCTTCCGCCGCCCTTCCCCCCGCCACTTCCGCCGCCCTTCCCTTCGCCCCTTCCGCCGCCCCTCCCCTCACCGCTTCCGCCGCCCCTCGCAGACCCCCTCCCCCGCCGCTTCCTTCGACCCCACGGGGCTCGACCCCACCGCGCGCCGCCGCCCCCTCGTCCGCGCCACCGGGCTGGCCGCCGTGACCGTCCTCGGCGCCTGGATCGGACTGCTGGTGGTCGGCAGCGTCCACATCTCCGTGGGCCCGATGGACACGCGGATGGCGCTGCGGCCGTCCCTCACCGGCGGCACCAAGATCAACGTGGCCCCGCTGGGCTCGCTCGAGCTGAACAGCCACCACGCCCCGCTCCGCCTGGACGTGGACGTGGACCGGCTCGACCCCATCCGGTCCCAGTCCCTCGTCGACCACCCCGAGCGGCTCTCCGGGCTGCAGGAGGAGGTCGCGACCGATGTCACCCGCGGCACCCTCGGCCTCGCGGTCCGCTCCTGCGTCGCCGTGGTCTTCGGCGCCACCGCGCTGGGCCTGGCGGTCTACCGCCGCCCCCGCCGGGCGCTGGCCGCCGGAGGGCTCGCGCTGACGCTGCTGACCGCCTCCGGCGGCGCCGTCTACGCGACCTGGAACCCGAATTCCGTCCTGGAACCGCGCTACTCCGGGCTGCTCTCCAGCGCCCCCTCGGTGGTGGGCAACGCGCGCAGCATCGTGACCGACTTCGACGTCTATCAGCGGGAGTTGGCCCGGCTGGTGACCAATGTCACCCAGCTCTACGAGGCGACCTCGACGCTCCCCGCGTATCAGCCCGATCCGACCACCATGCGGGTGCTGCACATCTCGGACGTCCATCTCAATCCGGCCGCGTGGCACATCGTGCAGTCGCTGGTGCGGCAGTACAAGGTCAGCGTGATCCTCGACACGGGCGACACGATGGACCACGGCACCTCCGCCGAGAACGGCTTCCTCGACCCCGTCTCCGACCTCGGCGCCCCCTACGTCTGGGTGCGCGGCAACCACGACTCGGCGTCGACCCAGCGCTACCTGGCCAAGCGCAAGGGGGCGCATGTGGTGGACAACGGCGACGTGATCTCCGTCGCCGGGCTGCGGATCGCGGGCATCGGCGATCCGCAGTTCACCCCCGACCGCTCCGCCGCGGCCGCCGGTGACGCGGCCGAGCACAGCGCCGGACGGCGGCTCGCCGAGGCGATCCGGGACCGCAAGGCCGCCGGCGCCCCGGTCGACATCGCCCTCGCCCACAACCCGATCGCCGCCCGGGAGACCGACGGCACCGTGCCGCTCGCCCTCACCGGCCATGTCCATCACCGCCGTACGGAGGTGCTCCCCGGCGGCACCCGGCTGATGACCGAGGGGTCGACGGGCGGCAGCGGGCTGCGCGCGGTGGACGACGGCACACCGGACACGGTGCAGGCGTCGGTCCTCTACCTGGACCGCGACACGCGACGGCTCCAGGCGTGGGACGAGATCGATCTGGGCGGTCTGGGCCTGGCGAAGGCCGAGGTCAGCCGTCATCTGCCGGCCGAGAACCGCCCGGGCGCGACACCGACGCCCACCACTCCGTAAACCGTTTTGGCGAACCTCGCCGGCATCCCATATGCTTCTCGCGTCCCCGAAAGCGCCGCAAGGCGCCCAGGTGGGCCATCGGCCCTCATCGTCTAGTGGCCCAGGACGCCGCCCTTTCAAGGCGGTAGCACGGGTTCGAATCCCGTTGGGGGCACCACTTTCTTTGAGTCACCGCAGGTCGAAACGTACCTGCTGGTGACTTTTTTCGTATGCGCGGCCGGCACGGCGGGCCCCCAGAACTCCCCAGCCCCCGGCTCCTGCGACTCCCCCGGCTCCCCCGGCTCCCCCGGCTCCCGGAATGTCTCCGTCCCCGAAGCGGTTGTACGTACCCGACGGCACCCGACCTCGAGGGAGCGCAGATGACCGTCCAGGACATCGACCGGGCGAGCTTCGCCGAGGAGTGGGAGCGCTGGCACCGCGCCCATGAGCAGGCACTCGCCGACCCCCACGGATTCCTCGCGATCACCAGCCTGCGCTGGCTGAGCCCCGAGCCGACCCGCTTCGAGGACGCCCCCGGGGCCTGGTCCAGCGGCCCGGAGGGCGTGGTGGTCGAGCTGGCCGACGGCGAGGAGCTGACCATCGACGGCACGGCGGTGCACGGGCGGTACGTCTTCGGAACGATCGCCGAGCGGGCCAGCCTGTACGCGGGGTACGGCGACGCGGTGATCGAGGTCGCCAAGCGCGGCGGCCACGACATCGTCCGCCCCCGACACCCCGGCAACCCCCTCCGCACCGACTTCACCCACACCCCGGCCTACGCCCCCGACCCCCGCTGGCTCCGCACCGGCCGCTACCTCCCCTTCGACGAGCCGCGCGCGATCACCGTGGGCGCCGTGGCGGAGGGTCTGGAGCACGTCTACGACGCACCGGGCCAGGTCGAGTTCGAGCTGGCCGGCGAGACGTTCCGGCTCACCGCCTTCAACGGCAAGCGGCCCGGCAGCCTGATGGTGCTCCTCACCGACGCGACCTCCGGCGTGACCACGTACGCCGCGAACCGCTCCCTCCAGATCGACGCCCCCGACGAGGCCGGCCGCGTCACCCTCGACTTCAACCGCGCCACCAACCTCCCCTGCGCCTACACCGACCTCGCGACCTGCCCCCTGCCGCCCACCGAGAACCGGTTGCCGGTCGCGATCGAGGCGGGCGAAAGGATCCCGCTGGAGCGCGGCGGCCGCCCCTGACCCGGGCCGGGAGCGACGTAGTCCCATCACGCCCCACCGCTCACCGACCAAGGCCCGGCCCGCCCGGTGAGCGGTCAGGACGGGGCCGGAGGTCTGATACGCTGATCCAGCGACATCGACGCGGCGGAGAGAAATCAAGGCCCCGATTCGAAGATCGCAAGGAGTGCGAATCCACCGCGGGAAATCCCGTTGGGAGCGCACGCCACATGTGCGAGACTCGTGCTCGTACACGCAAGGTCCTGTGGAGCAGTTTGGAGTGCTCGCCACCCTGTCAAGGTGGAGGCCGCGGGTTCAAATCCCGTCAGGACCGCTGCGGCTGGGTAGCTCAGTTGGTACGAGCGTCCGCCTGAAAAGCGGAAGGTCGCCGGTTCGACCCCGGCCCCAGCCACCGCAGCCCTCACCAGGGCACACGCCCTCTCCGAAGATCATCGGAGAGGGCGTTTTCGTGCCCGTGACATCACCTGGTGGACGCCCGGCGGGGCAGCACTCCGGGCTCTTGCAGTGCGCGTCCCATTCGTGCTTTCAGCACTGGCACTCGCCCAGGCTCAGCAGACGCGAGCTACGACATCGTGGAACTGCGACGGCCATTTCCAAAGCCCTCCGCACCGGTTCCCCTCGCTGAACAGGCAATTCAAGACTTTGCCAAGGTTGCCTCCAAAGCCTGGCTGCCACAGTCGTGCCTGACCGAGCCCCTCGCTGGGACGGACAGAGCCGTCTCCGCGCCCAATGGAGGTAACCATGCAGACACGCCGTCTTCTGGCCGGTGCCGGCGCCGCCGCAGCCGTCGCACTCGGCCTCGTGGGCACGCCGAGCGCCCAGGCCGCCACCACCAACGCAGCCGCTGTCACGTGCGGCAACGCGTACTGGCCGCACACCAACGACGATCCCTTCGGCGGCAGAGTGAGCAAGTCCTCCCCCGCCGCCATCCACACCGGACCGTACGGCGACTGCACCACAGTGGGCTATGTCTCTCCGGACGCCTGGGTCGAGTACGACTGCTACGTCACGAACGACCTCGGCCACACCTGGACGTGGGTCAGAGACGAGAACAACAGGAGTCTCGGATGGATCTACAACAAGTACCTGGAGGACGGGGGCTCCAACTTCCGCTGCGGCTGAGCCGGAGGCAGCGGGTGCGGCCCGACGGGTTGCTCCGTCGGGCCGCACCCAGGACCGTCTCTCTGACCGTCCGTGAATGGCCGGCTACGGCCAACGACGACGGCTCAGAAACCGCTCTGTCCGCGCTCACACACGCGCGTACCCGTTCGACCCGGCCCCAGCCACCACCCGCACCAGGGCGAAGCCCCCTCCCGCTGCACTTCAGTTCAAGAGGTCGTTGCAGCACCCCGATGTAGGGGGACGCGATGGACTTCGAGATCCGGAAGGACCGGAGACCGCAGGGGCCGAGGAAGCTCCTGAAGGAGCGTGAGCTCTACCTTTCCCTTGTGGATCAAGGGATGAGCAACACGCAGGCCAGCCGGATGGTGGGAGTGCATCCCCGGACCGGTCGGGAGTGGCGTTACGGACGGCCCGACGGCCGGGTGAAGAGACCGCGACCGCGGGCGCAGGACGCGCCGGCGGTCGCGGTCCGCTCCGCGAAGACGCGGTTGATCGAGGTCCGTGGCGACTCGCGCTATCTCGGCGAGGACGAGCGGATACACATCGCCGACCGGCTGCGCGAGAAGGCCACGATCCGGGCCATCGCGGCCGAGCTGGGCCGCAGCGCCTCGACCATCAGCCGGGAGATACGCCGCAACCGCCACCCGCTCAACGGCCAGTACCGGCCGCACGCTGCGCACGCCCGCGCACGGGCCCGGCGGCCCCGCCCCAAGGGCGGGAAGATCGCGGCGTGTCTGCTGCTGCGTGACACCATCCAGTCATGGCTGGGACTGAAGTGGAGTCCCGAGCAGATCAGCCGGAGCCTGCGCCTGCACTTTCCCGGCCAGACGGAGATGCACGTGTCGCACGAGACGATCTACCAGGCCCTCTACGTCCAGGGCCGGGGCGAACTCCGCCGCGAACTCACCAAGGCCCTGCGGACCGGCCGCACGCTGCGCAAGCCCCAGCGCCGCCCGGACCAGCGGATCCCGCGCTTCCCGGCGCCGATGGTGATGATCAGCGAACGGCCCGCCGAAGCCGCTGACCGGGCTGTCCCCGGGCACTGGGAGGGAGATCTCATCATCGGCAAAAACAACGGCTCAGCGATCGGCACCCTGGTCGAGCGGACCACCCGCTACGTGATGCTGGTCCACCTGCCCGGCACCCGCGACACCCTCACCGTCCGCGACGCGCTGATCGACACCGTCAGCACACTCCCGGCCCACCTGCGGCGCTCACTGACCTGGGACCAGGGCTCCGAGATGGGCCCGCACCACCAGTTCTCCATGGCCACAGGCATGCCGGTCTACTTCTGCGACCCCTCCAGCCCCTGGCAGCGCGGCTCGAACGAGAATACGAACGGGCTGCTGCGACAGTACTTCCCCAAGGGCACCGACCTGTCCCGGCACAACCGCGAACACCTCGACGCCGTCGCTGCCGAACTCAACGGCCGCCCACGCAAAACGCTCGGCTGGGAAACCCCAGCCGAGCGCCTCGCTAAGCTACTGACAACAACCGCATGACCAACGGTGTTGCCACGACCCCTTGAATTCGCCTCCATCCGGAGGGGGCTTCTTCAATGCCTGCCACGCCCACGGGGGAACGCGTGTCCCGCATGAACGATCAGACGTTGGCGCAGATCGCGAAGACGCTGATGCCCACGTTGTCGGTGGTGGTCTGGCGGCCCAGCCCGATCCAGCCCCGTGCGTCATCGGTGGGGAAGCTGCCGACGAGGATGGCGGTGTCGCCTCGGGCCTCGGCGCCGCCGCCGATGACCTTCTTCCCCTCCGGGCAGTACACCGTGCGCCGCTGGAAGTTCGGGACGTTCTCATTGGGCAGGGTGACCACCTCGTAGCCGGGCACGCCCTCGCCGGGGTGGGGGGCCGCTTCGTGGGAAGCGGTCGCCTCGGAGCCATGGGAGGCTGTCGCGTCGGAACCGACGGAGCCGGTCGCCCCGGAGTGGGCGGAACCCGTCGCCCCGGAACCGATGGGACCCGTCGCCTCGGAGCCCTGGGACTCGGTCCCCTGCGAGCCCTGGGCCATGGCCCCTTGCGAGCCCTGGGCCATGGCCCCCTCCGTGCCTTGGCCCATGGGCACCTCGGCGCTGTAGGAGCCGGTCGTCTGGTCGTCGCCGTCCTGTGTCGCCGACGCGACGCCCGGCGTCAGCGCCATGGTCAATGCCGCGGCGGCGATGACGAGCCTTCCACGCATGTGTGTCTTCCCTTCGTCACGGGCCCCTGGACGGGACCGACATCGTGAAGGCGTGACCGGACGAAACGGAGAGTAAGGCGCGAAAGTATGCAAATCCCACGAACGTGGGACGCGTGAGAGGCGTACGGGTGCAGCTCTCCCGAGCGGCCGGAAGTCGCCGGTTCGCGACTTGTCCCGGTGAGCGGAACACCGCCATTCCCGCCATGAGAACCAGCGGCGAACAATCCCCGAACACACCCGAGCCGCAGGTCCTGATCCCATTCGAAGCGGCCATTGGAGAGCCGACATGGCAGACGTGAAGGGCACCCCGCGCGAAGTACGCAAGGCAGCGATCGCAAGTTTGTTCGGTAGCGCATTGGAGTGGTACGACTTCTTCCTCTACGGCACGGCCGCCGCGCTCGTCTTCAACTCCCTCTTCTTCCCGACCTTCGATCCGCTGGTGGGAACGATCGCCGCCTTCGGCACCAACGCGGTGGGGTTCCTCGCCCGGCCGCTCGGCGGCATCGTCTTCGGTCACTTCGGTGACCGGATCGGCCGTAAGTCGATGCTGGTGACCACGTTGGTGATCATGGGCGTCGCGACCTGTCTGATCGGTCTGCTGCCCACGTACGCCACCATCGGGGCCTGGGCACCGGTGCTGCTGGTGGCGCTGCGGATCGTGCAGGGCATCGCCGTCGGCGGTGAGTGGGGCGGCGGGGTGCTGATCGTCAGCGAACACGCGCCCAGCCACCGCCGCGGTTTCTACTCGGCCTGGAGCCAGACCGGGGTGGGGCTCGGGTTCGTCCTCTCCGCCTCCGCCTACGCACTCGCCCAGGCCGTGACCACCAAGGAGTCCTTCCTCGCCTGGGGCTGGCGCATTCCGTTCGTGGTCGGCATCCTGCTCACCGCCGTCGGGCTGCTGATCCGGCTCCGGATCATGGAGACGCCCGCGTTCCGGGAGAAGGAGTCGGCGTCGGCGTCGGCGTCGAAGAAGTCCGCCCCGCCGCTCCTCGATGTCATCCGCACCCACCCCAAGTCGATACTGATCGCCTTCGGGGCCCGGGTCGCCGAAACCGGTGCGAGCTATCTCTTCCTCACCTTCAGCCTCTCCTACGCGGCCGAGGTCGGGGTGGGCAAGGGGGTGGTGCTGGCCGCGCTCGTGGTGGGGATGCTGTTCGAGTCGTTCGCGATGCCGATGTTCGGAGCGCTCTCCGACCGCATCGGGCGCCGGCCGGTGTATATCGGGGGCGCGATCGCGGTGGTCGTCTGGGCCTATCCGTTCTTCGCGATGTTCGACTCGCGCAATCCGGTGCTGATCTTCGTGGCGATCTTCGTGGCGGTCGTGATCGGCCACGGGGCGATGATCGGCACCCAGCCGGCGTTCTTCACCGAACTCTTCGCCAGCCGGGTGGCCTACAGCGGGCTCGCCCTGGGGCATGAGCTGGCGTCGATGATCGTCGGCGGGTTCTCCCCCATCATCGCCACCGCGCTGCTCGCGTGGGCGGACGCGTCCTGGCCGGTCGCGCTGTTCCTGATGGCCATGGGTGCGGTCACCGTCTTCGCCGTGGCGGCCGCTCCGGAGACCAACCCGGCCGTCCGCAAGGACCGCAAGGACCGTAAGGACCGTAAGGACCGCGTAGACCGTAAGGACCGCGCAGACCGTAAGGACCGGGAGGCGCCCGAGGAGCCGGAGGAGGCCGAGGTGAAGTCCCAGACCGTCTGACGGGCCCGTCGGCCTCGTTCCCGCAGCGCTGCCCGGGTGTGCCGCACCCAGGCGGCGTGCGTCCTGGTTGACCCCCGCTGACCTGCGCAGACTCGAATCGGGAGCGAGACGAGGAACGGAGCGCCCATGTCTGGACGTCTGCACGGCAAAGTCGCCCTGATCACCGGGGCGACGGGAGGGATCGGCGCGGCGACCGCCGAACTCTTCGCGCGGGAGGGAGCACGGCTGCTCCTCACCGATGTGGCCCCGGAGCCCCTGAAGGCCCTGGAGGAACGGATCGAGGAGTCCGGCGGCGACGTGGCCTCGGCCACGCTGGACGTCGCCTCGGCGGAGGCGTGGGGCGAGGTGATCGCCACCGTACGGGAGCGCTTCGGCCGCCTGGACGTGCTGGTCAACATCGCCGGGATCCTGGACTGGCCCGGTATCGAGGGCACCGATGAGGCGTCCTGGGACCGCGTGATCGAGGTGAACCAGAAGGGCACCTGGCTGGGGATGAAGGCGGCCATGCCGCTGCTGCGCGCGAGCGGCAGCGGATCGGTGATCAACACATCCTCGGTGCTGGGGCTGGTGGGCAGCGGTGCGGCGGCCGCGTACCAGGCGTCGAAGGGCGCCGTCCGGCTGCTGTCGAAGACCGCGGCGGTCGAGTACGCCCGCGACAACGTACGGGTCAACTCACTGCACCCGGGGGTGATCGCCACTCCGATGATCCAGGACCTCCTGGACGAGCAGGGCGATCAGCAGCCGGACATCGTGCGCACGCCGATGGCCCGCGCGGGCCGGGCGGACGAGATCGCACCGGCGATGCTCTTCCTCGCCGGCGACGAGTCGTCGTTCGTCACCGGCTCGGAGCTCGTGGTCGACGGCGGGCTCACCGCGCACTGACGACCGCCGCGTCTCGTTCGACGGAATTGTCCGTTCCCGCCGTACGCTGGGCGGATGACGCGGCTGATCGTGGCGGGCGGAGGAGGCGGGGACGCCGTTGCCGCCGCGGTGCTCGACCGGGCCCTGTACGGGCGCGGGACGGCCGAGGACCGGGCGGTGGTCCTGACGTACGCCTGGGACCGGCTGCTCGTCGACCCCGTCCCCGGGCCCCGGACAGCGGCCGACTTCACCGGTCTGCGGCCGCTGACGCCGAGCGTGTACGCCGTGCCCGAGGACGCGAAGCCCGTGGCGCCGGCCGGGTCCACGCTGCCCCGGCTGGCCGCCGAGCTGCCGCACACCTTCGCCCTGCTCGACCCCCACCACGGCGTGGAGGGCATGGTCAGGCAGTTGGAGGAACTGATCGAGCACCTGGCCCCGGCGTCGATCGACCTGCTGGACGTGGGTGGCGACATCCTCGCGCACGGCGATGAGCCGACCCTGCGGAGCCCGCTCGGGGACGCGCTGTCGCTCGCCGCGTGTGCGCAGGTGAACGCGGAGATCCGGCTGCTGGTCGCCGGACCCGGGCTGGACGGGGAGATTCCGGTGGAGGCGCTGCACGAACGGCTGGAGCGGGTGGTCCATGCGCTGACCGCCGACGACGTCGCGCCCATCGGGCCCGTCATGGAGTGGCATCCGTCGGAGGCCACCGGCATGCTCACGGCCGCGGCGCGGGGGGTGCGCGGGCTGTGCGAGGTGCGGGACGCGGGGCTCACCATTCCCCTGACGGACGACGGGGCCGTGGTCCATGAGGCGGATCTCGACACCGCGTTCCGCCGGAACCGGCTGGCCGGAGCCATCGCCGACACCACCGGACTCGCCGGGGCCGAGCGGCACTGCCGGGAGATCTGCGGCTACTCGGAGATCGACTACGAGCGCGAGAAGACCGCGCGATTCGGGGCGGTGCCCGAGGAGCCGTTCCGGCCCAGGGCCGTACTCGCCGGGGTCGCCCGCTTCGCCGAGGAGGCCCGCGCCCGCGGCGTCAGCCACACCACCTTCCGCCGGCTCACCGAGGTCCTCGGGCTGAGCGGGGTCCAACGCGCCGATCTGCGGGCCCTGCTGATCGGGACTCAGCCCGAGCGGTACGACGCCCCGCTGTGGCGGCTGTGATCCCCCGGATGGGGTATAGTTGATCTCGCAACGCCGCCCCGGAGGGCGGGAGTTGATGCGTCGGTCGTCTAAGGAAAGATACTCGTCTCCAAACGAGGGATGTAGGTGCAAGGCCTGCTCGGCGCTCCTTGGAGAAAGCCCCTCCCCTGATCACGGGGGAGGGACTTTTGTTTTCCCCTCCCCGCCCCTCCCCGCCCCTCCCCGCCCCTTCCCGTAACCAGGGGCTTCGCCCCTGGACCCCGGGGGCCTGGGGCGAAGCCGCACCGGGCCGCGGAGCCGCATAGCGATGCGGCGGACACCCGCTCGAACCACCCCCCCTCAGCACCGCGTCGGCGTCGCCCTCGGCGGCCGCCCGCCCGGATGGCGGTGGCGCCAGGTCCAGAAGACCACGGCCGACAGCACACACCAGGTCACCAGCACCAGGAACGGAAAGGCGTGCTGGTGGGCGCGGAAGTAGATCGCCGTGTGCTGGGCGTTGACCGAGGCGCCCGGCGGGAGCCAGCGGCCGACGGTGCCGAGGAGGGAGGGGAGCAGGGGCCAGGAGACGGCGCCGCCGGATGAGGGGTTACCGAGGAGCACCATCAGCCCCCAGGTGGGGATGAGCGCCCAGCGCCCGAAGAGAACGTTGAACATGGAGAACACCAGCCCCGAGGTGAACATCGTCAGCGCCAGGATCGCCCAGGACTCCGGGAAGGGGAGCCGGAGCGCGCCCAGCCCCTGGTCGACGATCACCGCGATGGTGAACCCACCGAGCAGGGCGTACGCGATCATGAAGGCGATCCGCTCGGCCGGATTGAGCTCGGAGGCGTTCACGCTGAGCTGGATGGCGCCGAGGAATCCGATGATCGTGGCGGCCAGCGAGATGTAGAAGACGGCCAGACCGCGTGGATCGCCGGGCTGCAGCGGTTTCACGTCCTTGACCGTGACCGGCACCCCGGACACCCGGCCGACCTTGCCCGCCGCCTGGCCGAGCACCTGGGCGACGGTCGCGCCGGCCGCGCTCGCCACGTCCATCCGCACGCCGCGCCCGCGCACCTGGAGGACCGCGAAGACCCGCTGCTCCTCAAGGGACCAGCGGGCCTTGGCGTAGGTCGGGTAGGGATGCAGCCGGAGGGAGGCGTTCAGGGCCTGCTCCATCCCGGCGAGGAACCGGTTCAGCGGGGCGGCGCCGTGATCGGGGACCACGACGGCGGTGGGAATGTTACGGGGGGTGGGGTTCGCGAAGGCGTAGGTGTACGAGCCCGCGAAGAGCCCGGCCCCCGCGGAGATGATCAGCACGATGACGGTCGCGGGGAAGAAGGGGGACCGTTTGAAGGCCCGCCACCCCCATCGCGGTGATCGGCGTTCGGGCTCGGGGTCGGGGCGCTGCGCCAGGTCATCGGCCATGAGATCACGCTAAAGCGATGAGCCGGCACATATCGCACATATCGCGCCACGCGGCGCGGACGGAAATGGTTCGCCAGCCGTTTTCCGGAGGTGAGATCCTGGGATCCGTATGTCCACCACGCCTGCCCCCGCCCTGCCCGCCCTGCTGGAGCGGCTGCCCGAGCTGATGCTGCGCGACCAGCAGCGGCTGGGACGCCGGCTCGACGGTGCGCGCCGCATCCGTAAACCCGAGGCCCGCGCGGCCGTCCTCGGCGAGATCGCCGAGGAGATGACGCGTGCCGAGCTGCGGGTCGCGGACCGCCGCGCCGCGGTGCCGGCCATCACCTATCCGGAAGAGCTGCCGGTCAGCCAGAAGAAGGACGCGATCCTCGAGGCCGTCCGGGATCACCAGGTGGTGATCGTCGCGGGTGAGACCGGCTCCGGGAAGACCACCCAGATTCCAAAGATCTGTCTGGAGCTGGGGCGCGGCGTCAAGGGCCTCATCGGCCATACGCAGCCGCGCCGGATCGCGGCCCGCACCGTGGCCGAGCGCATCGCCGAGGAGATGCGCTCGCCGCTCGGCGAGTCCGTCGGCTGGAAGGTCCGCTTCACCGATCAGGTGGGCCAGGACACCCATGTCAAGCTGATGACCGACGGCATTCTGCTCGCCGAGATCCAGACCGACCGCGAGCTGCGCCAGTACGACACGATCATCATCGACGAGGCCCATGAGCGCAGCCTCAACATCGACTTCCTGCTCGGCTATCTGGCCCAGCTGCTGCCCCGCCGCCCCGACCTCAAGGTCGTGATCACCTCCGCCACCATCGACCCGGAGCGGTTCTCCCGCCATTTCGGCGACGCGCCGATCGTCGAGGTCAGCGGGCGTACGTACCCCGTCGAGGTGCGCTACCGCCCGCTGCTCGAGGAGGGCGGCGAGGACAGCGACCGCGACCAGATCACCGCGATCTGCGACGCGGTCGACGAGCTCCAGGCCGAGGGTCCGGGCGACATCCTGGTCTTCCTCTCCGGTGAGCGGGAGATCCGCGACACCGCCGACGCGCTGAACAAGAAGAAGCTCCCGGTCACCGAGGTGCTCCCGCTGTACGCGCGGCTGTCGCACGCCGAACAGCACCGGGTCTTCCAGAGACACACCGGCCGCAGAATCGTGCTGGCGACGAACGTGGCGGAGACCTCGCTGACCGTCCCCGGCATCCGCTATGTGATCGACCCGGGCACCGCCCGGATCTCCCGCTACAGCCATCGCACCAAGGTCCAGCGGCTGCCCATCGAGCCGATCTCCCAGGCCAGCGCCAACCAGCGCAAGGGCCGCTGCGGCCGGACCAGCGACGGCATCTGTATCCGGCTGTACTCCGAGGACGACTTCGTCACCCGCCCGGAGTTCACCGACGCCGAGATCCTGCGGACCAACCTCGCCTCCGTCATCCTCCAGATGACCGCCGCCGGCCTCGGCGACATCGAGAAGTTCCCCTTCATCGACCCGCCGGACCGCCGCAACATCAAGGACGGCGTCCAGCTCCTGGAGGAGCTGCACGCCCTGGACAGCAAGCAGAAGGACCCGCGCAAGCGGCTCACCCAGGTCGGCCGGAAGCTGGCCCAGCTGCCGGTGGACCCGCGGCTGGCCCGGATGGTGCTGGAGGCGGATCGCAACGGCTGTGTCCGCGAGGTCATGGTGATCGCGGCGGCGCTGTCCATCCAGGACCCGCGCGAGCGCCCCTCGGACAAGCAGCAGCAGGCGGATCAGCAGCACGCCCGGTTCAAGGACGAGTCCAGCGACTTCCTGGCGTTCCTCAATCTGTGGAGGTACGTCCGGGAGCGGCAGAAGGAGCTGTCCTCCTCCGCCTTCCGCCGGATGTGCCGCCAGGAGTACCTCAACTACCTGCGCATACGCGAGTGGCAGGACATCTACAGCCAGCTGCGCACGGTCGCCAAGACCATGGACATCCACATGTCCGAGCAGGACGCGGCGCCCGATCGTGTCCATCAGTCGCTGCTGTCCGGGCTGCTGTCGCACGTCGGCCTCAAGAACGCCGGAGGGGAGGGCGGCAAGGACGGCGGGAAGGACGGCGGGAAGAACGAGTACGTGGGCGCCCGCAGCGCCAAGTTCGCGGTGTTCCCCGGCTCGGCGCTGTTCAAGAAGCCGCCGCGCTGGGTGATGTCGGCGGAGCTGGTGGAGACGTCCCGGCTGTGGGCGCGGGTCAACGCGAAGATCGAGCCCGAGTGGATCGAGCCGCTCGCCCAGCACCTGGTCAAGCGCACCTACAGCGAACCGCACTGGGAGCAGAAGCAGGCCGCGGTGATGGCGTATGAGCGGGTGACGCTCTACGGCGTGCCGATCGTCGCCCAGCGGAAGGTCAACTACGGCCGGATCGACCCGGAGACCAGCCGCGATCTGTTCATCCGCAATGCCCTGGTGGAGGGCGACTGGCGCACCCACCACCAGTTCTTCCATGACAACCGCAAGCTGCTCGGCGAGGTCGAGGAGCTGGAGCACCGCGCCCGGCGCCGCGACATCCTCGTGGACGACGAGACGCTCTTCGACTTCTACGACCAGCGGATCCCCGAGCATGTGGTCTCCGGCGCGCACTTCGACTCCTGGTGGAAGCACAAGCGGCGCGAGGAGCCGGAGCTTCTCAACTTCGAGAAGTCGATGCTCATCAACGAGCGGGCGCAGGGCGTCACCAAGGACGCCTATCCGGACTCCTGGCGCCAGGGGAAGCTCAAGTTCAAGGTGACCTATCAGTTCGAGCCGGGGGCGGACGCGGACGGTGTGACCGTCCACATCCCGCTCCAGGTGCTCAACCAGGTGACCCCGGACGGCTTCGACTGGCAGATCCCGGGGCTGCGCGAGGATCTGGTCACCGAGCTGATCCGCTCGCTGCCCAAACCGGTCCGCCGGCACTACGTTCCGGCGCCCAACTACGCCAAGCGCTTCCTGGAAAGCGCTGTCCCCCTCCAGGAGCCGCTGACGTCGGCGCTGGGGCGGGAGCTGCAGCGGATGGTGGGCGTACGGATCGAGCCGGAGGACTGGGACCTGACGAAGGTCCCCGACCACCTGAAGATCACCTTCCGGGTGGTGGACGAGCGGCGCCGCAAGCTGGCCGAGGACAGGGACCTGGAGGCGCTGCGGCAGCGGCTGCGGCCCAAGACGCGGGCCGCGATCTCCAAGGCGTTCGAGTCCTCCAAGGAGGCCGAGGGGATCGAGCAGCGCGGCGGGCTGACCCGGTGGACGGTCGGCACGCTGCCGCGCACCTTCGAGACGCGCCGCGGCGGCCAGCCGGTCAAGGCGTATCCGGCGCTCGTCGACGAGGGCGCGTCGGTGGCCGTACGGCTCTTCGACACCGAGGCCGAGCAGCGGGCGGCGATGTGGCGGGGGACGCGCCGGCTGATCCTGCTCCAGCTCCCGGCCAGCCCGGCCAAGTTCGTCCAGGGCAAGCTCTCCAACCAGGCCAAGCTGTCGCTCTCCAGCAGCCCGCACGGCAGTGTGCAGGCGCTGTTCGACGACTGCGTGGCCGCGGCGGCCGACCGGCTGATCGCGGCCCGTGGCGGCCCGGCCTGGGACGAGGAATCGTTCCGCAAGCTCTTCGACGCCGTCCGCACCGACATCATGGACGCCACGCTGGACACCGTGCGCAAGGTCCAGGAGGTGCTGGCCGCCTGGCAGTCGTGCGAGCGGCGGCTGAAGGCCACCAGCAGCCCGGTGCTGCTGCCGTCGCTCACGGACATCAGGGAGCAGCTCTCGGAGCTCATCACGGCGGGTTTCGTGACCGCGCACGGCGTACGGCGGCTTCCGGACCTCATGCGCTATCTGGTGGCCGTGGACCGGCGGCTGCAGCAGCTTCCGGGCAACGCCGACCGGGACCGCGCCCGGATGGCGAAGGTGCGGGAGATGCGGGACGAGTACGCGTGGCTGCTGGAGCAGTTCCCGGCGGGGCGCCCGGTGCCCCAGGAGGCGCTGGAGATCCGCTGGATGATCGAGGAGCTGCGGGTCAGCTACTTCGCGCACGCCCTCGGCACGGCCTATCCGGTGTCCGACAAGCGCATCGTCAAGGCCATCGACGCGGCGGCGCCGTAAGCGTGTCCCGGGGGCTCCGGCGGCCCGCCGGGGCCCCGCCGGGCGCGAGTTCGACCGCACCCCCTGACCTGCTGTAGAGTCTGCATCGCAGCGCACACAGCGCGGCGCACGGCGGCGAAGCCGCAAGCGTCACTGTTGGTCCTGTGGAGCAGTTTGGAGTGCTCGCCACCCTGTCAAGGTGGAGGCCGCGGGTTCAAATCCCGTCAGGACCGCTTACCCGGAAGGCCCGGATCCAGATATGGATCCGGGCCTTTCGCGTCTTGACGGCTCTTGACGGCGCACCACACACAGAGGTACCCAAACTAAAAGGTGTGCGCGGGGGTGCGCGGGAGGTGCGGCGTATGACGACGTCCGCGAAGCATGAGACCAGGGCGCTGCTGCGCGCCCATCTGGCGGCCGCCGCGGGCAACCGCCACTTCACCCGGCACTGTCCGGTCTGCCATCGCCTGCTGCGGCTGGCGATGGAGCATTCGGCGGCCGACGAGGCGGGTGACAGGGCCGCATACGGGGATCATGAGGAGACGACGGCGGCCTCGCCACCGTCAACTCGGTAAGCCCTTACCGCAGTTGCCCTGTAGCGCAATCACCGGGCACAGGACAAGGGTTGGGGAGTGTGACGGGAGTCACCGAATGAGTTTCCGGAGTGAGGGAACTTACACCCCGCTCGCCATGGGTCAATTTAATATGTGCAATTGCACCCTCTGTCCGTGACCCTCGCGAGCCCCTCGAAAGCGCTCCGCGAGCTTCCCCGAGCCCCTTGCGGACCACCCCGCGCAACCCGAACGATGGCGCTTCCAGGGACACTTGAAACCCCCTGGAGGCACCCTCCGGAAGACCGCCCGCAGGGCATAAAAAGATCGCGCCGGACCCGGCGGAGTCCAGCGCGATCAACGACGCACCCATGTCGAGCGGTGGAGGGCCTGTTGGGGCAGGCACCCGTCGTGGTGGAGCTATACAGGCGAAAGCCGGGCTGGGGGGCCCGGAAATGCCCTGTTATGCGGTTTTTCAGCCCTCGCTGCGCTGCTGCGGGATGCCCGCAAGAAGAGCACGGACCTCCGCTTCGCGGTAGCGCCGATGCCCTCCGAGCGTTCGGATCGACGTGAGCTTGCCTGCCTTCGCCCAGCGAGTGACCGTCTTCGGGTCCACGCGGAACATCGTGGCAACCTCAGCCGGGGTCAGCAGCGGCTCGGCATCAGGGGTGCGAGCGGTCATGAGCGGCCTCCTCGGGAGAACCGAACCATCACGGTTCTTTCCTCTAAATTCTGCACCTTGACCCACGTTGCCCGAAATGGCGGACGCGGGCCGAGTCGGTTATAGGACGAACGGCTTGTCCTCGGCACTACAACTACACCATCTGTCCAGCCCCGTCGGCCAAACCGATGGAATTGCCCTCTCAGGTGACCAACCTCGACGGAAGCCGATGGACCATGCCATAACGGACTGTCACGCGGCCGTGACGATCAGTCACAACAGGATCAGGGGTCACCAGATCCGCCAAGGAGTGCAATACCGAAGAATCCGCCCATAGTTGGGCGGAAGGAGCCCCTACCGGACTCCTTGTCCTATTTTGACACGAGGATGGGTGATTACCGCAAGGCCCGAAGTCAGTGCTTTAGGTCACGATTGAGGCAATGGCCCGGATCGGGACCTACGTCCCCTCTGTTCCGGTGAACCGCTCAACCGGTCACCCGGCGCCCGGCCGGGCGGGCGTTCAGCTCGCGTTCTGCCGCCCGCGGACCACGCTCCAGCGGTCGGTCAGCCGCTCGTACGCGACACCCGCCCGCTCCCCGTCCCCGTCGCGCAGCGCCGCCAGGCCCTCCGCCACATCCGCGGCCGAATGGTCGTCCTCAAGCTGCCCGGCCGGCAGCGTGTGCACCAGACCGCCGTAGTCCAGCTCGACCAGCGACCGGGGGTGGAACTCCTCGAGCCACCGGCCGACGTCCACCAGCCCGTCGATCAGCGGCCCTTCGCCGAGGGCTTCCTTGAGCACTTTAAGGCCACGCGCCACCCGGCGCCTGGCCTGGACCATTGGGGTGCGGTAGCGGAGGATGAGACCTTCGTCACCCTTGGTGAACTCGCGCTCCTCGTCCCCGAAGAGCACGAACCAGCGCACCGGCACATGCCAGGTGGCCGAGCGGATCCACGGCCGGGCGTCCGGGTTGCGCTCCAGCCACCGCTCGAAGTCGGCCACCGCCTGCCGGCGCACCACCGGGGGCAGGGCCGCGTCCAGAAGGGGCCCGGGAAGGCGCTCCGGCAGCTCCTCCAGGGCCAGCCAGCCCCGCAGCCGGGTGCGCCACGGGCAGACACAGGTGACGCCGTCCACGAGCGCCACGAAGGCGTCCGCGCTCTCGTGCACCGGAACCGCCACCGGGGGCACCGGCAGCAGGTCCGCGAGCGAGCGGCGCAGCTCGTCCTGCGCGCCCGGCAGGTCGTCGCGCTTGGCATACCGCGCCCAGTGCGATCTCTCCGGCTCCGGAAACGCTGCCAGTGGCTCATAGACCCGGAGATACGCCGCGTACGGGACAATCACCGAAGACGCCAAGGTCACACGCGCTCCCTCAAGGCTGAGACCACCGCCAGGGGCTCCCTTACCCCCACCTGACGGCATCGTCCCATGCCCGGCATACGGACTCGTCGGGGACATGGCCGATCCCCCGGGCCCCCAGGGCTTACCCTCTTGCCCACGGCCCTCCCCACCAGCCAGGAGGGCGTCTACCCCGACCTATGGGAGTCACCACCGTGACCGACGTACGTCACACCGTCAGCGCCGACGGTCCGACGGAGAGTCGCGTGCCGAACCCTCTCTCACCGCTTTCGACACTGTTCCGCTCCGATCTCGGCGGGCATGAGCGGGTGCTGCTCTGCCAGGACCGGGAGAGCGGCCTGAAGGCCGTCATCGCCCTCCACTCCACCGCCCTGGGCCCGGCCCTCGGCGGCACCCGCTTCCACGCCTACGCCTCCGAGGAGCACCCCGAAGAAGCGGCGCTCCTCGACGCGCTCAACCTCGCCCGCGGCATGTCCTACAAGAACGCGCTCGCCGGGCTCGACCACGGTGGCGGCAAGGCCGTGATCCTCGGCGATCCCGAGGAGATCAAGACCGAGAAGCTGCTGCTCGCCTACGGCCGCTTCGTGGCCTCCCTCGGCGGTCGCTACGTCACCGCCTGCGATGTGGGCACCTATGTGGCCGACATGGACGTCGTCGCCCGCGAGTGCCCCTGGACCACCGGCCGCTCCCCCGAGAACGGCGGCGCCGGGGACTCCTCGGTGCTGACCGCCTTCGGCGTCTTCCAGGGGATGCGGGCGAGCGCCCAGGCGTCCTGGGGCGCGCCCACGCTGCGCGGCCGCCGGGTCGGCATCGCGGGGGTCGGCAAGGTCGGCCACCACCTGGTGGAGCACCTGCTGGAGGACGGCGCCGAGGTCGTGGTCACGGATGTGCGCACCGAGTCGGTGGACCGCGTACTGACCCGCCACCCCCGCGTCCAGGCGGTCCGGGACACCGAGGCGCTGATCCGCGCCGACCTGGACGTCTACGCCCCGTGCGCGCTCGGAGGCGCCCTGGACGACGCCACGGTGCCCGTCCTGACCGCGAAGGTGGTGTGCGGCGCGGCCAACAACCAGCTGGCCCACCCGGGCGTCGAGAAGGACCTGGACGGCCGCGGCATCCTCTACGCGCCGGACTACGTGGTGAACGCCGGTGGCGTCATCCAGGTGGCCGACGAGTTGCACGGGTTCGACTTCGACCGGGCCAAGGCCAAGGCGGCGAAGATCTTCGACACGACGCTGGCCATATTCGATCGGGCACAGACTGACGGCATCCCGCCCGCCGCGGCCGCCGACCGGCTGGCCGAGCACCGGATGGCGGAGGGTCATGACGCCTGAGCCGTGGCCGGGCAGATGCCACGGGCATGGGCCAGGGGGCGCCCGAGGGCCGCTGGAAGCGCCTGAGAGCGCCTGAGAGCGTCTGAGGAGCGGTGTGAGGCCGCGTGGACGGGCCGTGCGGGGCCCTTGCCGGAGGCCGCCGTACGGGGGGCGTGAGAGCCCCCCGGCGGCCATCGGGGAGAGATCCCTCACGGCCCGTCGGCGGGTCGGCGCACAAGACACGTTAAAATCGCAGCTGACCAGCGAGGAACGGGCTCCTCGCGGGTTCTGCCTCGTGGCACGTCGTGTGGGCGACGTACCGTATGGCCACAGAAGCAGGTACCGTTGAAGCCCTACGGACCGGTCTCTCTTCTGAGAGTCCGCTCCGATTTATGAACGTGAACGCGTGTCAAGACTCTGGGGCCGTCGAGCCCCGTCGTTGAGGGGGTCGAGCCATGGGGCGCGGCCGGGCCAAGGCCAAGCAGACGAAGGTCGCCCGCCAGCTGAAGTACAACAGCGGTGGGACGGATCTCTCACGCCTGGCCGAGGAGCTGGGCGCATCGCCAACGAATCAGCCGCCGAATGGTGAGCGGTTCGAGGACGATGAGCTGGACGACGACCCGTACGCACAGTACGCGGATCTGTACAACGACGATGAGGACGAGGACGACGAACAGTCGGATCCGTCCCCACAACGTCGCCGCGCCTGAACCACCCGTTCAAGGCGCTCGGCTTATCGCCGCACACCTCCACCGGTCCGGGGTACCCACCTCGGACCGGCTTCTGTGCTGTCCGCGCACCCGGCGCGGCCGTCTCAGCCCGCATGGTCACCGGTCAGCGTCACCGCTTCCGGGTCCCCGGCCCTGCGCTCGGTGATCTCACCGCTGACCCAGGCCTCGACCCCGCGGTCGGCGAGCGTGGTGAGCGCCACATCCACGGAGTCCGCCGGGACCACCGCCATCATGCCGACGCCCATGTTGAGGGTCTTCTCCAGCTCCAGGCGCTCGACCGAGCCGGCCTCGCCGACCAGCTGGAAGATCGCTCCGGGGGTCCAGGTCGAGCGGTCCACGACCGCGCGCAGCCCCTCGGGGATGACCCGCGCCAGGTTGTTGGCGAGCCCGCCGCCGGTGATGTGCGAGAAGGCGTGCACCTCGGTGGTGCGGGTGAGGGCCAGGCAGTCCAGCGAGTAGATCCGGGTGGGCTCCAGCAGCTCCTCCCCCAGCGTCCGGCCGAGCTCGGGCACCTCGCGGTCCAGCGCCCAGCCGGCCCGGTCGAAGAGCACATGGCGGACGAGTGAGTACCCGTTCGAGTGAAGTCCGGACGAGGCCATGGCGATCACCGCATCACCCGTTCGGATACGATCCGCGCCCAGCACCCGATCGGCCTCGACCACGCCCGTACCAGCCCCGGCGACATCGAAGTCATCCGCGCCCAGCAGCCCCGGGTGCTCGGCGGTCTCGCCGCCCACCAGGGCGCAGCCGGCCAGGGTGCAGCCCTCGGCGATGCCCTTGACGATGGCGGCGACGCGCTCCGGGTAGAC
This sequence comes from Streptomyces rugosispiralis, assembly GCF_024505145.1. Taxonomy (GTDB): domain Bacteria; phylum Actinomycetota; class Actinomycetes; order Streptomycetales; family Streptomycetaceae; genus Streptomyces; species Streptomyces rugosispiralis. The sequence continues at coordinate 21,620 of NZ_JANIAA010000042.1, read as the reverse complement.
CTTGCCGACGCAGATGTAGTCGGTCATGAACAGCGGCTCGGCGCCGCAGACCACCAGGTCGTCCACGACCATGCCGACCAGGTCGCGGCCGATGGTGTCGTAGACACCCATCCGCCGGGCGATGTCCACCTTGGTGCCGACCCCGTCGGTGGCGGAGGCGAGCAGCGGACGCTGGTAGCGGGCCAGGGCGGAGGCGTCGAAGAGCCCGGCGAAACCGCCGAGGCCGCCCACGACCTCGGGCCGGCTCGCCTTCTTCACCCACTCCTTCATCAGCTCGACGGCGCGGTCGCCCGCCTCGATGTCGACGCCCGCGGCGGCGTAGGTGGACCCGGACTCGGACATGACGTTGAGATCTTTCGTATCGGGGATGACGGGCAGGCGGCGCTCAGGGACGGCGCAGGGCGTCGGCGCCGCCGACACCGGCGGTCAGCGTCGTCACGCCGTCGGCGTCACCGCTGCTCTGCCCTTGCGTCTCGGACTCCAGGAGGTGCTTGCCCAGCAGCTCCGGATCCGGCAGCTCCATCGGGTACTCACCGTCGAAGCAGGCCCGGCACAGATTCGGCTTGGCGATGGTGGTCGCCTCGATCATGCCGTCGGTGGAGATGTACGCCAGCGAGTCGGCGCCCAGCGACTTGCCGATCTCCTCGACCGAGAGACCGTTGGCGATCAGCTCGGCGCGGGTGGCGAAATCTATGCCGAAGAAGCACGGCCACTTGATCGGCGGGGACGAGATCCGGATGTGGACCTCGGCGGCCCCGGCCTCGCGGAGCATCCGCACCAGGGCGCGCTGGGTGTTGCCGCGGACGATCGAGTCGTCGACGACCACCAGGCGCTTGCCCCGGATGACCTCCTTGAGGGGGTTCAGCTTGAGCCGGATACCGAGCTGCCGGATGGTCTGCGAGGGCTGGATGAAGGTCCGGCCCACATAGCTGTTCTTGACCAGTCCGGAGCCGTACGGAATCCCGCTGGCCTCGGCGTAGCCGACGGCGGCGGGGGTGCCGGACTCGGGTGTCGCTATGACCAGGTCGGCGTCGGCCGGGGCCTCCTTGGCCAGCCGGCGGCCCATCTCGACCCGGGAGAGGTACACGTTCCGCCCGGCGATGTCGGTGTCCGGGCGGGCCAGATACACGTACTCGAAGACACAGCCCTTGGGGCGGGCCTCGGCGAAGGTGGTGGAGCGCAGCCCGTTCTCGTCGATGGCGACCATCTCGCCGGGCTCGATCTCACGGATGAAGGACGCGCCCACGATGTCCAGGGCGGCGGTCTCGGAGGCCACCACCCAGCCGCGCTCGAGGCGGCCGAGGACCAGCGGGCGGATGCCCTGGGGGTCGCGCGCCGCGTACAGCGTGTGCTCGTCCATGTAGACGAGGCTGAAAGCGCCCTTGACCTTGGGCAGCACGATGGGGGCCGCCTGCTCGACGGTGAGCGGCTTGCCGTCCTCGTCCACCTGGCCCGCGAGCAGCGCGGTGACCAGGTCGGTGTCGTTGGTGGCCGCCACCTGGGTGGCCCGGCCGCCGTCGCGGGGCAGGGCCGCGACCAGCTCCGCCAGTTCGGCGGTGTTGACCAGGTTCCCGTTGTGGCCCAGCGCGATCGAGCCGTGGGCGGTGGCCCGGAACGTCGGCTGCGCGTTCTCCCACACCGAGGCTCCGGTGGTGGAGTAGCGGGCGTGACCGACCGCGATATGGCCCGTGAGGGAGCCGAGGGAGGTCTCGTCGAAGACCTGTGAGACCAGGCCCATGTCCTTGAAGACGAGAATCTGGGAGCCGTTGCTCACCGCGATGCCCGCGGACTCCTGTCCGCGGTGCTGCAGTGCGTACAGCCCGAAATAGGTGAGTTTGGCGACCTCTTCACCCGGTGCCCAGACTCCGAAGACGCCGCAAGCGTCCTGGGGGCCCTTCTCACCGGGGAGCAGGTCGTGGCTGAGTCGTCCGTCACCACGTGGCACGTCATCGAGTCTAGGCCAGTTCGGCGGTGCCTCCGAACGAGGGACCCGTCAGGAGGGCGTAAGTCACATTCCCCGCCCCCGCTCAGGACCCCCGGGACCCGCGCCCGACCTGCGTACGGCCGGGGGCGGGGACGCCCGTCCGAGGCGAGGATCACATCTCGGGCCGGTCAGCCGAGCACGGGCAGGTGGGCGGAGAGGTCGGCGCGGTCGCCGCTCGCGGTCAGCGGCCCGGACTCCAGGGCCTCGGCCCAGGTCAGACGGCCCGTGGCAAGGCGGATCCAGGTCGGCGGATCGGTCTCGACGACGTTCGGCGGGGTGCCGCGGGTGTGCCGGGGGCCCTCGACGCACTGGATCACGGCGAACGGCGGGACGCGGACCTCGACCGAGCCGCCGGGCGCCTTCGCCGCGAGGGTGTCGGCGAGTACGCGGGTGGCGGTGGCCAGCGCCTGGCGGTCATGGGATGCGGGGACGCCGGTGGCGTCCGCCAGATCGTCGGCGTGGACCACGAGCTCCACACAGCGGGTGACCAGGTAGTCGTCCAGCCGCATCGCCCCGACCCGGGCGGCCAGCAGCCGGTCGGCGGGCGCGACGGCGGCCACCTCGGCGAACCGGGTCTCGGCGCGCTCCAGCAGTGCCCCCGGTGCCGCGTCCGCCGCGAGGGCGCGGGTGTCGTCGTCGATCGGCCCCGAGTGCCCCGCCACCGCCGACGCCCAGCCGGTGACGGTGATCTCGCGCGCGGGCGGCGCGGGCCGCTCCAGGAGCCGTACGACGGACGTCACGGCCATCGCCAGATGCGCGATCAGCTCCCGGACCGTCCAGTCGCCGAGCCGGGTGGGGGCGTCCAGGGCGGCCTCGTCCAGCCCATCGGCCGCCTTCCGCACCTGCCGGAGCTGCGCGATCACGGCGGTCCTGGTCTTGGCGGGGTCATAACTGCGGGCACGGGCACGAGGCGGCATGGCGCCGAGCCTACTTCCAGCGAGTGAGCCGAAGGGGCGCGCCGCTGTCGAAAGGGAGAGCGCGCGGAGACTCCGAGGAACGAGGAGTCGAGCACGGTCGACCGTCGACAGTTTAAGGCGCCCCGGAGGCGAGCCGGGCCCAAAGAGTGTCGACAGCCCCACGGGCCGGGCGGAGGATGGAAGGAAGGGGATAGAGAGGTATCGATCAGGACGAAAGGTGTGAATGACCATGGGCGAGCACCCCGATGCCGCCGTGGTGCGCCGCGCCGCCACCGCGTTCCAGCAAGGCGACCTGGACACCCTCGCCACAACGCTGACGGCGGACGTCGTCCAGCATGTGCCGGGTGACCATATGCTCTCCGGGCACCACAAGGGCCGCGACGCGTGTCTGCAGCTGTACCGCACCGAATACGAGGAGACCGGCGGCACGCTGCGGGTCGATGTGGAGACGGTCATGCCCGACGGGCGCGGACACGTGATCTCCGGCCAGCACTGCCACGCCGAGCGCGGCAACCGCACGCTGGACATGAAGACCGGGCTGTTCTTCACCATCGTCGGCGGGAAGATCAGCGACATCGACTACTGCGTCGAGGACATCGACGCCGCCAACGCCTTCTGGGGGAAGTGATTTCCCCGGCGCCCGCACGTGGCCCCGCCCACCAGGGCGGGGCCACATGCCGTCAGGCGTGCGCTCAGGCCAGCAGCCCCGGAATCGTCGCCTCGTACGACTCCCTCAGCTCGGCCAGCGGGATGGAGAACTGCCCCTGGACCTCGATCGCGTCGCCGTCGACCACGCCGATACGGGCCGCCGGCAGCCCCCGCGCCCCACACATGTCGTTGAAGCGGACCTCCTCGCTGCGCGGTACGGCGACGATCGCCCGGCCCGCGGACTCGGAGAACAGCAGGACAAAGGGGTCCAGACCGTCGGGGACGACGATCCGGGCGCCGTTGCCGCCGCGCAGACACGACTCGGCGAGCGCCTGGATCAGACCGCCGTCGGACAGGTCGTGGGCCGCGTCCACCATGCCGTCGCGCGATGCCGAGATCAGGATCTCGGCGAGCAGCCGCTCCCGCTCCAGGTCCACCTTGGGCGGCAGTCCGCCCAGGTGGTCGTGGATCACCTGGGACCAGGCCGAGCCGCCCAGCTCCGCCGCGGTGTCGCCCAGCAGATAGAGCAGCTGGCCCTCCTCCGCGAAGGCGATCGGGGTGCGGCGGGCCACATCGTCGATCACGCCGAGGACGGCGACGACCGGCGTCGGGTGGATGGCCACCTCCCCGGTCTGGTTGTACAGCGACACATTGCCGCCTGTGACCGGGGTGCCCAGGGTCAGGCAGCCGTCCGCGAGCCCGCGGGTGGCCTCCGCGAACTGCCACATGACCGCGGGGTCCTCCGGCGAGCCGAAGTTGAGGCAGTTGGAGATGGCCAGCGGCTTGGCACCGGACGCGGCCACATTGCGGTACGACTCGGCGAGCGCGAGCTGCGCCCCCGCGTACGGGTCCAGCTTGGCGTAGCGGCCGTTGCCGTCCGTGGCGACGGCCACACCCAGGCCGGTCTCCTCGTCCACCCGGACCATGCCGGAGTCCTCGGGCTGGGCGAGGACCGTGTTGCCCTGCACGAAGCGGTCGTACTGATCCGTGATCCAGGACTTGGACGACTGGTTCGGGGAGGCGATCACCTTGAGGATCTGCGCACGCAGCTCCTCCGCCGTGGCCGGGCGCGGCAGCTTGCCCGCGTCGTCGGCCTGGAGCGCGTCCTGCCACTCGGGGCGGGCGTAGGGGCGCTCGTAGACCGGGCCCTCGTGGGCGACGGTCCGCGGCGGGACGTCCACGATCTGCTCGCCGTGCCAGTAGATCTCCAGCCGCTCGCCGTCGGTGACCTCACCGATGACGGTGGCGATGACGTCCCACTTCTCGCAGATCTCCAGGAAGCGGTCGACCTTCTCCGGCTTCACGATCGCGCACATGCGCTCCTGCGACTCGCTCATCAGGATCTCCTCGGGGGAGAGCGAGGAGTCGCGCAGCGGCACGGTGTCGAGCTCGACCCGCATCCCGCCGGAGCCGGCGCTGGCCAGCTCGCTGGTGGCGCAGGACAGGCCCGCGCCGCCGAGGTCCTGGATGCCCTCGACCAGGTCCTCCTTGAAGACCTCCAGGGTGCACTCGATGAGCAGCTTCTCCTGGAAGGGATCGCCGACCTGGACGGCGGGGCGCTTGGTGGGCTTTGAATCGTCGAAGGTCTCCGAGGCCAGCACGGAGACGCCGCCGATGCCGTCGCCGCCGGTGCGGGCGCCGTAGAGGATCACCTTGTTGCCGGTGCCGGACGCCTTGGCGAGGTGGATGTCCTCATGCTTCATCACTCCCACGCACAAGGCGTTGACCAGTGGGTTGCCCTGGTAGCAGGGGTCGAAGACGACCTCGCCGCCAATGTTGGGCAGGCCCAGGCAGTTGCCGTAGCCGCCGATGCCCGCGACCACGCCGGGCAGCACCCGCTTGGTGTCGGGGTGGTCGGCGGCGCCGAACCGCAGCGGGTCCATCACGGCCACCGGGCGGGCGCCCATGGCGAGGATGTCGCGGACGATGCCGCCGACGCCGGTGGCCGCGCCCTGGTAGGGCTCGATGTACGAGGGGTGGTTGTGCGACTCGACCTTGAAGGTGACCGCGTAGCCCTGGCCGACGTCGACCACGCCCGCGTTCTCGCCGATGCCGACGAGCAGGGCGTCGCTCTCGGGGGCCTTCTCGCCGAACTGCCGCAGATGGACCTTGCTCGACTTGTACGAGCAGTGCTCGGACCACATGACGGAGTACATCGCGAGCTCGGCGCCGGTGGGGCGGCGGCCCAGGATGGCGCGGACGCGCTCGTACTCGTCCTGCTTGAGACCGAGTTCGGCCCAGGGCTGCTCGGCCTCCGGGGTCTGCGCCGCGTGCTTGGTGGTGTCCAGGGTCATGCGCTGACCAGCCTCTTGAGGATCGAGGTGAAGAATCCGAGACCGTCGGTGCGACCGGTGCCGATCAGCGGTTCGACGGCGTGCTCGGGGTGGGGCATGAGGCCGACGACATTGCCCGCCGCATTGCGGATACCGGCGATGTCGCGGAGCGAGCCGTTGGGGTTGAGCTCCTGATAGCGGAAGACGACGCGGCCCTCCGCCTCGAGTTCATCGAGGACGCGCTCTTCGGCGACATAGCGGCCGTCGATGTTCTTCAGCGGGATGCTGATCTCCTGGCCCCGCTCATAGGAGCACGTCCAGGCCGTCTCCACGTTTTCCACTCGCAACTTCTGATCACGGCAGATGAAGTGCAGATGGTTGTTCCGCAGCATCGCACCGGGGAGGAGATGGGTCTCGGTGAGTACCTGGAAGCCATTGCAGATGCCAAGCACCGGCATACCGGCCTTCGCCTGGTCGATCACCGACTCCATTACCGGGGAGAAGCGGGAGATCGCCCCGGCCCGCAGATAGTCGCCATAGGAGAAGCCGCCCGGCAGGATCACCGCGTCGACCTGCTTGAGGTCCTTGTCGCGGTGCCACAGCGGTACGGCTTCCAGCCCGGCGGTGCGGACCGCGCGCTGGGTGTCGCGGTCGTCGAGGGTGCCGGGGAAGGTGATGACTCCGACGCGTGCGGTCACGACTCCGCCTTCACGGCGGTGGCGTCGGCGCCCTCGCCGACCTCGACCTTCACGGAAAAGTCCTCGATCACGGTGTTCGCCAGAAAGGTCTCGGCGATCTGGTGGATACGGGCGAGGGCGGCGTCATCGACCGGGCCCTCCACCTCGAGTTCAAAGCGCTTGCCCTGACGGACGTCGGCGATCCCCTCGAAACCGAGGCGGGGCAGTGCTCGCTGCACCGCCTGGCCCTGGGGGTCGAGGATCTCCGGCTTGAGCATGACGTCGACTACGACGCGTGCCACTGGCACTCCCGGTGGTGTGGTGCTGGTGCGTAAGGCGGTGCCCAAGCGTACCCCGGGCAAAAATCTACGCGAGTAGATATGCAAGGGTTCGGTCACGTTTAAGCATCGTCGGCGGCAACCGACGGGGAAAGGTCGGGGAAAAACGTATGGTCCCGATCGCGGCGTGACACGCGGATGGAATTACCGGGGTTCACAATGCAATGCCAGTCGCTGTACAAATGAAAAAGCATCGTTGGACACAACTGGACAGCTGACATCTTTGCACGTCAACGCAACGATGCAGCCCGAAAGGACCGATATCCGTGGCGCAGCGCGTAGTAGTCACGCTCTCCGACGACCTCGAAGGAGGCGAAGCGGAAGAGACGGTCGCGTTCGGACTCGACGGCAAGTTGTACGAGATCGACCTCAACTCTGCCAATGCGTCGAAACTGCGCGACGCCCTCGCGCCGTACGTGGAGGCCGGCCGCAAGCGGGCCCGCTCGGGCAAGACGTACCGCCGCACCGCCGTCGCCCCGGATCCGGCCGCGGTGCGCGCCTGGGCCCGGTCGAACGGCATGGAGGTGCCTCCGCGCGGCCGGATCCCCAAGAAGGTCTACGAAGCCTTCGACGAGTCGGCCTGAGACACCCGTTCAGCCGAGTTGCACACCACCCCGGGTGATCCGCTAAAGTCTGGAGCACGCCGAGGGGCGAGGCCGAAAGGCCGAAACCCCGAGGAAGACACCATGCGGGTGTAGCTCAGTAGTAGAGCGCCCCCTTTCCAAGGGGGAGGCGCAGTGTGCGATCCCTGTCACCCGCTCTCATCGTCTATCGGCCTCGCGTTGACGAGGATCAGGTAGAGTGATGCACGCGCCGATCGGTGAAAGCCGGTCGGAGGCATGCGGACGTGGCTCAGTTGGTAGAGCATCACCTTGCCAAGGTGAGGGTCGCGAGTTCGAATCTCGTCGTCCGCTCCAGATCTGAGGCGCCGGTCGATTCGATCGGCGCCTCAGTCGTTTTGGGGCGGCTCCGAGCCGCTTCACCGCCGCCCGGAGCGGCATCGGAGCGGGCTCGATGGCCGGGGTGGTAGTTCACCGGTCGAGGGTTTGGTTATAGTAGAGGCGCGTCGAACCGGAAAAGTCCGGCGCAGGCGGACGTAGCTCAGTTGGTAGAGCGCAACCTTGCCAAGGTTGAGGTCGCGAGTTCGAGCCTCGTCGTCCGCTCAGGGAACGCAAGGGCCCCGGCCGATCGGCCGGGGCCCTTCGTCGTTCTTCCATGCCCTGATCCTGGCCTCCGGGCTACTTCCAGCCGGTGCCGGTCAGCAGCTCGTAGGCCTCCGCGTACTTCGCGCGCGTCCGCTCCACGACCTCCGCCGGAAGCGGGGGCGGCGGCTGCTCGCCGGCGCGGTCCCAGCCGGAGGCCGGAGAGGTCAGCCAGTCGCGGACGTACTGCTTGTCGAAGGACGGCTGCGCATGGCCGGGCTCCCACTGGTCGGCGGGCCAGAAGCGGGAGGAGTCCGGGGTCAGCACCTCGTCGGCGAGCACCGGCTCGGCGCTCTCCACGCCCAGGGTCGCCTCCGCGTAGCCGAACTCGAACTTGGTGTCGGCGAGGATGATCCCCCGGGCACTGGCGATCTCCCGGGCCCGGTTGTAGACGGCGAGGGTGGCCTGGCGCAGCTGGGCGGCGGGCTCGGCGCCGATGCGGTGGGCCACCTCCTCGTACGCCACGTTCTCGTCGTGCTCGCCGACCTCGGCCTTGGTGGCCGGGGTGAAGATCGGGGAGGGCAGCTCGGAGCCGTCGGTCAGCCCCTCGGGGAGGGCGATGCCGCAGACCGTACGGGTCTCGCGGTACTCGGCCAGGCCGGAGCCGGTCAGATAGCCGCGCGCCACGCATTCGACCGGGACCATCCGCAGCGACCGGCACACCAGGGTCCGGCCCTCCCAGTCGGCGGGGGCGCCGGGGGGCAGCTCGGTGGACAGGACGTGGTTGGGGACGAGGTCGGCGAGCAGATCGAACCACCAGAGGGAGAGCTGGGTGAGGATCTTGCCCTTCTCGGGGATCTCGGTCGGCAGCACCCAGTCGTAGGCGGAGATCCGGTCGCTGGCGACCATGACGAGCTCACCGCGCTCGTTCCGGTAGAGGTCGCGCACCTTGCCGGTGTGCAGGTGCTGAAGGCCCGGAACCTCGACCGGCTCGGGCTTCTCGACGAATCCGGACACGCTTCCTCCTGGTGTTTTTGTCCAAGCCCCCTCGATTCTGCCGCACCGAACGGCGGCGACCTGCGGCGGGGCGCGGAGCCGCAGGGGTGCGGCGGTCCGGGTTCCGCTTCCGGCCGGTTCGAACACGTCGTACGAGGAACTCGTGTGACAGGACACATACCGGGACACGTACGGGGACGGCGGTGAGGGAGGCGCGGGATGGCCGACGCGGCGATCGTGGGCAGCGGGCCCAACGGACTCGCTGCCGCCGTCACCCTGGCCCGCGCCGGGCTGCGGGTGGCGGTGTACGAGGCCGCCGCCGACATCGGCGGCGGGCTGCGCGGCCGGCCGCTCTTCGACCCGGAGATCGCCCATGACATCTGCTCGGCGGTCCACCCCATGGCGCCCGTCTCCCGCTTCTTCCGCGAGTTCGGCCTGGCCGCGCGCGGCGTTGAGCTGCTGACGCCCGAGGTCTCCTACGCCCATCCGCTGGCCGGCGGCCGCGCCGCGCTCGCCCACCGCGATCTGGGGACCACCTGCGCCGGGCTCGGCCCGGACGGGGAGCGCTGGCGGCGGCTGATGGCGCCGCTGGTGCGGCACAGCGAGGGCGTGGTCGACTTCGTACTCTCCGGGCAGCGCGCCCTCCCCCGCGATCCGGTGGCACCGCTGCTGCTGGCCCCCCGGATCCTCGTCCACGGCACCCGGCTCGGTGCCGCCCGCTTCACCGGTGAGGCGGCGCCCGCCCTGCTCACCGGGGTCGCCGCCCATGCCGTGGGCGAACTGCCCAGCCTGGCCGGCGGCGCGGTGGCGGCCCTCCTCGGGCATCTGGCCCACGGGCCCGGCTGGCCGCTGCCGCGCGGCGGCAGCGCCCGGATCGCCGAGGCCATGGTGGACGACATCACCGCGCACGGCGGCACCTTCCACACCGGGCGCGCGATCGGCGACCTCGGCGAGCTGGACGGGTATCGCGCGGTGCTGCTCGACACGGGTGTCCCGGGGCTGCTGGACATCGCCGGGCGGGCGCTGCCCGACCGCTATGTCCGGGCGCTGCGGCGGTTCCGCTACGGCCCGGCCGCCGCCAAGGCCGACTTCCTGGTCGGCGAGCCGATCCCGTGGGCCGACCCCGCCGTGGGCCGCGCCGGGACCGTACACCTGGGCGGCAGCCATGCCGAGCTGGTCCGGGAGGAGAACCGGACCGCGCGCGGGGTCCGCAGCCGGGCGCCCTTCGTCCTGCTCGTCGACCCGGCCGTCACCGACCCCGGGCGCGCCCGGCCCGGCAGGCGGCCGGTGTGGGCCTACGCCCATATGCCGAACGGCGACGACACCGATCCGGTGGAGCTGATCCGCTCCCGGATCGAGACGTACGCCCCCGGCTTCGGCGACACGGTGCTGGCGGCGCGCGGCATGTCGGGGCGGGATCTGGAGGCGTACGACCCGAACGACGTGGGCGGGGACATCGGCTCGGGCGCGATGACGATCCGGCAGAGCCTCGCCCGGCCGGTGCCCCGCCTCGACCCGTACCGCACCCCGCTGCCCGGCCTCTTCCTCTGCTCATCGGCGACCCCGCCGGGGCCGGGGGTCCATGGGATGTGCGGCTACCTGGCGGCCTTGTCGGCGCTACGACATCGCTTCGGCATCCGGAAGCCGCCGTCTCTGGCCCCGGTGGCGTAGGTGGTGCCCGACCGTGCCGCCTGCGGCGGGCTGTTCCCCTCCCCGCCCCTTCCCGAAACTGGGGCTCCGCCCCGGACCCCGGCCGGGCGACCCGGATGCGTGCGGGTGTCCGCCCGGCCATCCGCCGCGTCGGTGTACCGACCGCGATCAGCCCGCCGGAACGGGCGTTCATGGCGGCGACGGCCGACTCGTCGATCCCCGGGGTCCAGGGGCGGAGCCCATGGTTCGGGAAGGGGCGGGGAAGGGAAAGGCCCACCCGCCGGGCACCGGCTCACCCCCGCTTGCAGATCCGATCCAGCAGATTCGCCGTCGCCCGCTGAACTCGCTCATCCGTATGCCCCGGACGGTCCAGCGCGGGCGACCACGCGAACGTCCCCGACGCGAAGACCAGCGCACCGCTCGGGGCCCGGTACAGCGACGTCTCCTGGTGGCGGATGGCCCCCTCCGCGTCCTCGTACGGGGAGTGGGCCAGGAGGATGCGGCGGAGGTGGTCGGGGAGGGCGGTGCGGGGGAAGTAGCGGTCGGCCTCGCCGGCGACCAGGCCGGGGATCTCGTCGCCCTCCTCCGCGCCCGTGGCCTCCCAGAGCCAGTGGCCCGCGTTGCGCACGATCAGCGGGCTCGGCTCGGGCACCCGGCCCGCGTACTGGATGCCGATGAGCTGCTGCTCGGGCGCGGTCTCGCGCCAGAGTGCCGAGCGGCCGGGGCCGCGGCGCTTGCGGCAGGTGAGCAGCCGGGCCGGGCCGGAGGGCGAGGCGGCGAGCTCGACCTGCCAGTACATGGTGTTCGCGGAGAGGAAGACCAGCGAGGTGCCGCTGTCGCGGGCCGCCTCCACGGTGCGGCGCATCGGCGCCGACCAGTACTCGTCGTGGCCGGGGAAGACCAGCCCCCGGTAGCGGGTGGGGTCGACGCTGCCCGCGTGCAGGTCGCGCATCTCGGCGTAGGCGAGGTCGTAGCCGTAGCGCTCGGCCCAGCGGATGAAGTCGTACGCGTGCCCCACATGGAGGGGCAGCCCCGCGCCCGCGTACGGCCGGTCGAAGGAGACCGTGGTGGCCGCCTCCGACTCGCCCAGCAGCTTTCCCCGCTGATCCCAGGCGTGGTACAGGCTGGCGCCGGTCCGGCCGTCCTCCGGGTAGAGGTTGTACGCCTGCCAGGTGAGGTCCGGGAGGACGAGGAGGAGGTCGGCGGGGCGGCTGTCGCGGACGGTGAACGGGATGTGGCTGCGGTAGCCGTCCAGGGTGGTCAGCACCGCGACATACGCGCCCAGCTTCCAGTACGAGGGGATCTGCATCCGCCAGGACAGCCACCAGTGGTGGCAGGAGACGGTGCGGTCCGCGGTGAGCGGGGGCGGCTGGACGATCCCGGACAGCCGGGGGCTGGTGGTGATCTTCAGCGCGCCGGTGCCGTCGTAGTAGCCGATGCGGTAGATGTCCACGCTGAACTGCTGGGGCGGGTCCACCGTGATCCGGAAGTCGATGGCCTCGCCGGGGGCCGCCGCCGAGGTGGAGGGGAAGCCCTTGATCTGCCGGTGGACGTCATCGGCGGTGCGCGGGCCGGGAATCCTGGCGGGACCCTTCGCGCCGATCAGCTCGGTCGTCCGCGCGTCGGCCCCGGAGAGATGGACGTGGTCGACGTACCACGGGACCACCCGGCCGGTGTCGTCGAAGTAGTTCTCACTGTCGCGCAGCCAGGGCAGCGGGCCCTGGCCGAAAGGATCCGTCACCGCGTGAGCGAGCGCTCCCGACTCCCAGCGCCGGATCTGGTCCGTCCCCACAACTGCTCCCCTCCCTGCGTACCCGGCGGCGCCACGCCTCGCTGTCCTCGCGCACCGCACCGCCGCGGGTCCGGCCTTGTGGGCCGGGCTGCGGGGCCGGTCCTGCGGTTCGGGCCGGTTGGGCCGGAACTCCTGGGCCGGGCGACAGCGACCGGTCCAAGCACATCACATTGCGCACCCACTCCGTCACCGATAGTCGCCAAATTGCCGGAACAGACACCGAACGCGCGACAAGGGTGGACATAGGAGCGGTATTCGCCGGACTCCGCACCGCTAGACCAGCCGGACGGGCTTCTCCGGGCGGACCCCCACCTCACCGAGCCAGGCGCGCAGCGGCCCGTCGTCCCCGTCCTCCACCAGGCTCAGCACCGGCTGCGCCAGATCGGCCCGCCGCCGCCCGCCGACGAACAGCGCGGGCCCGTCGAGCCAGTCGAGGCCGGGGGCCGCGCCCGCGGTGTCCACGGCGGCGCAGCAGACCATGGCGGTGACGTGGTCGGCGAGCAACTCCCGGCCGGTGCGGGGCGGCTGGAGCGGGAACGCCGGGGCGAAGCCGTCGATCCACGGGTCGCCGCCGGAGCCGCCCGCGGGCCCCTCGGCCCCCGCCGCGCGGCCCTGGCCGTGCGCCCGGGTGGCGGCGGCCTCCTCCCGGGCCACCTCGACGCTGAGCCGGGCGGCGAGGCGGGGGGCGCCGCTTCGGGAGCCACCGTCGGTGCCGCCCTCGGAACCACCGTCCGCGCCACCGTCCGCGCCGCCCTCGGAGCCACCGTCCGCGCCGCCGTCGGAACCGCCGGCGGGCCCGGTCGGTGCGGCGGTGAGCCGGTCGATGACCCGGGCCAGGGTGGCCGGGCCCGGCCCGCTCGCGCGGGCCGGGGCGGGGGCGGCGCCGACGGGCTCGTGGGCGTCGTCCCGCTCGTCCAGGAGCCGGTTCAGCCGGGCGGCCTCCTGCCGCCACTTGCGGTCCACGACCTCCTCCGGATACGCGCCCCAGTCGACCGGGGACCAGTCGGGCCCCGGCTCCGCCGGGCCGCCGTGGAAGAGACGGGCGGCGAGCAGCGAGGTGGCCTCGTCCATCACCCCGGGCTCCTCCAGCAGGTCGCAGGCCGGGCGCTCGCTCAGCCGGGAGGTGAACCCCTCGGCGAGCCGGTCGCGGCGGGAGAGCTCGGTGAGCGCCGAGACCACGCCCGCGTCCAGCCGGGAGGGCCAGCGGCCCATCCGCCAGGCGGGCAGCGCGACCCGGGTCAGCAGCCGGTCCCAGCCCGCGTAGGCGAGGCCCACCTGCTCCTGGGCGACGATCCGCAGCCCGTAGTCGACCGTCTGGGCCCGCTCGGACGCGGCCGCGGCGACCGCGCGCTCCATCTCGGCCGCCTGGTCCCGGCAGCCGCGCAGCAGCAGCCGGGCGACCCAGCCGACGAAGCCGAAGGCGGGCCTGCGCACCGCCGCCACCAGGGCGGGCGCGGGCCCGGACGACGGCTCGCCGCCGCGGGCCGCGACGGCCACGGCGGCGTCGAGACCGCGCACGAAGCGGCGGGCGGAGGCTATGTCGGGGTGGACGGACGGGCCGGTGCCCGCGACCACCGGGGCGAGCAGGGCGCGCAACTCGGCGACCCGCATCCACCACAGGAACGGCGAGCCGATCACCAGCACCGGCGCCCGCGGGGCGCGCCGCTCGGGGCGGTCCGCGACCCGGTCCGGGCCCGCGGCGGGGCCGGACCCTCCGGTGCCGCGTACCGGGCGGGGCTCCTCGACCGCGAGGGCGCCGCGGTCCCGGCGCTCCTGACGGTGGGCGTGCGCCGGATGCGTACGGTCCTCCAGCCAGCTGTCGCAGTCGGGGGTGAGCGCTATGGCCGAGGGCGCGGGGACCTCCAGGCGCTCGGCCAGATCGCGTACCAGCTGATAGAGGTCGGGCGCGGTCTCCTCGGCGATGGGCACCGTCGGGGTGAGCGCGGGCCTGGCCCGGACGACCACGGCGGCCACGGCCGCCGCCAGCAGCAGGACCACCAGGGCGCCCACGGTCACCACCCAGCGCAGGGCCGTCCAGCCCTCGTCCTGGGAGCCGCCGATGCTGCCGGTGGCGCTTCCGGCCAGCAGCACGACGGCGGCGGCGGCCGGGAGGAGTGCGACCGCGAGCGCGGTGCTCCGGATGCGTAGTACCGCGAGGGCGCGGGCACGCGCCTCCAGGGCACCTGCTTCGGGACCTGCCACGGTTCTCATCACCCCCTACTGTCCGGCCGGTGTTTGAACAGCGGACGACGGCGGCGTTGTTTCCTTCCCCACCCACTGTCGCACCGGCCACCGACTCCGCAATGCCGGTGGGCCAGTTGCCGCACCTCGCCTGAGCGGCACACTAGTTGGGGGCCGGGCGTGCGTCAGCAGGATGCGGAACCGCTCACCCAATGGAATGGCCTTGGGCAAAACCGGGAACTTCGCGATGGCGACGCCAGGCCCCGTGTGAACAGGCGGAAACGGCCTCCCGACCGTTCACCGGCCCGCTCGAACCCCCGGTTGAGACACTTCTTACAGCGTCTCTCGGCGAACCCTTGGCGTCTCCCGGCGAACCTTCGGCGTCTCCCGGCGAACCTTCTACGAATCCGCCTCGGCGGCCGCCTTCGCCGCGATGTCCGAGCGGTGGTGGGAGCCCTCCAGGCCGATCCGGCCCACCGCGCGGTACGCCCGCTCACGCGCCTTCACCAGGTCGGAGCCGGTCGCGGTGACGGAGAGCACCCGGCCGCCCGCGCTCACCACCTCGCCGGACGCGCCGTCCCGCTTGGTGCCCGCGTGCAGGACGTACGCCTTGGGGCCGTCCTTCTCGGCCACCTCGTCCAGCCCGGTGATCGGGTCGCCGGTGCGGGGGGTGCCCGGGTAGTTGTGCGAGGCGACGACCACGGTCACGGCGGCGCCGTCGCTCCAGCGCAGCGGCGGCTCGGCCGCCAGACGGCCGGTGGCGGCGGCGAGCAGCACCGCGGCCAGCGGGGTCTTCAGCCGGGCCAGGACCACCTGGGTCTCCGGGTCGCCGAAGCGCGCGTTGAACTCGATCACGCGCACGCCGCGCGAGGTGATCGCCAGGCCCGCGTACAGCAGCCCGGAGAAGGGCGTGCCGCGGCGGCGCAGCTCGTCCACGGTGGGCCGGCAGACCGTGGCCACGACCTCGTCCACCAGGGCGGGATCCGCCCAGGGCAGCGGGGAGTACGCGCCCATGCCGCCGGTGTTCGGGCCCTCGTCGCCGTCGTGGGCGCGCTTGAAGTCCTGGGCGGGCTGGAGCGGGACCACGGTCTCGCCGTCGGTGATCGCGAAGAGGGAGACCTCCGGGCCGTCCAGGAACTCCTCGATCACCACCCGGCCGCAGGCCAGCGCGTGGGCGCGGGCGGCCTCGACGTCCTCGGTCACCACGACGCCCTTGCCCGCGGCGAGGCCGTCGTCCTTGACGACGTACGGCGGGCCGAAGGCGTCCAGCGCCTCGTCGACCTCGGCGGGGCTGGTGCACACATAGGCGCGGGCGGTGGGCACGCCCGCCGCCGCCATCACGTCCTTGGCGAACGCCTTGGAGCCCTCCAGCCGCGCGGCCTCCGCGGACGGCCCGAAGGCCGGGATCCCGCGCTCGCGCACGGCGTCGGCCACCCCCGCCACGAGCGGGGCCTCCGGCCCCACGACCACCAGGCCCGCGCCCAGGGAGGCGGCGAGGTCGGCGACGGCTGCACCGTCGAGCGCGTCGACCGCGTGCAGCTCGGCCACCTCGGCGATGCCGGCGTTGCCGGGGGCACAGTGCAGAGCGGTGACGTCGGGGTCGAGGGAGAGAGCGCGGCACAGGGCATGTTCGCGGGCGCCGCCGCCGATGACGAGGACCTTCACGACAGGCAGCCTATTGCCTGGGGCGGCAGGCGCTGCGCGGTGGGGGCCGCGTGCGAGCCCCTGCGCCGTGAGCGGGGGCACTCTTTTGGGTGAGGAATGGGCGGTCCTATACCCGATGGGGCAGCCCCTACGGGCTGAAATCCGGTGACCGGGTCCTCGTGGCCAGCCGTTCGGCGGTAGGAATGGTGGTCGCGCGCCAGCCGCGCGCAGGAGAAACGCCGCCGCAGAGGGAGTCGCACGGTGAGTCAGCCGGAGATGCAGCCCGAGGGGCTCCCTCGGCAGGAGGGCGCGAGGATCCAGGGCGACCTGCTCGGCCGACCCTTCCCGCACGGCGACTGGGGGGAGCCGGCGGAGCGGCTCGACGAGTTGTACCAGTGGGTCGAGGAGGGCGCGCTGGAGGTCGCCGGGTGGTACCTCGCCGACCGGGTGTGGAAGCGGCGGGCAGCCCGGGTGCTGCGGGTGGGGGCCGCGGTGGCGGGGGTCGTGGGGGCCGTACTGCCGCTGCTGGACCTGAACGGGACGCTGGACGGCGGCGCCGGATGGGGCGCGCTGGCGCTGCTGCTGGCGGTCGCGTGCGTCGGCGGCGACCGGTTCTTCGGGCTGACGTCCGGCTGGATGCGGGACATGGCCACGGCGCAGGCGGTGCAGCGGCGGCTGGAGGCGCTGCAGTTCGACTGGGCGTCGGAGAGCGTGCGGGAGGTGCTGGGCCCGACCGAGGGCACCGCGAGCGAGGCCGTGGAGCGGTGTCTGTCGGTGCTGCGGCGGTTCTGCGAGGACGTGTCGGAGCTGGTGCGGGCCGAGACGGCGGGCTGGATGGTGGACTTCGGATCCGGTTCGGCGCCGCTGGTCACGCAGTCGCTGATGGCCCAGGGCTCCCGTCCGGACAGCGGGAGCCCCGCGAACCGCTTTCCGCTGCCGCCGGGCCCCGCCCGGCCCAATATGCCGCGGCAGCGTCCTCCCGAGCCGCCCCGCTGATGACGGCCGCGGGGCCTCCCGGGGACGTTGGTCAGCTGAAGACGATCATCGAGCCCTGGCCCAGGCTGCGCGTCGCCGCCGCGTGCAGGCCCAGCCACACATGGCGCTCCCGGGCGAAGGGGCTGTCCTCGTACGGGACCGACGCCGCCGGCTCCTCCAGGCTCGTGGGGCGGGCCGGGGGCGCGGGGGCGGCCGGGGGGTTGGACGGGTCGATGCCGAGCGCCGGGCCGACCGCCTCCAGCTCGCGCAGCAGCCCATGGCTGGAGCCCAACGGGCCGCCGCCCTCAAGGAGTTCGTCGTTGGACAGCGGACTCTGGAAGTCGACGGGGACGTACGCGCCCGCGTGGTCGTAGTGCCACACCAGATGCGACTGCTGGGCCGTGGGCTCGAACATCTCCAGCAACTGCTCGTAGTCCCCGCCGAGTTCGTCCACCGGCGTCACCGCGAGCCCGCACAGCTGGAGCAGATAGGCGCGGCGGAGGAAGTGCAGCGCGTCGTAGTCGAAACCGGCCACCGGCGCGACATCCCCGGAAAGACCCGGCATATAGCTGAAGACGGGCACGGGCGGCAGACCGGCATCACTGAGCGCCTTGTCGTACGCGGCGATCTCTTCGGCGAAGGGGTTGTCGGGGCTGTGGCACAGCACATCGACGAGGGGGACCAGCCAGAGGTCACATGCCACGCGATCTCACTCTCGTATCCGTACGGTCGATGGTCGGCCCAGCGTAATGCCCCACGTACGCGGCGCGAAGAGCGCGGGACGCCCGCCCTGGGGGGCCGGGGCCCGTGGATCGGATGGAGTTCGCGAAGAGTTCAGGAGGAGATCAGGGGGAGTTGACTTCCGGCTCGGCCCCCGCCCGGCTCTGCGAGCGCGTCTCCTCCCCCGTCACCAACCGCTCGATCAGCGCACGGAAATGCGTGTTGTACGCCGCTATGAGCCGCTCCGAGTCATGGGGATCCCCCCGGGTGACCGCCGCCGTGAGCTCGCAGTGCCCCGTCCACAGCAGGCCCCGCAGATCGGGTACGCGCCGCAGGTACGGCACCGTGAACACCCAGGTCTGCACCCGCAGCCGCTGCAGGAAGTCCGACACGTACGGATTGCCGACCAGCCCGCAGATCTCCCGCCAGAAGCGCAGGTCGTAGCCGATGAGGATGTCCAGGTCGCCGGAGCGGGCGGCCCGCTCGGCCTCCTCGGCCCGGCGCCGCACCGAGGACAGCGCCTGCGGTGTCATGGCGTTCAGCGTCTGCTCGACGTAGTGCCGGAAGACGCCCTCCACCACCATCGTGCGGGCGTCCACCATGTGCCGGAAGTCGCCGATGGTGAACTCGTGGACCCTGAAGCCCCGGTGCTCCTCGACATCGAGCAGCCCCTGGGAGCACAGGTCCAGCAGCGCCTCCCGGACGGGGGTCGCGGAGACGCCGTACTGCTGGGCGATCTCCTTGACGGTGAACTGGCGCCCCGCAGGGAGCCTGCCCGCGAGCACCTCGTCACAGAGCGCGTCGGCGATCTGCTGCCGCAGGGTGTTCCGCTTGACCGGGCTGGTGCCGGGCACGGGCATCGAGGACCGTCTCCTTCCACGGCCGTCGGTGTAAGAAAGCGGACGGCCCTCGCATCACGATATGCGAGGGCCGTTGCGCGGAACACGCAGAGTGCGGCCATGGTCTACACCGGGCAGCCGTCGGGCGGTGGTCGGGCGGCCGCCCAGGGGCAAACGGGCAGCGCCGGGAAGCCGGTACCGGCGGCCGCTACGAGGTGTGCGCGTCGGCCGCGTTCAGCGCCTCGTCCAGGATCGCCAGACCCTCCTTGGCCTCGGCCTCGGTGACGGTGCACGGCGGCACGACATGGGTGCGGTTCATGTTCACGAAGGGCCACAGACCGCCGCGCTTGCAGGCCGCCGCGAAGTCGGCCATCGGCTGGTTGTCCGCTCCGCCCGCGTTGTACGGCACGAGCGGTTCGCGGGTCTCCTTGTCCTTGACCAGGTCCAGCGCCCAGAAGACGCCGAGGCCGCGCACCTCGCCGACCGAGGGGTGGCGCTCGGCGATCTCCCGCAGCGCGGGGCCGATCACGTTCTCCCCGATCGCGGCGGCGTTCTCCACGATCCCCTCGTCCGCCATCGCGTTGATCGTCGCGACGGCCGAGGCGCAGGCCAGCGGGTGGCCGGAGTAGGTGAGCCCGCCCGGGTAGGGGCGCTGGTCGAAGGTCGCGGCGATCTCGGCGGAGATCGCGACGCCACCGAGCGGCACATAGCCGGAGTTGACGCCCTTGGCGAAGGTCAGCAGGTCCGGGGTGACGCCGAAGTGGTCGGCCGCGAACCAGTGGCCGGTGCGGCCGAAGCCGGCCATGACCTCGTCCAGGATGAACACGATGCCGTAGCGGTCGCAGATCTCCCGGACCCCGGCCAGATAGCCGGGCGGCGGGACCATGATCCCGGCGGTGCCGGGGATGGTCTCCAGGATGATCGCTGCGATGGTCCGCGGACCCTCGAAGGCGATGGTGTCCTCGAGGTGGCGCAGCGCGCGTTCGCACTCCTGCGACTCGCTGTCCGCGTGGAACGGCGAGCGGTAGAGGAACGGCGCCCAGAAGTGCACCACGCCCGCCGAGGCGGTGTCGGAGGGCCAGCGGCGGGGGTCGCCGGTGAGGTTGATCGCGGCGGCGGTGGCGCCGTGGTACGAGCGGTAGGCGGAGAGCACCTTGGCGCGGCCGGTGTGCAGCCGGGCCATGCGGACCGCGTTCTCCACCGCCTCGGCGCCGCCGTTGGTGAAGAAGATCTTGTCGAGGTCGCCGGGGGTGCGCTCGGCCACCAGCCGCGCCGCCTCGGACCGCACGTCCACGGCGAAGCCCGGCGCGATGGTGCACAGCTTCGCGGCCTGCTCCTGGATCGCGGCCACGACCTTGGGGTGCTGGTGGCCGATGTTGGTGTTCACCAGCTGGCAGGAGAAGTCGAGGTAGCGGTTGCCGTCGTAGTCCCAGAAGTACGAGCCTTCGGCGCCCGCGACGGCGAGGGGGTCGATCAGGCCCTGCGCGGACCAGGAGTGGAAGACATGCGCACGGTCGGCGGCCTTGACGGCGGCGCCGGCCGCGTGGTCGGGGCTGGGCTGCACGGACACGTTCGTACCTCGGATCGCTCGCGGGTCGGGGCGGCACCAGGGTACGGACCCCGGCCCCGCGCCCGGCACCGACAGCCTGTCCGGGTTTCGGGTCGTACGCCGACATCCTGCCGGGCGGCGGTGGCCCGGTGGGCGTCGCCGGTGATCGGGGTACGGCTGTCCGGATTTCGCCCCCTGCGGTCCCCTCCGGAGCTCCCGGATTCCGTCCCCCGGCTCGGGAGTGACGGTTCTCCGGCTCGGGAGTGACACAGGACGGATACGGAACCGATAACGGATCGTCCGCGTCGTCCACTTCGCTCTCGGCCGCCCTTATTCTCTCCGGGGGGCTGATCAGGGGGATTCACGGGGAAGGGACGATCGACGCATGGAAGAACTGGGGGCCGAGGACCCTCGCTGGATCGGTGAGTACCGGCTGCTCCGGCGTCTTGGCGCGGGTGGCATGGGCCGGGTGTTCCTGGCTCATTCGGCACGCGGGCGCACGGTGGCGGTGAAGCTCGTCCAGACCGAGCTCGCCCAACAGGCCGAATTCCGGCGGCGGTTCAAACAGGAGGTGCGGGCCGCACAGCGGGTCGGGGGCGCGTGGACCGCGCCGGTGCTGGACGCCGACACCGAGGCCGCCACCCCGTGGGTCGCCACCGGCTACATCGCCGGTCCCTCCCTGCACGCGATCGTCGCCGAGTCGGGCCGGCTGCCCGAGCGGACCGTCCGCATCCTGGCCCACGGCCTGACGCAGGCGCTCCACGACATCCACGACGCCGGGCTCGTCCACCGTGACCTCAAACCGTCCAACGTCCTGGTCACCATCGACGGTCCGCGCGTCATCGACTTCGGTATCGCACGGGCGCTGGAGACCGTCACCGACGGCATCCTCACGCGCAGCGGCGCGGTCGTCGGATCGCCCGGCTTCATGTCACCCGAGCAGGTGCGCGGCGAGCGGGTCACCCCGGCCAGCGATGTCTTCTGCCTCGGCTCGGTGCTCGCCTACGCCGCCACCGGACGTCAGCCCTTCGGTACGGCCGACAGCGGGGTGCACGCGGTGATGTACCGCATCGCCCAGGAGGAGCCGGACCTGGAGGGGCTGCCGGAGGGGCTGCGGGACCTCGTCACCGACTGCCTGAAGAAGGTCCCGGACGACCGGCCCTCGCTGGAGGCGCTGCTGGAGCGTACGGCCGGGGCGGACGACGACGGCGAGCCGTGGCTGCCGGGCACGCTCGTCGCCCAGCTCGGGCGGCACGCGGTGCAGTTGCTCGAGGTCGAGACGCCCGCCGGGCCGG
>NZ_JANIAA010000041.1 GCF_024505145.1 Streptomyces rugosispiralis | reverse complement strand
TACGTGAAGTACCGCGAGACGTTCGACCACAACGTGCTGGTCGAGGACGTATGGATCCCCACCCGGGACGGGCAGACGCGGCTGCACGCCCGCATCTGGCGCCCGGCGGACGCCGAAACCGCCCCCGTCCCCGCCCTGCTCGAATACCTTCCGTACCGCAAGAGCGACTGGACCGCCCCGCGCGACGCGCAGCGTCACCCCTGGTACGCCGGGCACGGCTACGCCTCCGTACGGGTCGATCTGCGCGGCAGCGGCGACTCGGAGGGCGTGATGCTCGACGAGTACACGGCGACCGAGCTGGCCGACGGCGTCGACGTCGTCAACTGGCTCGCCCGCCAGCCCTGGTGCACCGGCAAGGTGGGGATGTTCGGGATCTCCTGGGGCGGCTTCAACTCGCTTCAGATCGCCGCCCTCCGCCCCGCCCCGCTGAAGGCGATCGTCACCGTCTGCTCCACCGACGACCGTTACGACAACGACGTCCACTACACCGGCGGCGCCGTCCTCGGCATCGACATGCTCGCGTGGGCCGGGACCATGCTCGCGTTCACCGCCCGCCCCCCGCACCCCACTGCCGTCGGCGAGGACCGCTGGCTGCCCATGTGGCGGGAGCGGCTCGACGCACTGGAGCCGTATCTGCACACCTGGCTCGCCCACCAGGAGCGCGACGACTACTGGCGGCACGGCAGCGTCTGCGAGGACTACGGCGCGATCGACGCCGCCGTACTCGCGGTCGGCGGCTGGGCCGACCCGTACCGGGACACCGTGCTGCGCCTGCTCGAGCACCTCGACGCGCCCGTACGCGGGCTGATCGGCCCCTGGTCGCACCAGTACCCGGACCGGGGGCTGCCGCCGGGCCCGGCGATCGGCTTTCTCCAGGAGACCCTGCGCTGGTGGGACCACTGGCTCAAGGACGAGCCGACCGGCGTGCTGGACGAGCCGATCCTCCGCGCCTGGATCAACGACCCCGTGCCGCCCGCCACCTCGTACGAGACGATGCCGGGCCGCTGGGTCGGCGAGGACTCCTGGCCGTCGCCGTCCGTCGGCTGGGACGAACGCCCCCTCGGCGGCCCGGCCGACGAGCCGGTGATCGTACGCTCGCCGTCGCACACCGGGCTGGACGCCGGCCGCTTCTTCCCCTTCGGCAACGCCACCGATCTGCCGCCCGACCAGCGCGCGGAGGACGGCCGTTCGGTCTGCTTCGACTCGGCGCCGCTGGACGAGCGGGTGGAGATCCTGGGCCGCCCCCGGGTACGGCTGCGGCTGGACAGCGCCACCCCGCGCGCCCATGTCATCGCCCGGGTCTGCGATGTGGCGCCCGACGGCTCCTCCACCCTCGTCACCCGTGGAGTGCTCAACCTGCTGTCCCGGAAGGGGCGGGAGCAGGCGGTGGAGTGGCGTCCGGGCACGTACGAGGACGTGGAGTTCGAGCTGAACGCCACGGGATACGCCTTCCCGCCCGGACACCGCGTCAGGGTCGCCGTCTCCGACGCGTACTGGCCGTGGGTCTGGCCGCACGGCGAGCGCGGCCGGCTCACCGTACGGCCCGGCGAGAGCACCCTGCTGCTGCCCGTACGGGACCCGTCCGACGACACCTCGCGGGCGCCGATCACCTTCCAGGAGCCCGAACAGGCCCCGCCGCTCCCCGTGACCGTCGACCCGCCCGCCGAGCCCCGCCCCGAACGGACCGTCACCCACGACGTGGCCACCGGGGAGTGGGTGCTGGAGGTGGACCCCAACTACGGCGGCTCCCGCACCTATCCGGACGGACTGCGCTACGAGGAGAGCGCCCGCGAGACCTACCGCATCCGGTCCGGCGATCCGCTGTCGGCCGTGGCAAGCTCTCGGTGGACCATCCGGCTGCGGCGCGGGGACTGGGACGCGGAGGTCGTCACGGCCATGGAACTGCGGGCCACGGCCGAGGAATTCATCATGGACAGCAGCATCGAGGCACGGGCGAACGGAGAGACAGTGGCCACGCGCACATGGCACCGCACCACACCGAGGACGTCCGCGTGACGTCCGGCTCCGAACGCCGCGCGCCGCGCCGCGCCGTCGCCGCCTCCGCCCGCACCCGGCAGCCCACCGAGGTGCGCCGCCGGCTGATCGTGGAGGCCGCGGTGCCGCTCATCGCGGAGCGCGGCACCAAGGCGGTGGGGGTGCGTGAGGTGGCGGCCGCGGCCGGGGTGTCGGTCGGCACGGTCACGTACCACTTCGAGAGCGTGCAGGAAGTCCTCTCCGAGGCGATGGTCCTGCACATCGAGCGCTACTACGCCGCGCTGAGCGACGCCGCGGGGCAGGCCACCAGCGGGGCCGAGGGGCTGCGGCTGCTCATCGACGCGCTCTTCACGGAGGACACCGACCGGCATTGGCGGATGTGGTTCGACTACTGGAACGCGGGCGAACGGGACCAGACCTTCGCCCGCGGCCAGGCCGAGCGGTACGAGAGCTGGCACGGCGAGATCCGGGCCCTGGTGGAACGGGGCCGCGCCGAGGGCGACTTCCACTGCGACGACCCGGCCGACTTCGCCCACCGCTTCTCCGCCCTGGCCGACGGCCTCGCCCTGCGCCGGCTCCGCCAGGTCCCGGCCCTGAGCGTGGCCGACGCCCGCCGCCACCTGCGGCGCCTCGTGGACGCGGAGCTGCGGGGCTGAGGCGTGCGCGCCGTCCGGCGCAGGTCACCAGCCCACGGGGCCGTTCGGGTCGAAGAAGCTGCCGCTGGGACGGTCCGCCGGGAGCGTGGCGGCGCGCACGACGACCTTCGAGCCCTGTGCTGGATGCCTCGTTCCGAGGTTGTTGTTCAGATCGGTGGCGATGCGGCAGGAATGCCTGCGTGACGCGCAGAGCCCCGTAGAAGTTCACCTCGAACGTGCGCTGGGGCACCGCGTTCCGCCGCGTGGTCGGCTCCTCGCCCAACAATTTCGCGATACGGCACATCGCGCGGTCACGGCGCTAGATGGTGCTCGAGGCCGCCGACGATTCCGCGTCGAGGCCGGTGAGGAAGGCGGTGAGGACGCGGCGCAGGCGGGGTTCCACCTCGACGATGGCGTGGCCGAGGCGGGGGTCGGTCTCGTAGAGCTCCCGTAGGCGCGGGCCGGGGGTGGCCATCTGCCAGAGCGCCCCGGCCAGGCTGGTGGCCGTGGCGACGAGGTCGACGGTTTGTGGCTCGGTCAGGCCGAGCAGCCGCCGCAGCTCGCCGCCGATCAGCTCGATCTCCCCGAGCGTCACCAGTTTGAAGTCGCGCACCGAGTCGATCGACACATTGCGTTCGAGGTTCATGGGCGCCTGGGCCAGCAGGTCGCAGAAGGTCGGCCGGGCCGCCAGCGTGGTGGCGACGGCCTCGGCGACCTCCGGGGCCGTGGCGTGCGTCCTGCGTTCGAGATCGGCGCGCAGTTCGGCGGACCACTGCCGCCAGCCCTCCGCGGTGAGCATGAGGAAGATCTGCTCCCGCGTCTCGAAGTAGCGCAGCAGGGCCGACTTGTGCATCCCCACGGCCCCGGCGATGTCGGTGAGGGTGATGTCCCGGACCCCGCGCTCGCGGGCGAGGGCACGGGCCGCGTCCAGGATCGCCTCTTCCCGTGCCTGCTTGGCCTGGGTGCTGCGGGCGCGCTGGAAGGCGGGCGTAGTCATGCCGGACATCATAGGAACCTTTAAGAGAACGGTGTTGCGTAAATAAGAGAACGGTGTTGTACTAACGGTATGAGTTCACAGGTTATGGGTTCACAGGTCTGGTTCATCACCGGTTCGTCGCGCGGTCTCGGCCGTGCCCTGGTCACCGCCGCACTCGAGGCCGGTGACCGCGTCGTGGCCACCGCCCGCCGCCCCGAGGCGCTCGCGGAGGAGTTCAAGGAGTACGGCGACCGCGTCCATCCCCTCGCACTGGACGTCACCCGCCCCGAGGCGGCGCGCGAGGCCGTCGAGGCGGCGCTCGCCCGCTTCGGGCGCATCGACGTGCTCGTGAACAACGCGGGATACGCGAATGTGTCGCCCATCGAGACGTCGGACGACGAGGACTTCCGCGCCCAGTTCGAGACGAACTTCTGGGGCGTCTACCACGTGACGAAGGCCGCGCTCCCCGTGCTGCGGCAGCAGGGATCGGGCACCGTCGTGCAGATCTCCTCGATCGGCGGGCGGGTCGGCGGATCGCCGGGCATCGCCTCCTACCAGGCGGCCAAGTTCGCGGTGGACGGCTTCAGCCGGGTCCTCGCCGCGGAGACCGCGCCGCTCGGGGTGCGCGTCATGGTCGTCGAGCCGAGCGGTTTCGCCACCGACTGGGCCGGTTCCTCCATGACGGTCCACCCGATCCCCGACGCCTACGACGCGACCGTCGGGGAGATGAATCGGCGGGTGCGGCAGAGCACGGACGGGGCGGCCGGGGATCCTCGGCGGGCCGCCGAGATCATCGTGCGGACCGTCCACCGCGGCGAGGTGCCGAGCCATCTCCCGCTGGGCGTGAACGCGGCGACCATGGCGCGGGACTACTCACGGGGCCAGCTCGCCGAGGTGGCCGCCTGGGAGAAGGTCGGCCGCTCGGCCGACTTCGGCGAGCCGTACCCGGCGGAGCTTCCGGCCGGGGGCGCGGCCGACTAGGCTCGCGCCTTCCCGTTCGCGCGCGGGCCGGCGGGCGTACCACTTGGCCGGGCGGCGGGAGATTCCTGCTTGCGCGGCGCCGTGTGCGATTCCCGCGTGGGTGGCTGCGCGTGTGCGATTCCCGCGTGGGCGGCTGCGGGTGGCGTCAGCGTGCGAACTTTTCGATGGCCTCCGGGGTGACGGGGGTGAAGAAGTTGACGAGGTTGCCGTCGGGGTCGCGGAACAGCAGCGACCGGTTGCCCCAGGGCATCGTGGTGGGCTCGGTGACGAAGTCGGTGACGAAGCCGGTCAGGTTCTGGTGCACGCGGTCCACGTCGTCGACGAGGAACTCGGTGATCACGCTGTGGTTGTCCGCCGGGCGGGCAGAGCCCGGGGCGAACAGCGGGACGGTGCGGGTGCCGGCGATCGCGAGGGTCGCGCCCGCGGTCTTGAGTTCGGCGAAGTCCTCGGTGGCCCACACCGCCCGCGCCCCGGTGGCTCGCTCGTAGAACTCGACGAGGCGTGCGACGTCGCTGGTGATGATGCGGATCGAGACGAAGTCCATGGGAATCTCCTTGGCTGTGCTGGAGGCGTGCACGTCGCAGGCTAGGGGAAATAGTGGACAGAATCGGTCCTGTATCCGCGTTAGGCTGCGAACATGCCACGACCCACCGGCCGCGTGCTGACACTCCTGGAGCTGCTGCAGTCGGGCGGCACCCGGACCGTGGCCGAACTCGCCGACCGTCTCGGCGTCCAGGGGCGCACCGTGCGGCGGTATGTGGACCAGCTGATCGACCTGGACGTGCCCGTGGAGTCGGTGCGCGGCCGCTACGGCGGGTACCGGCTGGCTCCCGGGTACCGCCTGCCTCCGCTCATGCTCAGCGACGACGAGGCGCTTGCCGTGCTGCTCGGCCTGGTCGCCGGCCGCCGGGCAGGGCTGACGACGGCGGAGCGGACGGCGAACGAGACGGCGTCAGCGAAGATCCGGCGGGTGCTGCCCCAGCACATCGCCCGCCGGCTCGACGCACTCCTGGAAGCTCTCGCCTTCACGGATCAGCCCGGCGAGTTGGACCATCCGGACGCCGGGCTCCTGCTCACCATCGCCGATGCGGTGCGCCACCGCCGACCGGTCTCGATCCGCTACACCGACCGCGACGGACGGCGCAGCGAACGCACCCTGCACGCGTACGGGATCGTCGCCCATGCGAGCCGGTGGTACGTCACGGGCAAGGACGCCCAGCTCGGCGAGGACCGAACCTTCCGGCTCGATCGCATCGCGGACGCGAGGGCCCTGCCCGGCTCATTCGAAGCGCCCGTGGGTCCCGGTCCGGCACAGCGCGTGCTGTCGGGATTCGCCACGGCCGAGTACCGGCATGAGGTGACCCTGCGGATCCACGGGACGGTTGAGCAGATCCGCGCGCACCTCCCCGCCGGCGTCGCGAGCCTGGAGGAGCACGAGCCCACGGCCGACCAGGACCCGGCGGCCGAGCACTG
Organism: Streptomyces rugosispiralis; assembly: GCF_024505145.1. Lineage (GTDB taxonomy): Bacteria > Actinomycetota > Actinomycetes > Streptomycetales > Streptomycetaceae > Streptomyces > Streptomyces rugosispiralis. The sequence continues at coordinate 84,620 of NZ_JANIAA010000041.1, read as the reverse complement.
GCTGCGCGTCGAGCTACGGGCGCAGCAGCTCGACTGGCTGCCTCGCGTACTCGCCTCACTCGACCGGCCGTTCGTCATCGAGCGCCCCGATGAACTGCGCGACCTCGTCACCGCGCTCGCCGATCGCCTCACGTCCTGCGCCCGCCAAGTCTGACAGCGAGGACTTCGCCCCGCGGCTGACGAGCCTGCTCGAAGCGTGCGCGGTGGGACTCGGCGGCGAGACGTGATGGCGGAAGCCGGTCAGGCTCGGACCCAGGCCCAGGCCCAGGCCCAGGTTCAGGCCCAGGTTCAGGCTTGGACGCGGCGGATCGCGCGCCCCGCGAGGACGTCCGTCCGCCGCCCGTCCTCGATGACGGGACGGCCGTCGATGAGGACGTGCGGGATGCCGGTCGGCAGGGTGCGCGGGGCCTCGAACGTCGAGCCCGCCGCGACCGTCTCCGGGTCGAAGAGGACGAGGTCCGCCCGGTAGCCCTCGCGGATCCGGCCCCGGTCGGGGAGGCGGAGGCGGGCCGCGGGGCGGCTGGTCAGATGGGCCACGCACTCCTCCAGGGTGAGGACGCCCAGCTCACGGACGTAGCGGCCCAGGTACTGCGGGAAGGTGCCGTACGCCCGGGGGTGCGGCTTGGCGCCGTTCAGGATGCCGTCGCTGCCGCCGGTGTGAGCCGGGTGCTTCATGATCGCCTGGACGTTCTCCTCGTGCCCGACGTGCTGCAGGATCGTCGGGCCGAGGCGGTCGTCCAGGAGGAGGCGGCGGGCGGTGACCCAGGGGGCCTCGGCTCGCTCGCGGGCGCTCGCGGCGACCGTCTTGCCGACGTACTCGCCGAGGGCCGGGTCGTTCACACCCGAGATCTCGATCGTGTCCCAGTTGATCGGCACCCCGTGGCAGCCGTCCGCCCCCTCTTCCTCCATGACCTGCCGGACGCGCTCGGCCTCGGCGTCGTCGCGCAGCCGCGCGAGGGCCGCGTCGGGGCCGCCCTCGGCCGCCCAGCTCGGCAGCATCGCGGCGAGCGTGGTGCAGCCGGGGAGATAGGGATAGGTGTCGAGGGTGATGTCGGCGCCGTCGGCGATCGCGGCGTCGAGGAGGGCGAGCAGCTCCGGGGCGCGGCCCTTGTTGAGGTCGAAGTTCATGGTGGCGTGGGCGAGGTGCAGCGCACAGCCCGCCTCCCGGCTGAGGGCCACCATCTCCTCGTAGGCGCGCAGGGCGCCGGCGCCGTACGAGCGGTGGTGCGGGCAGTAGTAGCCGTCGTACGCGGCCACGACCCGGCACAGCTCGGTGAGTTCGGCGTCGGAGGCGTACATCCCGGGGGTGTAGGTGAGCCCGGAGGACAGACCGACCGCCCCCTGCTCAAGACCCTCCGCCACCAGCGCCTTCATCCGCTCGACCTCGGCGGGCGCCGCGTCGCGGTCCGCCCAGCCGAGGGCGAGCATGCGGACGGTGCCCTGGGGGATGAGGTACGCGGCGTTGACCGCGATGCCCTGGCCGTCGAAGCCGTGGTCGAGGCGGTCCAGGAACTCGCCGACGGTGCGCCAGGTGAAGTCGATGTCGGAGCCGTCGCCGTTCCAGCCGGTGATGGCGGTACGGATCTGGGCGAGCGTGCGGTCGTCCACGGGCGCGTAGGAGAGCCCGTCCTGGCCGATGACCTCCAGGGTCACGCCCTGGGCGGCCTTCGCGGAGTGGTCCGGGTCGCGGAGCAGGGCGAGGTCGCTGTGGGCGTGCATGTCGATGAAGCCGGGGGAGAGGGCGAGGCCGTCGGCCTCCACGACCCGCCGCCCGGTCGGACGCGGCCCGGTGCCCTCGGGCACGATGGCGGCGATCCGGCCGCCGTCGACGGCCACGTCTGCCCGATACCGGGCCTGGCCGGTGCCGTCGATGACGTCCGCACCGCGGATGACCAGCTCCATGGGGTTGCCCTCTCTTCCTGCCGCCCGCGCCTGGGCGCGCTGTCCGTTTCCCCCCACCCGCCCGTACGTGAGCGGGCCCCTCCGGGTCCCCCCGCCCCCACCCCGGGCCTCACGGCCCGCGAGCCAGGCGATCTGTGCCCCGCCCCGCCGGGGGCCCCGGCCCGCCTCCAGACGCCTCAGCAGGGGCAGCGGCGGAGCGCCGCCGCCCGGGACTGGTGCGCCCCCGCCCGAGGGGGCCCCGTCCTGAGCCCCACCGGGGTTCGGGGCGGGGCGCCGGGAAGGGGCTGGGGGCGGGTCAGAAGAAGGTGCGGATGTAGTCCGTGACCGTGCCGTCCGACTCCGCCACCGGGATCAGCTGCCACTTGTCGAAGCTGGTGCAGGGGTGGGAGAGGCCCAGGGCCACCCAGTCGCCGACCTCCAGGTCCGTGTCGGCCGCGACCGAGACCCAGGCGTGCTGGTCGGAGAGGGCCGTGATGGTGAGGCCCGTGGCGGGGCGGGTGGTGGCGTCCCGGGCGGAGCGGATGAGCTGGGGTTCGGGCATGTCCAGGTCGTACGCCGCGTCCCGCTTGCCCGCGTTGAGGAACGCCTGGCCGGGTTCGGGGCGCGAGACGACCTGGGCCCACAGGCGGAAGGCCGGGTGCAGCTCGCCCTCCTCCGGGACGCGGTTGAAGGGGGTGAGGTGCCGGTAGTGGCCGTCGTCGTGGGAGACGTACGCACCCGAGCGCAGCAGCCTCAGCACCGGCCGCGACAGCGTCGGCAGCTCCGCGAAGACGTCCGCGACCGCGTCGAACCAGGCGCTGCCGCCCGCGCTGACGACCACCTCGTCCACGTCCTCGAAGCGGCCCGCCGCGTCGAAATCCGCCGCCAGCGCCGTGAGGCGGCGCAGCCACGCCCGTACCCGCTCGCCGTCCGGCTTCGGCACCTCGCCCTCGTAACCGGCCACCCCGACCAGCCGCAGGGTCCCGGCCGCCGCGACCGCGTCGCCGACCGCCGCGCACTCCGCCTCCGTACGGACCCCGGTGCGCGCTCCCTCGCCGCCGCCCAGCTCGACCACCACGTCGACCGGCCGCCGCGCGCCCGCCTCCCGCAGGGCCGCGTCCATCAGTTCCACGCCGCGCACCGAGTCGACGTAGGCGATGAAGCGGAAGTCGGGGTCGGCGTCGAGTTCGGCCGCGAGCCAGTGCAGGGCGGCGGCGTCGACGACCTCGTTGGCGAGGAAGATCCGCTGGACGCCGAAGGCCCGGTAGATCCGCACCTGGGTGGGGACGGCCGCGGTGATGCCCCAGGCCCCGTGCGCGAGCTGGCGCTCGAAGAGCTGCGGGGCCAGGGAGGTCTTGCCGTGCGGGGCGAAGGCGAGCCCATGGGCGGCGGCGTAGCGCTCCATCGCCACCAGGTTGTGCTCCAGCGCCTCGGCGGACAGCGCCAGTACGGGCGTGGTGAAGCCACCGGTGAACAGGGAGCGCCGCTCGGCGGCCAGCTCGCCGACCGTAAGGCCCTCGGCGTTCGGCGGGAGCCCCTTGAAGCGGTGGTCGACGCGCTCCCGCGCGAGGGCGGCGACGGCCTGGTCGCGGTGGTCGGTGGCCATGGAGCGCCTCCATAACGATTCCGGTTGCAATCCCTGCAACGTTCATTGCGCATAACGCTTAGCGCTGTCTAACATCCCGCCCAGCACCGGGTCAACGGTGTGCGGCCGACCCCCATCCGTCCATCCACGAGGAGCGAGACCAACCGTGTCCCCTCTCCCCAGCGGCGAAGCCGTCGATGCCGTCGATACCGCTGTCGATGTCGTTGACGCCGTCGATGTCGTTGACGTCGTCGACGTCTTGTGTCTCGGCGAATCGATGGTGACCTTCGTGCCGTCCCGTCCGGGCCGGCTGGCGGATGTCCCCTCCTACGCCCGGGGCATCGGCGGCGCCGAGTCCAATGTCGCCTGTGGCCTGGCCCGCGCCGGGCACAGCGCACGCTGGATCAGCCGGGTGGGCACGGACGGCTTCGGCGAGCACCTCGTACGGGAGATCGCGGCCACCGGCGTGGACACGGCGTACGTCCAGCGCGATCCGCGCCGCCCCACCGGGATCTACTTCCGTACGGCGGGGGAGCGCGCCGTCGGCTCCGAGCCGGTCGACGGGGACGGCGCCGCCGCCGCCCCGGAACCGCTCGCCGAGGTGCTCTACTACCGGGCCGGATCCGCCGCCGCGGCCATGTCCCCCGCGCTCATCCCCCGGGAGCGGGCCTGGTCCGGCCGGGTGCTCCATCTGACCGGGATCACCCCGGCCCTCTCCGCCGACTGCCGGGCGCTGATGCGCCAGCTGACCGCCCGCGCCCCCGGCCGTCCCCTCGTCTCCTTCGACCTCAACTACCGGGTCTCGCTCTGGCGGAGGGAAGAGGAAGAGGGCACCGGCGGCGAAAGCGGCCCCGCCGTGCTGCTCGACCTCGCCCGCCGCTGCGACCTCGTCTTCGTCGGCGAGGACGAGGCCGAGGCGGTCTGGGGGGTGCGCGGCCCGGAGGCCATCCGGGCGGCGCTGCCCGAGCCGGAGACGCTGGTCGTCAAGCAGGGCGGCACCGGGGCCACCGCCTACGCCCGCCGCCCGGATGGCGACGGCGCCGACGATGTCACCTTCGAACCCGCCCCGCGCGTCGACGTCGTCGCCGCCGTCGGCGCGGGCGACGCCTTCGCCGCCGGCTTCCTCTCCGGCACCCTGCGCGGACTGCCCGTCGCCGAACGGCTGCGCCACGGCCACCTCATGGCCGCCGCCGCGCTCACCGTCCCCGGCGACCTCGGCTCCCCGCCCTCCCGCGCGCACGCCGACCACCTGGTGGCACTCGATGCCACGCGGTGGGGCACACTGCGATTCGGCCCCGGCTGGACAGATCTGCCGAGTCCCGCCGAAAAGTGGGCCGAGACCGCAGCGGTGGAGGTACCCGACCCATGAGCCAGACCGTCGACCGAGCGCTGAGCATCCTGCCGCTGCTGGCGGAGGGGCCGGCCAATCTGGAGCAGGTCGCCACGCGGCTGGGCGTGCACAAGTCGACCGCGCTGCGGCTGCTGCGCACCCTCCATGAGCACGGCATGGTCTACCGGCAGCAGGACCAGCGCTACCGCCTCGGCGCCCGCCTCTTCGCGCTCGCGCAGGAGGCGGTCGAGAACCTCGACGTACGCGAGATCGCCCACCCCCATCTGGCGGCGCTCAACGAACGCTGCGGGCACACCGTCCACCTCGCGGTGTACGAGGAGAACGAGGTGCTCTACATCGACAAGGTGGAGAGCCGCTACCCGGTACGGATGTACTCGCGGATCGGCAAGCCCGTGGCCATCACCGTGGCCGCCGTCGCCAAGCTGCTGCTGGCCGATCTGCCCGGACCCGAGCGGCGGACGCTCGCCGAGCGGCTCACCTACCCCGCGTACACGTCCCGTTCGACGCCCAACGCCGCCGCGTTCCTCAAGGAACTGGCGACCGTGCGCGAACAGGGCTGGGCCACCGACTTCGGCGGCCACGAGGAGTCGATCAACTGCGTCGGGGCACCGATCCGGGGAGCGGACGGACGCGTCGTCGCCGCCTGCTCGGTGTCGGCGCCGAACGTCGTCGTCAGCGCCGATGAACTCCTCTCCCTGCTGCCGCTGGTGCGCCGCACGGCGGAGGAGATCAGCCGGGAATACTCGGGCGGCGCCCCGGTGTCCCACGACGCGGCGCAAGCCCCCTCGCACGACCCATCGCACGAAACCCCCGAGAAGAGAGCCGAGGAGACCTCCTCATGACCGAGAAGCTCCAGAAGACCGCGATCACCCCGGCCACGCACACCACCCCGCCCGCCAAGTTCTCCCACGGCGTGAAGAAGGGGAACATCCTCCAGGTCGCCGGTCAGGTCGGCTTCGGCCCCGCCGTCCCGGGCCAGGCCCCCACCCCCGTCGGGCCCACCCTGCGCGAGCAGACCCTCCAGACCCTGCGCAATGTGCAGTCCGTGCTGGAGGAGGGCGGCGCGAGCTGGGAGGACGTGATGATGATGCGGATCTACCTCACGGACACCGGCCACTTCGCCGAACTCAACGAGATCTACAACGAGTTCTTCGCCGACCTCAAGGAGGCCCCGGCCGCCCGTACGACGGTCTACGTCGGTCTTCCGGCCGGTCTGCTCGTCGAGATCGACGCCCTCGCCGTTCTGGGCTGACGCCCACGTCGGCCGGCCCCCAACCCCGCGGCGGGCGGGAGCTTTCCCCGCCCGCCGCGGGTTCCACCCCTGACTCGTCCTCACCGTCCCCGTCGCCGGAAGCTCGAGCCCTGATCACCCGCACCCAGGTTCTGCCCCAGGTTCTGCCGGCGCGCGGCCCCCCGCCGTGCGGCGATACCCCCTACCCACATCCCGGAGTTCCCCATGCTGCTCGCGGCCGCTCCCGCTGCCGAGACCCCACCCCACACCGGTGGTCTGCTCGCCCTCATCCACGGCACCGCCGGTCTGCTGACCGTCGCCGCCCTCGGCATCGCCCTGCTGCTCTACCTGATCATCAAGGTCCGGCTGCAGCCCTTTGTGGCGCTGCTCGGCGTCTCCATCGCGGTCGGTCTGGCCGCCGGTCTCTCGGTCACCGAACTCTTCGGCACGGTCCAGAAGTCGGACGCCGTCTCGCTCATCGAATCCGGTATGGGCGGCATCCTCGGTCACATAGCCATCATCATCGGCCTGGGCACCATGCTCGGCGCGATCCTCGAGGTCTCCGGCGGCGCGGAGGCGCTCAGCGCCCGGCTGCTCGGCCTCTTCGGGGAGAAGCGGGCGCCGCTCGCGATGGGGCTCACCGGTCTGATCTTCGGCATACCCGTCTTCTTCGACGTCGGCATCTTCGTCCTCGCGCCGATCGTCTACGCGGCCGCCAAGCGCAGCGGCAAGTCGATCCTGCTCTACGCGATGCCGCTGCTCGCGGGGTTGTCCATGACCCACGCCTTCCTGCCGCCGCACCCCGGCCCGGTGGCCGCGGCCGGACTGCTCCATGTCGACCTGGGCTGGGTCATCCTGATGGGCATCGTCGTGGGCATCCCGTCGGTGCTGGCCGCGTGGGGCTACGCCGCCTGGATCGGCAAGCGCATCTTCGTGCCCGTACCGCAGGACATGGTCGAGGCGGCCGAGGAGTCCCGGGAGGCGGTCGCCGCCCAGCAGCGCGCCTCCGGCACCACCCCGGCCGAGCGGCCGGTCTCGGTGGCCACCGTGCTCGCGATCATCGGCACCCCGCTGGTGCTGATCCTCTGCGCCACGTTCTCCTCCGTGGCGCTGGACCCGAGCACCGGCCGCTCGGTCATCGAGTTCTTCGGCCACCCCTTCGTGGCGCTGACGATCGCCCTGCTGCTCGCCTACTACCTGCTGGGCATCCGGCGCGGCTGGTCCCGCAAGTCCCTGGAGACCGTCTCCACCGCCTCCCTCAAGCCCGTGGGCAACATCCTGCTGGTGGTCGGCGCGGGCGGGGTCTTCGGCGCGGTCCTCAAGGGCAGCGGTGTCGCCCAGGCCCTGGCCGACGCCTTCGACAGCGCGGGCCTGCCGGTCATCGTGCTGGCCTGGCTGATCTCGGTGGTGCTCCGGGTGGCCCAGGGCTCGGCGACGGTCGCGATCGTCACGACGGCGGGCATCGTCACCCCGATGCTCTCCGAGGGCGACTACTCCCAGGCCCATCTGGCGCTGGTCATCATGTCCATCTCGGCGGGCTCGATCTTCGCCTCGCACGTCAACGACGGCGGCTTCTGGATGGTGGCGAAGTACTTCGGCATCTCCGAGAGCGACACGCTGAAGTCCTGGACGGTTCTGGAGACGGTGCTCTCGGTGGCCGGTTTCGTGGTGGCGGCCCTGCTGAGCATCGTCATCTAGCGGACGGCACCCGCACGACGACGGCCCCCGAATCCCGGCGGAGACCACCGGGATTCGGGGGCCGTCGCGTCCGGCTCCATTCCGGTCCGCGCCCCGTTGGCATTCACCGCGAGATTCACCACTGCAACTCATTCATGGGAGCGTCCACGTTTGATCAAATAATGGCAAAGAATGCTGATCGAAATGGAGAGTTCCCGCTCGGCGACGACGTCGCGATTGCCAAGTCGTTTCATGTTCTACGTAGATTCAACTCTCCATCCCCATGAGCAGCATGATCAATCCATAGGGTCCTTGAGGCATTTGAAGGAAGGGACCCATGGAAGAACTCCGCGCAATCCGGGCTCGCGGTATCACGAAGAGCTTCGGTGATGTCGTCGCCCTGGACGGCATCGATCTCGATGTGACGCAGGGTCGGATCCACGGTCTGGTCGGGCCGAACGGCGCCGGAAAAACGACGTTGCTCGGACTTCTGCTGGGGCTCGCGGTGGCCGACAGCGGTCGCCTGGAGATCCTGGGTGCACCGGTCGAGCGGGCACTCGACGCGCCCGACGGTGTCGCCGGCTTCGTGGACGGCCCCGCTCTCTACCCCTCGCTCACCCCGCGGCAGAACCTCGCCGCGCTGGCCGCGCTCCGCGGCCATGACGCGCGCACGGCGGGGATCGACGACGTGCTCGCCGAGGTCGGTCTCACCGACGTCGCCGACGACCGTACCCGCGGCTTCTCCCTCGGCATGCGCCAGCGGCTCGGGCTCGCCGCCGCCCTGCTGACCAAGCCACGGCTGCTCGTGCTCGACGAACCGTCCAACGGCCTCGACCCGGCGGGCAAGAGGCATGTGCACGGTGTCCTCAACCGGCTCGCGGCCGACGGAACCGCCGTCGTGCTCTCCAGCCACAACATGGACGACCTCGAGGCGCTCTGCTCCGAGGTGACCATCCTCGCCGCCGGACGCGTCGTCTTCTCCGGTCCGCTGTCCAAACTGGCCACCGAGAACCGTGAACTGGACTACCGGCTGGTCACCTCCGACCCGCGGGCCGCGCGCCGGCTGGCGGACGACGCGCCGGGGATCCAGGTCGTCGACGACGCCGGGGTACGGCGGGACGCCGCACCGCTCGTCGTACGCGCCCTGGTGCCCGCCCTCGACCAACTCGTGGCGCGGCTCGTGGAGAAGGGCGTCGCGCCGCGCGAGCTCACCCCCGTGGTGTCACCGCTCGAAGCCGCGTTTCTCGCCCTGACCGAGCAGCAGGAGGCGGACAGATGACCGCGGCCCTCACCCAGAGCCGGGAACAGGAACACGGGCGGGTGACCGGGGGCCGTCGCGTCCCCGTCGCCCGCGCCTGTCGCTTCGAGCTCGTCAAGCTCGTCTCCCAGTGGCGGATCCGGCTGCTGGTCCTCGCCTGCTGGATCGCTCCCGCCCTCTTCGTGGCCGGGGTGAGCCAGCAGAGCACGCTTCCCGTCGACACCCTCTTCGGGCGCTGGATGCTCGCCTCCGGGTGGGCCGGGCCGCTGGTGATGCTCGGTTTCGCGGGGACCTGGGCGCTCCCGCTGCTGACCTCGGTCGTGGCCGGTGATGTGTTCGCCTCCGAGGACCGGCTCGGCACCTGGCGCCATCTGCTCGTCGCGGTTCGCTCGCCTCGGCGGATCTTCGTGGCGAAGGCGGTGGCCAGTCTCACCGTCCTGCTGCTGCTCGTGGCCGGGCTCGCGGTCTCCAGCACCGTCGGCGGCCTCCTCGTGGTCGGCAACCAGCCGCTGGTCGGTCTCGACGGCCATCTCCTGGCCCCGTCGGACGCCGCCGTCTCGGTCCTGCTCTCGTGGGTCTGCGTCCTCGCTCCGACCCTGGCGCTCGCCGCGCTCGGTCTCCTCGGGTCGGTCACGCTGGGACGGTCCCCGATGGGGCTGCTGGTGCCCGTGCTCGTCTCGCTCGCGATGGCGGTCGCCCAGATGCTGCCGCTTCCGGTGGCCGTGCGCGTCGCCCTGCCGAGCTACGCCTTCATCTCCTGGAACGGTCTGTTCACCAGTCCCCGGCAACTCGGCCCGCTGCTGATCGGCATCGTTGTCAGCCTCGTATGGGCCGTGGTCGCCACGGCGCTCGCGTATCTGCTCTTCGTACGGCGCGACTTCACCAACCTGGCCCACGACGGCTCGGGCCGCCGCGCGATCACCATCGGAGTCCTGCCGCTCGTCGGGGTGGCCGCCGCGTCGTTCGCGGTCGTCGCCGCGACGACCTCGGCGACGGGCTCCGGGATCGAGCAGGACAAGGTGCAGCGCTCGCTCGCGACGGCGTTCGCGCACCTGTACCGCATGCAGACCGACCAGCTCAACCGGCCCGCCGTCACCGAGGCTCAGTTGAGGGCCACGGCGTCGTGCAACAAGGGGAGCGTCAGGGTCGCGGCGGAAGGTCCGGGCAACGACTGGCGCTGCGTCGTGACCTGGCATCTTCCCGGCGTCGAGGCCACCGGACAGGCCATCTACCAACTCGACGTCACTCCGGACGGGCGGTTCATGGCCGATGGCGATGGACCGAAGGAAGTGAACGGCTACTTCCTGGTGCGGACCCCCGACGGGGACGCGCCGAACCCGCTGTGGCAGTTCGACGGCAATGTCGAACTGCTCGACACCACCCCGAAGGGATAACCCTCAATGCAGGTAACTCGCCGCCGCAAACTCGTCGAGGAAGCCCGGATCAACCTCATCAGCAGACGCATCGGCCGCCGGATACCGCTGCTGGCGGCCGGCACCACCGCCGTCGCCCTGGTGGCCGCCGGCACGGCGCTCGGGCAGACCCACCAGTTCGGCACGGAGCAGGTCGGTCAGGTCACCAAGAACGGCCAGGTCGTCTCCAGCAACCAGTACATCGCCCCGTACGGCGACCGTCTCGTCATCAATCAGGGCAAGATCATGTCGTCCTCGGTCAGCCCGGACGGCACGCACATGGCCGCCTCGGTCACCGACGGTGGCGCGGCCCTGGCCATCGTGGACCTGAAGAACTGGAAGACGCAGCAGCTCGTCAGCAACGCCGCGTCCTCGAACCCCCGCATCGGCAGCAACAACGTGGGCCAGGAAGGTCCGACGTACTCGCCCGACGGCAAGCAGCTGTGGCTGGGCCAGCCGGACGGCTACACCGTGTTCACCGTGAACGCGGACGGCGGCGTCTCCAGCCCGCGGACCGTCACCATCCCGGCGCAGGGGTCCAAGCGCGCCCTGGTGGGCGCGGTGGCGTTCTCGGCCGACGGCAAGACCGCGTACTCGGCGGTCAACGGCCAGAACCGGGTCGTCTCCATCGACGCCGAGACCGGGACCATCAAGCAGAGCTGGAACGTGGGCAACGCCCCGCGTGGCATGGTCGTCGTCGGCGACAAGCTCTACGTCAGCAACGAGGGCGGCCGCCCGGCCAAGCCCGGCGAGCCCACGATCAACTCGTACGGCACACAGGTGCTCGCCGACCAGAAGACCGCCGCCACCACCAGCGGCACGGTCAGCGTCATCGACCTGGCGAACCAGGACGCCGCGGTCGCCGGCATCGACGTCGGTCTGCACCCGACCGCCGTGTACGCCAAGAACGGCGTGGTGTTCGTCACCAACACCGCCGACAACAACGTGTCGGTCATCGACACGGCGAAGGACAAGGTCGTCCAGACCATCTCCACCCAGCCGTGGGCCAAGGCCCGGGTGGGCTACGAGCCCGACGCGGTGACCCTCACCGACGACGGTCATCTGCTGGTGACCCTCGGCCGCGCCAACGCCGTCGCCGTCTACAAGTACACCTCCGCGCAGGAGCCGGTCTCCTACGTCGGCCTGCTCCCCACGGACTACTTCCCCTCGGAGATCACCACCTCCGGCAACGAGGTGTACGTCTCCAACACCCGTGGCATCGACGCCCGCCGTAAGGCCACCGGCGGTCGCGGCACCCACGACACGACGTCGAGCGTGCAGAAGTTCACGCTGCCCGACGACAGCGTGATCAGGTCCTACACCGGCAAGGTCTTCAAGCAGAACGGCTGGAACGGCGAGTCCCTCAAGAAGACCGACGGCACCCCGGCCAAGCCCGTGCCGGTCCCGGTCAAGCTCGGCGACCCCTCGACGATCAAGCACGTCTTCCTGCTCGTCAAGGAGAACCGGACCTACGACCAGGTCTTCGGCGACATGCCGGAGGGCAACGGCGACCCGTCGCTGACCGAGTTCGGCGAGAACGTCACGCCGAACCAGCACGCCCTGGCCAAGCAGTTCGGCCTGTACGACAACACGTACGACATCGGCACCAACTCCGCCGAGGGTCACAACTGGCTGATGCAGTCCGACGACCCGGAGTACACCGAGTCCTCGGCCGGTGAGTACACCCGCAGCTACGACACCGAGGACGACGCCCTCGGCCACCAGAAGACCGGTTTCATCTGGACCGGTGCGCAGGCGGCCCGCAAGTCCGTCCGGAACTTCGGTGAGTTCCAGCAGTTCCTGACCAAGCCGTCGGGCGCCAGCTGGCAGAACCTGTACTGCGACAGCAAGAACATGGCGGCGACCGGTCAGGACACCGCCTACCCGCTGAACTCGACCTCCCCGATCCCGTCGCTCAACGACGTGTCGGTGCACGGCTTCCCGAAGTTCGACACCAGCGTCCCCGACGTCTACCGGGCACAGATCTGGAAGCAGGACTTCCAGAAGAACGGTCCGGCGAACCTGAACATGTTCTGGCTCTCCAGCGACCACACCGGCGGCCCGGTGAGCCCTGCCTCCCAGGTCGCGGACAACGACCTCGCCGTGGGTCAGATCGTCGATGAGATCTCGCACAGCAAGTACTGGAAGGACTCGGCGATCTTCGTCGTCGAGGACGACTCCCAGGCGGGCCTCGACCACGTCGACGGCCACCGTGCCCCGGTCCAGATCATCAGCCCCTGGGCCAAGCACGCCACGGTGGACAGCCACTACTACTCGCAGATCAACATGGTGCGGACCATCGAGCAGATCCTCGGGATCCAGCCGATGAACCAGAAGGACACCGCGGCCACCCCGATGGCCGCGGCGTTCACCCGGAAACCGAACTTCACGCCGTTCAAGGCGCTGCCCAACCGGACCTCGCTGACCGACGGTGTGAAGACCCCGCCCTCCTGCGGTCTGGACACCCCCGCGGCGCAGAGCCCGAAGGCGGCGGCCGTGCCGTCGGCCTCGGTGCCGGCGGACATGAGGAACGTCGCCGCCGAATGGGACCAGTGGAAGTCGAAGCAGCGGCTGACCGGCCCCAACGCCGTTCCGGACTACGCTCCCCCCGCCCAGATGAACCACCTCACGTGGTACGAGACGCACAACTGGGCGAAGCCGTACCCGGGTGAGAAGAAGATCTACGCTCCTCAGAACGTGCCGGGCGCCTACATCCCGTCGGCGGAGAACGACGGCTGACGCGGGCTCACCTGCCGAGTGGCCCCTGGCCGGCGTCATCGCCGGTCAGGGGCCACCCACGTGGTGGCCCGCATCGTCCTGAGCGGTCATCCGCAGGGCCAGACGGGGCAGCTGTGGTGTTCGCGGCAACGAGGCCGGCGCAACCGGCCTGGTCGGAGTGGGTGAGCCTGGCCGTAGCGGGACCGCCGGGCACCCGTCCCGTGGCCGGTGCCGACTATCTCTCCACCTGGGTCACGAAAATCTATCCTGGCTGGAGTAGACATTGGGCGGTGGTGTTGCTATGGTTTCTCTCGTAGCCAGAGGGACAGTAGGGCCCGGCAGACACGAACTGCCGGGCAGCAATATCCGCAGTTGCAGTACGCAGGACGGTGCGGCGGTGGAGTTTCGAAGCCAGGGTTGTTGCAGGACGGCGACGGGACTGGCGGCCGGACCGGGTGGCCCGCAGTGATCAGGGGCCGCCGCGAGCAGTACCGCAGTTCCCGCAGCAATGCGCAGGACAGTAGTAGGTAAGTGATTGATCCCAGAGGGAAGAACGGAGGAGCCAGGCGCCATCAGGATCGCCCGGGCGGAGTCTTGAGCCCGGGTACCGCAGGACATCGATAGTGAGGTGGTCTCCGGTCAAGCAACCGCGATCCCCGCGGCCCCGACAACTTTCAGGTCGGGTCAGCGGACACAGAAGGCCGGCGCAGTACCAGGGCCGGCAGATGGTGTAGTAGTTCCTTCGGGGCCCGGGTGCCGTACGGCACCCGGGCCCCTCCACCCGTTCCACAGAGAGGTGCAAATGACAGCAGGCGAATCGTTCGACCGTCTCGACGACGACGACTATCCCGCCTACACGATGGGCCGGGCCGCCGAAATGCTCGGCACCACACAGGGCTTTCTCCGCGCCGTCGGCGAAGCCCGCCTCATCACCCCGCTGCGTTCCGAGGGCGGCCACCGCCGCTACTCCCGCTACCAGCTGCGCATCGCCGCCCGCGCCCGGGAGCTCGTCGACCAGGGCACCCCCATCGAGGCCGCCTGCCGCATCGTCATCCTTGAAGACCAGCTCGAAGAAGCCCAGCGCATCAACGCCGAGTACCGCCGCGCCGCCGCCTCGGAGAACCCGACGACCGCAGGCTGAGGTGGCCCGGTCCGCCTGCGCGCGGAGCATACTGCGGGCCGGCCCCCGGGCGGAGGAGGGTGCCGCCGCAGTAGTCGCGCCCGCCGAGCCGTATGTGGCGACCGCTCTTGCTGGAACACTGTGTCGCGGGTGGGGCAATATCTATTGCCGCGAGACGAGGGTTAAATATGTCGCGCGGACAGTGTGTTTATCGCGGCGAACGAATTCGTTCCATCGATCGTACGTGGGCCACTGCCGCATGCTACTGTCGATCTCAGTTGCAGTTGTGGTTCCCAAAAACTTCAACGCTTGCGCCAGCATTTAGCTGCGGGAAGCGTTTTGTATTTCCGGTTGTTCTCCGGGCGGGGCATCATTGCGGCGACCCGGTGTCCGTGGATCGCGGGTGCCGGCGTACTGCCCCACAAGGAGATATGACATGGCGTCTGGCACTGTGAAGTGGTTCAACGCGGCCAAGGGCTTCGGCTTCATCGAGCAGGACGGTGGAGGTCCTGACGTGTTCGCCCACTTCTCGAACATCGCCGCCCAGGGCTTCCGCGAGTTGTTCGAAGGTCAGAAGGTCACCTTCGACATCGCCCCGGGCCAGAAGGGCCCGACGGCCGAGAACATCGTTCCCGCCTGACGCTGACGCGCACTTCGTAGCTGGGGCCCGCATCCCTCGGGGCGCGGGCCCCAGCTACGGGCATTTCCCTCAGTGATGCCTCCTGTGGACAGAACCGGTCCCAGCTCTTCTCCAGGGGGCACGCCCTCCCGGGCCGCGCCCATCGACGTCCGGGATCTCACGCCCATATGGCGTCACCTATTTCATCACCTGCGTCCCGCACCGGATTCACTGCATGGCGCCTTCGCTTTCGCATTCCATTTCGGCCCGTTCTTGTGATTCCCCGCGCTGCACTTCTGCTGCGGGAATTCCTTGATACGTGCCGTATCAAGGAAGGTTCTCAAATGAACCCCACACGTACGAACCACCGAACCTCCCGGACCCGCCGCACCAGCGGCCCCGCTTTCAACTCCGGCACCGGTTCGGGCCGGGGCAGTCGCTTCGGCTCGCCCGCCCCGAGCCGATCAGGGCGGCCGAGCCGCTCGGGTGGCCACGGCCGGCGGTCCGCCGCGGCCTCGGGCGAGTTCGCCCTGCCGAAGACGATCACTCCCGCACTGCCCGCGGTCGAGGCGTTCGCCGACCTCGACATGCCCGCCCGGCTGCTGGCCGCGCTGACCGCGCAGGGCATGAGCGCCCCGTTCCCGATCCAGGGTGCGACCCTGCCCAACACTCTCGCGGGCCGCGACGTCCTGGGACGCGGGCGTACCGGATCCGGCAAGACCCTCGCCTTCGGCTTGGCTCTGCTGGCCCGCACCGCAGGCCGGCGCGCCGAGCCCCGCCAGCCGCTGGCCCTGGTCCTCGTCCCGACGCGTGAGCTGGCCCAGCAGGTGACCGACGCGCTCACCCCCTACGCCCGCTCGGTGAAGCTGCGCCTGGCCACCGTCGTCGGCGGCGTGTCGATCGGCAGGCAGGCAGGCGCGTTGCGGGGCGGCGCTGAAGTCGTCGTGGCCACGCCGGGCCGGCTCAAGGACCTCATCGACCGCGGTGACTGCCGGCTGAACCAGGTCGCGATCACCGTCCTGGACGAGGCCGACCAGATGGCCGACATGGGCTTCATGCCCCAGGTCACCGCGCTCCTGGACCAAGTGCGCCCCGAGGGCCAGCGGATGCTGTTCTCCGCCACCCTCGACCGCAACGTCGACCTTCTGGTCCGCCGCTATCTCACCGACCCGGTCGTCCACTCCGTTGACCCGTCCGCCGGTGCGGTCACCACGATGGAGCACCACGTGCTCCACGTGCAGGGCGCGGACAAGCACCGCGCGACCACCGAGATCGCGGCCCGCGACGGCCGGGTGATCATGTTCCTGAACACCAAGCGCGCTGTGGACAAGCTCACCGACCACCTGCTGGCCAGCGGGGTGCGGGCCGCCGCACTGCACGGCGGGAAGACGCAGTCGCAGCGCACCCGGACCCTGACTCAGTTCAAGACCGGGCACGTCACCGTGCTCGTCGCCACGAACGTCGCCGCCCGCGGTATCCACGTGGACAACCTCGACCTGGTCGTCAATATCGACCCGCCGACCGACCACAAGGACTACCTCCACCGCGGCGGCCGCACCGCGCGGGCCGGCGAGTCGGGCAGCGTCGTCACCCTGGTGACCCCCAACCAGCGCCGCGACATGAGCCGTCTCATGAGCGCCGCCGGGATCGTGCCCCAGACCACCCAGATCCGCGTCGGCGAAGAGGCGCTGAGTCAGATCACCGGCGCCCAGGAGCCCTCCGGCATCCCCGTCACGATCACCGCGCCGGTGCCCGAGCGGCGTAAGCGCAGCGCATCCTCACGCGGCCGACGCAGCCCCGCCTCGGCCGCCCGACGCAGGACCGTACGGCAGACCTCCTTCGACGCGGCGGCCTAGAAACTCCGTGATCAGGAAACTGACCCACCACTGCAGGAGGCACCTTTTGACGCTGGTTCAGACGCAGCCCCGCTCGACGAACGTCACCCCCGCACACCAGACTGTGGCGGACGCCATGGACACAGGCGCACTGCAAGTCTGCGACGACATGACCATCGAAGTCGCCCTTTCCGTCATGGCCGGCGCCCGCACCGGGCACCTCTTCGTCTGCGACAACGACGGCCTGCGCACCCAACTGGTCACCCAGGCCCAGCTCACCGCGGTCCGTGACAGCCCCGCGTACACGGACCGGGTCCAACTGCGCGACATCCTCGACGGCGGTGAGCCGTTCACCTCACCCGTGACCACGACCGCCGAAGCCGAGCACGCAGTGCTGGGCCGCCGGCTCGCCGCACTGCCGGTCGTCGAAGACCAGGACAGCGCTCGGGGCGTCCTCGCCCACTGAACCGCCTCACCGCGGTAGAACCATCCCCTTCTTCTCTTCTCTCTGTGAGGCATCATGCGCTGTGTCATCGCCCGCTTCCCGTTCGACCTCACCAAGAGCGGCGTTCTGGAAGCCATGAAGGGCGTCAAGCCCGAAGAGGTCATCGGTGAGTCCGTGATCATCGGCCGCCGCACCTACCCGGTCAAGCAGGTCGGGCAGGTCATCACGCGCCAGGACCGCCGCGATTTCAGCGCCGGTGAAGTTCTCCGGGCCATGACCAAGCTCGGCTTCACCTGCCCCGGCCTCCGCCAGACAGTCGCGCCCACGCGTGTCGCCAGCCCATTCCAGCAGGCTTCCGCGACGCTCGCCGCACCTGCCACCGTCTGACCGACGAGCGGGTGCGAGCCGCCACCAGAGCAACAGGAGGGTCCGACCGGCACGTGCCGGTCGGACCCTCGCCGCGTTGCCGCGCGGTCTGTCAACGCGCAGCGTTGTATCTCACTGGTCGGAGTAGCTGAAGTCGCCCACGGTCCAAGCGCTGACGTCATCGATCGCCACGCGGTACATCCCGCCTGTCTCCGGGATCCCCACCGTGCCCTGCAGAATCCGCGACACATGGAAATGCAGATGCGTGGGCGCCTTCTCCTCACACGTCGTAGCGGTGAAGACAGCAGAGAATTTATTGAGACTGGCCGAGTCCGCCAGGACCTCGGACACCCGCTGCCGCCAGACAGCTTCGGGAGCCAGCCGACCCGTGATGACAGCACCACCGGCGACCACAGTCAGAGTCATCTGGTTGCTGTGCCCGGACTCCACCAAGGCCGCGACATCAACAAGCAGTTCGTCAGGCTTCGACATGAGAAGCGATTCTAATCAACGCCGCTCGGTCCGTTGAGTGGCGGCGCTGGTGCGACATGCGAGATCGAACTGCGCAGACGAGGACGGCGCGAACCACACTGTTGGGTGGCTCAGGTGGTGGGGAACTCCCCGCTCTTGACGGCGGAGACGAACGCCGACCACGCGGACGGCTCGAATACGAGCGCCGGGCCGTGCGGGTCCTTGCTGTCGCGGACGGGTACGTCGTCGTGGCCTCGCGCTGTTTCGAGGCAGTCACCATTGCTGGGCCCGCTGTAGCTGGACTTGAACCAGCCGGTGAGGGTAGAGGCGTCGGAGACGGTGTGATCAGTGCTGGCCATGTTCGTGTTCCTCCGCTATAGCCCTGATCAGGGCCAGGGATTCGTAATGCGACACCGCATCGCCCATGGCGAGATCGTAGGCCGACTGGCAGGAGCTCACCAGGGTCGGATCGTCCATCAAGTTGCCCGTACGGAGACCTTCGACGTATGCGACGGGTGCGGCATCGGTGAAGCGCATGAGGGTGACCATGCTCTCGATGAGAGCGTGAGCCCCGATACCGAACGGCAACACATGCAGTCGCAATCGTCCAACCTCGGCCATGTCCGAGATCTTGCGCAGTTGTTCCGCCATGACATGCGGCCCACCGACCCGGCGCCGGAGCACTGCCTCATCCAACAGGGTCCACATGACGGGGCTCAACGGATTATCGAGGATCCGGGCACGCTCTACGCGGTTGACCACGCGCCGGTCAAGATCCTCGGTGCGGTAGTTGGGGCTGGCCGTGCGCAGCACCGCACGTGCGTAGGCGTCGGTCTGGAGCAGCCCAGGAACGAGAGAGAGTCCGTACAGCCGAAGCTCTGACGCCTGCCGCTCCAATTCCGCCGCGACCGCGAAGTGGTCGGCGAACTTCGACTCCAGATCCTCCAGCCACCGCGCGAAGAACCCGTCCGTCCCCAGCGCCTGGTCGATCCGCGTCGCGTCGTCCGGCCTCGGCAACCGGCGTCCCGCCTCGAAGTGACTGATCAGCGTGGGCGAGCACACCACGATCTCGCTCAGCGCCTCCTGTGTCATGTCGGCCGCTGTGCGGCGGAGCCGCAGCTCTTCCCCGTACTTCTCCCTGGGTGTGCGTGGCCTTCGATCCATCTTCATGGGCTGACTCCCCGAGTTGAAAGGTGCGTGGTCAGGCTCGCCCTGCTAGCAGCGTAGCCAGAACAACCACCACTCTGTGAGGAAATCGCCACACAGCGTGAAGAAGCGCAAGACCCTCGCGACCGGGGTGCACCGGCCCGAGGGCGTGGCCCACCAGCTAAATAGGAGCTGATGAACGTGAGCAACCCTAGGGAGCGGTTCCTCGCATGCGTGAGTGCACTTCTCGCCTTATCGCCGTCCGGCTGTCAGTGGGCCGGGGCTCGGGCGGTGCTTCACGATGTGGAGGCGTCCCGATGCGCGCGATGACCGGTCTGCGCCTGCTGCCGTGGACGGACCCCGACGGCAAGCCGTGTTATCTGGCGTCGGACGACGGGAGCAGCCCGCTGAGCCGACGTGCGGACGCGATCGAGGCCGTACAGATGTCCATGGGGGCCGAACTCCTCCGGCACGCCCGAGCGCTGCTGGACGCCCCCAAGGCCGACAGGCGAGAACTGCGGTACCTCGCGGACCGGTTGTGTGAGGCGCTGCGCGATGTGTTGCGGGTCGCCGAGAGCAGGGGCGCCCGCCTGCCCCCGTGCGACGAAGGCGACGGTCCGGCGCCCGTAGGGGGCGGCTGTGACTGACTGGCGGATTGGTCTCGTTCCGGGCCGGGGCCTGCGCCGGGTGAACGGTGGGGAACTCGCGTTGCCGCTCCAGATCGGCAGGGGCGGGCGGCATCAAGCGATCGCCGAGCTGGCGCTGACCCTCGCGGCGGCGGAGCAACTGCACGCGGCCCTGTGCTACGCGCTCGGTGAGCAGCCCCCGCCCCCCGATGCGCCCGACTGCCGTCAGCCCGTCCGCTACCCAGGCGGCCGACAGCGGTACTGAAGGCGATCCCCTCATCAGGGGCTTCGCGAGGCGCCGTCCCGGCGGTGTCCCCGCCGGGACGGCGCCCGCGTGCCATACGGTGTCGGCTCGGCTCAGGGGCAGTACTGCGCCTCCTTGCCGATCGAGCGGTACATGCAGTCCGCGTTCTCCACCAGTTGGAGCACCGCGTCGCGGTTGCGGCTGGTCTCGCGGTCGATGACCTCGTCGGGCGGGTAGAAGCCGCCGGCGCCGGAGGAGGTCGGGTACATCTCGAAGGTGTAGGCGAAGACCTTCTGGGTGCCCCACAGGTAGTCGTCGATCGCGCCATCGGTGATGTACAGCTCGCTCGACTGCTCGGGGGTGTAGCCGTTGCTCGCCGCCATCTTCCTGCCGACCGCGGCGAAGGCGTCGTAGTCGTCCCGTGTCATGCCGGTGGTGGTTTCGTCGTACGTCCAGCCGAACGGCCACAGCACCAGTTCGCTGTAGGTGTGGAAGTCGATCGCGGCCTTGATCTGCTGCTTGCCGCCCACGACCCGGCTGCGGGCGAAGTCGGCGACGACCTTCACCTCGGGGGCGGAGGCGGCGCGGGGGCCGCGGTAGGTCTCGGAGCCGGGTGAGGTGGAGGAGCCGCCGCAGCAGCCCCACTTGAAGTCCCAGTTGCGATTGAGGTCGGTGCCCACCGACGACGAACCGGAGTTGGGCTGACGGTTCTTGCGCCAGCTGCGGTAGGAGCCGGTGGCGATGTCGTACTCGCCGCCGTCCGGGTTCACATCCGGGACGATCCAGATCTCCCGGCCGTTGACGGCGTTGGTGATCCGGGAGTCGCTGCCGTAGCCCTCGGTGAACTGACGCACCAGATAGAGCGCCATCTCGACCGTAAGGTGCTCACGGGCGTGCTGATGAGCGGTGAAGAGGACCTCGGGCTCGTTCTCGTCCGTGGCCACGTTGTCGCTGATCTTGAGGGCGACGATGTCGCGACCCTCGTACGACTTTCCGATGACGCGCTTGCTGAGGATCGACG
Source organism: Streptomyces rugosispiralis (assembly GCF_024505145.1). Taxonomy (GTDB): domain Bacteria; phylum Actinomycetota; class Actinomycetes; order Streptomycetales; family Streptomycetaceae; genus Streptomyces; species Streptomyces rugosispiralis. The sequence continues at coordinate 63,614 of NZ_JANIAA010000041.1, read as the reverse complement.
GATACTTGGCCACCGCCGCGTTGATCTCGGCGCTCGCTTCGGCGTAGTTGTGGTACTTCGCATCGGCCGACGGGAAGTCGAACGGCTTGGCCGACCTGCCCTCGGTGCGGTCGGGCGGGCCCTGGAGCGCGGTGAGCCGGTAGCCGAGCCCGCGCAGCCGCTTGGCCTGCGCCGGGTCGGCGGTGACGACCAGGGAGCGGGCGTCCACCTCGTCGATGGACACCCCGGTGGCGGCGACCGCGGTGCGTGCGGCCGGGGTGGTGGGGCCGGAGACCTCGTACTGCTTCACGCTCTCGTCGGCGCCCTGGGCAGTGGGTGATGCGGTGCGGTCGGTGCCGGGCCGGGGTGCGGGATCGTCGGCCTGAGCTGCCATGGGTGCGGCGAGTGCGAGGGTGAGCAAGGCGGTGAGGGCGGTGGCCCGTCTACCGCGAATGCGACGTCGCATGACATCTCCTGGGGGGTGAGGGGCGAGCGACTGCTGCGCCAGTGTTCGGCCATGCGCATGACATGCGCAAGGGTGGGAAATGGTCGAAGCCGAAGGAATCTCTCATCGAGGGAAGGAACCCCCCGCATGAACAGATCTCTCGTCGGTGCGCTCTCGGCCCTGTTGCTGGGCGGCGCGACCCTCGTCGGCGCGGGCGCGGCGCCCGCGACGGCCGCGTCCCCCGCCAAGGCTCCCGCCAAGGCCCCCGCCAAGGCACCGAAGGCCGTCACCTTCGCGGGCACGGTGGCGCTCAGCAACTGCTCCGGCTCCGTCGTCCGGACGCCGGGCTCGGCCGACAGCGACCCCGCGCTCGTCCTCTCCAACGGCCACTGCCTGGAGAGCGGCTTCCCCGGCGCGGGAGAGGTGATCGTCGACAAGCCGTCGACCCGGAGCTTCACCCTGCTGACCGCCTCGGGTGGCAGCGCCGGCACCGTACGGGCCAGCAAGGTCGCGTACGCGACGATGACCGACACCGACATCTCGCTGTACCAGCTGACGTCCACGTACGCCCAGATCCAGTCGTCGTACGGCATCAAGGCGCTGCAGCTGTCGGACAGCCACCCGACCCAGGGCTCCGCCATCAATGTGGTCTCCGGCTACTGGAAGAAGATCTACTCCTGCAATATCGACGGATTTGCATACCGTCTTAAGGAGGGGGACTGGACCTGGAAGGACTCGGTCCGCTACACCTCCGCCTGTAACACGATCGGCGGAACGTCGGGCTCTCCCGTCGTCGACCCGGCGTCCGGCAAGGTCGTGGCCGTCAACAACACGGGCAACGAGGACGGCGGCCGCTGCACCCTCAACAACCCGTGCGAGGTGGACGAGAACGGCACGGTGACGGTGCGGCAGGGCATCAACTACGCCCAGGAGACCTACCCCATCACCAAGTGCGTGACCACCGGCAACAAGATCAACCTGAACCTGGCGGGGTGTGTGCTGCCCAAGCCCTAGCGAACACCTGTACGCCGGTGCGTCCCGCCCGTCATGGGCGGGACGCACCGGCGTACGCCGAACTGTCGTTCGTGTCCTGTGGGGCCGAAGCCCGCCGGGCCTACAGCCCGTGGACGTGCGGGCCGACCGCCTTCGACCAGGCGTTCCCGCCGGCCGCGTCCCAGTTGGTGGACCAGGTCATCGCGCCACGGATGCCGGGGTAGGTCTTGGACGGCTTGAAGGAGCCGCAGCCGGAGCCCTTGGCGAGGCAGTCCAGGGCGTCGTTGACGACGCTCGGCTCGACATAGCCGGAGCCGGCGCCGCTGGTGGAGGCGGGTACGCCGATGCCCACCTGGGACGGGTCGAGGCCGTTCTCGAGCTGGATGCAGGCGAGGCCGGTGAGGAAGTCGACCGAGCCCTGCGAGTAGACCTTGCCGTCACAGCCCTGCATCGAGCCGCTGTTGTAGTACTGCATGTTGACCACCGTCAGGAAGTCCTTGATGGCCAGGGCGGTCTTGAAGTACTCGGTGGACGCCGACTGCATGTCGATGGTCTGCGGCGCCATGGTGACCACGACATCGCTCTTCTTGTCGTGGATGGCCTTGAGGGCCTTGGTCATGTACGTGGAGTTGACACCGTTCTCGAGGTCGATGTCCACGCCGTTGAAGCCGTACTTGTCCATCAGGCCGGTGATGGAGGAGGCGAAGGCGTCCGCCGAGGCGTCGTCGCTGACCGAGATGGAGCCCTTCTCACCGCCGACGGAGACGATCACGGACTTCCCGGCCGCCTGCTTGGCCTTGATGTCGTCCTTGAACTGCTGCTCGTCGCTGTAGCCGGTGGCGGGGTCGAGCTTGAAGTCGACCGCTCCGGGGGAGCCGGTGGCGTCGGCGAAGGCCACCGCGATGATGTCGTAGTCGTCCGGGACGTCCGAGAGCTTCTGCTTCGTCGCGCCGTTGTCGAAGTTCTGCCAGTACCCGGTGACGGCGTGTTCGGGGACGGCGGCGGCCTTGCGCTGCCCCGCGTCCGGGTGGTCCTCGGACGCGTTGGCCGAGCCGGCGGATATGAGCCCTCCTGCGGCGAGGGCGACGACTGCTGCGGCTCCGAGCAGCCGCTTGGTGAACTGTGCGCGTACCACGACAGCCTCCGTAGGTGGGGGGAGAGGTGTGGGGGTGGTGTTGCGAATGCGCGTTCAGGGGCCCCTGTGGCGTGCGTATAAGGTGGTCCAGACCAATGCCGTTGTCAACCCCACGCGACATCTTCCCCGCACGGGAGGGTGAAAAATGCGGATGAGGGGGCCAAGAGCGGTTGCGCTCCTGGCCCCCTTGGCCCCTCCTCGCGAAAGAGGCCGTCACGTCCCCCCGAAAGGGGCCGCGTCACGCTACGGCAGACCGTGGACCTTGGGGCCCACCGCGTTCGACCACGCGTTGCCCGCCGTCGCGTCCCAGTTGGTGGACCAGGTCATCGCGCCGCGCAGACCCGGGTACGTCCGGGACGGTTTGAAGGAGCCGCAGTTCGTGCCGCGGGCCAGACAGTCCAGGGCGTTGTTCACGACCGTCGGGGAGACATACCCGCTGCCCGCCCCGCGCGTCGAGGCCGGGAGACCGAGGCCGACCTGGGACGGCGAAAGACCGCCCTCCAGCTGGATGCAGGCGAGGGCGGTCAGGAAGTCGACCGAGCCCTGGGAGTAGACCTTGCCGTCGCAGCCCAGCATCGAGCCGCTGTTGTAGTACTGCATATTGACCACCGTCAGGATGTCCTTGATGTTCAGCGCCGTCTGGAAGTAGGCGTTGGACGTGGACTGCATGTCGATGGTCTGCGGGGCCATGGTGATCACCAGGCCGGACCCGGCCTTCGCCGACAGGGAGCGCAGCGCCTGGGTCATATAGGTGGCGTTGAGGCCGTTCTCCAGGTCGATGTCGACGCCGTTGAAGCCGTACTCGCGCATCAGGGCGTAGACGGAGTTGGCGAAGTTGCTCGCGGAGGTCGAGTCGTTGATCGAGACCGTGCCGTTCTGGCCGCCGATGGAGATCACGACGGACTTCCCGGCCGCCTGCTTGGCCTTGATGTCGTCCTTGAACTGCTGCTCGCTGCCGTAGCCGACGGCGGGGTCGAGGGTGAAGTCGACGGCCCCGGGCGTGCCGGTGGCGTCCGCGAAGGCGACCGCGATGATGTCGTACTGGTCCTGGACGTCGCGCAGCTTCTGCACGGCCGCGCCGTTGTTGAAGTTCTGCCAGTAGCCGGTGACGGCGTGCTTGGGCACGGTGCCGCCGCCCCCGCCGCCTCCGGCCGAGGTGGTGCCCGTCACGGCGGCCGACCTGGGCGACTCGCCCGCCGCGTTGGTGGCGGTGACCTGGAACTGGTACGAGGTGGACGGCGCCAGGCCGGTCACGGTCGCGGAAGTGCCGCCGACCGACTGCACCTTGGAGCCGTCGCGGTAGACGTTGTAGCCGGTCGCGCCGGTGACCGGGGACCAGGACAGATCGACGGAGGACGAGGTGGCGGAGCCGGCCTTGAGGCCGCTCGGGGCGCCCGGCACCGGGTCGCCGGGGTCTCCGGGGTCGCCGCCGGGGCCGGCGAGGCTGATGTCGTCGGCGTAGTAGGCGGGCTGGCCGTACCAGCCGTGGGTGTAGATGGTCACCGAGGTGGTGTTGGCACCGGTGGTGAAGCTGGTGCTGAGCTGCTGCCAGCCGGTCGCGGAGGGCGTCCAGGTCGAGACGTCGGTGGTGCCGGTGCCGCTCGCGCCGAGGTACACATAGCTGCCCTGGACCCAGGCGCCGAGGGTGTACGAGGAGTTGGGCTTGACGGCCACGGTCTGGGCGCAGCGGGCGTTGTCCGAGCCCGCCGGGGTGGCCTTGAGGGCGGCCGAGCCGCCGTGGACGGGGCTCGCGACCGCGGTGCCGCTTCCGGCCGAGCAGGTCCAGCCGCTGAGGCCGGATTCGAAGCCCGGATTCTGGGCGAGGTTGGCGGTCGCGGCGGTCGCGGCGGTCGCGGCGCCCGGGGCGGTGCCCGCGGTGGCGCCCGAGGCGGGGCCGCCGAGGGCGACAAGCGCCGTCGCGCCCAGCGCGGTGGCGGCGAACGCGCCGGTCAGCCGGGCGATGTTGCGTCTGAGTCGGTTGGGGCGTGGGTGTGGGGCACGGTCCATGACTGCCTCCGTGGGGGAATCCGTTGGGAAGCCGGCGTGAAGGAGGAGATTGCGGACGGTGGCCACCGTGTGAACGTAACGTGGTCCAGACCAATGCCCTTGTCAAGGGGATGCGCGTAGTTGAGGATCGGGCCCGGGGTGCGTAACCCAGAGGAACTGTTCTCTCCCGCCGCTTTCGTGGATAAAGTGACGACGCACCAGGACAGGGGCAGTAATGAGACAGGGGCAGTAAAGACCTGCGGCCGCCGCCGCTCGGCGCCGATGTGAGACGGGGTAGCCGACGTGCCCACCGCGATAGCAGTCACCGGCCGTGAGCTGGTGCTTCCGCCGCCCGACGGGCAGACCCCGTCGGCCGTAGTGCTCCGCCCGCCGGACGCACAGTCACTCGACGACGCGCTCGCCGAGGTCGGGACCCTCCTCGACCAGCAGGGCTATCTCGTCGTGCTCTACCCCGCCGCGACCCCCGCGGCCGTGGTCCGCCGGCTCCACACCGTGCGCTCCGTCCTGGAGAGCGACCGGATGGCGCTGCTGCCGCTCGAACTGCCCCCGCTGGCCGTCGCCGTACTGGCCCGTCAGCTGCGCCAGCTCTCCATATCCGACTTCAGCCCCGGCGTCCTGGCGTGCGCCGCCCGGCTGCTCTCCCACTACATCCACGCGGGCGCCCTGCTGGGCAGCGTCGCCAAGCTGGACCGGGTCCCGGTCAGCCTCACCTCGCACGTCAAGTCCTGGGTGCCCGGCGCCCACTTCGGGGTGCTCGCCCACCCCACCCCGCACCTGGTCAAGGTCGGCGGCGCGACCGAGCTGCCCGCCCCCGGGTACGCCACCGCCATGACGATCGCCCGGGGCCAGCTCAACAGCCACGGCTACGGGGACGGCGGCGCGGGCCACGACGACTGGGTCACCGGCGCCCTCGCCCCCGCCTGGGGCGTACGCGGTGTGGCGGAGGTGCCGCTGCCCGCCGAGTCGGCGCGCTGGTGGGGCACCCCGAAGCTGATCGAGTTCGCCGCGGCCATCCCCGACCTCTCGGTCCTCTACCAGCTCGTGGCCTCCGTACGGAGAGAGGAATGCCACTGGTGCGGCTTCGAACTCATCGGCGACCGCTGCGCCTTCTGCTCCTGCCCGGTCGCCCGCGGCGATGAGATCCCCGCACTGCTCACGTCCCAACGTCCCGCCCTGACCAGCCGGTAACGTCCCCGAACGAGGTTGTGCGACCCATGAATTCACGCCAGCGCCGCGGAGTCATCCTGCTGCTCCTGTCGGTCCTGTGCGCCGTCGGCGCCTTCGCCGGAGTCCTCTCCGTCGTCAACGACGTGGAGTCGAAGGTCGGCCCAGAGACCACGGCCTACAAGCTCACCTCGGACGTCAAGCCGTACAAGGCGCTGGACGCGGGGGAGTTCGAGAAGGTCTCGATGCCCAAGCGCTATGTGCCCTCCACCGCCGTCACCGATCTCGACGAGCTACGCGGGAAGATCGCCGTGACCCAGCTGACCAAGGGGTCGCTGCTCCAGCGCGACATGATCGTGAACCGGCCCGCCCTGAAGCCCGGGCAGCAGGAGATCGCGATCATGGTCGACGCGGCGACCGGTGTCGCGGGCAAGATCACCCCCGGCGCCAGGGTCAACATCTACGCCACCTTCGAGGGCAACACCCAGGGCGAGAAGCCGGTCTCCAAGTTGATCGTCGCGGGCGCCGAGGTGCTCGACCTCGGCAAGATCACCGCCCTGGAGCCCGACCAGGACGACAAGCGGCGGATCAACGAGGCCGTGCCGATCACCTTCGCGCTCGAGACCAGGAACGCCCAGCGCGTCGCGTACGCCGAGTCGTTCGCCTCGCATGTGCGGCTCGCGCTGGTCGCGCCCGGCGGGGGCCGCTCCATAGACCCCGGCGACCGCACCTACACCCTCGACGGCGACAAATGAGTGAGGAGGTGCCGCGGTGACGATCAGAATTCTGCCGGCCGTCGGCGACCCCGACGCCGCCCACTCCCTCAGTGGGCTGCTCGGCCAGCTGCCCGGTGTCGAACCGTCGGCGCCGGTGGGCGACTCGACCCTGCTGCTCGACACCCTCGCCTCGCTGGCCGCCGCCTCCCTGGAGGAGCTGCCGGAGGTCGTCCTCGTCCATGAGCGCATCGGCCCGGCCCCGGCGCTTGAGCTGATCCGCGAGATCGCGCTGCGCTTCCCCGCGGTGGGCGTGGTGCTGGTGACCGCGGACGCGGGGCCCGCGCTGTACTCGGCCGCCATGGACGCCGGGGCCCGCGGCATCGCCGGGATACCGCTGGCGTACGACGAGCTGGCCGCCCGCGTCCAGGGCGCCGCCCAGTGGGCCACCGGCGTGCGGCGCCATCTCGGGGGCGGCGGCGACCCGTATCCCGCCGGGCCCGGCGGCAAGCTGGTCGCGGTCGCGGGCGCCAAGGGCGGGGTCGGCACCACCGTGACCGCCGTACAGCTCGCGCTCGCCGCGCGGGCCGCGGGCCGTAAGGTCGCGCTGGTCGACATGGACCTCCAGTCCGGGGACATCGCCTCGTACCTCGACGTCCAGTTCCGGCGCTCGATCGCCGATCTGGCGCAGATCAACGACATCTCGCCGCGGGTGCTCCAGGACGCGGTGTTCACCCACCAGACCGGGCTCGGGCTGCTGCTCGCGCCGGGCGAGGGCGAGCGCGGCGAGGAGGTGACCGACGGCACCGCCCGGCAGGTGATCGGCGCGCTGCGGTCGCGCTTCGAGGTCGTGATCGTCGACTGCGGTACCCAGATGACCTCCGCGGGCGCCGCCGCCGTGGAGCTCGCGGACATCGCGCTGCTGGTGACCACCCCGGACGTGGTCGCGGTGCGCGCCGCCAAGCGCATGGTGCGGCTGTGGGACCGGCTCCAGATCCGCAAGGCGGAGGAGACCGTGACCGTGGTCAACCGGCACACCCGCAGCGCGGAGATCCAGCCGCAGCTGGTCCAGCGGGCCACCGGTACGACCGTGGCGCGCACGGCGATCCCGGCCGGATTCAAGGAGCTGCAACCCGCCGTCGACTCGGGCCGGATGCACGACCTGGACGCCAAGTCGGCCGTCAAACAGGCGCTGTGGGGGCTGGCCGGTGAGCTGGGCCTGGTGGCGGCGGGGCCCCCGGGCGGCGGCCGCCGCGCGGGCCACCGGGGCGGCCACGCGGCCGGGGGCGGCGGCGAGCGCGCCCTGCCGGGGCTGCGGCGGCGCCATGCCATAGAGGCGGGCGGCGACCCGGCGCAGGGCAGCGTCGGCGACGGCACCGACGCGCTGAACGAGATCGCCCCGCCGTCCACCAAGGGCTTCCTGCGCAAGCGGGGCGGCGGCGACCGCGGCCAGGTGACGGTCGAGTTCCTCGGCGTCCTGCCGCTGGCGCTGATCGTGCTCGCGGTCATCTGGCAGCTGGTGCTGGTGGGCTACACGTACTCGCTGGCGGGCAACTCCGCCGACAAGGGCGCCCGCGCGGGCGCCGCCAAGGGCGCGGGCGCCTGCCAGGACGCGGCCGCGAAGGACATCCCCGGCTCCTGGACCGCCAACATCGACTGCGGCGGCGACGGCACGGTCTACAAGGCCACGGTCGAGCTCCAGGTCCCGATCCTCTTCCCGGGCGCCGCCGACTTCCCCTGGACGGTCACGGGCACGGCGGGCGCGGCGGACGAGACCGACCTGGCGGGCGGAGGAGGCTGAGATGACCCGTCACCGCGTGCGCGTGCGGATCGCCCCCGGCGGCCCCGCGACGGCGCCCCGCCACCGTGACCGTCCTGGGGCGGCCGGGGGCCCCGCGGCGCCGGGCGGTGGGCCCGCCACGGCCGCCGCCGCGCGCCGGCCCGGCCGCCAGGCCGTGGGCTCGGGCCGGGTGGGGCGGCGCCCCGGCGCGTCGCGGCGGGGGCGGGGCGACGCCGGGTCCGCGTCCATCGAGTTCCTCGGGTTTCTGCCGGTCCTGATCCTCGTCGCGCTCGCCGCCGTGCAGCTCGGCATCGCCGCGTACGCCGCGCAGCAGGCGGGCACGGCGGCGCGGGCGGCGGCGCGGACGGCGTCCCTGGACGAGCCGCAGACCAGCCCGCAGGCCGCCGGGAAGGCGGCGATCAGCGGATGGCTGGCCGACGGGGCCAGCATCGGCAGCGGTGGCTGCGGAGGCGGGGAGGCGCAGGCCACCGCGACCGTGGCCATCCCCTCCGTCATCCCCGGCTTCGACTTCGGCAGCGCAGAGAAGAGCGCCACCATGCCGTGCGACGACGGACAGCTCCAGGCGACGGGAGGGGGTCAGCCATGAGCCTGCGGTCCCGTATCACCGCGCCCGAGGGGCCCGGCGAGGGCGGCGGGCGCCAGGACGGGCACCTCGTCTCCGTCTACCGCGCCAAGCTGCTGGAGGAGATCGACCTCGCGGAGATGTCGTCGCTCTCCACCGTCGAGCGCCGCTCCCGGCTGGAGCGCGTGCTCGGCCACATCATCAGCCGCGAGGGTCCGGTGCTGTCCACCAGCGAGCGCTCCCAGCTGATCCGCCGGGTGGTGGACGAGGCGCTCGGCCTCGGGGTGCTCGAACCGCTCCTCGAGGACGCCTCCATCACCGAGATCATGGTCAACGGCCCGGACCAGATCTTCGTGGAGCGCGCCGGCCGGGTCGAGCTGGTCCCCGTACGCTTCGCCTCCGAAGAGCAGCTGATGCAGACCATCGAGCGCATCGTCTCCACGGTCAACCGCCGTGTGGACGAGTCGAATCCGATGGTCGACGCCCGGCTGCCCTCCGGCGAGCGCGTCAACGTGATCATCCCGCCGCTCGCCCTCACCGGCGCCACCCTCACCATCCGCCGCTTCCCCCGCGCCTACACCCTCCATGAGCTGATCGGCATGGGCACGCTGGACGAGCAGATGCTGATGCTGCTCGCGGCGCTGGTGCGGGCCAAGTTCAACGTCGTGGTCTCCGGGCCCACCGGATCCGGCAAGACCACGCTGCTCAACGCGCTGTCCGGGCTGATCCCCGACGGGGAGCGCATCATCACCGTCGAGGACGCCGCCGAACTCCAGCTCCAGCAGACCCATGTCATCCGGCTGGAGTCCCGGCCGCCCAACGTCGAGGGCAGCGGCCGGATCACCATCCGCGACCTGGTCCGCAACTCCCTCCGGATGCGCCCCGACCGCATCATCGTCGGCGAGGTGCGCGGCGGTGAGACCCTCGACATGCTCCAGGCCATGTCCACCGGCCATGACGGCTCGCTGGCCACAGTGCACGCCAACAGCGCCGAGGACGCGCTGATGCGGCTCCAGACGCTCGCCTCCATGTCGGATGTGGCGATCCCCTACGAGGCGCTGCGGGACCAGATCAACAGCGCCGTGGACTGCATCGTGCAGCTCGTCCGGCACGCCGACGGCTCGCGGCGGATCAGCGAGATCGCGCTGCTCGACAGCCACGGCCACGAGTCGTACCGCATCGCCACCGTCTGCCGTTTCGACGCCCAGCCGATGGGTGCGGACCGGGTGGTGCACGGGCGGTTCGGCTACTTCCCGCTGCCGGAGCGGGTCGCCGAGCGGCTGCGGATGGCCAGCGAATCGGTGCCGCCCGCCTTCGGCGTGGCCGCCTTCCCGGCGCAGCTCGCCACCCGCGCGGCCGGATACGACCCGTACGACCGGCCCCCGTACGACGGGCCTCCGTACGGCGGGCCCCCGTACGACCGGCCCCCGTACGGCGGGCCCCCGTACGACCGGCCCCCGTACGACCGGCCCCCGTTCGGCCGACCGCCACAGGACCGACCCGCGCAGGACCGACCCGCACACGACCGACCCTCGTTCGACCCCAGGGACCGGAGGTAGCAGGGCCCATGGACCATCTCGCGACGGCCGCCCTCGGCACGACGCTGGTGTGCGGCGCGCTGGGCGTCGTGGGCGTGCACACCTACGTACGCGGCAAGGAGCAGCAGCGTGCGCTGATCGACCGGCTGTCGGAGACCGGCCCGCTGCCGGGCACCGCCCGTGCGCGCCGCTTCTCGGGTGTCGACCGGTGGCTGCGCACCACCTCCCTGGGCCGGAAGCTGGAACTGCGGCTGGCGGCCACCGGCCTGGAGATCACCCCGGGGGAGTTCTTCGTCTACACGGCGGGGGCGGCGGCCGGGCTGTGGGTGATCGCGGCGTCCTTCCTCGCGGCGTTCTTCGGCCCGATAGCGGCGGTGGTCGCCGTCTGGGGGGCCTTCGCGTTCCTCAGCTGGCAGCGCCAGAAGCGGATAGAGCGCTTCATCAACCAACTGCCCGAGCTGTCGCGGATCCTGGCCAACGCCACCCAGGCCGGGCTGGCGCTGCGCACCGCGCTCGGCATGGCGGCGGACGAGATGGAGGCGCCGGCGGGCGAGGAGCTGGCCAAGGTCGCGGCCAAGCTGGCCGTCGGCCACTCGATCGACGACGCGCTGGAGGAGCTGGCCGAGCGGCTGCCGTCCCGGGAGCTGGTGGTGCTGGTCACCACGCTGGTGCTGTCCAACCGGGCCGGCGGCACCGTGGTCAGCTCGCTGCGCAACCTCACCCAGACGCTGGAGGAGCGCAAGGAGACCCGGCGGGAGGTGCGCACCCAGCTCTCGCAGGTGACGGTCACCGCCTATGTCGTACCGCTGCTGGGGATCGGGACGCTGCTGCTGATGAACCGGATCTCGGCCGGTTCGCTGGACCGGATGACCTCGTCCTTCTGGGGGCAGGCGGCGGTGGTCGTGGCCTTCTGCCTGTACGGGATCGGCTTCTTCCTCATCCGCCGCATGTCCAAGATCGACGTCTGAGACGTCCAAGACCGCCCAAGGCCGACCAAGGCCGCCCAAGACCGTCCAGACTGTCCGAGACCGTCCGAGACCGTCCGAGACCGACGTACGAGCGAATCCAGGTAGAGGGGACTTGAGGGAGATGGCACTGCTGCTGGCGCTGGCGGCCGGTCTCGCGGTGGCGGGCATCGCCTACGGCATCACGCTGTACCGCAGCGAGGCCAAGCTGCCCAGCGATCTGGCGGTGGCCCTGGAGGTCGGCTCCAGTCGGACGACCGTGGTCGGCTCGGCCGTCGACCGGCTGGGCATGCGCTACGCCCCGCTGGTGCTGCGGCTGATGGGCGAGAAGCGGGTGGCCCGGGTCCGCCGCCGGATCGATCTGGCGGGCAATCCGGGCGGTCTGACGGTGGATCGCTACGCGGCCCGGCGGGCGGTCTACGGGGCGCTCGGCTTCGTCGGGGCGCTGGTGATGCTGGGCAGGGGTCAAGTCCTGCTGGCGCTGCTGCTGGTGGCGTTCGGGCTGTTCTGGATCGAGGTGGGCATCTGGGCGGCGGTGCGCGAGCGCAAGGACGCGATCGAGCGGACGTTGCCGGACTTTCTGGACGTTCTGGCCGTCGTGGTGAGCGCCGGTTTGAGCTTCCGTCAGGCCCTGGACCGGGTCGCCGAGAAGTATGAGGGCCCCTGGGCGGATGAACTTCGCATCACACTTCGGCAAATGGACATGGGGGTCAGCCGCCGTCAGGCGTTCGAGGAACTACGTAAACGTAATGACTCAGAACAGGTCGCGCAGTTCGTCACCGCCCTTCAGCAGGGCGAGGAGCTGGGCGCTCCGATTGTCGAAACGTTGATCGCCATTGCGAACGACATGCGCCGTACGGACGCGCAGAACGCCCGGCGGCGCGCGGCCCGCGCGGTGCCGAAGGCGACCATGGTCATCACGACCTTCATGGTGCCCGGAACCATGGTGTTGCTCGTCGCGGGGTTCTTCATCGGGTCGGGTACCGACTTCGGCTCGGTGACCGGGGACTGACGGTCTCTTTTAGGTGAAGCCCCTTCGCGGTTGCAATTGAATGTGGGACAGTCGTCGACGGAGAACTCCTCGGTGCGGGAGGGGGTGAGACGGATGCGCGGTCGGGGTTGGTCGTCACGTCCACGGTTCGAACGTGATGAACGGGGAAGTCAATGCTTCCTAGGGCACTGTTCCGAGACGGCTGTTTCGGCGTACTTTGCTCGTGTCGCGAGCGACACCACGGGGGTTGAGTCGCCGGACCACAGAGGGACGGCAGCCCATGGAGGGGAACACAATGGGGAAGCGCGTCATGCGGAACGATCGGGGACAGACCTCGATCGAATACCTGGGCATCATCGCCGTGGTGGTGGCCATCGTGCTGGTCCTGTCGACCACAGACTTCGGCAGCATGATCGCAAACGCCATCTCCGACAAGATCTCACAGGTCGTCGGCATCTGACCGGTCCCGTGACAGCGCGCCGAGATCTCAGGAGCGACGCGGGGCAGGCGTTTCCGATCTACATCACGGCGGTGGCGGGCCTGCTCTTCCTGGCGCTCGCCCTCTTCGCCGTCGGCCAGGCCGGAGCGACCCGCAGCGGCGGACAGACCGCCGCCGACGCGGCGGCCCTCGCGGCCGCCCAGGACTACCGCGACCAGTTGCGCAAGGGGTTCCTGGAGGCGATCGCGAACGGCAGCGCATGGGACGACCTGCTGAACGGGCGGGGACTGGGCGTGGGCGACGCCTGTGCACAGGCGCAGTGGTTCGCCGACCAGAACGGCGCCTCGCTCACCGGAGACGGATGCGTCCCGGGCTATCTGCCGACGTCCTTCACCGTCACCGTGAAGACGCACAAGCCCGTGGGCAAGACCGTCATCCCCGGCACGGAGAGCAAGTACGCGGAGGCGACGGCCAAGGCGGTCGTCACCCCGCGCTGTACGGCGGAGCCGCCCGCCCCGCCGACCCAGCGGCCGGACGACGGCGGTACGGGCGACGGCGGCGGTAAGGGCGACGGCGGCGGCAAGGACGACGACGGTAAGGACGACGGCAAGGGTGGCGACGGCGGTAAGGACGACAAGCCGCCCGTCGACCTCCTCTGCGACGGAATCGACCTGACCATCGACCCGACGCGTCTCGATCTCTTCCCCGACGCCAAGGACCTCTTCTCCGTGCACCTGGCCGACTGAACGGCAGACTGACGAGCGAACGAAGAGCAGAAGAGCAAAGGACAGCGAGCGATGAGCATTCGGCACACGACGAAGGCCCGGAGGGGGGCCGCCGCGACGGCGCTCGCCGCGGCCCTGGCCCTCGCCGTGGCCGGGTGCGGCAACGGCGACAGCGACGGCGGCAAGAAGCCCGACGATGCCGCGGGCCGGGCGTCGACCGCGGGCAAGGACAACGGCGACGACCAAGAGCCCGCGGCGGACTCCTCCAAGACCATCGGCGAGATGAAGGGGCCCGGCGGGGTCGTCGTCACCCTCCACTCCGCGGTGCGCGACGACGGCGGGTTCGTGACCGTGAACGCCACCGTCACCAACCACGGCAGTCGGCTCTTCAACGCGATCGACTGGCGCTCGAAGGAGACCGAGGTGAAGTCGCTCTCGTCCGTCTCCGGCGCGTCCCTGGTCGACGAGAAGGGCAAGAAGCGCTATCTCGTCCTGCGGGACACCGACGGCCAGTGTCTGTGCACCACGGGGCTCTCCGGGATCAAGCCCAATGAGAGCCGCCCGCTGTTCGCGCAGTTCCCGGCCCCGCCCGAGAGCGTCAAGGAAATCGACTTCCAGATCCCGACCATGCCGTCCGTCAGCATCACCCTCTCCGGGTGAGCCGCGCCATGACACCGCAGACGACGGCCCGCCCCGCGCGCCGCGGCCCCGTACTGGCCGCGCTGGCCTCCACCGCGCTCCTGGTCACCCTCACCGCCCCGGCGCCGCCCGCCCACGCGGACAGCGGCCCCGGCGCGCCCGCCGACACCACCCCGCCGATGAAGATCGACGTCAAGGACTCCGATCTGAAGATGCCCGAGGGCGCCAAGCTGGCGCCCGGCCGGGTCCTGGACATCAAGTCCGTGGTCGAGACGGACGACGGCGACGAGCGGCGGGAGGACACCAACGCCAAGGTGAAGTTCGCGCTGCAGGCCGAGGTGCTCTTCGGCAAGGACAGCTCGAAGCTGGGCGGCGACGCGCGGGCCCGGATCAAGGAGATCGCCTCCGAGGCCGAGCGGCAGAACGCCAAGGGCGTCCGCGTCTTCGGCTTCACCGACGACCTGGGCTCCGCGGACCACGGGATCCTGCTGTCCAAGCAGCGGGCCAACGCGGTGCAGCAGGCGCTCGCCGAGGACCTGGACCCGTCCGTCAACTACGAGATCCGGGGCTACGGCGAGCAGTACCCGATCGCGGACAACGCGACCGAGGAGGGCCGCAAGCGCAACCGCCGGGTGGAGGTCAGCTTCCCCAGGACCGGCTGACCCGCGGGGTGCCGGCGGGACCTTTCCCCTCCCCGCCCCTCCCCACAACTGGGGCCCCGCCCCAGCCCCCGCAACTGAGACTCCGCCCCCGGCCCCGCACCCGGGGCTTCGCCCCCAGGCCCCCGGGCCGGGGTTCCGCCCCAGGCCCCGCAACTGGGACTCCGCCCCAGCCCCCGGGCCGGGGTTCCGCCCGAGGCCCCAGCACCCGGGGCTCCGCCCCCGGCCCCCGCACCCGGGGCTTTGCCCTCGGCCCCTGCACCCGGGGTTCCGCCCCCGATTCCGGGCCCGGGGCTTCGCCCCAGACCCCGCAACCAACTGGGGCTTCGCCCCCAGGCCCCCGGGCCGGGGTTCCGCCCCAGGCCCCGCAACCAACTGGGGCTTCGCCCCCAGGCCCCCGGACCGGGGTTCCGCCCCAGGCCCCGCAACCGGGCTTCGCCCCCAGGCCCCGCAACCGGGCTTCGCCCCCAGGCCCCGGACCGGGGCTCCGCCCCCAGGCCCCCGGACCCGAGCTTCGCGGCTTCCCGCGGCATCGATATGCGGCTCGGCCGCGGATCCCCGGGGTCCAGGGGCGGAGCCCTTGGTATCGGGAAGGGGCGGGGAGGGGAACAGCCCGCCGCAGGCGTCAGGATCCGCCGGACACCTCCCGGGGCCGGCCGACCCCAGGCCGACCCGGGACCGGCCGTCCAGGCCGACCCGGGACCGGCTGGCCCCAGGCCGGTTCGGAAACGGGCGGGCGGGGCCGCGGCCTGCGATGCCGCATCATGGGGGTGTTGATCGCACCCTTCGCCGGAGTCTGTTCTGAGTACCGCCGTCGCCGAGACCCTTGCCGTCGTCCTGCTCCTCGGCGTACTGGCTTTCGCGGTGGTACGGCCCCGGGGCCTGCCGGAAGCGGTCGCGGCCGTGCCCGCCGCCGGGATCGTGGTGGCCATCGGGGCGGTCTCACCCGGCCGGGCCTGGGCGGAGGCCCGGGAGCTGCTGCCCGTCGTGGGCTTTCTGGCCGCCGTACTGCTGCTGGCACGGATGTGCGCGGACGAGGGGCTCTTCGAGGCGGCGGGGCAGGCCGTGGCGCGGGCCTGCGCGGGGCGTACGGACCGGCTCCTGGGCGGGGTGTTCGCCGTCGCGGCCACCGTCACCGCCGTACTGAGCCTGGACGCCACCGTGGTGCTGCTCACCCCCGTGGTGTTCGCCACGGCGGCCCGGCTCGGGGCGCGGTCCCGGCCGCATGTGTACGCCTGCGCCCATCTGTCGAACTCGGCGTCCCTGCTCCTCCCGGTCTCCAACCTCACCAATCTGCTCGCCCTGGAGGCCGGCGGGGTCTCCTTCACCCGGTTCGCCGTGCTGATGGGGCCCGCCTGGCTGGTGACCATCGGCATCGAGTACCTGGTCTTCCGCCGCTTCTTCGCCGACGATCTGGCCGCCGGGACCAGCGAGCCCCCGCCCGCCGACTGGCCCCGGGTGCCGGTCTTCGCGGTGACCGTGCTGCTGCTGACCCTCGCCGGGTTCGTCGGGACCTCGCTGGCGGGTCTGGATCCCCAGTGGGCGGCCTGGGCGGGCGCTCTCGTGCTCACCGTAAGGGCGCTGCGGCACCGCCGGGCGACCGTAAGGGAGGCGATCGGCGCGACCGGGCCGCTGTTCTGCCTGTTCGTGCTGGCGCTCGGGGTGGTGGTCCAGGCCGTGCTGACGGGCGGCCTCCAGGAGACGCTGGAGCAGGTGCTGCCCACCGGGGCGGGCCTGCCCGCGCTGCTCGGGATCGCGGCGGTCGCGGCGGTGCTGGCCAACCTGATCAACAACCTGCCCGCCGTGCTGGCGCTGCTGCCGATCGCCTCCGGGGGCGGCCCCGGGCCCGTGCTCGCCGTGCTGATCGGCGTCAACCTGGGCCCCAACCTCACCTATGTCGGCTCCCTGGCCACCCTGCTGTGGCGGCGCATAGTCCACCGCCACGAGCCGGAGACCGGCTCCGACCTGGGGGTGTTCACCCGCCTTGGGCTGCTGACCACACCGGCGACCGTGGTGGCCGCGACGGTGGCGATGTGGGCGATGCTGCGGGTCACGGGAAGCTGAGGATCGGCAAAACCCGAGGGGCCGCCGCCACGACGGTTCGTCGCGGCGGCGGCCCCTCGCCCTGCTGTCAGGACCCGACAGGGTCCGACGTCAGGATTCGATCCAGTTGTGCGCCTGGGCGATCTCGATGACCCGCCTGCGCACCTGCTTGATCTGGTCGGCGGTCAGGCTGCCGCCCACCTCGACCAGTGCCTCGGTGAGCTCCTGCCGGAACTCGGCGACCGACAGCACATCGCACATGGTGTCGTCGCCGTCCGGACCCGCGGAGGGCCGTACGACCGGCGCGGCACGCTCGACGATGCGCACCTCGGAGGCCTTGGGCCCCTTGTCGCCGTATTCGGGAACGAACCGCACCTTGGACCCCGGCTGGAACAGGTGCTTCTCGTCCAGCAGGTCATTGGCGTGCATGAAGACGTCCTCGCCACCGTCGTCCGGTGCGATGAAGCCGTAGCCGCGGAACTCGTCGAAACGCAGAATCTTGCCCGTGGTCGTCACCGTGCTACCCCTACCCCTATACCTCTACCTCGATGATCTCGACCGCGATCGAGGGTGTCCCGACCATGACCGATCGAGGGTGCCCCAACCATGGCACCGAGACGTCAGCGTACAGAAGGGGACGGCGGCGCTGAAGGGCCGGGGGCGATCAAGACGCGCACGCCCCGCCGCACGCCCCAGCGCTCCAACGCGCCCGCCTCCGCCTCCAGCACATGGCGGGACCGCAGCCGGGGCCGCCCGAGCCGCCCCGGGCGCAGGGTGTGGACGTCCAGGACGGTGAGGTGCCGGTCCAGATACGCGACGTCGATGGCGAACCGCATCCGGAAGGTGTGCACCCCGCTCGCGGGGGTGAGCAGGAGCGCGCCGGTCAGCCCGTCCCGGCCGAGCAGCCCGCGGGCGCGGGCGCGGTAGGAGGCGGCGATGGTGAGCGGAATGCCTCCCGCCCGCCCGGCGCCGCCCTCCACCCGCTCTGCGCCGCCCTCCACCCGCTCTGCGCCGCCCTCCACCCGCCCTGCGCCGCCCTCCACGGGCCCGGCGCCACCCCCCGCCCGCCCTGCGCCACCCTCCACCCGCAGCGTCCCCGTACCGTCCCGCCAGCGGCCCATGACCCGCGCCCCCTTCGCCCGTTCCGCGCCGTCCGCCCGTCCCGGCAGTGTTCCACCGGCCGGGCGCTTCCGTAGGCTCGGCCCGTGCAACCGCTGCTGATCGTGCTCGCCGCCGCGTACGGCGCGGCCGCCGGGCTGCTCGTACCGCGCCCGCTCTACCGGCTGGCCGTCGAGCCGGAGGAGCCCTGGCGCGGCGCCTGTCCGCGCGGGCACGCGCTCATCGGCCCGGCGCGCGGCTGGCTGGGCCCCGCCCGGTGCGCCGGCTGCCGGGACGGCGAGCGGGACTACGGGACCGGCCCGGTGCTCGCCGCCGTGCTCACCGCGCTGGTGTGCGCGGGCCTGGCGGCGGCCGTCGGCGCGCGTCCCGAGCTGGCCGTGTGGCTGCTGCTGGTGCCGCCGGGGGTGCTGCTCACGGCCGTGGACCTGGCGGTCAACCGGCTGCCGGACGTCCTCACCCTGCCCATGGCGGGCGGGGCCGCGGCGCTGCTCGGCGCGGCGGCGCTGCTGCCGCACAGCGCAGGGTCCTGGCCGCGGGCGCTGCTGGGCGGCGCGGTGCTGGGCGGGGCGTATCTGGTGCTGTTCCTGATCAGCCCGAGCGGGATGGGGTTCGGTGATGTCAAGCTCGCGCTGACCCTCGGGGTCGCGCTGGGCTGGTACGGCTGGGACGTGCTCTTCGTGGGCGCCCTCGCCGGGCTGCTGCTGGGTTCCTGCTGCGCGGTGGGCTTGGTGCTGACCCGGCGGGCCGGGCGGCGGACCGCGATGGCGTTCGGCCCGTTCATGATCCTCGGGGCGGGCGCGGGGCTGGTGCTGGGGGCGCTCGGCGCCGGATGACATCGGCGCGCGGCGGGTCGGCTCGCCGAGATGCATGGACATCCCCTCACGAAGCGTTATGGTGGAAGCCCCCCCTCGGGCCGGTCCGTACTCCCCCCCACGGACCGGCCCGCTCTATTTCGGGCTTCTGGGGGTCAAAAGGGCGGCACGTATCTCACACACTCGGCTACGAAGCGTGACGGGAAGCGGTCATTCGGCCGTCCCGGTTAGCCAGCCCCCCTGCCCCGCAGTAGGGTGTCGGCCTTGGGGCGGACTGCCATGGCGAGCCATGTGAAGCACTGAGGGGCTGGAAGACGTGAAGTTGCGCGACCTGGTGTACGGGCTCTACGCACGCCGGGTGGAAGGCCGCCTCGACCACGCCCAGGTGCCCAAGCACATCGGTGTCATCCTCGACGGCAACCGCCGCTGGGCCCGCGCGGCAGGCAGCACCGCGGAGCAGGGCCACAAGGCGGGCGCGAGCAAGATCCAGGAGCTGCTCGGCTGGTGCAGCGAGACGGACGTCGAGGTCGTCACGCTCTGGCTGCTCTCCACCGACAACCTGGACCGCCCCGAGAAGGAGCTGATCCCGCTCCTGAGCATCATCGAGGGCGCGGTCCGCGACCTGGCCGCCGACGGCCGCTGGCGGGTGCACCACGTCGGCAACCGGGATCTGCTGCCCTCCGGCACCCAGACGGTCCTCAAGGAGGCCGAGCGGGACACCGAGCACATCGACGGAATACTGGTCAACGTGGCCGTCGGGTACGGCGGACGGCAGGAGATCGCCGACGCGGTGCGGTCGCTGCTGCTGGACCACGCCACCAAGGGCACCTCCTTCGAGGAGCTGGCCGAGGTCGTCGACATCGACCTCATCTCCGAACACCTGTACACCCGTGGCCAGCCCGATCCGGACCTGGTGATCCGCACCAGCGGCGAGCAGCGGCTCTCGGGCTTCATGCTGTGGCAGAGTGCCCATTCGGAGTACTACTTCTGCGAAGTTTTCTGGCCCGCCTTCCGTAAGGTCGACTTCCTCCGCGCGCTGCGGGACTACGCCGCCCGTCATCGTAGGTACGGCAACTAGTTCCCGTTAGTAGCACCGCAGTTCACCGGCCCGGGGCCGGACGCCGGCCGGCGTCCGGCCCCGGGCCGTGTAGCACGCTGGTTTCACAACGTTCATATCCGCGCCGTCATATGCCGTTGCATGCCCCCGCACGTTCGAGGGAATATCCCTTCCAGGTCGACGCCCTGTCCCACCTGTCCAGTTGGGCGTCGAACTGCCAGCGGACGGCATCGGGCCGTTCGCCCGGGAGGCCCTTTGCACACGGACGACTGTGCGGATCGTGCGTATGACGCGGAGGGCCGGCGCTCGGCCCTCCCCGTTGGGCCTGAGCCCGGTCCGTTCCCCGTCTGCGGCGGGGATACCTCACTCCCGCGACGCCGTCGCACCCCGACCTCTCCCGAGGGGGTTCGTCCACCCGTGGTGACCAGCAAGAAACGCCGCGAGCACGACCGGCGCACCTATGTCCTCGACACCAGCGTCCTGCTGGCCGACCCCAATGCCATGGCCCGCTTCGACGAGCACGAAGTCGTGCTGCCGGTCGTGGTGGTCACGGAACTGGAGGCCAAGCGGCACCACCCGGAGCTGGGGTACTTCGCACGGCAGGCGCTGCGCCTGCTGGACGAGTACCGCATCCGTTACGGCCGCCTGGACGCTCCGATCCCGATCGGGGATCTGGGCGGCACCCTGCGTGTCGAGCTCAACCACTCCGACCCGGGCATCCTCCCCGCCGCCTTCCTGAACCACGGCGGCAAGGTGGGGGACAACGACTCGCGGATCCTCGCGGTCGCCAGAAACCTGCAGGCCGAGGGGTACGACGTCACCGTCGTGTCCAAGGACCTGCCGCTGCGCATCAAGGCGTCCTCGGTGGGTCTGCTCGCCGAGGAGTACCGCGCGGAGCTGGCGATCACCGACTCGGGCTGGACCGGGATGGCGGAGCTCGCCGTCTCGGCCGAACAGGTGGACGACTTGTTCGCCGCCGAGACGGCGTACGTCCCCGAGGCGGCCGGACTGCCCGTGCACACGGGTCTGGTGCTCCAGTCCGAGCGTGGTAACGCGCTGGGCCGGGTCACCCCGGACGGGCAGGTGCGGCTGGTGCGCGGCGACCGCGAGGCGTTCGGCATCCACGGGCGCAGCGCGGAGCAGCGCATCGCCCTGGACCTGCTGCTCGACCCGGAGGTCGGCATCATCTCGATGGGCGGCCGGGCCGGTACGGGCAAGTCGGCGCTGGCGCTGTGCGCGGGTCTCGAGGCCGTGCTGGAGCGACGTCAGCACCGCAAGGTGATGATCTTCCGCCCGCTGTACGCGGTGGGTGGCCAGGAGTTGGGCTATCTGCCCGGCACCGAGGCCGAGAAGATGAGCCCTTGGGCGCAGGCGGTCTTCGACACCCTGTCCGCGGTGACCAGCGCCGAGGTGATCGAGGAGGTCGTGGGGCGCGGGATGCTGGAGGTGCTGCCACTGACGCACATCCGCGGCCGCTCGCTCCATGACGCCTTCGTCATCGTCGACGAGGCCCAGTCGCTGGAGCGGAACGTGCTGCTGACCGTGTTGTCCCGGATCGGCGCCAACTCCCGGGTGGTGCTCACCCACGATGTGGCGCAGCGGGACAACCTCCGCGTCGGGCGGTACGACGGTGTGGTGGCGGTCGTCGAGAAGCTGAAGGGGCATCCGCTGTTCGCGCATGTCACCCTGACCCGCTCCGAGCGTTCGCCGATCGCGGCGCTGGTGACCGAAATGCTGGAGGACAGCCACATCTGAGCCGGTTGAGTCGTTTGCGACCCCAGGGCGCCGCGCGGAAAGGCCAACGAGCTTAGCCGCGCGGCGCCTTGGTGCGCGCGGATTTCCAGAAATCCTAGGGCGTAAACGGGATGTGAGCTTTCACACCTGGCGGGGAATTGCCTACGGGGCTCCGCGTCCGGCAGTGTGTGGGTTCTGTCAGGCCCCGCATACGGCACACCAGTACCCCCAGCGGTACCGAGCAACAGCAGTAACAGAATTGAACAGCGTTCGCCGTATGCCGCCCGAGCACCTCGAGGATCTCCCGCGGGAGATCCCCACCGGGCCCGTGCCTCCCGTGACCAGCCGACCCCATCGCACCACCGGGGACGGAACAAGGGGAGGTCAGCGCCAGGGGCACGATTGCGCCCGCGAGGTCACCTAAGCGGGCGATGCTGGAAGGAAACCGAGTGAGCCGGATTTCGGTCCGGGGATTCGCAGTGGCTTCGGCCACCGCGGTCACCACTGTGGGCGCCGTCGTCGGCGTCGCCGCGGGCGGACAGCAGCAGCAGGGCTCGTCCGACCCGATCGAGGCGACTGCCGCCGATTCGACGCTCCTTGCGGACATACCTGCTGGACAGCAGGCCGTCGCGCAGACCGCATCCCTGACGCAGCAGGCGGACGTCCAGTCCACCGCGGCCGACGCGGAGGCGCGCAAGTCCGCAGAGGAAGCAGCCCGCAAGCAGGCGGCCAAGGACGCGAAGGCCAAGAAGGTCGCCGCGGACAAGGCAGCCGCCGAGAAGCTGGCCAAGGAGCGCGAGGCCAAGAAGAAGCAGGAGATCGCGAGCCGTTCGGCCACGCGTGACGCCTCCAGCTTCCCCCAGCAGGCTTCGTACACCATCTCCGAGGTTCAGGCGATGGCACGGCAGATCGTGCCGGGCGGCCAGTTCCAGTGCTTCAGCAACATCGTGGACCACGAGTCCACCTGGAACTACAAGGCCAGCAACCCCTCGTCGGGTGCCTACGGTCTGGTGCAGGCGCTGCCGGCCGGCAAGATGGCCTCGGCGGGCGCCGACTGGCAGACCAACCCGGCCACCCAGATCAAGTGGGGCCTGAACTACATGAACGAGCGCTACGGCAGCCCGTGTGACGCTTGGTCGTTCTGGCAGGCCAACGGCCACTACTGAGCCGGTTCCACCGGGTCCCGCCCGGTAGCCGCGCAGTATCGAACGCTTCACGAAACCCCCGGCTCAGGTCGGGGGTTTCGTGCATCTTCGGCAGGTAACGTCTCCTTGACGGCCGAGGGGGAAACTGGGGGTAGGAAACGAGAAATGTCCAAATTGCCGCAGTGGGTCGGCAGGCTGGGAACCGGACTTACCCGGCTCGCCCACCGGCTCGAATCCCAACAGGCCGAGATGCGGGGGCGCGAGGTCGACGGCGACGGCGACGCCGGCCCGCGGATGCCACCGGGGCCCGGACCGAGGCCCGAACGGGGAACTGAACCGGAGCCGGGACCGAGGTCCGAATCCCCCTCCGAACCAAGTGAAGAACGCCCGCGGGGTGGCGCCGAGAGCGCCGAGGGCGCGGAGAGCGCCGAGGGCCGGAAGAGCCCGGAACGCCCCGAGAGCCCCAGGACCCCCGAGAGCCCCGGGACCCCCGAGGGCGCCGCGGGGGAGGGCGAGGCCGCCCGGCCGGAGCAGCCGGCCAGTGTGCCCGCACCGCCCGCCTACGCCCCCGCCGTCTCCGCCCGACCCGATCCGGTGTCCGCCGTGCCCTGGGGTGTCCGCGTGGCCGCCGAGGCCGCCTGGCGGCTGCTGGTGCTCGGCGGCACGGTGTGGGTGCTCATGCGGGTCATCAGCTCCGTGGAGCTGGTGGTGCTGTCCTTCACCGTCGCGATCCTCATCACCGCGCTGCTGGAGCCCACCGTGACCCGGCTGCGCCGCCGCGGTGTGCCGCGCGGGCTGGCCACCGCGCTCACCTTCATCGCCGGGTTCGTCGTCATGGGCCTGGTCGTGTGGTTCGTGGTCTGGCAGGTGATGGAGAACGTCGACGAGGTCTCGGGCGAGGTCCAGGCCGGTATCGACGATCTGCGGCGCTGGCTGCTGCACAGCCCGTTCCATGTCACCGAGAAGCAGATCAACCATGTGGCCAAGAGCCTGCGCGAGGCGGTCGGCGCCAACACCGAGCAGATCACCTCGGC
Organism: Streptomyces rugosispiralis; assembly: GCF_024505145.1. GTDB lineage: Bacteria > Actinomycetota > Actinomycetes > Streptomycetales > Streptomycetaceae > Streptomyces > Streptomyces rugosispiralis. Next base: position 39,915 of record NZ_JANIAA010000041.1, on the reverse strand, counting down.
GGGGCTGGAGGGCGTCACGGTCGTCGTCGAGGTGCTGACGGGCATCCTGCTGACGATGTTCTCCACGCTCTTCCTGCTGTACGACGGCCCGAAGATCTGGAACTGGACCCTCAAGCTGGTCCCCGCCCAGGCCCGCGAGGGCGTGGCGGGCGCGGGCCCGCGCGCCTGGGCGACGCTGACCGCCTATGTGCGCGGCACGGTGATCGTGGCGCTGATCGACGCGATCTTCATCGGTGTGGGGCTGTTCTTCCTCGATGTGCCGATGGCCGTGCCCCTGGCCGTCTTCATCTTCCTCTTCGCCTTCATCCCGCTGGTGGGTGCGGTGGTCTCCGGCGCGCTCGCGGTGGTCGTGGCGCTGGTCACCCAGGGCGTGTTCACGGGGGCGATGGTGCTGATCGTGGTGCTCGCCGTCCAGCAGATCGAGGGCCATGTGCTCCAGCCGTTCATCCTCGGCCGGGCGGTGCGGGTCCATCCGCTGGCCGTGGTGCTCTCGGTCGCGGCCGGTTCGCTGATCGGCGGCATCGGCGGCGCGGTGGTGGCCGTTCCGCTGGTGGCGGTCGCCAATACGGTGGTCGTCTACTTGCGCGGCTACAGCCAGGAGAACGCACTGCGCGCCGTCCCGGGCCCGCACGGCGCCACCGCCTCCGACGTGGCGCCCACCGCGCCGCCGGGTCTGCCGCCCGGGGAGGGCGGGGCCCGATAGACCGGCCCGGCGCCGCGGCCGATGAACGACGAACGCCGGAGGGCGCCCCACCGATCGGTGGGGCGCCCTCCGGGTCTTCGTGACCGAGGTCAGCCGTTGGCGGCCAGGACGCCCTCGGCATCCAGGGTGGCGCCGACCGCCTGCAGCACAGAGGCGATCTTGAAGGCTTCCTGGATCGTCTCGCGGTCCACGCCCGCCTTGCGGAGCACCTGCTCATGCGAGTCGAGGCACATTCCGCAGCCGTTGATCGCGGACACGGCCAGCGACCACAGCTCGAAGTCGACCTTCTCCACACCCGGGTTGCCGATGACGTTCATCCGCAGCCCCGCGCGCAGGTTGCCGTACTCCGGGTCGGACAGCAGGTGCCGGGTCCGGTAGTAGACGTTGTTCATCGCCATGATGGCGGCCGCCGACTTGGCGGCGGTGTACGCCTCCGGCGAGAGGTTGGCCTTGGCCTCCGGCTCCAGCTCGGTCAGCACCCGTGCCGAACGCGAGGCGATCGCGCAGGCCAGCACGGTGCCCCACAACTGCTGCCGCGGAAGCTCCGAGTTGCCGATCACCGAACCGAGGTTCAGCTTGAGGTCCTTGGCGTAGTCCGGCAGCGCGGACTTCAGCTCATCGAGTGCCATGGTGAATCAGCTCACTCTCCGGAGAGGAGGGCCACCGGGTCCAGGGTGTCCTCGCCCTTGCTCCAGTTGCAGGGGCAGAGCTCGTCGGTCTGCAGGGCGTCCAGCACCCGCAGGACCTCCTTGGGGTTACGGCCCACGGAACCGGCCGTCACCATGGTGAACTGGATCTCGTTGTTCTGGTCCACGATGAACACGGCGCGCTGCGCGAAGCCGTCCTCGCCCTCGACGCCGCAGTCGCGCATCAGCTCGTGCTTGGAGTCGGCCAGCATCGGGAAGGGCAGGTCACGCAGGTCGGCGTGGTCCTTGCGCCAGGCGTGGTGGACGAACTCGGAGTCGCCGGAGACGCCGAGGATCTGCGCGTCACGGTCGGCGAACTCGTCGTTCAGCTTGCCGAAGGCGGCGATCTCGGTCGGGCACACGAAGGTGAAGTCCTTGGGCCAGAAGAACACCACGCGCCACTTGCCCTCGTAGGTCTTGTGGTGGATCTGCTCGAACTCCTTGCCGCTCTCCAGCGACACGCAGGCGGTCAGGTCGTACTCGGGGAACTTGTCACCGACGGTGAGCACGCGCACTCCTTGCAGCTTTTGCATAGGAAAGGCCCGGTCGTCCGGGTTTTCCTGGGGTTGGACGGTCCTACCTTGGCACAGAGTGCATTGATCAGTGAAATAGCTACACTCGGTGGGGTTGATTGGAGGTGGCTATCAGTGGCCGCATCGCCCATACCGCAGGGCAAACCGCGCCAGCCGAGCATTTCCCAGCTCAGGGCCTTTGTCGCGGTCGCGGAGCAGCTGCACTTCCGCGATGCCGCGGCCGCCATCGGGATGAGCCAGCCCGCGCTCTCCGGCGCCGTCGCGGCGCTCGAGGAGACACTCGGTGTCCAGTTGCTCGAGCGTACGACGCGCAAGGTACTGCTCAGCCCGGCGGGGGAGCGGCTGGCGGTCCGTGCACGCACCGTGCTCGAAGCGGTCGGGGAGCTGCTGGAGGAGGCCGAGGCGGCGCGGGCGCCGTTCACCGGTGTGCTGCGGCTCGGAGTGATTCCGACCGTGGCGCCGTATCTGCTGCCGACCGTGCTGCGGCTGGTGCATGAGCGCTACCCCCGGCTCGATCTCCAGGTGCACGAGGAGCAGACCGCCTCGCTGCTGGAGGGGCTGGCCCACGGCCGGCTGGATCTGCTGCTGCTCGCGGTGCCGCTCGGTGCGCCCGGGGTGGTCGAAATACCGCTGTTCGACGAGGACTTCGTGCTGGTCACCCCGCGGGACCACTGGCTGGGCGGACGCGATGACATCCCCCGCGAGGCGCTCAAGGAGCTGGATCTGCTGCTGCTCGACGAGGGTCACTGCCTGCGCGACCAGGCGCTGGACATCTGCCGTGAGGCGGGCCGCACCGAGGGCGCCCCGGTGACCACCAGCGCCGCCGGGCTCTCCACCCTGGTGCAGCTGGTCGCGGGCGGGCTCGGGGTGACGCTGCTGCCGCGCACCGCGCTCCGGGTGGAAACCGCGCGCAACGACCATCTGGCCACCGGCGACTTCGCCGATCCGGCGCCCGCCCGCCGGATCGCCCTGGCCATGCGGGCGGGCGCGGCGCGCACGGAGGAGTTCGAGGCGTTCGCGGAGGCCCTGCGGGGGGCGCTGCGGCCGCTGCCGGTACGGGTCGACCGGGGGTGAGCGTCAGGGGCGTCCGGCTGCCAGGACCGCTTCCACGTCCAGGGTGACTTCGGCGCCGATCGACTCTGGGAGGGTGATGTGCTCACCCCGGGCGTAGAGGCGATGGTGGTTGTATTCGTTGGCGATCGGATCCGTCAGGACGTGGATGCGCTGCTTCGTGCGGTTGACGATCACGTAGACGGGGATCTTGGCGATCGCGTAGGCGGTGACTTTCGTCTTCAGGTCGTTGCCGAGGTTGCTCGAGGTGACCTCCAGGACCAGACGGAAGATCGTGGGGTCGTAGCAATTGTGCTCGATGTAGTGGTCCCGGTAGTCGGCGTCGACCACGGCAAGGTCCGGTACGGCGTAGTCGAAGGGGCTGTCGGGAAGCCACACGCCCGAACCTTGGACCACTCGCGTCAGCTTGCCGTGGGCGGGCGCGAAGGCAAACGTGAGGTCGGTCAGCGAATCCCCGTGAGGCATGTCGGGCGGTGGCGTCACGGTGATTTCTTCCCCGATGATCTCGACGCGGTAGCCGGGGAGCATGGCGGAGAGCTGCTCGGCTTCTTCGAGCAGATTCCGCTCGGGACCGTCACAGGGGTACTCGACCGCTGCGGCAGACATGGCGCCTCCTCCTGGCTGGTATCGAGGACATCATCGTAGACCGGAAGCCGAGGAAGAGGTCCTTTGCCGGGATTCACCCAGACGGGTGGCATAACCGCTGGGAACAAGGGCAAGGGGCCATTCCCGCAGATGGGAACGGCCCCCGCGACGCGGGCGCGGCGGGACGGGGCCTACTCCGTCCGCAGACCCTCCGGCCGCATCATCCGCCACAGCGGCGGCAGGCTGACCAGGGTCACCAGCAGGATGACCCCGCCGCCGACGCCGGTCATGGTGCCGAGTCCGGCCCAGTCCACGGCCAGTGGCTGGCCGACCATCTTCAGCAGCATCACACCCAGTGCCAGCCCGCCCGCGATCGATAGCGCCAGCCCCAGCACCACCGGGACCGCGGTCTGCCACAGCACCGACCAGCTGAGCGTGGTGCGCCGGGTGCCGAAGGCCACCAGGACCGACAGCAGCCGCTTGCGCTCGCGGAGCTGCTCAAGGGTGGTCACGATCATGCTGGCCCCGATGAGCAGCAGGGTCGCGGTGGCGCCGATGAACAGGGCCTTGCGGATGACCTGGAACTCATCCGACTGCGAGGTGCTGGAGAGCCGCATGACATCCATCGCCGGGGAGAGCGCCGCGCTGGTGTTGCGCACATACTCGACCCCGTCCGGGACCTTCGGGTCCAGCCGGATCATGGCCGCGGCCCCGGGGTCCGGCAGATCGGCGATGTCGAAGGCGCCGGGGGTGGCGAAGATGCCGGTGCGTTCGCTTCCGGTCGGGTCCGGCCGGGGCTTCACCTTCGTGGCCGATTGGGGAATAGTCCACAGCTTCTTCTTGCGCAGGTCCGGCGTACCGTCGTCGCGGTAGGCGAAGTTGACCCGGGCGCCCGGTTTGGCGAAGCCCGGCTCCTCCCCGTAGTAGCTGGACGAATCGACGAGGAAGACATCGCCGTTCTTACAGCTGGTGATGCGGACCACCTCGCGGAGCGTGGGGCAGTCGGCGACGGTGATGGCCTCTTCCGGGACCGATGTCGGGTCGTCCTTGCTGGGGCGCACATCGGAGATGTAGTCCTCGGTGACACCGAGCAGATCGCGCACGCCCTTGGTCGCGCGGTACCGCGCGAAGGCGTCGCGGGCCTGGTCGCCGTCGTTCACCGGGACGTTCGCGATCAACTGGGCGCGGTTCGGGTCCTGGCCGGTGTCCTCGGTGTTCTGGGCCCCCACGCTGGCGAAGAGCATCTGGAGCGCGATGGCCCCGGCGACGGCGACCGTGATGCCGCTGACCGCGCGGGAGGCGGTGCCGCTGCTGAGCTGGAGCCGGCGGGTGGCGAGCTGCCAGGGCACCGAGCCCCTGCCGCCGAACCGTTCCACCACGGCCTCGACGACCCAGGGCAGCAGCGCGGTGATGCCGATGAGCAGCAGGACGGCACCGGCCGCGGCCTGGTACGCCTTCATGTTGCCGCCGCTGCTGCCGGTCCCGAAGCCGCCCGCGAGCGGCAGCAGCAGGGCCAGGCCCAGCAGCGGCAGCAGCAGCCGCCACCACAGACGCCGGCGCTTGGGCTTGGCGTTCCGGACCACGCCCAGCGGCTCGATGGCGATACCACGCAGGGCGATCAGCGTGACCATGACGGCCGAGGCGGGCACGGCCGCCGCGATCACCAGGGCGAGCAGGGCGCTCGGCACGATGTCGGAGGTGAAGAAGCTGATGCCCCAGACCTGGATGCTGCCGATGATCTCCCGCGCCAGCAGGAACAGTCCGGCGCCGACGGCGAGCCCGAGGAGGGAGCCGAAGAGCGACTCCCCCGCCGCGATCCGCCGGGTCATATGGATGTCCGCGCCGACCAGCCGCAGCGCGGCCAGCCGCCGGTCGCGCCGCTCACCGCCGAAGCGGGCCGCGGTGGCGATGAAGATGAGCACCGGCAGCAGCAGCACCACACAGCCCACGATGATCAGCAGCAGCAGCGCGGGGTCCAGGGGCTCGTTCGCGCCCTTCTTGTCCGCCAGGCCCCAGTGGTCGATGTGATAGCTGGAGTTGACGTGGCCGAACGCCTTCTGGGAGACCCCCGCGTAGTAGGCGAGATCGGACGGGCCGGACAGGCCGCTGTCGCCGATCACCCCGATGGTGCGGTACGGGAATCGGTCCCGGAGCAGCTTGCCCTCGTCGGAGTCGAGCAGCTTCTTCAGCGCGGGGGAAACCCACATCTCACCGGCGGCCGGGATGCGGTCGATGCCCGGCGGCACGGGCGGTGTGCCGTCGCCGTCGGGGGCCATGACCTCGCCCGTGATGTCCTGGTCGCGAAAGGTCGTGCCCGCGTTGGCGAGCCGGAGCGTATCGGCGCCGGGCTTCACCTCGCCGCTGGGGGTGAACGAGGAGCGGGCGTCGCCCCGCTCGTTGCGCTGCTGGTACATGGTGGGGACGGAGGAGGCCAGCAGCAACAGCGCCACCCCCAGGCCGACGCCCACCGCCGTCATGATCGTCCTGGCCCAGCTCTCCCGGCCGCCGGTGACCGCGAACCGGCCGCCCATGGCCAGATCGGCGGCCCAGCGGGCGACCGAGACACGGGAGCGGGGCTCCTCCGCCGGGGCGTCCTGGCCGCTCATCGGGCCCCTGCCATATCCCGGGCCTTGCCGTCGCGGACGACGACCTCGCGGTCGGAGTAGGCGGCGACCCTGGCCTCATGGGTGACCAGCACCACGGCGGTACGGGACTCCCGGGCGGCCTCGGTCAGCAGCTCCATCACCCGCTCCCCGTTGAGCGAGTCCAGCGCGCCGGTCGGCTCGTCCGCGAACAGCACCCGCGGGGCGGTGACCAGCGACCGGGCGACGGCGACCCGCTGCCCCTGACCGCCGGAGACCTCACCGGGCCGCTTGTGCGCCACATCGGCGACCTCGAGCCGCTCCATCCAGGCCGCCGCCCGGGTCTCGGCCTCCTTGCGCTTGGTGCCGTTCAGCCGCAGCGGCAGCGCGACGTTCTCCACACAGCTCAACTCGGGGACGAGCTGGCCGAACTGGAAGACGAAGCCGAACTCACCGCGGCGCAGCCCGCTGCGCTCGGCGTCCGACATGGCGGTCAGCTCGCGCCCGTTGTAGTGGACGGAGCCGGAGTCCGGCTTCACGATCCCGGCCAGGCAGTGCAGCAGCGTCGACTTGCCCGAGCCGGAGGGGCCCATGACGGCGACGACCTCGCCGGGGTGGATGGAGAAGTCCGCACTGTCCAGGGCGGGGGTGTGACCGTACGTCTTGTGCAGGGACGTGGCGATCAGCAAGGAGCCTGCCGGGGTCATGAACGCACCGCCTTGGCGAGTTGGCCGAGGCGGGCGGCGGTCAGTTCCAGCCAGCGCAGATCGGCCTCGAGATGGAAGAGGGCGTGGTCGCAGATGAGTTGGTCGGTGAGGTCGCCGCCGCGCTTGCGCTGGGTCAGATCGCGCATCAGCCGCAGATGTTCGGCGCGCTGGACGTCGAGGAGATCGGCCGCGTCCCGCCCGGTGAGCAGGGCGATGATGACCTTGGTGTAGAGGACCGACTGGAGATACGGCTCCGGCTTCTCGGGCTGGGTGAGCCAGTGCTCCACATCGGTGATGCCCGCGTCGGTGATGGCGTAGCGCTTGCGCTCCGGGCCACCGCCGTGCTCGATGCCGTCGACCTCCACCAGGCCGTTCTTCAGGAGCCGGGACATGGTCGAGTAGACCTGCCCGTAGTGCAGCGGGCGGTCGTGTCCGAATCTTTCGTCGAAGGCTCGCTTGAGGTCATAGCCGTGGCGCGGGCCGCCCTCGAGGAGTCCGAGCAGGGTGTGGCCAATTGACATGCCCAGCACTCTACACCATGCGTATACCTGGAGTGTATAGCCGCGCTTGGGTGTGCATTGCCGCAGGTCAGAGAGGTGCGACCGGGGTCAGGGCCGACGTGGCTCCCGGCCGATGCCCTCCGGGTCCTCGGTGGGGCCCTCGCCCTCGGCACCCTCGCCCTCGGCACCCTCGCCCTCGGCACCCTCGCCCTCGGCACCCTCGCCCTCGGCACCCTCGCCCTCGGCACCCTCGCCCTCGGCGCCCTCGGCGGGCCGCCGCGGCGGGCGGCCCCGGCGCGGGATCGGGCGCGCCGCGCCGGGCAGCCGGCCCGCGTCCGCGAGCGCCTTGCGCAGCAGGAACTCGATCTGCGCGTTGGCGCTGCGCAGCTCGTCGTTGGCCCAGCGCGCGAGGGCGTCATGGACGGCCGGGTCGAGCCGCAGCAGCATCTGCTTGCGCTGCCGCGGCTGCCGTGCCTTCCGCCCGCTCTCGTCCGTCACTGGTACAGCGTGCCGGTGTTCAGCACGGGCTGCGGGGAGCGGTCCCCGCAGAGCACCACCATCAGATTGCTGACCATCGCGGCCTTGCGCTCCTCGTCCAGCGCCACGATCTCCTCCTCGGCGATCCGGGCCAGGGCAGCCTCGACCATGCCGACCGCGCCGTCCACGATCTGCCGCCGCGCGGCCACCACGGCGCCCGCCTGCTGGCGCTGGAGCATCGCGGAGGCGATCTCCGGGGCGTAGGCGAGGTGGGTGAAGCGCGATTCGATGATGCGGACCCCGGCCGCCTCGACCCGGGCGTGCAGTTCGATCGCGAGCTTCTCGGTGATCTCCTCGGCGTTGCCGCGCAGCGAGAGGGCGCCCTCCTCATGGGCGTCGTACGGGTACTCGATGGCGATGTGCCGGACGGCGGCCTCGGTCTGGGTGGCGACGAACTCCAGGAAGTCGTCCACCTCGAACATCGCCTGGGCGGTGTCCTCGACCTTCCAGACGACGACCGCGGCGAGTTCGATCGGGTTGCCGTAGGCGTCGTTGACCTTGAGTACCGCGGTCTCGTGGTTGCGCACCCGGGTGGAGATCTTCTCCCGGCTGGTGAGCGGGTTCACCCAGCGCAGCCCGTCGGTGCGGATGGTGCCGCGGTAGCGGCCGAAGAGCTGGACCACCCGGGCCTCGCCGGGCGCGATGGTGTTGAGGCCGCACATGGTGAGGAGCGCGGCGAGGATCACCACGATGCCGGAGACGATCAGCAGCGTGGACCAGGCGCCCTTGTGCTCGGAGGCGACGGCGGCGCCCGCGAGGATCAGCCCGATGCCGCCAGCGAGTCCGGCCAGGCCGCCGAGCAGGGCCAGTCCGCCGCTGACGTTGTGCGCGGGCCGCTCCGTGACCCTCGGCTCCGGGAGGGACGGTATGTCGGCCTGATCGGTGATGGGCTCGGTCGAGGTGGTGTCGGACATGGAGGGCTCCCCGTTCCGTTCGGCGCTGCGTTCTATCAAAGTGATAGCACATTATGGGCCGGTGGCAACCCTTGGCCCCCGTAAGCCGTCAGTTCCCTTGGAGTGGGTGCTTTTTGTCACCTTCGGAAAAAGCTAGATCGATGGGCATTTGAGGGTTGTTGCGGTGTTAGTTTCATGAGCTGGCCTGGGGGGCTTACGGACTGGAGCGGCGGGAGCGATGGGTAGAGCGGAAGAGCGACGCGCGCGGCAGAAGAGCGCTCGCAGAGCCAAGCGAGCGGCGAAGTCGGGGGGCATACGCCGCTTCTTCACCTGGAAGTGGCTGCTGGGGTACGTCCTGGGGCTCGGCGCGTTGCTCGTCGGGGCGTTCTTCGTCCTCTATCTGCTGGTGGAGGTTCCGCCCGCCAACGCCGCGGCCAAGGCCGAGGCCAACATCTACAAGTACAGCGACGGCACGATCATGGCGAAGACGGGTGACGTCAACCGTGAGTCCGTACCGCTGTCCAAGATCCCCAAGAAGGTGCAGCACACCTTTGTCGCCGCCGAGAACAAGGACTTCTACGGCGACTCCGGCGTCTCGTTCACCGGCACCGCCCGCGGTCTCATCAACACCGCGCTGGGCCGGGGCAAGCAGGGTGGTTCGACCATCACCCAGCAGTACGTCAAGAACTACTACCTGAGCCAGGAACAGACCGTCAGCCGCAAGCTGAAGGAGCTGGTGATCTCGCTCAAGGTCGACCAGCAGAAGTCCAAGGACTACATCCTCGCGGGCTACATCAACACCAGCTACTACGGCCGCGGCGCCTATGGCATCCAGGCCGCCGCCCGCGCTTACTACAACAAGGACGTCGAGGACCTCAGCGTCGCACAGGGCGCCTATCTCGCGTCGGTGCTCCAGGCACCCAGCCAGTACGACTGGTCGGCGGCGGGCCCCAACGGCAAGCGGCTGGTGAAGGCCCGCTGGAACTACGTCCTCAACAACATGGTCCAGAAGGACTGGCTGTCCAAGAGCGAGCGCGAGGGCATGAAGTTCGATGTCCCCGTCCCGCCGCGCCCCATCCCCGGACGCGACGGCCAGGCGGGCTATCTCATCGAGGCCGCCAACAAGGAGCTGATCAAGGCCGGGGTCTCGGAGAACGAGATCGAGGCCGGCGGCTGGACGATCACCCTCAACATCGACAAGAAGAAGCAGAAGGCGCTGGAGAAGGCGGTCCGCACCCAGCTGACCGACAAGCTGGACCCGAAGAAGCGCAAGGTCGACAAGTACGCCCAGGTCGGAGCGGTTTCGGTGGACCCGGAGTCCGGTGGTGTGGTGGCGATGTACGGCGGCACCGGCTACACCGAGCACTACTACAACAACGCCCTCCGCGAGGACTACCAGCCCGCCTCCACCTTCAAGCCGCTGATCCTGGCCGCGGGGCTGGAGAACGGCTCCACCACGCAGGACAGCACCCCGATCACGGCGAGCACCATCTACGACGGCACCAGCAAGCGGCCGGTCAAGGGCTCGCTCACCGGCTTCGCCCCGCCGAACGAGGACAACAAGTCCTACGGCCCCATCTCCGTCCAGAAGGCGATGAACAACTCCGTCAACTCCGTCTTCGCGCAGATGGCGGTGGACGTGGGCCTGGACAAGGTGAAGAACACCGCCATCGACCTCGGCATGAACAAGGACGCGGGCGGCTTCGACGTACGCCCCGCGATGTCGCTGGGCGTGATGGGCGCCAGCCCGCGCGACATGGCCGGGGTCTACGCGACCCTCGACAACCACGGCAAGAAGGTCACCCCGGCGATCGTGAAGTCCGCCGAAAAGGGCGATGAGCGGCCCAAATTGCCCGATCCCACCAACGGCCAGGCGATCAGCCGTGGCGCCGCCGACTCCGTCACCTCCGTCCTCACCGGGGTGGTCGACGACGGGACCGGCCAGGCGGTGCGGCAGCAGGGTCAGGCCGTCGCGGGCAAGACCGGCACCTCCGACGACAACAAGTCGGCCTGGTTCACCGGCTACACCCCCGATCTGGTGACCTCGGTCGGGATGTTCGGCGAAGGGGAGAAGAAGCAGGTCTCGCTCAAGGGCACCGCGGGCGGCGGCCGCGTCAACGGTGGTGACTTCCCGGCCAGGATCTGGGCCGCGTACACCGAGTCCGCGCTGAGCGGGGAGAAGGCCTCCAAGTTCGACCTGGACACCGACATGGGGGCGGCGGTCAAGCCGCCACCGTCGCCGAGTTCGAGCGACGCCTCGGAGTCGCCGTCCTCCAGCCCGTCGGCGAGCGAGTCCGCCAGCGAGTCGCCCTCGTCGTCCCCGTCGGCGAGCGAGTCCGCCAGCGAGTCGCCGTCCGCCTCGTCCTCGGCGTCGCCGTCGGACGACGGCGGCTCCCCGAGCCCGCCCGACCCGTCGAGTTCGGAGTCGGGCGAAGGCGGTCTTCCCCGTCGGCCGCAGCAGTGATGACGCGGGGCGGGGGTGCTTCTCGGCACACCCGCCCCGGGACCGCAGGACGAGGAAGAGCGCGCCCGACCCGCAGACGCGACTGGTCGGGGTTTGGGGTCTGCTGCCGGTTGTCAACGCGCCTTGGACGCACCCATCGTGCACCCGCCATCGAACTGTTCATCCGTGCAGGTCAGCCACCTAGCGGGCACGCTGGGCGAGTACAGTCTCGTGGGAGTGTGTGCCGGACCGAGGCAGCGCAACGGCCCCTGCCGGCTGGTCAGGGGCCGCTGTCTGATGGTTCGCCAGCGAAGGGTCAGGTGCCGTGGAACTCCCCACCCCTGACAGCCGATACGAACGATGACCAGGACGGCGTGGGGAAGACCAACGCCGGACCTTCCGGAGCCTTGCTGTCGCGAACGGGGACAGCGTCAACAAGCCCAGGTCTGTGCGCCGCATGGGATGGTGGTGATCCGGTGACCGCCAACGGCCATGCCGTGTCCGTCCCGGTTCCCGGCTGTACTCTGTGCGCCACTCCCGGTGATTTCGGGCCCCGCAATCTCAGCGATCCGCGTTCGGGCCTGTGTCCGGCATGTATCGCGGCTGGCAAGCCCACCCGCGACGGCCTTGAGCGAGCCGTCATGATCGTCGCCGGACAGAGCCTTGCCGCCGCTGAAGCCCTGAGCCTGGCCACCGCCGCGCCGGAGGAACTGGCCTACCACCTCGGCGCGGTCAAGCGCGGTCTGCGCGCCGTGCTCCAGCTCCTCGCGCCGGTCGAGGGGACGGGCCGATGAGGGCGGCCAACGGGGGCGAAGAGACTCGCATGACGGTGCGCGTCTACACCATGGCGCGCGACGGGATCGTGACCGTACGCCACGCGATGGTGGCCGTCCTGGTCGGCGAGAAGAGCAACCCCTACGCACTGGGGCAGGCGTGGCCCCCGTGCCAGTGCCCCCGTCAGCACGACAACCGGCCGGACCACTTCAGGCGGACCTGAGACGGCCGTCCGCCCCCGCACGCCCCGGTAGGACCCTGCTCAGCGGCCCCGGAGCGCGGTACACACCGCCGCTTCCGGGGTCCTCTCATGCCAACCGGACTGGCGTCCGGACGGGTCGGCTCAGGACGGCATCGCGAGCTCGAACCAGACGACCTTGCCCGTGGACAGCCGGGTCGCGCCCCAGCGCCGCGCCATCCGGTTCACCAGATACAGCCCGCGCCCGCCCTCGTCGGACGGCCGGGCCTGGCGCAGCCGGGGGAGCTGTGGCACGTCGTCGCCGACCTCGCAGCGCAGGACGTCCGTGCGCAGCAGCCGCAGTGTGATGGGCCGCTCCGCGTAGCGCACCGCGTTCGTCACCACCTCGCTGACCAGCAGCTCCACCGCGTCCGTCAGATCGTCCAGGTCCCAGCGGGCCAGCGCCCGGCGGGCCAGCCGACGCGCCTGCCCGGCGGTCTGCGCCTTGGGGTCCAGGAACCAGTACGCGACATCGCTGGGCGCGATGCCCTCGAACCGGGCCGCGAGCAGCGCCACGTCGTCGTCGCGGTCGCCGGGGCCGAGCATGTCCAGCACCTCGTCGCACAGCGGCTCCAGCGGCGGCGGGTTGGGGCCGGTGAGCCGGGCGGTGGCGGTCAGCCGCTCCCGCAGCTGCTCGATCCCGGTCCACACATCGCGCATCCGCGACTCGACCAGGCCGTCGGTGTAGAGCATCAAGGTGGCCCCGGCGGGCGCGTCCAGCTCGACCGCCTCGAAGTCGACACCACCGACCCCGATCGGCGCCCCCGGCGGTACCCGCAGCACCTCGGCGCGGCCGCCCCGGTGCAGCAGCAGCGGCGGCGGATGGCCCGCGTTGGCCACCACGATGCGGTGCGCGACGGGGTCGTAGACCGCGTACAGGCAGGTGGCCATGCGGTCGGTGCCCAGCCGCTGGGCCTGCTCGTCCAGGTGGTGCAGCACCTCCTGGGGCGGCAGGTCGAGCCCGGCGAGGGTCTGCGCGGTGGTGCGCAGCTGGCCCATGATCGCGGCGGAGGTCATCGAATGGCCCATCACATCGCCGACCACCAGCGCCACCCGGTTGCCCGGCAGCGGGATCGCGTCGTACCAGTCGCCGCCGACCCGCGCGGTCTCGGCCGCGGGCAGATAGCGGCTGGCCAGCCGCACGCCGGTGGGCTGCGGCAGCGAGTCGGGCAGCATGGTGCGCTGGAGCTCGTCCGCGATGTACACCTCGCGCCCGTACAGCACCGCCTTGTCGACGCCGAGCGCGGTGTGGGTGGCCAGCTGGGCCGCCACCAGCAGATCGTCCGGCTCGAACGGCGGCCGGTCCGGGCGGCGTACGAACACCGCCGCGCCGATCACCCGGCGGCGGCCGCGCAGCGGTGCCAGCACGGTGCGCTGACCGGTCGCCACCGACGGCCCCTCGCCGAGCAGTTCGGGCAGCGCGGCGCGGGCGGCCTGCGAGTCGCCGAACACCGGCCGCACCCCGCGCAGCACCTCGGCCAGCGGGCCGCCCGCCTCCACCTCGCACAGCTCGGCGGCCGGGCCGCCGCCCACGGCGGGCGACAGGTCCGGCTGGGAGGGCAGCAGCGACAGCCGGCCGCTGTCGGTGTCCGGGTCCAGCGGGATCCGGTCGGTGCGGCGCAGCCGCAGCACCACCGGGCCGACCGGGCGCTCGTCGCCGACCGGCAGTGGATCGCGCAGATAGACCAGGATCGCGTCGGCGAAGGTGGGCACGGTGGCCCGGCACAGGCCCAGCACGATCTCGTCCAGGTCGATGCCCCGGGCGATCCGGCGCGTGGCGGCCCCCACGAACCGCAGCCGGTCGCCGCTCCGGTCCCGCGCGGTGGCCGCCTCGGCGGCGGCGGGGCCGCCCGCGGGCGGAACGGTGGGCACCCCGCCCTCCGGCGCGCTGTAGGCGACCTCACCCGCCGTGGCGGCCGCGGTGTGGGCGTCGCCGGATCCGGATGCTCTGCGGGCGTCGTTGGATCCGGGTGCCGTGTGTGCTTCGCCGGACCCGGCCGCCGCATGTGCTTCACCAGCCCCGGCCGCCGCGTGCGCCTCGCCGGGCCGCTCCGGATGCTCGCCCGCGCCGGCGCCCCGGCGCGCCGCCTCCCGGCCGCGTCCGTCGCCCTGGGCGGCCGGGGGCCGCTCGTCGGGGCCGGTGCCGCCGTTCGCTCCCGGTCGGCGCGACGCGCCTCTTGCGGCATTGCGATCCGCGTCCCACACAGGCTCGCCCTCCGGTGTGCCGTGCTCCGGCTGCGCCGGGTGCTCGCTCTCCGCCGTGTTCCGGCGCTCCCTGCCTCCGCCGCCGCGCGCCGCCGCGGCGCTCCCCCGCCCGTCCGCGCCGTCCGCGCCGCTCCTGCCGCGGCCACGGCGCGCGGGCCCCGTCCCGGCGGCGCCCTCGCCGCGCTCGGGGGCGGCGCCGCGCCCTCTGGCGCGGGGCGCGGGCTCCCCGGCCGGACCCGGGGGCCCGTCGTGGGCCGCCGGGCCCGTGGGCCCGTCCGCGGAGTAGGCCGGACGCGGGCGGCCGTCGCCCGGCTCCTGGCCGGGGGCAGCCGTCTGCCGCACGGCGGTCCGCGGGTCCGGGACCGCGCCGTGCGCGTCGTCGGGCGCTGCCGCGCCCGGGGCGGCGGCAGAGGTGGCCGCCTGCCGCCTGTTGTGGGAGGTGGGGTGCTCCGTCACGCGTGGGTTTCCATCCGTCCGGGGCCGTGCGCCCGCGTCTCGTGGGCGCACCGAGTGTCAGGCACGTCGTCGGCAGTTCAGATAGAGCTGGATCTCGGGTGGTACGTCCGTGCTGGCCGGGGCGTACGCGTGCGAGTCCTCCCCGGCGACCTCGAAGCCCGCATCGCGGACGGCCTGGCGCAGCTCGTCCCGCAGATAACCGGATACCCGGACCGAGTTGCCGAGGAACGGAATGGGGAAGTCGTCGATGTCCGCCTCCACCATGCCCAGCCCCAGCAGCCCCCCGGGTCTCAAGCCGGCGTGCAGGGTCCGCAGTGCGTACGGGATCTCCGGGCGGGGCAGCAGCAGCAGCGTGAAGTAGGCGGTGATGCCGTCGAACGGGCCGAACTCCCGGGGGCCGCCGGGGCCGTACCGCCCGCCCACCCGCAGATCGACGATGTCCACATGGTGGAAGGTGGCCTCCGGGACATTGTCCCGGGCCAGCTTGAGCATCCCCGGGGAGATGTCGATGCCGACCACCTCGTGCCCCGCGTCGACCAGCTGACGGGCCGTGGGCAGGCCCGTACCGCAGCCGACGTCCAGCACCCGGGAGCCCGGCGGAAGCGTTTCGGCGAGCCAGCGACCGGCCTCGATCTGGCCCTCCTTGTGCGGAAAGGCGTCGTCGTAGCGGTCGCCGATGTGGTCGAAGGCTTCCGCCTGACCGCTGCGGTCCAGCGCGAGGCGGTCGAAGTCCTCGTAGCCCTCGTAACCGTCCCCGTGCTCGTCCTCACCGCTCATGACTCCGCCCCCTCCTGTGACATTACGTCAGATCTCGCGCGTCGCCCGTGACTTGCGCCGGCGTCTGGTGTCCCGCATGGGCAGTGTTCCGGACGACGATCCTACGTTTGAAACACTGGGACACGACAAGAGGTTCATGACCTCGAGTGTGCCGAGGTGTGCTTCTTGTCCGTACGGCCCCAGTCCGCCGGAAGGGCGGGTACGGACCACGCGGGGTCGGGCCGCCAGTTCTCCCACCCGTCCCGGAAGGGCGCTCCCCAGGACTCGATGGTCGCCGCGGCCGCCCGGCCCGCGGTCCGGACCCGCTCCGCCTGCTCGGGACCCATCAGCCCGGCCCGCTGCGCCTGCGCGAACTCGTCCTCGTCCTTCCATTCCCAGCCGCGGTCGGCGTAGACCGCGATGTCCAGGAAGTGGTCCTCGGAGTCCACTCCGCGGTCCCAGCGGACCAGCGGCTCCTCCAGGTTCACGTACCAGTTCCGGAACTGCCAGCCCTGGTCCCAGAACAGCCACACCGACCACGGCTCCCCGGGCCGGGCCAGCTTCAGCACACCGGTGCCGAACCACTGGGACCGCGCGGTGGTCCGCGGCTTGGTGTACCGGGTGGGCAGCGGCTCGTGGTGCACCGAGGTGCCGTCGGTGAGCTGCGGCTTGACGCAGACGGTGCCGGGGGCGAGCCAGACGGCGAGCAGCTCCGGGGTGTCCTCGACGACGGTCACGGGACGGCAGATGTGGATGAGGTCGGACGCGTTGGCCCGATAGCGCCACAGAATGTGGTCGCCCGGTGCCCACCGGGCGATGTCCGCCGTCCCCGTCGTCTCCACGATGTCCGCTGTCATGAGCAGATCTTAGGTGCGCGCGGGCCGCGATGCCGTGACCTATGACGCAACCGGGGGCCAACGCCCGGCTAAGGATGTGTCATGCGCAGGACGTCAAGGGCCTCGTCCAGCTGGGCCGACGTCAGCAGCCCCCGCTCCACATAGCCGGACTCCAGCACCACCTCCCGGATCGTCTTGCGCTCCGCCAGCGACCGCTTGGCCACCTTCGCCGCCTCCTCGTAGCCGAGGTAGCGGCCCAGCGGGGTGACGACGGACGGCGAGGACTCCGCGTACTCCCGGGCCCGCTCGGCGTTGGCGGTGATCCCGTCGATCGTGCGGTCCGCGAGCAGCCGGGAGACGTTGGTCAGCAGCCGGATCGACTCCAGCAGATTCTTGGCGATCACCGGGAGCATCACATTGAGCTCGAAGTTCCCGGCGGCCCCGGCCGTGGCGACGGTGGTGTCATTGCCGGTGACCTGCGCCGCGACCATCAGCGTGGCCTCGGGGACCACCGGGTTGACCTTCCCCGGCATGATCGACGAGCCGGGCTGGAGGTCGGGCAGCGCGATCTCGGCGAGCCCGGTGCGCGGGCCCGACGCCATCCAGCGCAGATCGTTGGCGATCTTGGTGAGGCCGACCGCGATGGTCCGCAGCTGCCCGGACGTCTCGACCAGCCCGTCCCGCGCGCCCTGCGCCTCGAAGTGGTCCCGGGCCTCGGTCAGCGGCAGCCCGGTGGTGCGGGTCAGCTCGGCGATGACGGCGGCGGCGAACCCGGGCGGGGTGTTGATCCCGGTGCCCACCGCCGTACCGCCCAGCGGCAGCTCGGCCAGCCGGGGGAGCGAGGCGCGCAGCCGCTCGATCCCGTAGCGCACCTGGGCCGCGTAGCCGCCGAACTCCTGACCGAGGGTCACCGGAGTGGCGTCCATCAGATGGGTCCGCCCCGCCTTGACCACCTCGGCGAACTCGGCGGCCTTGCGCTCCAGCGCCTCCGCCAGATGGGCCAGGGCCGGGATCAGATCGCCGGTGACGGCCGCGGTGGCCGCGATGTGGATGGAGGAGGGGAAGACGTCATTGGAGGACTGGCTGGCGTTGACGTGGTCGTTGGGGTGCACCGGACGGCCCAGGCGCTCGCTCGCCAGGGTGGCCAGCACCTCGTTGGTGTTCATGTTGGACGAGGTGCCGGAGCCGGTCTGGAAGACGTCCACCGGGAAGTGGTCGTCCCAGCGGCCCTCGGCGACCTCGGCCGCCGCCTCCGAGATCGCCCCCGCGATGTCCTTGTCCACCACGCCCAGCTCGGCGTTGACCCGGGCGGCCGCGCTCTTGATCCGGGCCAGCGCCTGGATGTGCGCCCGCTCCAGGCGCTGCCCGCTGACGGGGAAGTTCTCCACCGCCCGCTGGGTCTGGGCGCGCCACTTGGCGTGCGCGGGCACCCTGACCTCTCCCATCGAGTCGTGCTCGATGCGGTAGCCCTCCCGGGGGCTGTCGTCGCGGTGGCTCTCGTCGGTCATGGGGACACCTCCGTCCAGCACAGCGCCTGCACGCCACGTCGTGTTCCCGCGCCCGCCGAGCCGAACGGGTGAGCCCGGTCACCGTACGGCCTCGGGCGCCCGCGGGGTGTCCACCTCGCCGGTGCGCTTGAGCTTCTGCCACGGCAGCAGGGCGCCGGTGGCCGCGGTGACGCAGGAGTGCAGCAGCACCAGATACATCAGCTGGCGGTAGGCGATCTGCTGCAACGGCAGTACGGCCAGCGCCCGGTACTTCTCCCGGTCCAGCCGGAACGCGTACGCCGCGCCCAGTAGCTGAACCAGCAGCAGCGCCGCCCACGCCAGCAGCGAGCGCACCGGGTCCAGGAAGATCACTCCGTAGAGGGTGAAGAGGTCGATCAGCGGCGCGCACAGCGGGGTGAGGATCTGGAAGAGCACCACCAGCGGCATCCCCACCCGCCCGAACCGTCCCGAGGGCCCCCGGTCGATCAGCGAGCGGCGGTGCTTCCACAGCGCCTGCATGGTGCCGTAGGACCAGCGGTAGCGCTGCTTCCACAGCTGGCCGAGCGAGCTGGGCGCCTCGGTCCAGGCGCGGGCGTGCTCCTGGTAGACCACCTGCCAGCCCGCTCGGTGCAGGGCGATGGTGATGTCGGTGTCCTCGGCCAGGGTGTCCGCGCTCATGCCCCCGGCCTCCAGCAGCGCCAAGCGGCGGAAGGCGCCGATCGCGCCGGGGATGGTGGGCATGCAGCGCAGCAGGTCGTACATCCGCCGGTCGAGGTTGAAGCCCATCACATACTCGATGTGCTGCCAGGCGCCGATCAGCTTCCCCCGGTTGCCGACCTTGGCGTTGCCCGCCACCGCGCCCACCCGCGAGTCGGCGAACGGGCGGACCAGCTCCCGGATGGTGGTGGGCTCGAAGACGGTGTCGCCGTCCATCATCACGATCAGCTCATGGCTGGCGTGGGCGATGCCCCGGTTGAGGGCCGCGGGCTTGCCCGCGTTGGCCTGCCGCAGCACCCGTACGTTGGGCAGGCCCATCGCCTCGGCGATATCGGCGGTGCCGTCGGTGGAGCCGTCGTCCACGACCAGGATCTCGATCGGGTGGGTGGAGGCGGACAGCGACTTCAGGGTGTTGGCGATGCACTCCTTCTCGTTGTACGCGGGCACGATCACGCTCACCGGATCGGTGACCTCCTGCACCCGGGCCCAGCGCCGCCGCTCCCGGGAGCGCCGGTGCCACCAGGCGAGGACCACCATCAGCAGCAGCCGCCCGATCACCGAGAAGCCCACCAGGCCCAGCAGCCCGATCAGGAACGGCAGTGCGCTGTGGCTGATCGCGGCGGCCCCGATCAGGGCCCGGCCCTCCCAGACCGGCAGGGTGTGCGCCGGGTGGTTGGCGCTGTGGGCGCCGAGCGCGCCGGTGATCGTGGTGAAGGAGTAGCCCTTCTTCTTCATCCGCTCGATGTACAGCCCGAGGGCCCGTACGGTCCGGGAGCGGTTGCCGCCCGCGTCGTGGAAGAGCACCGACGCGCCCTTCCTGCCCTCGGGGGTGGCGTTCCGGACGATCTCCTTCACCGGGGGCCGCTGCCAGTCCTCGCTGTCGGTGTCCACGAACGCGCTGATGTAGCCCTTGGCGCCGATGTGCTGCTGCACCGGCCAGGTGCGGTCGTCCAGCGCGCGGACCTTGGAGGCGTACGGCGCGCGGAAGAGCGAGCTGGTGATGCCCGCCGCACCGGCCAGGGCCAACTGGGACTGGGCCAGTTCGCGGTCCATGCGCCCCTTGTCCTGGTACGACAGGTCGACATGGGAGAAGGTGTGCACCCCGACCTCATGGCCCGCGGCCCGCATCCGGCGGACCAGCTCCGGATGGCGGATCACCATCTGGCCCAGCACGAAGAAGGTCCCCCGCACCTTGTGGCGGCGCAGCACGTCGAGGATCTCCGGGGTCCAGCGCGGGTCCGGGCCGTCGTCGAAGGTCAGCGCGATGGTCTTGGACGGGATGGCGTGCTCGGTGGCCTTTCCCCGGTGGTTGAAAGTGATCACCGGGCCGCCCTTGCGCAGCCGGTCGGGGACCGTGCGCGAGGCTTGTGAGCGGTACACCCGGGCGTCGTTGCCGACCTCGGCGTGCAGATAGCCGTCCAGCAGCAGGGTGCACACCAGTGCGAGGAGGGTCGCGAGGGCGAGCGCCACCCGGGTGCGGGTGCGTAGCTGGCGCAGTTTGACGATACGGAGCCGGCTCCTGAGCCCGAGCTTGCCGGTGAGCCCGAGCCCGAGTCCGCCCGTGAGCCTGAGCTTGAGTCCGCCCGTGAGCCTGAGTCCGAGCCTTCCCTCGCGCCCGGACCCGCCCGTGCGGCGCGCGGCGCGGCGGCCGGAGCCGGTCAGCCGGAACACCCTACGGGGTGCGCCGTCCTGACGGGGCGCGGGGAGCCGGCGGCGCGGCCGCGGCAGCCTCGGCGGTCTGCCGCCGCTCATGACGCCTCGTCATCGGGCTTGGGGGTGCCCTTGTCGGCGCCCGGCTCGTCGGCCGGGGTGCCGCCTCCGGCGGGCCCCTTGGGGGGCTTGGGCGTATCGGCCTGCGGGGGCTTCTGGGACTGGGGCTTCTGGGGGGACGCGGCGTGGCCGGGCCGTGTGGTGTGGCCGGGGGCCTGCGGGCGGCCGGAGCCCTTGGCGGGCGACTCGGCGCCGGCGGAGTGCTGTTTCGACGGGGTGTGCGACGCGCCCGCGGGCCGCTTACCGGGCGGGTGGGCGACCGGATGTGACGGCGTGTGGCCGCCCTTGTGGTGCTTGCCGGACCGGTGCCCCGCGGCGGACCCGCGGCTTACGGGGCGGTGGTGCGCGGGGGAGTGCCGCGGCGCCGCGCGGTGGACCTTGGGCGGATCGGGCTGCGGAGGCGCGGGCCGCGGCCGGGTGGTGATGGGCGGCAGGGCGACGGCCTCCCGGGCGCCCCCGTGCTCCGGGCGCCCCGAGGCGTGCCGCTCGCGCGGGTGCTGACGGTGGGTCGGCCCGTGTCCGTCGTCCCCGTACGCGTCCCCGTCCCCGTCCCCGTACGCCTCCTCGTAGCCGTACGCGTGCGCGGCACGCCGCTCGGGCGACTCGGAGGGCCCGGAGCGCTCCTCGGGGGTGTGCTCCGGCCCCCGGCCGAACGCCTCGGTGGAGACGGGTCGCCCGGGGATCAGCGTCTGCGGCGCGAACGGCGTACCGCCCGCGTAGCCCAACCCCAGGACCGCCGAATAGCCGAGGCAGGCGGCTCCCGCGACTACGCCCACATGTCGTACCAGTCGGCCACGGCGCCCGGACAGGTCCACGAACACGGGCCCCTTCCGGGCCACGTCAGCGCGGAGGGGACGCGAAGTCGCGCGCTCGGCCACATCTGACTGAGGATCCATACGGAAGAGGTTAATGCAGAAAATACGACATGCGACATATAAGTCAAACATGCGGTGTGTCATAGTTCAGTAGGCTTCACCGAAT
This sequence comes from Streptomyces rugosispiralis, assembly GCF_024505145.1. Classification (GTDB taxonomy): domain Bacteria; phylum Actinomycetota; class Actinomycetes; order Streptomycetales; family Streptomycetaceae; genus Streptomyces; species Streptomyces rugosispiralis. Next base: position 18,455 of record NZ_JANIAA010000041.1, on the reverse strand, counting down.
ATGCGAGGTTTGGCGGGGAGAGCGGCACGGGCGGCACCGGCCCCTGCGCCTCGTACCGGACCACAAGGAGGAGCCAGAGCCATGAGGGCCAGCCCCCGCATGAGCGGAATCGCCGTGGCCGGCGCGGTGGTCTGCGCCACCATCGCCGTATGGGCGGGACACCAGAAGCAGCCGCCCGAGCCGCACGCCGCGCCCTCACAGCCCCGGGCGTCACAGCCCCCCGTGGCGCGCCCGCCCGCCGAGTTCGTGCCGTACGTCAACGCCTGGGCGGACTCGGGCTATGACATGGCCGCCGCGGCCTCGCGCGGGGTCAAGGAGTTCTCGCTGGGCTTCGTCGTCGCGGGCGACGGCTGCACCCCGGTGTGGGACGGCGGCACCTCGCTGGACGACCAGGCGCTGGAGGCCCGGATCGAGGGCGTCCGCCGGGCGGGCGGCGACGTACGGATCTCCTTCGGCGGCGCCGAGGGCACCGAGCTCGCCACCGCCTGCACCGACGTCCCCGAACTCGCCTCCGCCTACGCCGAGGTGATCGAGCGTTACCAGTCCGCCAGGATCGACTTCGACATCGAGGGCGACGCGCTCGCCGACGACGAGGCGGCCGCCCGCCGGGCCCAGGCGCTCGCGCTCATCCAGCGCACCCACGAGGGCCTGAACGTCTCCTTCACCCTGCCCGCCATGCCGGACGGGCTGACCCCGCAGAGCGTCGCCCAGTTGGAGGCCGCCAAACAGGAGGGGGTCATCCTCTCGGGCGTCAACGTCATGGCGATGAACTACAGCGGCGACCACACCGGCGACATGGGCGACTACGCGGTCCAGGCGGCCACCGCGGCCCAGGCCCGGGTCCGCGAGGTGTTCGGCATGTCCGACGCCGCCGCCTGGAAGATCCTCGCCGTGACGCCGATGATCGGGGTCAACGACGTCACCGGCGAGACCTTCACGCTGGAGGACGCGTCCGGGCTGGCGCGGTTCGCCGCGGAGAAGGGGATCGGACGGCTGTCGATGTGGTCGGCCGAACGGGACCAGCCGTGCACCCCGGAGATGACCCAGTCCGGCACCCCGACCGCCGCCACGGCCGGTGCCGCGGCCCCCGAGCCCACCGCGAGCGTCGTTCCCAACACCCGCTGCAGCGGCGTCACCCAGCGTCCGGGCGCCTTCGAGGCGGCGCTGAGGGGGTGAGGGGCTCCGTGAACGCGTAGGGGCCGGGGCGGCAAGATGCCGCCCCGGCCCCTACTCAAGGCTGTGTCAGGGCACGACGACCGGAGTCGCTGGGGGACCGCCCGTCCCTCGCCCTCCGGGGCGAGCGGCCCTCTCAGGAGCGCTTGAATCGGTTCGGGTTGTTGTGTTCACGGTGGCGAGGGCACTGGCATGGTGGCCATGCCTGCCCCAGCCCGTAGGTATCGCTCTTCTCCCCGACCAGGACGGTCACCATCGCGTGCCGTGCTGTGACGATTCCATCGCGCGCCATGGTGTAGACGCGCATGGTCATCGTCGGCCGTTCGCCCCGGTCGGGTGGGTTATCGGCGTTCACCGAGCGCGCTTTCCTTCAGCCGGCGCGAGGAGCTGGAGCACGCTGCGCAGGCTCCGTTTCACCGCCCCCAGGTGGTAGGCCAACTCTTCCGGCGCGGCGGTGCTCAGTTGGAGTGATTCGGCCCCTGCCAGGGTCTGTCCGGCCACGATCACCACCGCGCTCTCAAGGCCCTCACGGGTGGGCTTACCGGCCGTGACGCAGGCAGGGCACAGACCCGAGTGCGGGTCGGCGGGGTCATGGGGCCCGAACACCCCGGGGGTGGCACACAGAGCGCACCCGGGCCCCAGAGGGGAAGGGGAGGGCGTGGTCCGGGGATTGACGGGATGACCACCATGCCGTGCGGGGCACACACCAACTCCACGCGGGGGATGACGCCGCCCCGCCGCTGCTCATGGACCACCACGCGGGGTTGTACCGAGGCGGGTTCCTGGTCGTCCAGCGGCAGGGCCGCTGTGCCGGATTCTGGAGTCGGCACGTTGCCGTCCGGGCTTGTGGCCACCGACTGGGCCCTGGCGGCGGAGTCCACGTTTCCCGCCCTGGGCCGCGAGATGCCCGCGCGTGGCGCGAGAGGCATCGCTCCGGACCGATGACGGCGGCGCGGCCGTAAGGCGAGAAGCCCACTCACCCATGCGGAGAACCAATGGATAGGGTTGTTCATTGTTCATCAGCTCCTGTGAGGCTGTTGGGCCACGCCCCCGGACGCAGCCACGTCGCGGGGGTCTGCCTTTCTGACACAAGCGTGGCGCAACTCACGTACGCTCAGGTGAGGTTCATATCCCGAGGTCCATTTGGGGAAATGGGGACGGCACATGGCGGCACGGCCACGCGAACTCACGCCCGACCGATCCGCCCGACACTTGTTCGGGGCGAAGATGCGTGCCCACCGAGAGCGCGCGGATATGAGTCTTGAGCGGTTGAAGGATGTCGTGATGGTGAGCACAAGCCACCTGTCACGCATCGAGACGGCCGACGCGATGCCCCCGCCCGACCTGCCCAAGCGGCTGGACGCCGCCTTTGGAACGGATGGGATCTTCGAGGAGCTGTACGGGCTTGCCCGCCGGGAGATCCACCCCGACCAGTTTAGGCGGCGGATGGAACTTGAGGCACAATCGCGGCTCATTGAGGAGTACGCAGGTCAAATCGTGCCGGGGCTTGTGCAGACTGAGGGTTACGCCCGCGCCCTGTTCGAAACGTTCGACCCTAAAGCCACGGCGGAAAAGATCGAGGAGTTGGTCAGCGCCCGAATGAGTCGGCAAGTTCTATTGAGCGCCGATTTTCCGCCCGACATCTCACTGATCCTTGACGAGGCAGTTCTGAGGCGGGCGTTCGGCGGGCCGACCGTGATGCGCGCACAGCTTTCTCGTCTGGTTGACCTGACGCTGACCCCGACGAGCGTGATTCAGGTTCTACCCTTCGAACATGGTGGACATGCTCTGGTGGGGGGAACGCTGACGTTGATGACTCTCGACACAATCCGGTAATCATTGAGAGCAGAAAGAATCGGAACTCTGTCGAGACCGCTTCAATCCTTGCTAGCTCGTTCTGCTTCTTGTCCAAGCCTCTGCGGCGAGAGGACCAGTGGTCTTGCCACTCCGTATTTGCCGTCCTCGCCAGCGAAAGGATCTCGGCAGCAACAGGACTATCCACTCCGATGGCTTCCAGGATCAGTTCAACATCGACTAGTGAGGGTGTGAGCTTTCCGCTCTCAATGTTGCTGACCTTGGTCTGAGACATGGTGCAGTGGCGAGCGAGCCAGGTTTGAGTTTTCCCGGCTCGCTTGCGCTGACCTCTCAAGGCTTCTGCTAGGTCTGATCTGGACTGACCTAGCCTCTCGGGCTCAAACGTCAATGCCCTTCACGTACTCCTCAAAGGGCACCGACTCAGCTACCGCGATGCGCTGGTATTCGATGTACTGAGCCACATCCCCTTCGTGGATTTCACGGTTGATCTGACGCCCGTCCGGGTGGTAATTCATCAGCACCACTTCGGTACGGTCGAACATCCAGAAGTCCTGAACGCCTTCCAGCGGGTTATCCCGGTCGGTCACGTCAAGAATCCGGATGCGCTCGCCAGCCAATGCGTGGGGTGCGTAGTACTGGGAGAACTCGAATCGCAGGTAGTCCGAGAGCGGACGCGTCAGGACGTGCACACGCCCTTGGGAGCGCCCCTCTGTGACTTGTCGACGCAATCGGTCGGTGTACTCGTTCGAGACGGCGTGAGGGTCGATACGGGCCCCGGCTTTAAAGGCCGCGAACTCTTCTTCCTCCTGCGGCATGAGGTATTGGGGCAGGGTCTCAAGCCTCCACGCTTCCCGCCGGAAGCCCTCGAAGCGCGCCGCCCATTCCTCACCAGCCAAGTACACGTACAGCCTCCCTCAGAACGTGCTCGGGGATCTTCACCAGTGCCTCACCGGCCGGCGGCTGGAACGCTTCGCACATGTCTCCCTGGACGACGATCCCGCCGTCGGCCTCGTCCCGGTAGATGTTCGGGCAGTCGTCCTTGCCGCAGGTGCCGTTTCCGTTACCGGTCAGGCGGGTCAGTTCCTCGCGCGCCATGCTGAAACCCCCTTGTTGCCGACCCCCGTTGGGACCTGGTGGCTACGACGGTACGAGGGACTGGCAGGCCCGGCTATGCGGCAACGCCGATATTCGCGTAGTCGGGTAAACGGGCCTGACGCCCGAGGCCAGGACGCCCCTGAGCGGCGCCGCATGCCTCTCCGCGTAGCAACAGACCCCCCAGCCGGACGGCCGAGGGGTCTGGAGGGTCCGGGTCCTGGATGGCGGCTCAGGCCAGGCCGGGGCCCCGCACCGGGATGCTGGTGAACGTCGGCTGCGGCGCCGGGTCCTGGAAGAAGTCGTTCCCCTTGTCGTCCACCACGATGAACGCCGGGAAGTCCTCGACCTCGATCCTCCAGACCGCCTCCATGCCCAGCTCCTCGTACTCGAGGACCTCGACCTTCTTGATGCAGTCCTGGGCCAGCCGCGCCGCCGGGCCGCCGATGGAGCCCAGGTAGAAGCCGCCGTGCGCGGCACACGCGTCGGTGACCTGCTTGGAGCGGTTGCCCTTGGCCAGCATGACCTTCGAGCCGCCGGCGGCCTGGAACTGCTCGACGTACGCGTCCATCCGGCCCGCCGTCGTCGGCCCGAAGGAGCCGGAGGCGTAGCCCTCGGGGGTCTTGGCCGGGCCCGCGTAGTAGACCGGGTGGTTCTTCAGGTACTCCGGCATCTCCTCGCCCGCGTCCAGCCGCTCCTTGATCTTCGCGTGGGCGATGTCCCGGGCGACCACCAGCGTGCCGGTCAGCGAGAGCCGGGTCTTGACCGGGTGCTTGGTCAGCTCGGCCAGCACCTCGTCCATCGGCCGGTCGAGGTCGACGGCGACCGCGTCCAGGTCCGGGCCCGCGCCCTTGACCAGTTCCTCGTCCGTCGTCTCCGGCAGGAAGCGCGCCGGGTCGGTCTCCAACTGCTCCAGGAAGACGCCCTCCGGCGTGATCTTGGCGAGCGCCTGGCGGTCCGCGGAGCACGAGACCGCGATCGCGACCGGGCAGGAGGCGCCGTGCCGCGGCAGCCGTACGACCCGCACGTCATGGCAGAAGTACTTGCCGCCGAACTGCGCGCCGATCCCGATCTTCTGCGTCAGCTCGAAGACCTTCTCCTCCAGCTCCTTGTCGCGGAAGCCGTGGCCGGTCGGCGAGCCTTCGGTCGGCAGCTCGTCCAGGTAGTGCGCGGAGGCGTACTTCGCGGTCTTCAGCGCGTACTCGGCGCTGGTGCCGCCGACCACGATCGCCAGGTGGTAGGGCGGGCAGGCGGCCGTGCCCAGCGAGCGGATCTTCTGCTCCAGGAACTTCATCATCGATGCCTCGTTCAGCACCGCCTTCGTCTCCTGGTAGAGGAAGGACTTGTTGGCCGAGCCGCCGCCCTTGGCCATGAAGAGAAACTTGTAGGCGCCGCCGTCGGTCGCGTACAGCTCGATCTGCGCCGGCAGGTTGGAGCCGGTGTTCTTCTCGTCCCACATGGTCAGCGGGGCCATCTGGGAGTAGCGCAGGTTGAGCTTGGTGTACGCGTCGTAGACACCGTGCGAGAGGGCCTCCTCGTCGCCCCCCTGCGTGAGCACGTTCTGCCCGCGCTTGCCCATGACGATCGCCGTGCCGGTGTCCTGGCACATCGGGAGCACCCCGGCGGCCGCGATGTTGGCGTTCTTCAGCAGGTCCAGCGCGACGAAGCGGTCGTTGGCGCTGGCGTCGGGGTCGTCGAGGATGCGGCGCAGCTGGGCGAGGTGGGCGGGGCGCAGATAGTGCGAGATGTCGTGCATCGCCTCGGCCGCGAGCTTGCGCAGCGCCTCCGGCTCGACCTTCAGGAAGGTGCGCCCGTCGGCCTCGAAGGTGCTCACGCCCTCGGAGGTCACCAGACGGTACGGCGTGGTGTCCTCTCCCAGGGGCAGCAGCTCCGAATAGGCGAAACCAGGGTGGGCAGGGCGGGAGACGGGGGGCATCGCGGCCATTCCTCACTCGACGGGGCTTGGGCTGACTTCGTCGACAGCGCGTCCACAAGCGTAGAACGGGGCCCCGGGACGGGACCTGTGAGGTAGGGCTCAGTAGCAGAGGCAGGGTCCGGTAGGGGAAGGATCAGGGAGACTCCAGGGATCGACCACTAGTCGCGATAGATCGCGACTGGGTACGCTGAGTCCGTGGATGAGCAGCAGCCCGTGCCCTTGACCAAATCCGCCCCCGTGCCCGCCCCCGCGCCCGAGGCCGCGGCGGCCCCGGCGCCCGCCACTGCCGTGCCCGCGGCCGTCGCGGAGGCGGAGCTCCGCGCGTCCGACGCGGACCGCGACCGGATCGCGGACATCCTGCGGGAGGCCCTCGCCGAGGGGCGGCTCCAGCCGGAGGAGCACGCCGAGCGGATCGACGCGGTGTATCGCGCCAAGACCCTCGGCGAGCTGGAGCCCCTGGTGCGCGATCTGCCCGCCGCCCCCATCCGCGGCGCCGCCTCCGCGTCCACGCGCGACGCGGAGTCGCCGTGGCCGCGCTCCCTTCCCGAGTCGGAGAACCTGGTGGCGGTCTTCGGCGGTTCGACGCGCAAGGGCCGCTGGCGGGTCAGGCGCCGTACGAACGCCCTGGCGATCTTCGGCGGCGTGGAGATCGACCTGACCGAGGCGGTCTTCGAGCAGCAGGAGATCGTCATCCATGTCGTGGCCGCCTTCGGCGGGGTGGAGATCAAGGTTCCGGAGAACGTCTCGCTGCGCGGTTCCGGCGCGGGCATCCTCGGCGGTTTCGACGTCACGACGTACGAGGCGCAGGACCCCGACGCACCGGTGATCCACGTCACCGGGTTCGCCGTTTTCGGCGGTGTGGACGCCAAGCCCAAGCGGGGTAAGCGGTTGAAGAACCTGCGAGCATAAGCCCTGAAGAAGGGGCGTGCAGGGGGAAGTTCCGGGTGGGACAACGGTGTGCATAAGCCCGCGCACAGCGGGTAAGGCTTGGTGCATCGTCTCTCGTACGGCTGATGGGGGTGCTAACGGGGCCGTACACCTCGAGGCGGGCAAGGGTGACCACCGGAGCCGTCGTCAGGAGTAGACCGTGCTGCAACCGCATCAGCCCCTGCTGGAAGCCGCCGTGCCCCCGCAGCGCGTCCCCGCGCGGGATCAGGCCGGCCCCTGGCACTCGGAGGCGGTGTGCCGACGGGACGAGGCCGGGTTGTTCTTCGCTCCCTCCAAGGAGCCCACGGCTGCCAGGTTGTCGCGGGAGGAGGCCGCCAAGCGCGTCTGTGCGCGCTGCCCGGTCATGGTCGAGTGCCGGGAGCACGCGCTGCTTCAGCCCGAGCCGTACGGAGTGTGGGGCGGGCTGACCGCGGCCGAGCGCCGGGTCGTGCTGGCCCGCCGCCGGCGCCGGGAGGCGGAGCTGCAGCGCGCGGTGCGGGTCGCCGCCGCCGGCTGAACTCTTCGGGACCAGGGCCGGGCGCCGCCGGGAGGCGGTACCCGGCCCTGGTCATGCCGCGTCATTCCTGCGTCCGTCCCGCGGGGCCTGCCTGTCCCGCGGGGCCTGCCATGTGGCGCCGGCCGAACGCCGCCGCCGGCCGAACGCCGCCGCCGGCCGAACGCCGCCGCCGGCCGAACGCCGCCGCCGGCCGAACGCCGCCGCCGGCCGAACGCCGCCGCCGGCCGAACGCCGCCGCCGGCCGAACGCCGCCGTCATCTCGCTCAGCTCGGCCGTTCGAAGTCGACCGAGGCGTAGGCGCGCAGCTTGGCCAGCCGGTGGGTGGAGTCGATCTGCCGGATCGTCCCGGACTTGGACCGCATGACCAGCGACTGGGTGGTGGCGGTCTCCGCGCGGTACCGCACCCCGCGCAGCAGATCCCCGTCGGTGATGCCGGTCGCGACGAAGAACACGTTGTCGCCGCTGACCAGGTCGTCCGTCTCCAGGACCTGGTCGAGGTCATGGCCCGCGTCGAGGGCGCGCTGCCGCTCCTCGTCGTCCTTGGGCCACAGCTTGGCCTGGATGGTGCCGCCGAGGCACTTGATCGCGCAGGCCGCGATGATGCCCTCCGGCGTACCGCCGACGCCCAGCAGCAGATCCACACCGGTGCTCTCGCGCGCGGCCATGATCGCGCCGGCCACATCGCCGTCGGAGATGAACTTGATCCGGGCGCCCGCCTCCCGGATCTCCTTGACGATGCCGTCGTGGCGGGGGCGGTCCAGGACCACCACGGTGACGTCCTCGGGGCTGGACTTCTTCGCCTTGGCGATCCGGCGGATGTTCACGCCGGGGGGCGCGGTGATGTCGACGAACTCGGCGGCCTCGGGGCCGGTGACCAGCTTGTCCATGTAGAAGACGGCCGACGGGTCGAACATGGTGCCGCGCTCGGCGACCGCGAGCACGGAGACGGCGTTGGCCATGCCCTTCGCGGTGAGCGTGGTGCCGTCCACCGGGTCCACGGCCACGTCGCACTCCGGGCCGGTGCCGTCGCCCACGCGCTCACCGTTGAAGAGCATCGGCGCCTCGTCCTTCTCCCCCTCTCCGATGACGACGACGCCGTTCATCGAGACGGTGTGCACGAGGGAGCGCATGGCCTTGACGGCGGCGCCGTCGGCGCCGTTCTTGTCGCCGCGGCCCACCCAGCGTCCGGAGGCCATGGCACCCGCCTCGGTGACCCGGACGAGTTCCAGGGCGAGGTTGCGATCGGGAGCCTCGGGGCTGACCTCTAGCTGGGACGGGAGATGATGCTCGGTCATCGGAGCGCACCTTTCTGTACGGCGACGGACCGTGAGGGCCCCTCCGTCCCGCGAGGGGACCAGGAGGGTGAGGGTGTTCATGACTTTATCCGCTGATTGGCTAAGTGAGCAGATAGCCCCACGCATGAGCGCGGCCCTGTTGCGAGGTGCGGGGACCGGATGAGGGACGATAGGGGGCGTGGCAGGTATGCGTGGCAAAGAGACGGTCCGGGACATGGTGCTGTCGCTGGCGGCGATCGGCGTCGTGGCGGCGGCCATCTACCTCTTCGGTATCCCCCATGACGAGGGTTCCAAGGGCGCCGGGGTGAAGACGGTGAACTACCGCGTGGAGCTGGCCACGGCCCGCCGCGCCGCCCCGTACCCGGTGGCCGCCCCCGACCCCGGGAGCCTGCCCGAGGGCTGGCGCGCGACATCGGTGACCTATCGCGCGGCCGCCGCGGAGGACGGTGCGCTCTGGCACCTCGGCTTCCTCGACCAGCACGAGGAGTACATCGCGGTCGAGCAGAGCGACGGCAAGCCCGTGCCGTTTGTGGAGGAGGTCACCCAGCAGGCGCGGGAGACCAAGCGGACGCAGCGGATCGGCGGCAAGGACTGGGTCCGCTACGAGGGCGACAAGTACGACGCGCTGGTGCGCAAGGAGCCGGGCGTGACCACGGTGGTCACCGGGACGGCGTCGTACGGGCAGCTGACGCGGATGGCCGAGGCGCTCACCGAGAAGAAGGGCTGAGCGGGACGAGAAGAAGGGCTGAGCGGGACGGCCCTTGTGACGGCCGGGGCCCTGGGTCCGGGCCGCCGGGCGGTCCGGACCAAGGGCCCGTGGTTGATCAAGCGCGATCAAGCGCCATCAAACGCGTTCGAGTGTGACCAAGCGCGTTCGAGTGTGACCGAGTCGTCGCTCAGACCGTGGTGATGACGTCGTCGTAGTCCAGGCGGGGGCCACGGGGGAACCAGGCGTCCTCGCCCGGCTTGCCGATGTTGATGACCATCAGCGGGGTGTGGTTCTCGTCCAGGAAGTCCTTCTGGACCCCGGCCGGGTCGAAACCGGTCATCGGGCCGGCGGCGAGACCGGCGGCGCGGATGCCCAGGATGAAGTAACCGGCCTGCAGCGAGGCATTGAGCGCGGCGGCGTGCTCACGGGCGTCACGCTCGGCGAAGAAGACGTCCTTGGCCTGCGGGAAGTGCGGGAAGAGCGCGGGCAGCTCCTCGTGGAACTCGTTGTCCGCGGCGAGGATCGCGACCAGCGGGGCGGTGGAGGTCTTGGGCTGGTTGCCCTCGGCCATGTGCTGGACCAGCCGCTCACGGGCCTCGGGCGAGCGGACCAGCACGATACGCAGCGGCGACTGGTTGAACGCGGTCGGCGCGTACTTGATCAGGTCGTAGATCGCCTGCACCTGCTCCTCGGTCACCGGCTCATCGGTGAAGGTGTTGGCGGTGCGGGCCTCGCGGAAGAGCAGGTCCTGAGCGGCGGGGTCGAGAACGAGTGCCATGGGAGAAACCTCTGCATAAGCGGTGATATCGCTGACGGGCTCCACTGTACGACGCTTAGATTAATGTTCAACTAAAAAGTTGGCGTGCGGTGGGCAAGGTGCTCCGAATCACAACGCGGCTACGTCCGGGCCGGGCCCGGACGGTCAGCCCTCTCCGGCGCGCTCCGCCTCCTCGGCGCCTTCGGTGCCGTCGTCCTCCGCCAGCGCCGCGTCCAGCCGGGCCCGCGCGCCCTCCAGCCAGTGGCGGCAGACCTTCGCCAGCTCCTCGCCGCGCTCCCAGAGCGCGAGCGACTCCTCCAGGCTGGTGCCGCCCGCCTCCAGGCGGCGGACCACCTCGACCAGCTCGTCCCGCGCCTGCTCGTAGCCGAGCGTGGTCTCCGCCCGCGCGCTCTGCCCGGCCTGCCCGTCTGTCTGCCCGGTCTGCTCGTCCGTCTTCGCCATATCCCTCACCCTATTCAGCGGGTCCGACAGCGACCCGCACCCGGAACTCGCCCTCGGAGACCCGCGCCCGCAGCTCCTCGCCCTCCGCGACCTCCTCGGCCGCCCGCACCACCGAGCCGTCGGGGTGCTGGAGCACCGCATAGCCGCGGCGCAGCGTCGCGGCGGGGGAGAGTGCCACCACCCGCGCCTGGGTGTGGGACAGCTCGGAGTCGGCCCGGTCCAGCAGATGGCCCAGGCAGCGCCGGGCCCGCTCCAGCACCGCCGTGATCCGCTCCTCGCGCTCGTCCACCATGCGGTGCGGCTCCCGCATGCACGGCCGGGCCAGCGCGGCGGCCAGCCCCCGCTCCTCCCGGTCCAGCAGCCCGTGCACACTGCGCAGCGCCCGCTCCCGCAGCTGCTGGACGCGCATCAGCTCCTCGCCCACATCGGGCACGATCTTCTTCGCCGCGTCCGTGGGCGTGGAGGCGCGCAGATCGGCGACCAGGTCCAGCAGCGGCGAGTCCGGCTCATGGCCGATCGCGGAGACCACCGGCGTACGGCACGCGGCCACCGCCCGGATCAGCTGCTCGTCCGAGAACGGCAGCAGGTCCTCCACGCTGCCGCCGCCGCGCGCCACCACGATCACGTCCACCTCCGGCAGCGCGTCGAGCTCCTTGACGGCCTCGATCACCTGCGGCACCGCGTGCACCCCCTGCACGGCCACATTGCGCACCTCGAAGCGGACGGCGGGCCAGCGCAGCCGCGCGTTCTCCAGCACATCGCGCTCGGCGGCCGAGGCGCGCCCGCAGACCAGCCCTATCAGCTGCGGCAGAAACGGCAGCGCCTTCTTACGGTCGGCGGCGAACAGCCCCTCCGCCGCCAGCGCCTTCTTCAACTGCTCGAGCCGCGCCAGCAGTTCACCCACGCCCACCGGGCGGATCTCGGCGGCCCGCAGGGACAGCTGGCCCCGCGGCGCGTACCACTCCGGCTTGGCGTGCACCACGACCCGCGCGCCCTCGGTGACCGTGTCCGCGATCTTGTCGAAGACGGCGCGGAAGCAGGTGACGGTCAGCGAGATGTCGTAACTGGGGTCGCGCAGGGTCAGGAACACCACACCGGCACCCGGGCGCCGGGACAGCTGGGTGATCTGCCCCTCGACCCAGACCGCGCCGAGCCGGTCGATCCAGCCCCCGATCAGCCGGGACACCTCGCCGACCGGGATCGGCGCCTCCGCGGACGTGTTGACAGCCATGACCGCGAGGGTATCGGCCACCACCGACAGCGGCGGGGGTCGTCGCCCCACGACCGGCGGACGCACGGGTCGGTCACCATCGACAGACCCACGGGTCGGTCACCATCGACAGACCTACGGGTCGGCCACCACCGGCGGACCCCGGGGCCATCGCCCCTACCATGGGGGACATGACTGCAACCTCCGCCCGCCGGGTCCTGCTCGCGGCCCCCCGTGGCTACTGTGCCGGTGTCGACCGTGCCGTGATCGCCGTCGAGAAGGCCCTGGAGCAGTACGGCGCGCCGATCTATGTGCGCAAGGAGATCGTCCACAACAAGTACGTCGTCCAGACCCTGGAGAAGAAGGGCGCCATCTTCGTCGACGAGACGGAGGAGGTCCCCGAGGGCTCCATCGTGATCTTCTCGGCGCACGGTGTCGCGCCGGTGGTCCACGAGGAGGCCGCCGCGCGCAAGCTGGCCACCATCGACGCCACCTGTCCCCTGGTCACCAAGGTCCACAAGGAAGCAGTCCGGTTCGCCAAGGAGGACTACGACATCCTCCTGATCGGCCATGAAGGCCATGAGGAGGTCATCGGCACCAGCGGTGAGGCCCCCGAGCACATCACCCTGGTCGACGGCCCCGACGATGTGAAGAACGTCGAGGTGCGGGACGAGTCCAAGGTCGTCTGGCTCTCCCAGACCACCCTCTCGGTCGACGAGACCATGGAGACCGTGGACGCGCTCAAGGAGCGCTTCCCGCAGCTCATCAGCCCGCCCAGCGACGACATCTGCTACGCCACGCAGAACCGCCAGACCGCCATCAAGCAGGTGGCCGCCGAGTCCGACCTGGTGATCGTGGTCGGCTCCAAGAACTCCTCCAACTCGGTGCGGCTGGTGGAGGTCGCCCTCGGCGCGGGCGCCAAGGCGGGCCATCTGGTCGACTACGCGAGCGAGATCGACGAGGCGTGGCTGGAGGGCGTCACCACGGTCGGCGTGACCTCGGGCGCCTCCGTTCCGGACGTGCTCGTCGAGGGCGTCCTGGAGTGGCTGTCCGAGCGCGGCTTCGGCGATGTCGAGGTCGTCCAGCCCATGCAGGAGTCGCTGACCTTCTCGCTGCCCAAGGAGCTGCGCCGGGACCTGCGGGCCGAGGCCGCCGCGGTGTCCTCCGGTGAGCGGGAGGCACCGGCGGCCGCCGGCCGGACCGAGGGACCGCAGCGGTGACGTACGGCCAGGGGGACACGGGGGCGTCCGCGATGAAGGTGTTCGGCATCGACATCGGCGGTTCCGGCATCAAGGGCGCCCCGGTGGACCTGGACCGGGGTGAGCTCGCCGAAGAGCGCCATAAGGTGCTCACCCCGCATCCGTCCACGCCCGAGGCGGTCCTGGACGGTGTGGTGGAGGTCGTCCGGCACTTCGACTGGTCCGGGCGGCCGGTCGGGGTGACCTTCCCGGGCGTGGTGAAGGACGGTGTCACCCTTACCGCCGCGAATGTCGACAAGAGCTGGATCGGCACCGATCTGGCGTCGCGCCTCGCCGAGCGGCTGGACTGCCCGGTCACGGTGCTGAACGACGCGGACGCGGCCGGGGTCGCGGAGGCGACGTTCGGCGCCGCCCGCGGTGTCAAGGGCACCGTGATCGTGCTCACCCTCGGCACCGGCATCGGCAGCGCGGTCTTCACCGACGGCCATCTGCTCACCAACACCGAACTGGGCCATCTGGAGCTGGACGGCCACGAGGCGGAGAAGCGGGCCTCCACCAAGGTCAAGGACGACCACGACCTCAGCTGGTCGCACTGGGCGCGCCGGGTGCAGAAGTACCTCCATCACCTGGAGATGCTCTTCTCTCCCGAGCTGTTCGTGCTGGGCGGCGGTGTGAGCCGTAAGGCGGACAAGTTCCTGCCGCTGATCGAGGGTGTCAGGGCCGAGATCGTACCGGCGCAGCTTCAGAACAACGCGGGGATCGTGGGTGCCGGGATGGCCGCGGCCGCTGCTGCCGGCGCCGCCGGGTGACCAGCACGGCCCGCCGTACGAGCACGATCAACACGGTCAGCAGCGTCCCCGCGTAGAGCCAGCCGGCCTGCAGCGACAGCGCGGTGAACACCCCCACCGCCTGTCCGCTGAAGCCCGCCGAGCCCTCGTTGATCGGCAGCAGCCCGACCGTATAGGCCAGCGGCGCCGTCACCGGCGCCGCCAGCAGATCGGCGGGCCGCACCCACAGCCCGCAGGCCGCGCAGGCGGGCAGGAAGAGCACGCTGTAGACGGTGGGCGAGCCGGAGAGCAGCAGCGCGTCCAGGCAGCCGATGCCCAGCATGGCGAGCGTGGTCAGCAGCCCCGCGCCCAGTCCGGTCAGCCGGGGATCGGGGAGGGACAGCCCGCGGGCCCGCCGCAGGACGGCGGGCAGCGCCGCGGCCGCTCCGGACGGCCCCGTACGGCGTGCGGCGGGCCGGGGTGCCCTGGCCGCGCCGCCGGGCCGCCCCCGGCTCTGACCCGTGCTTCTGCCCCGTCCCGGATACGTGTCGTCCGCGGCCGGGCGGGGCGGTGGCGCCGCCGCGCGGCGGGGCGTACGCGTGCTGTAATGCTCCACCCGACCAACGTAGGTCGCCGAAGGGCGAGAATCCGGTCTTGGACACGCCCTTCGCAGGACCTTGGCAGTGTGTTCGACCGATTGTCGGCCCGGCCGGGTGATCGAGGGCGGCCCCGTAGACTGGTGGACCGGCCCCGGCTCCACCGGGGCCCGTCATCGGTCCTCACATCCCCGCCACGGGAAGCTACGGGAAGTCGTCAACGTGTCGCTCACGATCGGAATCGTCGGTCTGCCGAATGTCGGCAAGTCGACCCTGTTCAACGCCCTCACCAAGAACGACGTGCTGGCGGCCAACTACCCGTTCGCCACCATCGAGCCCAACGTCGGCGTGGTCGGCGTCCCCGACCCCCGGCTGGACAAGCTCGCCGAGATCTTCGGCTCGGCCCGCAAGCTGCCCGCCACCGTCGACTTCGTCGACATCGCGGGCATCGTCAAGGGCGCCTCGGAGGGCGAGGGCCTGGGCAACAAGTTCCTGGCGAACATCCGTGAGTCGGACGCCATCTGCCAGGTCATCCGCGCCTTCAAGGACGAGAACGTCGTCCACGTCGACGGCAAGATCTCGCCGAAGAGCGACATCGAGACGATCAACACCGAGCTGATCCTCGCCGACCTCCAGACCATCGAGAAGGTGCTGCCGCGCCTGGTCAAGGAGGCCCGGATCAAGAAGGACAAGCAGCCCCAGGTCAAGGCCGTCGAGGAGGCCAAGGCCATCCTCGACGAGGGCCGCACCCTCTTCTCCGCCGGCATCGTCCAGGGCAGCGAGCGCGCCGCCCTCCTCCACGAGCTGCACCTGCTCACCACCAAGCCCTTCCTCTACGTCTTCAACGTCGACGAGGAGGAGCTCACCGACGACTCCTTCAAGGCCGAGCAGCGCGCCCTCGTCGCCCCCGCCGAGGCGATCTTCCTCAACGCCAAGCTGGAGGCCGACCTCGCCGAGCTCGACGAGGACGAGGCCCTGGAGCTCCTCCAGTCCGTGGGGCAGGACGAGCCCGGCCTCGCCACCCTCGCCCACGTCGGCTTCAACACCCTCGGCCTCCAGACCTACCTCACCGCCGGCCCCAAGGAATCCCGCGCCTGGACCATCAAGAAGGGCGCCACGGCTCCGGAGGCGGCCGGTGTCATCCACACCGACTTCCAGAAGGGCTTCATCAAGGCCGAGGTCATCTCCTACGAGGACCTGGTCGAAACGGGCTCCGTCACCGAGGCCCGCGCGGCCGGTAAGGCGCGCATGGAGGGCAAGGAGTATGTGATGCAGGACGGGGACGTAGTCGAGTTCCGCTTCAATGTGTGATCGCGGCGTTGCGGTACGTTAATGCCATTGGTTTGACGTGCGTATCCGGGGTCGAGCCCTCTCGTGGGCTCGACCCCTTCGTCGTATCCATGTTGGCGTGATGGGCAGATCTGCTCGTGCCACCTGCATGATCCGGCGATCACCGGCGAAGCCCTCGATGAGATCGCGGCGCAGGAAGAGCAGGCTGCCGAGCCAGAGCTTATTCGTGCGAAAGGCTGTGGAAGCGTGCCGATCGCCCAAGCCCACGAGGTTCACGGCGTCTGGCAGTTGGCGCAGGCCGGACGTCCCGCGACTCCAGTAGGAGCGCGCGGAAGAGCCCAACCCTGGAGGC
This sequence comes from Streptomyces rugosispiralis, assembly GCF_024505145.1. GTDB lineage: Bacteria > Actinomycetota > Actinomycetes > Streptomycetales > Streptomycetaceae > Streptomyces > Streptomyces rugosispiralis. Next base: position 2,358 of record NZ_JANIAA010000041.1, on the reverse strand, counting down.
CGGAAGACCTTGTACGGGAATGGCAACCCCGATAGCCGCGGAGTAGCAGTGCGCTCCTTCTCATGTCGCGGAGCGGTGGTGAGCCGCGAAGCTCTGTCCAACCCGAAAGGAACTCCGCCAACTTTTGCCGCAATCATCACTCGCAAGTGGCAATGGTGAACAGATTTGGCGGTCATCTGTTCTCAGGTCGAACGACCGCGCGGCGCCTCATATCCTGCTGAACCTCAGAGATTGAACTTCGGAGGACAGATGGTGCCCGACGTCTTTGACTGCGTAGCAGCGTATGTCCGTCGTGTTTGCGGCGAAGCGCCGGTCTGCGTACACGTGGACGACACGCGAGAATGCCAGATCAAGCGGCACCCGGACTATGCGAAGTTTCGCTCCCAGGCTGTAGTCGCACGGGCAGCGCGGAAACCGTCTCAGTTGTGGGAGTCCATGGTTGCCATGGGGCGCATGTCTGACATGCACGGCAATAACAAGTGGCGGATGATCATTGTGGACTGCCTCGTCCCTTTCCTTCGGGCGCGCTCTTGGTTGATCTCCCGAGAATTCTATTGTGATTTAGAGGATGTTCGATCGGACATGTTCGAAGCTGCCCTTAATGCTTGGGAGAAGACGGCGCAGGGTGTTCCTCCTCGAGAGGTCCCGACATTGATGGTCAAGGCGGCCATCAAGGCCGCCTATCGGCGTGCGAATATTCATGAAAATGAAAGTTCGACCGGCGAGATAGAAGCCCTGTTGATATTTGAAGAAACCTTTATGGACTCCGCGCTGAAGGCATCTTCGATTATTCGCGACGCCGATCTGAGGGATCCCGCTGTCGCCGAGCAAATTAGGGGCGAGCGCATGGGGGCGCAATGGCAGAGGTACGGCCTCATTCAAGCAGTTAACCGGTACCACGACGACCTTCGGTCGGGGCATCGCCCAGGCTTGCGAGACGTCCTCGCGACGGAAACCATGCTGGCCCGCACGTGGGTTAGTGGCTGTAATTACTATTACTACATCTCCGACTTCTACCCGAAATTCGTTGCCCTTCCGGCCGCTGCCGAAGCGTTAGGAATCGCCAAAACCACCGCTTACCGAATGGTGCGATCGGGATCTTTCCCCTGCCTGACCACGCGCATGGGGAGCAGCATCCAGGTGCCTACGAAGGCCTTGATGCACTCACTGGACATTGCGGATATCATCGTCCACCTTGATGACGTGGAAAACGGGGCGGCTCACGTCGGCGAAAATTAACCTTAAGTCTTCATGTCGTGATATGAGCCATGAACGGCTGGCGGCCTTCTTTCGCGCTTCTGTGACGATCAGCGCCGAATGGGATCACTGGACGGGTTCACTCACTTTACTGAGCGAGGTCCGCGGCAACGGCGTTCCGCTTACGAGGCCTTGTGCTGGCTGGCTGGTCATCGGTGGTCAGACGGTGCGGATGACCGGGGCGGGTTTGATGTCCTGGGCGTCGATGAGAGTGCGGATGTCGTTCGGGTCCGAAGTCCAGATGATGGCGCCAAGGCTGGCTGCCATGGTCACGACGGTGGCGTCGACGATGTCGGAGGTGCCGGCCTTGCCGCAGAGGATGCCTGCGGCTTTGGCGGTTTCGAGGCCGACGGATACGACGTGGCACCCGGCGAGAAACTTGCCGAGTCTGACCTGGCGGCGGGAGTCCCGCCATGCCTGGCTGACGACGACGGCCGGGACGTGGATGTCCCGGCCGTCGTCGAGGGCCAGGCTGTGGCGAGCCCACATGCGTCGGTCGTCGTTGTCGATGGCGATGAGTGCCCCGGCGTCATATAGGTAGGGGATGTTCACGCGGCCGAGGCTCCCGAACCGCTGAGGTACTCGGCATCGGCGGCGGCCAGGTCCGCGCGGGCGGCGGCGAGTTCTTCCAGGGTGAAGGCGCCGTGTTCGGCCTGCCACTCCCGGATGACGGCCCGGCCGGCCCGCAGGCGCAGTTCGCGTTCGGCTGCTCCGGCGACGAGGCGGGAGAGTGGGATGCCTTCTTCCTCAGCGGCTCTGGCCAGGGCTTCGACCAGGGATTCGTCGAGAGTGATAGTCACCTTCTTGGTAGCCATACATCAACCATAGCATGGTATGGCACTTCGATCCTGATGCACGGATCACGTGCTGGTGAGCGCGGACGCGGACGGCAGCGGGAGAGGTCGTTCCCCGTCGGGTGGGCTTGGATGGGGCGGACGCGTTCGCAGACGAGATCGAGAACGACAAGGTCCTAGTAGGCTGTCGCTGCTTAGTTATGGCATGTCTGGGTGGGAGGCTGGTATCTGGCAGATTCCTTCCCTTCGGCCAGACAGGACTGTTGTCGTGGGTTCGCAGAAGAAGTGGCCGGTCAGGTTGACCGTG
>NZ_JANIAA010000040.1 GCF_024505145.1 Streptomyces rugosispiralis | reverse complement strand
CTTGCCGCTGAAGGTGCTGCCGCCGAGCCACGAGGAGATGTTGTCGGTGCGGGCCGCGAGCGCGTCTGTACCTTTTCCGGACTGCCCAAAGCAGCCGATATGGTCGGCGCGGCTCTGCACCGCCACGATGCGTCCCTTGCCGTCGAGAACAGGACCACCGGTGTCGCCCTTACAGATCCGACCGCCCGTCAGCTCCATGGTGGTGGCGGTGACGCTCTTCTGGGCCACGGTGCTGTGGTGAGGGCTGTTGGGTACCCACTCGGCGTCGGTACGGCCGAATCCTGCAGCCAGCAGCGCAGCTCCATCAGCGGAGGAGCTTCCCGCAAGTGTGGCGGGAGTGATGCCAGTGACCGGGGTGGCCAACCGGGCGAGCAGCACATCCCGGTCGCTCCGGGGTATCAAGTAATCGATCTTTACCGGTGCCTGCCCGGCGAAGGTGGCGGTGGCGTCGAACGTCGGCGCAGCCGCGGTCCGCAGCGGACGCGCTTGATTCTCCGTGAGGCAGCTTGCGGCGGTCAGCACCCACGTCCTGTCAACCAGTGCACCACTGCAGCTTCGGCCGCCGTCATAGCCCGGCTTGTTCATGGTGACACGGGCCAGCCACGGGCGATCGGCATCACCGGACAGCTTCGGCGGCGTTGGCTTGTCCTGGCCGACACTGATCTCGACCAGGAGGTGTTCGCGCGCTTGTGGGTCGGTGGATTCTCCGACCGGTGTCCACGTGTTCTTGGGGACCTCAACCTCCACCTTCTTGCTGTCTGGTGTGGTGAGGGTGATGTCGGCAGCGTGGTCGGCGCTGCCCATGACCGAGAATACGGCCGGGATCTCCATAGTGAGGTAACCAGAAGCGCCTGTGATGCGGAAACAGACCTTGTCGTTCGTCCGCGACCACACCTCCATCAGCCCCGCGGAGCTGCCGCATTCGGCAAGGATGATCTGGCCGTCACCGCGCTTGAGAGTGATCCCCTTTTCCTCTTTGATCTTGTCAGCGTCCGGGTGGACGAAGTCCTCGATCGCATAGCCGGTCTGGGGGTCCACGACCGCCATCATCGGCGGGCTGGGTAAGGACCCGGGTGAAGTGGGGGCGATGGCGGCGGTCGCGCATGCCGCCGCTGCCGCACCCGTGACGAGGGTCCGCCGAGCGAGCTTCATGTAAGTCCTCTGCGTAAAGGCGAGTTGATCCGCGCCCGCCCTGCCCGGGCAGTGTTCGCCAAGTGCGGTGGCGGTACAGGCACGGCGACGCCGAATCCAAACACATGTTTGTGCCGCCTGCTATATGACAAGTCAGGTGAAGTACCGTTAATCCGACACATAAGGCATCTGTAATCCTTCTCACAAGTTCACAGCTAGCGCACAGGTACCCAACGAACCCTTTGCGGGCATATGGTCACGCAACGTGTCTTCGTATGTCCCTGGCCAACACACGTACCGCTACCGGGACATGCGCATGATGACCCCACACGAACGTGCCCGTCGGCATGCCGTCGTCTGTGCGCCTGCCGCTGGACGCATCACCCGATAGGACTACTTTGGACACCAGTTACTGGAGCAGACGGCGCTTACTCGGCGTGGCAGCGGCCACCACCACCGCCGCTGCCACCTCGAGCCTCGTTCTCAACCCCCTGGCGGCTGTAGCGGCCCCCGCGGACGAAGGCACTGACACCGATCCACTCACCCTGCCCGACACCGACCGGGCCAAGGCCGTCAAGTCGTGGATGACCGGGGGCAAAGCCACCCGAGCCGCTGCGGAATCCGCCCTCCTCGGTTCCGATGCCGACGTCCAAACGTTCCTCGATCAAGAGCTGTCCAAAGCGACGGTGGAGGACAACCGGGTGGCCATCATGACCGCTCTCGCAAGGGCCGGAAAGGGCACCCGCCGCGAGGCCGTCGAGGCGATCGACGGTGGCGACGCGGCCATCGCCGCGTTCCTCAAGGACGGCTACGAGCCTGCCATCATGGAAGACCTCCGCGTGGCCACGGCGACGGTGATGGCGACCGGCGACAAGGCCGTACGCCGGGAGGCAGGCGCCGCCCTCGATACCGACACCCAGCCGTCGTTTGAAGCCTTCCTCACTGAAGGCCAGTACAGCGCCCGCCTGGAAGACATGCGGGTGGAGGTGTCGAAGATGCTCGTCGAGGCTGGGCCGGAGGTGCATAAGTACGCCTCCCGCGCCCTCTCCGGCACCGCCCAGGACGTCGAGTGGTTCCTCGACACCGGCCAGCACATCGCCCGGGCCCGCGACCAGGAGTCGGCGACGATCGAGGAACTCGTCGCGGTAGTCGAGCGCGAGGGCAAACGGGCCGACGCGAAGACCAAGCTCGCCGAGGAGGCATCCGCCCGCGCCGTCACGGCAGCTGAGAAGGCCAAGGAAGCCGCGCAAAAGGCAGCTGCCGAGGCCGAGGCGGCGAAGGACGACGTGGCCAGGTCCGGCAAGGCGGCCCGGAAGGCAGCCAGTGCAGCCAAGGGCGCGGCGGATGCCGCCCGCACTGCCATCCGCGCCTCGCATGCCGCTGTTGCCGCCTCCAGCCGCGCTGCCTACGCGGCAACAGCGGCGAGCCAGGCCGCCGCCACCGCCGGCAACGCCGCCGCCCGCGCCTACAAATCCGCCATCGCCGCCTCCAAAGACGCCTCGCAGGCGAGCGCCGCGAAGAACGCGGCGATCGCCGCGCGCAACGCTGCCGCAAAGGCCCGCAGCGCCGCGACGGCGGCCGACCACGCTGCCACCGCTTCCGCGCAGGCCGCCTCCGCCGGCTCCGCCGCCGCCAACGCCGCCCGCAATGCCGCCTCCGCAGCCAGCAGTGCCGCCACGGCGGCCTCCGCGGCAGGCAAGGCACAGGCAGAGGCAGCCGAAGCCAAACGGCAGGCGAACATCGCCAACGCCAACGCCACTCTCGCCACCAACGCGGCCGGGATGGCCCAGACCCTGGCCAATACCTCAGCTTCGGCAGCCCGCGACGCACGCGATCACGCGAACTCCGCAGCCAGCCACGCCGAGAAGGCCGCCGAAGCCGCTGAGTGGGCCGCCAAGTACGCGGGGCAGGCCCTCGAATACGCCAAGAAGTCCAGGGAGTTTGCCAACGCGGCCACCGAGGCGGCTAACACCGCCACCGCAGCAGTCATCAAGGCCGTCGAGGTGGAGAAGAAGGCCCGGGAGGCCGAATGGCAGCGCCTGGACGAGGACATGAAGCAGGCCCGGGAAGAGGCCCGACAGCTCGCGCAGATCGAAGCGCAGGAGCTTGCTGAACTTGCTGAAAAGCGTACACAGGAGGAGCAGACCGACAAGGCCACGAAGGACCTCATCGCCCGGGCCGAAGCGGCGCTGAAGGCGAACGACCTCGGCCTGGCCACCACTATGGGCCGCCAAGCCGCCGTCGCCCTCCTCGACTCGCACGGCACCTGGAGCAGGGAGGCGGCCCGTTTCGCCCTGTCGGGAGGCGAGGCCGACATCCACGCCTGGATCGACACCGACCGGACCCTCGCGCAGCAGCAGGACGACCACGAGACCGTCCTCTACCTCGCCCAAATTTCCAGCCCGGCCATCGCCGAGGCGGCTCAGAAAGCGTTGGAGAGCGATACGCCGGACGCCGTCGCCACGTTTCTGGAGACAGGCGCCATCGAAGCGGCCGCGATGGACAACCGCGTTCAAATTTTCCGTATCCTCGCCAACAGCCCTGGCAAGGCGGTCAATAAGGCAGCGACTGACGCGATCAACGCCGATACCGCCGCCGCCTTGCACGCATTCTTCAACACCACCTACCAGGAAGCGCTGAAAGAGGACGACGCGGTCGCCACCGCAACCATCCTCGCCAACGCGGGTCCCTACACCAAGGCCCACGCGCAAGCAGCGCTGGATGGCCCCGCGTGGATGCGGCGCAATTTCGTTGCCACGGTGCAGCACAAGACAGCCCAGCTGGACCACGACTCCGCCACCCACATCGCCGCCATCCAGGGCGCGAACGCCGCCGCCGCAAAGATCGCGTACAAGGCGCAGGAAGACGCGGCGCGCGCCCAGGAAGCGGCGGCCAAGGCACGCGACGCGGCTAAGGAGGCGGCGGAGTGGGCGGGCAAGGCCCAGGCGTCGGCCGACCAGGCGCTGTCGTCCGCGAAGGAGGCGCAGGCGAACGCGGATGCCGCCGACAAGTCGGCCGCGGCCGCGCAGGCATCCGCGGACAAGGCGAAGAAGGCAGCCACCACCGCCCGTTCGGCCGCGCGGTCAGCGAACTTCTCCGCCAACCGCGCCCAGAACGCTGCGACCCGAGCCGTGGCCTCCGCCAACAGCGCGCAAGCCTCTGCCACCCACGCCCGCGCTTCCGCCGTCCAGGCGGGCCAAGACGCCAAGACCGCGGCGAAGGCGGCGAGTCAGGCTCACCAGACCGCTGTGGCGAAACGGAAAGCCGAACTCGCGGCGGCGGCGAAGAAGGCGGCTGAGGAGGCACGGAAGGCCAGGGAGAGCGGGACCAACCCGGTCGACTCTTCCGACAACGACAGCGTCAGCGGCGGCGGCACTCCGTGGTGGAGGGACGCTGGATGGTGGGCGGACGCAACCAACAAGCTCAGCATCACCACCGGGTTCATCTCCGCCGGTCTGGGCATCTCCAGTCTGATCTTCCCACCGGCCGCAGCTGCCGCCGGCCTATTCGCCAACGTCTCCTTGGCGCTCGGAGGAATCAGTGCGGTGTTCACCGGAATCGAGCATGGATTCACGAGCCAGAAATTCTGGGCGTCCGTGGGAAGCGCCGGCCTGGCATTGATCACCTATGGGCAATCCAAGTGGATCGGCGCCTTGGGCGGCGGTAAGATCGTAACGAAGATCACGCAGTTCGGTCACGATCTTGTATCGCCGATCACCGGGTTACTCGGCCTGTAAGTACAACCTTGCTATGATTCACTTCAAGGGCTGGCGGCACGAAATGACCGCCAGCCCTTGCGCATGTCAAAGGAGTTTCTCATGCTCGCTTCGCTCCCCCTTGCATACCTATTACTCATGGCCCTCGTGGCGACGTTCCTTTTCTGCTTCGCCATGACCAAGTGGGTTCCGGTGCGAAAGGGCAGAGTGGCATGGCCTCTCATATGCGGAGTATGCTGCCTCGGTATGATCCTGGTCGGGCGACTCCAGCCCCAGCAGTGGTCCGTGCAGGACATGTTGGTTCTGTACTCCTTCGGATGGGCCGGGCTCACGATCGGTCTCTTCCCATCTAGAAAACTCATGCATGAGTACGCCACTGAGATCAACGAAGGAGTCAAGCGAGAGAAATATGAGTTCCCCGCACGCTATCAAGTTGCCGTGGTTTCATCCGTCATCATCGTGACATTCCTGGGCATCCTCCTGTCGTAGCGGTCAGACGCCTGTCCGGAAACGCAGGGCGCCTCAATATGCTGGGTCTGATAAGGCCGGAGGCGAGGTCCAGGTCCCCGCCTTGTGGTCATGCTGGCCCAGAGGGTGGTGAAGTTGTACGTGTTCCAGGTCCGCGCAGCAACGGGACGGGAAGCAGGTCGGCTTGGCGTAACGACCGTTGGGGAGGCTGCGCCGATAGGTAGTCTCCGAGGAGAGCCTTGCTGTCCGGCATTGTGGAGCTGATCGTGGCGATGTCCCTGATCAGGCCGGACGTGTGCGTGTGCTGCGGGTGCAGGGTGCAGGTTTGGCTGATGTGGAGCTGGTACCCGTTCCAGAATACGTCGCGTTTGGTGGACCAGCGGGCATCGGTGTCATGGCCGGGCGAACGGCTGTCACCTCCTTCGTTGGTCTTCTCTTACCGCTTGACCACCTCCCGGCCGCCTCGTGTGATGGTGCGGTGTAGTTCTGCGGTAGCACACACACTGCGGGCAGCTAGCGCAGCCGGAGTGAGGCGGTGCGATGCGGTCATGCGGTATTCCGCTGCATACCCGGACGGCCACGGGGATTGCCCTGATGCGTCTCTGATAGTGGTGGGTTCTTGTCGGATGTCACCAAGCGGTGCATGATGGAAGTGAATGCGAAGCTGGCCAACGGAGGCGTTTTCGTGGGGACCATTTGGGGACCACACGGTGTGCGCGGCCCCGCACAAATTGGGTGTTACCACACGCATTTCGCGTACGGAAAGCGCCGTAATTCCGGGGAATTCTGGGGGTCAAGGGGTCGCAGGTTCAAATCCTGTCGTCCCGACGGTGTCATTGCAGGTCGGAGGCCGTTTCCGCCGGAAGGCGGGGGCGGCCTTTTCGGTTGGTGGTCGTTGGGTGGTCGTAGATCGGTTCCGGGCACTGCGGGTGCCGATAAATCATCCACGCAGCTCAGGCGGCGTGCTGGTACTCGTGGAGGGTTCCGCTGAGTCGGTCTCGTCTGTGGACTTCCAGGTGGGCGAGTTGGGCTTGTTGGGTGATGGGTGTGGGTAGCGGGCGGCGCGGGGCGGCTTGCTTCAGAGCCCTGTGCGGGCGGTGCTCGTTGTAGAAGGATTCATACTCGCGCAGGGCGTGGAGAAGGTGGCTCTGGCTCCAGATCAAGGTCCGGTCCAGCAGCTCCCTGCGGCAGCTCTGTATCCAGCGTTCCATGAGGAAGTTCATCCGCGGCATCCGAATGCCGGTGGTGACGACCTTGAGACCGGCATCGGTCATCAGGGTGTCGAAGGCGGCTGTGAACTTGGAATCCCGGTCGCGGATCAGGAACTGTGCCCTGCTGCCCGCGTCCTCGAGGTCCATGAGGAGGTTGCGTCCGAGTTGCAGGATCCAGTCCGCGGTGGGGTGTGCGGCGACGCCGAGGATCCGGACGCGCCTGGTGGTGTGCTCGATGACGGCGAGGACGTACAGGCGTGCCCCGGTCAGCGTGCGGACTTCGAAGAGATCGCAAGCCAGTAGAGCTTTGGCCTGGCTGCGGAGAAAGTCTGCCCAGGTGGTGCTCTGCCGTTCGGGTGCGGGTGGGATGCCGTGCTCGCGGAGGATCTCCCAGACCGTGGAGGCGGCAACCTTGATACCCAGCGCTGCGAGTTCGCCATGGATCCGGCGATACCCCCACGAGGCATTCTCCCTGGCCAGGCGCAGGACCAGGGCGCGGATCGATCGGATCGTGCGTGGGCGTCCGCGTCGTCTGGGTACGCAGGTTGCGGCATGGCGCCGCCTGAGCAGGTCACGATGCCAGCGCAGGACCGTGTCGGGCCGGACCAGCAGCAGAAGGTGCTGCAGTCTGTCTTTGGGGAGGTGGTGGAGCAGGCCGGCGAGGGTGGCACGGTCTGTGTCGGTGAAGGTCGGCTTGCCGACCTGCTGGCGTTGCAGGACCAGCAGTTGGTGCCGGAGTACCAGGATCTCGACGTCCTTTTCTCTGTCGCTCATCGGCAGGAGACGTAGGAACGCCAGGGTGTTGGTCGCGGCGAGGTAGGCCAGACGCAGCAGCACGACAGATCATGATGCCGCCGGGGCCCCGCGCAGGTGAAGACCCTGGGGGTGAACGTCGAGGAGAACCAAAGATCCGTGATCAGTCTGCCGACCTGGGTGGATGATTTATCGGCACCCGCACCGTCCGGTGGAGCCCGGGGAAGCCCGCCCGGCGGAGCGGAAGCGTCCGCCGGCGCCACCAGGGCGTCCCGCCGAGCGCCCGGCGAAGAGGGCCGCTGCCCGTCCTGCGGCAGCGGCCCGTCCGAAGCGGCCCAGCGCCGTACCCGACGAGGCCCACCTCGGTGAGATCAAGGGCGCGTTCGGCCGCGTCCCCCGCGAGGGCGCCCAGGGGCGTCTGGGTTTCAAGGCCCGGCTGCTGACCCTGCTGGCGATCGTCGGGCCCGGCATCATCGTGATGGTCGGCGACAATGACGCGGGCGGGGTCGCCACCTACGCCCAGGCCGGCCAGAACTACGGCTACTCGCTGCTGTGGGTCCTGCTCCTGCTCATCCCCGTCCTGATCGTCAATCAGGAGATGGTGGTGCGGCTGGGAGCGGTCACCGGCGTCGGTCATGCGCGGCTGATCATGGAACGGTTCGGGCGCTTTTGGGGGTGGTTCAGTGTCGGCGACCTGTTCCTGCTGAATTTCCTGACCATCGTCACCGAGTTCATCGGCATCTCACTGGCCGCCGGGTATCTCGGTGTCTCGCAGTACGTCATTGTTCCGATCGCCGCCGTCGTACTGATCGGGGTGGCCGCCAGCGGTTCCTTCCGCCGCTGGGAACGGGCCATGTTCGTCTTCATCCTGGCCAGTCTGCTGCTCGTCCCGCTGACCTTGATGTCCCACCCCCGCTGGGGCCACGCGGCACACGACTTCGTCGTGCCCGGCATCCAGGGCGGCGCCACCAGCGAGGCCGTCCTGCTGATCATCGCGATCGTGGGCACCACCGTTGCCCCCTGGCAGCTGTTCTTACAGCAGTCCAACGTGATCGACAAGCGCATCACCCCGCGCTTCATCGGCTACGAGCGCGCCGACACCGTCATCGGCTCCGTTGTGGTCGTCGTGGGCGCCGCCGCACTGATCATGATCGCCGACTTCGCAGCCCGCGGCACCAGCATCCACGGCCGCTTCACCGACGCCGCCGGAGTCGCCGAAGCTCTTGGCCGCCATGACCCCTTGCTGGGCGTGCTCTTCGCCTTTGTCCTGCTGGTCGCCAGCATCATCGGAGTGACAGCGGTCACCCTGGCCACCAGCTACGCCTTCGGCGACGTGTTCAACCTGCGTCACTCCCTCCACCGGGGCTTCCGGGAAGCCAAGCAGTTCTACGCCTCCTACAGCCTGCTCGTCCTCGTCGCCGCCGCCATCGTCCTCCTTCCCGGTGCGCCGCTGGGACTGATCACCGAGGCCGTCCAGGCGCTCGCCGGGCTGCTGCTGCCCTCCGCGAGCGTGTTCCTGCTCCTGCTGTGCAACGACCCGCAAGTCCTCGGTCCCTGGGTCAACCCACGCTGGCTGAACGTGCTGGCCACCGTCATCATCGCCGTCCTGCTCACGCTCTCCGGGACACTGATGGCCACCACCCTCTTCCCCTCCGTCAACGTCACCCGGCTCACCCTCTGGCTCGGCATCGCCCTCGCCGCCGGGCTGGCCGGGTCCGCCGTCACACTGCGCATCGCCTGCCGCAGGATGCCGCCACCATCGGCGCCCCCGTGATGCCGCATGCCGAGAAACTGGCCTGGCGCATGCCGCCCCTGGCCCTCCTCAAGCCCGTGCAGTGGTCCGCCGGCACAAGGCTGGGCATGATGGCCCTGCGCGGCTACCTGGTACTCAGCGCTCTGCTCCTGCTCATCAAGGCGATCCGGCTCGGCGGCGCCTGACCCGGGGCGATGTCATGTGCTGAAGATCAGCCCCGGCTCCTGGCTGCGTCGACCAGCACTCGCACCACCTCGGCAGACAGGTCGAGGTGGCGGGCGATCCACGCACAGTCGTGCCCCTGGGTGGCGAACAGCCACGCCATGTACAGGCGGTTCAGGCTCGGGGCGTCCGGGCCGAGCAGCAGCGGGCGCACGGCCTCCATCGGGAATCCCCGCAGGACCTCGGAGGTGAACCATTCCTCACCCGGGTCGTCCGGTACGACCCTGCGGGCGCCTGGCTCGGCCTTCCGGTGGTGGTGCCACAGGACCGTGATGAGGACGAACGCCGCTGCCGCGGCACCCACCGCGCCGCCGGCGAAGGCGGAGACGGCGCGTCGGCTGGTGTCCGCGGCCGTCATCCGGCCGGGCTGTCCGAGGGCTGGGGCTTGCCGAGCATCTGGCAGGTGGCCGCTTCGACGAGGGCCTTGTTCGCGGTCGCGGCGACCTTGTCCTTGATGCCGAAGTTCGTGCTGCTGAAGACGGCGACGCTACGGGTGCCGGTGGCGTCGGTGTAGATCTCGCTGGAGTAGCCGGGCAGTCCGCCGGTGTGCCCCCAGACGGTGCCGCAGGCCGTGTCCACCTTCATCAGGCCGAGCCCATAGCCGCCGCCCTCCTCGGGCGCGTCCACGGTGGTCCGCATCTGCTTCATCTGGGCCTTCGGCAGCAGCTCGCCGGAGCTCAGCGCGGTGAGGAAGGTCTGCCAGTCGGCCGCGGTGGAGACCATGCCGCCTGCCGCCCAGGACCAGCTCGGGTCGATGGCGGAGGTGTCGACGTTGTCGTCGGGACGTTCGGGACCGGCGAACCCGACGCCGTCGGGCAGGTCCACGGTCCCGGAGAGGATCTTCTTCAGCCGCTCGGCGTTCGGCTCGTAGGCGGTCACGTGCTGCCGGCCGGTGTCCCAGTCGGCGTCCGTGACGAGGTACGAGTCCTTCATCTTGAGCGGCCCGGTGATCTTCTCCTTGATCAGCTCGGCCAGGCTGCTCCCGGTGGCCTTCTCCAGGATCAGGCCGAGGGCTTCATAATTGGCGTTGCTGTAGGAGTACGTCTCGCCGGGCTCGGCCGGCGGGTCCTGCTCGGGCGTGATGGCGAGCAGTTCCTCCGGCGTCCAGGTGCGCCTCTCCTGGCCCGTGAGAGAGGGCAGGAACTCCGGGGTCAGCAGGAAGTCGCCCAGACCGCTGGTGTGGTTCAGCAGCATCCGTACGGTGATGTCCTTGCCGCCCTCGACCACTCCGGGCAGCCACTTCTCAACCGTGTCATCGAGGCTGATCTTGTTCTCGGCGACCTGTTGCAGGACGAGGGTCGCGGTGACCGTCTTGGTGTTGGAGCCGACACGGAACTGGTCGCCGACGGCGAGGGTGTGGTCGTCCTTGGTCCAGGCGGCCTGCTCGGCGATCTCGACGGGCTTCCCGTTGCCGGAGTCGACCCGGACGATGACGCCGAGGGAGCCGGTGACCGCCGCCTGCTGCGCGAGGCGGGCCAGCCGCGCATCGGCCGCCGGGCTCGCCGCGCTCTGCCCGGCCGCCGGTTCGACCTCGTCCGAGCAGCTCACGAGCGCCGCGCCCACGCAGGTCGCCAGGGCCATGGTCAGTGCTCCCCGGCAGATCCGGTGACGGCGGGACAGGGTGTGTGCGGACATAGCGAGTTCCCTTCGGCGCGTGACAGTTGCTGTGTGCGTCGAGGGACCGGGCACTCACCTGATGAGCGGCCGTTCGGCGGGTCCCGCGCACAACATCCATTCAGTCAGTGACGCGCACCCGGTACATCGCTCCATGGTGGGCTTCCCACCGGCGTGGGGTCACTCCAAGGAATGACCCCACGGGGGTATGGCGCCCCGTCGGCCCGGTGGTCAATCGGAGGCGGGTCAGGACAGGGTGTTCCTGGCCAGTACCGCCGCCTGCGCCCTGCTCTGGCAGCCGGTCTTCGTGAGCACGCGGCTGACGTGCGTCTTGACCGTGTGCAGGCTCACCACGAGCCGGTCGGCGATCTCGGCGTTGCTCAGCCCGTCCCGGATCAGACGCAGTACGTCGACCTCCCGTTCGGTGAGGTCCCGCAGTCGGGCCAGCTCCTGGTCGCTGGGCTGTCGCCGGCCGCTGAGATGGCCCTCGATGATCCGCTGGGTCACCGCGGGGCTCAGCGCGCTGTGCCCGGCCGCCGCGGCACGCACGGCCCCGGTCAGCTCTTCGTACGAACTGTTCTTCAGCAGGAAGCCGGACGCCCCGGCCGCCAGCGCGTCGTCGACATATTCGTCCAAGTCGAACGTGGTCAGCATGAGTACTCGGCTGCGCCCCGGCCCGAGCAGTCCCCGGCGGCCCAGCTCGGCCAGCGCCCACAGGCCGTTGCGGCGTGGCATCCGGATGTCCATCAGCAGCACGTCCGGCCGCAGCCGCGCGCATACCTCGGCGGCTTCCTCACCGTCGTTCGCGGTGCCCGCCACGGTGATGTCCGCCTGGCTGTCCAGGATCGCGCTCAGACCGGCGCGGATGATCGGCTCGTCGTCCACGACGAGCACGCTGATCTGCTCAGGCATCCGCATGCTCCCACGGCATCGTGGCCGTGACGCGGAAGCCGCCGTCACGGGTCGGGCCCGCGGTGAGCTCGCCGTCCAGCGCGCTCACCCGTTCCTCCATGCTGACCAGGCCGAGCCCGATGCCCGCGCCGGCCGTGGCCTGCCGTACCGCGCGGCCGTTCACGACCTCGCACCGCAGCTCTCCGCCATTTCCGCCATTTCCGCCATCGACGGTCACTTGGACGGGCGCCCCGGGCGCGTGCCGACGGGCGTTTACCAGTGCCTCCTGCACGACGCGGTACACCGCCAGCTGCACCGGTTCCGGCACGGACTCCGGCGCGACGTCCATCGTCAGCTCGACCATTCCTCCCGCGGCACGGTGGCTGTCCAGCAACGCGTCCAGCTCGCCGAGGTCCGGTACGGGTTGGAGCGGGACGGCGTCCGCGGGGTCGCGCAGCATCCGCAGCAGGTCACGCAGCTCGCCGCTGCTCTGCCGGCCCGCCGCGGCCAGCCCGTCGACCTGGGCACGGGCCCAGTCGGGCAGCTCGCCGCCGCGGGCGCGCAGGGTCTCCGCGTGCACGACGAGCAGGGTCAGCGAGTGCGCGACCACGTCGTGCATCTCTCCGGCGATCCGTGTCCGTTCGCGTTGCGTGGCCTGCGCCGCCTCCAGGGCCTGTGCCCGGCGCGCGTCGGCCGCCCGGCGCTCGGCCGCGGCCAGCAGTTCCTGCCGGGTCCGCGCGGCGAACCCCATCGCCCACGCCAGCGGCATCGGGGCCAGCGCGGCGAGGACGTCCAGACCGCCCTGGAAGTCGCTGGAGTCGGTCGTCATCCGGTTCAGCCACAGACCGGCCACGCTCAGCACGGTGACGCCGAGGACCGCCGACACGGTCCGTCGCCAGCTCGTGCCGTGGTTGCCCAGGTTGTAGAGCAGCACCGCCAGCGGCAGGAAGACCAGCGGCGACAGCTTGGCTCCCGCGCCCGCACTGCCCACCAGCGCCGCCAGAAGGGCCGCGAAAACCACGACGAAGGCGGTGGCCGGCAGCCTTCGCCGCAGCAGCAGGGCCACCACGCCCACCGCCTCGTACACCGTGAGCGACGCCCAGGCCGGCCCGGAGGTGTCCACGTACGGCTGCGACAGCAGCGCCGGCAGAAACGTCAGTACGACCAGCCCGGCGTCGGCGCCCCACCGGGGCCACCTGCCGTCCATCACTCTCATCCGTCCGACACTATGACCTCGCACGCCGGTCTTCGTCACTCCAAAGAGCCACTCGCACGCCGGCCGGCCCAGCGGGGGCGGTCTCAGGGCGGTGTCGGTCCGCCTCGGTGACGACGCTTCGCATCAGCAGGTCGAAGTGCTCGCGAACGTGCTCGACCAGGTCGAACGTGGGGTCCATGAGCCACTGGGTCGTCAGACCGTCCGCGCAGGCAACCAGCGCGCGGCCCAGTGCGTCGGGGTCGACGTCGGCCCTGACCAGTCCCGCGTCGCGGGAGGCGTCCTCACCGCCCGCCTCCAGCAGCTGCTGACTGGTCCCGACGGGCACATCCCAGCACCGCTACAGCCGCTGCGGGACGCTCTCGCCCTGGCCGAGCGTCCCCGCGGCATCCCGCACTGGCTCACGCACAGCCCGGGGCCCGCGGCCAGATGTCTATCGTGCGGACCAGCGCCTCGGGCGCAGCCGCGCCATCGGGCCGCTCGCCGGCTTGCCGAGTCGCAGGCGTGGCACCAATGGGCAGGCCCCGGACGAAGTGGACGACCGCGATGTGGCTTTGTTCACGAGTTGCGACAGCGGATGACGCGACTTTGAACAGCGCCCTGGCGCGACCGTGTTCGATGTTCACGAGAAGCGGCAGCACCCGTCTGACCCGATGTCCGAGCCTCCCTGCGTCAGTTGCCTGCTTGCCGGGCCCGGGTGGTCAGCCCGGGCGTGACAAGGGCGAGCCAACGGGCGCGTGCCGCGGATGGCTGGTCGGTGGGCGCGGTGGAGAACAGCAGGTAGATGTCGCTGACGGTGACGTCGGGGTGGATGTCGCCGTCGGCCTGGCCGGCTCGGATGAGGGCGGCGACAGCGGTACCGGCGCGGTCCTCATCGCCGCGGTCGCCCGGTTCCGCGCCCAGGGTCTGGGCGGCGGCCTTGACCGCGCGGTCGGTCACGGACGCCTCGACGACGCGGCCGAGGAACGCGGTCAGCTCATCCACGGCATGGGCGCCGGCCTGGACACGGCTGAGCGCGGTCTCGGCGTCGTCGGCGACGCGGGCGACGTATGCGGCGACGGCCGCCACGACCAGGTCCGTCTTGGTGGGGAAGTGCCGGTACAGGGTTCCCACGGCCACGCCCGCTGCGGCAGCGATCTCGTCCATCCCCACCTCAGGGCCGTGCGCGGTGATCTGCTCTCCGGCGGCGGCGAGGATCTTTTTGCGGTTGCGGACCGCGTCGGCGCGCGGCGCCCTGGCTGGGGTCACGGGAGGTGCCTGCCTTTCCACTTGCATCAATGTGAACCAAGGTTCAGTATAGATGGTGAACCATGGTTCATCTTATTCGTGAGGACTCCGCCATGCCTGCCAAGACCGCCCTCGTCACCGGTGCCTCCTCCGGCATCGGCGAGGCCACCGCCGTCAAGCTCCACGAGCTCGGCTACACCGTCTACGGGGCCGCCCGCCGCACCGACCGGCTGCAGGAGCTGGCTGACCGCGGCATCCGGCCGCTGGCGATGGACGTCACCGACGACGACTCCATGCGCGCCGGCATCGAGCAGATCACCGCCGAGACCGGCCGCATCGACGTGCTGGTCAACAACGCCGGATACGGCTCCTACGGCGCCCTCGAAGACGTCCCCCTTGACGAGGCCCGCTACCAGTTCGAGGTCAACGTCTTCGGCGCGATCCGCCTGACCCAGCTCGTTCTGCCCTGCATGCGCGCCCAGCGATCCGGCACCGTCGTCAACGTCACCTCGATGGGCGGCAAGATCTACACTCCGCTCGGTGGCTGGTACCACGGCACCAAGTTCGCACTGGAAGCCCTCAGTGACTGTCTGCGGCTGGAGGCCAAGGCCTTCGGCGTCGGCGTCGTCGTGATCGAACCCGGCGGCATCGCCACCGAGTGGGGCGGTATTGCCGCCGACAAGCTGGAGAAGTCCTCCGCCAACGGCGCCTATGCCCCGCAGGCCGCCGCTGTGGCCGCCTCCCTGCGTTCCGAGGCCAACACCAAGCGCAACTCCCCGCCCAGCGTCATCGCCGACGCCATCGGCAAAGCCGTCACCGCCCGCCGCTCCAAGACCCGCCACGCCACCGGCTTCGGCGCTCGCCCTCTCATCGCCCTGCGCCGCATCATGCCCGACCGCGCCTTCGACGCCGTCATCTCCCGTGCCGTCGGCATGCCCCGCTGAACTGTCCGGGAGGCGCTCGCGACACGCTGGGCGCTGTCGAATCCTGTGAACTGTTCGATTCGCAGTGACCGCTCAGGTGCCTCCCGAACCCCCTGCCAACGCTGTCGCAACTCATGGCTCTGGTCCATTTCTTGTGGTGCGTTCACGCTCGGTGATGTGGCTGAGACTGCGTCGGCTCGATTGACGCTGAGATCTATGCTCGGCCGCCTGATCGAGACTGAGCGGCTGCTCCTGCGACCTCTTCGTGTGTCTGACCTCGACTTCGATCCGGGCTCTTGGACGGTGTCGCGGAGCCAGATGACGATCGCGGTAACGGTCAGGATGCCGTTGAAGATGTAGTCGCGTTTGCCGTACCGGGCGGCCACGGCGCGGAACTGCTTCCACTTGTTCACGCACCGCTCGACCGCGTTGCGGCGACGGTACTGGGCCTTGTCGAAGGCCGGGGGTCGACCGCCGGAGCGTCCGTGGCGCTTGCGGTGGGCCTACTGGCCGTCGGGCTGCGCGATGGTGGCCTTCATGCGCCCCGTCGCAGGTAGTCGCGGTTGTCGCGGCTGGAGTACGCCTTGTCGCCGCGCACCCGGTCCGGTCGGCTGCGCGGACGGCCCGGGTGCGCGGTCCTGGATGCATAAGCCGTTCAGCACCCGGGGCGAATATCGGTCAGCGTCGCATCGAGTTCGGCGCCCTGCTCGGCCGCGAGCACCTCGGCGAAGAACTGCGCCCGCCGGGCGCCGCGCAGCGCCTCGGAAATACCGCCGATGGTGCGCGGGACCCTCGGTTCCGGCTGGTACGGGTGGACTGGTTGTGCGGTCACCCTCATACTTCCCTTCGTGCCATGCGTCTGACGGGGCCCGGACCAGGTACGCGAAATCGAAGATCTCCGAGCTGCTGCGCGGCGCCGGCTGTACCCGCGGTGGGAGATCACGCACAGCGTCCTTCCGCGCCCACCAGGGCGGCGCCGCCGCATGAGCCTGACGGCCGTCCTGGACCACACCGCGCTGACCGGCCCTATACCGGGCAGACTCTTTCTTCACCGGCCTGTATATCGAAGCCTCACGCGGCACGGGCCGCGTCCTGATCCCATCGCTTTCGGTTCTGGCTGCCGAGCGACAGCTGTCCGGGGCCGGGGCACATGCCGCGGCCCTGCGCTTCGCGGAGGCCGTCCCCTTCACCACCGGTCATGCCGCTGAAGCGACGGCCTGGCCGGGTCTGGACTGGCCCGTGACACACCCCGCGGCGATCGCCTGGCAGGCGGCCAAAGCGGGCGAGCCGGTCATAGTCCTCTCCCTCGAACCCGAGCTCTATGCGGGAAGCGGCATCACCCCGTTGAACCCCACCTGAGACATCGCGGCCGGACTGCTCGTGACATCTCGCCGTGTTCCCCGTCGGCGGGGCGCACCCATGCGCGCACCCGGTAGCACTCCCCGTTCGGTTAACGCTGTCGGACGACCAGGTTGAGCGCCTGGCGGCTCTCCTCGAACAGGATGCTCAGGAGCTCGCCGCGCTCGACAAGAAGTAGTCGAACTCTGCCATCAGAGGGTGGTCCCGAGGGCGTTGGCGCGGTTCGCGTACTCGCAGCGGGCCTTACGCTGTGCCGCGACCACGGACGTCGCCGTGTCAGCCCTGCGCACTCACCATCTTCTCGATCTCCTTGAGCACGAGGGCGGGCCGGTCCTTCGGAACGTCGTGCGAGCTTCGCTTCGCGGTGATCAGGGTCCGGTCCGGCCCCTGGCGCACGAACGTCGCGGCGGCGTCCCGCCAGCGCTGGGCGTCCTCGGGCGATCCGTCGAACGGGGTCTTCTCCGACACGATGACGGTCGTGGGGACGGTGTCGGGCCACGAGATGTGGTGGTACGCCTTGTGCATCGGGGTGTAGCTCTCCGCCGTGGAGATCAGCTGCCTGTTCTGCGGCTTGGAAGGATCCTTCTTGGCGGCGTCGACCGCGGGCTGGTTGGCGGCGACGATGCGGGCGATCTCCTCGTCCGTGTACAGCGGGGGCAGGCTCGCGTCGACCAGCACGGAGCCGGACACCAGCCCGGGGTTCTCCTTGGTGAGGTAGGTGGCGATCTCACCTGCCTGCGAGTGGGACACGAGGATCACATCCTTGGTCACCCCGAGCTTGTGCAGACCCGTCTTGAGGTCACTGACGGCGCTCTCCACCTGCCACGGCCCGGCGACCGTCTCGCTGTGGCCCAGGCCGGCCCGGTCATAGGTGATGATCTTGGCGCCGGTGGCCGTGCGGACCTTGGGGACGATGTCCTTCCAGTAGGAGGAGTCCTCGCCGCCGCCGGCGTCCAGGACGATGACGGGACCGCTCCCGTCGGTGACGTGAAAGGCGAGGCGGTGACCGTCGTTCTCGACCATGTGCAGCTCCGTCTTCGCCGCCCCGCGCGCCCCGGGGGCCGCGGAGGTGGAAGCCGAGGAGGTCGAGGCGGGCGCAGGGGATCCCTCGTCGCCGCAAGCCGTGACGACACCGGCGGTGACCGCCAGCAGGGCGATGCCGGACATCGCGCGGTGTATATGTCGGCCGGGAAGGCGAAGACGTGCCATGAGTGACCCCTGGGAAACGATGCTGCGACTGTGTTCGGACAAGCAGAATTCTTCGTCCTTCACCGGACTGGAGGACATCCGGCAACCCGCCGATCAGTGGTACCAGTGAGGCCACCGGGAACGGTGGGGTTAACCCCCGGCAACCGTGAAAGCGGTGCCAGGCACTCGGTCGCAGCCCCTGCCGTGGTGGCGGCCCAGGACAGCCGATGTCCGACGGGCTGACGCCGCTGAACTTCGCCGACCCATGGATACGGCGGGCGTTCGAGGTCGTACCGGGGCACCAGTTCATACCCGACACGGTGTGGATGGTGGTCGATGGCATGTATCAGCCGGTCCGCCTGGAAGAGGTTCCTGTCCTATGGGCCGTCCCTGACGGCCGAGAGGCCCGGCCAGCGCGGTGGTCAGTCGGCGGCCGAGTGCTGGTTCACGGTCGGGTGAGCGTGGTCGACGGCCGTGTCTTTGATCGTCTCGTGGTTCCACGACAGGCGGTGGCCAATGACCATCGCCGCCCGCGCGGTGGCCGACGACGTCTGCTCGTCGAGGACGTCCTCGAGGAATCCCGCCACCGCGCAGGGTGTACCCCTGACACGCCGTACGGTCACCCCCTGGTCGAGCGCGGCCCGCTCGGCGGACTCCAGGTCCGCCGAGCGGAGGAAGCCGGTGACCTTGCCCAGCACGTTGAGGGTGACCGGCAGTTCCGGGGCCGGGGTCTCTTCCTGCTCGATGGCGGCGTGGTCGGGCAGGAGGTCGGCGACGGCCGTGCGGATGGCGCCGCGGCTGACGCCGTGGACGCGGGCGAGGTCGGCGATCGAGCGGCCCTCCAGGTAGGCGGTGCGGACCGTGTCGGTCTTCGCCGCCGGGACGGCTGGGCGGTGCCCGCCCTCGATGCCCTTGGCTTCGGCAGTGTGTCGGCCATCGTGGGTGAGCTCGCGCTGGAGCTCGTCGGCGACCGGTCACTTCGAGTCGATCTTCCCCAGCGGTTCGCCGGCCTCGGCCAGTGACCGTCGGGCGGTGGGCCAGGCGTCGTCGTCGAGGCCGAGCGCGGTGCGCAGGTACGCGAGGGTCGTCTGCTGGACGACCGCGACACGCTCGGGGCTTTCGTCGGTGGTCCGCGTGTCGTGGGATCCCTGGATGCCGCCGAGTCCGTGTTCCGCGCCGAACAGGGTCAGCAGATCGGTGACACCCGGGCCCAGACGGTAGCCGTCGGTGAACCAGTCCGGACCACGCACCGTCAGCGGGGACTGGTCCGCGTCGCCCGCGACCACGAGGCTCGGAGTCTTCAGCTCGGCGAAATCAGGGCTCATGAACGGGAAGTACTGGACGGCCAGCGGG
Source organism: Streptomyces rugosispiralis (assembly GCF_024505145.1). GTDB lineage: Bacteria > Actinomycetota > Actinomycetes > Streptomycetales > Streptomycetaceae > Streptomyces > Streptomyces rugosispiralis. Next base: position 71,827 of record NZ_JANIAA010000040.1, on the reverse strand, counting down.
CTCAGGTCGGCGCCGCCGGTACCGGGCAGGCACAGCAGCACCGCCGCCCTCACCCGCGAATCGGCCATGCTCTCACCGGGCGTGCCGTCAGCGTCGGCCACCTGTGCGCCCGCAAGGGTGCTGGCGGTCTGTGCGCCCCAGGAGTGTCCGGCGACCGCGATGCGGTCTGGGTCGATACGGCCGGCCAGCCCGGGTACGCCGGCTTCGACGGCGTCGAGCTGGTCCAGGATGCCGGTCAGATCGTCGGTGCGGATGCGCCAGATGAGCGGGGCACGGGGGTCGTCGGGGGGCAGGCCCAGTGAGTCGAGGTGAGTGGGCTGGATGACGACGAACCCATGGGCGGCCCAGAAGTCGACCAGCGGTGCGTAGTCGTCCATGCCCAGACTCATGCCGTGCGAGAAGATCACGACGGGCAGGTGGTGACCGGTTGTCGGCGCGGTGACCCGTACCCGCAGGTCCTCGCCGCGGTCCGGGGCGGACAGCGTGATCGGCCGGACGGAGGCGACCGGGACGGTGGAATCGCTGCCGCCGGCAGGTGTGGTGCTGGTCATGGGATGGCGCCTTTCAGGGGACATCGAGTGGCTCGAAGCGCGCGGCATCTGCGAAGATGACAAATATGGAGCGCTGCTCCGATTCACAGCGTACGGAGCGTTGCTCCGTTTTACAAGCGGAGGCCCTCCCCGATGCCCACACCCCCGACCGACCCGTCCCCCGCCGACCGCAAGCGAGCCGACGTCCGCCGCAACGAACAGGCCCTGCTGGACGCCGCGGCCGCCGTGTTCGTACGTGCCGGCGTCCACGCCCCCGTGCGGGAGATCGCCGCCGAGTCAGGACTCGGCATGGGCACCATCTACCGCCACTTCCCCACCCGGGCGGATCTGGTGGTCGCCGTCTTCAAACACCAGGTCGACGCCCTCGCCACCACACCCACGGACCCCGCCACCGACTCGCCGTACCAGGCCCTGCGCACGTGGGTGCATCGATTCGCCGACTTCCTGGTCACCAAGCACGGCCTCGCCGAAGCCATGCGCTCCGACCAGGCCGGCTTCGAGACCCTGCACAACGAGTTCGTCGAACGCCTCCTGCCCGTCCTCGACCGGCTGCTGACGGCATCCGCCGCGGCGGGCTCGACACGCCCCGACGTCCGCGCGTACGACCTCATGCTCGCCATCGGCAACCTGTGCATCGGAGTCGAAGCGTTCCCCGACTACCACGCCCGCCAGATGATCGACCTACTGCTCGCCGGCCTTACCCGCACCGACCCGACCACGCAAGAACACGAAGAACACTGAGCACACCCGCTCCGTTGGCGCGAGATTGCCTGGCCGACGAGGGCCTCATACTCGGCCTGTGGGTGTCGAAACCGGTGTCACCCTATGCGACCTGCGTGTATTCGTGGATGAGGCCGCCGAGTCGATCGCGTCGAAGGACGCGAGTGTGGTCGGTGGCGGTAGGTCGTAGGGGGTGATACGGCCCTCGGGCATCACCGCTGTGGCCTCGGTGAGGATCAGCCCGGCCCCGCCGGCGGCGCGGGATGCGAGGTGCGCAAAGTGCCAGTCGTCCGGTGCGCCGGTCCCGGGACCCTCGGGTGCCGCGCTGTACTGGCACATCGCCGCCATCCAGATCCGGTTGGGGACGGTGAGGGAACGCAGCATGAGGGAGTGGAACAGGCTGTTGCTCATGTGCGTGCGGCTTTCCGTTCCAGGAAGGGGACCTACCGGGTCACGTGACGTACGGGATCAGGCGAGTGGGCCCGTGCGGTCCACGCGCGGGGCGTCCTCGGCGGGAAGGCCGGCGCCCGTGCTGCCGAGAGTGCGGGCGCCGGCCTCCGCGTCCGGCTTTCGGTCGGTTTCGCTCTCGTCCATGCGCAGTTCCGGCGGCTTGCGGGTGAAGCACCGGGTGATCACGGTCAACAGGACGAGACCCGCCGCCATCCAGATCAGGCCCACCTTGAACGTCACACCTGTCAGGCTGGTCCACAGCCAGACCGTGGTGAGGAAGCCGAGTGCCGGCAGCAGTCCGTCCAGGAGCCAGGACAGCAGCGTGATGCGGCCGCGACGGTACAGGTAGTGCTTGATCACGCTGAGGTTGACCATGGAGAACGCGGCCAGGGCGCCGAAGTTGACCATGACCACCGCGTTGTCCAGGCTCAGCACCGCCGACAGCACGGCCACCGTCGACACCACGACCAGCGGCCCGACGGGGGTGCGGAAACGCCGGTGCAGCTTGCCGAACGGGCGGCGCGGCAGCACACCGTCACGTCCCATGGAGAAGATGATCCGGGCGACGCTGGCCTGCGAGACCATCGCCGACCCGAAGCAGTTCAGCACGTAGATGAAGGTGAACGCGGTGCCCAGGGCAGCGCCGCCGACCGACCTCATCAACTCGGTACCCGCGGCGTCGGGATCGGCGCCGCCGCCCGGCCGCACCAGCTCGCCGAGCCAGGCCACCAGCACGAACAGCAGACCGCCGATCACCGTGGTCAGCAGGATTCCCAAGGGCACGGTCCGCCGGGGATTGTGGGCCTCTTCGGCGAGCGTTGACACGGCGTCGAAGCCCAGGAAGCCGAGCGCGAGGATCGCGGCGCCTCCGGTGAGCAGCGTCCACTGGCCCGCTCCCGGCACAAAGGAGTCAAACATCTGGCCGGGAGAGGCGTGCGTCTTCGTGCCGGCCAGGAGGATGAAGAGGAACAGCAGGACGGCTGTGGCTCCCATGATGACCGCGGTGACCCGGCTCAGGAATTTCACGCCGAGGATGTTGAAGACCAGGACAACGAGGAGAAGTCCGATACTCCACACCTGCTGGGGAATCGCCGGGAACTGCGCGTGCAGATAGATCCCGGCGAGCAGGAAGGAAATCATCGGCAGGAAAAGGTAGTCCAGCATCAGGGCCCAGCCGGTGAGGAATCCGACGTGCCCGCCGAAGGCCCGTTGCGCGTATTTGTAGGCCGATCCCGCCTCGGGGAAGGCACGCACCATACGGCCGTAGCTGTGTGCGGTCAGCATCATGACCGCCAGGGCCAGCACATAGGCTGCCGGAAGGTGGCCGCGGGTCTGCTCGTCGACGATCCCGTAGGTGGTGAAGACCGCAACCGGGGACATGTAGGTCAGGCCGAACAGGACGATCGCGGGAAGCCTCAGAACTCTTGTGAGCTGTGCCTGATGAGGCTGCTGATTCGTGGGTGGGGACACCGGCATGGTCGCTCTCCGTCGCCGTTGCTTCAGCGGGGGTTCATGGGGATGCCCGTAGGGTGGCAAATCCCGTGCCGGGGCCATATACGTATCTTTACGTACGCCTCCTTCCGGAGTTTCCCTCCGGGCCGTGCACCGGATGGCCCGCGGCCACCGGTACGTAAAATTACGGAGTTCCCGCAACCGGTCCGGGCACTAGTGTCCTCCTCGAATCTGCACATGGTTCATGCAGAGCGAGAGGATTTCTTATGTGGCCGTCTGGCAGCAGCGCCGCGATGGCACTGACCGTCGATTTCGATGCAGAGGAACTCTGGCTCGCCGAGGACCCGGCCAACGCGGCCCGGCCCGGAGTGCTGTCCCAGGCGCGCTACGGCGTGGAACGCGCGATCCCGGATATTCTCGACATGCTGTCCCGCCTGGACGTGCCGGCGACCTTCTTCGTCTGCGGAGGTGACGCGGAACGTCACCCGCACACCGTGGAGACCATCGTCGCACGGGGCCACGAACTGGGACACCACGGGTTCACGCACCGCTCCCCGCACCTGATGAGCCGCGACGAGGAGGCCGACGAACTGGGCCGAGGCCTGGACGTGCTGCGCCGCTTCGTTCCCCGGGTCCGCGGCTACCGGTCCCCTTCCTGGGAAACCAGCCCGAACACCCTGGACCTGCTGGTCGAACAGGGTATGGACTTCACCTCCCAGCTGATGGATGCGACCGTGCCCTACCGGCACCCGGCGCATGACATTGTCGAACTGCCGGTGCACTGGATCCTCGACGACGCCCCTCACTTCTGGTTCGACACCTCCGGCTGGGACCGGACGATCCGCTCCGCCCGGGAGGTCGCCGAGCTGTGGCAGGAGGAGTGCGACGCCGTCCACGACGAGGGCGGACTCGCCGTTCTGACCGTCCACCCGCAGATCATCGGCCGGCCCGGAAGGCTGCGCATGCTGGAACGCTTCCTGGCGGCGCGGCGCGCCGACGGCGGGATCTGGTTCGCGCGCGGCGCCGAGATCGCCGACCGCGTGCGCGCCGCAGCCCCGGCCCGGCCCCCGGCGGCGACCTCATGACCGATGACGACGTCACGATCGCCGGGGCAGCCCCGGGGCACCCGCGCGGCCGGACCGTCGTGGTCACCGGCGCCGCGCGCGGTATCGGCCACGCCACCGCCTGCCGGCTGGTCGCCGAGGGGTGGCGGGTCGTCCTCGCCGACCTCGGCCCCGACGTGCTGGACGCGGCCCATGCCCTCGACCCCTCCGGTCAGTACGCCACCGGGGTCGTCGCCGACGTCTCCCGCACTCAGGACGCCCAGCGGCTGGCCGCCGTCGCCGCCTCGGCCTACGACGGCGCCGGCGCCCTGGTTGCCAATGCGGCCGTCGGCGGACCCGAGACCGCTCTGCTCGACATCACCGACGCCGAGATCAGGCGGGTCCTCGACATCAACTTCTTCGGCGTCCTGAACTGCGTCCGCGCTCTTCGGGCTCAGCTGGAACGTGGACCGCGTCCCGGCCGGATCGTCGTCCTGGCTTCGCTGTTCGCCCAGGTCGCCACCCCGGGCGCCGGCGCCTACAGCGCCTCCAAGGCCGCCTCGCACTCCCTGATGCGCACTCTCTCCGTCGAGATGGCCCCGCGCTGCACGGTCAACGCCGTCGCTCCCGGCTACATCATGACCGCGATGCACCGCGAGGAGATCGACAACCGGGCCCGCCGCAATGGACGCACCTTCGACGAGGAACGCGCCGCCCTGGCGGCCACCGTCCCCCTCGGCCGGCACGGCACCGGTGAGGACGTCGCCGACGCGATCCACTACCTGCTCGACCGGGCCGACTACATCACCGGCCATACCGTCAACGTCAACGGAGGCGTGTACACCTCATGACCGACACCCACGCCGCCGCTCCGCCGCCTCCCCGGCGGCTGGTGGTCACCGGCTGCGGATCGGGGATCGGCCGGGCCACCGCGCTGCTCGCCGCCCGCACCGGCTGGTCCGTCGTCGGCCTCGACGTGACCGGACCCGAACAGCCCGCCACCCGGAACGGCGTGCGCAGCATCCGCTGCGACGTCGGCGACGAGACGTCGGTCGCGGCCGCGTTCGCCACCGCCGACGAGCTGTGGGAGGGCGCGGCGCCCACTGCCGTCGTGCACTGCGCGGGCGTCTACCGCGTCAAGCCCGCTGTGTACACCACCGCCGCCGACTGGGACGCCGTGCTCGCCCTCAACGCGCGAGGCTCCCTGCTCGTCGCCGCCGCCGGCGGCCGCCGAATGACCGCCGCCCCCGGACCGGGCAGCGTGGTGCTGCTGTCGAGCATCGGCGCGGTGCGCGGCGAGGTGGGCGAGCCGAGCGCCGCCTACAGCGCCAGCAAGGGAGCCGTCGTCTCCCTCGCCCGGCAGCTCGCGGTCGAATGGGGCCCCGACGAGGTCCGCTGCAACGCTGTTCTGCCCGGAGTCATCGACACCCCCATGACGACCGTCACCCAGGACCCGGACGCCTTCCGTGAGGTCGTGCGCCGCATCCCCGCCGGACGCACCGGGACCGCCGAGGAGGTGGCGCGCCTGTGCCTCTTCCTGGCCTCGGACGCTGCCTCCTTCGTCAACGGAGCAGCCATCCCTGTGGACGGGGGCCAGAGCGCCGCATGAACACGCCACCGACCGACACACCGGCCGCGTCCCCGCTCCCCCCGACCGTCCGCGTCCACGGCGGCCCTGCCGAGCGAGGACGGCAGTACGGGAGCCAGGCAACCGGACGGGTGCAGCGCTCGCTCGCCCAATATGAACGCGTGTACGCCACCTTCGCCGGTCTCACCTGGCAGGAAGCGGCCGACCTCGCCGAACGGTTCGTCCCCGTGATCCACGCCTTCGACCCCCGGCTGCTGGAGGAGATCCAGGGCGTCGCCGACGGCGCGGGCGCCGGGTTCGCCGACATCCTGGCGCTCAACCTGCGCACCGAGATCCTCTTCTCCGGCAAGGCCCGCGCCCTCGCGGCCGGCGCCACTGGCCCCGGCCCTGGTCTGCCGGGGCGCGGCGAGTGCACCTCGTTCTGCGACCTGCGCGGTCCACGCACCCTGGCCGGCCAGAACTGGGACTGGATCCCCTTCGCCCACGACACCGTCATCGTCCTGGAGGCGGCGCCCGGCACCGGCCCGCGCTGGGTTTCGGTGGTCGAGGCGGGCCTGCTGGCCAAGTTCGGCGTTAACGCGGCCGGCCTGACCGTCCTCACCAACGCGCTGGTCACCTCGCTCGACCGGGGCGAGCCCGGCATGCCGTACCACCTGCTGCTGCGCGCCCTGCTGGACGCCGGATCCGTCACCGAGGGCGAGGAACTGCTGCGCGCCGCCCCCCGGGCCTCCTCGGCCAACTACCTGCTGGTCCAGGCGGGTCAGGGCACCGATGTCGAGGCCAGGCCGGGCGGACCGGAAGCGATCGGCGTACGGCACGTGGGGCCGGGCGGGCTCCTCGTCCACGCCAACCACTTCGACGATCTTCCCCCGGTCGGCGCCCGCGACCACGGCCCCCGGGTGATGCCGGACACCCTGTTCCGCCAGGAGCGGGCGCTGGCGCTGGCCGACGCGACCCCCGAGCCGTCAGTGGCCGGCTGGCACCGGATCCTCGCCGACCACGCCGGACACCCGGACTCCCTGTGCTGCCACCCGAACCCGCGCGACGCCGAACTGGGCCGGGGCTCCACGGTGGCCAGCGTGATCGTGGAACCCGAGGACGCTGTCCTGCACCTCGCCCTCGGTCGCCCCTGCTCCACGCCCCGACGGGTCGTGGACTGCCGTGACTTCTTCGCCGGCGCAGCGGACCGGGTGCTCGTCCCGGGCGTGGCCGCGGCCACGCCCGCTCAGGCAGACATCGGAACCACATGCTGATGGCTGCCCGACATCCGGTAGGTGAGGGTCGGCTGCGCCAGGCCGAGATGGGTTGAGTCGTAGGGGTAACCGGCCGCGAACTGCCCGGGAGAGGCGAACAGGTACGTCCCGTTCACGCCCCGGTACGCCTCCGACCGCAGGTAGTCACCGGTCACCGCAGGACGCAGCGACCCGGTCACGGACACCGCCGTGTGCAGCATCCGTACCTGGTCGTAGGCGGCGCTGGCCTGGGTCCATCCCGGCGGAACGCCGAACTGACGGGTATACGCCTCGGCGAACCTCCGGCCGAGCGCGTCGTCGGATCGTCCGGTCACCGTGGACCAGGTCAGCCCGCCGCCGCCGGGCTCCAGATGCCGGGCGAACCCGGCCAGCGACGGGGTGTAGATGTGGTATGACTCCTGCCCCGGACGGGCCCTGGTGAGGGCGTTCTGCAGCCGGGCGGCGGCCTCCGGGGACACGTGCGACACCACCACCAGGTCCGCCCCGTCCCCCAGCGCCTCCGCCGCCACAGCGTCGGTGTCCCGCACCGACAATCCGACCCGAGCGACCGCGGTGACCGCCCAGCCCACCTCGCTCACCTGCGCGGTGAAGCCGGCGCCGGTGATCGAGCAGCCGTAACCGTCCAGCTCGATCACCGCCAGCCGCCCCCGCCCGCCGCGCCCCGCCGGGTGCGCACGCAGATACGCGATCAGCGCAGCCTGGTAGGCGTTCTCCGACGGGCAGCTCTGGAAGACGTTCCGGTAGCGCGCCGGCGACGACCGGACCATGTCCACACTGTGCGTCCAGGAGTTGGTATGCAGGAAGATCCGCCCGTAGTCCGCCGCGAAGTCGAACACTTCCGGGTTGAACGCGCTGGCGTAGCTGCTGGTGATCGCGTCGACGTCCTGCTCGACCAGCACCGCAAGCCCCGCGCGTACGGACTCCTGCGACAGGGGGTCGACGGCCACCACCACGTGCTCCACCGGCCGGCCCCGCTCGCAGGCCAGCGCATTGATGTCCCGCACCGCGAGCGACGCGCCGCGGATGGTCTCCTCACCGTCGGCTGCGAACGGGCCGCCGAGCGCGATGGTGCCCACCCGTAGCGGACGTCGGCCTCCGCTCACCCGGCGCAGCCCCCAGGGGAACGACGGCTCGCCGGCGACCAGCTTCTCCAGGTCCAGCACTCTGATGCCGGACCCGCGGTCCACTCCGCCGGGCAGCGGCAACCGCACCAGCTCACGGTCGACGGCCATCGCGCCGAGCCCGGCCCGGGACTCCTGCCCGGTCTTCCTCAACAGCCGCTCCACCTGCGTGGTCACCGTCCGCACGCTGGTGCCGAGCCGACTGGAAATCTCCCGGTTGGACAACCCCAGCGCGATCAGCGACACCACGTCCACCTCCCGGGCCGTCAGCCCGGCCGGCGGACCGTCCAGCGCGAGGAGGGTGACCGTGGCGGCCGGCGACCCCGCGGCCCCCGGCCCGCGCCGGATCCGGCAGCGCGCCCACCGCCCGGCGCCGTGCCACAGGAAGGAGACCGACTCCAGATCCGACCGCTCGAAGGCCGCGATGCGGCGGAGCAGCTCAGGGTCGTGGACGGCGGAACCGGTGGGTTCGCCGACCGGGCCGGCCGCAAGCTCCCAGGTTCCCTCGGCCACCGGCCGGGATCCATCCGTAGGGCGGGGCGCAGACATCGGCTTCTCCCTTCGCCAGGCGTCTCCCCCCGATGACCAACCGGACGCCACTGAGCTGCCTGCAAAGTATGCATGGAACGGGGAACCGGACGGCAGGGGCGTCGGGATATCCCGCCGGACCCTGCGCGCCGTCGTGGAAACCTCCAGCAGGCTGCTCGGCGGGGCTGGAGAGTGGCCACCAACGGCCGAGTGATCCGCATCAGCCCTGTGACGAGCGCTCCTGCGGCCCCCCGGAATGTCCGGGGCGCCGGGCGAGCGCCGGCAGAAGATCAGGTAGAGGTGGCGCCGAACAGGACGGCGGCGGCGAGGGCGGAGACGCTGCCGGCAAACAGGGCGGGCAGGGCGATGCCGATGGCCTGCAGTGACAGGGAGATCGTCAGCAGGGCCGGGCGGGAGGCGCGGCGGGCCAGGCGCATCCACAGGGCGCAGGAGGGGAGCGCGGCCAGGCCGACCACGATCCAGGAGCCGCTGCCGATCCAGCCGGGCGCACCTTGCTGCAGGGCGGCGACGAGGAAGGTGCCGGCGATGATGTAGCCGATGCCTTCCAGGAGGTAGCTGGCCAGCAGGGCGGTGAACCAGCGCCGGGTGCGCGGCCGTTCGGCCGGTCCCGTGGCGGCGCCAGCCGCGGCGCATGGCGCAAGGCCCCAGGCGGCGGCACTCAGCAGCACGGTGAGCGCGGCGCACGCGGCCCAGGCCAGCTGCCAGGAGCCGGCCTGCTGCACCGCCACCACGGTCAGCCCGGACAGGGCGATGCCCGCGCCGACGCCGCCGAAGACCCAGCCGGTCATGTGCTCGGCATGCGCGGCGAGGGACGCCAGCATGGCGCTCGTCGCGATCATGAAGACCAGGGCGCTGGCCGCGCCCGCCGCCATCCGCAGCACCCACCAGGCGCCGCCCTCGTGAGTCAGCGGCATCAGGGCCAGGGATGCGGCCGGCACCAGCAGTCCGGTCCGCAGGGCGGCCGCCGAGCGCAGCAGCCCGGGGGCGGCGATGCCGATCAGGGCGCCGGCCAGGTAGCCGATGTAGTTGGCGATGGCCGGCGACGCCCCCAGACTGTCCGACGTCCCGGCCTGGGCATGCATCAGCGGCATGATCGGGGTGTAGGCGAAGCGGCCCACCCTGTGCCGCTCGAAAAGTCATCGCTGCATGTCATGCCGCGTATCTGTACTCGTTGATGAGGCCGCCGAGGATCCGGGTGCGTAGGACTACGCCGGTGCTGAGGCCATGCGCCGCGGCGGGTTGTAGTCGGGCGGGCGGTGACCCCGGTGATGTGCAGCCGCCGGGTGCCGTGCTCGAGGAACACCAGCGCGTACAACCGCCTGCCGAGGGCGGTGTCGATGTGAAAGAAGTCCGCTGCGATGATGCCCGCGGCTTGCGCGGTCAGGAACTCGCGCCAGGTGGGGCCTGAGCGACGTGGCGCGGGGTCGATACCGGCCGCGTTGAGGATCTCCCACACCGTCGAGGCGGCGATGCGATACCCGAGTTGGGCAAGTTCCCCTTGGCTCCGCCGGTGCCCCCACGTGGGATTCTCCCTCGCCGGCCGCAGGACGAGTTTCTTGATCGCTGCCGGGGTGGGTGGGCGGCCGGTGCCCCGGCGCGCGGTGTAGTCCCACTTTGCGGCGATGAATCTGCGGTGCCAGGCAAACAGGGTGCCGGGGGTGACAGGGAAGATCTTGAGCCAGTGGCGCTGGGGTATCAGCCCGGACAGGGCGGCGAACCAGAACCGGTCGGCGGGCTCATAACGGACCGGTCCGGCCAACTGGCGGCGCAGGACCGCGTTCTCGTGCCGCAGCACCAGAAGTTCCGCATCCTTCGCCGTCCCGCGACGGAGGAGCGCCGATGGAACGGTCAGCAGCTTCCGGGTCACCTTGTGCGGCAAGGACACGATCACGGAGGACATGATCCCAGCGGGCTGACCGCATCCAGCTCACCTGCGGCGATGACTTTTCGAGCGGCACAGGGTCCCGCTGCAGTGCTCAGGCTCCCTGACCGGCACGGACGAGGTTTCTGGCACGTACAGGGTCAGAACGCGCGAAAGTCCTCGAAAAAAGGTTCGAACGAGGGGGCGGGTAAGCGATATGCCTTGCACCGGGCCCCCTGTTTACCATGAGGTCCGACGCCGATCGTCTCGCCGGAGAAGGCGTCGGGGATCACCGTCCATCCCAGGTTCCGCTCGTAGTACTGCCCGGCCGTGTGCACAGACGGCCACCAGTCGTCGTCGATGACAATCAGGCCACCGGGGCGGACGATCTTGCGCAAGTAATAGAGATCGACGAAGACTTCGTGGAACCGGTGACTGCCATCCACGAATGCCGCGTCGGCGACGAAGCCTTCGGTGAGGAGCCTCGGGAGCGCGATCGACGAAGGAGCGAGCATGAGCGTCGCGATCGAGTCCAGCCCCGCAGAGCGCAGCAGATCCCAGCCGGCGTTGGAGTACTCGCGGTCTTGAAACGGGTCGATGATGACGTGTCGGGGGAGCGGACGGTTGACGGTCGCCAGGGCCTCACCGATGGCGAGCGCAGAGCTGGCGTAGGCGAGACCGACCTCGACAACCTTCTCGGCCCCTTCGGAGACCATCAGATCGCGCAGCTGGTCGCAATACTTCTCGGGCACCGTGACGGTCTCGAAGTCTCCCTCTTGGTCTCGCGTCCGCGGCGGCCCCTCCTGCGCGAGTCGGCGACGCACCTCGCGCACCCGCGTCGCACGGTCATCCGTGTACGTCATGTCGGCTACTCCTCGGCGGTAAGGCAGCACCTCACCCTCACCATAGGAGGGGAGACGAACCTGCGGGCATTCGTCTCGGGAAACTGCGGTGACGACAGGGTCATGCGGCCCTGTCCTTGCCGAACACCTCATCCGCGCAATTCGTACAGCTTCGGCAGGCGTCGCGAGTCGCCCACGGAGGGACCCGTGGCTGAATGCTCAACGGCGAACTCACGGTCTCTCAGGCGCTGGTGTTGCTGAGGTCCTGGATGCGGGCTTGTATCAGGGGGAGGACCTCGGCGGTGGCTCGTTCGACGGAGGCGGCGAGCACTTCCGCGTTGAGCTTGCGGTGCGGCAGGTGAGCGAGTTTGTCGCGCAGCGCGATGGGGCCGCTGTATGCCTGTGTGACAAGGCCGTGAGATGCCTGTTTCAGCATTTCGCCGAAGGTGAGCATGCAATAGGCCAGGGCGAGGAGGCCTTGGTCGCCTGGTTTCGGTGTTCCATTGCGGATGGTTGAGCGAGCCTGGTCGAGTGCTGCCATTGCGTCGGTCGGGCGAAGCGGTTCCTGGCGCTCCCGGTCGGCGCGTGTGGTCACGCTGCCCCGCGCAGATCGTTCAGAGGTTCGGTTTCGTCGATGTCCACGCCGGGGCCTCGGGGGACGACCTCCACGAGGGCGCCGAGGATGGTGGACAGATCTGTTTCGAAGCTGGTGATGTCGAAATAAGAGCGGTCGGCGTCCAGGGTTGCCACGAGTTCCCTGGGTTCGGTGCTGAGCGCGAAGGAGTGCAAGCCGTGCTGACGCCCGAGCTGGCGGATGGTCGCGGCATTGGCGCGGAGCTTCGCGGCGGTGGCTGGCCTCATAGCTCATCCTCCTTCGTGATCTCGGGTACCAGGGCCGACAGCGGCCAGAATATAGGAGTGTGCTGGCGGTATGGGCGTTCTCTGGGGTGGTGACTGACGACTTCGCGCTCCTGCCTGGTATAGCCGTTTACGGCCCCCGACGGACTGCGGCAGAGCGGTACGGATCGTTGCGGAGAGTTGCCACGCCGCTGGGGGGCAAGGGGTCGCAGGTTCAAATCCTGTCGTCCCGACCAGCATCATTGCAGGTCGGAGGCCGTTTTCGCGGGTAGCGGGGGCGGCCTTAGCCGTTGCCGGGCAGGGAGCGAGTGCGAGCCCTCTGGGAGCCCTCGTGCTCCCAACTCGCAGACGTGTCAACGGTGCCTCTTCGCGGTCGGACTGTCCACCGGCGGCGGACCGTCCATCTTCTGGATAGCCATCGTCGGCCTCGGGCAGTTCCTGGTGGCCCTGGTCTTCGGCGAGGTCGTCTCGCAGTTCCCGCTCGCAGGCGGCCTCTACCAGTGGGTCCGGCGGCTGTGGAACGGGCGCTACGCCTGGTTCACCGCGTGGACCTACATATGCTGCATCACCATCGGCATCACTTAGCACGGCGCTGTTCAGCTCTGACTTCGTGGCCAGTCTCTTCGTCGGCACCGCCGACCGGCCGGGGGTCACCTCGACGCCCGGCCGGCGTCTGCTCATCGCGGTCGCCATCACGGCCGTCTGTCTGGTGCTCAACAGCTTCGGCACCCGGACACTGGCCCTGATCTCGAAGATCGGTCTCGCCGCGGAACTGATCGGCATCATCCTCGTGGGCCTCTACCTGCTCGTCTTCGAGCGGCACAACTCCCTTTCGATGTTCTTCGACAGCGGCGGTATCGACCACAACGGGAGCTACTTCGGGGCGTTCATGGCCGCATCGCTCGTCGGCCTCTTCCTCTACTACGGATTCGAGGCATGCGGCGAGGTCGCCGAGGAGGTGCCTGACCCCGCGCGCAGCATCCCCCGCGCCATGCAGCTGACCGTGGTCGTCGGAGGGCTGGCGGCGATCTTCGCGTTCGTCGGCTACGCGCTCGCCGCACCGGACCTGCCGTCGATCCTCGCGGGGAAGGACGCCAACCCCATCCCCGCGATCCTCCAGAATTCGATCGGGACCGTCGGCACCAAGCTGGTGCTGGTCGTCACCCTCACCTCCTTCCTCGCCGGCGTGATGAGCCAGCAGGCCGCAGCGAGCCGTATCGTGTTCTCCTTCGCCCGCGACGACATGTTCCCCGGCGCCCACCTACGGCATCGAATCGTGGAAGGTGTCGGACGCCGACTCCCTGGAGGGGACGCTGTGCAAGGCCGTCCAGTCGGGCGAGCCCGCGCTGGTGGAGATCCCGACAGACCGCGACGCCGCCGGTCCCTGGGTCCCCGGCTGGTGGGACTTCCCAGTTCCGGAGTACATCACGGACGAACGGCAGGAGGAGTACCAGCGCACTCGGTCCACCGAGCAGCACCTCTGAGCATCCCTTCCGAACCCGCGGCCGCTGCGTCCTCAGCGGTCGCGGGATTCCGCGCGCACAAGCACTCTCGGCCAGCGAGGACGTTCCCAGGCGGTGGAGGTGTTTGACGGTACACGCGGCTACGAGGCTATGAGGCTTTGAGAGATGACGACGCGGAGGGCGGCTCTACCTTCTTGATCGGGTTGACCGAGCCATTCGTAGGCTCCTACCTTCTTGACCGGCCTTCTTGACCGGGTTGATCAAGGCCACTTGCAGGGTCTGGAGGCCCAGAGACACCGGGTATGGCTCTCGTAGGGTTGCCCTCGATGGCTCCCCCAACCTGGCCGCCCGGTGTCTCACGTCGCGGTGTGGTCGCAGCCAGGCAGGCCAAGGGCGGCGACTGGTGTCGTGGTCGGCTTGGTGGGTGCGGTGGCTGTAGATGTGGGCGGTGGTTCTCGCAGTCCGTCAAATAGAAAGCGGCCGACCTCGACGGCGTTGGCTTGCAACTCGTGCGAATCGATGAAGTCAAGTACGGCGTTGCCTGTGGCCATCGCGATCGGGTTGCCACGAGAGGTCGATATCGAATTCGCGGTGAGACAGTTCATCAGGTCGTCCACCCGTCCGGCGGTGTCGCGAATCCACCCGCGCCTGACCAATGGCCAGGGCCGTCTACCGCTGTCTAGAGCGGAAGCGGCGGCCACGCACCCCAGGGCTGGGACCACGTGTACGTGCGTTCCGCGTTGTCCGTCCGCCAGCGGCGCGGGGCCGTGGTCCCGAGCCAGTCCAGCGGTTCGACGCCGCCGGGCGATCCGCCGTCCAGCGCGAGCCGGACGGCCGCGCCGAGGTCGGCATCGGTCTGCGGGGTACGGGCGGCCGGGGCGACGGAGACGAACAGCGCGGTGCCGGAACGGGCCACCAGGTCCAGGAACTGACGGTTCAGCCGCCACTCGGTGGCCGGGGTACAGGGCACGCAGTCGGCATCCACCGCGTAGAAGCGGCTGTGCTGGGCCAGCCGGAAGGCGAGGGTGTTGATGCCCATCCGTCGGGTGCGCTCCCAGTGACGGCCCGAGGTGTCGTCACCGGTTCGCTGCACCTGCACCAGACCTGCCGCCAGATGCCCGACGGTGTTGCAGCCAAGCACCACGGCGTCCCCGGCCGCCTCGGCGATGGTCCGGTAGAGGCCCACCAGCACTTCGGCGGTGGTGCGGGTGCGGTCGGCGAGCCGCCATCCGGCACCGGCCATTTCGTGCGGTGTGTCCGGGTGGAAGCGGCCGAAGACGTCGTACGTGCTGAAGTCGTGCTTGATCAGCTCGAAACCCCAGGAGCGGAAGCGGGCGACATCGGCGGCGACGATCGCCAGCGTCGCGTCCAGCGACGGGTCCAGGGGGATCCGGCCGGGAGCGCCGGTGTCCGTGCGCATCCCCTCCGTCGGCACCCGGGACAGCAGCGGCCGGAACCACAGGCCTGGCCGGGCGCCACGGTCGGCGATGCCCGCGGCCAGGCCCGCCATGTCGTCGAACAGCCCGCGCAGGCCGGTGTCCCACGGCCCTCCCGGGGCGCTTCCCCCGCCCTCCGTCCAACCGTCGTCGACGACACAGAACGGCCGCACTGGATGGTCCCCGGCGAACTCGGCGATGGTGGCCGCGTCGCGCAGTACGGCGTCCGGGCCGAAGTCCTGGCCGTAGGCGTAGTACCAGTTGTTGCAGCCGACCACCGGCTGCGCGGGCAGCAGCGGATCGGGGGACATGGCGGCGCACAGCTCCTGGAGCGCCGCGTACGGGGTGGTGTCCGCACCCGTCGCCACCCCGACCACCGTGGCGGCGGCGATCTCCCGGTCGCCCGGCAGCACAGGCAGGCCGCCGGAGCGTACGTCCAGCCACAGCGTGGTGCCGTCCTCGTCCACCGTCCAGCAGCACAGCGCCCCGGCGCGGGTCCGCACGCCCAGCCCGGCACTGGTGCCGGTGGCCGGGCCGGTGCCCAGCCAGTACCAGGGCAGGGGGCGTTCCGGCTGGACGCTGCGCCACTGCAACTCGCCGTACGAGCGCTCCCACGCATCGCCGAGCACCAGGGCGGGGCGGTGGCCGCCGGGGTGGTGGCGCCAGCGCAGCGCCACCGTCGACAGGCCCTCCGGACCCGGCGCGGCGAGCGTCAGCCGCAGGGCGCCGTACGGATCGTGTCGCGCCGTCACCTCGGCGCCGGGCACGGTCCAGCGGCCCGTCCCCGCCGGTGCGGCGGTGCGCGGGTCACCGGACGGACCGGTGAGCACATGGACGGAGTCGGGCAGCGGAACGGCGATCGTGGCCATCGCCCTCACCCCTTCACGGCGCCGGAGGTGAGCCCCTGCACGATGTGGCGGCTCGCGAAGGCGAAGAGCACCATGGTCGGCAGGATCGTGAACACGGCCGCAGCCGACATCGAGCCCCAGTCGATGTTGAAGCTGGAGATGAATCCGTTGAGGGCCGTGGGGACGGTCTTGTTGGCGTCGCTGTTCATCAGGGTCACCGACAGGAACAGCTCGTTCCAGCAGTTGACGAAGTTGAAGATGAACGCCGCCACGATCCCCGGACGCATCACCGGGAGCAGTACGCGGAACAGCGCCGAGAACCGGGAGAGGCCGTCGATCATCGCTGCCTCCTCCAGCGCGTCGGGGATGTTCTCGAAGAAGCCGCGGAGCATCACTGTGCAGAAGGGGATGCACACGGCGATGTAGACGAGGATGAGCCCGAGCCGGTTGTCGACCAGCTTCAGGTCGGTCATCAGCAGATACAGCGGGCCCAGCGCGATGAAGGCCGGGATCATCTGGGTGACCAGGGCGGCCGTCAGCAGCGCGGACTTGGTGCGGAACTCGAAGCGCGCCAGCACATACGCCGACAGCATCGAGATGGCGGTGGCGACCGCGCCCGCGACGGTCGCGACGATGAGGCTGTTGGTGAGATAGGTCCCGAAGTCGGCCTTGTTGAACAGCTGGCGGTAGTTCTCCAGCGAGAAGTGCTCGGGCCAGTAGGCGAGGGGGAAGGAGAAGATGTCGCCCGGCGCCTTCAGCGAGGTGATGAGGATCCAGTACAGCGGGAAGACGGTGAAGGCCAGCCACAGCACCAGGAAGACGATCCGGACGGCCCGGCCGGCCGCGGTCTCTTTGCCGATCACGACCTCACCTCTCGCTTCTCGCGCGTGGCCAGCAGGAAGAACACCGTGAACAGCAGCAGCCCCGCGATCACGAGGAGACCGAGCGCCGACGCCTTGCCGTAGTCGCCCTGCTGAGTGATCTTGATCATCCAGGTGGTCACGATGTGCGTCTCGTTGTTCGGCCCGCCACCGGTCATCCCGAAGATCAGATCGGGGAAGTTGAAGATCCAGATGACCCGCAGCAGCACCGTGAGCACCAGCGTGACCCGGATATAGGGGATGGTGATCTGGAAGAGCGTGCGCGCCTTCCCGGCCCCGTCCAGCGCCGCGGCCTCGTACAGTTCGTCGGGGACCGACTGGAGCGCGGCCAGGATCATGATGGCGAAGAAGGTGACGCCGTACCAGGTGTTGGCGATCAGCACGGCGATCATCGCCTTGTGCGGATCGGCCAGCCACGCCACCGGCTCGTCGATCAGCCCCGCCTTCTGGAGCAGGTCGTTCACGACGCCGAACTCGCTGTTGAACATCCAGCGGAACAGGATGCCGATGAGGAACCCGGAGATCGCCCAGGGGAAGAAGATCAGCGCCTGGTAGACGCCGCGGAAGCGGAACCGGCGGCGCAGCCACAGGGCGAGCGCGAAACCGATCACGAGCTGGGGCACGATCGATCCGATGACCCAGGCGCCCGTATTGCCCAGCACAGTGCCCCAGTTGGGGTCGGCGAAGACACGGTGGAAGTTGTCCAGGCCCACCCAGGAGGTGTCGGTGAGATCGTTCAGATCCCAGTGGCGGAAGGCCATCTGGCTGCCCGCGATCATGGGGTAGTACGTGAACACCGCCACGAAGATCGCGGCAGGCGCCATGAAGGCGGCGATGAGCAGGCCCCGGCGGGTCGTGAACTCCCGCTTCCGGCCGCCCCGCGGCCCGTTCCGGGCCCGCGGGGCGGCTTGCTTCCGGACGGGGCGCGAAGTCTTCGGCCCGGTCGTCGTTGCGGACGTGGCGGGCATCCCTACTTCTCCTGCTCCCACTTCTTGGTCCAGTACGCGTCCCAGCCCGTCAGCAGTTCCTTGGGCGACATCTTGCCGATCACCATCTTCTGCACGTCGGCGTCGGACTTCTGTTCCCACTCGCTCCACCAGGTCACGCCGCGCGGCTGGCTGACGTTGAGATAGGTGTCGGGGTGCTCGGTCATGGTGACGTAGGACGACCACGGGCCGGTCTTGTAGAACGGGTCCTCGGTCGCCGACTTGAGGATCGGCACCAGGCTGTTCTTCTTGGTGAAGTCCGTCGACGCCTTGCCCTGGGACAGGAACTTGATCAGCTTGACGGTCTCGGCCTTGTGCTTGCTGCCCTTCGCGATGCCCCAACCGGCGGTGGCCAGCGGCTGGACGGTCTTCCCGCTGGGCCCGGCCACCAGCGGAGCGGTGTCCCACTGCTCCTTCGAGATCGACTTGGACTCGGAGACCGTGGCGATGACTTCCGGATCCTGGAGCAGGAAGGCCGTGGAGCCGTTGGAGAACGCCTCGACCATCTCCGGATAGCCCCAGGACACGGACGACTTGGGCGATGCCTTCTTGAAGAGTGTGAGGTAGGTCTTGAGGGCGTCCAGGGCCTCGGGCGCGGAGAAGATCGTGCGCCCGTTCTTCAGCTTGTAGCCGTTGGCGAGGTCGACCTTGTCGGCCACGTACGCCTCGATGATGGCGGTGACGTTGCTGTTGGCGTTGGCCCCGCCGCGGAACGCGTAGCCGTAGCGGCGCTTCGCCGGGTCGTTGATGGCCGACGCCTGCTTCAGCAGCTGGTCCCAGGAGGCCGGGGGCTTGCTGAACCCGGCGTCCTTGATCAGGTCCTTGCGGTAGAAGAGGCTTAGCCCGTAGAAGCCGTAGGGGACGAAGAAGGTACGGCCCTTGGCGTCCTCGGACGCCTTGGCGGCGTTCTCCGTCATGGCGTTCCAGCCCTGCCAGCCCTTGAGGTCCTTCTCCATGTCGTACAGCCAGCCGTTGTTCGACCACGGGCCGACCGTGATGTCCCGTACCTCGAGCGCGTCCACGCCGCTGCCGGACTGGAGCATCTGCTGGATCTTCTGATCGGCCTGTTCGGTGGGCGGCGAGATCAGGTTGACCTTGATCTTGGGGTTCTGCTTCTCGAAGTCGGCTATGAGCCCCTTGAGCAGATCGGTGCGGGCGGGGTTGGTCAGGCTCTCGACCATGTTGAGCGTGACCGTGCCGTTCGCGTTCGAACTCATGGCGGAACAGCCGGTCAGGACCATCGCTGCGGCGGTGCCGAGGGCGAGGGCTGCCGTCCTTCTCCTCATCGTGCTGACCTCTTTCTTGGGTGCGGGCCGCGCTCGGAGCGGCTTGGGGAGTCGAGGGTGGGGAGGGGAGTACGGTGTCGTGCCGCTATGGCGCGCCGTGCCGCCCGCGAACCGCGCGGGCCCACTCAGCCAGGACGGGGACGCAGGTCTCGGCGAAGTACTCGTAGTCGGCGGCGGTGTTGTAGACGTGGGCGGACACCCGCAGATAGCCGATGCCGCCGAAGCTGGTGAAGGCCGCCTCGACACCCAGCTCCCCGGCGACCCGGTCGCGCAGCGCGTCGGCCTCGACCCGGGTGGCGCCGAGCCCCTCGGGCAGCCGCACCAGACGCATCCCGGGGACCGGCATGCCGACGTCGACGCTGCTGTCGGCGCCGGTCAGCTCGGTGAACGCGGCACCGATGACCTGCGCGGCGTAACCGGCCAGGTGGTCCATATAGCGGCGGGCGCGCCTCCAGCCCCAGGTGTGCTCGATGAAGCCGAACGCCGTCGGTGCCGCCAGATAGCAGGTGGCATCCACCGTGCCCTGCTGGTCGAAGCGGTCGGGGTACGGGTCCTCTGCACCCCATGAGTCGATCGGTGGGTAGAGCCGCTCACGCAGCGGACCACGGGCGACGAGCGCCGCGGTGCCCCGGGGCGCGCATCCCCACTTGTGCAGGTTTCCGACCCAGAAATCACAGGTCAGCCCCGAGAGCGGGGCGGGGAGCAGACCAGGTGCGTGCGCACCGTCCACGAGCAGCGGGATCCCGCGCCGCCGAGCCTCCGCGCCGATCCGCTCCACCGGCAGCCGGCGGGCGGTCGCCGAGGTGATCTGGTCCACCACGATGAGGTCCGTCGCCTCGGACAGTTCGGCGAACACGGCCTCGCACGCTTGCTCCTCATCTGCGTCGAGGGGTACCCGCGCGGTGCGGACCCCGCCATCCCAGCGGTCGCGCGCCAGCCGCTCGGCGCCCATGGTCACGGCGCCGTAACCGTGGTCGGTGACGACGATCTCCCCGCCGCGGCGGCGGTCGAGGGCGGCGTACACGGTGCTGATGCCCGCGCTCGCGTTCGGCACCAGGGCCAGGTCGTCGGCGGCCACCGCCAAGAAGTCGGCGATCTCGACCCTGGTGTCGGCGATCCGCTGAGGCAGCGCCGGGAACCACACCACCGGGGAGCGCTCCATCTCCACCCGCAGCTGGTTCTGCCGCTCCTGTGCCACCAGGGGAACCGCGCCGAAGGAACCGTGGTTCAGGTGTCTCATGGCGGGGTCCAGCGTCCACGCCTGGTCGGCGGGACGGCTGTCGGCCAGCAACAGGGGGCGTGGCGCCACGATGACATCGGTCTCGCTCACATGAGTCCTGATCTGCCGGGGTCCGGGTGTTCCGAGGGGCGTCAGAAACGAGAGATCTGATCGCGACCAGAACACGTATGATGACTCGGCATCCTGCATGACGGATCCCATGCAATCAAGGGGTGCAGCAGCGCGGATCATCAGATGACTTCCGATCGATACCTCTGACATATCTGATGAGTCGGTACAGTGCGGCGAAGGGCGCGGGACCGCGCCCCGCCCGTTCGGGAGGAATCGGATGTCCGCAGTCGACAAGGCGTTCCACGGCCTACGCCACATGATCGCCACCGGGCGCCTCAGCGCCGGAGGGCGTATTCCGCCCGAGGGCGAGCTGTGCGAGGAACTCGGCGTGTCCCGGGGGTCGTTGCGCGAGGCCGTACGGATGCTCGCGGCCCTGGGGGTGATCGAGCCGCGGCACGGCTCCGGTACTTATGTCTCCCAGCTCAGGCCGGAGGACATCATAGGTAGCCTGTCGCTCACCCTGGAACTGCTTCCGCTCTCCGGTCTGCTGGAGGTGTACGAGATCCGGCGTGTCCTGGAGTCCCACGTCGCGGCGCAGGCTGCGGCCCGCAGTACCCCGGAGACGGTGCGGGAACTCTTCGCGCTCATCGAGGCCATGGACGCCACCGACGACCCCACCGAGGCATCGGACCTCGACCACCGCTTCCATGCCGAGATCGCCACCGCGGCCGGAAACCCCGCCCTCGGCTCCCTGCTCTCGGTCTTCCGCGCCCGCTCCCGCAAGTACCAGATCTTCACCCTCCCCGAGGGCGAGCAGATGCGGCGCAAGAGCGACGAGGATCACCGCGTGCTGGCCACCGCGATCGCCGACCGCGATCCGCGCGCCGCCGCCGGAGCGGCCGAGGCCCATGTCGCCCAGACGGAGCGATGGCTGCGCGCCCTCATGCCGCCCATGGAGGAGGTCTCCCCGGCCTGACGCGTTGCGTTGCGTTTGACGCGTCAGACCATTGCGCGTTCGCAATGCGCCTGTGGGTGTTCGAGACTTTAGGAACACGCGGTCCTGAATGCCCCGCTACGTATGTCGCGTCCCTGATGGATAGCTGGCGCCGTATGTCGATCTGTGGAAAGTTCATGCCTGTCCCGCTCGGAAACACGATTCTGGGCGTGACCTGCAAGCTTCTCCGCCAGAGCGCGCACAGCATCTGGGACGATCCTTCGATGGTGCTGTCGATCGTCACCGCGCTGGCCAGGAACCTGGTCATGGTGCCCACCGCTGTGCTGCGCAGACGCGTGGCCAAGGACGCGGAGGTGTTGGCGCTCCGGCATGAGAATGCAGTGCTGCGCCGTCAGACCGCGCGGGTCAGGTACGAGCCAGCCGACCGGATCTGGCGGGCCGTGCTGTCGCGCCTGGTCCCTCGCGATCGCTGGCGTGAGGTCTTTGCGGTCACCCCGACAACGCTGTTGCGCTGGCACCAGGAACTCGTCAAGCACAAATGGACGTTCACCCGGCACCGCCGCCGCCCCGGCCGACCACCCACCGCGCCGACCGTCAAGCAGCTCAGCCTGCGCTTGGCCCGCGAAAACAGCAACTGGGGTCACCGCCGAATACAGGGCGAACTCGCCCGCCTCGGCTGCTCGATCGCCCCATCCACCGTCTGGGAGATCCTGAACGCTGCCGGCATCGACCCTGCCCCTCAACGCTCCGGCCCCACTTGGCGCCAGTTCCTCTCCGCCCAGGCCCACGGCATCATCGCCACCGACTTCCTGCACCTCGACACCGTGTCACTCAAGCGCCTGTACGCCCTGATCTTCATAGAACACGGCACCCGACGCGTTCACCTCGCCGGCGTTACCGCCCACCCCACCGCCGAGTGGACCACGCGGCAGGCGAGGAATCTCGCCATGACATTGGGCTGCCGGATGGACTCACTGCGCTTCCTCCTCCGGGACCGGGACTCGAAGTACACCCGGTCCATCGACACCGTCTTCGAGGCAGACGACGTGGAGGTCCTGCTCAGCCCACCCCGGGCACCGAGAGCGAACGCAATCTGCGAAAGAGCCGTGGGCACCCTCCGCCGCGAGATCCTCGACCGAATCCTGATCTACGACGAGGCCCACGCCCAAGCAGTGCTCACCGCCTACATCAGGCACTACAACCAGCACCGCCCCCACCAGTCCCGACAGCAACTACCCCCAGGCAGCACCGAACCACCTGCTCCGGTCACTGTCACCGACCTCCAGGCCCATCGCATTCGGCGACAACCCGTTTTCGGCGGCCTGATAAACGAATACCGACACGCTGCCTGACCGCACGCGCCACTTCACGAAGCTGCAACGCACCTACGACCTCACAGTCAGCAGAATCCACACGTACTATGTGCTGGCGGGGGCTACGCCGGTCCTGGTTCACAACAGCAACTGCGGCATTCGCCCACATGACAAAGCCCGTGGCGCTGCCGGTGTCGATGAAATGACGGAGACGTTTGAGAAATTCTACAACAAGTCTGATATCTACAGCGAAAGCTACGGGAATGGACTTGATTTGTGGACCCCTTACGGTAGGCGTCAAATGGATATCGCAGTCAGGAACTCAGACGGAAACATTCACCTTTATGAGGTGAAGGTGAATAAATCGAATTACACCAGGGGTCAGCGAAGGAAGGATGAATGGCTAGCGAAGACGTACGGGTTTGAAACCTCGGTCGTCCAGCGCGGTACAGAGTGTCCAATCTGCAACCCCTAACCTGAGAGGATGGCCTGTGAGTAGCGACTTCGCCTTCTGGAAGCGCTCTGCCGGGGACCCTGATGAGGAAGTCTTCGACAACCTTGCCGAGGGCGACACCAGTGACCTTGTCGTGAGCCCTGATGTATTGCGGTTCCGGGAGGAGTTGCTGACTAGGTGGCCAGATGTTGACGACGTTCTGGAGCCATCCAGATTTGACCTGGAAGAGGAACCGGATGACGCCGGAAAGTACGTCCTCCTGACCCTCTCGGTTCGCCAACTGGATTATCTCCCTGAGATTCTTGACATGGCGAAGAAGAACGGCCTCGTCGGATTCAGCGGAGTGGCGGGCGAGCCGATTTAGGCTTCCGATTCACTACGCATCCAAGCGCAAAGATGCGGCCCCTGTCGGTGTCGCCTATAGGGGCCGTTCCGCGGCTTGACGGCAGTAGATGACGGCAACGGCGGCGGACACCTGGTATCCGCCGCCGGTGCCGTGCGTGTATCAGGGGTGGTCGAGGGGCCGCCGCCGGCGGAAGAGATTGCGGCGCTCGTCCAGCGATTGGCGCGAGAGACCTGGGGATACGTCAGAATCCAAGGTGAACTGCGACGGCTTGGCCATCGGGTGGCCGCCGCCACGATCCGGCGCGTCCTGCGCCGCTCCGGCCTGCCGCCCGCATCGCAGCGCGCATCCCAGCAGGCCTGGCGTACCTTTCTCCGAGATCAGGCCCACACGCTTCTGGCCTGCGATTTCATGCACGTGGACACCGTCTTCCTCAAACGCCTCTGGATCTTCTTCGTCATGGAGACCGCGAGCGGCCGCGTTCACGTCCTGGGCGTCACCGCCCACCCGACCGGCGCTGGGCAACCCGGCTCTGACCGTCTACGACAACCCGCACTCGTTCCTGATGTGCGTCTGCAACCGCGACCGCGCCCTGTGCCACCGTCTTGATGTCACCGACGCCCCGAGCCTCGTCCGCTGCCAGCCGTCATGTGCGAACATCACGCGCCCCGACCGCCACAACCACGACCGCGACAAGGGCCGCGCCCGCGGAGGCACCCCGGACAGCAAGATGCGCCTACACCAGCAGCTGGCAGACAGTACGGCCGTGCTCCGCCCGCTGCCTGCTCAGCGTCACGCATCGTTCAAAGACGTGTTGCCACGCGGGTCAGGTCGGCAACTGTACGAAGGCGGCTGCGCGGCGGCCAGGCGATCACCGTCGTCACGGGCGGAGCACCCAGGACCGGCACGGCGGCGAGGTCCCGGCGCAGGTCGGCGGCGGCGGACTCGGGAATGACCACGGTGGTACGGCCAAGCGCGATCAGCTGGAAGAGCTGCGCCAGGTTCCGTACCTCTGCGCCCGGTCCTTCTGGGCAACTGCCGCCGGGACCGGGCCGGCGGGCCATCGGGAGCGTCGGCAGGGTGGTGATGTCGGCCATCCGGACCGGGGAGCGGCCGGCGAGCGGGTGTGAGGCCGGCAGGATCGCGACCTGTCTGATCGACGGTGGCTGCGCCGGGTTCCGCGGCGTAGGCGTCGAGCAGTTTCGTCAGCAGTTCGCCGGCGGTGCCGGTTTTGACGGCGAGGACGAGACCGGGGTGTGCTGTCGCGGCCCGTTGGGTACGCCGCTCGGCCGCGGTCACTGCGCTGAGGATCGCGCGTGCTTCGGCCAGCAGCACGGCTCCGGCCGCGGTGAGCGTGACCTTGCGGCTGGTGCGTTCCAGCAGTGCGATTCCGAGCCGCCGTTCGAGCTGGGTGATCGTGCGGGACAGGGGCGGCTGGGCTATCCCGAGGCGCTGGGCGGCCTTGCCGAAGTGCGGCTCCTCGGCGACGGCGACGAAGTACCGCGGCTCGCGTATTTCCATGCGCCCAGGCTAATGACGGCTCACGGCTGATCGATATCGTCCGGGTATTGCTGCACTCCCGAGAGGGTGTTGGTGCCCGGCCGCAGCGCGGGCATGCTCGCTGTCGTGAACGAGAAAACGATCGCGCTGGTCACTGGCGCGAACAAGGGAATCGGGTACGAGATCGCGGCCGGGCTCGGTGCGCGGGGCTGGAGTGTCGGTGTCGGCGCCCGGGACGAGCAGGGCCGGGAGGACGCCGTGGCGAAGTTGCGCGCGGCTGGTGCCGACGCGTTCGGCGTGCCCCTGGACGTGACCGACGGCGGGAGCGTGATCGCCGCGGTCCAACTGATCGAGGAGCGTGCGGGGCGGCTGGACGTACTGGTCAACAACGCCGGCGTGGCCGGCGGCTGGCCGGAGGAACCCACGACCATCGACCTGGACACCGTGCGGCGACTGGTGGAGACCAACGTCATCGGCGTCATCAGGGTCACCAATGCGATGCTGCCGTTGCTGCGCCGTTCGGCGCACCCGCGGATCGTCAACCAGTCCAGCCACGTCGGCTCCCTGGCCCTGCAGACCACGCCTGGTGTCGACCTCGGGGGGATCAGCGGGGCGTACGCGCCGACGAAGACCTACCTCAACGCCGTCACCATCCAGTACGCCAAGGAGCTGAGCGGCACCGGCATCCTGATCAACAACGCCTGCCCTGGTTACGTGGCCACCGACCTCAACGGATTCAGCGGGACCCGGACCCCCGAGCAGGGCGCGGCGATCGCCATCAGGCTGGCGGCCCTGCCGGACGACGGCCCGACCGGTCGGCTTTTCGACGACAACGGGGTCGTCCCCTGGTGACCTGACCCTCGGATGCGTTCGGTTCTTCGGCTCGGCGCGGGCGTTGTACCAGCGGGTGTGGGCGGCGATGGCGGCGTTCTGCTCGTCGTACGTTTGGTGGTCCATGCCATTGAGAGCGATGCGGCGCAGCGTGGCGAACTCGGACTCGATCCGGTTCAGCCAGGAGCCTCGAGGGCTGCGAGCGTGTGAATCACCCCGCCGCTAGCGGTTGTAGGTGGCCCGCAGGCGCCAAGGCTTGGCCGCCAGGCGCCACGTGGCTTGGCCGCCAGGCGCCGCGCCGCAGGGTCTCCCGGCTTCTCCCGGCAAGCACAGGGCACACGGGGCGCGCCGGATGAGTTTGGATCGGTAGGACGGGGCACATGTTGGACGCGGTCGAACGCGGGCTGCTGCAGGCGCTCCAGATCGATGGGCGGGTCGCGTTCTCGCTGGTCGGTGCGGTGCTGGGGGTTTCGGACCAGACAGTGGCGCGCCGATACGCGCGGCTGCGGAACGAGGCGGGCGTTCGGGTGATCGGTGCGGTGTGGCCGGAGGCGGTGGGACGGCAGTTGTGGCTGGTGCGGGTGCGGTGTGTACCGGAGGCGGTGGCGGGGCTCGCGCGAGCGCTGGCGAAGCAGGCAGAGACGACGTGGGTGCAGATCGCCTCGGGCGGCGCGGAGGTCCTGTGCATGGTTCAGGCGGTGACGGACACGCCGGCCGCGGAGTCGACCGTGCTGTCTCGCCTGCCCCGCACGCCCCGGGTCACCGGGGTGAGTGCGCACCGCGTGCTGCACCCGTTCTTCGGTGGAAGTGAGAGTCCGCTGACGAAGAACGGGCAGCTCACGGCGGAGCAGTGCGCGCGACTGTCGCCGCCGGCGGCGAAACGCGTGACCGGGCCGGTGGAACTGTCGACGGAGGACAACGCGTTGCTGGAGGCGCTCGCGCTGGACGGGCGGGCCGGGTTCCGGTCGTTGGCCACGGCGACGGGCTGGTCGCAGACGACTGTGCGGCGGCGGCTGGCGGAGCTGCGCTCGGGCGGGGTGGTGTACTTCGACGTCGATGTCGACCCGGCGTTGCTGGGGTTGTGGACGTCGGCGGGGTTGTGGCTGACGGTCGCGCCGGGTGAGCTGGCGGCTGCGGGTGAGGCGCTGGCGGAGCATCCGCAGGTGAGCTTCGCGGCTGCCACCACCGGTGTGTCCAACCTGTACGCGAGCGTGCAGTGCCCCACTGGCACGGCGCTGTACGAGTACCTGACGGGCCCGGTGGCGGCATTGCCCGGCCTGCTGTCGGTGGAGACCGCGCCGAGTATGCGGGTGGTCAAGGGGGCGTCTCCGATCGTCGGGTAGCGCCGCGTACGAGGCCCTTCGTGTCGGATAGCGCCCACTGGGACGGTGTTCCTGCCGCGGGGCTCAGCGCGAGGCGATTGTGGCGGGGCACGAAAATACATCGCTCCGAGAAGGAACTCCCGATGCCCAACGCATTCGACCCGATCACCATCGGACCGCTTACCCTGCCCAACCGCGTCGCCATGGCCCCGCTGACCCGCCGCCGCGCCTACGGCGACGGCCTGTCAGCGACCCCGCTCATGGCCGAGTACTACCGGCAGCGCGCGACCGCCGGGCTGATCGTCGCCGAAGCCGCCCAACCCAGTCGTGTCGGCCAGGGCTACACCGACACCCCCGGCCTGCACGACACGGCGCAGGTCGCGTCCTGGCGCCCGGTCACCGACGCCGTGCACGAGGCGGGCGGCCGGATCTACACACAGCTCATGCACGCCGGCCGTAACAGCCACCCCGAACTCCTCGGCGGCGGGCTGCACCCGCTCGCGCCGTCCGCGTGTGCCGCCGAAGGCGTCGTGCGCGTCCACGGCGGCGAACCGGCCGTGCGCAAGCCGTACCCGATACCGCAAGTCCTGACCATGCGGGGCATCGCGGATACCATCGCCGACTTCGCCGATGCGGCCGCGAACGCGGTCGACGCCGGCTTCGACGGTGTCGAACTGCATGGAGCCTACGGTTACCTCATTCAGCAGTTCCTCTCCGGCAACGCCAACCGCCGCACCGACCGCTACGGCGGCAGCGTCGCCGGGCGCGTCCGGTTCCCGCTCGACCTCGTTGATGCCGTCGCCGCGCGCATCGGATCCGAGCGGCTCGCACTGCGGATCTCCCCTGGCTGCACCGCGTTCGGCCTCGACGAGCCGGACCTGCACGAGCTCTACCTGACCCTGGTCGACGGTCTGCCACGCGACCTGGCCTACCTGCATGTATTCGAGTTTCCGGGCCACCGTGACCTCACGGTGAAACTGCGGGAGCACTGGGCAGGAGTGTTCATGCTCAATCCGCACGAGACCCACCACGACTGGCCCGCCGGCCCCCGGCAACTGCGCCTGGTCGACGACGGGCTGGCGGACATCCTCTCGTTCGGGACGCTGTTCATCTCCAACCCCGACCTCGTGCACCGCCTCCGCCTCGGCGCGCCGCTCGCCCAGGCCGACGAGACCACGTTCTACCGCGGCGACCACCGCGGCTACACCGACTACCCCTGCCTGGGGGAAGTCCTCTCGTGACCGCTGTCCTCCGCAGCGCGATCGCCATGGTTCACCGGTGCCAGCAGTCGCATCAGCCTCGCAAACGCCGCAGGCTCACCCTTGCCGACCGGCCGACCGCGCGCGGGGGCCGAGCCTCGCTGTTCCAGCTCTCTACTCGCTCAGTGACCGCAGCGTGAGGGTGGTCGCCGATCCGGTCAGATCGGGGCCGCCCTCAGCCGTGCCGCCCCGCCCCGCAGCAACCAAGATCACTGGGTGGCAAAGGGAAGGCTGAGCGTTGCTATCCGGCTCTTGGCACGCGGGGTGGCTTGCGGGAGGGGGCCCTTGCCATCATCGTTTGGTGAACGGTGACCAGCGCATACACCCTTCGAAGGTGGCCGGCGACCGTGCGTCGCTCACCTCGTTCCTCGACTACCAACGGGCCACCCTGGCCATGAAGTGCCAGGGGCTGACCCGCGAGCAGCTGAAACAGAAGGCGATCCCGACCTTCAGGGCTCACACTTTTGGGCCTGGTACGTCACGCGGCCTCCATCGAGCGAAGCTGGTTCCGCTTCGCCCTGAACGCCGAGGATGTCAGGTCGCCTTGGCCTGGCGAGGTCGACGGCACGTCCGCCGAGTTCCACGTCGAGGACGCCGACGTGGATGAGGCGTTCGGAGTCCGGCACGAGGAGTGCGTCCGTGCCCGCGCGGTCGCTTCTTCCTTCGCTTCCCTCGACGACACCGTCAACTGCGGCGGCGTGACCATCTCGCTTCGCTACGTCCTCACGCACATGATCGAGGAGTACGCGCGGCACAACGGCCACGCCGACCTGGAGGAAGCTGATGAAGCCGCGTCCGCCGAGAATGTCGAATTCTCGGAGTCCGCCTTCTCGGTCGAATGGTCGACCCACTTTGCCGCGTCGACTCCAATCGCGGCGAGTTCGGTCGCCAGTCGCTCGACCTCTGCTACGACACCTGGCGCAAGTCCGTCGGCGACGTACTCCTCACTCGGGTTGTACTCCCAGGTCCAGTCGGTCACAGCCCCGCCTGGCCGGTGTTTGGTGCACCGCGCGTGACTACGGCGACCCGGGCAAGCCCCGCATCGCCTGGAATGATGAGTATGCCCGCGGTGATCTCGTCGATTGCCTTGGTCGGTGACGCACTACGGCTGCTGGGCCATCTGCCTGAGCAGGAGCTGGGTGCGAAGCGTGGCGAACGCGGTCGGCCTGCTGGCCCTGGTCGCCGGACAGAATGTGGAGGCGTCCGCCGACTCCCCGCGCGGGGTGTTTGGTGACAGCCGGGCACACCGTCCCGCTTTCGGCGTCCGGCGGACGGCACGAACAACGCCTTTGTGCCTGTTTTGAAGTCTCCCGGTGGAGTTCGCCCGGCTCAGATTCGAACGGGCACCCAGCGAGTTGGGTGCTTGACGGCTTCTGTAGCCTGCCGTCAGCTGTGTGTCGGGGGGAGCTGACGTGGAGAACATCCTGTCCGTGGCCGTCGGGGCTTGTCTCGGCCTCATAGGGGCCGTGTTCGGGTCTTGGTTCACTGCGCGTCGGCAGGACCGCATGTGGCTGCGTGAACAGAAGCTGAAAGCCGGGGTCGGCTTCAACACCGCCGTGGTCCAGCTCATCGACTACCTTCGGGAAACACGGCTGAGTGACGACGGTGCCGGGGCCAACGAACTGGCGAGCCGGATGCAGGAGGCCCGGTCAGCCCTCTATCTACTGTGTGCCGACGACACCGTCGATCTCGCCGCCGCTCTCGCGCGTCGGGTCTGGACTTCCCGGCCCAGCGAGGGCAGGGACGATCGCAGGGCCGAGCACAGGGAAACGGAGGATCTCCTGCGCCGCTTTACCCATCAACTCCGGCAGGAGATCGCCAGGACGTAGTCTCAATTGGTTCTTCGGTGGGAGAATCGGTGCTGAAGTGGACATGATCGCCTCATGAATCAACGCTCGGTGACCCTGGACAAGGTCACTTTGGAGGATTGGCCTGCCATTCACTCGTGGGCGTGTCTGGCGGAGACTTGTCGCTATCAGACGTGGGGGCCGAACACAGAGGACGAGACGCGGGATTTCGTGGAAGGCGCGGTCAAAGCCTGGTCGGACAACCCCCGGCGCCGGTTTTCCTATGTGGCCCGCCTCGGGCAGGAGGTGGTGGGCATGGGGGAACTGCGTGTTCGTAGTGACATCCAGCGTCAGGCGGAGGTCTCCTATGTCGTGCATCCGCGAGTCTGGGGCCAGGGCATCGGGACAGAGATCGGGCGGCGGCTTCTTGCCTGTGGTTTCGGCGAGTTGGGGCTCCACCGGATCTATGGAACCTGTGACCCGCGGAATCTCGGCTCCGCCCGGGTGCTGGCCAAGCTCGGTATGACGCATGAGGGACGTCTGCGTCACACACAGCTGATTCGCGACGGCTGGCGAGACTCTTTGATCTTCAGCCTCCTCGAAGAGGAATGGCGCCCCACTGCGCAGAGCACCGCTCCGGACGGGTGA
This sequence comes from Streptomyces rugosispiralis, assembly GCF_024505145.1. GTDB lineage: Bacteria > Actinomycetota > Actinomycetes > Streptomycetales > Streptomycetaceae > Streptomyces > Streptomyces rugosispiralis. The sequence continues at coordinate 40,936 of NZ_JANIAA010000040.1, read as the reverse complement.
CCTGCTCTGCCGAACGACTTGGCTGGCCCTGCGCTTGCCGAGAATGTCATCCGCCCTGGTAGGAGGCATGCACCCGGACTGGCGGTCGTCAGCCCCGTCGCTCGAGTCGGCGCTCTCGCGTAGCGGGTAGTCCACGCGTCATGATGATCGACCGTGCTGCTGCGACTGGCCTACTTGGGCGTGACCAACGCGTTCGCGCTGCTGCGTCTTGAAGCTCCCCCGTGATCGTGGACACCTGGAGACTGGGACGAGGTTCCAGAGGAAGTAGTGCCAGGTGGGTAGTCAGTACTCGAAGCGGTATTCGGAGGAGTTCAGGCGGGACGCGATCGCGTTGGCGCGTTCCTCCGACAAGACGATCACGGAGGTCGCGCGGGATCTGGGGGTGAGTCCGGAGAGTCTGCGCGGCTGGGTCAAGCGTGACCGGATCGACCGCGGTGAGGGCGGGCCGGGCGAGCTGACGAGCGCGGAGCGCGAGGAGCTGAAGCGGCTGCGCAGGCAGAACGCCGAGCAGCAGAAGACGATCGAGATCTTGAAAAAAAGCGGCGGCCTTCTTCGCCAAGGACAGCGACCGGTGAGCGAGGTCTACCGGTTCATCGCCGCGGAGAAGGCCGCCTACCCGGTGGCGCTGCTGTGCCGTGTCCTGGGCGTGGTCCGCTCCTCGTTCTACGCCTGGCTGGAGGCGGAGGAGGTCAGGCAGGCCCGGACTCGGGCGGATGACGCCCTTGCTCACGAGATCACCGTGATCCACCTGGCCTCGAAAGGTGCCTACGGTGTTCCGCGCGTGCACGCCGAGCTGCGGCGGCTGGGCCGTACGATCAACCGCAAACGGGTCGAGCGGGTCATGCGCGAACGCGGGATCGCCGGCGTCACACGTCGAAGACGCCGCTCGCTGGCTCGTCCCGCCAAGCAGGCACGGCCTGCCCCCGACCTGCTGGGCCGTGACTTCACCGCCGCCCGGCCCGGCACCCGGCTCGTCGGAGACATCACGTACCTGCCCACCCAGGAAGGCTGGCTGTATCTCGCCTGCTGGCTGGACCTGGCCACTCGCGAGGTCGTCGGTTACGCGATGGCCGACCATCACCGCGCGGGAGCGGTGTCCTCTTGTCCCGACCAGCGTTTTCGCAGGTCGGAGGCCGTTTCCTCGGGTGGCGGGGGCGGCCTTTGTCGTGTCTGGGCAGGGAGTGATGGGGAGCCCTCGTGCTCCCAACTCGCGGACGTGTCAACGGTGTCCGGTTCGTCCGTCACCCGATCTGGTAGATCTGCAGCGCCGTACGAAGAACTCGTGCGCCGTCGTCAATCGTAGGCTCCTGCGATCACCCCATCGGATTCGGATGCTCTCTGCATCAAGAGGCATAAGGGCCCTTGTCGGCTCCTGGCCCCCTTTCCGGGGTGGGAGCACGGAGTCGCGCTCCCCATGCGACAGGGGAGCAGGGGACTGCGGGTGATCTTTCCGGGCCGGTTTCCGCAGGCAGGCCGTGTGCGGGCGTCCTGTCGCAGCGGACGGCCAGCGCCAAGGGGGAGTAAAGCCCCTTGGCGTCTGCCGGCAGATGGGGCACTCCCAGGGCGTGAGCGCCGTAGCCGGTTCTGGAGCGCCGTATCGAGCCTGTTTGCGGGGCCTGGTCAGAAGAAAAAGTGTGCCAAGCGAGCGAGGGTGCGGCACTGGTGGGTGCGCTTGACATGGTGGTCGACGAGCACTGCTTACCTACGTGTCGCACGAGTGCGGTGTCGTTGGGTGGAAGCGTCTGGTCGTTGACGCATCCGGCCTGGATAGCACCGGGAGGACTGACAGTCTGGGTGGCATCTGGCCCGCGGTTGGATTGACGGGCGCGGGCGGTGCTTAGAACTCGCGCAGAGAGGCACGGTGGCGCACCGATACAGAGAGGCGGGCACGGAGTTCCGGTGATCATGGGGTTGTGACGCCACGTGATCATGGATGTGAGTGTTCTTGTGGGCACCTCCTCACTCGGCGGCCACCGTCGCCTGCCACGCGCCTGGGCGTTTGCCTGTGGCCTTGTGGAAGAACACCGAGAAGTTGGATGCGTCGGGGAAGCCGAGTACGTCGGCGCAGCGGGCGGCGGTGAGGCGGTCGTGTGCGAGGAGCCGTTTGGCTTCCAAGGTGATCCGTTCGACGATGTACGCCTTCGCGGTGCGGCCGGTGGCCTGCTGCACCGCTCGTGAGAGGGTGCGGGGCGCGTATCCCAGCGCACGGGCGTAGTAGCCGGCGTCGTGGTGTTGCCGGAAGTGCGCTTCGACGCTGGAGCGGAACAACCGGAACACCGGATGTGTGAGCCGTGCTTCGGCGTGTGGTGGGTGCAGCCGGGTGATGAGCGCGGAGAGCAGGATTTCGGGCAGTTCCGTCGAGGAGTCACTGGGTGGGGCGGATGCTTCGAGGAGGAGATGGCTGCGCGCCGTGTCGACGAAGGGCCAGTCGGCGTCGGGGATGCTCCAGTGCGCGGCCAGGTCCGGGGAGGCGACGAGTTCTCGGGTGTTGTGGGTGACCGGCGCGGTCGGCACGAACAGTACGAGGTGCCCTGCCACTTCGGCGATGTCGTCCCACCGGTGCACCGCGCCGGGTGGAATCCACACCGCGGACCGGTCTTGGAGCGGGTGGAGGTGGAAATCGACCGTGACTGAGCCGGGTCCGGTGTCGATGACGGCGAGGACGTGGAAGTCGGCGCGCTGCGTGCCGCCGTCGTTCAGTTCGCGAAGGCGGCCGAACGTCATCGTCTCGACCGAGGCGGCGCGGCGTCCTGCGGGCTGGTAGGTCATCTGCCGGATCACGTTCACGTGTCCAGTTTTCACCATCGGGCGACCAGTCACGCCGATGCCCCGTCCGGGTGCAGAAGTTTCCATGAATACACAGGGCAATCGCCTGGAGCATCGACCGGAAGAGCCATCATGAACACGACGCAGCAGACGCTTCTGCCCGCTTACGACCATCGGCCGGGGACCGGGCCGACTCTGGTGTTCCTGCACTATTGGGGTGGTTCTGCCCGCACCTGGGACCTCGTCGTCGACCGGCTGGCGGGCCGTGACGTGCTCACGGTCGACTTCCGCGGGTGGAGCCGGTCGAGCGCTCTGCCCGGTCCCTATACGCTCGGTCAGCTCGCCGACGACACGTTCGCCGTGCTCGCGGATGCGGGGGTCACAGACTACGTCCTGGTGGGGCATTCGATGGGGGGTAAGGTCGCACAGCTGGTCGCGGCCACCCGGCCGGCCGGCCTGCGCGGCATCGTTCTCGTCGGCCCCGGCCCGGCGAAGCCCGCCGCACAGGTCACTCCCGAGTACCAGGAAGCCCTGTCGCACGCCTACGACTCCGCCGAGTCCGTGGCCGGGGCACGGGATCACGTTCTCACCGCGACCGAGCTGCCCGCTCCGGTCAAGGCGCAGATCGTGACCGATTCGCGGACCGTCACCGACGCCGCCCGCACCGAGTGGCCGCTGCGCGGCATCGCGCAGGACATCACCGAGCACACGCGCATGGTCAGCGTGCCCGCTCTCGTCGTCGCCGGAGAACACGACCAGGTGGAGCCCGTCGGCGTGCTCCGCGACAACCTGGTGCCCTACCTCTCCCAAGCAGACTTCGTGGTGATCCCCCACACCGGTCACCTGATCCCGCTGGAAGCCCCGGCCGACCTCGTCGACGCCATCACCGCATTCGCGCCGGCAACCTGACCGTCCCGCGACCCGACGACGGGCTGTGCCCCTGATCACCCCGTAGCGCTTCAGAATTGTTTCATCGGTTGTGAGCTGGGCTTTTTCCTATGGTCAGCTGGCTCGGTGGTACTCGTTGATGAGGCTGGCGACGGCTTGTCGGCGTGTGATCCTGGCTGCTGACAGGGGCATGACGTTCGGGTTGTCGTTGGGCGCGAGCTGGTCTCGGCCTTGGTGGGGCCGGTGGTTGTTGAAGTGGCGTGCGTAGTCGTGGAGGATCTTCTCGGCGTGACCACGGCCGAAGAGCGGGACTCGGTCGGTGCACTCTTCCCTCACCGAGCGGATGAAGCGTTCTGCGTATGGGTTGCAGTTGGGGCTGCGTGGAGGGATCTGGGCCACAGTGATGCCCTCGCTGGCGAATACGGCGTCGAAGGCGGCCGTGAATTTCGCGTCCCGGTCGCGGATGAGGTGAGTGAAATCTGCGGCGCGATCGCCGAGTTGCCACAGGAACTGCCGGGCCTGCTGAGTGACCCATGCGGCGGTGGGATGGGCGGTGACGCCGAGGATGTGGATGGTGCGGGTGCGCACCTGCATGACGAACAGGGCGTAGAGCCGCTGCGGGGTGATGGCGTCGACATGGAAGAGATCGGTGGCGAGCGGGCCGCGGGCCTGGGCCTTGAGAAAGACAGCCCACTCACCGCGCGTCGGCTGGGCGGCGCGGCGCGGGACCGAGACCGGTCGCGCGCAGCACCCGGCGGACAGTGGCGGGGCTGACTTTGAGCCCGAGGCGGCGGAGTTCACCGTGCACGCGCCGGAATCCCCATCGGGGGTTCTCAGCGCGGAGACGGATGATCAGGTCGCGGATCTCCTCGGGCAGCGGCGGCCGCCCGGTGACGGCGAGTGCGTCCACTTCTGCTTCGCCAGGCGCCGGTGCCAGGCCAGCAGGGTGCGCGGTGAGACGATCCGGTGTTCGCGCAAGGCGCGTGGGAGCAGTTGGGACAGGGCAGCGAGCAGTGCACGGTCCGGCCATCCGGGCTTGGGCGTGGTGACCTGCCGACGCGGAACCGCGAGTTGGTGCCGCAGGATCAGTATCTCCGCATTCTTGGCTCCAGAGGATCGAGTCATCAGGAACAGCCACGCGAAGATCCGTGTGGCGATCAGGTAGGTGAGTCGTACCAGCACAAGGACTGATCATGTTGAACACCTGGTGGTCACGTACGTTATTCCAGGTCAGGTCCGGTGAAGAGGTTCTGGAGCGCTACGGGGCAACGGCAGCCGGTGCAGCAGCGCAGCCAGGAACGCCCGATCGTCCGGAGTGAACCGTACTCGTGCGTCTCCGAGTTGGCGTTGGAGGAGCACTGTGATCTGGTGGCGGAGGGCCAGGGTCTCCGCACCTTTGTCCCGGTCGCTCGTCGGCAGCAGACGCAGCAGACGCAGCAGACGCAGCAGACGCAGCAGCGCGAACGCGTTGGTCACGCCCGGGTAGGCCAGTCGCAGCAGCACGGTCGATCACCATGACGCGTCCCCACCGGCTACGCGAGAGCACCGACTCGAGCGACGAGGCCGACGACCGCCAGTCCAGGTGCAGGCTTCTGACCAGGGCGGATGACATTCTCGGCAAGCACAGACCTGATGCATCAACGCCAGGGCGTCGCGCTCGACTTCACTGCCGACGACGCACCGGCGGGTGCGGCCCAGGGGCGCACCGGACCGGATCCGGTGCGCATCCGGTCCGGTGCGCAATGGCCGCGGGCTGGCAGCGGTCCTGGTCCGGCCCGACGGCGTCGTCGCCTGGGCAAACGACACCCCCGACGCGTTCGAACAGGCCGCCGCCCAGTGGTTTAGCGCTTGGCTTCGCCGTAGGGCGCCCACCCCTGGTTGAGGAGGCGGAATCCTGCGTCGATGGCTGCCGCCGGGACAGGCTCGCGGACCGCCACCAGCTGAATCTGCAGGGCAAACCGGACGTAGAAGCGGATCTCTTCGCTCGGTTCTTGCAGCCCGAAATCTTCGGTGATCGCCGAGACCAAGGCATCCTCGTGGCGCAACCACATCTTCTCCGCGTAGTCGATCAGAGCCGGAGTGTCCTCCATGAGGGCAAGGATCCGGCTCTGCGGCTCAGATGTGAGTGCGGCGATCTCGGCCAGATAGTGGGCCTTCAGCGCGTCAGAGATCGAGGTCCCCGCCGGGCGGCCACTCACCGCAGCGATCAGGCGTTCATGCCGCTCACGTTCGTCACTGAAGACGAGCGCCTCCTTGTGCGGGAAGTGCGTGAACACCGTCTTGGGTGACACATCGGCCGCGTCCGCGATCTCGCGCACGGTCACCGCATCGAAGCCGCGCGCCAGGAACAGCTGCGTCGCCGCCTCCAAGATCGTCGCCCGCGTTGCCGCCTTCTTGCGCTCACGTCGCCCCGCCGTCGCCGCATCCACCATGCTCCGCACTCTACCCCCGAGCGCTAACCACATTGACTAAAAAAGGAGTCTCGGTATCCTAAGTGAGTGAGTGTAGTTAATGTGTTCGTGGATGCGACGAACTCGGCGCCTCTGGTCACTCGACGGCTACTGGGTTCCAGGAGAGGTCCCCAGTTCAGTCGTCTCGACATCCCCAGCGCCCGGCACGCCGTCGTCCCCGAGCTCCGATTTCTTCGGCGGCCCAGACGCCAACCCGGCTATCAGAAAGGGACACAACCATGTCCGAAACCATCGACTCGCGACCCAAGAAGCGCGAGGTGCCCGCCTCCGGCGCGCACCAGCCGGCGCAGCGGCGAGTGGCGGGGGCGCTGCTCATCGCCGGGCCGGCGATCTTCCTGCTCGGGGAGCTCATCTCCGCCGCGGCGTGGACCGACCCCGCCTACAGCTACACGCACCACTTCATCAGCAACCTCGGCGTCCACGGGCCCTCGACCCTGTTCGGGCAGTACATGTACTCGCCGCTGGCCTGGGTGATGAACACCGGATTCTTCCTCTTCGGAATCACGATCCTGGCCGGAGTGGCCACGCTGCGCGATCTGTCGGGAAGGCGCCGCTGGGCAACGCTCATCCCCGCAAGCCTGCTGACGTTCGGCGGCGTCCTGCTCGGGCTGTATCCCGGATCCGGCGAGGCCCTCAACAATGGCACCGGCGAATACCACAGCATGGGAGCCTTCGCCGGCTTCATCGGCGGGAACGTGCTCGCCATCGTTCTCGGACATCGGCGGCAGCGCATCGGCATCTCCGCGCGCATGGGGCGAGCGCTGATCACGGTCGGCGTGATCGGCCTGATCTCGATGGTGCTCTACCTGGGGATGATCGTCGCCGCAGGCGACAACCCCATCGGCATCATCGGCCTCATCGAACGCGGCGCCGTCCACCCGTTCCTGATCGGCCTCCTCTGCGCCGGCGCCTCGCTCTGGAAGCGGAAGCCCACGGACGAGCCCCTTGCTCCCACCGCTATCGCGGGCAAGACCGCCTGACACCGCGCTGTTCGAGCACCACCGACCTCAAGCACCAACCGTGACACCCGACAACCGAAGGGCAACCCCCATGAACAGCGCCGTCAACACCCCTGCCGGCCAGGAAGGTTCCACCCCGAACGCGGCCGCCTGGGTTCGCACCTGGGGCGCCTCCCCGCAGGCCTCCAACAACTCCGTCAGCTTCATCGAGCCCTTCGAGAACGCGACGCTGCGGCAAATTGTCCGCATCAGCGGCGGCGGACACCGCATCCGCATCCGCATCAGCAATGAGTACGCAACCGCGCCGCTGGCTATCGGCGCCGCCCGGGTCGCCATCACGGACACCGACGCCGAGAACCAGGACGGGAGCGACCACGCGGTGACGTTCGACGGCCAGCCGACCGCCACCGTACCGGCGGGCGCGCCGATCCTCAGCGATCCCATCGATCTGCCGGCCCCCGGGCTGTCACGGCTGGCCATCAGCCTTTACCTGCCTGATCGCGTCGACACCGCAACGTGCCACGGCACCTTCCATACGCTCGGCTGGCTCATCCCCGGCGACGCCACCACGCTCACATCGCTTCCCGCGGACGCCACCCTCCTGCCTGCGCAAGCCCTGATCACAGCCGTGGAAGTGCAGCCCGACACACCGACCCGGGCCATCGCCGTGATCGGTGACTCCCGCGTCGACGGCATCGGCTCCACCCCCGGCACGGACCGGCGCTGGACCGATCTGCTCGCCGAGCGCCTGGCAGCCCGCGGCGGACAGACCACCTGCGTGGTCAACCAGGGCATCGGCGGCAACCGCCTGCTCACCGACGGCATCGGCACCGCCGCCCTCGCCCGCTTCGACCGCGACGTCCTCACCACGCCGGGCCTCGGCCACGTCGTGATCGCGGTAGGCAACGACCTCATCTCCTCCTTCGCCCCGCACACCGAGGAGACGGCCGGATTCCTCGACATGTTCCCCGGCGAACCCGTCGGCGTGAACGACATCATCGCCGCCCACCTCCAGCTGGCGGCGCGAGCCCGCACACACGGCGCGAAGGCGTACGCCGCGACCATCGCCCCCTACGGCGGCTCGGACATGTACACACCCGAGGGAGACAAGGCTCGCGAGCAGATCAACGCATGGATCCGCACCAGCGGCGCCTTCGACGGCGTACTCGACTTCGATGCCGCCTGGCGTGACCCCGCCGATCCCAGCCGTATCCACAGCGACCTGCACATGGGCGACAGCCTCCACGGAAACGACGCGGGCTACGCCGCCCTCGCGGAATCCATCGACCTCACCCTCTTCGACTGATTCCTGACCGAGGCGGCTTTGCTTCTCCGCTCGCCGGTTCCTGGAACGCGTCGATGCCGGTCGCGGCCAACACCGATCTCCGCGAACGCGAGCTGATCAAGCAGGCGGCCCTGACAGCCGCGCTGACCGACGCCCTGCGGCAGCGAGGTGTCGGCAACATCGAAGCCGGCCTGGCCGCCGAGACCGGCAGCGCCGTGTTCCGCGTCGCCTTCAGCCAATGGGGCGACGCCACCGAGAACCGCGACCTGCGGGACGTCATCCGCGAGACCCTGACCCGCCTTCGGCTCCTCGCCGCCGCCGAATAGCCCCGCAGGGTCGCAGGGCCTTCGACCAGATCAAGGACCACGCGACCCCAGCAATGCCTTCCGCGAGTACATGATCTGGGTGGAGGTCGGAGCGGGCCAGCGGATCGACCAGGGAAACACCTCGCGCTCCGCGCAGGAACCGGTCGCGCAGTATCTCCGGGCCCGCACGTCGAAGTACGTGTTCCCGCGCGGGCCGGTAGATCCGCGCCCACGGCCCGAACCCACGCTCGGTGAGCTGCCATTTGGCCTTGGCCGGCTGCTTCAGGACGGGGTGGCCTTCCTCCAGGCGCAGTCCGCGGCGGTCCTCCAGACGCTCGGGGAGACCGAACCTGACGGCGGCCTCGCGGGTCAGGGCGACCAGCGGGTCGGAGTCCTTGCCGTGCCGGTGCAGCCGGGACGCACCCGGCCCCCGCGTCCCGCAACGTCCACTCCACGATGTTTTAGGTGCGTATTGATGGAGTCCGGGCGGACGCCTGGGCCGGAGGCGTGGTGCGTTGGCCGGCGTCCGCCCGGGAGGTGGCCGGGGCCGGCTCAGGCGGCTTGCATGCCACCGTCGACGGAGAGGACCACTCCGGTGACGTAGGAGGCGCGGCCGCTCAGCAGCCAGGCGGCGGCCTCGGCGATCTCGCTGGGTTCGGCCGCGCGACGCAGCGGGGTGTGCGCGTTGAGCTGGTCGACGACGCCCGGGGTCTGCGCTTCCCAGTCCTGGATCATCTCGGTGAGTGTGGTGCCGGGAGCGATGGCGTTGACGCGGATGCCCTCGGGTCCGTAGGTGACGGCGGCGGACTCGGTGAGGCTGTTGACGGCCCGCTTCATCGCACCGTAGGCGGGCAGTGCGGGGTTGCCCGCGAGGCTGCCGACCGAGGAGGTGTTGACGATGGCACCCGTGCCGGCGGTGGTCCGAATCGCGGCGACCTGGGCGGCCATGGCCAGCCAGACGCCCTTGAGGTTCACCCGGTAGACATGATCGAAGTCCGCCTCCGGTGTCTGGTCCAGGGGGCCGGGCTGATGACCGGCCCCCGCGTTGTTGAAGGCGGCGTCGAGCCGGCCGTACACCTCCAGGGCGCGTTTCACGCCCACGCGCACGCTCGCCGGGTCGGCCAGGTCGCACACCACGTACTCCGCGATGCCGCCCGCCGCCCGGATCTCCTCGGTCACCGTCTTCAGCTGGGTCTCCGTGCGGGCCGCGAGCAGCACTTTTGCGCCTTCGCGGGCGAACAGCCGCGCCGCCGCGGCGCCGATGCCGCGACCGGTCGACCGAGTACTACGCGCGGCTGGAACAGGCCCGCGCCCCGCGCCCCTCGCGTGAGGTCCTGTCCGGGCTGGCCCGCGCCCTGCGTCTGTCGGACACCGAGCGTAACCACCTGCACCACCTAGCCGGCGCCCCACCCGCTCCGCCACCGGGCCCCTCGCGCGAGGTACGGCCGAGCGTCCAGGACCTGTTGCACCGGCTGCCGCACGCGGCGGCGCTCGTGCTCTCCGCGACCTACGGGGTGCTCGCCCACAACGACCTGGCGGCCGCCCTCCTGGAGGACTTCTCCGTCCTGCCCCGGCGCGACCGCAACCTCATCCGCCGCGCCTTCCTCGTCCCGCCACCGCCGCAGGAGCGGCAGTGGTACGGCCTCATCGACCGCGAGACCTTCGGCCGCGCCGCGGTCCAGCACCTGCGGGCGGCCTCCGCGCGCTACCCCGAAGACGGTGCGACGACCGCACTGGTGCGAGACCTGCTGGCCGGCAGTGCGGAATTCGCCCGGCTGTGGGCCGCGCACGAGGTGTCGGCCGAGCCCATGCTGGTCAAGACCTTCCACCACCGCCTGATCGGTCCCATCACCGTCAACTGCGACATCCTGGACCTGACCGACCGGGACCAGCGCGTCGTGATCTACACGGCCGAGCCCGGCTCCCCCGCGGAGGAGGCACTGCAGCTGCTGTCGGTGATCGGCACACAGCGCATGGACATACCCGGCTGAACGGCCCCAGCCATCACCCGCGCTGACCGCCCGAACCAGCAGCGAAGGCGCGGTGTGCGAGAACGCCACCGGCCCCGACATCGTGCTGCTGCCCAACGCCGTCTCCCAAGCGCCGGCCCCCTGGGCCACGCGGACCTCCGGCCTGTGGCGCCGCTACGTGAGCCGAGCCTTCAACGGCCTGCGGCCCAGACCGCCCGACCTCCTGACTCCGCTTCCTTGCCTCCGGCGCTGCTGAATGACCAGGTTCTTCGCCGCTTGCGCTACCCAGGAGGCGCTCGGATGCGTCGTGGCGCCCAGGACGCGGATCCGGCGACTGCCGTGTTCGATCACCACGAGCACGTATACCCGTACCCCCGACAGGGTGGCTGTTTCCATGAAGTCGCAGGCCAGAGGCGCCTCAGCCTGGGAACGCAGAAAACTGGCCCAGGTAACGGAGTTCCGCTCGGGCGCAGGATCGATGCCGGCCTCCTTCAGGATTTCCCGGACGGTGGACGCGCCCACCCTCACTCCCAGCACGAGCAGCTCACCGTGCAGTCGTCGGCACCCCCAGCTCGGGTTCTCCTTTGCCAGGCGCAGCACCAGGATGCGGATCGAGCGCACGGTGCGTGGCCGTCCCGGGCGTTTGGGCCGGCAGGAGGCGGCATGGTGGTGTGCGACGAGGGTGCGGTGCCAACGCGGTACCGTGTCGGGGCGGACGAGTAGCCGTGATCTTCGCAGGACGTGCAGTGGCAGCCGGTGCGGCAGCGCCGCCAGGTACGCTCGATCGCTCGGCGTGAACCGGATCTTGCCCTTGCCGAGTTGGCGAAGCCCGATGCACCGGCTCCCATCAGGACGGATGAGGTTTCCGGCAAGGGCACTGCACACTGGAGGCTCACGCCGGGTAGCGCCCGGCACCGAGGCCCCGCCGCGCCCCCCGTCGCGACGGGGCCTCACCACTTGCCCGCTCCAGACGCTCACACCTGGCCCACATCGGTCTGCATATGCTGAAATGCCTAAATGCTGCAACCTCGGGGGGATTTCGTGAATGACCAGCCGGGCCCCAGCCCCGACGGGGCGGAGCCGATGCCGCCTGGCGGCCGCCCGAGGATGTTCAACAGCAGAGCCGCGCAGATCCTTTGGACCATTGTCCCGATCGTCACCCTGGGCTTCGCGGCGGCAGTCCCGTTTGTCACTGCCGCTGTGAAGAGGGTCATCAGGCCATGGGTCGCGATCCTGTATGTAGCGGTCAACGTGACGGTCCTCGTCATGGTTACCGTGCAGCCTGACGAGGACGCTTTCTCAGGGCTTCTGCTGATCTTGCTGATAGTGACAGCGGCGACGCATACGGCGTTGCTGGGCAGTGAGCGAGTCGCCATCGGTAAGCGACCCCGCCGACGCGCCACATCTGCCCCTGAGCGCCCGCGTGCGAACCCGGTCCAGATCGCCGTCCTCGAACACGACTTGCTCGGCATCCGACCCGAGCCCGGCAGTCCGGCAGCGCTCACCATCGCCCTCCGGAAGACCGGCAGCTGCTTCGAGCACCGCCCGGTGGACACCACAGCGATGGACGACGCGCACCCGACCGCGCTCTGCGAGGGATGCGGACGGCACATGGTCCAGGACAGCGAAGGCCACTGGCAGATCGCACTACAGCAGTAGTTGAGCGAGCGGTCGATCATGCCGCAGACTGACCTCAAGCCCGGCGTGCCCGGACACAAACGCACACTGCGGCCCGGGTGGCACCGCCCCAACAGGCGGGAGGCACACTGTGCCAAGCAACCCGCGTAACGGCCGCCCGTACCCGTACCGCCGCCTTGCCGCCATTCTCTGCCTCCCGCTCACCGCCTGCGGGAGCAGCGACGACACCAGCGGCACCAAGACCGACGACAAGCCCGCCCGCGCCACCCCACAGGTCAACGCCGCCACGGCGCTGAAAACCATCTCCGCCACGGTGAGCACCGCCACGCAGAACAGCACCATCACCGCCGCCAACGACCCGAACCACCTCCTCGGCAGACCAGGCCAGTACACGTCCAAGGTCACGTTCGCCGACTCCCGGGTGCAGAAGGCGGACGCCTCCGGATTCAAGCCGGGCGACGTCGAACTCGGCGGCGCGGTCGAGGTGTTCGACAACCCGGCCGCCGCCAAGCTGCCCGGGTAGCCGGGGCCGCCCATGGCGCGCGGGCACAATAGAGGCCAGCACCCGCACGCACACCGGGAGACCCTGGCCGTCGCCGTCGGGTGCTCGTAGGCCGAGGCTGCGGTCGGCTCGTCCGGCGTTGTAGTGCTCGGCGTACTGGTTGAGGACCGTGCGCAGTGCCGTTCGCCGGTGATGAGGACGCGGTCGGTGTACTCTGCGCGGGCTGTGCGTATCCATCGTTCGGCGAACGCGTTGGAGCGTGGGCTTTGCGGCGGTGTCGGGATGACGGCTGTGCCGTTGCCGGCGAAGACGGTGTCGAATGCGGTGGTGAACTCGCTGTCCCGGTCACGGATGAGGAACCGGAAGCATCCGGCCCTGTGGCCGAGGTCCATGAGCAGGTTGCGGGCGAGCTGGGCAACCTATGCGCCGGTGGGACGGGCTGTGACGCCCAGGGCGTGGACGCGCCGGGTGGCGATCTCCATGACGAAGAAGACGTAAAGGCGCTTGAGTTGTTCACGGCGGACGAACGTCCCAGCAGGAGGAGGTATGCCAGCAGTCGGCAGAAGATCAGGTAGAGCAGTCTCAGACCCACGATCAGCGATCAGCGATCACGCCCATATCCGGGCCACCGCAAAGCCCCTGGTGCGGACTGCTCAACGAGTACCACACCACGCCACCCCGACCGCCTCACCACCCACAGGCAACGCCCAGCTCAGCGGCCTGGTCGGAATATTGACCCCCTTCAGGGCTGCGCTGGTGCGGGCGAGAACGCCGATGGCCATGCCCGACCAGTTCGCCTGAACGCCCAAGACCGACGCTAGTTGACGCGTCAATCATCAGCATCTAACGTAGGTGATGCGTCAACCAAATGGTTGGGGGTCGCCAGCCCGGCCATCCCGTATCTGCCTCACTGCGGGGCATCGAGTTGTCGGTGCGCTGCCGGAGACCCGCGGACGCAAAGTTCCAGAAGGGGAATCTCGTGAGTACTGAGAACAAGGCCGGACTTGGCGCGCTGCTGACGCCCGAGGAGAGTGTGCTCGCCCTCATCGACCACCAGCCGTTCCAGGTCGCCAACCTGCACAGCCACGAACCGACGATGGTCATCAACAACGCCGTCGGGCTCGCCAAGGCCGCCAAGGTGTTCGACGTTCCGACCATTCTGACAACCGTCCTGGAGGAGCGCGGCGGCCTTCTTCTCCAGGGTCTGCAGGATGTGTTCCCGGAGCAGAAGCCGATCAACAGGACCTTCGTCAACACCTGGCAGGACGAGCGCGTCGTCGATGCCGTCAAGGCGACAGGACGCAAGAAGCTGATCATCGCCGGCCTCTGGACGGAGGTCTGTGTGGCCATGCCGGCGATACAGGCGGCGGGCGAGGGCTTCGACGTCTTCGTCGTCACCGACGCGTCGGGCGGTGCCTCGAAGGAGGCCCACGACATGGCGGTGCGGCGCATGATCCAGGCGGGCGTGACCCCGATCACCTGGATTGCCGTGATGGCCGAGTGGCAGCGCGACTGGGCCCGTGAGAAGACCGTGCCGGGCATCGTCGAGGTCCAGGCGCAGCACGGCGGTGCCAGCGGTGTGGCCTACGCCTGGGAGACGCAGCTCCTGGCCACGCCCACCGGAAACGAGGGCTGACATCGCCGCCGCCCCGGCACCGATTCGTATCGGGTACTGCCTGTCGTTAACCGGTTCCCTCGCGGACAACGGCCGGTCGGCCCGTCTGGCCCATGAAATCTGGCGTCAGGACGTCAACAGCCGGGGCGGCCCGGCCGCCCTGTGGAGTTCGTCCGGTAACGACGACGAAGGGAATGCCGACAACGCTCCCAGGATCTACGAGCGGTTGATCGACGAGCACGACGTGGATCTCGTCATCGGTGGATACGGCACCAGTACCCTGCTGCCGGCCATGCCGTTGATAGTGGAGCGGGAGCGCTTCTTCGTCGGGCTGATGGGCCTCGGCGTCAACAACGCGCTCCTCTATCCGAACTACTTCGCCGTGATTCCCGCCGGTCCGGATCCGAACGCCGCACTCACGGAGGGGTTCTTCGCGCTCGCTGCGGAGCAGACTCCCCGGCCGGAAACCGTGGCGCTCGTGTCTGCCGACGCCGAGTTCTCGCGTAATCCCGTTCTCGGCGCCAAGGCGAATGCCGAGAACTACGGCATACGGGTGGTCCACGAAGCCACGTGTCCGCTGTCGACCGGGGATTTTGCTCCCGTGATCGACGCGGTCGCCCGAAGCGGCAGTGATCTGTTGCTCCTGTGTTCCTACTTGGCCGACTCGGTAGGCCTGGCCCGCACCATCCGTTCTCATCGCTTCCGGCCGGAGATGGTCGGCGGTGCCATGATCGGACGCAGAACACGGCGGTGAGGACACAACTCGGCCCGCTGCTCAACGGTTTCGTGAACTACGAGTACTGGGCGCCGGTGCCCAAAATGGTGATGTTCCCGGCCGTTCAGGAACTGCTGAACACCTACCAGGAACAGTCCGCCCAAGCCGGTGTCGACCTCCTGGGACACTACATGGCTCCACTCGCCTATGCGCAGCTGCAGGTGGTCGCCCAAGCCGTTGAAGCGACAGACGGTTTCGACCAGTCGTACGTGCCGGACGACCAAACCGCCGGCGGGAATCCAATGCTGAGCCGATACGGCTGCGCAATACAGATCAGAAGTGATCGCTGCCCCCGAACGGGCGATCACCCGCGCTCACGTCCAAGATAGGGATGGAGGCTGATGCCAACGGCGGACGTGATGCAGGGTGTGGCTACTTCTACCCTGATCCTCATCAGAGGTGGACACGTCAACCATGTTGCCCTGGGGTTCTGGATGAAAGCGCAGCCAGCCCTGCGCCCTTTCGGCCCCGGTGTGGGAGGAGAGGGCGGAGGCCGTCATTGTTGGCGGCCCCGCGCACCAGGACGTCCCTTCGGGTCAGTGCAGGGCCGACCTCTCGTGATCCAGACAGTCGCGCCCCCCGTCTGGTCAGTCCGGCTGCTTCTCCATGTGGTCCAGGACGCGCTTGGAGAGCCGGCCGAGTGTGCTGAGCTGGTTCGGGGTCAGGGCATCGATGAAGAGGCGGCGGACGTGCTCGACGTGCTGGGGTGCGGCCTCTTCGATCGCCTTGTACCCGGCCGGGGTGGCGACGATGAATGCTCCGCGTCCGTCGTCGGGGCAATCCTCCCTGGCCACGAGTCCGCGTTTCGCCATCCGCGTGACCTGGTGGGACATTCGGCTCTTCTCCCACTCCACGAGTTTGGCCAAATCCAAGAAGCGCATCCGCCCGCCGCCTCTTTCGGTGAGGCTGACGAGCACGATGTAGTCGGAGGCGGACATTCCGGAGTCGGTCTGGACACGGCGGGACAGCCGTCCGATGAGCGTCTCCTGCATACGGATGAAGCTGTCCCAGGCGGCCTTCTCTTCTCGGTCGAGCCAGCGTGGCGGTGCGTCCATAGGGGCAGTCTAACGAAATCGTTGACAGCTCATCTACTCGCGATGGCGGCGATGCACCCTCGGCGAGGCCGCGTCCGCCCTCGGAGGAACGATCCCGGTGGTGACAGACGATCTGCCGCGACCCGTTCTGGCGCCACTCGACCTCATAGCCGGCAATTCTCCTGCTCGCCTCTCCCTGTGTGGAAGCTCTCACCGCAGAATGAAGGGGGTAGACCGCGGTCATGTCGGGACGTGGTGCCGCATTCTCTGACCCTCGTTCTCGCTCTGTGGTACGAGCGTGCTTACTGGCGGTTAAGTTGATGCATCAACCTGGTGGGGTTAGGCTGATGCCCTGACTGACGGGATTCTGCCGAGTTGAGCGGGATCAGGCCCAGGAGGAGGACACATGACGGTCGAAGTGAGCGACGTGCCCGAGGCGAAGCGCTACGAGGCCCGCGTCGATGGAGAGTCCAAGGTGGCGGGCGTCGCGGAATACATTCGTACGACCGAACTCGTCGCGTTCGTGCACACCGAGGTCGAGGCGGAGTACGAGGGCGCGGGAGTCGGGTCCGCGCTGGCCCGCACCGCCCTTGACGAGGCACGCGCCGCGAACCTGCGAGTGCTGGCCACCTGTCCCTTCTTCGCGGGCTGGATCAGCCGGCACCCCGAGTACCAGGACCTGCTGTACCAGTCCCGCAGCAGGGTCAGTGACTGAAGAGCCGAGCACGGCAGTGACGGAGGCAGGTATGAGCGGTGGATCCGAGAAGAAGGCGTACCAGGCGCAGTCGATCACGGTGACCTTCGAAGCCAGGCGCTGCCTGCACGCCGCCGAATGCGTCCGGGGCCTGCCTGAGGTGTTCGACATAGCGAAGCGCCCGTGGATCCAGCCGGACAACGCCACGGCCGAGCGCCTGGCGGAGGTGGTGCGGCGCTGTCCCTCGGGTGCGCTGCAGTACGAACTCGTGGACGGCGGGACGCAGACCCCGACCGGCCTACCGCAATCACCCGCGGTCCCACCGGGCAGCTGACCGTGCGCGGGTGAGCGGGGTGTGGACACCCGGAAGGCCCGCGCGCCGGGACCAGAGGCGTGCTATGAGGCTGTGGGCGGAGCGGCCTCCAGCCGTACCGTGACCACGCGGGGCCCTGCGTTCAGTGACGCCGTCGTGCCCGTTTCCCCGCAAAGGAGCCCACAAGATCCCTTGTCACAAGGTTTGTTCTTGGCGGCCTCGCGCCGCTCCCGGTCAGCCTGCTCCTCCCGCCGAATTCGCCTGCCGAACTTCCTGACGGCTTTCCTGATCTCCGTCTTGTAATGTTCCACCGCTTGTCGCCGCGTGCGCGTGAGCTCTGGTTGGCCGTCGAGGGGGTGGCCGTTCGGCCCGATCCGCACCTCGCGGCCCCCGCCACCGGTGACATGAGCGTGCGCCGGTTTGTCGACGTCGTACTCGTGCACGACGATGTGCACGCCGGGCGGTTTCGGGATGCTAGTAGCGGAAGTGGTTGTGGTTAAGGCCGGTTTCGGGGTCGGCGTATTGGCCGGGGAAGCGCAGGGGGCAGTCGACGCTCTTATCACCGAGGGGTGGGGTGGGGAGGGGTGTCCCAGAGGGTGGTGCGGTGTTGCCAGGCCAAACGACCGTCCGGGGTGAGGAGTTCAGTGGGGGCGCCGACAGGGGGGCGGCCTGTGGGGTCGTAGGTCCGAGTGGAGATCAGGCCCGAGGGCATAGAACGATGGGTTTGGTGGCCCACCGCGTCGTAGCCGTAGGTCGTGGTGCGGCCGTTCACGGTCCCCGCGGCGAGGCGGCCCAACAGGTCGCGTTTCAGAATCAGTTCGGCATCCGCGTTTGTGGCGCGGATGAGGGCGCCGTGGGCGTCGTAGGCGTAGGTCGTCTCTTCACCGGTGGTCTCGTCCCGCTGGGTGATGGGCTGTCCCGCTGGGTCGAGGGTATAGCGGAGAGTTTGGCCGAGTGGGTTGGTTCGGGCGGTGAGACGGCCGGTGGCGTCGTGTTCGTAGGTGCGGGTGCAACCGTTGAAGTCGGTTCCGGAGGTGAGCCGTCCGGCCCCGCCGTAGGTGTAGGTCCAGGTCAGGCCCTGGGGATTGGTGACGGTGGTCAGCCGCAGTTCGCAGGGTGTGAGTGCTGTATCCGGTTCTGGAGCGTGTAACGAGACAGCCTTGCGGGGCCTTGTCGGAATAAATAGTGTGCCAAGCGGGTGGAAGTAATGGTACCGATGAATGCAGACGCTGGGTCGGTGGTCGGGGGAGACCGCATACCGGCGCTGTCACGTTGTCGGGGCATGGGTGTCTGACGGTGTGTCGGGGTCTGGTGGGCCCGGATGCCTGTGGGTGCCGGAAACGGTGTCACCCTGTGCGATCTGCGTGTATTCGTGGATGAGGCCGCCGAGTCCGTAGATCCGGTCCCCAGGACCGTACTCGACGGGCACATCCCGCCACGGTGCACCGGTCCGGACCCGGAACCGGATGCCGTCGATCAGCAGCCGCCGGGGCCAGAGGGGCGCCCCGCCTTCGCCCCCTTCGGCAACAACCGCTCCAACACCGCCCACTGCTCATCCGTGAGATCTCCCCGCCCCATGAACCGTGATCATTCACAGCTCAAGAGCCACTTTCGATCCACGGCCTAGAAGGGCCACCGCCTGGTCGTGCGCAACGGCTACCACCAGCCGCGCACGGTCACCACGGCGGCCGGTCCGTCGCCCGCGAACGCCATCCCACCCGGCTCACCCAGCAGCGGCAGGCCGCAGGCCGAAGCAACTTTCGAAAATTACATTGACATGCTCGCATTGGAAGCGTATGAACATATGAGTAGAGCGGAGCCGCCGCTCTCCCAACGACGGGAGAAGCAGTTGACGATGGGACGGCAGGCCGCCCGTGCTTCCGGCGCGGACCAGGCTCCCTCGGCCGGGGCGCCCGCCGGTGTGATGCTCGGAGTCCGACCGGCTTCCTCGATGGAGCCGGCGTTGCTCCAGGTCGAGGACATCCCGGTACCGAGCATCGACGGTCCGGACCAAGTACTGATCGAAGTTCGTGCCGCCGCGGTGAATCGAAGCGACGCACTCGCCTGCCGCGGAATCCTGCCGGGGCCGTTCCCTCGCGTTCTCGGGCGAGCCTTCGCCGGCGTTGTCGTCGCGGGCACGCGCGAACTCCTTGGCCGTTCCGTCTGGGGAGCGGGTGGCGAGATCGGCCTGTCCTGCGACGGCGCCTACGCCCAGTACCTCGCGTCGTCGAGAACAGCGGTGACCCCGATGCCGGCAGGGCTGTCTTTCGCCGAGGCCGCGGCCTCCGCGCTGTCCTACCTCACTGCCGCTGCCGCCCTACGGCTGGCCGGTCCGGTCGGACGCGAGTCGACGGTGATCGTGACCGGTGCCGTGGGAGGAGTCGGAGCGGCCGCCGCTGATGTGGCCCGCTGGCGCGGCGCACGACGCGTGATCGGCGTCGTCAAAGGGGCCGACGAACTCGGCCTGGCAGTTGCCGCCGGAATCGACACGGTGATCGACGCCGATCTGTCACTGGGCGATCGTCTTGTGGACGCCGCAGGACCGGCAGGCGCCACATCCGCCGTCGACGTCGTGGGTGGCCCCCTGGCGGCGGACATCACCCGCGCCATGGGCGCACGGGGCAAGATCTGCCTGCTCAGCAGCCCGCCACAGGACTCAGTCGCCGCCATCGATCTGCTGGATTTCTACCGCAGGGAACTGCACCTGCTCGGCCTGAACACCGGCCGGCTGACTCCGGCGTCGGCAGCCGCCCGGCTGCGCGAACTCGCCCCCGGTTTCGGGGACGGCGGCCTTCGGCCAACGCCTGTCCACGCCACCTACTCCCTGGGAGAGGTAGCACAGGCGTTCGCCGCGGCCGAGCGTGGCGTACGCGGACGGCCGGTGCTGCTTCCCCACGGTCCGACCGGTGCCGACACCGTCGGCACCGGCACCAAATGATCGGAGATCCATGCGTTTCGCCAACCACGATGGCCGAGCCACCATCGTCCTGAACGACACCACGGGCATCGATGTCGAATCGGCCAGCAAAGGCAAGTTCGGGTCCAACCCCGCGTCGGTCTACGGCGTCTGGGACGTGTTCGTCGACTGGGCAGCCACTGTGAACCCCACGGACAGCGTCCTGACACTCCATCGGTCGCGTCTGGGAGCCCCCTCCCCGGAGCCTCGGCAGATCTTTGCGATCGGCCTGAACTACCGCGACCACGCCGCGGAGTCCGGGTTCGACCTTCCGGACCGGCTGCCCCCGGTCTTCACCAAGTTCCAGTCGTCGCTGACAGGACCCGACACGACCGTCACGCTTCCAGCCGGCGGGAACACGGACTGGGAAGTGGAACTCGTCGTCGTGATCGGGCGGGAAACCAAGGGGGTCGGTAAGGCCGAAGCCTGGGGCAGTGTTGCGGGACTCGCCGTCGGACAGGACCTCTCGGAACGGATCTCTCAGCTGCAGGGACCCGCACCGCAGTTCAGCTTCGGCAAGTCGTACGCGGGTTTCGCACCGGTCGGCCCGTGGTTGGTCACGCCGGACGAGCTGTCCGATCGGGACGACCTCGAGCTGGGCTGCGCGATCGACGGCGACGTGGTCCAGCGAGGCCGCACCAGCGACCTGATCTTCGACGTGCCGGAGCTGATCTCATCGCTGTCGCACGGCGTGACCCTCTATCCCGGCGATCTGATCTTCACCGGCACACCCGCGGGAGTCGGCCTCGCCCGTCAACCGCAGCGTTACCTCCAGCCCGGGGAGGAACTCCGTAGCTGGGCCGAAGGCATCGGCGAGATCCGTCAGGTCTTCACCGCCGATCGCTGAACTGCCCACACTGCATCGCAAGGAGGAAAGACCATGACGACGAGCGAAGACACCGCCTACACCGGCAGTCTTCTCGAGGTCGATGTATCGACTCTGAGCCGCGAGGAGCTTATTGCACACAATCTCCGGGTCGTCGAGGCGCATTTCCACAACGAGAACCCGGAAAGTGTCGACAAAGCGATCGCGCTTTACACCGACGACATCGTTTGGGAAGCACCGTTCCGTGGTCAGGTGTACAAAGACGCCGCCACCGTGAAAGAAGCCTACCTGGCGATTTTCGAGACAGTGCATTTCAACCGGACCACGACGCTTCGCCGCTTCGCCACCGAGGACTACGTCTTCGACGACCAGATCTGCGACCTCACCGTGGTCGGGGACGGAATGCCGAACCTCGGATTCAAGCCCGGTGACCGGGTGAGCATGCGCCTCGTTCATTGCTTCGAGATGCGCGGTGGCCGGATCGCGCGGGAGATCGCATACGAGATGTCCCGGGAGTTCCGCGGTCCCCGCGATGCCGACGACATTCCTGAAGGAGCTGTCGTCACCGACTACCCCGACGGCCCGCACTACGGGCAGTGGTGAGATCGGCTCTGTCACCCGTTCGGCCGCTCTCCGCCTTCAGGGCGAAATCACCAGTTATCTCGTCAAGCTGACTGCACGTGGGCGAGCCCTCGAATCTGAGGGCTCGCCGGCCTGACGGCGATCCATTCGGCTATCACACAGTGAAACCACGGAGAACGCCTTGAACGTCGCCCACCTGCTCGTCGACGGCAGCCGCCGCGCCGGCGGCGCCGACGCCCTTGTCTTCGAGGGCCGCAGGACCAGTTATCCCGAACTTGTCGATCGGGTAGCAAGAGTGGCGGCCGGATTGCGCCGGCTCGGTCTGCGTCCTGGTGATCGGGTCGCGCTGCTCCTGCCCAACCGGCCCGAACTCGTCGAGATGCTCTGGGCGTGTTTCTGGGGCGGATTCGTCGCGGTCCCGCTGAACTGGCACCTCCACCCCGACGAGATCGCCTACGTGGTGGAGCAAAGCGGCGCCGCGGCGATCCTCGTCTCGGCGGAGACTTCTGCCGCGGCGGACATGCTTCCGCCGCAAGTCCGGATCATTCGCGCCACGGCCGCCGAGGGGACGGACGCGAGCACCGCGTATTCAGCCGTAGCCGCCGCTCGGCCGCTCGACATGGCGGCCGTCGACGACGCGGATCCAGCATGGCTGTTCTACACCTCCGGCACCACCGGCAGGCCCAAAGGTGCCACGTTGAGTCACCGCAACCTGGCTGCGATGACCGCCGCCTACCACGCCGATATAGATCCGGTTGCTCCCGGCAGTTCCTTCCTGCATGCTGCCCCGCTCACCCACGGCAGCGGCCTCTACCTCCTCCCCGCGATCGGCCGCGGGGCGACGAACGTGATCTCGCCTTCCGGCAACTTCTCGCCGGGCGACTATCTCGGGCAGATCGAGAGGCACAAGATCACACACGCGGCGTTCCTCGCGCCGACAATGTTGAACAGGATCGTGCGCGACCCTCAGTTCGCAAAGTACGGCTTGTCGGGCCTGCGCAGCATCGTCGTCGGCGGCGCCCCCCTCTACCAGGAGGACTTGCGCGCCGCGGTGAACGCTTTCGGACCAATCATCACCCAGATGTACGGTCAGGGAGAGGCTCCCATGACCATCACGGTGATGCCCCCGGGGGACGCCCTCGCTCATCCCGGCTCCTGTGGCCGCCCCTTCGGTGGAATAGACCTCCGCATTGTCGCGCAGGACGGTTCTCCCGTCCCCGACGGAAGTGACGGTGAGGTCATCGTCCGGGGCGCCGTGGTCATGAACGGCTACTGGAAGAACCCGAAAGCCACCGCGGAGACTCTCGTGGACGGTTGGCTGCACACCGGTGACATCGGTCATCTCGACCCGGACGACGGGTACCTCTACCTGACCGACCGTGCGAAGGACGTCATCATCACGGGCGGATCCAATGTCTATCCGCGCGAGGTCGAAGAGGTCCTGCTCACCCATCCGGCAGTGCGTGAAGTCGCGGTTGTCGGAGTTCCGGACAGCGAGTGGGGAGAGTCCGTCGTCGCTTATGTCGTAACGGACCGAACCCTGGGCGCAGATGAGCTGGTCGGGCTCTGCAAAGCGCACCTCGCTTCGTTCAAGAAGCCGAGGTCGGTTGTCTTCGTCGACGATCTGCCGAAGAACGCCACCGGAAAGATCGTCAAAAGGCAACTCCGCGAGGAGACACACCTGGCTGACCGCCAGATCATTCGGTGACACCACGGGGAAACACCTCAGCACGACCGGGCCCCTGAACACCTGAAACCAGATACCACGAGCTGCCGCTTCCGCGCCCCGACCGGGACTAGCTCGCAGCCGGAAAGGCAGGCCGGTGATGTCAGCCAAACCGCCTGCACCTCAGTAAAGATCATTCGCAGCCGGCGCTTCACCCGGCAGGAACAGTGCCCTTCACAGCAGACATGATCGCAATCTGGAGAAATACCAGTGGCCCTCACCGAGAACTCCATGCGTCGCGCTCTCAAACGCGCCCGGGACGGCGTCGCCCTGGACGTCACCGAGGCCGCCGTCCTGCTCCAGGCGCGCGGCGAGGCCCTAACCGGCCTCGCGGAGTCCGCCGCCCGGGTCCGCGACGCGGGCCTCGACGCGGCGGGCCGCCCCGGCGTGATCACGTACTCGAAGAGCGTCTTCATCCCGCTGACCCGGCTGTGCCGGGACAAGTGCCACTACTGCACCTTCGCCACCGTGCCCGGCAAGCTGCGCCGCGCCGGGCACGGGATGTTCATGTCGCCGGACGAGGTCCTCGACATCGCCCGCGAGGGCGCCGCCCTCGGCTGCAAGGAAGCCCTGATCACCCTCGGCGACAAGCCCGAGGAGCGCTGGCCGGAGGCGCGCGAGTGGCTCGACGCGCACGGCTACGACGACACCATCGCCTACGTCCGCGCCATCTCCGTCCGCATCCTGGAGGAGACGGGCCTGCTGCCCCACCTCAACCCGGGCGTCATGTCGTGGACGGACCTCCAGCGCCTGAAGCCGGTCGCGCCCTCGATGGGCATGATGCTGGAGACGACCGCGACCCGGCTGTGGTCCGAGCCCGGCGGCCCGCACCACGGCTCCCCGGACAAGGAGCCGGCCGTCCGGCTGCGGGTGCTGGAGGACGCGGGCCGCTCCTCCGTCCCCTTCACCTCCGGCATCCTCATCGGTATCGGGGAGACCTACGAGGAGCGGGCGGAGTCGCTGTTCGCGCTGCGCAAGGTGGCGCGGGCGTACCACGGCATCCAGGAACTGATCATCCAGAACTTCCGTGTCAAGCCCGGCACCGCGATGCGCGGCATGCCGGACGCCGAACTGGACGAGCTGGTGGCCACGGTGGCCGTCGCCCGGCACATCATGGGCCCGAGCGCATGCCTGCAGGCCCCGCCCAACCTCGTCGATGCCGAGTACGAGCGGCTGATCGGCGCCGGCATCGACGACTGGGGCGGGGTCTCCCCGCTGACCATCGACCACGTCAACCCCGAGCGGCCCTGGCCGCAGATCGAGGAACTGGCGGCGAGGTCCGCGGCGGCCGGCTTGGAGCTGCGTGAACGCCTGTGCGTCTACCCCGAGTTCGTGCGGCGCGGCGAGCCCTGGCTGGACCCGCGGCTGCGCCCGCACGTGCGTGCCCTGGCCGACGCGCAGACCGGCCTCGCCCGCCCGGACGCGGTGGTCGAGGGCCACCCCTGGCAGGAGCCGGAGGAGGTGTTCGTGCCCTCCGGCCGTACGGATCTGCACACCGCGATCGACACCGAGGGCCGCACCTCCGACCGCCGCGACGACTTCGACGAGGTCTACGGCGACTGGGCCGAACTGCGCGCCGCGGCCGCCCCCGGCATGGTCCCCGAGCGCATCGACACCGACGTCCGCCAGGCCCTGGCGACGGCGGCCGACGACCCCACCCGGCTCACCAACGCCGAGGCCCTGGCCCTGCTGCACGCGGACGGCCCGGCGCTGGACGCGCTGTGCCAGGTGGCGGACGAGGTGCGCAAGTCGGTGGCCGGCGACGACGTCACGTACATCGTCACGCGCAACATCAACTTCACCAATGTCTGCTACACCGGCTGCCGCTTCTGCGCCTTCGCCCAGCGCCGTACCGACGCCGACGCCTACACCCTCTCCCTGGACCAGGTCGCCGACCGCGCCCAGCAGGCCTGGGACGTGGGCGCGGTGGAGGTGTGCATGCAGGGCGGCATCCACCCGGACCTGCCGGGCACGGCGTACTTCGACATCGCCGGGGCGGTCAAGGAGCGCGTGCCGGGGATGCACGTGCACGCCTTCTCCCCGATGGAGGTCGTCAACGGCGCGACCCGCACCGGGATGTCCGTCCGCGAGTGGCTGAGCGGCGCCAAGGAGGCGGGCCTCGGCTCGATCCCCGGCACGGCCGCGGAGATCCTCGACGACGAGGTCCGCTGGGTCCTGACCAAGGGCAAACTGCCCACGGCAACCTGGATCGAGGTGATCACGACGGCGCACGAGCTGGGCATCCGCTCGTCGTCGACGATGATGTACGGCCATGTCGACCAGCCCCGCCACTGGCTCGGCCACCTGCGCACGCTGGCCGGCATCCAACAACGCACCGGCGGATTCACGGAGTTCGTGACCCTGCCCTTCATCCACACCAACGCGCCGGTCTATCTGGCGGGCATCGCCCGTCCGGGCCCGACGATGCGGGACAACCGGGCGGTTACGGCGATGGCGCGGCTGCTGCTGCACCCGCACATCCCCAACATCCAGACGAGCTGGGTGAAGCTGGGCACCCAGGGCGCGGCGGAGATGCTCCGCTCCGGCGCCAACGACCTGGGCGGCACTCTCATGGAGGAGACGATCTCCCGGATGGCGGGCTCTTCCTACGGCTCCTACAAGTCGGTGCGGGACCTGATCGCGGTGGCGGAGGCGGCCGGCCGGCCCGCGAGGCCGCGTACGACGCTGTACGGCGAGGTGCCGGAGGAACGGCGGCGGGCCGCGGCGGCGTCCGACGGGCGCCTGCCCGAGCTGCTGCCCGTCCTGGAAGAGTGATCGTGTCCCACACTGACAGCACCCGCTGGACCGTGCTGCTGCCGGTCAAACCGTTCGCCCTGGGCAAGAGCCGCCTGGCAATGTGGTCTGGTGCGAGCCGGGCGGAATGGGCGCGGGCCTTTTACTTGGACACCCTGGACGCGGTCTTCCATACCCCGCTGGTGCGACAGGTCATCGTCGTGACGGCCGACAGCGAGGCACACGTTCTGGCTGTCCGGGCCGGAGCGAAGGTCGCCGACGACACCCCTGTCCGTGGCCTCAACGCCGCTGTCCACCGTGGCGCTACCCACGCTGCAAGCAGCCCCACAGGGGGCCCCGTGGCGGTCTTGACCGCGGATCTGCCGGCCCTGCGGCCTGCGGAACTCATGCAGGTCTTGACTGACGCGCGGCATCACCCCCGAGCCTTCCTCGCCGACCACACGGGCTCTGGCACCACGATCTTGACAGCGAGCACACCGCGAATGCTCCTCCCTCGCTTCGAGGGCGCCTCCCGCACCCAGCACGCTGTCACGGGGGCCCACGAACTCACCATCGCCAACGTTCCCGGCGCCCGACTGGACGTTGACACACCGATGGACCTGGGTGCAGCGCTGAGCTTGGGCGTCGGTCCGTACTCCACAGCTCTGCGATCGAACATGCGCGAACTGCCCCCGGCCAGCCAGGTACCGGGCCGAGTTTTCGATGATCATGGCGCGCCCTCGGGAGCCTCGGCATCCGGGTAGCCCCCGGCACCGCCCTGGGGACAGCGCATCGGTACGTCAGGGGGAAAGCCGGGTGGGGCGATCCCCCCTCTGCTGGTGGGATGGTTGCGGACCGTCGGCTCCGGGGGCGACACAGTCGCGGGCCACAGCCTGAGCGGTCCCTGAAGGCGTGCAACCTGAACAGAGAAGGGGTCGTCATGCATGGGTTAAGAAGGCGTCGGCGAGGCATGGTCGTCCTGACCAGCCTGGCTACAGCCGTCCTCGCCGCATCGACCGCACCCAATGCGGCGGCGAAGCCGCGGCCGGCCGATCCGCTCCAACGGCAGGTGGAGGCGATCCACGACACAGGGGCGGTCGGTGTGCACGCCGAGGTGATGTCACCGGACGCACGCGACAGCGCGTACGCCGGGACGGCCGCGATGCACACAGGGAGGCCGATGCCGCGGGACGGCAGGTTCCGGATCGGCAGTGCCACCAAGACCTTCACCGCCACGGTTGTGCTGCAACTCGTCGGCGAGGGGCGAATGTCCCTGGAGGACACCGTCGAGCGGTGGCTGCCGGGAGTGGTCCGGGGCAGCGGCATCGACGGCGGCCAGATCACCGTGCGGCAGCTTCTGCAGCACACCAGCGGCATCCCTGATGTCGGGCCGGAGATACCCGCGTTGAACAGTGCGGACGGCTATCGGGCCGAGCGGTTTCGCACGTACACCCCCGAGGAGCTGGTGGGTCTGGCGATGCGGCACTCTCCCAAGTTCGCCCTGGGCGCCGGCTGGTCCTACTCCAACACCAATTACATTCTCGCCGCGATGATCATCCACAAGGTCACCGGCCGGAGCTGGGCACGGGAGGTGAAGGACCGGATCATCCGCCCCCTGGATCTGAGGGACACCAGTACGCCCGGCGTCTTCCCGTCCATCCTGGGTCCGCACGCCCAGGGCTACGCCGCGTTCGGCACCGACATCAGCATCGACGTCACGGAGCTGAATTCGACTATGGCCGTCGGCTCCGGCTCGATCATCAGCACCGCGCACGACCTGAACCGGTTCTACGCCGCGCTGCTCGGCGGCCGTCTGCTGGCTCCGGCGCAGCTCGACGAGATGACGACCACCATGCCCGCGCCCGGGCTGGGCGTGAGGTACGGGCTCGGTCTGGCCGAGATCCCGTTGCCCTGTGGCGGCAGCTACTTCGGCCACCGGGGCGAGCTTCTCGGCTACGTCACCTGGGGCGGCGCCACCCGAGACGGGACCCGGACCGCCGTGGTGTACGTCACCCGTGACGGCGGCCAGGACACGCAGCAGGCCATGACCACACTCGTGGGTCAGGAACTGTGCCGGACGCGTTCTCAGTTACTCCAGCCGTAGACATTGATCGCGCGGGTTGAGCCCCGGTGTGCTCGCCGCGGTGTCATTTTCGAAAGTAGCATTGACATGCTACTAGTGAGCGATTATAAACAAATTTAGCTGTGGCAGAACGGCCTGTCACCCCGACGGCGGGAGAGCTTCGTGATGACACCAACTCACCCGGGCAGCGGGTGCGGAGGGTGCGACCGCGGCGGTGGACGCGGTCGGCGGCGCGCTCACCCGGTCATTGCGACTCATCCGCTGGAGTGGGCCGCCGATGCGTACACGACAGTTGAGCAAGGGGCGCACGGCCGACCGGTTCCGCTGCCCCAGAAACCTTGAACGTTCCGTACGGTCCTTCGCCATCGGCCGGCTGTCAGAACCTCCCTTCAGCGTCGATCGGCCAACGCCGGGACCCGTTGCCCATCTGCACACCAAACAACGGAGGCTGAACAATGCCGTCAAGGTTGTTGCTCAAGAACGGATTCGTCCTGACCCTCGACCCTGCACTGGGTGATCTACCCCGTGCTGACGTACTCGTCGAGAACGGGAAGATCGCTCAGATCGGTCCGGACCTGCCCGTGACAGACGCGGAAACTCTCGACGCCGCCGGAACCGTAGTCGTCCCGGGGTTCGTCGATACTCATCGGCACATGTGGGAGACCGTGCTGCGCGGCGTACTGCCGGCGTGCACGCTGGACGGTTACCTCGCCCAGGTGATCGGTGCCATCGGCCCCGCTTACCGCCCCGAGGACGTCCACACCGGGAACCTGCTCGGCGCGCTCGAGGCCCTCAACGCGGGCATCACCACGATCGTTGACTGGTCGCATTGCAACAACACGCCCGAGCACGCGGACGCCGGCATCGCAGCGTTGCGCGCAGCCGGTATCCGTGCGATGTACGCCCATGGGACGCCGGCGGGTGGCGAATGGTGGGCCTACAGCGAACTCGGCCACCCAGCGGACGCCCGCCGTGTCCGCGAGCAGTACTTTTCATCGGAGGACGACCTCCTCACCTTCGCCCTTGCCGTCCGCGGGCCAGGAGTGAGCCGCCCCGACGTGTGCGTGCACGACTGGCGGCTCGCTCGCGAGCTGGAAGCCAGGATCTCCGTCCACGTCGGGATGCGGATCACGGGGGTGCACGGGCAGGCGATCGCCGAACTCGACCGCATAGGGTTGCTCGGCGCGGACACCACCTACGTCCACGCCAACACCAGTACCGACGACGAGCTCGCAATGATCAAACGCACCGGTGGTTCTGCCTCGGTCGCTCCGTACGTCGAGATGCTGATGGGGCACGGCCATCCACCGATCACACGAATGCTGGCACAAGGGGTGACGCCGTCGCTGAGCATCGACGTCGCCACCTCGGTTCCCGGCGACATGTTCACCCAGATGCGGACCGCACTCGCTCAAGGCCGTATCTCCTCGTTCGGGGACGACGTTGATGTCGCGTTCGCGCCGACACTCACCCATGCGGACGTGCTCGGCTTCGCAACCCTCGCTGGTGCCCAGGCCTGCGGGCTCGCCGATCGCATCGGGACCCTGGCTCCTGGCAAGGACGCGGACATCGTCCTGATCCGGGCGGACGACATAAACACGATGCCATTGGTCGACCCCGTCGCCACCGTTGTGACCAGTGCCGACACGGCGAATGTCGACACCGTGATCGTCCGCGGTGAGATCCGCAAGCGGGCCGGGAAGCTTGTCGGGGTCGACCTCGCCCGTCTCCGGGCCGACGCGGAGCGGTCCCGTGACCACGTGCTGCGTTCGAGCGGCATGACTCCGCCCTGGCTGCAGCAGAACTGAACGATTTTCGTCACCACAGCCCATCCACGACTTGGAGGATGCAACCGTGAAATTCTCAGTGGCGCTACCACAGTCCAACCGCGTCGGGGACACTGCGGCGATTCGCGATGTCGCCCAGGCTGCCGAGGAACTCGGGTTCTGGGCCGTGTCGATGCACGACCACATCGTCTTTGATGGCATGTGGCTCGGCTGCGGTGCTGAGGACGACGAAGGCCGAAGTGACCGTCGAACCGTGTTCGAGCAGCTCACCACGTTCGGCTACGTGGCCGGGACCACGTCCACGATCCGGCTGATGACCAGCGTCATGCTGCTGCCGGCGCGCGAGACCATCCTCGCGGCCAAACAGGTCGCGACGCTCGACCAGCTCTCCGGCGGGCGGATGGTCGTGGGGGTCGGTGTTGGCCTGTCCGGAACCGACCGCGACCCGCAGGTCCTCGAAACGCTCTCGCGCAACGCCGCTGTGGAGATGGCTGCGCTCGGAGTGGACGTAACAAGCCGTGGCCGACTCGCCGACGAGCAACTCGCGGCGCTCAGGCGCATCTGGACCGACGACACCGCTTCCTACGACGGGGAGTTGATCCGGTTCAACGGGATTGACGTATTCCCCAAGCCCGCACAGGCCGGGGGGCCTCCGATCCTGATCGCCGGCAACACGCCGGCCGCGTTGCGACGCACCGCCCGGGGCGGCTACTCATGGCTGCCCAACCACGCCACCCCTGCTGAGGTCGTCGGCGGCCTGGCGTCGCTCGCCGAATTGGGCTACCGACCGCCCGAGTGTGTGCTCAACGTGTTCTGGCGCATGGATGACACTGCGGCGGCAGCACGGGCGGCCTGCCGGGGGACCCTGGAGGACTCCTTCGGCGACCACTTGCCGGTTCGCAACCTCGTCGGCACACCGGACGAGATCGCCGCACGGTGCCAGGAGTATCGCGACGCCGGGGCCAGCGTGATCGACGTGAAGCCAGTCTTTCGCTCTGTCAAGGAGCTCATCGGGATGTTGGAGACCTTCATGACCGAGGTCGCGCCGACGGTCTGACCAGCGGTTCCTCAGCTCGGTCTCCCTCTCTCAGGAGGAGGCCGACCGGAGGTGGTATGGGAGATGAGGGCCTGGGCCGCTCGCGCGGCGGGCTCACGAGCAAGCTCCACCTGAGCGCCGACGGCCGCCGCCGCCCGCTCCCTGATTGAACACGGGTGGACGGCGCGCGGACCGCACCCAACGAGGAGCGGTACAAGAAGCGCAACACCGTCGAGCGGGCGATCAGGGGTTCGAGGACAACCTCGTCGTACTGGGTTTGCTCAGTGGAGCCATTCACGGCATGCACTTCGACGTTACCCGGCGGGCCGATGTCGGCGACGGTGTCTTCCAACAGCACTCACCTGCACAACCCCGCCCTCGCATCATGACCACACGAGCGCGATCACCGACCCACGGCGATCCACTCCGAGGTGGCCCTGAAGGGCGAGGGCCGGCAATCCGTTCCGGTAGTGGCCTGTCGACCTCTGCGATCAGCTTCCGGCGTGCAGCTCGTGAAGGCCGTCTGCTTGCAGCAGGCGTGCCGTGTGCTGGAGGTGCTCGCGGAGCAGGAGTGCGGCGCGCTCGGCATCCCGGTCGACGCACGCCTCGAGGAGTGCCCGGTGTTCGGCCGCACCGTCGCGGTCCGGCTTCCGCTGGAAGGAAACCGACCACAGCTGGTACAGGCCCGCCTCCTCGCGAAGACTCCGGGCCATCTGCAGAATGCGTCGGTTCGGGCACCCTGCGATCAGGGCGAAATGGAACTCGGTGTGAACTCGCGCCCACTCGTCCGTCGGGCGGCTGGGCTGTTCAGGTGAGGTGAAGGGGGTCCGGGCAAGCAGGTGATGTGCGGCGACCGCGTTGGCCTCCCACTGCCGGTCACCCTTCTCGATCGACATGCGCAGAGCCATGCACTCCAGCTCCACGCGTGCAGCCGTGAGATCCTCGAGATCTTCGAGGGACAGCGGTGTCACCATGTAGCCAAGATTGGGCTGCGAGCGGACGAATCCCTCTGATGTCAGTCGGGTCAGTGCCTCGCGCGCGGCACCTACCGAGGTTTTGTAATCCTCACAAATCTGCTGGAACTTCAGACGTTCACCAGGGCGGAACCGTCCCCCTAGGATGTCGTCCCTCAGCCTCTGATGCACAGCGGCCGCGCGTGTCGCCGATCGACCTTCTTTCGCCATGGTCCATCATTTTACCTGGCTTATGGGTAAGCTGCGGCGACTTTCGAAACCTTAGTGCATATCGACCAAACGCGGACATGTAAGCACGCGTCCGCGTCGCTGCACTCAGCCCCGCCTGTCTGCCGAGGACCAGGCGCGCCCCTCGGCGCGGCGTGGGGCCGGATCGATGCCCGTAGCGTTCAGGATCTCCCATACGGTGTGGATGCGGCGATCGGATGCCCGAGGCCGATTAACTCGCCCGTCGCGATCGAGGACGTCGCCGGCACCGTCAAGGACCTCATCGACGCGGGCAAGGTCAAGTACTTCGGCCTCAGCGAAGCGGGCCCGCGGACCATCCGCCGCGCGCACGCCGTCCAGCCGGTCTCGGTTCTGCAGACCGAGTACTCGCTCTTCGAGCGCGACGTCGAGCGGCTCTTCCCGACTCTGCAGGAGCTCGGCGTCGGCTTCGTCGCCTACTCACCGCTCGGCCGCGGCTTCATCACCGGCACCGCCAAGCCCGCCGGCCAGTACGACGCCACCGACATGCGCAACACCGACCCGCGCTGGCAGCCTGGCAACTTCGAGAAGAACATCGAAGCCGTGGGCCGACTCGGCAAGCCGGCCGCCGCCAAGGGCATCACCGCCTCCCGGCTCGCCCTGGCCTGGCTGCTCGCCCAAGGCGAGCACATCGTCCCGATCCCCGGCACCCGTAGCGCCGCCCGCGTGCGGGAGAACGCCCACGCCGCCGACGTCGCCCTCACCGATGCCGATCTCGCCGCGATCCACGAGATCCTCCCGACCGGCGGCTTCGGCGCCCGCTACGCCGAAGGGCACGTCCCCGACTGGGTCTGACCCCACCCCAAGTGGTAGTCCGGACCGATCGGAAAGGTCGGCGGCGGCTGCCGCCGGCACCTCGTCGAGCACGCCGCGGCCCTCGGCATCGACATGCACATCGTCCGCCGCGACCCCGCCACCAGAGGATTCACCGTCCTGCCGAGGCGATGGGCCGTCGAGAGAACGCTGGGCCGGCTGATGAACCACCGTCGCATGGCCCGCGACTACGAAACCCACCCCCACCACCCCGAAGCCATGGTTCACCTCGCGATGATCAACCTCATGACCCGCCGCCTGACAGAGAATGCCCGCCCAGGGTGGGCGGCGCGGCCGCCGGTGTAGCAGGCGCGGTCGTGCAGGGCGGGCGCGGTCGTGCGGGGCGGGCGCGGTCGTGCAGGGCGGGCGTGGCCGCGGCGTCGTCGTAGTCACGAGGGCGAGCGGTAGTGATCGGCGCGTGCCCCGTCGGTCAAAAGCCGGTGAGCCTCGCTGCCAGCCGGCGTCCCAGCGCGCGGGTCGTCCGATGCGGCAGGCGTTGGACCAGTCGAGCGAACAGCGCGTTGCGGCGGCCGTCGACCACCGACGCCTTGCGCGAGTCCAGTGCGCGGAAAGCGGTGGTGACGACGTGCTCCGGCTGCCGCAGCCCACCCAGTCTCGCCATCGCGGGCAGGATGTCCTCGGACTTCTGCCCTGTGACGGTCACCCCGGGAGAGACCGCCAGCACCCGGACGCCCGCGTCGGCGACCTCGGCACCGACCGCCAGTGTGAATGACTGCGCCATCGCCTTGCTCCCGCCGTAGGCGGCCAGGTAGGGCGTGGGCATGAACGCGGAAGCGCTCGTGACGTTCACGATTGTTCCGCGGCCACGGGAGACCATACCCGGCAGGAAGCGGATCGTGTTCTCCACCACGGCTTGCCCGTTCAGGTTCACCATCGCTGCGACGACCGCCGGATCGGCTTTCGCCGCTGCCCCGCCGACACCGCCGCCTGCGTTGTTCACGAGGAAACCGACCTCCAGCCCGTGCTCGACGGTCCACTCGAACATTGCCCGAGGCGCCTCGGGCTCGGACAGGTCCAGCTTCTCCGTCAGCACGCGCACTCCGTGTGCGGAGCGCAGGGACGAGGCGAGCGCCTCCAGTTTGTCGCCCGATCGGGCCACGAGGACGAGGTCAGCACCACGCTGGGCGAGCCTGGCGGCGAATTCGGCGCCTATACCACCCGACGCCCCCGTAACCAGCGCCGTGGTACCGGACAGACGAGACAGGTCGTGCATGATTCTCCTCGGACTGGAGGCCGATAGGCTTGGTTCGTTCACGCTAACCACGTCAGCGGGCGGCACCATCCACTTGGCCGGCAAGTGAGAAACACGCCTGATGGGATCTCTCATAACGCGGACGATCCCGCCTCGGCGGCGCCCCTGGGAACGGCCGTAAGCCTTCCGCGGACCTGCGCGCCGACGCCCGCCGCCACCGCGAACGCGTCCTGAAGGCCGCACGAGAGGTCTTCGCGGCCCAGGGCGTCGACCCACCCGTAACGGTGGCCCGCCGGGCCGGCTTTCCACGATCGAGTTCATTCTGGGCGTCTGGATGCCGCTGAGGACGACTTCGATCCCTGCGTCCTTGAGGACGGCATCGAAGAGGACGGGGAACTTCCCGTCCCGGTCCCGGACCATGAACCGTGCCCGGCAGCCGCGGTCTTGGTCAGGCAATTCGCTGGGGCGGCCGCCCCCTCGCCGGCGCAGCCTGACCGGATCCGGCGAGCCTGTGCGGTCAGAGCACTGGAAGTCGGGGGACGTCCTCGGCCGGCGTCAGTGTCGAGCGAACCGGCGCAGGGCGTCGAGTACGGGCGGCGCGAGCGTGTGCGGGTGGTCGGCGTTGTGCAGCAGATGGTCCACTCCCGGCAGCGCCACGCGGCCCGGTCCACCAGCATGCGCGTGATGCAGGGCGGTCATCAGGGCGGTCGTTGTGACACAAGGGACCTGGGCGTCGTTCGTGCCGCACGTCAGCAGCACGTTGGTCCCCGGCCGGAGTGCGGCGGCGGTGTCCGGTGGGCAGACGGCGTCGTCGCTTTCCACGAACCGGGCGCTCGGGCCGTGGAACGCCTCGAAGAGCTGGGCGATCGCGGGGGCAGGCCGGTGGTGTCGACCGGTCGGTGTTCGCGCAGGGAAGTGACGGCGGCGTCGATGGCCGCGTTGACAGCGCGTTGCTGCTCCGGTGTGAACTGGCCCTGCCGGGTCGCTTCGGCGATCTGGGCTTTGAGCTGGAGCGCGACCAGGTCCAGCAGGCGGATCGCCTGCGGTTGCAGAAGCGCCAGGCCGGCCGGGCGCGGGCGGACGGTGCCGCCCAGCAGCAGTCCCGTCATCGCGCCCTCGCTGTGTCCAACGACCAGCAGCGCACTCGGATCGGTCTCCGGCTGATCGCGCAACGACTCGTAGGCGGCCCGTGCCTGGCGGACGAATGCCGGGTAGGCGAGTTCTTCCGGGCGGTCCCGGTAGGCGCCGAGTCCGGTGCGCCCGGTGCCGTACTTGTCGAACCGCAGCGTGGCGATTCCGTCCCTGTCGAGCGCGTCGGCCAACTGTGCCAGGGTGTGCGGTGCGGACCCGGGCGGTTGGTTGCCGTCGCGGTCGGTGGGTCCGCTGCCGGGCAGCAGCAGTGCCGCCCGCAGCCGTTGCCCGGCACGATGCTCGGGAACGTGCAGGGTGCCGTACGCGGTCGTGCCGTCGGCCGTGAAGACGACCTCGCGGTCGGCGGCAGGCACGAGACCGGGCGTCGCCTCGGCCGGAGTGGCGGTGACGACGGCCAGTGCCATCAAAGCCGCTGCCAAGTGGCGAAACATTGGCCTACCTCCCTTCGGACAAGGGCGTTCTCGACCAGGGCGACAGTCGCGCGGGGGTCGTCAACCTGGAGAATCAGGCGTGCGTACTGCTCGTCGGCGAGTTCGACCACGACGGCCTTCGACGGATCCCTGACGTCCCAGAAGATCTTCTCGCCGTCCTGATGGAATGTTCCCGCGGTGATCACACCGGGGACGCGGGCCGCCGGCGCGCGGATTCCCTTGGGTTCGGTGGCGATGCCCGGGTCGGCGGTCGCGCCACGGACGTTGGCCAGCGGGATGGTCAGGCTGCTCTTGAAGGCCCAGAGCTTGTTGAGGCCTCGATCACGACGACGAGGTCGTCGCCGTCGATGCGAACGAGTGCCATGTCGGTTCCCTTTTCAGGTGAGAGGGGCGAGGCGTTGGATCAGCGCGGTGGTGGCGCCGTCGGAGTTGCCGCGCAGGAGGAGGCCCAGTGCGGCGGCGGTGAGCGCGGCGGCCAGGTCGGCGGGAACGCCGAGCGCGTGGGCGATCGCCTGGTCCACGGCGGCCAAAGCGGCCGTCACTTCGGAGGCGACCTCCTCGTCGACCGGTGCGCGTTCGACCGCCGCGAGCAGCAGCAGGCCGAGGTCGGCCGATGTGACGAGCCGCAGTGCGGCCCCG
Organism: Streptomyces rugosispiralis; assembly: GCF_024505145.1. Lineage (GTDB taxonomy): Bacteria > Actinomycetota > Actinomycetes > Streptomycetales > Streptomycetaceae > Streptomyces > Streptomyces rugosispiralis. The sequence continues at coordinate 4,524 of NZ_JANIAA010000040.1, read as the reverse complement.
GCATCCGGTGCGTCGGCGAGCGCGTCGAGCAAAGGGCGGACGTCGTCGGCCAGGTGGCGGCGCAGGGCGATCAGGTAGAGCCCGCGCTTGCTGCCGAACGTCTTGTACAGGCTGTTGCGGTGCACGCCGAGGTGGCTGACGAGATCGTCAACGGACACACCGTCATACGAGCGTCCGCCGAACAGACCCACGGCGGCACGTACCGCTTCGTCCTCGTCGAATGCTCTTGGCCTGCCCATGACCGCCACAGTAGGCAGTTGAGGAACGATCAGTCAAGAACGATCGTTCCTCAATCGCCGATCCCCTTCGAGGTCCGCTCTTCCAGCAGTTGTGGGACAGCCCCTGGCACCGCAGTCCCTCCGCCAGGTGCCGCATGACTTCCGGATACGGAGCCGGAGAGAACAACGCCGGCCCCAGCACCCGGCGACACCCAGGTCAACAGCCTCAGACCCGATAACCCGGCGAGGGGATGCCTTCACGTCTCGGCGCGGCGGAACTTACGGTTTGTGGGTTACCCAGAGCAGTTCCGCCGGCCAGCGGTGTGCCCAGTCGGGTGGGTCGGTTTCGTTGTAGCCGTTGAGTGTTCCGAGTTCGGGCCGTGGCTCGATGAGGTCGTCGATGATGAGACCCGCGCCTCGCAGGACCTTGACCCAGTCGCCGTAGGTGAGCTGATAGCTGGTCGCGCCGTCGTCCTCGGCGATGGTGTTCAGCCCGAAGTAGTCCTTCTGCAGCGTCGTGGTCACGCGGCCGGCGGCTTCGTCGTAGCAAGCTTCGAACCATGGGCTGGCGACGTTGAACACCAGGCGCCCGCCTCGGCCCAGGACGCGTGCGGCCTCCGGGACGGCCAGGTGCGGGGGCGCCCAGCTGAGCCCACCGAAGTCGCAGAACACCAGGTCGAAGCTGTCGGCGGCGAAGGGGAGTTGTTCGGCGGCGCCTTGCACCAGCGGATAGCGGGCCGCACCCATCGCGCGGGCCGCTGCGGCGAGTTGGGCTTCGGACAGGTCGAGCCCGACCACGGTGGCGCCCTCGGCGGCGAGCGCCCTGGACCACTGGCCGGCGCCGCAGCCGAGTTCGAGGACGCGCTTGCTGGTGACGTCGCCCAGGGCGTGCAGGTGCGCGTCGGGGATGGAGTACATGCCCCACAGCCGGGGTGTGGCGCCGATTCGCGGGTCGTGCTCGTGCTGGTAGGCGCTGCTGATCTGGTTCCAGAGCCGCCGGTTGGCGGGGATGCTGTCCACGTGCCGACTCCAGCACTGCCTGCCGGGGGCGGTCAACACGATTAGGGCACTGGCCGGCCCTCGCCTCGGTCCGGCCCTGGCTCGGCCCATGATCCGCCGGACGAGCCCGCTCCACTCACCAAGACCCTGGCTGAGCTGGATGGAGGACCCAGCCAAGAGACGGTGTCGCTATGTGAGTTCCTCCAGCGTTCTCGTTCCGCGCACTATTCGCGAGACAGGGCCGAGTGAGGTCCACCGTTCTCAGCCCGCCGTGTCGCATGACGACCATGTGGTTCTTGGCGCCGCCGAGTGCCTGGACCCGCGCGCCGTTGGCGGAAGCCGTCTTGTGGACGTACCTGGCGATGGGAGCCGAGCGGACGAAGCTGACCGCCTCGACGTCTTCGTGCGCGAGGATCGAGTTGAACGGCGAAATGCCGGCGACCACCCCGAGCGGCTGGCGGAGGGATACCGCGTCCGTCCACCGCGCGGGCGACGTTCTCGGAGAACTCGCCCTTCATCTGCTGGGGGATGCCGCAGGCGAATTCGACGACTTCGAGCCCACGGACGATCCGCCCTTGGCATCGTCGAGCACCTTGCCGTGCTCGGCCGTGATGATCGCGGCCAGGCGATCCGTCTCGCGTTCCACCAGGTCCCGGAACCGGAACAGGACGCGGGCGGGGACGTGTGATGGGGTGACGGACCAGGTCTCGAACGCGTCGGCGGCGGCCCGGACGGCGGCGTCCACGTCTGCGGCCGTTCCCAGTGCGACGCGGCCGGTCACCTGGCCGGTGGCGGGGTGGTACACCTCACCGCGGCGCTGGGCGCCGCGGTCGTCGAGACGGCCGTCGATGTAGTGGTCGATGTGTGCGGGGGCGTTTGCTGTCGTGGTCATCGCGGCTCCTCGAGGTGGCGGGGAATCAGGCGTAGATCCGGGAGTAGAGTTCTTCGATCTCCTCGGCGGTGGGTACGACGGGGTTGTTGGCGGGGGAGCCGGAAGCGAGGGCCTGCTCGGCCATGAGGGGCGTCAGGCGGTTCCACGCGTCCTGGTCGATGCCGTAGTCGCGGGGCGTGGGTACGGCCAGGTCACGGCACAGGCCGCCGAGTGCGTCGACCAACTTGTTGGCGGCCGCGGTGTCGCCGTCCGCGGTGGTCGCGGCTCCCAGGGCGCGGGCGCAGTCGGCGTACCGGTCGGGCGCCGCGTGGACGGAGAAGGCGGTCACGCTGGGGAAGAGCATGGCGTTCGACAGGCCGTGGGCGATGTGGAAGTGGGCGCCGATGGGGCGGCTCATGCCGTGCACGAGGGCGACGCTGGAGTTCGAGAACGCGATACCGGCCTGGGTCGCGGCGAGCATCATGGCCTCGCGGGCCTCGGTGTTGCCGCCGTCGGCGTAGGCGCGGCGGAGCTGGCGGCCGATGGTGCCGATCGCGGTGAGGGCGAGGCTGTCGGAGAACGGGTTGGCCTTGCGGCTCACATATGCCTCGACGGCGTGGGTGAGGGCGTCGATGCCGGTGTCGGCGGTCAGCCGGGGCGGCATCGACATGGTCAGTTCGGCGTCGACCACGGCGGCGAGCGGCAGGAACGCCGGGCCCGTGCAGAGCATCTTCTCGTCCGTGGCGCTGTCGGTGATGATGGTGAACTGGGTCGCTTCCGATCCGCTGCCGGCGGTGGTGGGGACCGCGATCACCGGGAGCGCCGGGCCGAGGTTCACCCGCGGGGCCTTGTAGTCGCGCATGTGACCGCCCTGGACGCCGAGCAGGGCGAGTGCCTTGGCGGTGTCCATCGGGCTGCCGCCACCGAAGCCGATCACCGAATCCGCCCGGTGGTCGTGCAACGCCTTCAGGCCCGAGGCCAGCGAGTCGGTCGTCGGGTCGGGCACGGTGTCGGAGAACAGTCGCGGGTGCAGTCCGGCCTTCTGCAGCGTTGTCTTCAGGTGTTCCGCCGCGCCCGTCCCGGCCAGGAACGCGTCCGTCACCAGGAGCGGGCGGCTCAGCCCCAGGCTCGTGATGACGTCGCCCAGCTCATCGGCGGCTCCGCGGCCGACATGCATGATCCGCGGCAGGGACAGACTGGCGACCATGGAGAACCTCTCAACGGTGGGAGGAAGGGGGCTGGGTGCTCCGGCCGGGGCTGTTCGACTGTGCCGCCCGCGAGGTTCTGCGTTCAATCGCCAATGGTGCAGATGCGATGTGCAGAAATGCAGATACCTTGGGTCCCGTGCACTCCGCTTCCCGCCCGGCCGCCGAGGATCCGGCCCCGCCTCCGCGGGCGGACCGCGGCAGGCTCGATCCGCGCAGGCTCCGCGCGGACGATCTTCGCTACCTGCTCGCGGTCGCCCGTACGGGACGTCTGGTGGCCGCGGCCGACGCACTCGGCGTGGACCACACCACCGTGTCCCGCCGCATCACCGCGCTGGAGAAGAGCCTCGGTCTGCGGCTGATGGAGCGCGGCTCCGAGGGCTGGGCCCTGACGGACGCCGGTAAGGCCGTTTCGGAGAACGCACGCGCGATCGAGGACGCCCTGGCCCGCGTCGTCGACGCGGTGTCCGGCCAGGACGCGCCGTCGCTGCACGGCACCGTGCGGGTGAACGCCCCGGACGGCTTCGGCACCGTCTTCGCCACGCCCGCCCTGGCCCGGGTGCGCCGACGCCATCCCGGGCTGCAGGCCGAGCTGATCACGGCCACCCGGCAGTTGACCCTGCACCCGTCGGGCTTCGATCTCGCCCTGGCCATCGGCCGGACGCCGGGGAGCCGTCTGGTCACCGAACACCTCACCGACTACGCGCTGGGGCTGTACGCCAGCGACGAGTACCTTGCCCGGTGCGGATCGCCCGAGGCCCTGGCCGACCTGCGGGAACACGCGCTGATCTTCTACATCGAGTCGATGCTCCAGGTCGGCGACCTGGATATCGAACGCCATCTGCCGGGAGTCACCCCCGCGTTCTCCTCCACGAACGTCTTCGCTCAGGTCGAAGCCACCCGCCTGGGGGCCGGTATCGGCGTGCTGCCCGCCTTCCTCGCCCATCGGGCCCAGTTGCGGCGGCTGCTGCCCGATGAGGTCGACATCCGACTGCCGATCACGCTGGCCGTGCGGCGGGAAGCGATCACCCATCCCGCCGTACGGGCCGTGCGCGACGCCCTGCATCAAGAGGTCGCCGACCGCGCCGCGGAACTGCTTCCCGAATAGCCCGGCCGGATTCCCCGGCCGCGCCGGCTCACCGGTCACCAACCGTTTTCCAGCGCGGTTATTCCCTGCACACCTGTTGACGTTGCCCCTGGGGGCAAGGCTTGGCGTCCAGCCATTCCGCTA
>NZ_JANIAA010000039.1 GCF_024505145.1 Streptomyces rugosispiralis | reverse complement strand
GGCGGGGTGGATACCGGACTTCATGGCGGTCAGCGCTCCTCACGGAAGTCGACATGGCGGCCGGCGACCGGGTCGTACTTGCGCAGGGTCAGCCGGTCGGGGTCGTTCCGCCGGCTCTTGCGGGTCACATACGTGTAGCCGGTGCCGGCCGTGGACCTCAGCTTGATGATCGGGCGTAGTTCATTGCGTGCCATGCGCCACAGCATACACTGAAGTGGTTTTCATTTTCATCAAGCTGGTACGGTGCCACCCACACCATCCCCGGACACTTCGAAAGGAACCCATGTCCGCCCACTGCCAGCTCACCGGCCGGCAGCCCGGCTTCGGCCAGAACATCTCCCACTCGCACCGCCGCACCAGGCGCCGGTTCGACCCCAACGTCCAGCGCAAGCGCTACTGGCTGCCGAGCAAGGGCCGCCATGTCCGGCTCACCCTCAGCACCAAGGCCATCAAGACCATCGACACCATCGGCATCGAGGCCGCCGTGGCCCGCATCCGCGCCCGGGGAGGGAAGGTCTGATGGCCAAGAAGAGCAAGATCGCCAAAAATGAGAAGCGCCGGGTGGTCGTGGCCCGCCACGCCAAGCGCCGCGCCGAGCTGAAAGCGGTCATCGCCGACCCCCGGACCCCGGCGGAGCAACGGCTCGACGCCCAGCGGGAACTGCGCCGCCAGCCCCGCGACGCCAGCGCCACCCGCGTACGCAACCGCGACTCCATCGACGGCCGCCCCCGCGGCCACCTGCGCGCCTTCGGCCTCTCCCGCATCCGGATGCGGGAGATGGCCCACGCGGGCGAACTCCCCGGGGTGACCAAGAGCAGCTGGTAACCCTCACCGAGCCACCGGACGCGGGCGGACGACGCCACATGCCGCACTCCGGCCCGCAGGGTCCGCACCGCGACCCCCGCCGCGTCCGCGTTCGCACTCGCGTCGACGGTCTACCCGGCAGCAAATTTGGCAATGATCACCGTGTGTTACGGCCCGCCACACGGCTCTGGCCACCTACGGTTCAGCTCCCGGGTCCCGGATCGCAGTACCGAGCAGCGGATCGGGCAGGTCGGCCCAGCGGTCGGCGCCGAGTGCCAGTTCACCGTCGTCAAGTACGGCGGCGTCCAGCGCGGCCCGCAGCCGGTCCTCGTCCAGTTCCGCTCCAATGAACACGATCTCGTTGCGACGCTCGCCGTAACGGTCATCCCAGTGCCACGAGGCCAGGGTCCGACGCTCGGATGACGCGGCGCGCCAGGCGCCCGTATCCCCGTCCTCCAACCAGCTCCCCGCCTGCCGCAGTTCGAGATGACGGCCGGCCGAGCGCCAGGAGATGACCGCGTCCGGGTAAGTGGCCACCCACAGGTACCCTCGGCTGCGCACCACCGCGGGCATGACCTGGGGCAGGATCTCCGCCAGCCGCTGGGGGTGCAACGGGCGCCGGGACCGCCACAGCACCGAGGCCACGCCACGGTCGATACCACGGCGGCGCAGGGCGGGGGCGACGACGTCGAGCCGGTCGGCCGGTCCGGCCGCGGCCCACCGGGAACCGGGCCGTGTCAAAGGCGTCAGCAAGGTGCTGTCGCGTTCATCCCGATCGAGGAGGACCAGCGCGGATGGGTTGAGATGGGCAAGCAGAGCTCGGGAGCCGTCAAGGCGGCCGCCGTCCTCCGCTCCGCCATCCCGCAGGACCATCACCTGGGCAGCCTCCACTTGCCGGGCCGCGGCCTCGGCGAGCGTAAGGGGGACAGCCTGCGGATGGTCACCGAAGAGGTGGGCGGCGCGGTGCACACAGCGCAGGTCGCTCAGCAGCCGGGCGGGGTCGACGCCGACGGCGAGGGGCGCGAGATCGTAGTGGTCCGACAGCGGAGTCCTTCCCAGCGGGCTCCGCCACAGCTCGGCCAGAAACGGCAGGGCGTCAACGTTGCCCGGGAGCGCCAGCACGACATGCGGGCACAGGGCGGCCCTGGCAATGGCACCGAGATCCTGACGGATGATCACTGCCGGGTCCCCCGTGGCCACTTGAGACAACGAGGACCGGTGCCGTTCATCACCACCCACGGCAAAGCGCTGCACGAAGGGGTACCGCCCCGCCGCGTCTGCGTGGACCGAGACCGAGAGCACCAAGGCGTCGGGCGAGGCATGCCGCAGCAGGTCCAGAACGTGGCCTCGTGCTTCAGGGGAGTTGCCGGACACCACGCCCAGCAGGCCGCGCCCCCTTCCCCCCGCCCTCACCCCCGCCCCCGTCCGATGGCGGTGACGAGCGCATAAGCAGCCCTGCGTACCCGCGACATCACCAATGGCGGCACTTCTCCTCCTCAGCGACGACCTCACAGCAGCCAGCACACTACATGGAAACGGTACCCATTTTCATGTACGGTCACCGGAACAACACCGACCAGGAAGGGGCCCATACGACATGGCCGTGCCCAAGCGGAAGATGTCCCGGAGCAACACCCGCCACCGCCGCGCGCAGTGGAAGGCGAGCACGCCGGAGCTGGTGACCATCACCATCGACGGCCGCGAACACCAGGTACCGCGGCGGCTCGTCCCCGCCTACAAGCGCGGTCTGCTGCACCCCGAGGACTGACCGCGCCATGGCCGATCAGCTTCCGGTGACGGTCCTGTCGGGATTCCTGGGGTCCGGCAAGACCACCCTCCTCAACCACCTCCTCAACAACCGCGACGGGCTACGGGTCGCCGTCATCGTCAACGACATGAGCGAGGTGAACATCGACGCCGCCCTCGTCCGCGACGGCGACGCGGCCCTCTCCCGCACCGAAGAGCGCCTGGTCGAGATGGTCAACGGCTGCATCTGCTGCACCCTGCGCGACGACCTGCTCGAGGAGGTGGACCGGCTCGCGCGGGAGGGGCGGTTCGACTATCTCCTCATCGAGTCCAGCGGCATCTCCGAGCCCATGCCCGTCGCCGCGACCTTCGCCTTCCCTCGCGACGACGGCGCCACGCTGGGCGAGGTCGCGCGGCTCGACACCATGGTCACCGTCGTCGACGCCGCGAACTTCCTTCCCGAGCTGACCGGGGGTGACGAACTCGTCGAGCGGGGCCTGGACCAGTACGAGGACGACGAGCGCACCGTCAGCGACCTCCTCATGGACCAGGTCGAGTTCGCCGACGTCATCGTCCTCAACAAGCTCGACCTGGTCACCCCCGAGACCGCCGAACGGCTGGCGGCGGCACTGTCCCGGCTCAACCCGGCCGCCCGTCTCGTGCCCGCCACGCACGGCCGGGTCGCTCCCGGGGACGTGCTCGGCACCGGCCGCTTCGACCTCGAACGCGCCCAGCAGGCCCCCGGCTGGGTGCGGGAACTCAACGGCGACCACGTACCGGAGACCGAGGAGTACGGCATCTCCAGCACCGTCTTCCGCGCCACCCGGCCCTTCCACCCGGCCCGACTGTGGGACTTCGTCACCACGGACCTGGACACCGGGGCCTACGGCGGCGTCCTGCGCTCCAAGGGCTTCTTCTGGCTGGCCACCCGCCCGCGGGTGACCGGGCTGTGGTCTCAGGCCGGCGCCGTCGCCCGGTTCGAGCCCTCCGGAGCGCGCGAGGGCCACGGCGAGGCCGGCGAAGTCGCCGAGCGTGGCCAGGAACTGGTCTTCATCGGCACCGGACTGCGCCCCGCCGCCCTGCACCAAGCCCTCTCCGCGTGCCTGCTCACCGACGATGAACACGCGCGGGGCGCTCAGGGCTGGTCGACCTGGCACGACCCCTTCCCCGTCTGGGAGACCTACGGCCTCGACGAGACGTGCGACCACGAGCACGGTCCACCCGAGGCCGAACCCGTGCCGGTGCCCTGAAGCTCAGCACACCCGGCAGGCTCCGAGCGGCGCCACGCGCGGGGTCGGGCCGGGTCCGGTTCACCCCGCACACTGATCCACCACCGCTTTCCGCCGAGGAGCCATGATGAACGACCCTTACGAACGGTCGGCCGAGTACATCGACATCATGATCGCCGATGCTTGGGATACCTTCGGCCCCGCACTGGCCGAGGAGCTGGGAGGTGTCGAAGCCGCCGAGGGGACGATCATCGATCTGGGCGCCGGTTCCGGGAGGGGCGTCCGCGCCGTGTGCGCCGCTCTCCCGGATGACTCCCCGGTTCTGGCCGTCGAACCGTCCCCCTGCCTACGGGCGGTTCTGCTCGCCCGGATCCACGAGGACACGCGGCTGCGCCGACGCGTCACCGTGGACTCGGGCGACGCCCTGAACTGCCCACTCCCCGACCGCATCCGCGCCTTGCTGGCCATGAACATGCTTGGCCACCTTCCACCGGACCAGCGGCAGGAGTTGTGGGCAAGGGTTGTCCCACGCCTGGCTCCCGGGAGCCGCATCCTCCTCAGCCTCGCCCCGCCGACCGCCCCCGTCCACGTCCCGCCGTCCCTGATGGCGAACCTCACCGTGGGAGACCTCACCTACGAAGGCTGGGCGAGCGCCGAACCCAGCGGCGACCAGCAGATCACCTGGCACATGGCCTACCGCACCCTGCGGCAGGGACGACCGCTGTCCGAGGTGACGGTGGACTACGAGTGGTGGGTGCTGGCCGGACCGGAGCTGGCCCGGGAACTCGCCGGGCACGGGCTGTCCCTGCGTCCGGTCGGCCAAGCCGATCTCGGCCTGTATGTCGCTTCCTTGGCGTCGGAAAGACCCGCGATTCAGGGTTGATACGATAATCATTTTCATCTAGCTTCTCGGTGTACCCCTCCGTTCCTCTGCGGGACCAGGGGACTCCCCCTCCTCCTCTAGCGACAACGGAGACCGGATGAGCCAGCCTGCATGTACCGACTCCGCACTCGAGCACGTCACCGACTGCATCGCCGAGGTCCTCGGCACGCAACCGGCCCACATCGCTCCGGAGACCCCGCTGACGGCCCTGGGACTGGAGTCGTTCACCGCCGTGCGGCTGCGCCGCAGAATTCGCGAACGTACCGGTCACGACCTGCCGTTGACCGCCTTCCTGGGGAGCGCGGCAGCGAAGGACCTCGCGGTGCGGCTGTCGGAGCGGGCCGAGGCCCGAACCCCTGACGCCGATCCGGCTTCGGCACCGGCTCCGGCGCCGCAGCCGACGGCCGAGCCCTTCCCCCTGACGCCCATTCAGGAGTCCTACCTGGTCGGCCGGGAGGAAGGATTCGCGCTCGGCGGAGTCGCCACCTTCTATTACTACGAGTACGACCGCCTTCCCCCGGCGGGTGATCCGGCCGCGGACGTGGCGGGGCTCGAAACCGCCTGGAACCGCCTGGTCGAGCACCACCCGATGCTGCGCATGGTCGTGGACGACCGCGGCCGGCAGCGCACTCTGCCCTCTCCCGGTCCGTACCGCATCGGCGTCACCGACCTGCGCGACGCGTCCCCGGCCCAGGTGGCCGAGGCTCTCGCCGCCCTGCGGCACGAGCGTTCCCACCAGGTGCGCCCCGCAGGGCAGTGGCCGCTGTTCGATCTGCACGCGGCGTTCCTGCCCGACGGCCGCACCCGCCTCCATGTGGGCATTGACGTGCTGGTCACGGACATGGCGGGCTGGATGCTGCTCATACGTCAGTGGGGGCGGCTCGTCGCCGACCCCGCTCAGCAGCTCCCGGTGCCGCCCACCGACTTCGCCACCCTGCTGCGTGACCGGGCCACCTCACGGGAATGGGCCGCCCGACGCGAACGGGACCGGGCCTACTGGGCGGAGCGCGCCGCGGACCTGCCGCCCGCGCCGCGCCTGCCGGTGGTCCGCGACCCCGCCGCCACCGAACCCCCCCGGTTCACCCGGCACGCCGACGGGCTCGACGCCGCCGAGTGGCAGGAGTTGCGCGCCCGGTGTTCCGAGCACGGCGTCACCCCGACCGCGGCACTGCTGGCCGCCTTCGCCGTCGTCCTCGGCCGATGGGGCACCGGGGAGCGGGTCTGTCTCAACACCACCCTGTTCGACCGCCCTGACGAGCCCGAGGGCATCGAGCGGATCGTGGGCGACTTCACCACCACGGCGCTGGTGGCCACGCCCCCTTTCGACCCCGCCTCATGGTCCGGGTTCGCCGCGTACGCCGCTGACCTCAACCACCGTTTCTGGGAGGACCTGGACCACCGCTCGGTCTCGGGCGTGGAGGTCCTGCGGGACCTCGGTCACGCGCGGGGGACGCCGCCCTACCCCATCGTCTTCACCAGCGGCGTGGGCCTCTCCGGCGAAGCCGAGCCGGCGGCGGCGTGGATCGGTGAGGAGGTCTTCGGCGTCTCGCAGACCCCGCAGGTGCTGCTCGACCACATCGTCTGGGACGAAGGCGGGGCCCTGCGGATCGCCTGGGACGCCGTCGACGACGCGTTCCCCCCGGACTACGTCCGCTCCATGCTGGCCTCCTTCATACGGCTTCTGCGCCGCCTGACGGACGCGACCGGATGGAAGGATCCGGCCCTGGCCTGGGACCCGTTCGTGCTCCCGGCGGAACCGCTCGACGTCACCCCGTTCCCCGCCGCGGGACCGCTGCTGCACGACCCGGCCGCGGCCGCCGCCCGCCGTGCCCCCGAGCGACCGGCCCTGATCAGCGGCAGCGGTACGACGACACACGGCCGTCTCGCCCAGAACGCCGCCGCGACCGCCGCCCTGCTCACCGCGCGGGGCGTGGGGCCCGGCGACCTGGTCGCGGTCGCCTGCGAGAAGGGCCCCGCCCAGATCGCCGCCGTCCTGGCCGTCAACTCCTGCGGCGCGGGCTATCTGCCCGTCGAGCCGTCCTGGCCCGAGGCCCGCGTCGCCGCGGTCTGTGAACGGGCCGGGATACGGCATGCCCTCGTCGGCCGGGGCGTGCGTGCCCGCTGGCCCGAGGGGGTCACCGTGCACGGCCTCACCGCGGCGGGCCGACCCCGGGCCCAGCGGCAAGCGGAGGAGGCCGGCCGACCGGACGAAACCGCGCGCCCGGCCCCGGACCGCACGGCCTATGTCATCTTCACCTCGGGTTCCAGCGGCACTCCCAAGGGCGTGGAGATCCAGCACCATGCCGCCCGCACCACCATCGACGACGTGGTCGACCGTTTCGGCATCGACGCCGAGGACCGTGTCCTGGCGCTCTCCGCGCTCAGCTTCGACCTGTCCGTCTTCGACATCTACGGTGTGCTCGGGGCGGGTGGTTCGCTGGTCCTGCCCGACCCCGCCCGGCAGCGCGACCCGCAGCACTGGCTCGAACTCGCCGACCGCCACCGTGTCACCGTCTGGAACACCGCGCCCGCCCTGCTGGAAATGCTCGTCGAGTACGCCGAGATCGAACCGGAGGCGGCCACGACGGCCCTGGCCGACCTGCGGTTGGTGATGCTCTCGGGCGACTGGATCCCCCTCACCCTCCCCGACCGGCTGCGCCGGCTCGCGCCCCAGGCCCGGATCATGAGTCTGGGCGGGGCCACCGAGGCGTCCATCTGGTCCATCACGTACCCCATCGGCGGTGTCGACCCCCAGTGGCGCAGCATCCCTTACGGCCGGGCCCTGCGCGCCCAGTCCTTTCACATCCTCGACGAGCGGGGCGGACCCTGCCCGGTCGGGGAGCCGGGCGAGCTGTTCATCGGCGGCGACGGCTTGGCCCACGGCTACATCGGAGACCCTGAGCAGACCGCCGCCCGTTTCGCCCCCCATCCCGTCCTGGGGACACGTCTGTACCGCACCGGGGACCTCGGGCAGTGGCGCACCGACGGCACGATCGAGTTCCTGGGACGCGCCGACCGCCAGGTGAAGGTCCGCGGCCACCGCATCGAACTGGGGGAGATCGAGGCCGTCTTGAGCCGCCACCCGGCCATCCGGCAATGCGTGGTGTCCTCCGTCCCCGGCCCGGACGACCGCCCGCGCCTGGTGGCGTACCTGGCGCCGAGGAGGTCGCACACCGCGCCTCCGGACGGCGAACTCGTCCGGGCGCTGCGCGAACGGCTGCCCGACTACATGATCCCGAGCCGCTTCGTCGTCCTCGACGCGCTGCCCGTCACGGCCAACGGCAAGATCGACCATACGGCGCTCACCAATCCCTACCGCACCGGCGAGGAGCCCGCGAACGACGGTGCGTCGGCCTCCATCTCTCCCCCGCGGACGCTGCCCGGCCCCACCGCCCCCGCGTCCGCGTCCGCCACGGCCTCCGGAGCCACGGCGCCTGCCGCACCCGCCGCGCCCGTGACGACCGCGACTGGCCCCGCGCCCTTCGCGATATGGGCCGAGGTCGCGGTCGCGGAAGCGGCGGCGCTCGGGCTGGAGACCTGGCTCGTCATACGGCCCGGACGGCTCGCCCCGGCCGAGGCGCTCGCCGCGTCGGCACGGTGGCTGGAGCGGATGCGGGAGCTGGCGGCCGATGGCGCCGCTACATGGGAGGAACGTTTCTCCGCAGACGGCCTGGTACAGATCGCCCTCCCGGCTCGGCCCGCGAACCCGAACGGCACCAGCACGCCCACCCTTACCCCGACAACCGGCCGATCCCCCTCCATGAGCGGCTGGACCTCGCCGGCACGCGACGCCGACCCCGCCGTGACCGACGCCGTCACGGCCATCCTGGCCGACCTGACCGGCGGTCCGGTCGAGGCGGACAGCACCTTCACCACGTTGGGGGCGACGTCGCTCACCCTCGTCCTCACACACCGCAGGCTGCGCGAGAGCGTCGCTCCACGACTCGCCCTGGCCGACATGTTCGAACACGCCACGGTGACATCCCTCGCCGCCCACATCACCGGCCTGCGGCTCCCGGACGGAACAGCGCGCGGGGAAACGCCCGCCGCCCCCGCCACCCTCGTATCCACGCGCCGTTCCTCACGGGTCGCCGCCCGCGCCCATGCCCAGGAGGTCGGCCGATGACCGAAGCGTCCGACTCCGGCGAGCCGCTCATAGCCGTCACCGCGCTCGACTGCCGGTTCCCCGGCGCCCCCGACACCGAGGCGTTCTGGGAACTGCTGGTCACCGCACGCCACGGCCTGACCCGGCACTCCGAACGTGAACTCGCCGACCGGGGTGTGCCGCGCCGGCTGCGCACGCATCCCGCGTATGTGCCGGTCGGCGGGGTCATCCACGACCAGGACCAATTCGACCCCGCCCCCTTCGGGATCGGCGACTTCGAGGCCGCTCTCATGGACCCGCAGCAACGGCTGTTCCTGGAAGCGTGCTGGCGCGCCCTGGAGCGGGCCGGACACGGCGGCGGCACCGGTGCGGGAGCCGTCGGCGTGTTCGCCGGCTCGGCCCACAGCGACTATCTGATGCGCAACCTCGCCCACCGCTACAAAGCCGCGGCCACGGACCCGGTCGGAAGCCTCCAGACAGCGATGGCCACGGTGCCCGACTACCTGCCCCTGCACGTGGCACACCGGCTGGGCCTGACCGGGCCCGCGGTGGCGGTCGGGAGCACCTGTTCCACCTCGCTGGTCGCCGTCCATCTGGCTGTGCAGTCGCTGCTGTCCGGTGAGTGCGACACCGCCCTCGCCGGCGGTGTCTCCCTGATCGTCCCCCAGGGGCTGGGGTATCTGCATGTGCCCGACGGCATCTTCTCCGCCGACGGGCGGGTGCGTACGTTCTCCGCCGACGGCACCGGAATCGTCCACACGCAGGGCGTGGGCGTCGCCGTCCTGCGCCGGCTGGACGACGCCCTGGCCGACGGCGATCCGGTGCTGGCGGTGGTGTGCGGCTCCGCCGTCAACAACGACGGCGCCGACAAGACGGCTTTCACCGCGCCCTCGCCACGCGGCCAGGCCCGGGTCGTCTCCGAAGCACTCCACGTGGCCGGTCTGGAACCGCGCCAGGTGAGTTATGTCGAGGCGCACGGTACGGCGACCCGGCTCGGTGATCTCGTAGAACTCACCGCACTGCGCCGGGTGTTCGGGCAGAAGGGCCCTGCCTGGTGCGCCCTCGGCTCGGTGAAGAGCAACATCGGCCACGCGAACTCGGCGGCCGGGATCGCCGGATTCGCCAAGACCGTGCTCGCCCTCCACCATGGCGTCCTCCCCGCCTCCCTCGACGCCACACCGCTCAACCCCGACCTCGAACTGGACGATTCGCCGTTCTCGGTCGTCGACCGGACGACGGAATGGCCCGGGTCGCGTTACGCCGGCGTCAGCTCCTTCGGCATGGGCGGCACCAACTGCCATGTGGTGCTCGGCAGCGCACCCCCGCGCCCGGCGACCGAACCCGATCCGCGACCGCAGCTGATGCTGCTGTCCGCGCACGGCGACGACGCCCTGGCAAGCACCGTGGCCCAGACCGCGGACGCCCTGCGCACGGCGGGCGGTCTGCCGGTGGCAGACGCCTCGTTCACCTTGCACACCGGTCGGATGCCGCTGCCGCACCGTGCCGTGGCGGTCGTCAGGGGCAACCCCTCCGACGACGGCCGCGCACTGCGGACCGCACAACACCGTACGGCGGCGGCCCCGGTCCCCAGGATCGTGCTGGCCTTCCCCGGCGGCGGTGCGCCGTACCCGGGGATGGGGCGCGAACTCCTCGCGGACGAGCCCGTGTTCGCCCGGACGGTCGAGGAGTGCGCCGCCCTCTTCGACGGCGGGGGCTCTCCCCCGCTGACCGGCCTGCTCCTGGCCGACCGCGACGACGAGGAGGCCGTACGGCTCGTCCGCGATCCCGCGTACGGTTTCCCGGCCCTGTTCACCGTCTCCCTCGCCACCGCGCGTGTGCTGCACGCGTGGGGGCTGCGGCCGGACGCGGTGGTGGGGCACAGCGTCGGCGAATACGCCGCCGCTGTGGTGGCCGGGGCGCTGAGCACGGCCGACGCGGCCGCGTTGGTGAAGGTCCGCTCCCGGGGCATGTCCCGTACCGCCGGGGGCGGTGCGATGCTCACCGTGCCGCTCGCGGAAAAGGAGGTCACGGCCCTGCTGGCGGCCCACCCCGAGCTTGACCTGGCCGCCGTGAACGCCCCGGAGTCCTGTGTGGTCTCCGGCCCCGAAGCCGCGGTGGCCGCGGTGGAGGCCTGGCTGGCCGCCGAGGGAGTGCGCGTGGCGCGGGTGCGTCTGGCCGCCGCCGCCCACTCCCGGCTCGTCGATCCCGCCCTGCCCGAACTGCGGGCCGCCGCATCGGGGGTGGACGCGCGGGCGCCCCGTGTTCCCCTGGTCTCCACGCTCACCGGCCGCCACCTCGAGGGCCCGCCCGGCGTGGATCACTGGGTGTCCCACCTGCGGTCCCCGATCCGCTTCTCCGACGCGCTCACGGCGCTGCTGACGGACGGTCCCACCGTGCTCGTGCAGACCGGGCCCGGGAGCGGACTGCTGCAATTCGCCCGCGGTCATCGGGCGCCGAACCTCGTCGCCACCCTCGCCACGTTCCCGGGCCAGGAGGACACCGGCGGTGAACGGGCGGCGCTGCTGGCCGCGGCGGGCGAGCTGTGGACCCGTGGTGCCCCGCTCGACGCCGAGGGCCTGCACCGGCCCGGCCGGCGGCGCGTCATCCTGCCGGGCCACCCGTTCGCACGCCGCAGACTGTGGGTGGACCCGCCCGCGCCGCAAGCCGTGCCGGATCCGGCGGAGGCGGGCGGACCGGACGAGGACGAGCCGTTCCACGTACCGTCCTGGCGCCGGGCACCGGCGCTGGACGACGCGCCGTCGCTCGAAGGCCGCTGGCTGGTCGACGGTCCAGGGAACCACCCGGTCGGCGACGCGGTCCGCACGGCACTGGCCTCGGCCGGGGCGACGCCGGTCAGCGCCGCCGATGTGGCCGCCGACCCCACGGTCCCCTGCGCGGGCGTGATCGTGCTCGACCTGTCCGATACCGGCGGCGCCCCTGCCGACCGGGTGGCCGACGGTGTGCTGCGCCACGCCGAAGTGGCCCGGCTCACCGCCGGATGGGCCGACCGGGCGTGCCTGCTGCACGTCAGCCGGGCGGCCCAGCAGGTCGAGAGCGCCGACCGCCCCGACCCCGGCGGCGCGGCGGCCACGGCCGTCCCGCGCGTACTGGCACAGGAGTTCCCCGGACTGCGGTGGCGTGCCCTCGACCTCCCGGCCGAGGAGGAGCCCGCGACATGCGGCCGGGCCGTATGTGAGGAAGCGGCGGACCTGTCATACGGGGGACGGAACGGGCTGGAGACCGCACTGCGCGGCGGGCACCGCTGGATACGCTCCCTGGCCCCGTGGCAGCCCCGGCTCCCCAAGGGACGCGATGGTGCGGCGCCGGGCACCGCCGTGCTGATCGGCGGGCTGGGGGATGTCGGCCTGGCCATGGCCGGACACCTGGCGGAGGCCGGGTGGCGCGTGGTGGTCACCGGGCGCACCGGTCTGGCGCCCGACCCCGCGCCGGGCAGCCGGGAGGCGGAACGGGCCGCCGCGGTGGCACGGCTGAGGGACCACGGGCTGCCGGTGGAGGTGCGGGCCGTCGACGCTGCGGACCGGGCGACCACCGTGGCGCTGCTGCGGGAGGTGGCCGAGCGGCACGGCGGTGTCGATCTCGTCGTGCACGGCGCGGGCGTGGTGGCGTCGGCGGAGGTGGCGCCGCTGCGGTCCGTCGGCCCCGAGGTGGTGCGCACGCACGCGCGGGCCAAGGTCGAGGGCGCCGAGGCGCTGCGCGCGGCGCTGGAGGAGCTGCCCGAGAGGCGGCGTCCCGCCACGGTCCTGCTGATGTCGTCGGCGACGGCCGTCGTCGGTGGCCTGGGGATCGCGCCGTACGCCGCCGCGAACCGCTATCTGGACGCGCTGGCCGAGCGGCTGGCGCGGGAGGACGGTCGCACCCGCTGGATCAGCGTCGCCTGGGACGCCTGGCGAATCGGACCGGGCGGCGGCGAACGCACCGTGGTGGCACGGCACTCGATCGGCCTGCGGGACGGCATGCGCTCGGTGGACCGGCTCCTCGCCCT
Organism: Streptomyces rugosispiralis; assembly: GCF_024505145.1. Lineage (GTDB taxonomy): Bacteria > Actinomycetota > Actinomycetes > Streptomycetales > Streptomycetaceae > Streptomyces > Streptomyces rugosispiralis. The sequence continues at coordinate 80,729 of NZ_JANIAA010000039.1, read as the reverse complement.
GGCCGCCGGCGGCCGGGCCCCCGCCTGGGTGGCCGTCTCCCCCGCCGACCTGAACGCGCGCACCTCCGGTGCCCCGGCCCGGGAACAGCGGCCCAGGAGGGACGGAGCGTCACGGGAGGAGGCCGACGGCGGCAACGCACCCAGGAGCGGCCCGGAAGAGACACTGGCCGGGCTGTGGTCGGAGCTGCTGGGGTTCCCGGTCCACGACCGGAACGCCGACTTCTTCGCCCTCGGCGGCCATTCCCTGCTGGCCACCCGGATGCTGGCCCGGCTCCGCGACGAGCACGGTGTCGCACTGCGGCTCCAGGACCTGCTGTCGCGGCCCACCGTCGCCGCGCTGGCCGAGCTGCTACCGGACGAGGGGACCCCGGTACCACTCCCGCGCCTCGCCGGGACCGGAACCGATACCGCACGCGGTGCCGAACGCGGCGCCGACGGGCCACGGGAGTTCCCGCTGACCCGGGTGCAGCACGCCTACTGGGTCGGCGGATCGGGCGGCTACCGGCTGGGCGACGTCCCCTGCTCGTTCCATCTGGAACACGACTGCACCGGCCTGGACATGGCCCGTTACGAGGACGCCTGGAACCGCGTCATCGCCCGCCACCCCATGCTGCGCGCGGTCGTCACACCCGAGGGCCGCAACCGGGTTCTCGACCGGGTGCCCCGCTACCGCGTCCGGGTCCGGGACCTCTCCGGGCTCGACGAAGAGGCACGCGCCGACAAGCTCGCCCGCATCCGGGAAGCCATGGTCAACCGCGAGCCCCGGCCCGGCCGGTGGCCCCTGGTGGACATCCGCGCCGCCCGTCTGCCCGGCGGGGTCATACGGCTCTTCCTCAATGTGGACGTACTCGTCTGCGACACCGCGAGCTTCCTGGTCTGGAACGGCGAGTTGCGCACCCTGTACGAGGACCCCGGCGCGCGGCTCCCGGCCATCGGGACGACGTTCGCCGACTGCGTCGCCGCCCTGGAGGAACGCGGGCGGGGCCGGGCGTGGGAGCGGGCCGCCGCCTACTGGCGGGCCAGGCTCGACACCCTGCCCGACGCACCGGGCCTCCCCGTACGCCGCCCGGAGCCGGACGCACCCGACGCGCCCACGACTCGGCCCCGCTTCACCCGGCGCGCCGTCCGGCTGGAGCCCGACCAGTGGCAGGTGCTCAAGGCCGAGGCGGCGCGGCGCGGCCTCACCCCCACCGCGGTGCTGCTCGCCGCGTACGCGGACGCGCTGGCGGCGTGGTCGGGGCAGGGGCGGTTCGCCATCACACTGACGCTGTTCGACCGGCCGGAGGTGCACCGGGATGTCGACCTGGTGGTCGGGGACTTCACCTCCCTGATGCTCCACGAGGTGGACCGTACCCGGCCCGGCAGCTTCGCCGACGACGCCGCCCAGGCCCAGCGCACGCTCTTCCGCGACCTGGACCACCGCGAGTTCTCCGCCCTGGACCTGCTGGCGGAGAAGTCCGCCGGCGAGGGACACACCGCGTCCGTGCCCGTGGTCTTCACCAGCGCCCTGGGGCTCGATGGCCCACTGGCCGGCGGACACGACCTGGACTGGGCGGGCACACCCGTGTACGGGGCGAGCAGCACCCCGCAGACCTGGCTGGACCACCAGGTGATCGAGCAGCACGGCGCACTGCTGCTGCAGTGGGACGTATTGGAGAGCGTGCTGCCCGCCGAGGAGGCGGACCGGGCGTTCACCGGATACGTCGCCGCGGTGCGGCGGCTGGCCACCGGTCCCCCGGCCTGGGACACGGCGCGCGATCCACGCCCGGCCACGCCACGGCTTCCGGCCGCTGCCATGGTTCGGGAGGATCCGGGCGAGACAGCGCTGCTGCTGCGCGACGGAGACGGCGGCCGCCCGCTGTTCCTCATGCATCCGTCCGGCGGCGACGTGCTCTGCTACGGCGACATCGCCCGACTGCTGGCGGACGGTCGGAGGCTGGTGGCCCTCACCGACCCCGCGCTGACCGGTGGCACCGGCCCGGCGGACATCCCGGCGATGGCCGACCGCTACCTGTCGGCCGTGCGCGCCTACCAGCCGCACGGGCCGTACCTGCTCGGTGGCTGGTCCATGGGCGGCACCGTGGCCCATGAGATGGCCCGCGCCCTGGAGCGGCGCGGGGAGCGCACCGACCTCCTCGTGATGATCGACTCCAATACGCCGGACCGGATCAGGCCGCTGGGCGGAGCCGACCCCCGGGAGGACACCGCCATCGCCGCCCTCCGCTATCTGCACTCGCTGGAGGCGTTCCTCGACCTGGCGCTCGTCCCGGAGCTCGGGCTCGGGCTCGGGCCGGACGGCGGGACCGACCTGCTCGGGCTCTCCCACGACGAGATCCGCGCCACGGTCACCGAGCGGATGCGCCGGGCCGGGCTGGTCGGCGCGAGGGACACCGCCGACACCCGGCTGGCCGTCTTCGAACGGCATCTGCGTGCGCTGGGTGACCACCGCGCCGGGTACCTGTCCGACCCGGATACCCGGCTGTTGCTCGTACGGGCCTCCCAGCCGTCCCCCCGCAACGCGGCGGTGGGCATGGGCGTCGACGACGCCTCCGACCTGCCCGCCCTCGGCTGGCGGCCCCATATGGCGGGGCCCGTCGAGGAGGCCGTCGTCGAGGGTCACCACTACTCGCTGCTCACCGGCAACGCCGTGAAGACGACCGTCTCCTTGCTGGACCGGGCACTCGCGGCCCTCCCCTCCCGCTGACTCATCCGCCTCTTCGATCGGACCGACCATGCGCAACTCCTCCCTGTCCAGACGCGGGCCACGGACCGCCTTCCTCGCCTTCGCCTCGGCCGCATCCCTGCTACTTGCCGGATGCGGCTCCGACGCCGGGCCCGGCACACCCGACGATGCCTCCGCGCGGCCCGTCGACGGCGGCACCCTGCGCTACGTGGTCGCGGGCTCCCCCGCCACCGCGAGCGACGACCCGCACGGCGGGCTCGGCAATGAATCCGACGTCATGCGCTTCGCCCTCACCTACGACGTGCTCACGGTCCCCGGGCCGAACGGCGAGCCGCGGCCACGACTCGCCGTGTCCTGGAAGCCGAACAAGACCCTTGACCGGTGGACGTTCCGGCTGCGCGAGAACGCCGAGTTCACCGACGGACGGCCGGTACGCGCCAAGGACGTGCTGTACTCGCTGACCCGGATCGCCAAGAAGGCCGCCGAGAACTACGGGCGACTGGCCGACTTCGATCTGGAATCCTCCACCGCCCCCGACGACCACACGGTGGTGCTCGCCACCCGCGCCCCGATGGCCGAGGCGCCCAAGGCGCTGGAATCCATCAGCTTCGTGGTGCCCGACGGCTCCACGGACTTCTCCAGGCCCGTGCCCGGCTCGGGCCCCTACCGGGTGGTCGGGACCGGTGCCCAGACCGCCGTCCTCACCCGGAACAAGGGCTGGTGGGGCACGCGGCCGCACCTGGACCGCATCGAGATCCGGGCGGTCGCCGACCCACAGGCCCGCGCCTCGGCCGTGACGTCCGGCCAGGCGGATGTCGCGGGCAGCGTGAGCCCGGCGGCCGTGAAGAGCGCCAAGTCCTCCTCCTCGGTGCGGATCGTCACCCGTCAGGGCGTCACCGAGTACCCGTTCATCATGCGGCTGGACACCAAGCCGTTCGACAACCCCAAGGTCCGTGAGGCGTTCCGGCTCGCCGCCGACCGCAAGGCGCTGGTCGACACCGTCTTCCTCGGCTACGGCCGGATCGCCAACGACCTGCCCACCCCCTACGACCCGTCGTACCCCAAGGACCTCAAGCAGCGCACCAGGGACGTGGCCCGCGCGAAACGGCTGCTGAAGGAGGCCGGCCACGCCCACGGGCTGAAGCTCACCCTGCACACCACGACCTCCTACCCGGGCATGGACACCGCGGCCACGCTGTACGCCGAGCAGCTCGCGGACATCGGCGTCGATGCCGAGGTCAAGGTGGAGCCCGCGGACACCTACTGGACGAGGATCTACGCCAAGAAGGACTTCTACACCGGCTACTACGGCGGGATCTCCTTCGCCGACCTGGTGCGCGTCGGTCTGCTCAGCGACTCCCCCACCAACGAGACCGCGTGGCGCAGCCGGACGTTCGACACCGGTTTCACCCGGGCCATGGGGACGCTGGACGCCAGGGCGCGCAACGCCGCCCTGGCACGTATCCAAAAGGAGCTGTGGCGGAACGGCGGATACGTGGTGTGGGGCACCGGAGACGGCCTGGACCTGGCCGCGCCCGGGGTACACGGCCTGCCCGACGGGCCCGGCTTCCAGCGGATGTTCATCGACCGCGCCTGGAAGGCGAAATGATCCCGCGCGCTCTCCTCCGCACCGTGCTGCTGGCCGTGGCGGCCACGGCCGTGGTCTTCGCCGCCACCGAAATCCTGCCGGGCGACATGGGGGACGTACGGGGCGCGGGGCGGGCGTCGGCGGAGGACGTGGCACGTGAGCGGGAGCGGCTCGGCCTGGATGTGCCCGCGCCCGTCCGGTATCTGCGGTGGCTGGGCCACCTGGTCCGGGGCGAGCTGGGCCGGTCGTTGGCGAGCGGCAGGCCGGTGGCGGATCTGCTCGCGGAGCGGCTGCCCGCGACGGCCGCGCTCGTCGTCGGCACGCTGACCGTCACGGTGGCGCTCACCGCGCTCGCTCTGGCTGTGGGGTTTCTGCGCGGGGGCCGGGGCGGGGCGCTCGCGCCCGGACTGGCCGCCGTACCGCAGGCCGTGTACGCGGCCGTGCTGGGCGCGGTGCTGTCCGGAGTGCTGGGCTGGCTGCCCGCCGTGTCGCTGCTCGCGCCCGGGAGTTCGCCCTGGGCACAGCCGCGGGCGCTGGTTCTGCCCGCCCTGACCCTGGCGCTGCCGTCGGCGGCGTTCGCCACCGTCCTGCTGCGCGGTGCGCTCACCGACGTGCTGCGTCTGCCGCACGTCGCCGACGCGCGGACGCGGGGGCTGCCGGCGCGGCTGATCCTGCGCCGGCACGTGGCGCCGTTCCTGCTGGTGCCCTCGGTGCGGGTGCTGGCGCTGATGACCGGATGGCTGACGGCCGGGACCGCCCTGGTGGAGACGGTGTACGGCTATCCGGGCACCGGCGGTCTCCTGGTGTCCTCGGTAGCCGTGCGCGACGTCCCCGTCGTTCAGGCCGCTGCCCTGATACCCGCGGTGATCGTGCTAGTCGGCATGCTGGTGGCCGATCTGCTGGACACGGCGGGCCGTCATCGGCCGGGGCGTTCTCGCCGTATGGCCCCGGTCGCGACGGCGGGTGGCGCGGCATGATCCGCATGCGACTGGACCGGGGGCCGGCCGTGCCCGCCGCGGCGGTGACATTCGTCGCTCTGGTGCTGCTGGGGCGGCAGCTCGCCCCGTACGACCCGGAGCGGCCCGTGGCCGTTCCGTGGTCGCCACCGTCCGGGAGGCTGCCGCTCGGCGCCGACGCGCTGGGGCGTGACGTACTCTCCCGGGTCGTCTCCGGCGGCGCGCGGCTGCTCACCGTCTCGCTCGCCGCGTCCGCCGCGGCACTGCTGTGCGGCGTGGCCCTCGGGCTGGTCGCGGGGTGGGGCTCGGCGTCGGTGGGCCGGGCCGTGCGCTGGGTCTGCGATCTGCTGCTGGCGGTTCCCGCCCTGATCCTCGCCCTGGTGCTGGCCGTGGCGCTGCCCGGCGCCACGGCGGTCGTGGTCGCCTCCGTGCTCAGCGGTGCGCCGCTGACCGCGCGGGTGGTGGGGGCCCGGTGTGCGGAGGTGCGGGACAGTGGCTATGTACGGTCCGCCATCGAACGCGGCGAGCGGACACCGACGGTCCTGGTGCGTGAACTCCTTCCGGCGATGAGTGGCCTGATCGCGGCCGACGCGGGACTGCGGCTGGTCACGGCGCTCCAGTTGGCCACCGCCCTCGCGGTCCTCGGCCTCGGTCCGCAGCCGCCCGCGCCGGACTGGGCCTTGATGCTGAGCGAGAACCTGCCGGGCGCGTCGCTCAATCCCGCGGCGCTGCTCGCGCCTGCCGTGCCACTGGCCCTGACCGCTTGGCTGCCGGCCTCGGCGGCCCGCGCCGCGGGGCGCCGTATGGGAGGTGCCGCATGACCGCGGAGGGCACGGCCCTGCTGGAGGCCAGCGGCCTGACGGTATGCCGTGCTGAGGACGGCTCGGTGCTGTTGGACGGCGTGGATCTGCGGGTGGGCCCCGGGGAGGTGCTCGCCATCACCGGGGCATCCGGGGCGGGCAAGAGCACACTGCTGCACGCGCTGCTGGACACCCTTCCGGCGGGGCTGCGCCGCTCGGCGGGAACGGTGCGCCGGCGCGGCGGTGTGGTTCAGCCCGGCGCCGATGGCCGCCGCTGGAGGCGAGCCCGCTGCGGCTACGTCGGCCAGGACCCGGCCGTGGCGCTCCATCCGCGCTGGCGAGTCGAACGGATCGTGGGCGAGGAGCTGACCGGGCCCCGTGCGGAACGGGCGCAACGCGTCCGCCAGGCCCTGGAACTCCTGGGCCTGGACGAGGAGTTCGCGCGTCGGCGGGCGCGCGAGCTGTCCGGCGGCCAGGCGCAGCGGGTCGTGCTGGCCCGTGCGCTGGCCGCCGGGCCGGACATCCTGCTGCTGGACGAGCCCACTTCGGCCATGGACCGGGACACGGCGCGGCGGGTGATCGAGGCGGTACGCGCCCGGCGCGGCGTACCGGAACTGTGCACCGTGCTGGTGACCCACGACCCCACGCTGGTCCGCGAACTCGCCGATCAGGTGCTGCGACTGTCCTCACCGGCCACACCTCCCTTGCCCCCGAGGGCACTTGGACCCCGGGTCGGGGAGCGGCGATCCGGTGCCCTGGGCGCGGTGCTGGCCACCCGGGGGTTGCGGGTGGTCCGGCCCGACGGCGCCGTGCTGCTCGAAGGGGCCGATCTCGACCTGGTGCCGGGCGAGTTGACCACGGTGCTGGGCCCCTCCGGCAGCGGCAAGACCAGCCTGCTGCACGCCCTGGCCGGGCGCCGCCCCGCCACCGGTGGCCAGGTGCGCTTGCGCGGACGTGCGCTCGCACCACAGGCCCACCACCGACGCCGTGACGAACTGCGGGCCGTCCAGCTCGTAGGCCAGCATCCCGCCGGAGAACTCAACCCGGCGCATCGGATCGGCCGTGCGGTGGCCCGCCCGCTGCGAGTGCTGCACGGGCTCGACGCACGCGGCTCGGCCGTCGCCGCGGCGGAACTCCTGGCCGCCGTCGGGCTCACCGCGGACCTGGCGGGCCATCGCCCGCACCGGCTGTCCGGGGGCCAGCGGCAGCGGGTCGCGCTGGCGCGGGCGCTGGCCGCCCGCCCGGACGTCCTGCTGCTGGACGAGCCCACCTCGGCACTCGACGCGGCGTCCGCGCGGGTCGTGCTGGATCTGCTCGACCGGCTCCGGGCGGAGGGCATGGCCGTGCTGGCGGTCACGCACGACCCCGCCGTGGCACGGCGCGCGGACCAGGTGCTGCACCTGCGCGGCGGCTGGCTCGTGCCCCACGGTCCGGTTGATCCGCTTCCCACTGTCACTGGACGAACGTCATGACCGAACAGAACGAAGGGACGCCCATGTCCACTGAGGCGACCGTCGATCCGGTAGTTGCCCTCGTCGCCGGCCACCCGTGGGTGGCCGGGGCGCACGCCGCACCGGACGGCCGGATCCTGGTCCGGCCGCGCCCGTCCGCCACGGCGGCGCGCCCCGTCCCCGGGCCGCTGCTGCACGAGTGCCTCGACCACTGGGCCGAGGTCTACGACTGGGTGTATCAGGACGCCCAGGGCCGGCACACCGACGACCTGGACCTCTCGGGGTGGCGGGCGTCGGACACCGGGCTGCCCCTCCCCACCGAGCACATGCGGGACTGGCTGGACCGCACCGTCGACCTCGTGCTGTCCCGGCGGCCGCGCCGCGTCCTGGAGCTGGGCTGCGGCACCGGGCTGCTGGCCCACCGCCTCCATGCGCGGCTGGACGGATACGTGGGCACCGACGTGGCGCCGGCCGCGGTGGACCGGCTGCGCCGAGCCGGTCTGCCCGGCACCGCGTTCGTCCGCGCCGCCGCCCACGAGGCGGGGACGGCGGACGTGCGGCGGGCGATGGACACCGTCTTCGGCGCGGGGGTCCGCCCCGACTGCGTCCTGCTGAACTCGGTCACCCAGTGCTTCCCCAGTCTCGACTACCTCGCGGCCGTCCTGCACGAGGCGCTGGACGCGGTCACGGACCCGGGCACGGTGATCGTCGGTGACATCCGCCACTCCGGGCTGCTCACCGACCACTTCACCTGGCTGGAGCGGGCCCGGTCCCCCGAGTCCGACCCGGACACCCTCGACGCGCGGGTGAAGGCCGCCATCGCCGCCGACGAGGAACTGTCCTTCGCCCCCGAAGCCGTGGCCGCGGCGGTGGCGACGCACAGCAGGCCCGTACGGATGAGCGTGCGCGCCCGCACCATGGAACTGAATACCGAACTGACCCGCTACCGGTACGACATCGTCCTGCATGCCGGCGTACGACCGCGGACCGGGCCCGGCGCCGACGGGGTACGGCGGGCCCGGTGGTCCGGCCACCAGAGCAAGGGGCTGCCGGTGGCGCTGCGCGCCGCGCTGAGCGAGCGGCCGGTCATTGTCTCGGCCATCCCCAACGCCCTGCTCAGCGATGCTCCGGGGGCCGTCACGCCCTTTGCCCTGCGCCGGGCGCTGCACGGTCTGGACGCCGCCGTCCTCCTCGACGCCGACGACCCGCGCATGCTGGCCGTCGCCGCGCCCGCCGACTGTGCGTACGCCGCGTCCGCGCCCACCACGCCCGTCGTACGGGGGCCGGTGGCCCATGAACCGCTGACCGCGTTCGTGCGCCGCAGACTGCCGGAGGTGTTGGGGGACCACATCCGCCGGTTGGCGCCGGACACGACGCCGCCCCGGATCGCCGTCGTGGACGGGACCGGGGAGGCGACGCCGTGAACGAGCCGCTGTCCGCCGCGCTGACAACACTGCCCGATGTCGCCGCCTGGCAGTGGGTCCCCGGCACACCGGGCGGCACCCTGCTGGTCGCCGGGCGGCAGCGGGACACCCGCCGCGCGGCGCCGGGCACCGTCCCGGTGGACGAGGTGATCGCCGTGGGCGATGCCTCCGTGGCCGGGCGGGATCTGACGACCCTGCCCCGGCTCACCCGGCTGCTGGACGAGGTGGCGCTGTTGGCCATGGCCCGGACGCTGGACCGGGCGAACCTCTTCCGCCAGGGCCGGGAGCACGATGCCGCACACGCGGTGGAGGCACTCGGCACCGCCCCGCGGCACGCCTGGATCGTCCGTCGGTGGCTCACCACGCTGACCGCCGAGAAGCGGCTCGATCACGACACGGCGACCGGCCGGTACCGGGACCTGGTGGCACCGGACCGGGCGGAGTACGCGCGGGCCCGCCGCACCCTGCGAGAGGCGTGCCGAGGTCTGGACTACCCACCGTCGATGACGCGTTTCTTCCTCGCCGCGGCCGACCGCCTTCCGGCGCTGCTCAGGGACGAGACCGGGTTGCAGGATGTGCTCTTCCCCGGCGGAGGGACGGACACCGCCGAGGGCAACTACCGCGACAACATCCCGAGCCGGTGGGCGAACCACGCCGCCGCGGCGCTCATCGCCGACGAGGCGCGGGCCCGCGGCGGGCCGGGGCCGCTGCGCATCCTGGAAGTGGGGGCCGGGGTGGGCGGGACCACCCTCCCCGTCCTCGGCGCCCTCGCGCACACCGAGCTCGACTATCTGTTCACCGACGTGTCCCGGTTCTTCCTCGGCTCCGCTCAGTCCGCCTTCACCGACCACCCGGGGCTGCGGTTCGCCCTGTTCGACATCAACGCCGCCCCCGTCGGCCAAGGGCTGGCCGTCGGCTCCCGGGACGTGATCCTGGCCGCCAACGTCCTGCACAACGCCCGCCACATCGGCAGCGCCCTGGCCGGCCTGCGTGAACTCCTCGAACCAGGCGGCCTGCTGGTGCTCATCGAGTCCTGCCGCGAGCACTACCAGGCGCTCACCTCGATGTATCTGCTGATGTCCCCCGCCGCCGACGAGGGCTGGTTCACCGATCTGCGTGCCGGCCAGGACCGGGTCTTCCTCACCGCCGAGGAGTGGACCGACCAGCTGGACGCGGCCGGGTTCGACCCGCTGCCCGCATTGCCGGGCGACGAGCACCCGCTGGCCGCCGCCGGGCAACGGGTGCTCGCGGGCCGGGTCCGGCCCGCGAGCACCCACCGCCCGGACCCGGCCGGTATTCCGGCCGCGCTCGCCGGCCGACTGCCCGCATCCCACCGCCCCGCACGGGTCCACGCCGTCGACCGCCTCATCCCCTCGTCCGCCACCACCACCGAGATCGGAGCGTTCCGTTGACCACGACTCCCGCCACCGCCGAGGCCACCGCGCCCGCCGCCCTCGTCGACGCCGTGCGTGCGGTGTGGGCCGATGTGCTGGAGACCGATGTGGCCTCCGTACCGGCCGAGGCCGCCTTCCTCAGCCTCGGTGGCGACTCCGTACTGACCGTGCGCATGGCAGCCCTCATTCGCAAGCGGCTGGGTGTGGCCCTGGCACTCTCGGACGTCCGGGTCGAACACACCGCCGCCCACCTGGCCGTCGTCATCCAGGAGCGGAGCGCAGGAACCGGGTCGCTGCGCCCGCTGCCGCTGGAACTGACCCGGCGCGAGGACCCCGAGGCACCCTTCCCCCTTCTCCCGCTCCAGCAGGGGTACTTCGTCGGCCAGCAGGGCGGATGGGAGCTGTCCTACCGCTCGGCCCACCACTACGTGGACATTGGTCTGCTGGACATCGACCCCGATGAGATCGGCGAGGCGCTCCAGGACGCGCTGGAGCGCCTCGCGGAACACCAGGCGGTTCTCCGTGCGCGGGTCCTGCCCGACGGACAGCAGAAGATCCTGCCCCTGGACGACCCGGAGGCCATGCCGCGCCTGCGGGTGACGGATCTGAGAGCGGCGGGCGAGGACGAGATCGCCTCACGACTCGACGCGATCCGGAAGGAGATGAGCACCGAAGGGCCGGATCCGGCGCACGGCTGCGGCCTCGACATGCGACTGACCCTGCTGCCCGGCCGAAAGGCACGGCTGCACTCCTCGACCAGTCTGCTGATCATCGACGGCTGGTCCTCGGGGGTGTTCTACCGTGATCTGTTCGCCCTCGCCTCGGACTACAACGCCGTCCTCGCCCCCCTGGAGGTCGACTTCGGGGACTACGCGACCACGCTGGAAGGGCTGCCGGAGACCGAACAGTGGCGGGCCGACCGCGACTGGTGGTGGGAACGCCTCGACGACTTCCCCCTTCCGCCCGCGCTGCCGCTGACCGCCGATCCGGCCGAGGTGCGGCCCACCCTGATGGGAACGCGGCAAGCCGTACTGGACGCGAAGCGATGGGCCGCGCTGCGGGAACAGTGCGCCCGGCACGGCGTGACCCCCTCCGCCGCGATGTTCGCGGCCTTCTCCACCGCGGTGGCTCGCGCCTGCGGACACCGGCGGTTCCTGCTCAACACCCTCCAGTTGAACCGCCTGCCGCTCCACCCGGATGTGCCGCGGCTGGTGGGCGCCTTCTCCTCCACGGTGCTGTTGCCGGTGGCACTGCCGGACTCCCCGGTGTTCGCGGATCTCGCGGCCGACGCCCAGCGGAACCTCGGTGAGGCCCTGGCGCACAACCTGGTGACCGGTGTGGAGGTCTCCCGGGAACTCGGCCGCAGGCGGGGCACCCGGCGGCCGGTGGCGCCCGTGGTCTTCCAGAGCACCCTGGGGGTGGACGCCGCACTCGGCAGCGAGGTCCCGCACAGCGCGGGACCGCTGGGCACCATCGATCTGCGAAGCCACCACCAGCAGCTGCGCACCCCACAGGTGGCGCTGGAGGTACGGCTGTTCGAGCTCCGGGACGAGCTGGTGGTGGTCTTCTCCCTGGTCGAGGAGATCTTCGCGGCGCCGGACGTGGACCGGATGTTCCACGACGTGATGGGCATCGTTACGTCCCTTGTGGACGAGGACGGCTGGTCCGCACGGGTCATGCTGCCCGAGGCCCTGGACGCTCCGGAGGAGGAGACCGGAGGCGGGCGGCTGTCCGTTCCGGCCGTGCCCGCTCCGGCCACCGCCGACGAGGCGGGCGCGCCACGCGACGGGACGGAACGGGAGATCGCCCGGCGCTGGGCCGCGCTGCTCGGCTGCTCCGTGGAAGACCGGGCCACGGACTTCTTCGGCCTCGGCGGGGATTCGCTGCTGGCGGTGCGGATGCTCGGCGCGCTCGCCCGCGACGGCGTGGCGCAGGTGACGCCCCGGAGTTTCCTGGAACGTCCGACGGTGGCGGGTCTCGCCGCCGCCATACGCGAGGGGGCAGGCGTCCGGCCCTGACCGTGCCGTGGCGGGGGCCGACCGGCCCCCACCACGGGTGTCCTCAGCCTCCGAGCCCGGCGTCCTCGCGGAAGAGTTCCTGGTCGATCCAGACTGCCGCACGCGCACCGTCGGCAGCCCCGGCGATCACGAAGGTCACCGCGTCGGGCAGCGCCTCCATCCGGGCGGTGTCCCCGGCGGCGTACACGCCGGCGACAGAGGTCCGCTGGAACTCGTCCACCCGTACACAGCCGTCGGGCAGCAGCGTGCAGCCGAGTTGCTCGGCGAGAGCGGAGTGCTGGCGGGTGGGCGCCCGGTGGTAGACGGCCTGGCGTTCCACCACCTCGCCGTCGGCGAAGACCAGCCGCAGGGCGTCCTCCTCCCCCTCGATCCGGGACAAGGGCGTCTCGCGGACCTCGATACCGGCGGCGGCGAGCTTGTCGGCGGCCTGCTCGGGAACGGGATGTCCGTCCGTGCAGACCACCACGTCGTCGCTGAACCGGTCCCTGACGTACAAGGCCAGCATGACCTGCGGCAGTTCCCGGCCGAGAACGGCGAGCGTCTTGCCGCGGGTCTCCCAGCCGTGGCAGAACGGGCAGTGGTAGACACCGCGTCCGAAGCGCTCGGCGAGCCCTTCGACCCCGTCGGTGAGATCGACCTGGCCGGTCGCCAGGACCACCTTGCGCACGCGGTGTGTCGCTCCCCCGGAGAGCGTCGCCTCGAAGCCGCCGTCAGTCGGCACGAGGGAAGTGACCGCGTCTTCCACCAGTTCCACACCGGGGTAGGCCGACAGCTCTTCGCGCCCGAGCTTGCGCAGTTCCGCGGGCGAGAAGCCGTCACGGCTGAGGAACATGTGCATCTCGGCGGCGGGGGCGTTGCGCGGCTTCCCGCTGTCCACCAGCAGCACCCGCCGACGCTGGCGACCCGATACCAGGGCCGCGTTGAGCCCGGCCGGGCCCCCGCCCACTACAAGTACGTCGTACATCTCGTCCTCCTCGCTGATTCCCGGCACCTTCACCGGTTCCGGAGATGACAATAGTTATCATTTTCATACGCATCCAGTGACAGTGACCGGCGAAGGAAACCCACGATGGACAGCACCACGACAATCGGCGTGCTCGGCGGCTACGGAGCCGTCGGCAGCGCCGCGGTACGCCGGCTGCGTCAGGCGGGCACGGGCCCGCTGCTGATCGCGGGGCGCGACCCCGCACGGGCCGCCGCCTTCGCCCGCTCCCTCAGCCCCGCGGGCCCCCCGGTCGAGGCACTCGCCGTCGATCTGGACGATCCCGCTTCCCTCGACCGCTTCGCCGCCCGCTGCCGACTGGTCGTCAACTGCGCGGGCCCCTCCTACCGCGTCCTGGACACGGTCGCCCGCGCCGCACTGCACCGCGGCGCCGACTACGTGGACGCCGCGGGCGACGACCCGGCCGCCATCCGTCTCCACGCCCGGTGCGATCGGCGCGACTGGCTCACGGCCGGGCGAACAGCCGTCCTGTCCGCCGGGGCGCTGCCGGGCCTCTCCGGACTCCTCCCGCGCGCCCTGGCCATGGACACCGACCGCCCCGTACGCCTCGACGCCTACCTGGGCGGAGTCGCGGCCCTCACCCCGGCGGCCGCGGGTGACGTCCTGCTCAGCCACGGCCCCGAACACGGCGTCCCCGGGGCCGCCTGGCGCGAGGGCGGCGTGCGCCCGCGTACACTCGAACCCCGCCGCGGCCTCTCCCTGGCAGCCTTCCCCCAGCCGGTGAACGCCTTCCCCTTCCTGTCCACCGAGGCGGGGCGGCTGGCCCGCGCGCTGAACATCGGCGAGATCCGCTGGTACACCGTCTTCGGGGGCGACCGGCTACCCGAGGAACTGGCCATGGCCTGGGCCCTGGGCGACGCCGATCCAGCGGCCCTCGTGACCGCCGCCGCCGAGGACATACGACGCCACGGCTCCTGGTACGGACAGGAATTCCACCTGTGGACCGGCACCCCGGACGGCCCGCCCGCGCACACGCTGACCCTGCGCGCCGACGACTCCTACGACCTCAGCGGCCTCATGACAGCGGCCACGACGCGAGCGCTGCTCACAGGGGGCATCCCACCCGGCGTCCACTTCGCGGCCGACGTCCTTGACCCACGGGAGACGACGGCAGCACTCTCAACCGATCCGGCGGCCCGCATCGAGATCAACTGAGCCCTTCACGGCCACCTGGACATCTCACCCGTTCGCCACGCCAACCTTCTATTAGATGACCTCAGAAGATCGCTTCACGCGGCACCATGCGAAAGGATCAGTCATCTGCCGGACCTTCCTCGCCCGCACCGTCAACCCTCCAGCGAGACCGAGAAGTCGCTCGCCCGATCTCCGCAGACGATGCCTCGATCGGCAGATGGTCGGTCCTTGTCGAGCCCACCATGGCCACCAGCATCCGGGATCTGGCCGCCCCCGCACGCAGTCGCTTCCGCAGCGTCTCAGCCGAGATCGGCCGTTGATACGTCTCCCGATGACAGGCGTCTTCTGCCGGCGCACGCTTCAGAAGAGCGTCCCCATCAGACCCGTGCTGAGGGCACTGATCCACCTCATTCGAAGACAGGACATGAGGTTGATCGATGTCGACGCTCTCCGGTTCGATCACCGCCTCAGCATGTTCCGCAGGGTACCGCTGAGTCCTGAGCTCTCAGGCTCAGGCACCCCCTCACCCTCGACTCCACTGATGGCTTGCAGAAGTCCTGGGCCCACCTCTGCCCATCCAATGAGCAGCAGCGGCCCGACTGCGTCGAAAGCGGCTTTTACCATTCTGGCCAGCCGGCAGCGGGTCCGTCACATTCAACGCCAAAGTTATCAAGCTGGAGAAAACCAACAACCTACGCGCCGGTCGAAGCTGCTCCCGACTCGCTCCCCGCAGCGCGAGATACCGCGTGCCTGCGCTCACCGGCGCCGGGGAATCAGCGAGGACAGTGCCGCGAACCACCGCCGATCTGCCGGCTCGTACCGCACCGGTCCCGACTGTTGCCTACGCAGCACCGCGTTCTCGTGCCGCCGTACCAACGGTGCCGCTTCCTTGGATGCGTCCCGCCGCAGCAGCAACGCCGGGACCGTGAGCGCTTTCCGAGCCACCTGGTACACCAGAGAAACGATTACCCGGACATGGGTCCAGCAGACCGTGATGGCGCGCCAGACCACCTCCGAGCAGCAGCGACGAGTTTCCGAACGGCACAGGCCGAGCTGTTCGTCCTGGGACACGACACCGTCACCAAGCAGTTTGAGGCTGATGCGGCGAGTTCACATTCCCGGCCCATGTCAGAGATCGATCTCCTTGTGACCGTTTACAGAGTTGGACTGGGGGCGCCTCTTCAACGCATGCAGGTCTCATGGCAGACGGCACCTCGCGATCACGCCTCACCATCACGCACCGACGAATTAACCTGGTCGGGCGTCCTGGTTCAGCATCACCCTTGCGGCGTCAGCACGCGCCGGCCTCCAGATCATTGAGGTTTTCTGTAGCTTGCCAGAGTTCCTCGATGTGGCGTGCGGTGCGTCGGGCGCCAGTGGTTCCGAGGAAGAAGAAGTGGTTGCCGGGCATGGACCGGACGAGTTCTGTGGACAGCTGCCGGCTGTGTGCTTGCAGGTGAGCCCAGGTGTCATCTGGTAGCGTTGTCGCTTCGGAAAGTTGCCATTGCAGCCGCCAGGCGGTGATCGCCGGCCAGGTGAGGTGGTCGCTCAAGGCGTGCCGAGCGTCCTGAGCGCTCTGCGGGACGATGGCCGCACAGACGGGGAACTCTGCCCACCGGCCCGTCCCGGTCTCGCGGATTGCGGCCTCGATGTCATGGATGCTGGCCCGCCCGTCCCAGTGCTGCGCCTCACCGCGCAGTCCGACCGAGTGGCGGCACAGGTAGTGCCGTACGTATTCGTCCCGCGACATGATCGGCCGGTGTGGTTCGGCCTGGGCAGTGATCTGCCCGTACCAGTCGTCCAGCCGCTTTGGCGGATGCCGCGGGGCTGGTTCCCACAGGCCATCGGGGGTCAATGGCTCGCCCGCCGGACGGACGGGCACAAGCCCAGGTATCGGAGCCGAAGCCGCGAGCGAGATGAAGCAGCGCAGATCGAGATCGATCCGCTGGGCGGTCTGGGCGAACGGATGGACCGAACGTCCGGCCATGCTCCAGCCGCAGAGAATAACTCCGGCCTGGAGCCGGTGCTCGGCGACGATCCGTTGAGTGAGCACCGCTGCCGCTTCAGCCCACCGGTCGACGGTCAGCTCTGGGTGCGCCGCCGGGAAGACCGGGTGATCCGATGGATACGACAGCGCGAGCACCGTGAATCCACCTGCCGCAAGCCAGTGCGCGAGAAAGCTGTCCGGGCGAGCGCCCCGGTGCCCGTAGCTGACCCGAGCCAGATGGCCACCGCCTGAGAGGAAGACGACGAGTGGCCGACGGGGATCGCCAATGCGCAGATAGGTCAGGACCGGTAGCCCCTCGCTCCACTCAAGGGACTCACCGTCCACCCATTCGTCGCCCGGCGCGCCCGTCAGGAGCATTGACATCTTTCGGTTGCCTTTCAAGCTTTGGGTGATCAGATGCAACGCAGCGGGAGGCACGCGACCGGGCTGGCCTCTTCTCATGGCCCCTATTGGCCTGGGGTGACACTGCGTCTAGCGCAGCGAACCCGGTGCGGTCCAAGGCCGGTGGCGGCCGCAGGTGGCCGTACAGCTGCCACCGTTCCTCGTCGCGACGCTGCTTATAGGTCGATCCGTATGCCCTCGGCGTCGAACAGATGCAGGCGTTCGGTGTCGACGGAAAGGTGCACAGTGCCTGATGTGACGGTTCCCACCGGCAGCCGGGCCTTGAGCTTGTGGCCACTGGCGAGAGTGATGTGGGCGAGTTCCTCGCTGCCGAGCAGTTCGAGGAGCCTGACCCGGCCGGTGAGAGTGACGTGGGGGTGGCTTGCCGAGGTGTCGGCCGCTCGAAGGTCCTCGGGCCGGATGCCGATGCACGCCGTCGTGGCGGCCTTCGGCGCCCGGAGTTCGACGATCGGCGACCCGTCGGGCGTTCGGAAGTACCCGTCCTGGACGGTGCCGTCGAGAAGGTTCATGGCTCCGAGAAACGAAGCGGTGAACCTGTTCGCCGGGCGGGCGTAGACCTCGCGTGGAGTGGCCTGTTGCTGCAGTTGTCCCTCGTTCAGGACGGCTACCCGGTCGCCAAGTGTGAGTGCCTCGGTCTGGTCGTGGGTGACGTAGACGACCGTGGTGCCGAGCTTCTGGAACAGCTCGTGCAATTCGGTGCGCATATCGACCCGCAGTGCGGCGTCGAGGTTCGACAGCGGCTCGTCCATCAGCAGCACGGACGGCCGGCGGATCAGCGCTCGCCCGATGCCGACGCGCTGTTTCTGCCCACCGGACAGCTGGGCCGGTTTCTTCTCCAGATGCGAGGTCAACCGCAGCAGCCGCGCGATCTCGGCGACCCGCCCAGTGCGCTCGCCTCGCGGCACCTTGCTCATGACCAGCGGGAACTCGATGTTGGCGGCGACTGTCTTGGCCGGGTACAGGGCGTAGTTCTGGAAGACCATGGCTGTACTCCGGCGCTGGGGGTCGGCATGAGTCATGTCACGGCCGTTGATCCGGATCGTTCCGCCGGTGGGGTTGTCCAGTCCGGCGATGCAGCGCAGCAGGGTGGTCTTGCCGCAGCCGCTGGGCCCGACCAGGGTCAGTGTTTCGCCGGCCTGGCAGGACACGGTCACTTGGCGCAGGGCCTGGTCCGTCGGCCCGAATGTCTTGGTCACGTCGACGCAGTCGATTCCTTCAGCCATGGTTCTTCAGGATCTCGTTGACCGCGTTCCGCGACTCGGTGAGCGCCTTCTCAGGGGATTCACTGCCGCCCAGTGCCTGGAGGAGGCTCTTCTCGATCGCGTCGTTGGCCTCGACGTCGTGGCCGCCGGGGTAGGTCTGCCACTGGTTCAGGTGGGGGATGGCGTCCAGCGGTGTCCGCCGGTTGGGCTTCTCGCTGAAGTACTTCTTCAATTCCGGGCTCTTCAGGGCGGCGGAGTTGACGGGCAGGTAGCCGGACGCAAGGGTCAGTGCCGTGCTCGCTGTTGGACTGACCAGTTGCTGAATGCTCTTGAGGGCGGCCGCCTGACGGTGAGGGTCTTTGGTGAGCAGGACGATCGCCGCGCCGGACGCGGGTGCGCTGCGCGTGCCGCCGTCTTCGATGGGGACCTGTCCGGTGGCGACGGTGAACTTCGCGCTCTTGTTGATGTTGCCGAGGTTTCCGTTGGACTGGATCAGCATGCCGGCGTCGCCGTTGATGAACGCCTGGACATTGGGGCTGGTGTCCGACGTACGGGCGAGCAACGGCATGGCCTTGTCCTTGACCAGGCCGCGCCAGTAGTTGACCACCGCTCGGCCCTGGGAGCTGTTGAACGCGGCGCTGGTTTCGTCGGAGTTGAGCATCGCGCCGCCGGCACTTGCCAGTTGCTGCTGGAAGTCGATGTTGCTGCCGCCGTTCCAGTCCATCACGATGCCGTACTTATGCTTGGCCGGATCCGCCAGCTTCCTAGCGTCCTTGCGCAGCTCACTCCATGTGGTCGGCAGATGCGTTGGATCAAGCCCGGCAGCCTTGAACATATCCGCGTTGGCGTAGAGGATCCGCGTCGCGACGCCATATGGAATCCCGTATTGCTTTCCGTTGTACTGGGTGAGCTTCAGGAACTTCGGGTCGATGTTCTTGGTGTTCAGACTGCCCTTGGCGATCGCGGTGTCCAGTGGCTGGGCGATGCCGAGGTCGACCAGACCGCGCAGGTTGTTCAGCCCGACCAGAGCCACATCCGGCAGGCGACCGGTGCCTGCCTCGCGGATGATCCGCTGCTGGACGTCGTTGTAGTTCTTGCCCGCGAGGACAAGGTTCACCCGAGGGGCGTTCGACTCTTTCTCCAGCGGCTTGATGGCAGTTTTCAACGGATCGGCGTAGAGACTGGCCTGCGTGTAATAGACGCTGACAGCGCCGTCCTTGGTGTTCGATGTGCCGCAGGAAGTTACCCCGGCCAGGAGGCCAACGGATGCCAGTGCCGCGGTAATTCTCCAACGCATGGTTCTGCTCCTCGAAAAATAAAACCGAATGGGATACTTAGTCCGGGGTGTTCGACAGTACGAGACCGCGAACGAAATGACGTTGGGCGAGCAGGAATCCCACCACGAGCGGAAGCACCGCCAGCGTGGCGGCGGCCATCTGGGCGGCAAAGTCGTTGCTTTCCGAGTTGGCGAATGCCGAAATACCGTAGGGCACGGTTGCCGCATTGTCACTCGACAGGACAAGGCTCGGCCAGAAGTAGTCGTTCCAGTGGGAGACGATACTGAAGACCGCGAATGCGGTGAGCGCCGGCCGGGCCATCGGCAGGACGATTCGCCACACCGTTGTCCAGTTACTTGCTCCATCGAGCCGCGCGGCATCCAGTACGTTCTGCGGAATACCTAGAAAGAACTGGCGGAGCAGGAACACGCCGAAGGCGCTGGCGAGGAAAGGTGAAATCATCGACAGGCGATTGTCCAGGAGGCCCGCCTTGGCGAACAGCAAATACAAGGGTACGGCGACGACCTGCATCGGCAGCATGGTGGCGAACAAAACCAACCCGAGTGCCAACTTGCTGCCGCGAAACCGCATCCGTGCCAGCGCGTAGGCGGCCGGGACGGCGAGAAGCACCTGGCCAAGGAAGATCAGCCCGGTCACTGCCACGCTGTTGAGGAAGTACCGTCCCATCGGCACCGTGTCGAAAACGCGCTGGTAGGCGTCGAAGGTCGGATGCCGCGGCAGGAGGTTGCTGCTGTAGACCTCGTCGTCCGGTTTGAAGGAGCTGAACACCATCCAGGCGAATGGCGCGAGCATGACGATGGCGCCCAAGGCCAGCAATATGTGCCGGGGTATGTCGCTGGCGGCAGCCCGCCGCAGGACGCTTCCCCAGCCACGACCGGATGCGTCCGGGGGCTCTGCTCGGCCCGGCGACAGAACGCCGGTGGCATGGTGCGATTGTGTGCCGGTGGTCATCGGGCGCCCGCCTCGCTCAGTCGTCGGCCGAATGACCGCATCTGCACCAGCGTCACCAGCATGACGGTGGCCAGCAGCACGATGCTGATCACGGCCCCTCCGCTGATGTCCTGGTAGAAAACCCCTCGCCGGTAGAGTTCGTAGCTCAGGGTTGAGGTACTGCCGACTGGGCCGCCCTCGGTCATCAGCGCCACGGTGTCGTAGACGCGCAGCGCGCTGATGGTGCTGATGACGACGGCGAACACCGTGGTCGGCCCGAGAGCGGGCCACTGGACGTGCCAGAACCGATGCCAGGCGTTCGCGCCGTCGAGACGGGCCGCCTCCAGATGCGCGGTGGGCACGTTGGCCAGCCCCGAAAGAAACAGTACGACCGCGTATCCGAGCTGGTGCCACACTCCCACGAGAGCAACCGCCGGGAGCGCGAGCGAACTGTCGCTCAACCAGTTCGTCACTCCGAACAACTGGCCCACCGTGGAGTCGATCAGCCCTCGTTCCGGGTAGAACATCCACTTCCAGACGATGCTCATCGCCGCGAGGGTGCTGGCGAACGGCAGAAAGTACACCGTCCGCCAGAAAACCTTTCCACGCCGCACACTGTGAATGGTGAGGGCGATCAGAAGACCGAGCACCGTGACGGCCGGCACGGTGAAGAGCGAATACAGCAGAGTATTGACAAGAGCTTGGCGCAGTTCCTCACTGCCCAGCACCCGACGGAAGGAGTCGAGGCCGGTGAACCGGGCGTTGCCGCCGGCCAGCGGCCAGTCGAGCAGGGCCAGCACCACCGTCGATGCTGCCGGAAGTACCGAGAACACCCCCAGGAACAGCAAGAACGGACCGCACAGCACATATGCGCCCACGCGCTTCCGGAAAGATGCAGTCCGCAATGCACCCGTAGGTGCACCACCTGCTGATTGATGGAGAGACAGAGTCATGTGGCCGCCCTTGCGGTGTGGAACCGGTTCCACGCGACGGAACCGTTTTTCTTGTGGTCAGACGCCAAGATCGACGCGCGCCCGGGCGACAGCATCGATCATGAGCGGAGCCGGGAGGAATTGCAGGACTCGGGCGCCGGCTTCGACGTAGTCGGCAGCCCACTCGGCACTGCGGGAACCGACGGAGATCCCCACCGCCTTGCCTGCGGCGGTGGCTTGCTCGATGCCTTCGCGGACGGCCTTCCGGACTTCAGGGTGCATCGTGTCGCCGGTGTGTCCCAGAGTCGCCGCGATGTCGTTGGGGCCGAAGGTAAGGACGTCGACACCCGGAACCGCGACGATCTCTCCGATGTTCGCCAGACCGGTCGGATCCTCGATCGTGCAGACGACCAGCGTCTCACGATTCGCGAACGCGAAGGCGTCCTGCGTGTCCAGGCCGAGCGCCCAGCGGGCGTGCATGCCATGCCCGCTGGGCGAGGTGAGCGTGCGGTCGCCTTCCGGCGCGAACTTCACCGAAGCTACGGCAGCGGCCGCATCGCTCGCCGTTCGGGTGTGGGCGAAGGTGAGTCCGCTCACGCCGCGGTTGAGGAGCTGCACGACGAAGTCGGGCTTGCGTTCTGAGATCCTTGCCGTGGGGACAATGTCGGCGGCTTCGGCGGAACGTACCGCGTGCTCGATGCTCTCCAGCGTGTAGGGCCCCTGTTCGCAGTCGAAACGCACAAAGTCCAGCCCGGCCAAGGCGGCGTATTCGACCATCATCGGGTCTGGTGTGTCCAACCCGAGTCCGAAAACCATTTCACCGAGGAGGATCTTTTCCTTCATCGTATTTTTCTTCATACTGCTTCCCTGCCGCGGTCAAAATGGAGGTCATGGGTGAACGGGGCGCAGCCGCACGCGGTCATATGCGAGCGCGAGCGGCCTCGGTGTCAGCGTGAATACGCTCAACAGGAGGATCGCCAAGCCGGTCAGGACTGGTGCCGAACAACTCAAGATGGTCGACACCATCGTGCAGGATCCGTCGTGGGTACTGACTTCCTCGATACCCGAGGTGGCCGGTCGAGTCGGAATTACGGGGGCCAGGGCCCCCGGCCAGGGAGTGATTTTCCCTTCCGGGATGACCGTATGGCAACAGCGTTGCGTGCGCTACGGGCGCCGAACGATGTTTGCCTGTCGTTCATGTGGTGACAGGGCGGAGATGATTTCCAGTCCCCGTCGGACCTGAGCCCGGTCGAGCGGAGTGCTCAGTGACAGCCGCACCCGGAGTGGCACAGGGTGGCTGTCGACGGCGAACATCTCGGCCGGTCTGACCAGCACACCGCGTTCCGCGGCGGCCGCGGCGTAGCTGTGTGAGGTGTGCCCGGTCGGCACGCGCAGCCACAGATGCATGGCCGCGTCCTGGGTGTCGTAGTGCAGCCCGTGCAGCAGTCGCGCGGCGAGTCGCTGTCGTGCGGCCGACTCCCGGTGGATGGCGGCGGCGATGGCGGTGGCCTGGCCGCCGTCGATCCAGCGGCGGACCACCTCGGCGGACAGCGGATTCGCCACCCAGTACGACAGCCGCACGAGGGGCCGCGTCATGGCCTCGGCGGCAGGCCCGTCGGGGCCGAGGAGGTATCCGACCCGGAGCCCCTGAGTGAGCGACTTGGTCAGCCCCATCGAGTACCAGGTCAGCTCCGGGGCCAGGGTCGCGATCGGCGGCGGCGTGTCCGGGTGAAGGGCGCCGAGCACATCGTCCTCGAATACCGGCACCCCGTATCGGCGTGCGACGGCGACGATCTGATGCCGTCGTTCCAGGCTCATCGTTGTCGTGGTCGGGTTGTGGTAGCCGGGATTGCAGTAGATCAGCCGGGGTTTGAACTTGCGGCACGCCGCGGCCAACGACTCGGGCACCATGCCGTCGTCGTCAAGATCAACGGGGTGTAGGTGCACCCTGGCGCGCTCGGCCAGGTTGCCGATGGACCCGTAGGTGAGCCCTTCGGCCAGTACGGCATCCCCCGGGGCGGCCAGGTGGCGCAGGACCAGCAGGAGCGAACTCTGCGTTCCGTTGGTCAGCAGCAACCGGTGAGGCTCTGGCGCGGGCATCCGCCGCGCCATCCATCGGGCCGCCGCGAGGCGGTCTTCCGGCCCGCCGCCGGGCTTGCTCTCGTGGAGCAGCATCCGGGCGCCGGGGTCGGCGGCGATGGCCCCGAGGGTGTTGATCAGTGCGTCGCCCACCTCGGGCGGGGCCGGCGGTATGGATCGGGTGAAGTCGGCGACGATGTCGCGTTGCATGGAGTCCCCTCTCGACCCGGGCAGGCTAGCCGCACAAGCAACCTCGTTGCCACATCGAGGGTTAATGATGGATTATCGTTCCCTCATCGCGTTCCACCGATCGAAGGGAAGCACCATGCACGTTGCACCGCCGGACTGGGAGTTGTTGGTCTGCGACATGGCCGGTACCGCGTTCAGCGACGACGGCCTGGTCATCGAGGCGTTCCGCGCCGCACTGCTGGACACCGGACTCCCCGACGGCCCCGAGCTCAAGGCCGCCCTGGCCTCGTTCGACGGCAACCGCGGCCGCAGCAAGCTGGACGCCTTCCGCGATGTGCTGCCCGAGGAGCGGGCACGGGCGGCCAACGAGGCGTTCGAGCGGCGTTACGAGGAACTCGTCGCCAAGGTCGGCATCAAGGCATTTCCCGGCGTCGAGGACCTGTTCGTGCGACTTCGGACAGCGGGCGTACGGATCGCACTCATCACCGGCTTCGCGGAACGCACCCGCGAAACCCTCGTCGACGCACTGGGCTGGCGGGACACCGTCGATCTCACGCTCAGCCCCAGCGACGCCGGCCGCGGCCGGCCGTTCCCCGACATGATCCTCACCGCGGCACTCCGGCTGCAGATCACCGACATGCATGCCGTCGCGGTCGTCGGCGACACCCGCAGCGACCTGCTCGCAGGCTGGCGTTCGGGGGCCGGCATCGTCGCCGGTGTCACCACCGGGGCCCACACCCGGGCCACCCTGGAGACCGCACCGCACACCCATCTCCTGGACTCCCTCGCCGGGATCGAGACCGCGACGACCACCCGATGACCGCCCACCGCCCCGCGGCCAGCGGCCGCAACGGCATCGTCACCTCCGCCCACCAGCTGGCCACCCAGGCCGGCATGCGCATCCTGTGGGCAGGCGGAAACGCCGTCGACGCGGCGGTGGCCGTCGCCGCCGCGCTCAGCGTGGTCGAACCGTGCAGCAGCGGACCCGCCGGCATCGGCTACATGCTCATCCGGACACCGCACGAGCCGGCACCCGCGGTCCTCGACTTCGTCGGACCGGCACCAGAGGCCGCACACCCCGACCGGTTCACCACCCCCGGCAGCAAGGACGTCGGCATCCTCTCCGCGATGGTCCCCGGCGCGGCCGCAGGCTGGTCCGCCGCCCTGGAACGCTACGGAACCATGGACCTCGCCACGGTCCTGGCACCGGCCATCACCCACGCCGAACAGGGCTTCCCCGTCTCCCACTACCTCCACCACTACCTCGCGGCAGCCCGCCCCCGCCTCGAACTCGCCGCCACCAGCAGAGAGATCTTCCTCCCCAACGGACGAGTCCCACGCCCCGGCGAACTCCTCGTCCAGAAGAACGCCGCCGACACCCTGCGGCTCATCGCCGAAGCCGGCACCGAAGCCCTCTACCACGGCCCCATCGCCGAGGAGATCACCCAGTACTGCGCCGACCACGGCGGCCTCCTCACGGCATCCGACCTCGCCGGCTTCACCCCAAACTGGCAGGACCCGATCTCCAGCACGTACCGCGGCCTGACCGTCTACTGCCCGCCCGCGCCGAGCGCAGCGCTGGAGTACCTCATAAGCCTGCGCATGCTCGGCGAGTTCCCGCTCTCCGAGATGGCAGCGGACAGCGACGCATACCTGCACCTGCTGTCCGAGGTCTTCAAGGCGGCGATCGAGGAACGAAAAGCCCACCTGCTGGACCCGTCACCCCCCTACGACGACCTCCTGTCCGACGCACACATCACAGGGGCCACACAACGGCTGGACCTGCAACGGGCAACCCCGTTCCCGGGGGAACGCCACGAGTACAACCCCGCACTGGAATGGACCCGGGCCGTATTCGCCGGCCCGGAGAACACGACACACTTCGTCACCGCCGACGCTCAAGGGTATGTGGTCTCCTGCACCCAGACCCTGGGAGGCGCCTTCGGATCAGGTGTGGTGGCCGGCACCACCGGACTGCTGCTGAACAGCTTCGCCTCCTGGTTCGACACCGACCCCACAAGCCCCAACGCGATCGGCCCCGGCAAGAAAGTGGAGGTCTGCCTCGCTCCCTCACAGATCTGGTCGGACGGCCGGCCGTTCCTGGCCGTCGGCACCCCCGGATCGTACGGCATCCTGCAGACCACACCCCAGATGATCATCAACGTCGTCGACCACCGCATGGACATCCAGGAAGCGATCGAAGCACCCCGGATCCGCGTCGGACACGGCACCCTCTTGGGCACCGAGAGCAGGATCAGCACGGAAACCCTGGCCCGGCTCCGTGGCCGTGGACACCAGGTGCACGACCTGGGCGCCTGGAGCCGCGTGGTCGGCGGCGGACACGGCGTGGCCTTCGACCCGGACACCTCCACCATGTGGGGCGGAGCTGACCCACGACGCGACGGCTTCGCATTCGCCTGGTGAACAAGAGCCCCCAGTGATCCGACAAGACAGCATCGACGTTCACGCACACTTCCTGCCGAAGCGGTACCGGACGGCGTACCAACACCTCGGTACGCCCGGCCCGGACCGCCTGGCCGGATGGCCGGACTGGTCTGTCGGCCCGGCCCTCGACACGATGGACAAACTCGGTATCGAACTCGCCATCCTGTCCATCTCATCGCCGGGCGTCCACTTCGGCGACGACCGCGCGGCGACGGTGCTCGCTCGTGGTGTCAACGAGGACGGGGCGGCACTGGCCGCCCAGCACCCCGACCGGTTCGGGTTCTTCGCCTCCCTGCCGCTGCCCGACATGGACAGCGCGCTGGACGAGATCGCCTACGCACTCGACCAACTGGGCGCGGACGGCGTGGTCCTGCTGAGCAACTACCACGGGACCTACCTCTTCGATCCGAGGTTCCGTCCGGTCCTCGACGAGCTCGACCGCCGGGGCGCCGTGGTCTTCCTGCACCCCACGTCGCCACCGTGCTGGGAGCAGACCGCGTTCGGACAGCCACGCAGCCTCATCGAGTTTCCCTTCGAGACCACCCGGGCGGTCACCGGTCTGCTGCTGACCGGTGCGCTGGACAGGTATCCGCGGCTGCGCATCATCCTTCCCACGGCGGTGGCGCGTCGGGGTTCCCACTCGACACGCAACTGGCCTCGTTGCTGCGGCTGGTGCCGCCGAGCCGGCTGCTGTACGGGACCGACTGGCCGTTCACTCCCCAACCCCAGATCACCGAGTCCGCTCGGCGCATCGCACACACTCGGCTGCTGTCCGGCGACGACCGCCAGCTGATCCGGTACCGCAACGCGCGACACCTCTTCAAACGCTTCGAACCCTCCGGCGCACCCGACCTTTCATAAGGAGTTCCCATGACTACAGCCCATACCGACAACCTCGACCGCTGGCATGGACTGGCCAGCAGCACCGTCTGCGACTGCCTCAACCGCTTCCAAGCCATGCACGCGGCCATCCGGCCGGTCGTCGGCGGCACACTGCTGGGACGCGCATGGACCGCCCGCAGCATGCCGGGCGAGAACAACACCCTGCTACGCGCCATCGAGACGGCACCGGCCGGCAGCATCCTCGTCGTCGACGCCGGCGGCTTCGTGGACCGGGCCGTCTGGGGCGAGGTCCGCACCATGGAGGCCATTCGGGCCGGTCTGATCGGCCTGGTCGTCGACGGCGCGGTCCGCGACGTCGACGCGATCCGCGAGCGGGGCTTCACCGTCTACGCGCGCGGCATCTGCGCCGCCGGGCCGAACAAGGGATGGGACGGCGATGTCGGCGGTCAGATCCAGTGCGCTGGCGTCGTCGTCAATCCGGGCGACCTGGTGGTGGCCGACACCGACGGAGTCGTCGTAGTCCCCCGCGACCGGGAAGAACAGGTCCTCCTCGCGGCTCGTCGACGTGAGCAGGAAGACGCCAACCTCATCGCCGAGGCCGCCAAGGGTCAGCGATGATGGAAAAACCTGCGGTGACCTGGGAACAGTACGTCCGCAATGGCGCGGCGTCGCGCGAGGTGATCGATGGCTTCCTGACCGGTCCGGGGTGGGCGGCGTTCGGCCCTGAGCTTGGCTATGTGTCGCAGAACTCGCTGGTGCCGTGGGGGATCGACGACAGCCGGACGATCGAGACGTTCGGCCCGACCGGCGCGCGGTCGGCGTTCCTGTACGCGGACCGGGTGCCGCGGATCAACACCTACGGCGACAGCTTCACCGAGGGCAACCAGGTCAGCGACGGCGAGACCTGGCAGCAGTACCTGGCCGGGCATCTGGGCGAGCCGATCGGCAACTACGGCGTGGGCGGGTACGGCATCTACCAGGCGTACCGGCGGATGGTCCGGGAGGAGAGCGCCGAGCACGGCGCGGAGTATGTGATCCTCTACGTCTGGGGTGACGACCCGGTCCGCAGTCTGATGCGAGCCCGCTGGCTGCAGCGCTACCCGTGGTTCGCCGACCTGTCGCGGCGCAACCTCCAGTTCCACGGAAACCCGTGGGCGCACATCGAACTGGACCTGTCCACCGGCCGGTTCACCGAGCACGAGAGCTTGCTGACCACACCGGCGTCGGTGTACTCGCTGTGTGACCCGGACTGGCTGTGGGAGCACCTGGGTGACGACCTCGCGGTGCAGTTGTACGCGTACGGCGCCGGCCTGACCACCGAGCTCGACCATGAGAAGGCCGATGCGCTGGCCGGCCACCTCGGCTTCGACTTCCACGGCGCGACGGACCCGCGGGAGCAGGCCAACCGGCCCCTGCGTGTGTACGGCCAACGGGCGACCAGCCACATCCCCGACCTGGCCAGATCGTATGCCGTTGCCATCGGCAAGAAACTGCTGGTCGCGCTCGACTTCACCGCGCGTATCGGTGTCGGCGGCCCGGCCCGGGAGCTGGGGACCCCGATCGGCGACGGTGAGCGCACCGACCAGCTGATCGTGGACCACCTGGCGGGCGGAGGCTTCGACTGCTTCGACATGAACGAGGTGCACCGGCTGGAGTACGAGCGGATGGCGCCGACGAGCCTGTCCTACACCGACTACCTCGGCCTGTACCGAGTCCGCGGCGGGCACTACAAGCCCGCGCGGCAACCACCTGTTCGCGTACGCGATCAAGGACTCGTTGGTCGCGCTGCTGGCCCCCAAGCCGCTGCCGTACCGCGAGCCCAACACCAACGCGCCGATCGACTTCGAAGGCTACCTGCCCGCTTCCACTGAGACCGGAGCGCCGCGGTCAGGACGTGTCGACCACCTGGGCGATCTGCCAGGCCAATGCGGCGAACGCTTCGACCTCGGCCGCCGGTGCATAGTCTCCGTATTGAGAACTCAGGAGCGTTATCCGGAACGGCATCCGTCGGTTTCCGGCCATCAGGGGCGTTACGAGATCCGGGAGGTCGCCAACGCGCTGCGGTACCAGAACCGGACTGGCTCCGCGGCTCGTCGAGTACTGCGGGTCAGGGCTGGTCGCCCACGAGAGCGATGGCGCGCGTCTCGGGAACTCCCAGCATCAGCAGGCTCGTGATCGTCGCTGCTCGGGCACCGAAGGTCCCGTTCGGCAGATCGCTGTCCGCGATGGCGAACACGACGCCGTAGGCGACCTGGCCCAGCAGGCCCGCCGGCAGGTGCTGTGCGAACACCTCGGTGTCCTGGCCCCGTTTCACGAGGTCGGCGAGGAGCTCATCGACTGGCCCGAGCAGGCCGTGGATCGCCTCGCCGTACTCACCACGGCGCAGCGCCAGCAGCACTCGGTACCGGTGCGCCACCGGCCAGAGGCGGGCGATGAATTCGACCCACGTCGCGTCCGCCTCCGCGCCGGAGGCGTTGACTTCGTTGAGCACGGCCGTCATCTCGGTGACGGCCCGTTCCGTGAGTGTCCGGACCAGGTCGAGGCGCGAGGGGAAATGGTCATAGACCGTGCGACGGACGACGCCGGCAGCGGAGGCGATCTCGCCCATTCCGGCATCGGGGTTCTCCCCCAGCACATCGAGGGCGACGTCGAGGATGCGATCGCGCGTCTCGTTCATCGAGCGCACACGGGAGGACTCGGTGGACACGGCACCAGTATTGCACACCGGTGTACAGTGAGATTCACTGTACACCGATGTGCAGCGGAGAGTTGCGCTGTGCTTCGAAGCTCAGGAGAAGGGAAGAAGGCCATGACCGCACCGACGCCGCCTACCTCGGCCCTCGTCCGCCCGTTCACCGTCTCGATCCCGGAATCGGCGATCGACGACGTCAAGCAGCGACTGGCCAGAACTCGATGGCCGGATCCGGAAACGGTGGGCGACTGGTCGCAAGGGGTCCGTGTAGAGAACGCCAGATCTCTGGTCGACTACTGGGAGCGCGGCTACGACTGGCGGCGCTTCGAGTCCGAGCTCAATCGCTTCCCCCAGTTCCTGACCGAGATTGATGGACTGGACATCCACTTCATCCACGTCAGGTCCAAGAATCCCCACGCGATGCCGCTGATACTCACGCATGGATGGCCGGGCTCGATCGTCGAGTTCCTGAAGCTGATCGGCCCGCTGACCGATCCGGTTTCGTTCGGAGGAGACGCCGCCGATTCGTTCGATGTCGTCGTCCCGTCGCTCCCCGGGTTCGGGTTCTCCCAGAAGCCCACGGAGACCGGGTGGGCTGTATCGCGCATCGCAAGCGCATGGGTGGAGCTGATGAAGCGTCTCGGCTACACGAGATGGGCCGCGCAAGGCGGCGATTGGGGTGCCGTCGTCACCACCGCCCTCGGGGCCATGCAACCCGAGGGGCTTCTCGGAATCCATCTGAACACCCAGTACGCCTTTCCCGCACAGATACCCGACACCTTGTCGCCCGAACAGCGCTACGCCGTGGAGACCCTCGCCCTCTACACCGGCGATCTCGGTGGGTCTAACCACCTTCAGGGCACGAAGCCGGAGACGGTAGCGTTCGCCCTGGCGGACTCCCCCGCCGGCCAGGCAGCCTGGATCTACGAGAAGTTCCAGTCCAAGACCGACAACCACGGGCTCGCCGAGGACGCTCTCAGCATCGACGACATGCTCGACGCGATATCCCTCTACTGGTTCACCAACAGCGCAGCGTCGTCCGGCCGCATCTACTGGGAGAACAAGTCGCTCACTTTCGCCGGCCCGAAGGTGACGCTTCCGGTCGCGGTGACCGTCTTCCCGAGGGACATCCCACGCGTGCCACGTAGCTGGATCGAAGACACCTACAGCAATCTGATCCACTACGGCGAGGCCGACAAGGGCGGGCACTTCGCGGCCTTGGAACAGCCCGAGATCCTGGTCAGCGAAATCCGCACCGGCCTGCGCACTCTTCGATTCTGACGCCAACGCGCGAGCTCAGCGGGCAATAAGCGAGTCTTGTAAGGTTTTGCCAGTTGGCCTGGATCAGGATTGCTGGTCGGCGGGGGCTGTCGGGGCCTGAAGGCCGTGCTGTGCGAACAGTCCGGGTTCGGTCTCATCGAGGAATCCGAGGCTGACCAGGCGTTTGAGTTTCGCGCGGGTGCCTTCGACGTGCTTGGGCATCAAGGGCAGGTCCAGCGCGAGGCATAGCTCGCGGGCGCGAAGCGGTCGGCGTTCGTGGTCGAATACGTCCATGATCTGCTGGTAGGCCGCACCGTCCGGCAGCGCCGGGGTCGGCGGCCGCTCGAGGTCGAGGTCGGCGGCCATCGCGCGGACGGTCTTGGCCGTGGTCGCCAAGGCCTCGCGCTCAGCCCGCGCCTCACGCAGGCGGGCGGCGAGTTCGCCGATCTACTCGGCAAGTTGACGTTCGCGCGGTTCGATTCCGTCCAGGAGTTGCTGGATGACGGCGTGGGTCATCACACCTCCCGCCAGCGGGCGGGCGTGCCGACCAGGCGGCGGCCTGCCAGAGCTCCTCGATGTGGCGTGCCGCGCGGCGGGCACCGGCGGCGCCGAGGAAGAAGAAGTGGTTGCCGGGCATGAAACGGACCAGGTCCGTGGACAGCCGCCGACTGGTCGCGGTCAGGCCC
Organism: Streptomyces rugosispiralis; assembly: GCF_024505145.1. GTDB lineage: Bacteria > Actinomycetota > Actinomycetes > Streptomycetales > Streptomycetaceae > Streptomyces > Streptomyces rugosispiralis. The sequence goes on along the minus strand of NZ_JANIAA010000039.1, from coordinate 49,312 downwards.
GCCCAGATGTCGGCCGGCAGCGCCCGTCGCATCCGACAGGCGCCATCCCAGTGAGTAGGCGGTGATCGCCGACCAGGTGAGGTGATCGCACAGGGCCTGCCGAGCGTCCTGTGCGCCCTCCGGGACGACGGCCTCGCATATGGGGAACTCCGCCCACCGTCCCACCCCGGTCTCCCGGATCGCGGCCTCGGCGTCATGGACGTCGGCCGCCCCGTCCCAGCGCTGCGCCTCACCACGCAGACCGACCGAGTGCCGGCCCAGGTAGTGCCGTACGTACTCCTCCCGCGACATGATCGGCCTGCCCTGTTCCGCCTGAGCAGAGATCTGCCCGTACCAGTTGTCAAGCCGCGCCGACGACTGCCCCAGGGCGGCTTCCCACAGACCCTCGGGGGTCAATGGCTGGCCTGCCGGAGGGACCGGTACGGGCCGGGCAGCGGAGCCGAAGCCGCGAGCGACACGAAGCACCGCAGATCGAGGCCGACCCGCCGGGCGGTCCGGGCGGTCCGGGCGGTCCGGGCGGTCCGGGCGGTCCGGGCGGTCCGGGCGGTCCGGGCGGTCCGGGCGAACGGTAGAACGCATCGGCCGGCCATGCTCCAGTCGCACAGGATGACTCCGGCCCCGAGCTGGTGCTCGGCGACGATCCGTTGGGTGAGCACCGCTGCCGCCGCACCCCACCGGTCGACGGTCAATTCCGGGTGCGCCGCCGGGAAGGCCGGATGGTCCGACGGATACGACAGCGCGAGTACCGTGAATCCACGTGCCGCCAGCCAATGTGCGAGAAAGTCGTCCGGGCGACCGTCCGGGTGCCCGTAACTGATGCGAGCCAGGCGGCCGCCGCCGACAGGAACACGACGAGGGGCCGACCGGGATCGCCCACCCGCAGATAGGTCAGGAGCGGGAGCCCTTCGCTGTGCTCGAGGGACTCACCGCTGTAGTGAAGGGACTCACCGCTGTGTTGGAGGACTCACCGGCGTACTGGAGGGACTCACCATGGACCCGGTCGTCCCTCACAGCATGTGCTCTGCGTGGACGTCCGCGATCGCGTTCAGGTACGCCCTGGACCGCTCCGGATCGCGCAGGGCGAGCCCGACGAACAGCGCGTCGGTGATCGCCAGATGTGCCAATCGGCTGGCCGTGGCCTCCAGTCGGAAACCCTGCCCCGGGCTGCCCGCGATGAGAGGCGCGTCCGCGATGTCGGCCAGCGGCGAGCCGTGAAAGCTCGTCACCGCGATGACGTAGGCGCCGCCCGCCTTCGCGGTCTCTGCGGCCAGCACTGTCTCGCGTGTCGCGCCGCTGTGGCTCATTGCCAGGCAGACGCCGCTTTCGCCCAACTGCCGAGCAGCGATGTGCTGTGTAATCGCGTCCATCGGCGCTGCCGTGGCCAGCCCCAGCATCCGCATGCGGTGTGCCGCATCTCGGACGGGCGTGGTCGACTGGCCGTTACCGACGAAGAACACCTTCTGGCGGGTACGCAGGGCGGCCAACGCACCGGCGAATGCCACCGGGTCGACCGTGCTGATCGCATCGGACAGCGCACGGCTGCTGGCCGCGAGGATGGTGTGCAACACCGCGTCCGGAGGCGAGTCGGTATCCAGCTCGTCGGCGAACACCAGCTGGTCGGCGCCGCGCAAGGCCAGGTCACGGACCAAGGCCAGCTTCAGATCCTGGAAACCCTTGAACCCGGCTTGCTGGCAGGCTCTGACCACGGTTGATGCCGCCGTGTCAGCACGCGCGGCAAGGTCTGCGGCGGAGTATCTGGTGGCTGCCTCGGGGTCGGCGATGATCACCTCCATGGCCCGACGCGCACTGGGCACGAGCGACGGCGCCGCAGCCTGAATCTGCGCAAGGACCGCACCGCTGGTCAGCGGGCCGGTCGACTGCCCGGCCGGAAGGTTCTGAGGACCCAAGCCCTGTGCGCCGTCCCCGTCAGCCCCCTGACGTCGGGCTGCCTTAGCCGCCATCCCCGCCCCTTCCTCCATCCAGGGAATATTGTTGCGGCGCCAGTGTACCCCAGGGAACAACGTCTCACATGCAATACTGGTGCCTCGATTGGCCGTGACTATGGAATGAAATTCTCCTCTGTTGGACGGAGCTCTACGTGACTCAGCTGATCAACGCACGGCTCATCGACGGCACCGGCACAACGCCGGTTGACGGTGCGACCATCGCCATCGATGCCTTCGGCCGTATCACTCACGCCGGTACCGGGCCCGGGGCGATGCCGGCCCCGGACGAGACCGTCATCGATCTCGGTGGCCGTACCGTGGCGCCAGGCTTCATCGACTGCCACGTGCATTTCGGTCTCGGACACGTCAGCGAACTGCTGGAGCCGCCCCCGCACTGGGCGTCACTCGCCACCTTCCAGACCGCGGAGCGCCTCCGCCGGACCCTCGTGGCCGGCGTCACCACCGCGCGTGACCTCGGCGGCCTCGACGCCGGATACCGAGAGGCAGTGACGGCCGGCCTGGTGGAGGGGCCGCGCCTGCAGGTAGCCATCCGGATGATCAGCCACACCGGCGGGCACGCCGACTTCACACAACCCAGTGGGATCGACATCGATGCGCTCCGCCCGCAGCCCTGGACGGAGATCGCCGACACCGTCGGCGAAGCCCGAATCGCAACACGCCGCGTCATCCGGGCCGGCGCCGACGTGATCAAGGTGTGCGCCACAGGCGGCGTGAGCAGCCCGACGGACCAGCCTGACGACGAAGGGCTCGCAACCGACGAGATGGCCGCCATCGTCGACGAAGCGCTCCGACACCGCGGGCGACCGGTCGCCGCGCACGCCCAAGGCACCTCTGGCATCCGCAACGCCGTCCTCGCCGGCGTCACCAGCATCGAACACGGCTACGGCATCGACGACGAGACAATCGACCTCATGCTCGAACACGGCACCATACTCGTGCCGACGCTCACCACCGCGGCCACCATCCCAGAGCCGGGCTCAGTGCCCGACTTCCTTTACCAGAAGAAAATCCGGTGGTCCGCACTCGCGATGGAACGAGTCGCGGAGGCGATCCGCCGAGGCGTACCCATAGCACTCGGCACCGACTCCGGGGTGACCTCGCATGGACACAACCTGCGCGAACTGGCGTATCTCGTCGACCTCGGCCTCTCCCCCATGGGCGCGATCGAGGCCGGCACCCGTGTCGCAGCCCGGCTCCTGGGCCTCGACACCGACCTCGGCACGATCGAACCGGGGAAGCTCGCTGATCTTGTCGTGTGTCGGACCGACCCGCTCCACGGCATCGCCAGCCTCGCCGACCCGGACAACATCCTGCTCGTCATGCAGGCTGGCCGCCTCGTGAAGGATCGGCTGTGACCGCAGACTTCACCGACCTCCCGCTGCGAATGTCACGTGCCTTCCCGTGGCCGGGACGCGAGTGTGGCCTGGTGCCGTTCCTGCTGCAACGGACGTACCGCGCGGCGAGGAGTTGAGCGATCACCTCGGCCGACAAACCCGTGATCCGCCGGTTACCGATGGTCGCCGCACGAGACACATCCTCGCAGATCAATGCTCAGGGGCCGGTGGCTGGCGGGGACGGACCCCAGCCGGACCACCCCCGACAGCTGTCCAGGCGGAGGGGGGTCCGGTCGTCTTGCAGGTCCCGGTTCCCGAGCCCCTGCGCACCGTGGAGCGACGCCTGGACGAAGCGCTTCGGATGCATGCCGAAGGGGACTACGCACATCACCGTCTTCGGTGCCGGCCGGGAAAGCCGGATCCACGCGATCCCCCCGCACACCCGCGTCGAACCGCTCACCTTCGACGACCTGGAATTCACCGTCGAATCCCGCCCCGGCCGCTGCGCCCGCTGTGGCAGCGACACCAGCTACCTCGTCGAAGTCCCCGACCCGACCGGCGCCGGTGGTCGGTGGATCTGCAGCGACACCGACTGGTGCGCCGAGCACCGCGACCCCGGCTCGCGCCCCCGCTCGACCTCGGCTCCAGGCCGGTCGGCGGTCCACCGTCGCACAGCCGAAACCAGCGACCCTCCTGACACGCTTCCCACCACGGCGGCTCCTACGCCGACCAGCACGCCGAAGAGGCGAGCCGGCGGGGCCGGCCCGGTCCTCCAAGCACACGACGTGCTCGTCCGCTGGGGCACGTTCACCGCGGCACAAGCCATCTCGTTCTCGGTCGACGCCGCGGACATGGCACGACTGCATCCCGAGTGCGGGCCGTGACCACCACCGCGCCGCCGCCGTCCGCCACGCCCTCGACGACCAGCGCCGCAAGCCCGGAAAGCACCGTCTCCACAAGGGAGTTGACATCTATCACAAGCTCGTGATCAGGGACGGCTACTCGACGTCACCACCGACTACGGGCCAGAGCCGATCTGGGCCCGGCCCCCGGCGGCAGCTCTGGTCGCGGGGGAAGATCAGGTGGTGGTGGTTGCGGGGTCGCTGGTGCCGGCTGTGCCGGTCTCGACGTGCCCGGCGAACCGTCGCACGAACGCGCTGTCGGTGTTGGAGGTGACGGTGACGTCGTACCAGTGGTGGCCGGCGGGCACGCCCCAGGCGGGGACCGTCCGGGAGGCGCCGGGCTGCACGGTGTAGGAGTAGTGGTCGTCGGGTGCGTACGCGTCGGTGGCGGTGAAGGTGACGGAGGTGCTGCCGGCGTTGGTGAACGTCAGCGTGACCTGCCCGGCGGCGTTGTCGTGGCGGGCGGTGACCTCGGGACCGACGGCGGTGTTGGTGCCGGCCTGGCGGCGCAGGAACCCGTTGGGGCCGTAGACGGAGAAGTCGTAGCGGCTGCCGGGCAGCGCCCAACTGTCGGTCAGGCTCTTGCCGCCCTCGACCGTGTACGGCCAGGGACCGTCGCCGCGGGTGGCCGATGTGACATGGAACGACGCCCCCGCCGCACCGAGGCTGGTGAAGGTGAACCGCATCCTGCCGCCCACCGCCTTGGTGTCCACGACCAGGTCGTACGGCAGCGGCCGGGCGTTGCGCAGCCCGCTCTCCTGCCTGGGCAGCGTGCCGGTGGCCGGCGGCGCGGGCACGTAGTCGCCGGGGTTGTCGTGGTTCGGCGGGGCGTAGCCGGTGGTGTCGGGCAGGGCGGGCACGCCGGCATCGCTGCCGGAGAAGTCGAACGCGGAGGTGAGGTCGCCGCACACCGCGCGGCGCCACGCGGACACGTTCGGGTTGTGAACGCCGAAACGCTTCTCGATGAACTGCACGATGGAGGTGTGGTCGAAAGTCTGCGAGCACACCCACCCTCCGGTGCTCCACGGGGAGATGACGAGCATCGGCACGCGCGGGCCGAGCCCGTACGGTCCCGCGCCATAGCCGGAAGACCCGGCGAACAGATCCTGCGTCACGTCGGCGGTCGACAGCCCCCGGGCCGCGGAGGCGGGCGGGAACGGCGGGGTCACATGGTCGAAGAACCCGTCGTTCTCGTCGTAGGTCACCAGCAGCGCCGTACGGCTCCACACCTGCGGGTTGGAGGTCAGCGCGTCCAGAACCTGCGAGACATACCAGGCGCCGTAGTTCGCCGGCCAGTTCGGATGCTCGGAGAACGCCTCGGGGGCGGCGATCCAGGAGACCTGCGGCAACGTGCCGGCCGCGACATCGGCGCGCAGCCGGTCGAAGAAGCCGTCGCCGGCAGCCGCGTTCGTGCCGGTGCGGGCCTTCTCGTACAGGGCGTCGCCGGGCTTCGCGTTGCGGTAGTTGTCGAAGTACAGCAGCGAGTTGTCCCCGTAGTTCCCGATGAACGAATCGCTGGTCCACCCCCAGTGGCCGGCGGCGTCCAGCCCGGTGCCGATGTCCTGGTAGACACCCCAGGACACGCCGGACCGCTGAAGGATCTCCGGGAACGTGGTCCACGAGTAGCCGGCCTCCTCGTTGCCGAGTACCGGCCCGCCGCCCCTGCCGTCGTTCCCGGCGTAACCGGTGTACATGTAGTACCGGTTGGGGTCGGTGGAGCTCAGCATCGAGCAGTGGTAGGCGTCGCACACCGTGAACGCGTCCGCCAACGCGTAGTGGTACGGGATGTCCTCACGGGTCAGATACGCCATCGTGGTCGTCGACTTCGCCGGGATCCACCGGTCGTACGCGCCGCCGTTCCACGCCGCGTGCGTGCCGGACCAACTATGGTCGAGGTCCTGGATGAACTGCAGGCCCAGGTCGTCCGCGTCCGGACGGAACGGCGGCGTCTCCCGCCCCGAGGTCGCCGCCTGGTAGAAAGCGGTCTTCCCCGACGGCAGCACGAGCGGGCGCGGATCACCAAAGCCCCGCACCCCGCGGAGCGTCCCGAAGTAGTGGTCGAACGACCGGTTCTCCTGCATCAACACCACGACATGCTGAACGTCGTCGAGCGTGCCGCTCCCGGCGGCGGGCGGAATCGACGCGGCCCGCGCAATCCCGGCGGACAGACTGGACGCCGCGGCTGTACCCGCAGCGAGTTGCAGAAACCTACGGCGACTGACGTCGGTCACAAGCACTCCTGGAGATCCGGTGTGGGGCTCAGAGTCAGGGACTGCTGCCGGGCGAGTGCCCGGGGTGCCGTTGAACGTGGTGACCACGTTCACGAACGGTGGGGGCTCCCGGCCCGATGTCCGGGGCGTCAGGCCGGGAGCCGGTCCGAGGGTACGGGTCGACCGGGCTGGATCAGAAGTGCCAGCAGGCCCAACTCTGGGGGTCGTCGGCGTCGGCGGCGCGGGAGAAGACGCTCGCCGCGTACGGGTAGCCGTAGGTGCAGGCGTCGTCCATGCTCATGGAGACGTGGTCGCCGTCGGGGGCGACGCAGTGCCAGTCACTGGCGGTGGTGCCGTCGAGGCTGACGCCACCGGTGTTTCCGATCGACTTGCAGTAGCCGTTGAGGTCGAGACCGCCGGAGCTCTGGAAGGCGGGAGCCTTGGTGAGGGTGACGGTGGTGGAGGTGGTGCCGGCCGGGAGGGTGACCGTCCCGGCGGCCGAGTTCACGGTGCCCGCGGTGGCGGAGGCGATGTTCCCGGCGAAGCCGGGTACCTGGAAGGACACCCCGCCGGCGGGCCTGTCACCGCTCAGGCGCAGCGTCACCGCGGAGCCGGTGCTGGTGATGGTGGCACCCATGCGGTGGCCGCCGGCGATCGGGACGTCGGTGGCACTGGTCCTCGCGCCGGAGCGCAGCCATTCGGTGGGCAGACCGCGGCCGACGATGACCTGCCCGTCGGACTTCTCGGCGACGAGGGAGTCGAGCAGCACCTTGGAGGCGTTGGCCTGACCCCACATATGAGGGCTGGAACCGGTTCCGGCGGTGGCGTGCGTGCCGGGTGACCAGTTGGTGGACCCGGCGGTGGGGATGCCCTCCCACCAGGAGAACGGCGCGCTCTGCGAGTTCGTGATCATGAACTGGTAGTCGTACACGCCTTCGGCGCGGTGGTCGGCGGAAGCGAGCCCGGCCTCCCCGTACCCGGCGTTGTAGCCCGTGCTGAAGCCGGTGTAGCCGCCGTAGGTGTGCGGGGGGAGCCCGGAGAGTTTGGCGAATCCGTCCTTGTAGGTGGCGTCGAGCATGGTGGCCATCGGGCCGCTCTGCTGGGCGCCGAAAAGGTAGCCGTCCCAGTTCCAGCGGCCGAACAGGAACAACGCGGCCCAGTTGGCGTTGTTCTTCTGCCCGCAGGCATTGCCGTCGTTGGGCGCGTCCACGGCGCAGGGGATGTAGCTGAGGTGGTTGGTGTTGATGGTGTTGGTCAGCGCTGTGTTCACCGCGGACAGCAGGGCGTTGTAGGTCCGCTGCGCCCAGTTCGCCTCCGAGGACTTGCCGAGCTTGGTCGCGATGTAGTGGTAGGCGGTCAGGCCCATGAGGGCCTCGGCGTTGTCGACGGTCCAGTAGCCGTCGCTGTCGATGTCGTAGGTGGACTTCATGACGCCGCCGGGCCCGGTCCGGTCGGTCTGGATCCGGTGGGCCTCGGTCTGGATGCGGTTGAAGTTGCTCTGCACGAAGGCGGTGTCGCCGGTCTTCTGCAGGTAGACGGCCCAGGGCCAGGGGAAGGTCCAGTGCCCGTCGTCGTAGTCGACCGGAGAGTTGTGCGGGTCGAACCGCGTGAGCTGGCTCTTGGCGTCGGAGAGGTCGCCCTGGGTGAAACGGTTGACGAGCATGCCGACGAGGTCGTGGTTCCAGACCTGGTCGTAGCCGTTCTCCCCGACATTGAGCGCGGTGCCGTCCTTGACGATCTCGCCGTAGATCATGCCCGCCTTGTAGGCGTTGACCAGCCGGGGGTCCGGCAGGTCGAGCTGGGCGATCTCCCCGAGCCGGCCGTCCCAGTGGTTGGTCATGTGCGCGTAGTGGGAATCGTACGAGCCCGCCGCGGCCAGGCTGCTGTCGGAGGGCCACGGGTACGAAGCCCCGAAGCGGTCGACGGCGATGACGTAGTCGTGCGAGACCGACTGACCGGGCTGCACCGTGTTGCCCACGTCGTTCAGCGGGATCAGGCCGGATGAGGGCGCCGGGTCCTCGGTGTGGGCCACCGTGTCGTGGTTGTCCACGGTGACGCGGGAGTAGACGGCGACATAGTCGTTGCCACCGGTCGTCACCTTGTCGCCGAAGTTGGTGATGGTGACGGTGGTGTTGTCGCGCTGAAAGCTGGTCACCAGCGCCGGGTAGTAGCCGTCGGCATTCGACCACTGGAGAGATGCGGGGTTGTTGTAGATCCCGAATCTGGCGGTCGTGTTTTTCCCGTCGCGGATGTCGAAACTGCCGTCTCGATGGGCGATGGCGGCGTCTTTGTCTCCGTCCCAGCCGATGACCGCGCTGTCGACCTGGGTCGTGCCGGCACGGGCCGGAGCGGCCTGGAGGGTTTGGACACCGGCGGCGAAGCCGACGAGGGCGAGCCCGATGACCGCGCTGAGGAGGCGTCGGCGCAGGGTTCGGGGGCGAGAAGGTCCGTCGGCCGGCACCGGCGACGGTGTGATGCGGCTCATGGCGATTCCTGGGGGCGTCGGTCGCCAGGATCAGAGGCGACAGGGGCTGATCGTGCTCTGCGGTGGCCGTAGAGGCCGGGCGCCGCGGTCAGCGGTGGATTTTTGAGCGCTCAAACGCGGCGACCCTAAAGAACCAACCGATGCTGGGACTGTCAAGGGTTCGCGCACCGATTGCTCTGGAGCGTCCGGCATCGGCCGGGTTGCCGGTGGGGCGGGCCGGGGCTACCGCCGAGGGGTCGCGGGCCGGGCGCTGGAGGACCGAATGACCAGCTGGGGTTCCAGGAGCCGGCGTCCGGGACCCGCCTCGTCGGTACCGAGCAGGGCCGCGACGACCTGCCGGCCGACCTGCTCGATGGGCTGCCGGATGCTGCTGAGCTCCAGGGCGGCCGCCGTGGGCGTGTCGTCGAAACCGACGACAGCGAGGTCGCGTCCCACCTCGAGCCCCCATCGCTGAGCCGCTTGCATGGCGCCCACGGCCAGCGTGTCGGTGGCGGTGACGATAGCGGTGGGGGGCTCGGCATGTTCGAGCAGCCTGAAGGTGACTTGGATGGCCGCTTGGACCGAGTCCTCACTCCGAACGTCCAGGACTCCGCAGGTCGAGGCGAGATGGTGGCTTTCGACGGCTTGGTGCCAGCCATGTGCCCGGCGGTCGCCGATGGTGCGGCCGGACGGCCAGCCGAGGAACGCGATGCGGCGATGACCGCGATTCACCAGGTGGTCCACGGCGAGGCGAGTGCCCAGGACATTGTCCACGTCGACCCAGGGATAGGTGTCGGCGCCCGTATCCGTCCGCCCGAACGCGACGAACGGAACCCCCATGTCGAGCAGGGCCTTCGGGCGTTGGTCGTCGGCTGTCAGGTCGTACAGGACGAATGCGTCAGCAGCTCCTCCGCGGTGGAGCCTGCCGACGCTGTCGATCTCCGTGGACTCGTCCTCGGCGGCGAACAGCAAAAGGTGGTGGTCGGCCGCCCGGCCGGCCTCGGCCAAAGCATGCAGAAACCTGTCGTGCATCGAGGTGAGGGCTCCGGGAGTCAGCGGGCGGATCCGGCAGCCGATCATGTGTGAGGCGCTGCGCGCCAGAGCCTGCGCTTGGCGATTGGGCTGATAGCCGAGCCGGGAGATGTACTCCACGACGCGCTCCCGGGTGGCGGCTCGCACACGCTCGGGCGCGTGCAGGACATTGGACACGGTTTGTCTGGACACACCGGCCGCCTGTGCCACGTCCTGGAGAGTGGGAGCGCTTCCGCCCACTGGCTCGTGGTGTCCCGGCTCCGCCATGTACGCCTCCAGTTCCTTCTGCTTCGCCCGCAGTGCATTGTCCCTGAACTCGATGCCTGGTCGGCGGTCGTCCGGTCTGCTACGGTTCGCTTCCTCGCGATTTGCGCGCTCAAATTTTACCGCAACTCCACCCGTCCGAGTTCACGGAGGCGATGTGAGCCACTTCCGCCAGAGCTCTCTGCACGAACTGGTCACGTTGCTCTGGGCACCCTCCGTGTGCCTGAGTTCCGGCGACGGCCAGATACGTGCGCAGGGGCTCGACGGCTTCTACACCAATGATTACCGGGTGCTCTCCGGCCTGGAGGTGGAGGTGGCCGACGCTGTGGTCGAGCCGGTCGGGTGCCGGCTTCAGGGCCCTGCGAGTGCCGTCTTCACCTCCCGCGTACGCCTGGACGGTGACGAGGGCGCCGATCCATCGGTGGTGATGCACCGCTACCGGTCGGTGGGCCAGGACGGGCTCGAGGAACGGCTGGAGTTGGTCAATTACGGTGCCACCCCCGTGCGGGCGACCGTGCGGGCGCGTGCCCGAACCGATCTGGCACCGGTCCATGTCGTGCGCGGCGGCCGGCAGGCGCCTCACGTGGATCCTCAGCGCGTGGCCGGAGGCGCATGCTGGGCCGGAGCAGTACAGGAGGTTCTGCTGACCGCGGAACCGGTTCCGGCGCAGATGACGTCCGAGGACGCGGACGTGGTGCTGTCGTTCACCTTCGACCTGGCGCCGGAGCGGCCGGCCGGGGTCACCTTGAGGGCGATCGCCCGGGACAACGATCCGGAGACGGCCCAGCGTACGTTCCTGTCCGTCGCTCCGCGGAATCCGCCCGTCCTCCCCGACCGGACCACCGGGGCGGAGGAGCCGCGCGACCTCCGTCGCCGCAAACTGCTCCAGGTGAGTCTGCGGGATCTTCAGCGCATGCTGCTGGCCGATCCCCTGGAGCCCGCGGACTCCTTCCTCGCCGCCGGCAGCCCCTGGTACTTCACCCTCTTCGGCCGCGACGCGTTGTGGTCGGCCTCCCTGCTTCTGCCCGGTGCCCGGCGATTGGCCCTCGGGACACTGCGTACCTTGCAGCGGCGCCAGGGGGAACGTCACGACGCCGTGGCGGAGGAGGAGCCGGGCAAGATTCTGCACGAAGTCCGCCGGGAGACTCTGCGCCTGAACGACATGGTGATCCCTCCCCTTTACTTCGGCACGATCGACGCCACCATGTTGTGGGTCCGCCTCCTGCACAGCACCTGGCAGGCAGGGGTGGACGAGGCCGAGATCGAGGCGCTTCTCCCGAGCCTGCTCGCGGCGCTGGAGTGGATCACGGCCCACGGCGACAGCGACGCGGACGGTTTCATCGAGTACCGGTCCTCCACCCGGGGCGGCCTGGCCAATCAGGGATGGAAGGACACCCCGGACGCCGTGCGCTGGGCGGACGGGCGACGCGTGGCATCCCCGCTGGCGCTGTGTGAGGTACAGGGCTACGCGTATGCGGCCGCCACTCAGGGCGCCACCCTCCTCGACGCCTTCGGACTGCCCGGAGCCGACCGCTGGCGGGACTGGGCGGCCCGGCTTCAACGGCGGTTCCGCGCCACCTTCTGGATCGACGACGCCACCGGCGTCTATCCCGCCATAGCCCTGGACGCGGACAAACGGCCCGTGGACGGAGCGGCCTCGAACATGGCGCATCTGCTCGGCACCGGCCTGCTCAACTCCCGTGAGGCGGACCTGGTGGCGCGTCGCCTGTCGCGTCCCGACCTCGACTGCGGCTATGGACTGCGCACCCTCTCCTCGACCAGCAGGGCCTTCAACCCGCACAGCTACCACTGCGGCAGCGTCTGGCCGCACGACACGGCCATCGCGGTGCTCGGGCTGGCCGCCGAGGGTCACCACGCCATCGCGCACTCACTGGCGGAAGGTGTCGTCACCGCCGCCGAAGAGTTCGCTTTCCGACTTCCGGAACTGTACGCCGGCACCTCCGCCCATGATGGTGAGCCCGTTCTCGCCTACCCCAATGCCTGCCGTCCGCAAGCATGGGCCTCGGCCGGGGCCGTGGCGCTGATCGACTACCTCGAAGGCCATGACTCCACGGGCGCGGGCGCCGAATCCGGCGATCGTCCGGGCCTCCTGACGGCCGTTCCCGAGTCTCGGCACACCTGACCGGGGACTCCCTCTCCCGGCTCCGCGACGCCCCCTCGCGAGCCGCACCCACTTCCCTTCCCGTACCCTCCCGCACCGCAAGGAGCCCGCATGAGCCGCACCCGCACCACCTGGCGCACCTCGAGAACCGCCGGCCTGGCGGCCCTGGCAGTCACCAGCGCTCTGATCCTGGCCGGCTGCTCCAGCAGCGATACGAAGGACGAGACGTCCACGTCTGGCGGTGGCACCGATCGTGGCCCCATCACCTTCGCGGTCGGCAAGGACACCTCCGGCGCCTTGCAGAAGCAGGTGGACGCCTGGAACGCCGCCCACCCGTCGGAGAAGGTCACGCTGAACGAACTCCCGGCCGCCGCCGACGCCCAACTACAGCAACTCCAGCAGAACGCCCAGGTCAAGTCGACCGCATTCTCCGTGCTGGGGCTGGACGTGACGTGGACCTCCGAATTCGCGGCCCACCGGTGGATCGACCCGATACCCGCCTCGACCAGCACCAGCAGCCTGCTCCCGGCCGCCGTCGAATCGGCGAAGTACCGCGGCACCCTCTACAGCGTGCCGTGGCAGACCAACGGCGGCCTCCTCTTCTACCGAAGCGATCTGCTCACCGCCGCGGGAATCAAGACGCCACCGACCACCTGGCACGAGATGCAGGCGGACTGCGCCAAGATAAAGGCACAGCCGCAGGCCAAGAAGGCGTCCTGCTACGCGGGGCAGTTCGACAAGTACGAGGGTCTGGTCGTCAACTTCTCCGAAGCCGTGCAGTCCTCCGGCGGGCATGTCTTCGACACCAACGGCAAGCCGACGGTCGACACTCCCCAGGCGAAGACCGCGCTTACCTGGATGGCAGACGCCTTCAAGGACGGCACCATCCCGCACGAGGACCTCACCTATCAGGAAGAGAACGGACGACAGGCGTTTCAGTCCGGGAAGGTGATCTTCATGCGCAACTGGCCCTACGTGTGGGACCTGGCCAACAAGACCGACGGCTCCTCCAAGGTCACCGGCAAGTTCAATGTCGCGCCCCTGCCCGGCCTCGACAGCACCGGCTCCTCGACACTGGGCGGCTACAACCTCGCCGTCTCCTCGTTCACCAAGCACAAGACGACCGCCCACGACTTCATCACGTACCTGACGAGCGACAGGTCCGAACGCGCCAACCTGCTCGCCGCGTCCACCGCTCCCACCCGAACCGCCCTGTACCAGGACCCCGCCCTCCAGAAGAAGTTCCCCTACCTGGCCGGGCTCAAGAAGTCGCTGGACACCGCGGTCGCACGTCCCCAGGCCGTTCGTTATGGCGATGTGTCCGCGGCGATCCAGGACGCCGTCTACCCCGTGCTCTCCGGCCGGACCGATCCCGCCACCGCGCTGGCCTCGCTACAGGACAAGCTGACGCAGATCACTTCTCAGCCGTGAACGGACGGTCCGGGCGCGGCCCCTCCCCCGCGTCCGGCCCGTCGTCTCCTCCCGACCGCTCGCACGGAAGACCGAGCCTTTCATGACCACTTCCGCACCCGCCGCAGCTCCACCGCACGCAAAGCCCGCACCGAAAAGGGGAATCCGCCGCGCCCATCGCGGCGAAGGCCGCCTCGCTGCCTTCCTGCTCTCGCCCACACTTCTCGTCCTGGCCCTGGTCATCGGCTACCCGCTGGTCTCCGCCCTGCGCGAGTCCCTCTACCAGCGAGGGGAGGGACTGGACGCGAACGGCTTCGTCATCAGCGGCGAGCACTTCGTCGGCCTGCGCAACTACATCGACGCCTTCACCGGGGCCAACGGCTCCCGATTCTGGAACGCCTTCGGCAACACCACGTTCTTCACGATCACCACCGTGGCTCTGGAAACCGTCATCGGCCTGGCCATGGCCCTGATCATGCATCACGCGCTGCGCGGCCGTGCCTTCCTCCGGGCCAGCATCCTCGTGCCCTGGGCGGTTCCCACCGCCGTATCCGGCCTGCTCTGGCGATGGATCTTCGACGCCAACGGCATCGCCAACAACCTCCTGGGTCAGCAGATCCTGTGGTCCGCGGACGGCTGGCCGGCCAAGTGGGCCGTCGTCATCGCCGACACCTGGAAGACCGCCCCCTTCATCGGCCTGCTCACCCTCGCCGGCCTCCAGCTCATTCCCGCCGAACTCCACGAGGCCGCCCGGGTGGACGGCGCGAATGCCTGGACTCAGTTTCGAAAGATCACACTGCCTCTGATCAAGCCGGCCCTCCTTGTCGCCGTGCTGTTCCGCCTCCTCGATGTCCTGCGCATGTTCGACCTGCCCTACCTGCTGGTGGGAAACCAGAAGTACTCCGTGCAGACGCTGTCGGTGCTCGCCTTCAACGAAGCCAACAACCTGCACTACGGGCCTGCCTCGGCCTACGCCACGCTGCTGTTCCTGTACGTCGTCATCGTCGCGTACGCCTTCGTCAAGATTCTCGGCGCAGATCTCCTCGCCGGAGCGCGAACCAGGACCCCGGCACGTCGGCGCCGGTCGGCAACGCGCCCGCTCGCAGGAAAGGGAACTCCCGCATGACCACCCACGCCACGGACCGGCCCAGCAGGAGAGCGAGTGCCAACCACTCGGGTGCCGCGGCCGTCCTCCGCTACTTCGGCGTAGCCGTCATCGTCGTCTACTGCCTGGCACCGTTCTTCTGGATGGTGGTCTCCGCGTTCCGCCGGCCCTCCGACCAGTTCCAGCTCTCCGCCCTGCCCAGGCCCTGGTCCACCGCGAACTTCCGCGCGGTGTTCAAACCTGATGTCGGATTCGGACGGGCTCTGCTCAACAGCCTCGTCGTGGCGGGCATCGCCACCATCGTCACGCTGGTGATCGGCACCGTTGCGGCTTACGCGCTGGCACGGTTGGAGTTCCGCTTCAAGAACCTGGTCGCGGCCGTCATCATCGCGATATCCATGTTCCCGCCGATCTCCATCGTCGTGCCGCTGCTGAAGCTGTTCACCGACATCAAATGGATCAACACCTATCAGGCCATGATCGTGCCAAGCCTGTCGTTCGCCCTTCCGCTGGCCGTCTGGTACTTGACGTCGTTCTTCCGCCAGCTCCCCGCCGAACTGGAACAAGCGGCGATGATCGACGGATGCACCAGGGGACAAGCCTTCCGCAAGGTCATCCTCCCGCTCGCGGCACCCGGCGTGTTCACGACCGCGATCATCACGTTCATCGCCGCCTGGAACGACTTCATCATCGCGCTTTCCATGGTCAACAAGAAGGACATGCAAACGGCAACCGTCGCCATCTCCCGCTTCACCGGGGCCTACGGCTTCGACCAGCCCTACGGAACTCAGATGGCAGCCGGTGTCGTGGTCACCGTCCCCCTTGTCCTCGCGGTTCTGGCGTTCCAGCGACGCATCGTCTCCGGCCTGACCGCGGGCGGACTCAAATAGGGAGCGGAGCGAGCGGCTGCGGAGGCGTCCTCCCCGGCGAGCCGCCGATGGCGTCGGCGGCTCGCCGGGGAGGCACTAGATCCAGGGAGTGGGTGCGCCGAGGGTGGCGAAGTCGATCGCGTCGATCTCGGCGTAGCACGTGCCCTTGGCAAAGCGCAGGGTGTTGGCGCCCTGCTGGAGGTGGACGTCGACGCCGGTCATCGACCACTCCTCCCAGCCGTAGGAGGGGTAGGCGACCGTGACGGCGGGGGCGTCGTCGACGGTGAGCAGGTGGGTGCAGGTGGCGCCCATGCCGTTTCCGGCACGCACGTACATGCGGTAGGCCCCGGTGTAGGGGGCGGTGACGACGTACTGAAGATAGCTGTCGGCGTTGTCGATATGGCCGGCCTTCACACCACCTGACGCGGTCGGGCTGGACAGCAGGTCGGCGTCGTGCACGGACGCGTACGCGGAGTTCTCCGCCTCCCAGCGGGTGACCGGCGAGGAGATCAGCGCGGAGTACCAGCGCGCGGCCATCTTCGAGTAGCCGCCGGCCGTCGGGTGCACGCCGTCGGCCAGGTCGGCGGTGGTGAGCGCGGAGTGCATGGAGACGAAGTGCACATGCCGACCCTGCGCGGCAAGCGCGGAGACCACGCCGGGGACGGCCGCGTCGTACCGTTCCGCGCGGCTTTCGAGGACCGGGTCGGCGAGCGGGATCAGGTCGGAGACCAGCACATCGGCGGTGGGGGCCGCGTCGGTGAGGTGCGTGAGCAGCGTGGACAGCCGGGCCGGGGCGCCGGCCGGGTCGTAGTTCTGGACCATGTCGTTGGTGCCGATGTGCAGCAGGATCGTGCGCGGCGACGTGACGCGCACCCAGTCGGCGGCGTGTGCGTCGATCTCGTCGATCCGCCAGCCCGGATGGCCCTCGTGGTCGTGGTCGCCGAGACGCGCGGGGCCGTTGGACTGCGAGCCGACGAAGTCGTCGGTGTGACCGTCGGCGACCAGGTACTGCCACAGGTCCGAGCGGTAGCCGCCAGGCACGTTGAACCCGTCCGTGATGGAGTCGCCCAGCGGCATGATGCGCACGCCTCCGTTGGACTCACCGCTGGAGGCCGTGCCGGGGCGGAGCTGCTGGTCGGCGCCGGCGGGCGCGGCGTACGCGTGTCCGGCGCCGAGGAGCAGCGTCACGGCCAGCAGGCAGAGGGCGGCCAGCGCGGCGCCCGGGGACATGTGGTGGCGTCTTCGCGAAAGCGGTGGCACGGGACCTGGCATGGTGTCCCTCCATGGGGGTCGGGGATGGGGCCGGGCCAGGCACGCCTACTCGAAGAACTTCAGGCTCCAACCGGTGTTGCTGGTGTCGCCGGGGACGTTGGCCCGGGTGTACGTGGTGCCGCCCCACCAGCAGAAGCCGCCGGTGAACCAGTAGCGGGCGGACCAGGAGTACGGGGTCCCCTTCGGGACCGCGGTGAACATCAGCGGGAACGTCGGGCCGGCCGGCGGACTGGTGTTGATGTCGCCGTTGAGCAGCACGAAGCTGTGGCTGCCGGGCCCGTCGACGTACAGGGTGGGGTCCCACCCCTTCATCATCGTGGCCGCGTGCGACCCGAACAGGCAGCCGTTCGACTTGTACCAGTCCCATACGTACGTCGGGTCGCCGCCGGCCCGCAGCCGCAGGTCGGCCATGCAGTACTGGTCGCTCCAACTGCCGTTGGCCGAGTACACGATGTGCAACTGGCCGTTGGGATCCTTGATCGCGTTCGGCGCCTCGTTGATGTACGGGTTGCCGACCACGCGCTCCCAGCTCTCGCGCGGCTGCGAGATGATGTACCGCGCGCCGGTCGGCGTGGTCGGGCTGCTCATCCTGGCCAGGTAGAGGTTCTGCTCGACGTTGGTGTCGCCCGCCCAGCCGGACCAGACGAACCAGCGCTGGCCTTCGAAGGTGAACATGTTGCCGTCGATCGCCCACTTGTCGTCCGGGAGGGCCAGTTTCGTCTCGTCCCCGTACCCGCTGCCGGCGGTGGCGGAGCTGATCACGTACATCCGGTGGGCCGCGCCGGTGCCGGCGGTGAAGTAGATGTAGTACCGGCCGCCGTCCACGACGATCTCCGGTGCCCACACCTCGCCGCGGCCGCTGGGGTTCGTCCATACCTTCCGGGCCGTGGCCGCGCCGAGCGCGCTCGGGGAGGACGCCTCCCGGACGGCGATGCCGCCGCCGGAGGTCTCCGCCGAGATGTAGGTACCGCCGACCCGGATCACGCTCGGGTCGGCGTTGTGGATGGTGGTCTGGGATGCCTGGGCGGGCGCGGGGCACAGCAGCGACAGCACGGCGGCCAGAGCACCGCACACGCCGGCGGCGAGGAGGCTGTGGAGACGTCTCCATGGCTTCATGATCGCGCTCCAAGGTCGTCCGTACGGAAGTCGGATCCACCGCTTCCGCACATCGGTCAACAGGATTGCTCCATCGGGCCGCCGCTCGTCGTCGGAGGCCCGACGGTGTCATCAGGCCCGGGGCGGCCGGTTCGTCGCCATGCGCGTTCCCTGGTGGGGTGGGGCCGCTTGGGCAGCGCTCGGCACCCGCTGGGTCTACATGGCGCTACTCCCCTCCAGGCGTTTGAGCGCTCAAACCTGTCGTGTACAGAACCAATCGCGAGGCGCTCTGTCAAGGGTTCGCGCAGTCGGCCGCAGCAGGATGCCCTCCTTGCCGCGGACCCGCTCGAGCTCCTTGTCGAACTCGCCCTCGGCCTTCTTCTCCGGGCGCGTGTTGATCCTCTGCACGAGCTGGATGAACAGCTCCACCAGCGAGTCGGTGATCTCCGTCTCCCGTACGCGGCACAGCGTCGACAGCAGCGTGTACCGCACCCGCCCGGCCGCCGCCCCCAGGTCCGAGGGGTACTCGTTCGCCGCCCGCGCCCGCGCCCGCACCCGCACCCGCACCCGCACCCGCACCCGCACCCGCCAGGCCGCTACCGGCTTCTCCGACACGTCCGCGAACAGCTCCGGATGTTCGGCCCCTGCCGCCGTCCAAGGGGCTCCCGCGCCACCGGATCGTCACCCGCCATCTGCTGCGCAACTCGCTGATCCCGGTGGTGACCTTCATCGGCACGGACATCGGCGCGCTCATGGGCCGGAGTGAAGGGGAAAGGGGCACCCGCGATGTGTGCGGCCCTGGTGGCGGTTCAGGCGGTCGACGTGATCGCTCGGGTGACGGCGGTGATCGCCGGGGTGGGCTGGCCGGAGAGACGTGCCACGAGCACCCGGCGGATCTCGGGGGGTGCGCCGTCGACGCGCAGCAGGCTCACCCCGGGCGGCAGCACCGGTGAGAGCCGGGACGGCACCGTGGTCACGCCGAAGCCGCCGGCGACCAGTTGGAGCTTCGTCAGCCAGTCGCGCGCGGAGTGGACGACGCGCGGCCGTCCGGGCAGGCCGGGCCAGACGCCGAGCAGTGGCTCGGAGTTCGACGACGGGGTGGCGATCCATGCGGCGTCGACCAGTTCGTCGATGTGCACCGTGGTGCGTCCGGCGAAGTCCCCGGTCGAAGACACGGCCACGACCAGTTCGGTGTCCGCGACGGTCTCGAGGTGCAGGCGCGGCGACTCGCTGTCGAAGGGCCGGTGGGGTGGGCGGGATGTCAGCACGGCGAGGTCGAGCGAGCCCGCGCGCAACGCCCGGATCAGGGAGGGCGTGGTGCCCTCGCGGGTGGTGACCGTGATCTGCGGGTCGGCCTCCGCGAGGTGTGCGAGTACGGCGGGCAGGATCGCCGAGCCCGCGCTCAGGACTGCCCCGAGCCGCACCAGTTCGGTCCGCGGGGCGGTGCCGGTGAGTTCACGCTCGGCCGCCGCGAGCGAGGCGAGGATCGTGTGGGCGTGCCGCAGCAGGGTCAAGCCGGCGGGAGTGAGCCGCACCCCGTCCGGGCGGCGTTCGAACAGGATGGTGTCGGCGCTGTGTTCGAGGGCGGCGGCCTGGCGTGAGACGGCCGACTGCGTGTATCCGAGTCGGGCGGCCGCCGCGGTGAAGCTGCCGGACTCGGCGATCTGCCGCAGGACCCGCAGTCCCGTGCTGGAGATGTCCATGCGTTATACGCATACCATAGATGCCAGATCCTCGCTTCCCGCATGTTCGTCCCGCTCCTAGTGTTGATCTCAGAGCACGGACGAACACGGAGGTCATCACGTGCGAGCAGCAGTTCTGACGCGGTTCGGCGCCCCACTCGCGGTGCGGGAGGTGCCGGACCCCGAGGCCGGCAGCGGTGAGGTGGTGGTCGAGGTCCTCGCCGCCGGCGTGGCGCCCTACGCGGCCGAAGTCTTCAGCGGCAAGCGGAAGTACCCCCTTGTCCCTCCTGTCGTGCCCGGTGTTGGCGCGGTGGGGCGGATCGTCCACGTCGGCCCTGACGCCACCCGGCTGCGGGTCGGCGACGTGGTGTGGTGCGACTCGACGGTGCGCTCGCGGGACGATGC
Organism: Streptomyces rugosispiralis; assembly: GCF_024505145.1. Taxonomy (GTDB): domain Bacteria; phylum Actinomycetota; class Actinomycetes; order Streptomycetales; family Streptomycetaceae; genus Streptomyces; species Streptomyces rugosispiralis. Next base: position 29,179 of record NZ_JANIAA010000039.1, on the reverse strand, counting down.
CCTGACGCCCGACATCACGCTCCAGGGCTGGAGTTCGCGCGGCGAGGGCGGCGCGCGGCTCGCCGAGTACATGCACGACGGCGCGTTCGCCGAGCTCATGCGGGTCCCGACAGAGAACGTCTTCCCGCTGCCCGCCGCGGCCGGGGAGGATCCGGCCCGCTGGGCCGCGCTCACCGTGCACACCATCTCCTACGGCGGGCTGCTGGCAGGTGGGCTCGCGGCCGGCGAGACGCTGCTCGTCAGCGGGGCCACCGGCAACCTCGGCAGCAGCGCGGTCGCGCTCGCGCTCGCGATGGGCGCGGGCCGCGTGGTCGCCCCCGGCCGCAACAAGGCCGCGCTCGGCCTCCTCGCCGACCGGTTCGGTCCGCGTCTGCGCCCGGTCCCGCTGACCGGGGACGAGGCCACCGACCGCGCGGCGATGTCCGCGGCGGCCGACGGCCCGATCGACATGGTGATCGACCTGCTCCCGCCGAGCGCACCCAGCTCGGCCTCGCGCGCGGCCGCCATGACCGTGCGCGAGTACGGCCGGGTCGTCCTCATGGGCGGCGTCGGCATGCTCGGTGGCGACGACCTCGCACTCCCGTACCCATGGATCATGCGCAACTCGATCACCGTGCGCGGGCAGTGGATGTACCCGCGCACAGCCAATGTCGGCATCATCCGGCTCCTTGCCTCGGGCGCTTTGGATCTCGCCCCCGAACGGGTCCGGTCGTTCGACCTCGATGCCGTCAACGACGCCATCACCTACGCCGCCGCGCACGGTGGCCCGTTCGACCGCACCAGCCTCACCCCGTCGGCCGGCTGACGAGGCCCACTGATCACCACCCGCACGACCCGCCACTCTCACGCACTGTTCGAGCCGGTCCGTGGCCCCGCCGGGGTGCACAAGCCCGCCTCTGAACTCACGTCCCTTCGCCGTGGCGCGCATTCTGCCCGAGTGTCGAGAAACGACGTCTGCCGACACTCGGCACCGCGTGTGAATGACCGTAGTCGTCCGCGCGGATGAGCTGGGGATTTGCCGTGGCGTGCAGAGAAGTACGAACGTCCAGCACTCCGAGACGCTGATCACCTGGGCTGCCATCACTCCCCCATGACCAGGCGCCTGGCCCGGAAAGGCGCCACTCCCCGCCGGCCGAGGAAACCGGCGCCCACCGATGCGTGACCGCTCCCTCTACTCCTCTTCCTCTTCCGCGTCGCCGATGGCGATGCGGAGGTCGTGGATGCCTTGCAGGATCCCGATGACGGATGCCTCCGCCCGGCCGAGAGGCTGTCGCACGCCTTCCGCATCACCGCGAGAATGTCCGATCTCCATGATCACTGCAGCAGGCCAGCCTCGGCCGCCCGGCGGAAGACGTCCCCGCACGTGAGGGACGGCATCGGCGAGCGTTCGGCGAGCACGATCAGCGCATGGCGCAGTTCCCTGCTCAGCTGGAAGAGCCAGCGGCTGGCCTGCCCGCCTTTGTAGGTGTACAGGCGGAAGAGGTCGACGGCCTGTCCGTCACGGCCGTCGGCAAAGGTGTCCGGGAGCCCGGCGAGCAGTTCGATGTCGCGCTTACCAGTCGCCGCTTCGGCCACGGCACTGAGGGGTAGAGCATCGAATTCTGCGGCGGACACACCAGCTTCGGCCGCGACGGCGTGGGCAGCCAGAGCTGCGAAGACCTCGATCAGGCGCTCGCCTTCGACCGTGTCGATGCCCCAGGTCCGCAGGTTCTCGTGGCGACGAGCCTGTCGCCATGGCTCCTGGTCCATCAGCGGCAGCAGAACATGGCCCAGGTGCGCGCAGCGGCGCCAGAGCATGTCATGGTCCGAGGTCACGGTCGATCCTCTCTACGCCGAGTGGAAGGCCTGGGGCCGAGGATCCCCCCGACTGCCACAGGCCCTCCAACTTCCCACTACGCGCAGGGCACGTACAGGACGGGGCTGTCTGCCGTGCCATGGCCCGCAGAGCCGCTCGAGCTCACCGTGGCCGCGACCGTAGTGGTACGCCCCTTCGGGTCACCGGGGTGGTTCACGCAGATTGCCGCCGCGGTCGACGACCGCAGCGGTGGCGCGCACTTGGACTGACGTGAGGTCGCTGCCGTCATCCACATGTTCGAGACGTTGTTGCAGAACTCGAGGTCCGCCTCGCTGGTACAGGTCGCAGGCCCGCCCGAGCACGACTAGGCCGGGCGGCCTCGATCGGCACCAGACCGTAGATGTGGAACACGAGGTACAGCAGTGGCGTACCAGCCGATACCTCCCCTCCTGCCTCACGAGCCTGAGAAACGTCATCCTCCGACGGGGCCCAGCGGGTTCAGCAACAAGCTCTTACTCGGCCGCCAGCCGCCTTCGCTGGATCAACGCTCTGGATGCCGCAGGACCTGCACGACAAAATGCCCTGCCCGCCCAACGGGGCAGGGCCTCACCGGGATGGCGACGTCAGCCGCTGGACCGCGCTGCTCGGGCCCGCTCCAGGTAGGCCATCAAGGCGGCCATCTTCTCGGCCGCCCAGGGCAGACTCCGGCTGAGCCCGGCTCCCTGGTCCTGCCACATCTGCCGGGCCGCGGCCTTGGTCCGCTCACCGCCGGCTCCCTGGGCATGAAAGGCGGAGCCCAACTCTTCCCAACGCCACAGAAGGTCCTGCACCCGCGGATCGTCCACCGGGATGTCGTCCCGCACATGGCCCAGCAGCTGCTCGACCAGCCCGGCGAAACGCGTCCTGGCCTCCTCGACGGCCTCCGGGCCCAGGGCCTCGCGACGACGCGCCAGCTCCTCGCGCTGCTCGTTCGTGAAATAGCTGTCCAGCACCGAAATCATCTCCAACGTCGTCATGAACTGGTCCGGATCGGGCCACGCCCCGCGTCCAGCTGCCGCAGCAGGCCGCCGACTTGCCGGATGAGTCGCTGGAGCCGGTCGGCCTGCGCGGTCAACTGCTCCAGCTGCGCGGCCAGCAAACCGCGCGCGGCGGCCAGATCCTCCGGAGCGCCGAGCACGCTCTTGATCTCCTCCAGGGGCATCCCTAGGCCGCGCAGCGTCCGCACCCGGTACAGCCGTCGCAGGTCGGCAGCGGTATAGCGGCGGTGGCCCGAAGCCGTGCGCTCACTGGCCCGCAGCAAACCGATCTCGTCGTAGTGATGCAACGCGCGCACAGTCACGCCGGTGGCGCGAGCCAGCTCGCCGATGCTCCACCGACGCTCGGCGGTGTCGCTTCCGATCACGCCAGCAACGCTAGAACCTCCCGCCACGTCAGGTTCAAGCCCTCACGCGGCCCCACCTTGGAAGCAATCATCCAGGCCGAGCGAGCCGAGCTGGTCCTACCCGAACTGGCGCGGCTGACAGCCCGACAGGGGCATGCGCGGGTCGAGTCACTGAGGGTAGTGGTCAGAAATCTTGGAGCCTGGAGTGTCCGGGCATGTCGCGTACCGCTGCGTCCGCATGGTCACCTGTGACAAGGCGCCCGGGACCAGACGACAATCCAGCACATGGATGACGCGTTCACACTCCTTCGGCGAGCCGCCGACCTGCTGCCCGAGCACGCCGTGGCAGAGAACGGCCAGACGGTCGGAGATGTTCGCGAGGAGATCGAGTTCCAGGAATGGGAGATGGCGCTCGACGTGCCGTGCGCGCCAGGTACCCACGCCGGGACCGCTACTCACGGCTACATCGGTAGGTGGCCGTACGTGGGGAATTCGAGGTGGGCGCTGTCATCTTGGTACCCGGGCTGAGACCAGATCAGATTCAGCGAGCCATGGGTGGCGGGCGGGACGCCCGGCCCGGCTGTCCTCGTCCTGGCCCACTTCATCACCGCACCGCGCGCCGGCCGGCGCCTCGCCCAGCGACCAGCACCCGAGCCCGTCGACAGGCCCGAGCCCTCATCAGATAATCGGCCGACCGGGGCGGATACCGAAACACATCGGGGCCGATGGAGTCGACGCCTGGACGGACAAGACGATCGGCAGCGCGTTCGTGCTGGTCTTCGTGTATGCGGGAGTTGCTCAAGGGGACTGCCGCCGCGAACGCCGAACCACCGGGAAAGTCAAACCGAGGATTCCGCCTACACCACTGCCGAGCACCAGACCGATCGCCATGCTGCCGAAGACGGACAGCCCGAGCACGACCCCAAGCGGAACGCCTACCAGCATGCCCACAACAAACCCTGCCGCAGGAAACGGCGTCCCGTCCTCGTCATCGTCTGTCACACGCTCATTGTGCCGAACGCCATGAGAAGCGGGTCTGTCACCGTCCTGATACGGCCACCGTCCCGATACGGCCTCCGAAGACGCGTATACAGATGTGTTCGGTGCCGTGCTTGTCGACCCAGGCCAGGAATGTGTGACCCGCGGAGACGACAGCGCCTCCGAGGTGGCTCTCCAGGCGCGGCGGATCGTCGGCCCGGCGGGCGCGGTTCCAGTCAGGGGTCTGGCCGGGACGATGGCGAAGTCCGCTTTGCCGGACAGATCTCAGTCGCTCGCGCCGAGAGTCCGCGCAAGTGCGTCGAGGGTCACGTCGACGATGGCGCGCAGCTGCTCCGTGCTCGTTCCGGCTCTGCTCATGACGGCGAGGGACTGGTTCACGGCCGCAAGGTGGGTCGCGAGGGACTCGGCCGCCTCGTCGTGCAGTCGGCCGGCCTTCAGCGCGGCGCGTAGCCGGGTGTGCTGGAAGCCGATCGCCTCCCGTGCACGCGCCGCGACGCTCGCGCTCAGCACTGGGGTCGCCATGACAGTCTGGGCCACCAGGCATCCGTCGGGCAGACCGGGGTCCGCGATGCGCTCCAGGGTGATGTCGAAGAACGCCCGCGCGGCTGCCAGGGGCCGGTCGGCGGCGCAGGACAACGCGGCGTCGTACTTGTCTCCGTAACGCGTGGCGTAGCGGTCCAGGCAGCGCATGAAGAGCGCGTCCTTGTCGCCGAGGGAGGAGTAGATGGAGCTGCGGTTGAGTCCGGTCGCCCGGGACAGGTCGTCCAGCGACGTGTCCGCGTAGCCGGCCCGCCAGAACTGGATCATCGCGGCATCGAGCGCCGTGGCGATGTCGAACTGCTTCTTGCCCGCCATGCCGCGCCTCCCTCCTGCTCTGCCTTCTCAGTGGAGACCATCATCTCATCTTGAACCGATCAGTTCAAGATGAGTTAGGGTGAAGGCATGATCGTGGCCGGATACCCCGCAGACCTCACAGCGCGGCGACACGCGCACCGCGTGCTCGCGGTCGGCGCCGTCGCGTTCGTCTACACCGTTGTCATGGCGGGCGGAACACTGACGATCCCGCTGTACGTGCTGTGGGCCTCGCAATTCGGCTTCGGCCCGCTCACCACCGTTGTCGTGTTCATCGCCTACGTCGTCGGAGTCGTCGGCACCCTGCTCATGGCCGGTTCCCTGTCCGACGCCATCGGCCGCCGTCCCGTTCTCGCGCTGTCGCTCGCCCTCACGGCGCTGAGCACTCTGGGATTCGCGCTGGCAGACGGCCTCACGGTCCTGCTGATCTCGCGTGTGCTGAGCGGCGTGGCGACCGGGCTCATCACCGCGACGGCAACGTCGGCGATCGCGGAACTCGTGCGCGGGCGCAGGACGGCAGCCGTGCTGAGCACCGCGGCCAACATCGGCGGCCTAAGTCTCGGCGTCGTCGCCGCGGGCATCCTGGCACAATGCGTCACGGCACCGACTCACACCGTGTTCTGGTGCTACCTGGCGACGTGCGCCGTCGCCGGCGTCTCCTGGCTGGTCATCCCCGAGACCGCAGACGAGACCGCCGACCGAACGGCGTGCCGGCGGCCTCGTATCCGCCGCCCCGTCTTTCCCAACGGAGCAAACCGGGTGCGGTCATTCGTCGCCAGCGGCGTGCTCGTCGCGGCCGCCTCGGGCGTCAACGGGTTCTTCTCCTCGCTGGCTCCCGCGTTCCTGCGCGACGACCTGGGCGTGTCGAACTTCGCCGTCATCGGCGTGGGCGTCGGCACACTGTTCATCAGCGCGCTGCTGGCGCAGATCGTCATGCCTGCGGCCCTTTTGCGACGCGACATCGGGACGGCCCTCCTGGCCGTGGGGATGATCGTCATTGAGACCGCGCTGTGGACCCACTCCGCGCCGCTTTTCATCGTCGGCACTGTCCTCGCCGGCGCGGCAGTCGGAACGCTGTTCCGGCACGGTCTGAGCGTTACCGACGCACTGTGCGATCCCGGCAATCGAGCCGAGCTCAACGCAACCTACTTCTTGTTCCTCTACTCCGGGCTCGTCGTCCCGGTCCTGCTGCTCGGTTTCGCCGATCAGGTGGTCGGGACACGGGCCTCCAGCACCATGCTCGTCGCTTTCGTCGTCTCCACCGCGCTCGTGGGCCTCGCCCTCGGCCGACGCACCGAACCAACCAGCACGCCTGACACCTTCAGCACACCGTCAACACACCTCACACCAGTGGAGGAGAACCATGAATGACCCCGAAAGCACCCCCCGCGTCTCCGGCAACCCGGTCCGCGACCTGCCGCTGCCCGACCTGGCCGGTTTCACCCACCGTTGGGTCGACGCGGGCGGCGTCCGGCTTCACGCGGTTGAGGGCGGTCAGCCGGACGGTCCAGCCGTCGTGCTGCTCGCCGGGTTCCCGCAGACCTGGTGGGCATGGCGCAAGGTGATGCCGAACCTGGCCGACCGATTCCGAGTCATCGCGATTGACCTGCCGGGCCAGGGCCACTCCGAACGCCCGGACATCAGCTACGACACGCACACGGTCGCCGCGCACGTCCACGCCGCGGTCAAGGCGCTCGGAGTCTCGACATACTGGCTGGTCGCCCACGACATCGGCGCGTGGGTCGCGTTTTCCCTCGCCTTGAAGTACCAGAGCCAGTTGCGTGGCCTGGCACTGCTCGACGCAGGCATCCCGGGCATCACACTCCCTGACGCCATTCCGACCGACCCCGAGCAGGCGTGGAAGACCTGGCACTTCGCCTTCCACCTGGTGCCCGACCTGCCCGAGACACTGCTCACCGGCCGCGAACGGGAGTACGTCGGCTGGTTCCTGAAGGTCAAGACCCTCTCCCCCGGCACCTTCGACGACGCCGAAATCGAGCGATACGCCGCGTCCGTGGCCGCCGACGGCGGTCTCCGTGCATCCCTGGCCTACTACCGGGACGCCGCCGAGTCGGCGCAGAAGAACCACGAAGCGCTGGAACAACAGCGCCTGACGGTCCCGGTTCTTGGGATCTCCAGCAGCCACGGCTCCATCCCCGACATGGCAGCTTCCATCAGGCCGTGGGCCGACCGCGCCACCGGGATCGTCGTGCCGGACGCAGGACACTTCATCCCCGATGAACAGCCCGATGCCGTCGCTGCCGCGCTGACCGGCTTCATCACCGAAGACGATTGAGGCTGGGCGGAAACAAGTGTCAGGACCGGCGCCCCCACCCCTGACCGACTCAGCTGTCCGGCATCGCAGTACTGCGACTCCGCCTGGCCGGCTCTGCGGGTGACAAGCGTCGCCGAACTCGTCGCGCAAGGCGCTCCAGCCCCAGGGGCCCGGTGTGTGTTCGGCTCGTCCCAGCTCGTGGGTTGACGTCGGCGGTGGGCCCTGGAAGCAGGCGAACACGGCCACTGTGGATCACGGAGTTCTCCACCCTTCAAGATCCGCGAAGGTGGCCGTGTTCGTTCCGCCACCCATCCCCCATCGCTGCTCCGGTTCGCCCGCGCCCCGTCAGGAGCGTGAACAGCGCCGGGTCCACCGGGCTCCCGCCCGGGCCGATCTGTACTTTCGGTTGGAGTAGACAGGCTGGTCGCGGGCTCGCTGGGCGGCTACGGCCGCTGCTGGGTGAACAACCCCCGCTCGGTCTCGACCAGAATGCCGCGCTTACAGCAGGGGGGCCGCCCCGTTTCGACTGCCCAAGACAGGCCCCAGTGCCTGGCGGAGGCCCAGCCGCTCGCCCAAAGTCGGTGACCCGCGTCACATCCGGTTCCTGTCAGCAATCGGAGTTCCGTCTCGTTCAAGGGGCACGCGAACGAGACAGGAGCAACGCCATGAAGCACCGCATCGTCGTACTCGGCGCTGGATACGCCGGGGCCTTCGCCGCCGGAAATCTGGCTCGCCGGCTCTCCCCCGCCGACACCGAGATCACCGTCGTCAACGCCGTGCCCGACTTCGTCGAGCGGATGCGGCTCCACCAGCTCGCGATCGGCCAGGACCTCGCGTTCCGCAAGCTCGCCGACGTATTCGCGGGCACCGGGGTGCGGCTGCGCCTGGCGCGCGTCACCGACGTCGACCCCGAGCGCGGAACCGTCGCCGTGACCGGCGAGGACGGCGACGGCAAGCTGGTGTACGACACGCTTCTCTACGCGCTCGGCAGCTCCGTCGCCGACCATGGCGTCCCCGGCGTGGCCGAGTACGCCTTCGATGTGACCGGTCGGCCCTCGGCACTGCGTCTGCGCGAGCGCCTGGCCGGTCTGAGCCGGGGCGGCACCGTGCTGGTCGTCGGTGAGGGGCTGACCGGCATCGAGACCGCCACCGAGTTCGCCGGGTCCCGGCCCGACCTCTCGGTCGCCCTTGCCGCCCGCGGCGAGTTGGGCGCCTGGCTCTCGCCGAAGGCCCGCCGTCACCTGTACCAGGCCTTCGACCGGCTCGGCATCACCATCCACGAGCACACCGGCATCGAAGCTGTCGAGCCGGCACGGGCGATCGCCGCTGACGGCAGATCCATCCTGGCCGACGTGACCGTGTGGTCGGCCGGGTTCGTCGTGCATCCCATCGCGGCCGCCAGCGGCCTGGAGGTCGCCGAGACCGGCCAGATCGTCGTCGACCGCACCATGCGCTCGGTCTCGCACCCGGACGTCTACGCCGCCGGTGACTGCGCCTACGCGATCGGCGAGAACGGCCGGCCGCTGCCGATGTCCTGCGCCTCGGCCGGCTACACCAACATGCAGGCGACCGCCGCGATCATCGCGCGCCTGACGGGCGGCAAGATCCCGACCACCGGGCTGAAGTACCACGGCAACCACATCAGCCTCGGGCGGCGGGACGCGATCTTCCAAATGGTGGATGGGGACGTCCGGTCGAAGTCCTGGTACCTGGGCGGCCGGACCGCCGCGCTGCTCAAGTCGGGCGTGCTCAAGGGGTCCGGGTGGGGCATCGCCCACCCGACCTTCGGCATGCCGAAGCGCAAGCGCCGCCTGGCCACCGCGCCTGACCAGTCCGGTGCGAGGGTCGCCGCATAGGCTGCTCCGCATGGACAGCGCGGCCATCGACAGGTTCGAGGCCAGCCGGGGCCGGCTGGCCTCGCTCGCGTACCGTCTGCTCGGCTCGGCCGCCGACGCCGAGGACGCCGTGCAGGACACGTTCCTGCGCTGGCAGGACGCAGACCGGGAACGCATCGAGGTGCCGGAAGCGTGGCTGACCAAGGTCGTCACCAATCTCTGCCTCGACCATCTCCGCTCGGCGCAGGCACGCCACGAGCGAGCCGTCGGAGACTGGCTGCCCGAGCCGCTCCTCGAGGGCGACCCGATGCTCGGCCCGGCCGACACCTACGAGCAGCGTGAATCGGTGTCCTTGGCCGTACTGACCCTCATGGAGCGCCTCTCGCCCGTCGAGCGGGCCGCCTACGTCCTGCGTGAGGCCTTCTCCTACCCCCACGTCGAGATCGCCGGGGTCCTCGACATCACCGAGTCCGCGAGCCAGCAGCATGTCCACCGGGCCCGACGCCGGGTCGCCGCCGAGCGCCGCGGCAGCGAGGAGGTAGACCCCGCCTCCGCGCGCCGGATCGTCGAAGAGTTCCTCGCCGCCGCCACGTCGGGGCGCACCGAACGGCTGGTGGCGCTGCTCACCGGCGACGCGACCGCGGTCTCGGACGGCTACGGACTGGCCAGGCGGCTGCTGCGGTACACGACGCGCGAGCGCATCGCCTCCTACGTGCGGGCCGGCTTCAAACCCTCTCCGGCGAAGCGGCGGCTGGCCGGCGGCTCCCCCGCGTTCCACATCGCGCTGGTCAACGGCTCCCCGGCCGTCCTCGCCGTGATCGACGACCGGGTCGTGGGCGCGGTGGCGTTCGAAGTCAGCGACGGCAAGGTCGCGTCCCTGCGCGGCATCGCCACCGCGGACCGGCTCGCCCGCCTCAACGAGTCCTGGCGGCAGCACGAACTTGACGCCCCGGTCATAAACGCATGGTGACCAGAGCCAACCGCCAGGACGACACAGCACGACGCGTCCGTGCGCTTCCACGACCCCAACACGGCAGCAACCGTGAAGAAGGCGTTTCAGAAGACCAGCCGTTTGCGACAACCCATGAAACATGATCGCCGCAGGCGGAGGACCGCCGCATGGCGGGGTGTTTCACAGACGTGCGGGGCCATGACGCTTCTGGTGGCAGGAGGGGTGTCCCTGAGCTGTGGGGGTGGGGGTGGGGGTGTCACCGGGGTAGGCGGATGCCGTCGATGGCGATGTCCAGCAGTCGGTTCGCCTGGACGTCGTCATCGTGATGCTCGGTGGCGAGTGAGATGGCGTTGACGAACGCGAGGAGGTCTTCGGTGTGCACGCCGGGTCGTACCGTGCCTGCCTGCTGTGCGCGGTGCAGGAGTTCTCCGGCCGCGGCCGTGATCATCACTTGGCAGTCGTCGTGCCTAGGGGAAGTACGTGATCGACATGGAACCCGAACGCCCGTAACCGCGCAAGCGCCCGAAACCCGTCCCACGCCCAGAACGACGAGCACAGCGGGCGCACCTCAACCGGTCGGCTGAAGCGCTCAGTCGAAGATCTCGGCTGTGCCGGGGGCGGTCGGGGTGGACTTCGTCTGTTCGACCAGGGTCTCCATCCGCCGCTCGAACTCGGCCGGGTCGGCCATCGCGCGGATGTCGACGCAGATCAGCAGATGGCCTGCCCCGCTGCGGCCGGTGGGATTGCAGGGGCCGATCACCGACGCTCAATGTCCGCGACGAGCTGCGTGGTCACCAAGTGCTCCGGGAATCCGGCGTCGACGAAGAGATCCTGGTGGGCCAGGGCGCTACAGCGGTGCGGAATCCCGGCCGGCACCCAGGTTGCCTGGCCGACCTCCAGGTCCGTCACGGAAATGGGCGAGGCGGAGGGGCGAGGCGGAGGGCGAGGTGGACCAAGTCCGCCCCCGAGGAGAACCGAAGATCCGTGATCAGGTTCCCGACCTGTGTGGATGAATGATCGGCACCCGCAAAGGTACTGACAATCGGGTGCCGGGTTCAGTGTTCGGGCGGGTGGTCCGGTGCCGTGCGTCGCGGGACGCGGAGCCCTCGACGACGGTAGGACCCCGAAGCGGGCCGGGACCGCTCAGCCCAGTACGTCGCGCAGCAGTCTCGCGTTCTTCACCACCTGGCTCGACGCGGAGCCCGCCGCGACGGCCGTGACCGCGGGGATCTCCCCCTTCGCCGCGCAGCGCGAGGCGCAGTCGACGCCGAGGGCGAGCAGCGGTCCGGCGCCCCGGACCACAGGGTCGCGCAGCAGGTGGGGCAGGGCGGCTTCGAGCACGGACCAGACGGTGGCGTAAGCGCCGGTCTCGGCCGCCGTCCGCAGGGAGGCAGTCACCCGGTGCGCCAGGTTCCACTCGGCGCGCAGCACCTCGGCCAGCTGTCGTCCGAGCAGGTCGCTGTTCAGCTGTCCGCGCGCGGCGAGCACGAGGAGTGCGTCCACCCCCGCGTCGCGTTCGACCGGCTGTTCGTACGTGAGGCTGTACACCAGCGCCATGTGCAGCGCGAATCCCGCAGGGCCTCCGGATTCCGCGGCGAACGGCAGGGTGGGGGCCCAGTTCTGTATGAAGACGAGGTAACCGAAGTTGCCGCGGGCCAGCACGACTTCGCGGTGGTGCGGCAACTGGGCGAGCCAGAAGGGAAGCATCCCGGAGAAGCCGGAGGGGCGGTACGGCCCGAGCAGGGCCGCGGCGGCCGGGAGCAGCGGAGGACCGGTGATCGGCTGGGGGCGTTCGTATCTCAACCAGTCGGTCAGGCTCTTACCCGGGTGGTCGCCGGGCCAGTTCTCCGGCTCGGAGTCCCGGTGCGGCAGGCCGCCCTCGTGCAGCCACTGTGCCAGCCGCCGCCCGGCCTCGGATCTCAGCTCCCCTGCCGCGGCCAGTACCTTCTCGTCCACGGTCGTGGTGACGCGCAGCAGCGCCTGGGCGAGGTCGACCGGCGCGGGGGTGACACCGAGTCCGTCGAGCACCGAGATCCGCCCCACGAGTACGGAGGCCTCCAGCGCACCGGTGGCATCGGTCGGCACGGCCAGCAGAAACGGCTGCGCGTCGGCTTCGATGATGTCGATAGCCTCGGCCAGGCGCGCCGCCAGCAGGTCCCCGGCCGGGGTGAAGCCATGGGACCGCAGACGGGCGGCGAAGTGGCGCTCCCTCGGCTCCTCGCCCACGAGCGCGGCGGCCACGTCGTACACGTCCGACTGAGTGGAGTCGGTGTACCAGGCGGGCTCCTGACGCATGACCGGCTTCAGCGCCCGGGCCAGCGCGACCCGGTCGAGGTGGGCGTGGCGGACCAGCCCGTCCAGGGCGCGCTCGAACATCACCACATCCCGGTCGTTCGCGACGACCGCGGCGACCTCCTCGGCGACCTCGACGGCCGTCTCGATGGGGTCCGGCACCGGGCGCGGCTCGGGCACCGCGGGCAGCGTGTCCGCGTACGGCTCGGTGAGATGGTCCGGGCCGGTGCCGAACAGGTCGGCGGCGCGGGCCGCGAGACCAGGGCTGATCCGTGCGGCTGCCGCACGCAGCTCGGGCAGTACCGAGTCGCCCGCGGCCCCGAGATGCCGGGCGATCACGTCGAGGGCGCGCTCCTGCACGTCGACGTCCCGGTGCTCGAAGGCCGTCGCCGCGTCGAGCACGGTCCGGGCGGCACGCGCGGGGTCCTTCCGGGCCGCGCGGTCGAGCCGGGTGAGCTGGGCCCGGACCAGTTTCTTCTCCGGGCGGAGCAGGACCCGTTCGCACACCTCGGTCAGCACCTCGGGCTCCAGCAGCCCGGCCTCGTCGAGACCGGTCAGGACCTCCTGGGCGTAGGTGGCCACCGGCAGTGACAGGTCAAGCAGTGCCACGTGGTCCCGCATGGCGGGCGCGTTCTCGGCTGGGGTGAGGGCCAGAGCGCGCAGGTAGGCGAGCGGCGGGGCGGTCTGCCTGCGCGGGCCGTCCTGGAGCACCTGCGAGAGCAGCTGCCCGGCGATCGTTGCGCGTTCGCGGGACACGGAGGCGCGTTCCGCCGGGGTGAGGTCAAGTACCTTCAGCACATCCGTGGCGCTCGACACCTGATCCGCGGTGGCGGCCAGTTCGGAGAAGACACGCCGGATCAGAGCGCCGCGGTCGACCATGCCCTCGGCCGAGAGGCCGAGGAACACGCCCAGCATGGTGTTCTCCATGGCGTGCGTCAGGCTCTTGGCGTCCCACACGTGGTGGAACATGTGCACGTCGAATTCGATACCCGGTCGCTCCAGCACCAGCGGGAGGAGCTTCGGCGACAGGTCGTCCGCGCGCAGCCGCTCCAGGAGGCTGCCACCGGGCTGGGCCCCACCGCGGAGGTGTGCGGGGTGCCGACGGCCGGGGTGGCGGCTGCTCAGCCAGCCCTGGATGAACCCGTCGGTGGTCGGGAGGGGGCAGCCCGTGTCATGGACGAGATGTTCGATGAGCTGGGCCGTGTCCTCTTCCTGGGAGTAGGGCTCCCACTGCTGGGCGAGCTGTGCGGCCAGTTCGGCCCGCCAGGCGACAGGGTGAAGGTTCACGACGTCGAGCATCCACGTGCCGCCGAGGGGCAGGCGGCGGCCGAGCACTCCGTGGTTGTCCTCTTGATGGATCCACTCGGCCGCGGCCACGGGGTCGGTCCGGCATCCGAGTTCGGCGGCGAGCTGGGCACCCCGCTCCTTTTCGGGGCGGGTGTACCAGCCGTCCCGCAGCGTCACGCGCCGGGCTTCCAGCGCGTCGGCCTGTGCCGCGCGTTCGTCCGGCGTCAGGGCGCCGAGTTCCCGGAGCACTCCCTCGACGTCGCAGGCTTCCGCGAGTTGGACCAGCCTCATCGTGCCGTCTCCGATCGTGCCGTGTTCGCCGTCGCTTCGGCGGCCGCCGCCGTGCCGCGCACCATGCCCACCGCGAGCACGTGCCTGCAGGGACCGCGTCCGCCCCGGTACTTCGCCCACCAGAAGCAGGTACAGCTCAGCTGTCCCGACGTCTCGTCGGTGCGGACCACATGGGCGTCGTCGCCCGTCCCGACCCGGGCCAGCGTGCCGTCGAGCCGCACCGACCCGTCCGCGACGAGCGCCCGCGCCCCGCGCACCCGGGGATTGCGGGTCTCCGCGGCGCCCACGTGGTACGGCAGGTGGCGATGGAAGTACGCCTCCTCGGCGAGGTCGTAGCCGATCTGACCGGACGTCCCCAGCATGGTCAGCGCGGCCCGCACCCGGTCGGCGGGCAGACCTGCCTGCCCGGACAACTCGGCGACATCGATCCTGGGCTCCCAGGCCAGCAGTTCACCGACCCGTTCCGCGTCGGCCGCCGCGGATCCGGTGGCGAGGTCGTGGAGCACTCCACCCTCGCCGGAGAAACCTCGCGAGGCGCTCTGGGAGATCATCAACGTGAGCCGCATGCCCGGCAGTCCGACCTCCCACGCGACGGCGGCGGTCCCGTCCGCTTCGGCCGGGGCGGTCGGCGCGTACACCCGTACGGTCGTCGCGTGCCGCAGTACCGTCCGCAGGGTCAGCAGCCGCTCCGGCCCGGGCAGGCACACGGCACCCGGCGCCGGCCTGGACGTGGGACGCAGGGTGTGGCCCGCGGGCACCACCCAGCGTGTCGTGCGGGCATCGGAGCGGCGGGTGGGCGGGGGCAGCGCCCGCAGCATGGCGGCCGCCTCCGCGGCGGGCACCTCGGCCCGAAGGGCGGAGCCCGCCGCGAGCACCTGGGCCTCGGCGAAGCCGCGCAGCCAGCGCTCCGGCAGCGGAACCTGCTTCTCCACGAACTCGCCGTCGAAGGTGCGAACCGTCAACTCATCCGGCCCGAGGGCCAGATGCAGCGGGTCGAGCCCGCCGAGCCCGGCAAGCGCCCGCCGCAGCGGCAGATTGATGTCCACGTTCGTGGTGCCGTGCCCGACATCGTCACCGTCGAGGCCGGACGCGAGGACATCGAGCCGGGCGTACACACCGCAGCAGCCGGAGAAGGACTCAAACCGCAGCCGGTCGCCGTCAGCCGTCACCACCGGGTCGAGCGAGGGTCTGGCCCTCGGCCAGCGGTTCGGCTGGTAGTAGCGGGCGGCCGCCACGTCGGCGACCGCGAGCAGCGCCGTCGCCGCAGCGGCCGGCGCGGTCAGGAACCCGTTGAAGAAATGGGGGTTGGCCGCCTCGCCGGCTGGGGTGGCACCGCCGGAGGTCTCCAGCGCGAGAGCGCGCCCGGCCGTGGAATCGCGCACGGCCGAGGGGCGTAAGTAGAAGTAGGCCTGCATGAGTTGGGTCACGCGCACACGCTACGATCACTCACTGACACCGCGGGCACCGCGGGCACCGCGGGCACCGCGGGCACCGCGGGCACCGCGGGCACCGCCCGGGTCTGCCCTGATCGACAGCCTGCCCCCGGCACGGGGCGAGCGGGATCGGCCCCGCCGCAAGTCCAGGCCCCGCCGCAGGCCCGGCACGCCATATGCCGACCGCGGCGACGGCCACGGTGTCTGCCGTCGCCACCCACGCGAGCGCGGCATCGCACCGAAGATCGCCCGGCGCGGCGGAGCCGCACGCGTACTCGTCTTCGTCCTTCTACCGCCGGCGTGTGAGGTCGGGTTCGATGAGCAGGTCCAAGGCCAGGTCGAAGGTGTCGAAGCCGCCATTCTCGGCGGTGTTCACCGTGCTGCTGACCATCGTGGCGGCTCCGGGTGTCTTCAACACGGTTCTGCTGAACGCCCGGGAACGCCGTCGTGCCCCTGGGCATGCTCAAGTCGATCGGCATGACGCCGCGTCAGATCACGGTGATGACCGTGACGTCCGCGGTGGGGTTGGACGACATCGGCGACGCCAGGTCCCTCGTCGCGGTGAGTCCTCGGGAGAACCGTTCCAAGGCCGATCGGGACCCGACCGAGTGGCTTCCCTCCGGTCCGGGAGCCCGCTGCCGGTACATCGAGGAGTGGAGGTGGCGAAGTCCCGCTGGGCCCTGTCGGCAGCCCCGCACGAAGTGACCGCGCTCACCGATTTCGCGGACAGTTGCCACGACGCCCGCATCACCTGCACGCCTGCCGGCTGAAGTCAGTAGTCACGTAGCCATCGCGCGGAGGTACTATCCACCACCAACATGAAAAAGCCCCAGACGAGGGAGCCTGTGATGGATACCTCTGCCGACAACACCAATCTGAAGTCCCAATACGCGTCACAGATCACCGCCGATCTCGAACACAACACAGCCGAACACGAACGTCTCAGCTCCGAGATCACGGCACTGCAGCAGCAGCTGTTGGTGCTGGAGAACAACCGGGCGCTACTGCTCGGCATGCGGCAGAGCCTTGGCGACGAAGCCGCCGGTGACGTGCCGGAGAACACCGGCGTCAGCGGGTCTGAGAATGGTGCGTCCGCCGCGCCGAAGTCCGCGGAGCGGTCACCGTCGCGCAAGCCGAGGAAGAAGACCGACACCGCCGGCGGCAAGCGGAAGGGGACGGAGTCGGGCGGGAATCGCACCAAGCGGGTGCGAGAAGCGGGTGCGCCCACCCTGCGCGCCCTCATCCACGGTGACCTCGTCCAGCACGGTGAACCGCGCTCCGCAGCCGAGGTCACCGCGGCCCTTACTCAGGCCCTCCCGGATCGCGAGATCAAGGGCACGGTCGTGCGCGGCACTCTCGAGTCGCTCGTGGCCAAGGGCGAAGCTCACCGGACCAAGCAGCGGAGGTCCGTCTTGTACTCGGCTGCCGCCCCGGGTGCGGCCGCTGGTACGGCTGAGCGCGGCGCGGCATCTCCTTCCTGAGAGTCGCAGGCCGGCCGCACAGGGTCCGGGAAGCCCCCCAGCCTCGATGGACTCGATGGAGGCCTGTGCGGGATTGGCATGCGTAGGTCTGGTGGGTGGTTTCGTGGGTTGTGGTGCCCGCATGAGCGGACGGTTCACCGGCTGGCCGGAGCGGGCCATGGACGTGTTGCTGCATCTGCAGGGCGAGCCGTCTCACGTGGTGCGCGAGCGGTACCGTGCGGATCGCGAACGTCTCGTCCGGCAGCCGATGATCGCGCTGCTGAATGATGTGGCGGACGCCGACCCCCGGTACGAGGACTTCTCGGTCTGGCACTACCGCACGAACTCCTGGTGGTGGCAGCATCAGGGCGCGGTGATCCGGCTCGGCCGCAAGGTCGAGATCGGTCTGCGGTTCGACCTGGACGGCCTGCGGATCCAGGGCGCTTGGTGGTATCCCGACCCCGGCCAGGTCACCATGTTCCGCGAGGCCGTCGCCGCCGAGGGAAGCGGCCACGAACTCTCGGCCATCGTCAATGACTTGAGGGCGAAGGGCTACGACATCTCCGGGGACGTGATGAAGCGCCCCCCACGGGGTTATCCGTCCGACCACTCCCGCACGGTCCTCCTGCGCCATCGTTCACTGATCGCCGCCTCTCCCCTCGGCTGCGACGAGTGGCTCCACACTCCTGAAGTGGTCGGCAAGGTCCTCGCGGCCGCCGACGACCTCGACACCATGCTCACGTGGCTGGTCCGTCATGTGAACGGCTCTGCCTGACTCGAGAGGAACCAGCATCGGCACATACCGTCCGGGAAACTGGCGCACGTCGCTGACGAGAGAGGGTCCGTTGTGGCTGTGACCTCGTGCTTCGGGATCAGCCGGGCAGCTCCGCGAACTCGACGAACGCGGGCTGCGGAACGTGCGCTTCTGCCAGCGGTGAGAGTGCCCCGTCGGCTCCGTCGACGGCGTACGACCGCACGAGGTCGGCTGGCCGGTCGGCGACGAGCATGAACGATCCGGACGGGTCGAAGGCGAAACTGCGGGCCGCGACACCCGGGTGCGGCGAGACAGCGACGGGCCCATGCCCCATCCGGGTGAGCCCGCCGTCATCGGCGACGTGGAACCAGGCGACCGAGTCCTCCCCTCGGTTGTTGACCTAGACGAACCTGCCGTTGGGGCGGCCCCTCACCTCGGCCGGTTCGTTCAGGGCCTCGTGGCCGGCCGCGACGGTGGACACCTGATCCAGCAGACGCAGTCGGCCCGAGGCCGGATCGAACGCGAAGGAGGCGAGGTCGGACGAGAACTCGCAGGTGACGAACGCGCGCCCGCTCGCAGGGTCGAAGGCGATGTGCCGTGGGCCGGTTTCCGGCGGGAACGTGTGCGTGTGGAGGAGTTCGAGCGTGTCACCGAGCGCGTAGACGTGGACGCGGTCGGTGCCCTTGTCTCCCACCAGCACGTGGTTCCCGCTGGGATCGATGACGGCACAGTGCGCGTGAGCGCTGGCCTGACCGTGTCCGCCGGCCTGCGGCGAGAAGTTCGGGTCTTTCCCGTGGCCGGGCATCACCTGCACGTCACGGAGTTCACCGATCCGTCCGTCCGGCTCCAGGCGGTAGAGCAGCACGGTCGAGTCGTCGTAGATGTATTCCACTGCCCAGTTGCCGTCGTCCGTGCGGACGACGTGCTCGACGTGCTCGAAGTCACCGCGGATGGCGGTCAGAAGGATGTTTCGCCTCTCGTCGACCGAGAGGAATGTCGGCCGGGGGCCGGGAGCGACCCGCGAGTTCAGCCATGTCAGGCTGCCGTCCCGTTCGGACACGGACAGGGCATGCACGCTCGCGGGCGGTTCCACCGGCCCCCTGCCGTCGGTCTTGCGCTCGTCCACGGCGTACAGGGTCCGCGAGCCGCTCGCTTCGTGTCATTTCCGCACACTACATACGACGGAGACCTGGCTGCGTCGCTGCGTCCCTCGCGGACGCCGTCGCCGGCCGTGGGCCGCGAGAGGTACCGCACCGGGAGATGACGCTGGGGGCTGATGTGCCCTCCGGGCCGCGCCGCCGCGAGCGGCTGTTCGACATTAACAACCCGGCTGGCTGGGTTGGGTTCAATGACCCAGATGTGACAACCGCGACCGATGACATGACGGTCCCGCATGATGCGGTCTCAGGGCGGAAAGCGGCCACCCTGAGACCCGTCCGCTCGAACACTGGCATGGATAATGCTCAACCGTTTGCCGTGTGCTCGTCGCCTGGCAAGTCACGCTGCGGCTGCGCGCCGCGCTGCTAGTGGTCATCCTGCTCTGGATGACCAGCGTCCGCTACCTGCGGATCCACCTCCCGTGAACGCCGGGTGCCCGTTCCGGAAGGCCGGAGAGCCGGCCGGAGCAGGCACCCGCCGGGTGAACGATGAGACCGAGGCCGCACCCCGGACCGCCTTGGCTCAGCCCAGCGCGTCCATCACAGCGGTGACATAGCCGTCCAGCCGCTCCTCCACGGCTCGCGTCGTCAGCTCTGTCCTCCCTGCCTCCCGCCATGACTGCGCCACCAACCGCACTTCCTCCGAGAGCGCCAGCCCGTCCCGCACCCGCCAGTACAGCCGCTCGCTCGCGACCGCGGCCAGCACCCCGCCGGCCTCCTCGTACGCCTCGGCGAACCGCAGGCCCCACGCCGGGCCGTGCAGCAGGGCGAGATTGGTGCAGCAGTGCGCCACATCGAGATCCGCCGGGCCCCAGGAGGTCTGTGCCCAGTCGACGACGCCGGTGATCCGGGCACCAGCCGGCCCCGGAGACAGCACATCGTCGAACAGCACGTTGCCGGGGTGGAAATCCCGGTGCAGATACCGCCCCTCATAGGGCGGCGCAGGCCGGCGGATCACGTCGATCGCCGCGGCCCATACCTCCGCGTCGGCGCCCTTCGGAACGACGACGGTGTCGGCGGTCGTCAACGCCGTATACCCCCGGGGCCGCTCGGCCGGTCGCAACGCGTGGATCGCCACGAGTTGGCGGGCCAGCACGGGGACGCGCGCCTCCAAGCCCTCATCGTCGAGGACCGTCCGGCCCCCCAAATGGGTCATCAGGAGCGACGGATGCTCGCAATGCCCGGCGGTCGGATCAACCGCGACCAGTTCAGGAGCCGGCACGCCGGTCCCCGCAAGCAGGGTCAGGGCGACGGCCTCCCGGTTCAGCCAGTCCTCGGCGTGCTCCACGTTGACGAAGGTCCGCAGTACCAGGTCACGGATGCCTCCATCCGGCGTGCCGATGGTCAGCCTCCGCACTTCGGCCGTGATGCCACCGTGCAGCGCCTCAGCCTTGACGACCCGTTCGCCGGCCTCCAGGTGCCGGCTCACCCAAGCCAGTGTCAACGGTCGGACAACCGCCGCCTCATCGTGGTCGGTCACCGGGCTACCTCATCATCCGGACGTGAGCACGCGCCACTGGTGGTGTTCGCCGCCTGGCAGCGGCGCACGGCGCACCCCCTGCCGCCACCGGGCGTCCTGCTCGACCGGGACCGCGCGGCCCCGGGCACTCCGGTCGCCAGCTCATGCGCTCGCTCGCCAAATGAAGCGCTCGGTCACATCGGGGATGTGATTGAGTGCTCGGGTTGGCGGATGAGCGTTGCGGTTGGCGGAGCTGAGCGCTTGAACCGGCGGACCGATGGGCCAGGGCCGACCGGCGGGTAGCCACCGCTCAACGGGGCGTGATCACGGCCACCACCGGGGTAGACCGCAACGTGAGTCGTTCAGCCATAGAACCCGACGGCGAGAGGGATCAGCATGCGGGCCGGCATCGTCATGACTGCGCGCCCGGGTCTGGAGCACCTGGCCGCCCGCGCGGAGGAACTCGGCTTCAGTAGTTTCTGGGTATACGACACACCGATGGTCCATGGTGATCCATTCGTCAGCCTCGCGCTCTGCGCCAAGTCCACCAGCCGGATCAAACTCGGTATCGGGGTCACCTCACCGGCGCTGCGCTCCGCGCCCGCCGCGGCGGCGGCGCTCAGCAGTCTCAACGCCCTCGCTCCCGGCCGCGTCATCTGCGGGGTCGGCACCGGCAACACCGCACGCCGCACGCTGGGCATGCGGCCTGCGAAGATGGTGGAGCTGGAGTCGTTCACGGCCGCCCTGCGGGATCTCACCGCCGACCGCGAGACGGACTACCGCGAGGGAACCCGGACCAGCAGGGTGCGCTTCCTGCACGTCGGCGGCTACGTCAACACCGAGGACCCGGTGGAGTTCGTCGTGGCTGCATTCGGCCCGAAAGTTGGCGCCATCGCCGGCCGCCTGGGTACAGGAATGATCTCCTTCGCGCTGCACGACCCCGCGGCCTGGTCCGCGCTCGGCCAGGCCCGCCGGGCAGCGGCACAGGCCGCGGGCAACAGGGAGGAGACGCGTTCGTACCTCATCTCCTCCCTGTACGTTCTCGCCGACGGCGAGGACCGGTACGGCGATGCCGTCAAGGACGCGATGGGGCACATCGCGGTGAGCGCACTGATCCTCGCGGTGGAGAACCCGGCCTTCCGCGCGACCCTGTCTCAGGAGGAGTCCGCGGCCGTCGACCTCCTGCTCCACCTGCGCGGTACCACCGCCACCGACCCCAACCGCCACCACACGCTCTACCACAATTATCTCGGCCGACTGTCCGCCGAGGACCGCGATCTCGTCGTGCCATCGCTGGTGGACAAGTTCGGTCTGATCGGTACCAGGGACGAGATCGGACAGCAGATCAACGCGCTGGAGAAGTCAGGGGTCAACGAGCTCGTGATCCAGCCCGGGGCGGACCCTGATGCGGAAATGGCCGAGCTCGCGCGGCTCCTGCCCTGATGCCGCACGGCCACGGTCATGGCGGCCCCGCACCGCCGCCCACCCTCCTCGGCACTCAGCTCGCCAACTGCAACGCTCATCGGCCAACTGGCACGCTCAGTCACAAGGGGAACGCAACCCGGGGAAGGAGTGCGGCTGCTACAGGTCGAACTCCAGGTGCTCGATGTCCGTGAAGCGGACCTCCTCCAGCTGGCCGGCGCGGCGGCCGTTGTCCTGGAAGTAGATCTCCTTGAGCGCTTCGGCGGCGATCTCCTTGAGCCGCTGGTCGCCCGCGCCGGCCTCCTGGGCCTCGAAGAGACGGGCGGCGTACTGGGGTGGCAGGGCGACGGTCAGGTGCCGGAGGCGGTCCTGGTCCGTCGTCCCGATCGGCGCGGTGTAGCCGAGCCGGGCGCGGGTGTCGATGACGATGCCGGCGGTCGTCGCGGCCTTCTGCCGGGCCTTGGCCCGGATCTGCGGCTGCCACCGGGCCTTCACCTCGCGCTCCAGGCGCGCGGCGAGATCGGGGCGGGGCTTTTTGATCTGGCCCCTCACATACCGTTCGACGGTGCGCTGGGAGACCCGCAGCAGTTGGGCGACCGCCCTGGTGCCCTTGAGCTGCTTGACCAGGTAGCGCATCTGCGCGGGTGCGCTCTTGGGCGCCGGGCGGGTGAAGGACTTCTGTACCGCGGCGTCCAGGCCGTCCCCGAACAGGCTCATCGTCGCCTTCTCCTACTCTCCGTTGTCGACATCGGTGACGGTGCCGTCCTTGATGTACCGGGCGAGGTTGAGCTCCGGGGCGTTGAACTGCTCGCGGACGCCCTCGCCCCACAGGACGGTCTGGGTGCCCTCGTGCTTGACCAGGCCCGGGTTGATGCCGAGCTTGAAGCCGCCGGGCAGCGGCCTGCCGTCCCGGTAGGGCAGGAAGTCCAGCGGGCTGGTGCCGTCGGCCGCGTACACGACGCAGTCGGACAGGATCGCGACCGGGTACTGCCCGGTGAACGCCGCGTGCTTGACGATCTTGCGGTGGAGGTTGACGCGCGTGCGGGAGATGACCGCCGCGCGGATGTCCGGCCGCCAGGTCGGGCGGGACAGGGCCCGCCACGGCTCGCCCGGCCGCCACCCCTCGCCCCGGGGACGTTCGCGCAGCTTGCCCAGGCCGCCCTTGACCGTCGCCTTGATCGCCGAGACGACGATCGCCAGCTCGGGGTCACGTTCCTTGTAGCCGTCCATGGCCGCAAGGAAGTCCGCCGGTGTCAGGTCCGCGTCGACGCCGAGGTCGGCCATCGTCGCGAGGTAGGCGGCACGCAGCCGGTCGTACCAGGCGTCCAGGTAGCGGCCGTTGTCGTAGCGCACCCACGCCTCGATCGGGTGCACCTCGTAGCCGAGCTCCACCGCGTAGGCGACGGTGGGCGTGGCGTACCAGGCCGGGCCGTCGGGGCGCTCGCCCTTGGGCGTGAACGGGCTGGGCAGCAGACCGGCGTCCAGGTCCGCCCACTTGTCCTTGCCGACCTTCACGCGGGACAGGTCGACGTGGGACAGGTCGACGAGCCATGAGCCGGGCAGCCTGGGGTCGAACGCCGGTGCCTTGCGGTGCGCCGGCGCACCGAGGCCGACCACGAGGCCGTTCGCTCCGGCGGCGAAGGCCATGTTCACATCGATGCCGACCAGGTGCCGCAGGGTGCATTCGGCGTCCGTCATCGGCCGTGCCCAGTCGTACGCCTCCTCGAACAGCTTCTCGCCGGGGCCGCGGACGTGGAAGCGCGGCAGGTCCGCCAGCAGCGGGTGCCCGTCCGGGGCCTCACACGGCGCGCAGGCGACCTGTTCCGTGCCCAGCGAGCCGGGGTTGTGCTCGGAGTGCCGCTTGCCGTCGGCATCGGGCTTGGAGGCACGGGTCGGCGGATGCAGTGCGGTCATCAGCTCCAGACCGGTGACGGCGGTGGAGCCGAGCGGCGTGATCACCCGGGACGCGTACGTGCCCAGGAGCCGGGCCAGTTCCGCCGGTGGCAGCTGGGCTGCGGTGCCCCAGTGACGGGAGTCCAGCGCGTGCCAGGACGGGATGCACAGCTGGACGCAGGCGCGTTCCGAACCCCGCGCCGGGCGGTAGATCCGCGCCCACGGGCCGAAGCCGCGCTTGGTCAGCTTCCAGTCGGCCCGCGCCAGCTGCTTGATGACCTTGTGGTCCTCCGGCAGTCGCCCGGCGAGCCGTTCGGCCTCCGACAGCGTCATCGGCACTCCGTACCGCTCCAGCGCCGCCTCGGTGAACACGAGCAGCGGGTCCGCGTCCTTCCCCGAGCGGTGCAGACGCGGCGCGCCGAGCCGCGCCTCCGTCAACGCCCATTCCACCAATGACGGGAGGGACTTGGCGGGCACGTCCAGGACCAGACCGTCGACGCAGTACGCCACGACCTTACGGTCGGCATCGGCGTCGATGACGGCGAGTGGGCCGTGGGCGAACCGCGGATCGGCAGCCGCCGCGGTGCTCTTCCCCGGGGCCGCGGTCTTCGCCCCCGGGCGCCGGGACGTCGACGTCGGCCTGGAGGCGGCCGCCGGGCGTACCGCGGCGGCCGGAGCGGTGACGGTGGGCGGTGCGGTGACGGTGGGCGGTGCGGTGACGGTGGGCGGTGCGGTGGTCTCCGAAGGCGTCTTGGCCGGGGGCCGCGACGCGGGGCCGGTGAGCGCCTCGGGCACTGCCGACTCTCCGGCGGGCACGGTGGTTGGGCCGGCACTCGCGGTCGAGGTGCCGCCGGTCGGCCCGGGCCCGGGCGCGGGGAAGCGGGCAGCGAGGCCCTCGAGGAGCCGGGCGTATGCGGCACGCTTCGGCGGCCGCGGCTCGGTACGGCCGGCCTCCCAGTTCCCCACCGCCTCGCGCCGGGTCCCCAGAGCCTCCGCGACCTGGTCCTGCGTCAGGCCGGCCGCCTCGCGCAGACGCTTGCGCTCCGCGGGCTCCGGCAGCGGATCCCGCACGGCCTGCTCCAGCAGCGCGTCAACGGCACTGAACAGCTCTTCCTCGCTGGACAAGAACTCACCTCCGCACCACACCCTACCGCGAAATCGCGCGTCGATCGCTTGTGAATCGCCCACCAAACGCTCATTCGAGCGACGGCAGGGTGCCGTACCGCCGCACAGGCCACGGTGCGGTGGTGCCCTGGTGCTGTGAGGTCACCGCCGACTTCCCCGAACCGATGGCCGCCGAGCCGAACACCTGGTTCGGGCCGATGCTCGCGGACAGCACCACCGCACCGCGGCTGAAGGCCCGGTCACCTCGGTGGATCCGGCGCATGATGAGGTCCGCGAAGCCCGCCCGAGGCTTACCGGCCCCGCCCGAGGCTTACCGGCCGAAGGCGCCGCCTTCGATGAGGATGAGCAGGCCGATGGCGATCAGGACCAGCGGCAGCAGGATGTGTCCCCAGCGGCTGAGGGCCTTGGCGATGACGGGGCGGGTGGCGAAGAAGCGGCCCGCGAAGCACCACACGGCCACCAGCATGAGGAAGACGATCACGTACACGCTCATGCCGCCGACTCCGGCGGTGGCGAAGACGGGGACGTAGACGCCGATGTTGTCGCCGCCGTTGGCGAAGGTGACGGCGGCGACCTCCAGCACCTTCGGCCCGCCCTCCGTCGTCTCCTGCTCGCCGTCCTCGTCGTCGCGGTGCTTCCACGCCTGCCAGGCCGCCTTCAGACCGAGGGCGAGGGGCAGGAGGCCTAGGTAGGGGATGGCCGACTCGGGCAGGAAGGTGGCGCCGAACGCGGCGGCGACCGCCACGGCGAGGATGGCGGCGAAGCCGAGGTATTGGCCGATGACGATCCGGCGGGCGGAGCCGTGATGTCCGGCGCCCTGGGCGAAGAACAGGGACAGGATCAGGATGTCGTCGATGTTGGTGACGGCGAACAGCCCGGCGGCCTGCCCGACGATGCCCAGGTTCACGAGTGGCTGCCTTCTCCTTCGGTGCGAATGTTCCCGTGACGCTACCGGGAGCTCGAAGAGCGCCCCTCGCCGGGCCGAGATTCAGTGCTCCCGTTCTGTCCACCCCAGGCAAATTCTGTGCACCCCAGGCAAATCCACGCTCGCCCGAGTACGGTTACGGCCGCACCACCCTTCGGTTCGGCGACGAGCCCCGTTCGGAGAACTCGAACCCACGGCCGTTTGCCGGATTCCACAGCCGCTTCATCACGGCACGGCAGTCCGAGACCGCCCGGTGGTCCCCTCCGTACCGCGGCTGCCAGGCGTACGTGGGGCGTCGGATGGACCTGCGCACAGGTGTGCCCCGAGGATGACCGGTCCGCCGAGGGCGAGCGAGGGCCGGTGCTCCCCCTCAGCGGACCGGCGTGAGAGCCACGATCGCCATCCGCGCTCTCCCGCTCCGTGTCCGGCCTACGGCGGCGAGAGGGTGTGCTCCCGCCCATACCGCCATACCCGACGGCACGGGCGGAGTGCGGATTGCTGAGCCACGTGGCGGAGATGGAACCGCGTCGGCCCGCCGGCACGAGCGGCCACGAACCGGTTGTCAGGAAGGGAGCGGGTGCCTTGTGCGATGCCCCGTACGGCCTCCGCCGCCCGGTTCCGGGACTCACCGGAGTTCCCGACGCCCACAGAAGGCACCTTCCGGCAACGCGGAGAGAATTCCCGGTGTCGTAGAGCTGAACGCGAAATGGGAATTCGAGAAGATCGGTGAACAGGGCATGGGAGTGGCACAACCCCGCGCGGATTTTCCACGTCGAAACGGGTGATCGGAAATCAGATCCACTTCCCACGGAGGCTTTTCGTGTCCACCCTTGGCCCGCGTTCCCGCCGCGTCCGCCCGGTCGGCGTCGCCGCCTTACTGGCCGTCGCGGCCAGCACCGGACTCTTCGCCTGGAACGCCCAGGCCGCCACCTCGCCCGCGTCGTCGTCACCGGTGTCGTCGGCCGCGTCGCCGGCCACCGTGACCGTCACCGACGGAGTGATGGCCTACACGGCGGCCGACGGCCAGACCAACAAGCTCACCATCAAGCGGGTCAGCGAGACCGACACCACGCTGACCTTCGGCATCGACGACGTTGTCGAGATCACCGCCGGCACCGGCTGCACCCACCCCACCGCCACCGACCTGACGTATGTGACCTGCACCGTCCCCGTCCCCGACCCGGACCACGGCGGCGACCAGGGCAACGTCGAACTCGGCGACGGCAATGACAGCGCCAGGATCTCCGGCGGCGATGTGAACGTCGACGGCGGGACCGGGGACGACACCATCATCGGCGCCTCCGTCGCGGTGGGCGGCGACGGCGACGACACCATCAGCCACGCGACCAACGCCAACGGCAACGGCGGCAACGACACCATCACCGACTCGTTCGCGGTGTGGGCCGGGGACGGCGACGACACCGTCATCGGCAATGACGTGGCCAACGAGATCTACGGCGGCCCCGGTAACGACTACCTCGACGGCGCCGGCAACGATGACTCGATCGACGGTGGAGAGGGCGACGACATCATCAAGGGCGGACCGGGCAACGACTACCTCTTCGGCGGCCCCGGCCAGGACGACATCGACGGCGGCCCCGGCGACAACGTTATCGACCAGGACGGATCCATGCCCGAAGGGTTCTGAGGGGACCTCAAGAAACCGCACGGGACCCCCAGGGACCTGAGCGACAAGACGGCCCGGGTCGACGACCCGGGCCGTTCCGCCGCCGAGCGGGCGACGCGACTCGCCCCCAGCCCTGACCGGACCATCGGCCGGCCGGTGGCCTCGGCTCAGCCGGTGGCCGGATCCGTGGGGCGGGTCGGATGGCCGGGTGCGAGGTCGGTCCAGGTGTGCTCGATGTGGTCCAGGCACACGTCCCGGGGTGCGGCCGGGTGCGCCTCATGCCATCCGTCGGGCACCGGGGCGAAGGTGGGCCACAGGGCGTGCTGGTTCTGGTCGTTGACCACGACGAGGAAGGTGCCGTCCGGGTCGTCGAAAGGGTTCACGTCTTCCTGCCGATCTCTGCGGGGTCGGGGAGGGTAGGGGGGTAGGGGGTCGGGAGGGGCGGGAGGGTCGGGGCGGAGAAGCCGGTCCGGCGGCCGTGGGGCTCGGCCCGTATGGCTCAGCGTGGCGAGGTCGTCCCCGGCGCGCCGGTGTCGGCGCAGGTGGCGGCGGGGCTCCTGTCCTTGGCGAGGAAGATGGTCTGCGCCATCATCCGGTAGCCCGACATCCCTTCCCGGAGGGTCTCGATGGACTCCTCCGGGTGCACCGAGTCGATGACCGCGTTCGGGCCGGCCGCGTTGAACTGGTGTGAGACTCCGCGTGGTATCTGCATGTCCACCCAGGAGTTGGGCGGCACGATCACATTGTGCCGCTCGCGGCGCACCCCGTCGGGGGTGCCGGGCAAGTCGTCGGCGAAACATGACAGCGCTGCGAAGCCTCCCGTCGGTGGGCGGACGGTGATCGGCGACAGGCTGGACACGCGGATCGTGGTGTCCGGACCGGTCATCATCCGCACGAACCGCAGCCCGGTGTGCAGGTGCATGCGCGAACAGATCTCGCGTGCGGCGGTGTCGTAGAAGTCCATGAGGTAGCGGTCGGCGAAGAAGCCCGGGAAGGGCGGCTCCACCATGAAGACATCGCCCTCCTCGAAGACCTGCGCCCGCTTCAGCTCGCCCGCCGGCGCGGGTCGCTCCCCCTCGTCCCGGTGGGCCGCCCGGACCAGCCCGGACAGCGCGTCGACGACGGCCAGGGCCGTCTCCGGGGGCAGTTGCACCACCGGGGTGAGCCGGTTGCGGTCGGGGTCCCGGTGACCTCGGACGTCGAGGATCTCGTCCTCGTGGTCGGGCGACCGCTTCATCCGGCCGGCGGTCTGGGCGGTCTGGGCGGTCTGGGTGGTCTGGGTGGTCTGGGTGGTCTGGGTCATCCTGTCGCTCCCGTGTGCTCGTTCGGACCGGAACCGAGGCGGCGCGCCCAGAGGACGCCGCCCGCGTCGTGCCGCCCGGCGCGGAGCACCGAGCAGCCGGTCAGGGATGTTCCGTCCTCCCGCTGCCGGGACAGCCACTCCCAGCGGTCGGTTCCCCCGCCGCCACCGACACCGAGGAAGGACAGCAGCGGGCCCAGCGGCCTGGCAGGGCCACCCGGCGCGGGCCCGTGCGGCAGGAGGAGCAGTGCGCCGCCGTCGAGGCGGGTCTCGACGCCCCACGGCACCGGCCCCTCCTCGACACCGTGCCGGGCGGCCAGCTCCGCGGCCAGTTCCCCGTGCACCGAGAACGGCCACGCGGCGAGCAGCCTCGCGCGCCACCGCGCCTTGGCACGGGCGAGTTCCGCGTCATCGGGGGCGTGCCAGTGCTCGCGCAGGAAATCGTAGGCGGCCAGGACGGTCTCCTCCCCGGTCCCGGCGTGCCGGGCGGCGCTGTGTTCGGCGAGGGACCGCAGGGCCGGATCGTCCGTCCCGGAGTCCAGCAGATGGCGTGCGGTGGCCGCGGCGTGGCGCAGCAGCCGGTCATACCGTGCGGGCGCCAGGCGGCGGGCGGCCAGCGGCCGGCTCATCGCCCGGCGCTGCGGCTTTCCGGTGGCGGTCGCCCG